>NZ_LZSO01000016.1 GCF_001665785.1 Mycolicibacterium peregrinum
CTATTACGCTACAAACACAGCCCAATCAGAGGCTGCACACCCATAACCACGTGTGCATCAAACTCGGGGCGATTCATAGTCAGAGGACGGATGCAGATCCGCGGCCACTTCGGACAACTTGAGAGGCTGCTTGAGTTTGGGTTTGAGGGCCTCATAGGTCGATGCCACGGCCTGGTCCTCGTGGGGCATCGCCCACAGTTCCAGCTTGGCCGGATACCCGGTGATGGTCGCGACGTCGACGTCGAATCCGGTCTCCATCAGATGGTGCAGCGGCAGCAGCATCTCCACCGGATGATTGCCGGTGGAGAACATCTTTCCGTTCTGGCACAACACATATCGTTCTTCGGCGACGATCATCAGTATCTTCCACCGGCCCTCGGCGTACGCACCCGCATGTTGCACGCCGGCGAAATCGGTCTTGGCCGATGTGTATTGGCTCAGCGAGTAGGGCGACGGGAAGAACGCGTTGTCCTCGGCCTGATCCGGGGTGGGCGCCTTGCTGAGGTCTGCGTCGGTCGACATCTCGTTCACCACTTCCATTTCCCGAACTCGTGCGGTGAGGTCAGTGATACCCGGTGCCCGCCCACCTCATGCGTGTCAGCGCAATGGCAGCTCGGCGAAGATCGGCGTGGTCGGTGCGGTCGAGCCCGTGCCCGGCTCGACGGTGAAGGCCAAGGCCGATGCATCGCCGAGGTCTGCCAGCACCGCAGTGGTCGACGGCGCGACAGCAGCGGAGTCCATGGTGCCGGCCGAGGTTGCCGCACCCTCGCGCAACAGCCACATCTGATAGACGGTGCCCGATTGTGGAGGCGTGACGCCGTTCATCACCAGCACACCGGCGTTGCGCTCGCGGGAGAAGACCACGGTGGCGGTGCCGCCGGTGGGGATGTCCCCGGAGACGGTCCGGACGTCGGGGGCGGCGAAGATCTGCTCGGCGGTGGTCGGCTGGGGGCCCGGACGCAGGGCGATGCCGATACCGACGCCGGCCAGGGCGATGATGACGGCTGCCGCGGCCGCCAGGGCCGTGTTGCGCCAGCGCGCCGCAGGTCGTCGGCGCAGCTCACGAACCGAGACCCTCGCCAGCACCTGCTCGCGCACATGCGGCGGTGGCTCCAGGGCGGTGGCCCCCGCCAACCGGGCCATGGTTTCCCGCACCTCCCGCACCTCGGTCGTGAACTGGGCGGCGACCTCGGGAGAAGCAGCGGCCAGGCGCTGTTCGATGTCGGCGCGCTCGCTGTCAGACACCGCGTGCAGCGCATACGGCGTCGCCAACTCGAGCAGTTCGGAGTCAAACGGTTCGGTCATGCGGCCCCCAGGCAATTGCGCAGGCCGCGGAGGGCGTCGCGCATCCGGGATTTGACGGTGGCGAGGTTGGCCGCCAGCCGTTGCGAGACCTGGCTGTAGGTCAGGCCGTCGTAGTAGGCGAGATGGATGCACTCGCGCTGGGCATCGGTCAGCGCGGACAGGCATTCGGCCACCCGCCGCTGTTCGTCCTGGGTGATCACCGAGTCGGCGACGTGATCGGCAGGCGGATCCACGCTGGCCGCCCCGTAGCGCGATTCCCGCTGGCTGGCGGCTTGTTCGGCACGCACCCTGTCCACCGCACGGCGGTGTGCGAGCGTCATCAGCCAGGCCATCGGGGATCCGGCGTTCGGGTCGTAGCTGTCTGCGGTGCGCCACACCTGGAGGTAAATGTCCTGGGTGGTTTCCTCGCTGTATCCCGGGTCCCGCAGAACCCGCGTGACCAGGCCGAACACCCTCGACCGCGTATGGTCGTACAGCTCGGCGAAGGCGTCGACGTCGTGTCGGGCCACCCGCCGTAGCAGCGCGTCGAGTTCGGCGGTCACCCACAGCAGCCTAGCGACCGGGGTCTGCGCCGTCATGTTTATCCAGATCTCGGCGGGCGCGGTATGAAAAATGAAGTGCGCGAGCGGTATTCGTCGAAGCCCGGTCGGCCTGCCATATGTTTCTCGGCCAGTCGGGCGCCGGTCGCGTGCACCAGGAAGTACGTCATCAGGCCCGGGGAGAGCACCGTCGTGAGCGACACCCAGCCACAGATGGTCACCAGCCACAGCCCCCACCACACGCAGCTGTCGCCGAAATAGTTCGGATGGCGGGTCCAGGCCCACAATCCGCGGTCCATGATCACGCCCCGGTGGGCCGGGTCGGATTTGAACCGGCGCAGCTGATGGTCGCCGACCGCCTCGAACGTCAGCCCCACCGCCCAGATCAGGACGCCCACGATCAGGACCGGTCGCAGGGCGGCGGGAGTGGGCCCCAAGGTCGAGGACAGCTGCACCGGCAGCGAAACGAACCAGGTTGCCGCCCCCTGGATCACGAACACCTTGCGCAGCACGTGACCGGCCGAATAGTCGCCGTCCAGCAGCTCCTGATAGCGCGGGTCTTCCCCCTTGCCCGCCGACTTGAGCACCATGTGCCAGGACAGACGGCCAGCCCACAGCGTGATGAGCACCAACAGCAGGACCCGCCGAAAGAGGTCGCCGCTACCGAGCGCAGCGCTGACCGCGGCGACCACGATGAACCCGATGCCCCAGGCCACGTCGACGACGTTGTACCGCCCGAGGTTTCGGCCGATCACGAACGTCGCCCCGTGTACGACGGCAAGGGCCGCCAGCGAAACCGCGGCGACGATGAGCAGGTTCACCGGTGTCCTCCTGTCGGGGCGAATGTCCACTGGTGTACGTCGAGATAGCCCGAGGCGAAACCCGCTTCGGAGTACGCCAGGTACAACTCCCACATGCGGGCGAAGACGTCGTCGAAACCGAGTGCGGTCACCGCGTCACGGCGCGCGACGAAACGCTCCCGCCACAGTCGCAGGGTCTCGGCGTAGTGCGGCCGCAGTGACATCATGTCGACGGTGCGCAGCCGGGTGTGCCGTTCGGTGAGACCGATGATCGCTTCCGTTGACGGCAGCAGCCCGCCGGGGAAGATGTACTTCTGGATCCAGGTGTGCGTGCCGCGCGAGGCCAGCATGCGGGCATGCGGCATGGTGATCGCCTGGATCGCCACGCGCCCTCCGGGGGTGACGAGCCGGTCCAGTGCCCGAAAATAGGTGGGCCAGAATTGATATCCCACCGCCTCGATCATCTCGACCGACACCACCGCGTCGTAGCAGCCCTCGACGTCGCGGTAGTCGCGCAGCTCGATACCGACCCGGTCCGACAGGCCTGCCGCCGCCACCCGTTCCCGGGCCAGCCGTTGTTGCTCGGCCGACAGGGTGATCGAGTGCACCTGGGCGCCGCGCTCGGCGGCACGGATGCAGAGTTCACCCCAGCCGGTGCCGATCTCCAGTACTCGGCTGCCCGGTCCGACGCCCGCGGTGTTGAGTAGTCGGTCGATCTTGCGGTGCTGGGCGTCGGCCAGGGCTGCCGTCGTCCCAGGAAGCTGCGCGAACAGCGCGCTGGAGTACGTCATCGTCTCGTCGAGAAATTCCGAGAACAACTCGTTCGACAGGTCGTAGTGGGCTGCGATGTTGCGCCGGGACTGCGCAGGGTTGTTGTGGGCGGAGCGTGGTGACCGAGGTAGCGTCAGCGCCCGGAACCGTTGCAGCGCAGCGGGAACCAGATCACCTATGGACCTGCCGAACTCGGTGAGCAACCCGACGAGATCGGTCGAGTGCCACTCACCGGCCATGTACGACTCGCCGAATCCGATCAGGCCGTGGCGGCCGATCCGGCGGGCCAGGGCCTCCGGATTCTCGATGACCATGGTGGGCAGGGTCGGGTCGGCTGCGCCGGTCACGGTCCCGTCGGGAAACGCCAGCCGGACCGGCAATGTCGCGGCGGCGCGTCGCAGCAGCTGGTCGGCCACCGCGCCGGAGATCGCGGCCACCGGCCCGCGCGGCGGCTGTGCCACGTCCGGCCAGCGGGTGGGATCGATGGCGGGGAACGTCCAGGTCCGCGTGTTCACAATGACCTTCCTCGGTTCTGGGACCCGTCGGTGGGGCGGGGAACGACCGGCACCCGGCGCAGCCACAACTTGATTCCTTCGATCCGGATGGCGAAGGCTCCGACCAGCGGTGCCACCGGTGCGGTCAGTTGCAGTCGCAGGATCTCCCACGTGGTCGCCGGTCTGCGGTCGCCCCGAAGGGTGGCGACGAAGGCGGGATGTCCTTCGCGGTGCAGCGAAATCGTCACGTCGAGTTGCTCCCCGGGTTCTGGAGCCAGGACCCGGTAGTGGCCTTCGACGGCGTTGAACGGGGAGACGTACATGCACTTGGACACGCGTGCGGGTTGTCCGGCGGGAAGCAGGTAGGCCTGCCGCCCGCCGTAGGTGTTGTGGACTTCGGCTACCACGCAACGCAGTGCGCCGGCAGCGTCGTGGCACCAGTACAGGCTCAGGGGGTTGAACACATATCCGAGCACGCGCGCCTGGAGCAGCGCGGTCACCCTGCCGCCGGCGAGGTCCACGTCGCGTGACACGAGGAACGCATCGACCCGTTGGCGCAGTGTGTCTTTCGGTTCACCAGCGAAATGATCGTCGACCTCGAATCGGGCGAAGGGTCGCAGCCACCGTGGCAATCGCGGCATCCGATCGAGATCGACGTACCAGCTGTATCCCCGGTAGCTGAAGCGATGGCGCACGGGAGCCCGGCGTACGTGGGTGATCCTGGTGCGGTACAGCGCGGGAATCAGCATGCCAGCGGCTCCGCAACCGTGCCGTCGGCCCACCGGGCGCCCAGCCGCTCCGCGGCCCGCAGTCCCGATGCGGCGCCGTCTTCATGAAACCCCCAGCCGTGGTACGCCCCGGCGAAGACGACGCGGTCGTCGTTGAGCTGAGGCAGGAGTTGTTGTGCGGCCACGGATTCGGTGGTGTAGGCGGGATGTTCGTAGACCATCTCGGCGATGACCTTCGACGGGTCCACCCGATGAGCGCCGCCCAGGGTCACCACATAACGCCGGGAGCCGCCCAGCCTCATCAGTCTGGTGATGTCGTAGCTGACGGTGACTGCATGGTCTTCGGCGTCGATCAGGTAGTTCCACGAAGCGCGGGCTCTCGACAGGCGGGGCAGCACCGACTCGTCGGTGTGCAGCTGAGCCTGGTTGAGGCTGTAGGGGATGGCGCCGAGGATGCGCCGTTCGTGCGCGCTCGGGTCGTCGAGCATCAGCAGCGCCTGGCTCGGATGAGTGGCGATGACAACGGCATCGAACCGCCGCGGCGGTTGCCCGTCGACGGTGACGAGTACGCCCTCTGCGCTTCGCCGCACGGATCGCACGCGCGCACCGGTGATCGCCTCGGGCAGCCGGGACACGACGGCGTCGACGTAGTTGACCGACCCGCCTACCACCGTGCGCCACTTCGGCGAACCGAACACCGACAACATCCCGTGGTGCTGTAGGAAGACGAACAGGTACCGCGCCGGGTAGCGCAGTGCCTCACCGGGCGGGCATGACCACACGGCGGCGACCAGCGGGGTCATGAATCGGTCGGTGAAGTACCGGGAGAATCCGTGCCGGTGCAGGAACTCCTCGAGGGTTGCCTCGTCTCCGGTCGCCGCGCGTCGCAGCAATTGCGTTGCCAGCCGGTGAAATCGGGCGATCTCGCCCAGCATCAGCAGATAGCGTGGTCGGCCCACATTGGACCAGCTGGGGAACAACCCGCCCAGGCCGCGTGCCCCGGCATACTCCAGGCCGGTGCCGTCGTCGCGTACGGACATCGACATGTCGGTGTCCTGTGTGCGGATCCCGAGTTCGTCGAACAACCGGCACAGGGTGGGATACGTGCGGTCGTTGTGCACCAGGAAGGCCGTGTCGAGCGCAACAGTGCGGCCGTCTTCGACGACGTGCTGAGTGTGGGCATGCCCGCCGAAGCGGGCATCGGCTTCCAGCAAGGTGACGCGGTCACGGGCGGACAGGACATACGCGGCCGTGAGGCCCGCGACGCCGCTGCCGATCACGGCGACGGCACGCCCGCGAGGATGAATGTTTTCCACACCCGGTATTCGGAGCCGGACCGGGCGCGGATGGGAAGAACTTCTACCGGAGTTCGGCGATCACCTTGCCGAACGCCTCGGCGTGGGCGATCTGCACGATGACGTAGGTGATCCCGTACTTCTCGCGCAGACCGCGAATGTGGTCGGCCATGGCGCTGACCGAACCGGACAGCACACCGGGGTGGCGGAGAAGTTCTTCGTCGCTGAGTCCCGGCAGGAAATGGCGTGGGACGTTGAGGATGGGCATCTCGCTGCCGGGCGCGGGCATGGCCGTGACCGCGATGTTGAGCTCCAGCTGGTCGAAGCGGCCACCGGCGGCGTTGCGCAGGAACGAGATTCGGTCGGCCAAGGGATCCCCACCGACCTGGTCACCACCGGTGAGGCCGATGATGTCCGCGGTCTGGGCGGCCACCGTCAGCAGCCGGTCGCCGTTGCCCGCGATGAGGATCGGGATATCGGGTGCGTGTTCTTTCAGGTACTCGGTGGTGTGGCGCAGGTGATCGATACGCTCGCGTGCCGTGGGGAACGGCAGTTCGGCGGCCTCGAACTCCTCGCGCACGTAGCCGGCACCGAGGCCGAGGTCGAACCTTCCGCCGGACAGATCCCGCAGCGCGGTGGCGTCGCGCGCCAGTAGCGCCGGCTTGTAGAACCCGGCATTGAGCACGAACGTCCCGACGCGCAGCGTGGTCGTCGCCGCGGCGATCGCGGTCAGGGTGGGGAACGGGGCAGGCGCACCGAGGTGGTCGGGCACGTTGAGTACGTCGAAGCCGAGGTCTTCGGCACGCCGGGCCTCGTCGGCGATCTGAGACTGGGACTCGGCGACGCGCAAGCTGACGCCGAAGCGGAAATCGTTGGGCATCACCCGATCTTAAGCACAGCCCGTGCAGGTTTGGAGGCGTCTGCGGCGGGCAATTCTGAGCCGTGACAAGTCACCCGACGGTGGGCGTGGAGGAAGAGTTCCTGCTCATCGACTCGCAGAGCGGCGAACCCATCGCCCGGAACAAGCAGGTCGCCGCCAGCGCCGCCGAGCACGGGGTCGACCTGCAACTGGAGCTGACCAGCTGCCAGGTCGAGACCACCACGGACGTGATGGCCACCAGCAGCGCGTTGCGCTCCGAGCTGAGCAGGTTGCGCCGGACTGCCGCGGAGGCCGCCGCAGTAAACGGTGCGCAGCTGCTGGCTGTCGCGCTACCGCCGACCGTGCCGCACAAGTTCCCGGTGACACCGACCGCGCGCTACCGAAGGATCGCCCACCGGTTCGGCATGATCGCTCATGAACAGGGCATCTGTGGCTGCCACGTCCATGTCGCGGTGCCGGACCGGGGCGCCGCGATTCACGTCAGCAACTGGCTGCGGCCGTGGCTGCATGTGCTGTTGGCGCTGACCGCCAACTCGGTGATCTATCGCAACACCGACAGCGGTTATGCCAGCTTCCGTAGCGTGCTGTGGTCGCGGTGGCCGAGTTCGGGACCTCCGCCGCATTTCGATTCCGTCGCGCAGTATGACGCCGCGGTAGCGATGCTGGAGCGGGCCGGCGCCGCGTTGGATGACGGCATGATCTATTGGGATGTCCGGCCGTCGGCGAATTTCCCGACCGTCGAGGTGCGGGTGTCCGATGTGCCTGCGACGGTGGCCGAGACGGTGTTGCTCGCCACGTTGATCCGTGCCGGGGCGATGACGGCGTTGCGCGGCTACGACGAAGGCGAATCAGTTCCGTGTCTGGCGGACAGCCAGATCCGCGCAGCGCATTGGAAGGCCGCCCACGATGGTCTGGACGGAGACGGCATCGATCTGCTGGGGGATCAGTCGACGGTCCCGGTGCGGGATCTACTCGGTCGATTCGTCGAGACGGTGCGGCCGGCCTTGGTGGCGCTGGACGACTACGAGATGGTGCGCGGTGAGCTCGCCCGCGTGGTGGCCGAAGGTAATGGCGCGATCCGGCAGCGTCGCGCCTGGCGG
This sequence comes from Mycolicibacterium peregrinum, assembly GCF_001665785.1. Taxonomy (GTDB): domain Bacteria; phylum Actinomycetota; class Actinomycetes; order Mycobacteriales; family Mycobacteriaceae; genus Mycobacterium; species Mycobacterium peregrinum_A. The sequence goes on from NZ_LZSO01000016.1 coordinate 7,913, forward strand.
AAACGAAATGAAATCGCCGACGTGATAAGCGAATTGGCGGCCGCTGTGACCAGCGACTAGTCTGCCCAGCGGCGCAGGAACTCCACTCAGGGGCCCATCGGTCACGCACAGATTCGAGCCGTGGGCGAAGTACGGGTGAAGTATTCAGACCTTCACGGTCAGATAAATCAGCACCACGTTGAGCACGCTGATCAATCCGGCAACACCCCAGCCCAGCGCCGTGGTGAGGCGGTGGTTGACGTCCTCGCCCATCAGGTTCGCCCGACTGGTCAACCGCACCAGCGGGATGAGGGCCATCGGTATGCCGAAGGAGAGCACAACCTGTGAGAGGACCAGGGCCCGGCTGGGGTCCACGCCGATGGCCAAAATGACCAGGGCGGGGATCAGGGTGACCAACCGGCGCAGGAGCAACGGGTAGGAGCGACGCAGCAACCCCTGCATGATCATCGCGCCCGCGTACGCACCGACGGAGGTGGACGCCAGGCCCGAGGCGAGTAGTCCGATGGCGAACAGCAGCGCCACCGTCGGGCCCAGGGTGTCGCGGACCGCGGCATGGGCACCCTCGATGGAGTCGGTGTCGTCGCGTCCCTGCAGGTTGGTGGCCGCGACCAGCAGCATGGCCAGGTTCACCGCGCCGGCCAACAGCATCGCCAGCCCGACGTCGTAGCGGGTTATCCGCAGCAGGCGTCGCCGCACAGCGCCCGGCTGGAGGTGCCCGTGACGATCGCGGGCCAGGCCGGAGTGCAGGTAGACCGCGTGCGGCATCACCGTGGCGCCGAGCATCGCGGTGGCCAGCAGCAGGCTCTCGGCGCCCTGGAACCGGGGAATCAGGCCGGCGGCGACCTCAGCCGCTGGGGGAGCCTCGACGAACAGGCTGGTGAGAAATCCGATGGCGATGATCATCAGCAGTCCGGTGATCACCCGCTCGAAGACCCGTTGGCCCCGTCGATTCTGGACGCTCAGCAGCAGCATCGACACCAGCCCGGTGATGATTCCGCCGAGGAGCAACGGCAGGTCGAACAACAGGTGCAGCGCAATCGCCCCGCCGACCACCTCGGCGAGATCGGTTGCCACAGCTACTAATTCGGCCTGTATCCAGTAGGCGATCCGGGTCGGGGTGCGGCTGTTGTCGGCGACCACCTCGGGTAGGGAGCGTCCGGTGACCAGGCCCAACTTGGCCGAGAGGTACTGCACCAGCCCGGCCATCGCGTTGGCCACGATGATCACCCAGACCAGCAGGTAGCCGAACTGCGCACCCGCGCTGACATTGGCGGCGACGTTGCCCGGATCGACGTAGGCGATTGCAGCGACGAATGCCGGTCCGAGCAGCGACCAGCTCGGGATGGTGCGCGACTTGGTGTCCTCTAGCAACGGCCTACCTTCTATCCGGGTATGCGAATAGAAAAGTTAGGTTACCCGAAACTTCCCGCGATAATCAGCGGCGGGGGTCGGGAGTCGACGTCACCAGCCGATACCGATGCCGCCGAACCCGAACACCGGGCCGTACCAGGGGCCGTAGTTGTTCAGGGCGGGCGGCGAGGTCACGATCGCCGTGCTGCCGTTGGTCTGGCATTGCGTGGTGTTGGGCGACGTGGTGGTGCATTTCGGTGCGGCCGAGCTGGCCGGGGCCGTGAGAATCGCCAAACACGGCACCGCCAGCAACGCCGCCAGACACCTCGAGATGTCGTTCATGACGAGCTCCGATCGATGGAGCAAGTCTACGTCCGAATGGCGCCGTCAGCGCTGGTCAGAGGACAAAAAAGTCGTCATCCCAGGGGAACATCCCGTATCCGGGCTGCGGCGGCGTCGAGTCGATCTGAACGTTGCCCTCGGACGCGCACTCGGTGGTCTGCCCACCCTCGACCGAACTGCCGCCCGTCACCTCACACTGGGGCAGCAGGCGCGGCTCGCTGGGGGCGCTGGGGTCGGCCGAGGCCAGCGGGGCCAGGGCGATCGCCGCGGAAGCACCGCCGACCATCAGGCAACCGGTCAGGGTGGTGAGGCGAATCTTCATGGCGACGGTCCTTCCAGGGTGGGTCTACCCGGCAGCGTACAGACCCTTACCGGTGATCAAAGGTAGATCGAGGGTGGTTCGGATACCCGGCTTGGCGTCCACCACAGCCGGGATCGCGTTGACCACCCGGGCCGCCGTGGCAACCAGGCCTGCGTGGTTGTGATCGCCGTTCGGGCTGCTCAGGCAAAGGTCCAGCGTGTAGGACGGTTCACCGGTCACCACGACCCGGTATGAGCCGCCCTCCTGCGCGGGCTGGGGCCAATCGGGGCACAGGTCGTCGCGCAGCCGTGTCACATGCTCCAGCACCACGGCCGCCTTGCCGTCGCGCATGCCGCGTACCTCGAAACGCAATGCGGCGGTGGTCCCCTCGGGGATCCGCCCGGCCGCGATGTCGAAGTCCTCCGGCGCCGGAACCCGGGTGTGCTCCTCGGTGACCGCGTCGAGTTCGATGCCGAGCCCCGCGGCAAGCTGCCGGACCACTGAACCCCAGGCCAGGCTCAGCACGCCTGGTTGCAGCAGCATCGGAGTCTCGTCGATCGGCTTGCCGAAGCCCATCACGTCGAACATCACCGCCGGGCTGTCGTAGGTCGCGTAGTCGACAATCTCCATGCACCGGATCTGCTCGATCTGCTGACAGGTACCGGCAAGGGCAAGGGGCAGAAGGTCATTGGCGAAACCGGGATCGATGCCGTTGACGAAGATGCTGGCCCCGCCGGCCTCGGCAGCGGCGGCGATGGGTTCGATCAACTCGGCCGGCAGCACCTCCCACGGGTACTGGAGAAACACCGCGGAACTGGCGACGATGTTGACCCCGGCCGCCAGGATGCGCCGGTAGTCCTCAAGGGCCTCGGGCAGCCGGTTGTCGGCAAGGGCGGTGTAGACCACGCAGTCCGGCTTGTCGGCCAGAATCGCCCCGAGGTCGTCGGTGGCCAGGACACCCGTCGAAACATCAAGGCCGGCAAGCTCTCCGGCGTCCTTACCGGCCTTGGCCGACGAGGACACCCACACCCCGGTCAGTTCGTAGTCCGGGTTGGTGACGAGCTGGGCCAGGGCATGCTTGCCGACGTTGCCGGTGCCGATCGCCGCTACACGAATGGTCATTGCTCTCCTCAGAGGTCGGGGATGGGGAGGTCGAGATTGGGCATGTTCAGGCCGCCGTCGACCTCGAGAATCTTGCCGGTCAGATAGCCGCCCGCGGGGGAGGACAGGTACACCGCGGCGGCGGCGATGTCGGCCGGATCGCCGAGTCGGCGGAGCGGGGTGGCCTGCTCCATCGGCCCGCGCAGCGCATCGTTGGAGGCGACGATGTCGAGGGCCGAGGTGAGGATCGAACCGGGCGCGATGGCGTTGACGCGGATGCGGGGGCTCAGGTCCAGCGCGGACAGCCGGGTGTAGTGCGCCAGCGCGGCCTTCGCAGTGCCGTAAGCGGCGAAGCCGCGCCCGGCCAGGCGCCCCACCGTGGAGGTGATGTTGATGATGCTGCCACCGCCCGAGTGTTCAAGCATCAGCGGAACGGCCGCACAGGTCAGCGCGTGAGCGGTCGACACATTGAAGGTGAAAGCGTCCCGCAGGTCCTTGGTGGAGGTGTTCATCAAGGGAGCCGGCATGGTCCCGCCGACGTTGTTGACGACGATGTCTAGTTTCCCGAACGCGTCCACCGCGGCGGCCGCGAGCTCGGCGGTCGCCTCGGGATGGGCCAGGTCGGCGACGACCACGTGGGCCCGCCGCCCGGTCGCGGCGATCTGGGCGGCAACTTCGTCGAGTTGGGTCTGCGTACGGGCCGCGATGACCACGTCCGCACCGGCTTCCGCGAATGCCAGGGCAGTGGCTGCGCCCAATCCGCGGCCGGCTCCGGTGACGATCGCAACCTTGTCGTCGAGTCGGAATCTGTCCAGAATCACGTGCACTCCTATCGCTTGCTCGGCGTCACGCTAGCAGGGGGAGCGGGCGCATGTGAGAGGTTTCTGAAACACGTTCTAGTTGCCCGGTAGTACGCGCCTCCGTGTCACGCAGTGCGCGCAAAGCCCTCCGCGGTGGCGCTGTCGAGCGCACAATTGAGGGGTCAGCTCAAGGTGGGAGCCGCGATGACCCAGCAGCGATATGACTTCTTCGGCGACCTGTTCGCGCGGTACTTCAGCCCCGCGGTCGACCGGTACCCGGCCACGGCGGGCACCCTTGTCCACCGCCTACTGGCGTGTACCGACGACGTGCAGGACCGATTGGCCCAGGCGCGCCTCGCGGCCGCCGCGTGGGGTGAGGAGGAGATGGGCCACCCCGGCCACGTGCACCCGACGTCCGAGTTGTTCGTCTTCACCCAGTGCGGTCTGATGTACGGCGCGCGTTTCGCCGACGCTCGTCACGGCCTGTATTACCTGGCCACTCCGCACCCGATGTTCGACGCCTTCGTCGACCGGATCGAGCACACATCGCTGCGCCCCGGCGCGGTGGTCGCCGTCGATCGCCGCTGCAGCCACGATCTCGAATCGGCCCACCCCATGGATGCCGCGCTGCGCCGCATCCTCGACGAACACGAGGCCTTGCGCGTCGACGTGACTGTGTGATGCCGCTTCCGGCGGGTCGATGTTAACGCCGTGTTTCGGTGGTGTTCGGTGCGTATTAACCCGTATGTGTTCGGTATGAGTCTGTCGGACAAGGGATTTCGCCGATTTACGGTTTAGCCCACCTCACCGAAACTGAAGGGCGGGCTGAACCCAGTGAAACGGAACTTGAAGGGCTTGTGTGTTGCCGGTGTCGCGTTGTGCGGACTGGCGACGTTGTTGGCCGCGCCGGCTGCTGCCGCACCCACCGAGTCGACGGCGAGCCAAACCATCAGTGACCTCGAAAGTCAGGGCTACCGGGTGATCTTGAGCAAGGTCGGCACCAAGGCCATCGACGACTGCACGGTCAGCGCGGTGCGCCAGGGCCGCTCGGTCACCGGCCCGCAGGTGCCGGCCGGAGCAGCGAGCATCACGTCGTTCAACCCGGGGCAGAACCTGCAGTACACGACGGTGTACGTGGATCTGGACTGCAGGCGCTGAGCTACTTCTTGGCGGCAGTCTTCTTGGCCGCTGCTTTCTTGGCCGGCGCCTTCTTCGCGGCAGATTTCTTCGCGGGCGCCGTCTTGGCGGGTTCCTTCGCGGCGCTGCCCCTGGCCTTCACGCTGGCCTCGAGTTTGGCCAGCAGGTCGGACACATCCTCGGTCTCGTCGAGCTCCGTCGGCTGCTCTTCGACCGAGAATGCTTCTCCGCCTTCGAGTTTGGCCTGCACCAGCTCGTGCAGCTGTTCCTGATAGTCGTCGCGGAACTGGTCCGGCTTGAAGTCGTCGGTCATCGACTCCACGACCTGTCCGGCCATCTTCAACTCGGCCGGTTTGATCTCGACTTCCTTGTCCAGCACCGGGAAGTCGGGATCGCGGATCTCGTCGGGCCACAGCAGGGTGTGGATCATCATGACGTTGCGCTTGCTGAAGTCCTTGACCCGCAACGCGGCCAGCCGGGTCTTGTTGCGCAGCGAGAAGTGCACGATCGCGATGCGGTCGGTCTCGGCGAGGGTCTTGGCCAGCAGCACATAGGACTTCGAGGACTTGGAGTCCGGCTCCAGGAAATAGCTCTTGTCGTACATCAACGGGTCGAGTTGTTCGGCCGGGATGAACTCGACCACTTCGATCTCCCGGCTGCGTTCTTCGGGCAGCGTGGCGATGTCCTCGTCGGTGATCACCACCATCTGCCCGTCGTCTGATTCGAATGCCTTGTTGATGTCGCGGAACTCGACGACCTCGCCACACACTTCGCACACCCGCTTGTAGCGGATGCGCCCGTTGTCCTTGGCGTGGACCTGGTGGAACTTGATGTCGTGGTCCTCGGTCGCGCTGTAGACCTTGACCGGCACGTTCACCAGGCCGAAGGCGATCGAACCCTTCCAGATGGATCGCATTTGCCCAGTATGTCCTGATATGGCCGTCGGCGCGAAGAACCACGAGATCGGTGCGCCGCGTCAGGTGCCCTTCACCAGACGGAGCACGGATTCGGGTACGTCGACATCCGCGCCCACCCACGGGGCCGGAACCGGATCGCCGGCCACCGTACGTAGCGGCACCACCCCGGCCCATCCCCCGGGCCGGGACGACTCCTCCACCTGCGCCGGCGGGGCGTCGCGCACCTTGACCGTCCAGCCGTCGGGCGTGATCGGCAGAGCGACCGCGAGCGTTGCGACGAGCTCCTTCTTCGTGCTGGCACGCACCTCCGAACTGCGGCCCGGGATCAGCGAATCGCTCAGCAGATCCAGCGCGTACGCCGCCTCCCGTGGGTCGACGACCGTCAGGTTCCCCCGCACCACCGCCGACCGGTAGTTGGCCGTCGAGTCGAAGAGCGTGTCCGCCACGACCATCCCGTCGAGAAGCGTGACGCAGAACGCGGCGGGTGCTCCGGCCGCGACATGCCGCAGCGCACCCGCGCCCGTCGAACCGTGCAGGAGGACCCGGTCGCCGTCGCGGGCGTAGAGCATGGGCACGGCCCACGGGAGCCCGTCCATCACCGTCGCGAGCGTGCCGACGGACGCCGCGTCGAGCACCGAGTCGAGGGCGGCCCGGTCGGTGCGGGCAAGGTGGTGTTCTCTTCTGATCTGCTTCACAGTCCCGATTCTGCGCGGATTCCGGCATGGTCAGAAGATCCAGAACCATTCGATCTATGCAGACCACTATTGTGGCTCGCATGGCGCGTCACGCTCCCGAGCTGCACTTGGCCTTGCGGCTCCCTGTCGACGAGTCCCCGCTGCGACAGCGCATTGCGGCGGCCGTCATCGAGCAGATCAGGCTGGGCCGGCTCGGACCCGGCGACGCGCTGCCCTCGACCCGCAGTCTGGCGGCCGAACTCGCGGTGGCCCGCTCGTCGGTGGTCGACGCGTACGACGAGCTCGCCGCGGCCGGGTACACCACCGCCCAGCCCGGGTCGGGTACGAGGATCGCTGCCGGGGCAGATGTCGCAGCCCACGCCGGTGCGGCCTCCCATGTCACCCCGAGCGGTGTCACGCCCGCGGTGCGGCGTGCCCCGCGGGAACAGTCACCGGTGTGGGACCTCATGCCCGGCCACCCTGACCCCGGCCTGATCTCGACCACCGACTGGCGCCGCGCCTGGCGGGCCGCCGCTGTTGCGCCGATATCCTCCGCGGCCGCCGGGCCGCACGGGCATCCCGAGCTGCGCCACGCCCTGGCCGGGCATCTGCGTCGCACCCGCGGAATCGTTGCCGACCCGAGCGAGCTCATCATCGTGCCCGGCGTGGCCTCCGCGTTGCGCACCGTCACCGCGGCAGCAGGGCTGGCCGGGTGCGATGTCGCGTTCGAGGAGCCCGGTTACGACGAGGCGCGGCGGGTATTCGAGATGTCCGGCGCCCGACCGCGTGCCGTGGCGGTCGACGGTGACGGTCTCGACCCGGCAACACTGCGCGATTCCGATGCGGGGGTGTATTGCACTCCGGCGCACCAGTATCCGCTCGGGGCACGGCTACCGGTCCCGCGCCGCGCCCGGCTGGTGCAGTGGGCGGACCGGACCGGCAGCCTGCTCATCGAGGACGACTACGACGGTGAGTTCCGTTACGACGTATCCGCGTTGCCCGCGTTGCGGGGCATCGACGGCGGGCGTGATCATGTGGCCTACATCGGGACGGCGTCGAAGGTCCTCACGCCCGCACTGCGGGTGGCCTGGCTGCTGCTGCCGCCGCGGCTGCACGATGCCGTCGCCGATGCGCTGGAAGCCAGCGGTGAATCTGTCTGTACCGTAACCACTCTCGCACTGGCCCGGTTCATCGAGTCGGGTGCGCTGACCAGGCACCTCGCCAGGGCGGCGCGCACGTACTCGGCACGGCGGTCGGCCCTCGTCAATGCGCTCCGACGGCGCTGCGCCGGCGTCCGACTGGAGGGCGTCGAGGCGGGTCTGCACCTGGTGGTGCGGCTGCCCGACGGGGCCGACGACCTGACGGTCGCCGCGACGCTGCGTGACCGGGGTGTCACCGTATCGCCGCTGTCAGGTTTCTTCGCGGCCTTCTCGGACGTTGCCGCCGCCCGCGGCCTGGTGTGCGGATACTCGCGTCTGCCCGAGACTCAGGCCGACGTCGTGGCCGGGCTCATCGCCGATGCAATCCGTCGGCCGTGAGCGCGCTCAGGACTGCGCTGCGGCGTCTCGCGCCGCTCGGTCGGGCAGGTCGGCGCCGGGCCGAGCCACCGTCAACGCCGCCGACAGCGCAGCGGACCTCAGGACACCCTCGAGCGCCTCGGTGTTGATCCGGGACAGGTCGCGGCGGCGGTCCGCGCCGAGCAGCCCCAACGACCACACCGCGTCGAGCAGACCTGTCATGAAAGCGTCGCCGGCCCCGACGGTGTCCACCACCTGCACCGATTGCGCCGGGACCGACACCGAACCGGCCCGGCACACGGCGAATGCGCCACGCTCGCCCGAGGTCACTGTGACGATCGACGGGCCGACCTCGAGCCAGGCCCGCGCGATTTGCTCCGGGGAGTGCCGGGGGTCCAGCCAGCGCAGATCTTCCTCGGACGTCTTGACGATGTCGACGCGTTCGACCAGCCGGTCGATGCGCCCCCGCGCGATGTCGTCGTCGCGGATCACATCCGGGCGCACATTCGGATCGAAAGTGAGGGTTGCCGACATTCGATAGGCATCGAGCAGTGCGGCGGTGGCGCGGCACCCCGGTTCCAGCACGGTCGCGATCGAACCGGTGTGCACCAGCAGCGGGGTCGCCACCTCGGGGGTGCCGGTCAGCTGCCAGTCGATGTCGAATCGGTACCGGGCCGATCCTGCGGCGGTCAGCGTGGCCATTGCCGTGGGTGTCCGGCTTGCGCCGGTGCTACCCGAGACAAGTTGTACCCCAGAGCTTTCCACGTACTCGACGATGCGCTTGCCGTGGTCGTCGTCGGCGATGTGGGTGAGGAAGTCGACGCCGCGGCCCAGCCGGCCGAGACCGACGGCAACATTGAGTGGGCTGCCGCCGACGTACTCTCCGACGACGCTGCCATCCCGTTCGACGATGTCGATCAGTGCCTCGCCGATGACCAGAGCCCGGCTCATGGCTCCATGGTAGGTGGGATCGGCTACAGCCGTCCGGCGATGAACCCCGCCGCCTGGTCCGGGTACGGCGGGAGCTCGTATGCGCTGTGTGCCGCGCGCAGGCGCCCACCCTCGACACAGATCGGATCGCCCGGGCTGCACAGGTCGATGGCCCGTCCCGCGAACTGGCCGGTACCGGACAGCGGAGTGCCGAACCGGTTGCCGGGATTGCCGAACACCGCGACCGCGGCGACGCGGTCGGCGAGGTCGGGCGGCAACGCGGGAGCCGAGCCGATCGTGCCGATCCGGTCACCGATCGGCGGCACGCCCGCCAACATCGAGACGGCCGCCGCGCCTTGCGAGAATCCGCCGAGCACCACCCGGGTGCCGGGGCATTGGTCGGCCAGCCAGGCGATGTGTCCGGCGGCGTCGTTCGCTCCTTCTGCGGTGGTCAGGAAGTTGAGCCCGGCCGGATAGTTCACCGCGTACACGCCGAGGCTGCGGGGCGCGATCCTCGGCCCGAGTTGATCGACGAGCGCCTGGCCCACCCGGCCGATCCCGGGCGGCTCGCCGGTGCCGCGGGCGAAGACCACCTCGACGTCCGAGCACGGGTCGGCCGATGCCTGGGGTACCGGGCTGGTGAGAACAGCCGCCGCAATCGACACAGCGATGGCCGACCGGAGGGCTGCGGTGTTCAGCGACATCAGCCCATGTTCACATTTTGACGGCACATCAGTTCGGTTCATCGCCGAACTGCTTCGAGACGCTGTCGCACAGCTTCCACGTCCCGCCCTCTTTGAGGAAGTACAGCGCGCCGTTCAGGGGTGGATCGGACCGGGTGAACTTGGCCTGCGCGACGTCCCCACGAACGGTCACGTCCGTGATGTCGATCGGCTTCTTTCGCGACGGGTCAGGCGACTGGGGGCCCAGTGGATCCCAGGTGTCGAGCTGCAGAAGCTCGTCAGCCTCCTCCGCGCACATCATGTCCAGCACCTTTCGCTGATCGTCGGTGTCCACCGCCTCGGCGAAACTGATTGCTCGGGAACGGATCTCCCGTTCTGTCGAATTCGATCCGCCTGCGAGCGTGAAGTAAGCCAGCACACCTCCGGCGACGAGCAACGTGGCCACCACGGTCGAGACGATCCACCATCCGGTGCGGGACTTCTTGACCGGCGGTTGGGGGGCCGACACGTACGGCGGTTGTGCGTAAGGCGCACTGGGCGGTTGAGATGGCGGCCATTGGGGCGGCTGAAATGGCGGCCAGGGTGGCGGTTGCGACGGAGGCATCGTCATTGCTCGTCCCAGCGACGCATCAGGAGCTCGTCGAGTTCCGCGCCGAAGTCGCCGGGCGGATCGAAATTGCCTTCATACGCGAGGGTCACCTGCCCGGGGAGGCGGCTGTTCACGCAGTAATACAGCTGCCCTGAATCCTTCGTGAACCACATCATCTGCGAGGGTCGGGACTCGATCTCGGCAAAACTCTCGCTCGGAAACCAGTCATATCCTTCCAAGCTCTCCCACGCGTCTGGGCGCTTGATTCCATAAGACTCCCAATCCTGGGCGGTAAATCCCGGGTGTACCTCGCGCAGGAATGTCTGTACGGCAGCAGGAAAGCAATCGAAGAATTCTGCCGTGGGCTGTCCGAGGACGGCCGGATCCCAGCCGAGCCACAGTGCTGGAAAGCCGTCTCTGGCTTGTCCAGCCACGTAAATGAGAACGTTTTCGACCGAACCGCCCGATTGTCGGCGAAAGACCCTGACATCCGAGAGTTCGTCCCGAAATCGTCGGGCAAAACCGGGAAGCAGTTCGATGAAATCCGAGCTCCACAAGGACAGGGCGTGGCGACATCTGTCCGATGAGGTGTCGGCAGATGCGATCGGTCGCCATTTCTCCGGTATGTCTGCCAGATCCGGTGATTGTGCCCCGACCGGGGTCCACGTGGCATCCCCGCCGCCCACCTCGGCGAGGATGTCGCCGACTTCATTCTCTGCCACTGTGACCTCCTAAGGGCCCTGGCTTGCCAGGAGCGCATTGATCAGGTTCTGCATGTCGGTCATCTTTTGCGTCTGCAGCGCTATCTGCTCATCCACCCAGGCCGAATCGGCTTTCGGCAGCAGCCGGAGAGGACTGCCCGAACTCTTGCCCGAATTCGGGCCGGTACCCATCCATTGCAGATTTGCGGGAGTGGTCGCAACGATCATCATGTTGCGGGCATTCAGGTCTTTGAATCCGGGCATCTGGATGAGCGCGGCGAGTGGAACAATGTGGTCGGCCGAAACCTTTGGTGTCTTGCCGTCCGCGTGGAACCCATATGTTTCGTTCGGGTACGCCCGATTCGTATCTGTTCCACCCGGTCGAGGCGTCCCGTTGAGGGGCATGTCGCCGATTTCTCTTGCCGAGGGCGGGTTGTCTTTGCGGATTTCCCTGTGCAGCCCGGAAAGTTCTTTGGGGATCAAGTGGCGCGCTCGATCCATGTCTTTGACGCCGGGCAGGGGGCTTGGGGTCCATCCGGATCGCGCGACACCTTGTCGTTGGTTTTCGACCTCTCGTAGCTTTGCCGGGCTGGGTGATGCGAACGCCGGGCCGCCCGGATTCCCGTCGTTTATCAGGCGGACGGCCTCGACGCACCCCCGATCGCGTTGCTGCAGCACCGCCCGCTCGGCGTTCAGTGCGTCGGCTTCGGCGTTGTAAGCGTCGACGGCCGCGTGGTCGTAAGGATTGGGCTGGTAGCTGTTGTGCTGACTTCTGCGCTGATCATGGCTGGCTTCGGCGGCGACCAGATCCGGACAGATGTCCATCTTCGTCGTGGTGGCGTGCGCAGCCGGTGCTGCGATCAAGGCGTTGGCGAAGACCAGGATCGTGAGGATCAGGGCTACAACGGAACTGCGTCGATTCATCTCGGCCTTCCCCCAAGGTCGCACCCGCGCCCGAACATCACGTTCTTTGCGGCACGTCGATCGGGATCATTCTATGGCCGTTGATACCAGGTGGTGGCCGCGAAACAGGTGTCCTCGGAAGGATGACTGATAGGCATTTGCCACGCGATGTCCGCGTATAAGTTGGGAACATGGAGCACTATGAACGGGTTCGGTTGACGAACCCAGACAAGGTGCTCTATCCCGCCACCGGTACCACCAAAGCCGAGGTGTTCGACTATTACCTCAGCATCGCCGAGGTGATGCTTCCCCACGTGGCCGGCCGTCCGGTAACCCGAAAGCGTTGGCCGAACGGGGTGGCAGCGGCGTCGTTCTTCGAAAAGCAGTTGGCGTCTTCGGCGCCGAGCTGGCTGGAGCGCGGCAGCATCGCCCACAGGTCGGGTACGACCACCTACCCGATCATCAACACCCGCGAGGGGCTGGCCTGGATCGCCCAGCAGGCCGCGCTGGAAGTGCATGTGCCGCAATGGCGGTTCTCCGCCGACGGCAGCCAGGGCCCGGCCACCCGCATCGTGTTCGACCTCGATCCGGGTGAGGGGGTCACCATGCCGCAGCTGTGCGAGGTGGCCCAGGCGGTGCGCGAACTCATGGGTGATATCGGGCTGACGACGTATCCGCTCACCAGCGGCAGCAAGGGGCTGCACCTGTATGTGCCTCTGGCCGAGCCGATCAGCTCCCGTGGTGCGTCGGTCCTGGCCAAGCGGGTGGCCCAACAACTCGAGCAGTCGATGCCGACGCTGGTCACCGCCACCATGACCCGCAGTGTGCGGACGCAGAAGATATTTCTGGACTGGAGCCAGAACAACGGGGCCAAGACCACGATCGCTCCGTACTCGCTGCGCGGGCGTGAGCACCCGACCGTCGCCGCGCCCCGCACCTGGGACGAGATCGGCGACCCGGATCTGCGTCACCTGCGATTCGATGAAGTGTTGCAACGGGTTTCCGATGGCGGCGACCTGCTGGCCGGGCTCGACGAGGACGCACCCCCGGTCGACAAACTCACCACCTACCGCAGCATGCGCGATGCGGGTAAGACCCCCGAGCCGGTGCCCCGGGACGTTCCGGCGACGGGAAACAACGACCGGTTCGTGATCCAGGAACATCACGCCCGGCGGTTGCACTACGACCTACGGTTGGAACGCGATGGCGTGCTGGTGAGTTGGGCCGTGCCCAAGAATCTTCCTGAGACCACCGCGGTGAATCACCTTGCCGTGCATACCGAAGACCACCCGATCGAGTACCTCACCTTCCACGGCTCGATCCCCAAGGGGGAGTACGGCGCCGGGAACATGGTCATCTGGGACACCGGCACCTATGAGGCGGAGAAGTTCCGGGTCAGCGACGATCCAGAGGCTCGCAACGGTGAGGTCATCTTCACCCTGAACGGCAACCGCATCGACGGCCGGTACGCGCTGATCCAGACCGAGGGCAAGAACTGGCTGGCGCACCGGATGAAGGACCAGAAGTCGGCCATACCCGAACCGAAGGACTTCGCGCCGATGCTGGCCACCGAGGGTTCGGTGGCCAAACTCAAGGCCGGCCAGTGGGCATTCGAGGGCAAATGGGACGGCTACCGGCTGCTGGTGGACGCCGATCACGGCCGCCTGCAACTGCGTTCCCGCCGCGGACGTGACGTCACCGGCGAGTACCCGCAATTGGAGGCGCTGGCCGCCGATCTCGCCGACCACCACGTGGTGCTCGACGGAGAGGTGGTGGCACTCGACGACTCCGGGGTGCCGAGCTTCGGCGAGATGCAGAACCGGGCCCGCTCCACCCGCGTCGAGTTCTGGGCCTTCGACGTTCTGTGGCTCGACGGTCGGTCCCTGCTGCGCGCCAAGTACTCCGACCGGCGAAAGGTGTTGGAGGCGTTGGCCGCCGGCGGCGGCCTGATCGTTCCCGAGCCGTTGCCCGGCGACGGTCCCGAGGCCATGGAACATGCCCGCGAAAACCGGTTCGAAGGCGTCGTCGCCAAGGAGCGGGACTCTACCTATCAGCCGGGCCGGCGGTCGGCCTCCTGGATCAAGGACAAGATCTGGAACACCCAGGAGGCGGTGATCGGCGGGTGGCGCCAGGGGGAGGGTGGGCGCACGAGCGGCATCGGCGCGTTGCTACTTGGTGTTCCGGGCCCCGACGGACTTCAGTTCGCCGGCCGCGTCGGCACCGGGTTCACCGAGAAGGAACTGGCCAAGCTGAAGAAAATGCTGGCGCCGCTGCACACCGAGGAATCCCCATTCGACAAGCCGCTGCCGAAGCTCGACGCCAAAGGGGTCACGTTTGTGCGGCCCGAGCTGGTCGGCGAGGTGCGTTACAGCGAGCGCACCAGCGACCACCGGCTGCGCCAGCCCAGCTGGCGCGGGCTGCGGCCCGACAAGACGCCCGACGAGGTGGTGTGGGAATAGCGCCGGCCGCCGCGATCAGCCTCGTTCGTCGAGCGTGATGACGACTTTGCCGGCCTTGGCTTTGCCGTTCTCGACGTAGGCGACGGCTTCGAGTGTCTGGTCGAAGGGAAAAGTGGAGTCGATGACCGGGCGCAAGTGGCCTTCGTCGTACAGGGCGGCAAGCTCTCGGAGCTGTGTTCCGCTGGCGTGCATGAAGAAGAACGAGTAGTGCACGCCGAGTTTCCTGGCCGCTCTGCGCACCTTGCGGCTGAGGAACGACAGTACGAACTCGAAGGGTTTGGGTGCGCCGAGTTGTTTGGCGAAACCGGCGTCGGGTGGGCCGGTGACGCCGATCGCCAGGCCTCCGGGTTTGAGCACGGTGAGTGACCTCATCAGATTCTCGCCGCCGACCGAGTCCACCACGAGGTCGTAGTCGGAGAGGATCTGGGAGAAATCCTGTGTGGTGTAGTCGATGACTTCGTCGGCTCCGAGGTTGCGGACCAGTTCCGCGCGGGCGCCGTTGGCCGTGGTCGCGACGTGGGCCCCGAGATGCTTGGCGAGTTGGATGACGGTCGACCCCAGGCCGCCGGCGCCCGCGTGGACGAGGACTTTCTGGCCGGGCCCGACGTGGGCTCGTTCGACCAGGATCTGCCAGGCGGCCAGGGCGACCAGTGGGACCGCGGCGGCCTCCGGCGTGGACAGGGTGGCCGGCTTGAGCGCGACGTCAGCCTGGTCGATCGCGATGTACTCGGCGAAGGTTCCGATCCGCAGGTCGCGAGGGCGCGCATACACCTGGTCGCCGACGCTGAAGCCGCGGACATCGGCGCCAGTCTCGGTGACCACACCGGCGACATCGTGGCCGAGGACGAAGGGCAGGCGGTACTTCAGCAGCTGCTTGAACTCTCCGTTTCGGACCATGATGTCCAGCGGGTTGACGCTGGCTGCGCTCACTCGTACCAGTACGTCATTGGTGCCGACCCTGGGTTCGGGTACTTCGGTAGCGCGGAGGGGGTGCTTGCCGTACTGGGTGACGACGAAGGCCTTCATCTGGTCATTTCCCTTCAGGCTCGGAGTCGAGGAGCAGCTGTGCGTTGATGATTCCGGAGGCGAGGATGTCGTCGGACAGTTGCCGGTCGGAGACCGCGCGTGCGAGTTGCAGGGTGGCGACGAGAACGGTGAACAACCCCACGGCCGTGGTGCGCGCGGTGGAGGGCCGGCGTGGAGACAAATGCGCGGCGATGACATCGACGATCGACTGCATTCCCTCGGTGTAGGCATCACGCACAGCGTCATCGCAACGGCCGATCTCGTCGAGCAGGGCTGCGTTGGGGCAGCCGGTGCCCGGATGGTCGCGATGATGCGGCGAGAGGTACTCGCGCACGAACGCTTCCAGTGCTTCTCGCCCGGAGGGCAGTGCACTCAGGCTGTCGCGTTGCGCCTGTAGCTGGTCGGCTACGACATTGGCCACCAGATCACCTTTCGACGAAAAGTGCGCGTAGAACGCGCCATTGGTCAGCCCGGCATCGGACATGAGTGTGGCGATACCCGACCCGTCGATGCCGTCCTGCTTGAAACGCTCGCTGGCGGTTTCGATGATCCGACGTCGAGTCTCGGCTTTGCGGTCCGTAGTGGATCGCGCCATGGCTACCTCCCGGTCTCGAAGCTTGTCCTTGCCAATCCTAGCACTCAAGCTTACGATCGTAATATTACGATCGTAAGATCAAATCGAATTGAGGGTCGGCCCCACTCGGCGGCCGCACTGAAACAGCGAAAGGCGCCGCAATGACTTCCTGGAAAGACGCACCGACCCGCACCATCGACGTCGACGGTGTGGCATTCGCCTATCGGGAACTGGGCAGCGGCTCAGACATTCCGGTGGTGTTCCTGCACCACCTGACCGCCGTCCTCGACGATTGGGATCCGCGCATCGTCGACGGCATCGCCGCTCGCCACCGAGTGATCGCGTTCGACAATCGCGGTGTCGGTGCCACCGGAGGGTCGGTGCCGCCCACCGTCGAGCAGATGGGCACAGACGCGATCGACTTCATCCGCGCTCTGGGTCTCCAGCAGGTTGATCTGTTCGGATTCTCACTCGGCGGTGGCGTCGCCCAGATGGTGGCACTGCAGGCGCCAGAGCTCGTCCGCCGCATCGTCCTGGCCGGCACGGGTCCGCGCGGCGCCGGTGGCATCGACAAGATGGCCACCATTGTCGCAAGCGCTTATCTCAAAGCGGCACTCACGCGCAGCGACCCCAGGAACTTCTTGTTCTTTCCCCGTACCCCCGAGGGCAGGCACGCCGCCACGCAGTACCTGGGCCGGCTCAAAGAGCGGACGCGGAACCGTGACAAACGAATCTCCCTGCGCGCCGGCGTCGCTCAGATCAGGGCGATCCGGCACGCCGGGAAGAGCACCCCCGACGATCTCTCCGCGATCACCCATCCCGTCCTGGTCGCCAACGGGGATAAGGACCTCATGGTGGACAGCGGCCACTCAGCCGACATGGCACGTCGGCTGCCCCACGCGCAGCTGATGATCTACCCGAACTCCGGGCATGGCGGGGTGTTTCAGCATCACCAGGCGTTCGTGTCCGACGCACTGCAATTCCTGGCCAACTAATCGCATACACGAACTCAGGAGATTGTCATGAACGCCAACAGCAGTCGGCACAACGAAGCGATCGTGTCCTATTCGCACGCACCGGTGCGCACCGTCACCGCGGGCGGCGTTACGTACGCCTACCGCGAACTCGGACCCAGGGGCGGAATTCCCGTGATCTTCCTCGTCCACCTCGCCGCCACGTTGGACAACTGGGATCCTCGCGTCGTCGACCCGATCGCCGAAGGACACCATGTCGTCGCATTCGATAACCGCGGCGTCGGAGCTTCCACCGGCTCGGTCCCGGACACCGTCGAATCGATGGCAGACGACGCCTACACCTTCATCACCGCGCTCGGTTTCAGCACGGTCGACATCCTCGGCTTCTCCCTCGGCGGGATGATTGCCCAGGCGCTGGTGATCAAGCATCCCGACCTGGTGCGCAGACTGATCCTGACCGGAACAGGACCCGCGGGTGGGGCGGGCATCGACAAGGTCGCCAGGACTACCTATTACGACATCCTGCGTGCCACCTTCACCCGCAAGGATCCCAAGGAATTCCTGTTCTTCAACCGCGACGACGTGGGCAAGCGCGCCGCCCGCGAGTTCATCGGCCGTCTCGACGAGCGCACCGTGGAGCGGGACGCGAAGGTCACCGTGAAGGCCTTCCAAGCTCAACTCAGGGCTATCAAACGATGGGGTCGCTCCGCACCTGCCGACCTGTCGGCCGTAACCCAGCCGACTTTTATCGCCAACGGTGACAACGACCGTATGGTCCCGACCGTGCTCTCCGATGACATGCACCGACGGATCTCAGGCTCGCAGCTGTCCATCTACCCGGATTCCGGTCACGGGGCGATCTTCCAGTACCACCGTGAATTCGTCTCTACCGCAATCCGATTCCTCGACAGCTGATTAGACCGCGAGACCCGCCGCGGCGATCGCCTCCTGCATACCCCGAGTCGCCAGAACATCGGCCAACTCGTTGTCGGCGACGCCTGAGTGGCCCTTCACCCAGAACCACTCGACCTGGTGCTGGGCGCAGGCGGCCTGCAGCCGCTGCCACAGGTCGACGTTCTTCACCGGTTGCTTGGCAGCGGTCAGCCAACCGTTGCGCTCCCAGCCGAGCACCCATTTGGTGATGCCGTTGCGGACATAGGTGCTGTCGGTGTGCAGGTGCACGACCACCGGCCTGGTGAGCGCCTCGAGCGCCATGATGGGCGCGGTAAGCTCCATGCGGTTGTTGCTCGTGGTGCCGGGGTCCCCGCCGTACATCTCGCGAACCCGCTCGCGGTGGCGCAGCACCGCGCCCCAGCCGCCGGGGCCGGGATTCGGCCGGCACCCGCCGTCGGTGTGGATGACGACGACTTCGCTGTCCATCACTTCTCCAATGCCTCGCAGAGCAGACGTACCGCCCTCGGTCCGACCCCGTGAAGGGCGAGAAGCTCATCGAGATCCGCGGGCAGATCTGCGAGCACTCGGTATCCGGCGTCGATGAGTGCGCCGGTCGCGGGCCGCCCGATCCGGATGCCGTCGAAGACGGGGCCGCGGTCGGCTGGGTCGGTCATGCGCTGAGGATAGGTAACCGCGTCGAGCGACCGGCGCCCCGACACACGTCAAGCCCGCAGAGTCGTCGAGATCACCGCCGTGTGCACCGACATGCCGAGGTCGCGGTGCCGCAGTGTGGCGATCCGGCGCCCCGGCTGGACCGCGTCCTTGACGGGCCCGATGCGGTCGCCGAAGAACGCCGCCGTCGCGTCGATGTCGGCCACGGTGTACGTGATTCCCCACAACGTCGAGGTTCCGTCAGATGCGGTCTCCGGTGAACCGACGACCTCCAGGATCACCTCGCCGAGTCGGAAGAAGACCTGGCGCATGGGCCGCCCGCCGAGCTCGGTGTCTCGCTCCCGGCGCGGTTGTTCGCCGATGGCTGCCATCGAGGCGACCGTCCGGTCCAGGTCGGGGGACAACAACACGACGTGGTCGATCGCGGTGACACCGTTCGCGTGGGTGGCGGCCTCAGCGGTGGCGGTCATGGACCGTGCTGTCGGGATGCCGTCGAGGTCTTCGACGGTGCCGTCTGCCGCAAGCCCGCGCAACGACCACCCGACAATGCCGGTGCCCCGGTCCCGCCCGACCAATCGGATGCGGACCCCGCCGGCCCGGCAGACCGGCCCGGCGTCTCCGCCCTGGTCCACACTGAATCCGGCCCGCGTCCAGGCGTCCGGCGAGTCAGCGACTTCGAGTTCGTCGACGGTGACGGTCATGGACGTCGAATCTATCCGGCGCGTGGTCACTTGCGTGGCGGGCGTAGGGCTTTCATCGCCAGGCGCATGACGGGCTCCGGTACGTGGTCCTTCGCGGACAGGGCGGCGCCGGCCGCTCGAGTCCGCAGCGGTGTGCCGCGTCCGAACCACCGGTTCAACGGCCCGCCGGACGGCTCCAGGTCGACGTGCAGTGGCGGCTTGCCGTCGGCGGCCCCGAGAGCGTGCGCGATGACGATGCGCTGGATCTCGCTGGTGCCCTCGAAGATCGTGTACAGCTTGGCATCCCGGTACCACTTCTCGACGGGATGATCCGTGATGTAGCCCCAGCCTCCCATCGTCTGGAGGGCCTGTTCGGTGGTGCGGACTGCCACCTCGCTGGCCGCCAGCTTCGACATCGAGCCCTCGCCGCGGTCGAACGGCACCCCGGTCGCGGCCATCCAGGACGCCCGCCACGTGAGCAACCGGGCGGCATCGATCTGGGTGGCCAGGTCGGCGAGTGGGAACGCGATGCCCTGGTTGTCGATGATGGGGGCGCCGAAGGCGATCCGGCGGTTCGCATATTCGGTGACGTATTCCAGTGCGGCCCTGGCGATTCCGAGAGCCTGCGCAGCCACCATCGGCCGGGTCTGTTCGAAGGTCCCCAGGGTGGCCGACCCGGAATTCTGAGCGCCTGCGACGACTTCGCGGGCTCGGGCCAGCTTGTGCTCGAGTTTGTCCTGACCGCCGAGCAGGTGGTCAGCGGGAACTCGGACGCTGTCGAACTTGAGCTCGGCGGTGTGTGAGGCCCGGCAGCCGAGCTTGTCGAGTTTGCGCACCATTTCCAGCCCCGGCGTGCCGCCCTCGACGATGAACAACGCCTGCCCCTTGTGGCCGAGCTCCTTGTCCACGACCGCGTTGACCACGTGCACGTTGGCGATGCCGCCGTTGCCGATCCACATCTTGTGGCCGTTGATGATCCAGTCCGCGTCTGGTCCGGATCCGCTACGGACGGCGTAGGTGCGCAGGTTGCGCACATCGCTGCCGCCCTCGGGTTCTGAGATCGCCAGAGCCGCCAGTTTGAGGTCGCCCGGGGTGCCGAAGCACTCGGGAGCCCACCTCAGCATCTGCTCCGGCGAGGCGGCCTGGCCGATGGCCGACAGTGCCAGAGCCGGCATGACGATGGCCAACCCGATACCTGCGCAGCCCCAGAACAGCTCCTCCATGAACATCGGCAGGGACAGTCCGGTCGGATCGCCGATCAGGTCGCGGTAAAACAGTGGACTGTAGAAGCCCTGAGCCGCCGCTTCTTCCAGCACCGGCCACGGAAACTCCTGGCGCCGGTCATGGTCCGCGGCGACCGGACGGACCACCTGTTCGGCGAATTCGTGGGTCCGGCGGGCCAGATCGTGCTGCGCAGCGGTAGGGGTGATGTCGAATGCCACGGGGGTGGGATACCCCGCTCTGCGCGCAGTCGAACTCGTGGAATGGACCTCAGTCGGACGGCTGGCCGGCGTCGGCTATCCGCCGTTGCGCCTCGGCCGGTGAAATCCGCAGCCGCCTGGCGAGCACCGCGGCCGGGTCGAACCGCGGTGGCGACGCGGTGTTGGTGGCGACCATCCGCCCGAGGAGCCGTTGTTGAGCGGTGGCCAGCCGTTTCTCCCCGGCGTCGAGCCGGCTCAAGACCTCGTGGAGCTCCGCGCGGGTCAGGGCATGCACCGACAGCGCGTCGATCTCCTTGCAGGCGGCGTTGAGGTGTTCTAGGGCATCGCCGACGATCGTCCGCTCGATGTCCCTCTCGGAAACCAGTATCGAACTCATGTTCGGAACCGTACGCCGACTCACCGACAAGTCCCGGCGGTCGCGCGGAGCCGGCCCAAAACAATCGGCCGCACAACACTGTGCGGCCGATTGTGGGTATGCAATTATCGCCGGACCGATTAATTCCGGTTAGGCGTCACAACAAATGCATCCCCAGTTTTATTCCCGGCTCAGCAGGCGACGTCGACGTATGCCGTCTTTGAAATCACGGTGGTATTGATCGAACTTCCGCCCCTTGAGTCGTTGGTGGCGATGGTCTGCCCCTGGCGCACGCCGAGCACGGTGCAGTTGGCCAGTGGTGCCGCGCCGGTGCGGTTGACGATGACGTGATATCCGCTGGTCTGGAGGCTTTTAACGGTCTGTTCGGCCGACTGTGCGGTCGGGGCGGCGGCGGCGACGCCCCCTAGGAATGCTCCCGCGGCCAGTGCGCCCGCGGCTAATGTGGCGATGGTATATGACTTCATTTCCCAACCCTCCGTTGCAGGCCGCACCGGAAGTCCCACTACTACCGGTTGCTGCCTAATACGTTTAATTGAGGTTCGGGTTCGAAAATTCCAGAATTCTCAGCTGGATATTTGGAATTTCTCAGGGTTGGTGCCCGGCCGGTTTCGGATCAGCTCTCCTCGACGGTGACCCGCAGTCGCGGCTTGTGCTCGGCACCGGAGTTGCCCATGCGATCCCACACCGCATCCACCAGGGGAGCCAGCAGCATCTCGCCCATCTGGCGCACCAGGACGGCCACGATCTGCGTCGACTCGCGACGCCTGGTTGATGCGCGCCCCGACTTCCGCAGCGCGTTGACCTCCCGTTCGGTGAGGTCGACGAGGACGTCGAGTAGATGCAGATTCTCGCCAGACGGGTCCAGCAGTGCGCGGCGCACGTAATTGACCACCGGCGGGTTGGCTTCCAGCATCGTGCGCACGGCCGCATCGCGGGCGGCGGTGAGATCGGCCGGCCCGCCGGTGTCGGGAACCTCGGACAGTGCCGTGGCGAAGTAATCCACCACCAACTGGTCGACGGCATCGCGTACCCCGGCCTTGGTCTTGTAGTGGTGCTGTACCAGGCCGAGGGTGGATCCGGCTTCGGAAGCGATGGCGCGCAGCGAAACTCGGTCTTGTCCGTACTTCGAATACAGGTCCAGTGGGGTGTTGCGAATGCGGTGACAATCTCCGACTGCGAAGAACTGCTCAGGTGGGCCCGACCTGTGCCATCGTTGAAACATGAGTAGTGACGGGTACAGCGTCGATGACGACGACCAGTTGACTCAAGAGGACACCCTGATCGACCGGGGTGTGGACGATCTGCTCGACGAGGGTTACTCGCCGCCGGACCGTTGGCGGGAACCGCGTGACCACGAGACCCTCGACGAGCTGCTGGCCGAGGAAGAGCCTGATCCCGCGATGCAACTCGACGATTCCGAGGTTCCCGACGAGCAGGCCGGCGAGGACGAGGTCGGGGATCGGCGGTCCGGCCGGCTGGTTGCCCCTGATGCCGGCTTCGGCGAGGACGACGAGGCAGAGTTGCTCGGGACCGACGTCGGCATCGACGGTGGCGCGGCCTCTGCCGAAGAAGCCGCGGTTCACATCATCGAGGAATAGAGCTCCGTCGCTGCAGTGCGACTGACGCGGTGAACACCAGCAGGCCACCGACGGCCAGCGCCGCCCCTGCGGCCGCGGGGGCGGTGTAACCGAAACCGGCCGCGATCACCAGACCGCCCACCCAGGCGCCCGTGGCATTGCCGATGTTCAGCGCGGAATGGTTGAGCGCGGCGGCCAGTGTCTGCGCATCGTGGGCGACGTCCATCAGCCGGGTCTGCAGGGCGGGGCCCACGGCCGAGCCGGCCACCCCGACACCGAACAACAGCGGCAACGCGGTCCACGGGCTGTGCGACCCCAGCGAGAACGCGGCCAGCAGTACCGCCAGCGAGCCCAGTGCCAGATACAGCGCACGGATCACCGAGATGTCGGCCAGCCGGCCGCCGATCAGGTTCCCGACCACCATGCCGAGGCCGAACACCATCAGCGCCACGGGAACCAGCGACCGCGGCAGTCCGGTCACGTCGGTCATCGTGGTGCTGATGTAGGTGTAGACCGCGAACATGCCGCCGAAGCCGATCATGCCGACGAGCACCGCCAGCCACACCTGCGGTCGGCGCAGCGCTCCGAGTTCAGTCAGCGGACTGGTGACGTGCATGGCCCGGAGCTGCTCGGGCAGCCAAGCCCACTGAGCGGCCAGCGTGACCAGCCCGACCCCGACCACCAGACCGAACGCGCTGCGCCAGCCCAGTGCCTGGCCGAGCCACGAGGCCAAGGGCACGCCCAGCACCGTCGCGACGGTCAGCCCGCACAGCACATAGGCCACTGCCTTGGCCCGGTTCTGCGGACCCATCAAGTGCGCGGCGGCCAGCGCGGCGATCCCGAAGAACGCGCCGTGCGGCAGACCGGTGACGAAGCGGGCGGTGACCAAGGTCGCGTACGTCGGGGCCAGCATGCTGGCCACGTTGCCGAGGGTGAAGACGGCCATCAGGGTGAGCAGCAAAGCCTTGCGCGGCCACCGCGCGGTGAGCGCGGCGATGACGGGCGCGCCGACGACCACGCCCAACGCGTAGGCGGAGATGACGTGGCCCGCGGTGGGCTCGGTGATGCCGAAGCCCGTCGCGATATCGGGCAGTAGGCCCATCGCGACGAATTCGGTGGTGCCGATCCCGAAGCCGCCGAGGGCCAGGGCGAACACTGCGAGCATGCGCACCGTGGGGTCGGGAGCGACGATGGCGCGCGCACGTTCGAGGGAGGTCGTCATTCGCAGGCTTTCCGAGTCTTCTGAGTTTTTCCGGGGTGGCCGGACTGAGCTCTCGGACAGCGTTGGCGAGAACGGCGGGTGCAACGCTAACGGCGCGCCCGCTGTTCCCTCAAACTGTTTCTCGCGACCTGCGTCAAAAATCCTGACGATCTCGCAAACAGCATCCGACCTGCAGGCCCGCGGGCCGCGCAGATCAAACCTTGGCGATGACGTTCTCGGCGAACTTCTCCAGGTGGCGGATCTTGCGGTCCAGCGGCTCGGGGTCGTCGCCCTTGATGTAGGGCAGGCGGAAGCCCACGATCACGTCGGTGACGCCCTTGTCCTCGAGTCGTTTGATGCCGTCGGGCGTGTAGGCGTCAGCCGAGATCACGTGGACCTCAAATGGTCCGGTCTGACCTTCCTCTGCACGGATCTCGTTGAGTCGTTTGAGGAGGACATCGAGATCGTCGGTGCCGCCGCCGTGCATCCAGCCGTCGTTGCGGGCCGCACGGCGCAGCGCCGCCTCGGCGTGCCCGCCGACGAGGATGGACACCGGCTTCGACGGTGCCGGGGTCATCTTGGTCTTGGGGACGTCGTAGAACTCGCCGTGGTACTCGAAGTAGTCGCCGCTGGTCAGTCCGCGGATGATGTCGATGCACTCGTCCATGCGCTTCCCGCGCCGCGCGAACGGCACCCCCATCAGCTCGTAATCCTCGGGCCACGGGCTGGTGCCCACCCCGAGGCCCAGCCGGTTGTCGAACAGCGCGTTGAGCGAGCCGACCTGCTTGGCCACCAGGGCCGGCGGGCGGATCGGCAGCTTGAGGACGAAGAAGTTGAACTTGAGCGTGGTGGTGACTGCACACAGGGCCGAGGCCATCACGAAGGCCTCGATGAACGGCTTGCCGTCGAGGAACTCCCGGTTGCCGTCGGGGGTGTACGGGTACTTCGAATCGGACTCGAAGGGATAGGCGACGCTGTCGGCAATCGTCATGGCGTGGTAGCCGGCCGCTTCGGCCGCCTGGGCCAGCGGGATGTAGTAGGTGGGATCGGTCATGGCTTCGGCATAGGTGAACCGCATGCCGTACACACTAGAACGTGTTCTAGTTTTGTGGGGCCGATCGGCCAGGCATGATGACCGGGTGGCTGCCTGGCTGACCCGCAACGTCCGAGTGCTGTCGGCGGTGTCGTTTCTGCAGGACGCTGCCAGTGAGCTGCTCTACCCGCTGCTCCCGATCTATCTGACGGCCGTGCTCGGCGCCCCACCCGCGGTGGTGGGCGCAGTGGAGGGCGCCGCCGAAGGCGCAGCCGCGATGACCAAGCTGGCCGCGGGCCCGCTCGGTGACCGCTACTCGAAACGGCCCTTGATCGCCACCGGCTACGGGATGGCGGCCCTCGGCAAGGTCATGGTCGCGGCGGCGAGTGCGTGGTCCGGTGTACTCGCGGGACGCGTGGTGGACCGGCTCGGCAAAGGGATCCGCGGTGCGCCACGGGACGCGCTGCTGGTCGTTGATGTCGACGACGCCGCCCGCGGCCGGGTGTTCGGGTTTCACCGGGCCATGGACACCATGGGCGCCGTCGTCGGTCCGCTGCTGGGGTTGGCCGGCTACGAACTGCTCGACCATCAGATCGCGCCTCTGCTGTGGGTCGCGGTGGTGCCCGCGGTGCTCAGCGTCGCCCTGGTGTTCCTGGTGTCCGAAAAGGGGAGAGGGAAACGTACCCAGCCGCGCCCGCGGCGTCAGCCGGTGTTCGCCCGCGTGCGCGACCTGCCCGGGCGGTACTGGCGGGTGACGGCCGTGCTGGTGGCGTTCGGCCTGGTGAATTTCCCCGACGCATTGCTGTTGTTGCGGCTCAACGAGATCGGCTTCTCTGTCGTCGAGGTGATTCTCGCGTACGTCACCTACAACGCGGTGTATGCCATCTCCAGTTTCCCGGCCGGACTGCTGGCCGACCTGATCGGCCGGCTACCGGTGTTCGGCATCGGTCTGGTGTTCTTCGCAGTCGGCTATGCCGGGCTGGGATTGACCACCGATCCACTGCTGGCCTGGCTGCTGATCGGAGCTTACGGCTTGTTCACCGGCTGCACCGACGGGGTCAGCAAGGCCTGGATCTCCTCCCTGGTCGGCTCTGACCTCCAGGGCAGCGCACAGGGAGTTTTCCAGGGGCTCAGTGGTTTTGCCGTGCTGGGCGCCGGGGTGTGGGCCGGGCTGCTCTGGACCGTGGTTCCGGGTCAGCCCGGCCAGCTGCCACTGCTGATCTCCGGGATCTGTGGAGCGGTGTTCGCCGTCGGGTTACTGGGTCGCTCGGCGCTTACCCGGCGGCGCTGACTCCGGCCTCGTCGGCGCCGTCCAGTTCGAAGGGCGGTTCGCCCACGCCGGCAATCGAGTGCGTGCCCTGCGAGGTGCGTTCGGTGATGCGGGCCTCGACCGTTCGGGTGCCGATGGTGAGCCGCACAGGCCCGGGGGTGACAGTGCTCGGGGCATCGAGAATCGTTCCCTGCCAGTGGTAGCGGCCGTCGATCGGATCCAGATGGCCGGCCAGTCGCACATGCACCCGGCGATCGCCATCACCGTTGTCCAGAATTGCGAGCCCGTCGTATACCTCTTCGGTGACGCCCTCTTCGGAACCTGCGTCCGGTCCGGCCGGTCCGGTGAGGCCACGCGGGGCCTTCGCCGGCAGGAAGCCCGAGCGTCGCCACATCCGGCGCCCGATGCGGCCCATCAACCCGACCTCTTCGAGGAAGGCGGCCAGCGGGGCGAATCCGGAGATCTGCACCTCACGGCGGTGCGCGCTGGCCCGGGCCATCCGGCGGGCGGCGCGGGCGTCGAGGCCCACGCGTGCGTACTGGACCTTGTTGGTGAACAGGTAGCGGAAGAAGAACCCGCCGACCCCGTTGAGGTTGGCCACCCAGACGCGCTGGTACCAGCGCATCGAGGGGGTGCGCCCGCGCAGGCCGTCACGCGCGAACTGGATGTGGCGGGCCTCCTCGGTGACGTGAATGCGCATGAGGCGCTGCACCATCGGCTGCAGCTCGGGGTCATCCATCATCTGCCGCTGCAGCGAGTCGAAGATCTCCTCACCGATCAGCGCGGCCACCCAGAGCACCGAGCCGCGGAAGAAGAACGGCAGCGAGTTGATGATCATGCGCTGGTACAGCCGTGGCCGCACCGGCTTGGCGCCGATCTTGTCGATGGCCTTGCCGAACATCACCATGTGACGGGTCTCGTCGCCGAGTTCGGTGAGCTCATAGTGCGTGGAATTCGAGGTGGGATCCTGGTGCATCATCTTGCGCAGCAACGACTGGTTGAGGATGTTCTCGAACCAGATGCCCGCCGAGAGGGTGTTGGCCAACTCCTCGCGTGACAGCTCGATCTGCTCTGCGCGGGACATGCTGTCCCACAACGGGGTTCCGTACAGCGACACGATCCGCGGCGGTAGGAAGAACTTGTCCGGATCGATCGGCGCCTGCCAGTCGATGTCCACCACCGGCGCGTACGACTTGCGAACCGAACCCTTGAGCAGGCGTTCGGAGAACGCGTCCCGCCGCGCAGCGTTGGCCGAGCCTCCGCCGGGTCTGACCGAAGTTGTCACCGTTGACGTTCCCTTCGTTTGTGGTCCCCCTCTTCCCGACGGTAGGTACCGACAATGCGTGATGTCAATACCCCGGGTACCGGATACTTGGGGTACCTGGTTCCGGTTCGGTTAACCTTCGACGGTGCGTCGCATCCATGTCATCGGTATCGGGGCCGGTGATCCGGACTTCGTCACCGCACAGGCCGTTTCCGCGCTCAACGACACCCAGGTGTTCTTCGCGATGGACAAGGGTCCGCGTAGAGGCTCGCCGACCGACGACCTGGTCGCGGTACGTAAACAGATCTGCGACCGGTTCATCGAGGAACCCGATGGCTACCGCTTCGTCGAACTGGTCGATCCGCCGCGCGCCGCGGCGGGCGACGCGCCGGGTTACCGGCAGGTCGTGGCGGACTGGCATGCCGAACGGGCCCGGATCTGGGCGGAGGCCATCGAAACCGAACTCGGACCCGACGGCACCGGGGCTTTTCTGGCCTGGGGGGATCCGTCGCTGTACGACAGCACGCTCCGGATCTTGGACAAAGTCGCCGAATACGTGGACTTCCAGTACGACGTCATTCCCGGCATCACCGCGATCCAGGTGCTGACCGCCCGGCATCGCATCCCGCTCAACGACGTCGGCGAACCGGTGCTGATCACCACCGGACGCCAGCTGCGCGAGCATGGACTGGCCGGCAGCGCGGTGGTGATGCTCGACGCGGAATGCTCGTTCCAGCAATGCCCGCCGCAGACCCGCATCTGGTGGGGCGCGTATCTGGGCACCCCCGATGAGTTGCTCTACGCGGGAACGGTCGGGGAGATCGGCGACGAAATCGTTGCCGCGCGTACCGAAGCCAGAACCCGCCACGGCTGGATCATGGACACATACCTGCTGCGCTCGGCAGACTAGACCGCCATGAGCTCATTTCTCCTGCGCGCCGCGATAACCGGATTCGCGCTCTGGGTGGTCACTCTCGTCGTGCCGGGGATCTACTTCATCGGCGGTGACTCGACCATCGCCAGGGTCGGCATCATCTTCGTCGTCGCGGTGATCTTCGGTCTGGTCAACGCGTTCGTCAAGCCGATCGTGCAGATCCTGTCGATCCCGCTCTACATCCTCACGCTCGGCCTGATCCACATCGTGATCAATGCGCTGATGCTGTGGATCACCTCGTGGATCACCGACAACACCACGGGTTGGGGTCTGCACATCGACCAGTTCTGGTGGACCGCCATCTGGGCCGCGATCGTGCTGTCGCTGGTGAGCTGGCTGCTGTCGTTCGTCAAGGCTCTCGCGTAAGGCTTTCGCGTAAGGCTGTGGCCTGCTCGGTCAGCGCCGCCGCGGTGTCTGCCGCCGCCTCGGCGCCGGCCTCGGTCGCGCCGTCGCGCTCGGCGCCCCAGCAGGCCGCCAGGGTGCGGTAGGCGAGTTGTTCGGTGGCCACGACCGTCGGCCACATGCGTTCGGCGCCAAGGCGTTGCACGGCCGATCCGCCGATGCCGGCGTCATAGGCCGGGAGCAGCCCCATCGCCCGCAGTTGCAGATCGCGCCGCTCGGTGCGGGCCGCCGGGGACGTGGCGTCGCCGGCGGCCAGGTGAGGCAGGGTCGCGGTGACCGCGTCGAGCGTGGCGTTGACGGCACTGCGCAGGCCGGTCGGATGCCGCAGACGCTGGGTCGCCCAATAGACCGCCAGGGCCACTGCACAGCCGATCAGGGTGTCGCTGCCGCGGGTCAGCAGCAGTTCGCCGAGGTTGTCGACGGGCTGACCGCCCGAGGCGATCGTGAGCGCAGCGGGAGTGATGAACACGACGGCCAGTGTGTAATTGCGCATCACGTACATCTCGATGGTGAACTGCAGCGCCCCGATCACGAGCGCCAGCCACAGGCCCTGCGGGTGCAAGGCGAGGATCGCGCCGGCCACGCCGAGGCCCAGCCAGGTGCCGAGCGTCCGTTCGACCCCGCGGGCAACGGTGCGTTGCCAATCGAAGCCCTGGTGCAGCATCAGTACCGCGGCCGCCATCGCCCAGTAGGCGTGGGTCATCGTGAGCGCCTGCGAGATGAGCACCGCGATGACGCCCGAGATCGCGACCGCGATGCCGACGCGCACCGCCAGTTGCAGTGACACCGAACCCGGCGTCAGGGCCCGGCTCAGCAATTGCACGACGCTGGGCCTGCCGAGCGGAATCCCCTCGGCGCCATGTTCATCGGTGACCGCATCGGCAGGCACGGTGGCCAGATGGCGGGCCAGGGCGGCACCGTCGAACTCCAGCGACTCACCTGAGTCCGCGGCACGCATGGCCTCCGCGAACAGCACGTGCAACCGGCGGTTGACCACCCGCAACCGATACAGCGCCTGGTCCGGTTTCGGTTGCACCGGTTGATAACTGACCAGCGTGGCCCACGCGGTGTGTAGCAGGAGCGCCGCTTTGTGCCTTGTCTCGGCGTCAGGGTTCTCGATGTAGGCGGCGACGGCAGCGGCCGCCGCGGCCACCGCGGCCTTCTCCGGTCCGCGGGGACGGACGAGCGCGCCGCTCATGTGCACCAGCCAGGCGAATGCGCCACCCGCGAGGACCAGGGTCGCGTGATGAGCTGGGTTGAGGTGCAGGGTGGCCGGGGTGCCGGTGCCGGCCGCGCAGGCCAACACCACCATGTAAGCGCCGGGCGGTCCGACGCTCAGGGCATGGCAGACCAAGGTGGCCACCGCGGCGATCATCGTCACGGTGAGCACGCCCAGCCAGGGCGTCGACGATGCCCAGTCCCCGAGCGCCACCGCCGCCGCGAAGCTCACCGCGACCACCGCCAGGAACCCGCCCCGATTCAGGTAGGGGCGCCCGCTGCCGTACAGCGAGGTGAATCCGCCGATGGTGGCGATCAATCCGGCGGTGGTGTCACCGGCCAGCCAGCCCACCAGAACCGGTACCGCCATACAGATTCCGGCGCGCAGCGCGAACGGCCAACGGCGCGGCATGCTGTTGAGCACGAAGATGTGCCGCAGCGGGTTGGTCGCTCGGGGAGCAGGCCGATTGGACATGTCTACAGCATGCTCGGCGTTTCGCTGACACACTGGAGCCATGCCTGAACTGCCCGAAGTCGAGGCGCTCGCCGACCATCTGCGCCGGCATGCGACCGGCCGGGAGGTCACCCGGGTCGACGTGTCCGCGTTGTCGGTGCTCAAGACGTTCGATCCGCCGACGACGGCGTTGCACGGTCAGACCGTGACGGGTGCGAACCGCTGGGGTAAGTACCTCGGCCTCGAAGTCGGCCCCTGGCACCTGATCACGCATCTGTCCCGGGCCGGTTGGCTGCGTTGGTCGGACAAGCTGGCCCCGACGCCGCTCAAGCCGGGTAAGGGGCCGATCGCGCTGCGCGTGCACTTGGGGGATTCGGTGGGCTTCGATCTGACCGAGGCAGGCACCCAGAAACGGTTGGCGGTCTGGATCGTCGGCGATCCTCTCGATGTGCCGCAGATCGCCTCGCTCGGGCCTGATGCGCTCGCGCTGGATTCGGCCGGGCTGGCCGGTGTGCTGGCCTCCCAGAGCGGGCGGATCAAGACGGTGATCACCGATCAGAAGGTGATCGCCGGGATCGGCAACGCCTACAGCGACGAGATCCTGCACGTGGCCAAGCTGTCGCCGTTCGCCACCGCGGGCAAGTTGACCGATGCCCAACTCGGCGCGCTGCACGACGCGATGATCTCCGTGCTCACGGATGCGGTGACGCGGTCGGTGGGGCAGCAGGCCGCGACGCTCAAGGGGGAGAAGCGCTCGGGCCTGCGCGTGCACGCCCGCGCCGGGCTGCCGTGTCCGGTGTGCGGGGACACCGTGCGGGAGGTGTCTTTCGCCGACAAGTCGTTCCAGTACTGCCCGACGTGTCAGACCGGCGGCAAGGTGCTGGCCGACCGGCGGATGTCACGACTGTTGAAGTAGACCGCGTTTTTGGCAGTTGTCTAACTCGGTTATCCTGCAGCGATGACCCGTCAGAAGATCCTCATCACCGGTGCCAGCTCCGGACTGGGCGCGGGCATGGCCCGTCAATTCGCGGCCAAGGGCCGGGACCTGGCGCTGTGTGCCCGTCGCACCGAGCGGCTCGATGAGCTCAAGGCTGAACTGGCCGACCGGCACCCGTACGTCAAGGTCGCGGTCGCTGCGTTGGACGTCAACGACCACGAGGCCGTGCCGCGGGTCTTCGGCGAGCTGTCCGAGGAACTCGGCGGTATCGACCGCGTGATCGTCAACGCCGGAATCGGCAAGGGCTGGCCGCTGGGCGAGGGCAAGCCGTGGGCCAACAAGGCGACCATCGAGACCAACCTGATCGCCGGTCTGGTGCAGATCGAGACGGCGCTGGAGATGTTCAAGAAGTCCGGCAGCGGTCACCTGGTGTTGATCTCGTCGGTCCTGGGCAACACCGGTGTGCCCGGCGGCAAGGCCGCCTACTGCGCATCGAAGGCCGGCATGACCTCGCTGGGCGAGTCGCTGCGTGCCGAGTACGACAAGGGCCCGATCCGGGTGACCGTGATCGAGCCGGGTTACATCGAGTCGGAGATGACCGCCAAGTCGGCGACCACGATGCTCATGGTCGACAACGAGACCGGGGTGCGCGCGATGGTCGAGGCCATCGAGAAGGAGAAGGGCCGGGCGGTGGTGCCGCGCTGGCCGTGGGCGCCGCTGACCCAGGTGATGAGGCTGTTGCCGCCGAAGTACACCAAGCGCTTCGCCTAGTCACGGGCATCACTCCCGTCGCAGATCCCCCAGGGATGTCGCTGACAGCCGGGCAACCTGAAATACGGGCAGGGTTTCAGCACCGGGTGAACCTGGGTAGTTAGCCTTCATGACCACAAAATTGATTGCCTCGATGCTCTTTGCAGGCGCTGCGGCAGGTGCTGTCGCCTTTGGCCCCGTGGCCATGGCTGAGCCTGCTCCGCCGCCTTGTGTCAATGCCGACGGCACCGCGTGCTCCGACATTGGCACCGCCGGGCCTGGCGGCGCGACCGGCCAAATTCCAGGTGGCCCCGGTGGCACGGCTGGCCCGGGCGGCGCCAGCGGCTCGATTCCGTACGGCCCCGGCGGCTCGGCGGGTCCGGGCGGCGCGACCGGCGAAATTCCTTACGGCCCGGGCGGAACCGCGGGCCCCGGTGGGGCTACCGGCTCCATCCCCGGCGGTCCGGGTGGCACAGCAGGTCCCGGCGGGGCCAGCGGGTGCATCCCGAACGTGGGCTGTGCGACGGTCCCGGGGATGCCCTAACGGGATAGTTTCGGCCGGGGACGCGTCTCAGGCTGAGCGCCCGCGCTCGACTCGGTAATGCCGCACGAGCGCATCAGTCGACGAGTCCGACTGCTTGCTCGGTGATTCCGATTCGGTGATCACCGGCAACAGCGCCTTCGCTTGCGTCTTGCCCAATTCGACGCCCCACTGATCGAAGGAGTCGATTCCCCACACAACTCCCTCGGTGAACACCTGGTGTTCGTAAAGGGCGATGAGCTGGCCCACGACCGACGGCGTCAACCTGGTTGCCAGGATTGACGTCGTCGGTCGGTTTCCGGGCATCACCTTGTGCGGCACCACCGCAGCCGGCGTCCCTTCTGCCGCAATGGCTTCGGCCGTCTTGCCGAATGCCAGCACCTGGGTCTGGGCGAAGAAGTTACTCATCAGCAGGTCGTGCATGCTGCCGGTGCCGTCGGCCGTGGGCAGGTCGTCGGTCGGTTGAGAGAAGCCGATGAAGTCGGCCGGCACCAACCGGGTGCCCTGGTGCAGCAGCTGATAGAAGGCGTGCTGGCCGTTGGTGCCCGGCTCACCCCAGAAGATCTCACCGGTGTCGGTGGTGACGGCGGTGCCGTCGGCACGCACCGATTTGCCGTTGGACTCCATGGTCAACTGCTGCAGATAGGCCGCGAACCGCGACAAGTCGTTGGAATAGGGCAGCACCGCGCGTGATTGTGCGCCAAAGAAATTCGAGTACCACAGGCCGATCAGCCCCAGCAGTGCCGGAGCGTTCTCGGCCAGCGGGGCGGTGCGGAAGTGCTCGTCGACCAGGTGGAATCCGGCGAGGAATTCGGCGAACCGCTCGCGGCCGATCGCGGCCATCACGGACAACCCGATCGCCGAGTCCACCGAATACCGGCCACCCACCCAGTCCCAGAAGCCGAACATGTTGTCGGTGTCGATGCCGAACTCCTGCACCAGCTTCGCGTTGGTGGACACCGCGACGAAATGCTTGGCGACGGCATCCTGTCCGGCACCGTCGCCCAGGCCATCGACCAGCCATCGGCGGGCGGCGGTGGCATTGGTCAGCGTCTCCAGTGTGGAGAACGTCTTGGAGGCCACGATGAAAAGCGTTGTGGCCGGGTCCAGATCGGCCAGCGTCGCAACCAGGTCGGCAGGGTCGACGTTGGACACGAAGCGGGCACTGATGCCTGCGTCGGCGTAGTGGCGCAGCGCGTCGTACACCATCACCGGCCCCAGGTCTGAACCGCCGATGCCGATGTTGACCACGGTCTTGATGCGCTCGCCGGTGGCGCCGGTCCACTCGCCGCTGCGCAGCCGGTCGGTGAAATCGCCCATCCGATCCAAAACGGAGTGCACGTCGGCCACCACGTCCTGGCCGTCAACCGTCAAGGCCGCATCGGCAGGCAACCGCAGTGCGGTGTGCAGCACCGCGCGGTCCTCGGAGGTGTTGATGTGCTCCCCGGCGAACATCGCCGCGCGGCGGGTCTCCAGCCCGGCGGCGCGCGCCAGGTCAGCCAGCAATTCCAGAGTGCGGCGGGTGACGCGGTGCTTGCTGTAGTCGATGTAGAGATCGCCGACCGTCAACACCAGTTCGGTTCCGCGGGCCGGATCCTCGGCGAAAAGCTCCGTCAGATGACTGTCGCGGATCTCGTCGTAGTGCTTCGACAATGCCTGCCATGCGGGGGTTGCGGTGATGTCAGCACTCATTCTGCTGACCTTAGTGCGGTGCTTGACTCGAAGGTGTACATGATGGATGTATGGCCATTGAAGACTTGATTTCATCCGTGCCCACGGGACTGTGGATCGGTGGTGAAGAACGCCAGGCCGCATCGACGTTCAATGTGCTCGACCCGAGCGACGATCAGGTGTTGGCCACGGTGGCCGACGCGACCGCCGCCGATGCGGTCGCCGCGCTGGACGCCGCATGTGCGGTCCAGGCCGAATGGGCAGCCACCGCGCCGCGCAAGCGAGGCGAGATCCTGCGCTCGGTGTTCGAGAAGATCACCGAACGTGCCGACGACGTCGCCGCGCTGATGACCCTGGAGATGGGCAAGGTCGTCGCCGAGAGCAAGGGCGAGGTCGCCTACGGCGCCGAGTTCTTCCGCTGGTTCTCCGAGGAGGCGGTGCGTATCGCCGGTCGCTTCACCCCGGCGCCTGCGGGCACCGGGCGGATCCTCGTCACCAAGCAGGCTGTCGGCCCGTGTTACGCGATCACACCGTGGAACTTCCCGCTGGCCATGGGCACCCGCAAGATGGGGCCTGCCTTCGCCGCGGGCTGCACCATGATCGTCAAGCCCGCGCAGGAAACCCCGCTGACGATGCTGCTGCTGGCCAAGCTGATGGACGAGGCGGGCCTGCCCAAGGGTGTGCTCTCGGTGTTGCCGACCAGCGATCCGGGTGCGGTGACCACCGCGCTGATCGACGACGGCCGCCTGCGCAAGCTCACCTTCACCGGCTCGACCGGGGTGGGCAAGGCACTGGTGAAGCAATCCGCCGACAAGCTGCTGCGCACGTCGATGGAGTTGGGCGGCAACGCCCCGTTCATCGTGTTCGACGACGCCGACGTCGACGCGGCAGTGGACGGCGCGATCCTGGCCAAGATGCGCAACGGCGGCGAGGCCTGCACCGCCGCCAACCGTTTCCACGTCGCGAACTCGGTGCGCGAGGAGTTCACCGACAAGCTCGTCAAGCGGATGAGCGAGTTCACCCTCGGCAAGGGCATCGACCCCGCGTCCACCTTGGGCCCACTGATCAACTCCAAGCAGGTCGCGACCGTCACCGAGCTCGTCTCCGACGCCGTGTCGAAAGGCGCGACGGTCGCCGTCGGCGGCGTCGCCCCCGGCGGCCCGGGCAACTTCTACCCGGCCACGGTGCTGGCCGACGTTCCCGCCGACGCGCGCATCCTCAAGGAGGAGATCTTCGGTCCCGTCGCCCCGATCACGGGCTTCGACACCGAGGACGAGGGTGTGGCCGCGGCGAACAACACCCAATACGGCTTGGCTGCTTACGTTTACACGCAGTCCCTGGACCGTGCGTTGCGGGTGGCCGAGGGCATCGAATCCGGCATGGTCGGAATCAACCGCGGTGTCATCTCCGATGCGGCTGCGCCGTTCGGCGGCATCAAGGAATCCGGCTTCGGCCGTGAGGGCGGCATCGAGGGCATCGAGGAATACCTCGACACGAAATATATTGCGCTAACCCGTTAGCGCCTCGTCGCGCCTTCCCGATTCGGCGCCCGATGCCCCCTAAACTCTGGGGCTCGGACGCCACGACGGGAGGGCATGACGTGACTGCGGCGCCGGTCCGTGCTGCCAGTCGGCGTCGGCGTGCCTCCATCAGGCGTGACATCCCGGCGCTCGACGGTATCCGCGCGATCGCCGTGGCTCTGGTGCTGGCCGGTCACGGCGGGGTGCCGGGTGTGGCCGGAGGTTTCATCGGCGTCGACGTCTTCTTCGTGCTCAGTGGATTCCTGATCACCTCGCTCCTGCTCGACGAGTTCCGCCGCACCGAGCGCATCGACCTCAAAGGCTTCTGGATCCGCCGGGCCAAGCGTCTGCTGCCGGCGATGGTGCTGATGACCTTGGCCGTCGTGATCGCCCGGCCGTTGTTCCCCTCCGAAGCGGTGACCTCGCTCCGCGAGGACGCGGTCGGTGCGTTCTTCTGGATGGCCAACTGGGTTTTCGTCGCCGCGGACACCGACTACTTCAGCCAGGGCGCCACGCCCTCGCCGTTGCAGCACACCTGGTCGCTGGCGGTCGAGGAGCAGTACTACCTGCTGTGGCCATTGCTCGTGCTGGCCGCCGCGCTGCTGGTGCGCCGTTTCACGATGGACCGTCCGAACCCCCGTTTGATCGGCGCGACCCGCGCCGTGGTCTTCGTGCTGGCGGTGCTCGGTGTGGTCGGCTCGGCCGTGGCGGCGATCCTGTTGTCCGGCGACGCCGGTGAGCTCAACCGCGTGTACTTCGGCACCGACACCCGGGCGCAGGCGCTGCTGATCGGTGCGGCTGCCGCGGCGCTGCTGGTGCGGGACTGGTCGGCACTGACGGTGTCGGGCACGCTGATCCGGACGCGGTGGCGGCGCTGGGTCGCCTGGACGTTGCCGGTGGTCGGTATCGCGGTGCTGGCGCTGGCCGCGCACCTCGCGACGGGCAGTGCCGACGAGTTCCACCACGGGCTGCTGATCGTGGTGGCCGTGGGTGCGGTGCTCGTCGTCGCCCCCGTCGCGCTGGACCAGGGCGGCTACGTCGCGCGGGCACTGGCCTGGTTCCCGCTCGTCACCCTCGGCGTCATCTCCTATGGCGTCTACCTCTGGCACTGGCCGATCTTTCTGATCCTGAACGGCGAACGCACCGGGCTTTCCGGCTGGTCGCTACTGGCGTTGCGGTGCGCGGTGACGATCGCGGTGTCGTGGGTGTCGTGGTGGGCGGTCGAGCAGCCGGTCCGGCACTGGCGCCCGCAGCATGTCCCGATGCTGCGGCTGGCGGCGGCGACGGTGGCCACCGCGGCTGTCGTGACGATGACGTTCGTTCCGGTGAGCATCCCGACGCGCCCCGCGGGTCCG
The DNA here is from genome assembly GCF_001665785.1 of Mycolicibacterium peregrinum. Taxonomy (GTDB): domain Bacteria; phylum Actinomycetota; class Actinomycetes; order Mycobacteriales; family Mycobacteriaceae; genus Mycobacterium; species Mycobacterium peregrinum_A. The sequence goes on from NZ_LZSO01000016.1 coordinate 45,082, forward strand.
GACGTGATGGCTGCCGCGGCGTCCGAGCAGGACATCGGCGCCGAGCGAGCCGTCCCGGTAGGACCTCCGCCGGCGCTGCCGCCCGGCACGCAAACCGTTGCGGTGTTCGGCGACTCGGTGGCCTGGACTCTGATGCGCTATCTGCCCGCCACGCCGGGTTTCCATTTCAGCGACTACACCACCATCGGCTGCGGCATCGCCCGCGGCGGACCGTACCGGTCGGCCGGGGAGACGCTGAACCAGAAGCCGGAGTGTGATTCCTGGCCGGAACGCTGGGCCCAGCGGATCGCGCACGACCGCCCCCAGACCGTGCTGCTGATGATCGGGCGCTGGGAGGTCGTGGACCGGACCTGGAAGGGCCGGTGGACCCACGTCGGCAACGACGCCTACGACGCATACCTCAAAGGTGAGTTGCAGCGCGCACTGGACATCCTGAGCTCGACCGGCGCCCGCGTCGTGGTGACCACGGCGCCGTACAACCGGCGCGGCGAACGGTCGGACGGGACGCTGTACCCCGAGGATCAGCCGGGCCGGGTGCAGGCCTGGAACACCATGCTGCGCAATGTGGTCGGGCAACGGCCGAACGTGTCGGTGCTGGATTTCAACGGCAAGCTCAATCCGGACGGCAAGTACACCGCGAAGATCGACGGGGTGCGGATGCGCAGCGACGGTGTGCACCCGACCTCGGAGGCCGTGCAGTGGCTGACGCCGTGGCTGCTCGACTCACTCAAGGCGCCTGCCAAACCGGCGGGACGCTAGTCGATTTAGCGAGGGCAGGTGTCGTACTGCTCGCGGACGCGCTCCTGCAGCGCCTTGTCCTCGGGCGACAGGTTGTCCCCGTGGGGTGCGCTCGGATATCCGCAAGCGCCCACGTGCACTGTTCCGTCGGGTCGGCCCGCGCTCAGTTGCCCGACGTGCCAGCTCAACATCAACGGTGAGCCGGGACCTGCGTCGAGCGCAGCGATGATGTTGCTGAGTTGGGATTCCGCGGTGAGGCTGCTCGTCACCGGGACGCTTAGCTCGGTGATGACGCCGGAATCGACCGTGACCGAGCCTATTTGACCGGGTACCGACTCGAGTTGGGCGTTGACGTGCCGTTCCTGATCAGGCGGGAATGGAAAATTGATCTTCCAGTCCCACACGCGGCTTGAGGGGCCTGGGCTTATTTCGGCCCGCCCGATCTGGCCGAGGGTCTCCCGGATCGTGGCGAGCGTGGCCGCTACCGGCGATCCGACTGTTACGTGGAGGTCGCCTTCCGGCATTTCGTCGCGGGTCCACTCGATCACCGCGGTCGGGCCCACAGCCGGGGCGAGCTGGCGCAGCCGCTCGACATCGTCGACGAATTGACTTGCATCAATGTCGGCGACCGTGCCCTTGACAGAAATCTTCGGCTTCTCGGAAACGGTGATGTCGACGGTGTCCAAGTTCTCGTGTGGGCTGTTCTTGATCGTGTCGAGGACCGTTCGGATCTGCTGGGGCGTCGCCGTCCTCATCATTACGTAGAGATTTGGCAGCGTGACGGTTGCCAACCCGTCGTCGTTCGTCGAAAACCCGGCACGAGTCACACCTGGCATGGTGGCGACGGTGTCTTTTACCTTCTCGGCGCCGTCGTCCTTTCCGAGGCCGAAGAAGCACCCGCTGAGCAGACCCGCAATGAGGAGAACGATGGCGGCCGTCACTTTCGTCATCGCGTGACTCCTGGGGTCCGGCCCGCCGTGGGGTAGGGGGTTGGGTCGCCGGACGGAAGGCCTTCGGAATTGCCGGAGTTGGCGCCCGACTTGCTCCAGTCGAGGCCGTGGCCGTCGGCGCTGACGAATACGGTGTCGCCCCTGTCAACCGCCGCCTGAACGAGGTTGGCGAGTTCCTGGGGCGATGTATCAGGGTTGGCCATGCCGATCTGGCGGCCGATTTCGTTGTTATAGAGATCCATTGCCTCACGCGGTGCGGGATCTCCCGGGCGGCGTTCGTGGGCCGTGGCGAACTTGCGCGTCCACTCTTCACCGAACCGCTGTGTCATCAGGGCATTCCAGTACGTGTGCCGGAACGCATCAGTGCGGTTGTCGGTGGTCGCGTCAGGGGCGGGAGGCGGAAACCGCTTGATGGCTTCCTCCGTCGTAGCGCTCTTGATGTCGAAGAAATCCTTGATCGCGAATGGCCCTTGGGTTGCGAGTAACTCCGAGAGCACGTCGTACTCACCGACAGTGAGGTCCGCATCGCCTTTGAGCTTGTCTCCGAAGATGTCTCCGATGCGGTCGATCAGCCCTCTGGGCAGCATCCGATCGTCTTTGACCTGGTACTCGCGAAGGATGTCTTCGAGCTTCTTGCGGGGATCCTCTTCCATGGGCGATCCGGCGCTCTCGCCGGCTCCGAGCTTCTGGTACTCGTCGGCGATTTCGGTGATGTCCTTGCCGATGTCCGAGAGATCGGCGGTGGTTCGACCGACGACTTCGGCGATCCGGCCCATGCCGGCGGCGACGATCGGCAGCAGCATCGTCTCCCGGAGCGGACCCGGTGGCACCGAGTTGGCCAAGCTGACCACCTGATCATGCACCGTGCCGAGATCTTTGCGTCCCCGGCTGACGGCACGGGCAGACGCGTCGATCTGGGAGCCGAGACGTTGATCGAGGGCGGCCAATGCCCCCATCTTCGCGATGTTCTGGTTGTTCGCTTCCGCGTACGCGTCGGACGCGCTACCCCTCCAAGCGTCCCCGGGCAGGGTTCCCGCCATGCCGCTCTCGACGGCGCGGACGGCGGTGCTGCTCTCGAACAAGGGGGCGCCGGACTGGGGAGGTGTGTCGTCACCGAAGTTCGACCGGGCACTTTGGTACGTCGTCAGAAAAGCTTGGAGCACGCTCATCGATGCCGCCCCCCGTTTGTCACCCACCAATTATCGGGGCGGGTAACACAGCACCCTGACAGCAATTTGTCAGGCCGGTGAGGTCGGCGAGCAGGTTGAGCGCGTTAGTGACCCAGGCGCCCGCGGCCGAGCTGCAGCAGCAGGATGGCCAGGTCCTTGCCCTCGGGGCCGAGCACGCTGTAGCGCTCGATGACCTGCATCTCGCGGCTGTGCACCAGGCGGGTGCCGCCGGAGGCCATTCGGGCCTTGCCGATCAGTTTGGAAACCTCGGCCCGGCGCTTCACGGCAGCCAGGATGGTCGCGTCGAGTTCGTCGATCTCACGGCGCAGGTCATCGATGTCAGGCACGTTCTCGATTGTCGTCTCAGTCATGATGATGGGCTCCGGATACGAACCGCAGGCTGGGATGGGAGGCAGCTAATCCCCGGTAGCCGATGGTCGGTTCCCGGCGAAATAGACGCCCCTGCTCTGTGAGCACGATTTTGAGTGTGCCATCATCGGCCAGACGACCGCAAAAGTGTCTGCCACCAGCGATAGATGTCTGCCATCAGCGGTAGGTTTGTGGGCGATATGACGATCTCAACCGAAACGGATCAACTCCTCGACGGCCTCAATCCGCAACAACGCCAGGCAGTGCTTCACGAAGGCTCGCCACTGCTGATCGTCGCGGGTGCTGGTTCGGGCAAGACAGCGGTGCTGACCCGTCGCATCGCCTACCTGCTCGCCGCCCGTGACGTCGGGGTCGGGCAGATCCTGGCGATCACGTTCACCAACAAGGCCGCCGCCGAGATGCGCGAGCGCGTGGTCCAGCTGGTGGGCCCCAGAGCCCGGAACATGTGGGTTTCGACGTTCCACTCCACCTGCGTGCGGATCCTGCGCAACCAGGCGTCACTGCTGCCGGGGCTGAATTCCAACTTCTCGATCTACGACTCGGACGATTCGCGGCGCCTGCTGATGATGATCGGCAAGGACATGGGGCTGGACACGAAGCGGTACTCGCCGCGGCTGCTGGCCAACGGCATCTCCAACCTGAAGAACGAGCTGATCGGACCCGAGCAGGCCGCGGCCGAGGCGTCGGAGGCGGCCGAGGAGATGGCCGGCATCATCGCGCAGGTCTACGGCGAGTACCAGCGTCGGCTGCGTGCGGCCAATGCGCTGGACTTCGATGACCTGATCGGGGAGACGGTCGGGATCCTGCAGGCCTTCCCGCAGATCGCCCAGTACTACCGGCGCCGGTTCCGCCACGTCCTGGTCGACGAGTACCAGGACACCAACCACGCGCAGTACGTGTTGGTGCGCGAGCTGGTCGGGCACCACCTCGACGAGAAGGACGGGGTGGCCCCGTCGGAACTGTGTGTGGTGGGTGACGCCGATCAGTCGATCTATGCGTTCCGCGGCGCGACGATCCGCAACATCGAGGACTTCGAGCGCGACTACCCCGACGCGACCACGATCCTGCTCGAGCAGAACTACCGCTCCACCCAGACCATCCTGAATGCGGCCAACTCGGTGATCGCCCGCAACACGGGCCGCCGCGAGAAGCGGCTGTGGACCGAGGAAGGCGAGGGCGAGCTGATCGTCGGCTACGTGGCCGACAACGAACACGACGAGGCCCGGTTCGTGGCCGAGGAGATCGACTCGCTGGCCGACAGTGAGGGCCTCAAGTATTCGGACGTCGCGGTGTTTTACCGCACCAACAACTCCTCGCGCGCGCTGGAGGAAGTGTTCATCCGCGCCGGCATCCCGTACAAGGTCGTCGGCGGCGTCCGGTTCTACGAGCGCCGCGAGATCCGCGACATCGTCGCTTACCTGCGGGTGCTGGACAATCCGGGTGACGCGGTGAGCATGCGCCGCATCCTCAACACCCCGCGCCGCGGCATCGGTGACCGGGCTGAGGCTTGTGTGGCGGTGTACGCCGAGAACACCGGGGCCAACTTCAACGATGCGCTGCAGGCGGCTGCCGAGGGGCGGGTGCCGATGCTGAACTCCCGCTCGGAGAAGGCCATCGCGAGCTTCGTGGAGATGCTGGACCAGTTGCGGGCCAAGCTCGATGACGAGCTGGGGGATCTGGTCGAGGCCGTGCTGGAGCGCACCGGTTACCGTCGTGAACTGGAGGCCTCCAGTGATCCGCAGGATCTGGCCCGGTTGGACAACCTCAACGAATTGGTCAGCGTCGCACACGAATTCAGCACGGATCTGGCCAATGCCCGGGCACTGGCCGAGCAGGGTGAGGGCGAGCCGGTCGATGAGGACATCCCCGACACCGGGGTGCTGGCCCAGTTCCTGGAGCGGGTCTCGTTGGTGGCCGACGCTGACGAGATCCCCGAAGACGGTGCAGGTGTGGTGACGATGATGACGCTGCACACGGCCAAGGGGCTGGAATTCCCGGCGGTGTTCGTCACCGGCTGGGAGGACGGCATGTTCCCGCACATGCGGGCACTCGGCGATCCCAACGAGCTGTCCGAAGAACGTCGGTTGGCCTACGTCGGCATCACCCGGGCCCGCAAGCGGCTGTACCTCTCACGGGCCAAGGTGCGTTCGTCGTGGGGGCAGCCCATGCTGAACCCGGAATCTCGTTTCCTGCGGGAGATTCCCGAGGACCTGATCAACTGGCGACGCATCGAGCAGCCGTCGTCGATGAGTGCGCCGGTCGGCAACGCCGGCCGCTACGGCACCCCGCGTCCTTCCCCGTCACGGCCCGCGCCGGCGCGCAACCGCCCGATCATCACGCTGGAGCCCGGCGACCGGGTCACCCACGACAAGTACGGGTTGGGCCGCGTCGAGGAAGTCACGGGCGTGGGCGATCTGGCGATGTCTCTGATCGACTTCGGCAGTGGGGGCCGGGTCAAGCTCATGCACAACCACGCGCCGGTGCAGAAGCTCTAAGGCTTCCCAACCCGTTGACTCTGCGCTGACGGCGTAGGTCTGTCGTACTTTTGCGCCGTGCTCGCAGAATCAACGAGGGCTGGGTGGCCAGTTCCGGCCGGGCGAACACGGTTGCTGGGCGGAGCAATAGTTTGTTCTCGGATTGCGCCGCATCAGTGTCGTCTGCAGTCGCGTCGTCAGGCGTGTCCCTGATGATGCCAGGTACCGTCGGCCAACACCGCCGGGGCGCTGAGCCGTGGCTCGGCCAGAGGTGGAATCGACGTCAGCACCGGATTCTGGTCCAGTCGGGACCCGGGGGAGCGGCCCCGGCCCCAGCCCACCATCTCGCGGTAACCGCCGAGCAGGCCTGCTTCGGCGACGGCGGATTCGGTCGCGTGCGGGCTGTCGGCGCCGACGGGCACGGAGACCGGCGAGACGTACAGCGCATCGGTGGGGCAGTAGGCCTCGCACATGAAGCAGGTCTGGCAATCGGACTGGCGGGCGATGACCGGCACGCCGTCGGGGCCACGATCGAAAACGTCGGTGGGGCATACCTTCACGCAGACGTCGCATTTGATGCAAGCGGTGGTGCTGACGATCTCGATCACGCCACGGCCTCCGAGGAGATGAGTCGAGGGGCAACGGGATCGGGTGCGGTCCAGACCTCGTCGAGACCGCCGACCAGGATGCGGTGCTCGAAGCGGTGATCCGATTCGGGCAGATCCTCACGGCGGTGCAGGCCGCGGGTCTCGGGCCGGGCCAGGGATGCGGCGGTGATCCAGCGCGCCGCTGCAACCATGGCGACCGCCTGGCGCTGCTTGTAGACGGCGCGTGCCGGAACCGGGGCGAGACCGTCGGCGACGTCACGCCAGAGGGTCTCCAGCGCCGCGGCCGATTGACGAAGCCGCTCAGCTGATTTCAAATAGCTGCGCTGTGGCGGTAGGACATGCGACTGGGCAGCTGCGACCACCTCGTCGACGGTCGGCGCACCGGAGCGTGACCGCCCCGTGGGCGGTACCGTCGCAGCCGGTTCGACGCGTCGGGTGCGGCTGAACTCCGCGGCGCCCCGGCCGGCGAAGGTGCCCGACGCGATTGCCCAGGAGCCGTTGCGGCTGCCGCCGCCCGACAGCGAGCCGGTGATGAGCTCACGGGTCGCGGCATCTCCTGCCGCGTACAGTCCGGGAACCGTTGTTGCGCAATCCGTCCCGGTCAGTCGCAGTCCGCCGGTGCCGCGCACCGACCCCTCGTAGACCATTCGGACCGGGTACGCCGTCGTGAATGGGTCGATGCCGGCCTTGTCCAGCGGCAGGAAGTAGTTCGGCTGGGCATCGCGCATCGTCTGGCGGATGTGTTCGGGGGCACGGTCCAGTCGGGCGAACACCCGCTCGCCACGGGTGAGTGCCCGCTGTGCGTCCTGACGCCCACTCAGCCCGCGTTGGGTGGTGAAGGGTCGGCCGTGTTCGTCGTAGAAGCTGCCCCACTGCAGCATTCGGCCCTTGGTGTGCACGCCCCACTCGGGCGCCAGCGCGTAGGCCGTGCAGAACTCCATGCCGGACAGGTGCGCGCCGTGTTCGGCCGCCATCAGCAGACCTTCGCCCGTATCGACGTTGGTGCCGAAGGTTCCGGACAGGAAGGCGGTTCCGCCGGTGGCCAGCACGACGGCACCCGCGGTGACCTGCCACGGCCGACCACCGTCCTGTCGGGCGATGCCGGTGGCACCGGTGACGACTCCGTCGTGGTCGGCGGTCAGGCCGAGCGCCGGGTGGTGGTCGAGGATCAGCACGCCGCTGCGGTGGGCCTTGCGGCGCATCCGGCGCATGTACTCCGGGCCCTGCAGACTACTGCGCATCTCGCGACCGTCGGTGCCCACCGGGAACGGATAGCCCCACTCGGAGAGCTGCTCGAGCCGGTCCCACGAGGTGGCCAATACCCGGAACATCCACTCGGAGTCCGTGATCCGGCCCGCGGCCAGCTCACGCTCGCGTACCGAATCCTCGCGCCGCGGGCCGGGACCGATGGCCCACAGGTTGTTGCCACCGGCGGCGGTGGCCCCGCTGGTGCCGCAGTAGCCCTTGTCCACCAGGATGACCCGGGCACCGGATTCGGTGGCCGAGATCGCGGCCCAGGTGGCGGCGGGGCCGCCGCCGATCACCAGGACATCGGTGACCAGCGCATCGGGGTCAGCGGGAGCGGTCATGGCCTACTTCCTCTCGGACACCGAGTTCGGCCAACAGCACATGGCGCAATTCGTCGAACCCGTCGTCGCTGCGGGTGCGTGGAAAGGGCAGTCCGACGCGCCGGTCGAGCGATACCCGTCCGCCCGAGAGGACCACGACCCGGTCGGCCAGCAGGATCGCCTCGTCGACGTCATGGGTGACGTGAAGGACCGCCATGTGTCTGCGCGACCACAATTCGTGCAGCAGCCCGTACATCTTGAGCCGGGTCAGCGCGTCCAGCGCGCCGAACGGCTCGTCGAGCAGCAACAGGTCGGGTTCACGGACGAGCGCGCGGGCCAGTGAAACCCGTTGGGCCTCACCGCCGGACAAGGACAACGGCCAGCTGCCCGCCTTCGCGGTGAGGCCCACCTCTTCGAGCGCGGACCGCCCGCGCGCCGCCCGGCTGGGGGCGTCGGGTCCGGCGTCGGGTAGCGCGAAGGTCACGTTGGCCAGGGCCCGCCGCCACGGCAGCAGCCGCGGGTTCTGGAACACCACCGCCCTCGAGCGAGGCACCTTCACCGAGCCCGTGACTTGATCGTCGAGGCCGGCCAGCACCCGCAGCAATGTGCTCTTCCCGGAACCGGACCGGCCCAGCATCGCGACGAATTCGCCGTCGTCGATCTGCAATTCGAGCTCGTCGAGTACCTGCTGATCGCCGAAGGCGCGCCGCAGGCCGTGCACCTCGACGACCGGTGAACTCATGCCGGCGCTCCCAGACCCTCGAAACCGTTGCGCCAGGACAGCAGGAGCCGTTCCAGTACTCGTACCAGCGTGTAGGACAGCAGACCCGCGACTGCATAGATGACGATCACCAGCAGCGACACATCGAACTGCAGGTTGGTCTGGGCCCGTGACATCAGGTAGCCGATGCCCTGGGTGGTGTTGATCATCTCGGCGAAGATCAGGCTGAGCCACGCGCTGGACAGCCCGAGCCGCAGGCCGACCAGGAAATTCGGCATCGCGCCGGGCAGGATGACCTGGGTGATCAAGGTGTGCCGTGGCGCTTCCAAGGTTTGGGCCATCTCGACGAGTTGCCGGTCCACACCGCGGATTCCGGAATAGGTGTTGATGTAGATCGCGATCGCCACCCCGGTGGTGATCAGGACGATCTTGGGGCCCTCATCGATGCCCATCCAGATGATCAGCAATGGGGTCAGCGCGAAATTCGGTACGGCCTTGAGGATCTGCATGGTCCAGTCGAGCAGGTCCTCGCCGGTACGGGTGAGCCCCGCCAGGATCGCGAGGAAGACCCCGATGAGAATGCCGAGCACCGTGCCGGTCAGCACCCGGACCGCCGATGCGCCGACGTGGGTGGCGAGTTGGCCGTCGCCGAGCAGCCGCCACGCGGTGGCCGCCACCTCGGTCGGAGGTGGGAAGAGGTCGGTATTGAGCAGTCCCGTGGTGGAGCCGACGGTCCAGATCGCGAGAATCAGTGCCGGGCTCACCAGCCGGCGAACTGGTCGAGGTAGGCGTGCCCACAGGCCTTTTCGTCGGCTACGACCACCGACGACCTCGATGAGTTCCGGACGGGTGGTCGGGGCCTGGGCGACGGTCGCTGCGGTCATGACTTGGCCCCGGCCCATTCCCGGACCGAGTACTCGTGGTCGAACGATCCGTCGGCGTTGAGGAACTTGTAGGCAGCCTCGAGCTGGTCCACGCCGACCTGGGGGAACGGTTCGGTATTGAACTCCTCTGCCCGGGTGGACTTCTGGACGAACTTCAGGTCGGTGTCGTCGGTCTGCGCGACCCAGGCCAGGTAGTCGTCGAAGTTCTCGGTGATGTCGCGGTTGACGCTCGTGACCGCCCGCTGCCAGGCGCCGATGAACTCGGGGTGGGCGTCGGTGAACGAGCGCAGGGCGATGTTGGTGCCGGTGCTACCGAAGCCGTGCCGCGACAGGCTGTCGATGATCGGGAAGCCCTTCGATTCCAGCTCGGCCGCGCTGGCGCCGGTCACGACGGCTGCGTCGATCTTCCCGGAACTCAGGCCGGCGATGGACTCGGGCGTGGGAACGTCGCGCACGTGGATCTGGCCGGTCAGCCCTGCGGCATCGATGAGTTGTCGGGCGGCCCGGTCACGGATCGTGCCCTGCGGAGCGGTGATGTCCTTGCCAGCCAGTCCCTTGATCTCGGTGGGCCCGCCCTTGGCGCCCACCAGCCAGGCGTCGCCGTTCACCGAATCCAGCGATAGCAGAACCACTTTCGGGTCACGGCTTCGGGCCCGCAGGCTGGGGTTGTCTCCGATCGCTGCCACGTCGATCGCTCCGGCGAACAGGGCCGAGGCGACATCGCTACCGGACTGGAAGAAGGAGTATTCGATTTTGCCGACCCCTGCGGATTTGAGTTGTTCGGTGAGGATGCCCTGCTTGTCGCCCCAGCCCAGCGAGCCCGCGGGGGTGCCGGTCACCGAGGTGGCCCCGACCCGCAGCGTGTAGCCGTCGGCGTTGTTGTCGTTGGAGCTGCAGGAGACGGCGGTGGCGAGGATGGTGAGCGCAAAAGCGGTGCGCAACAGACGGTTGAACATGGGAGCGGGCCTCCGGGGGTCAAGGCGTGAGCACACGCGAATCCGCCCCAGTAGACGCCCGGCTCGATTTCGGGTCGACGGTTTGGCTCAGCTTGACTGGAAGAACCCTGTGAGTGGGTGATTGACCGGTCGGCGAGCCGCACAGTACGGTGGAACAATTATTTGGTACGACGTGGACGGGGAAACGGATCGGTGACGACGCAACAGGCTGTGGAGCTGTACTACGACCCGTTCGACAACGACATCGACGACGATCCCTACCCGATCTGGAAGCGGATGCGCAGCGAGGCGCCGCTCTACTACAACGAGAAGTACAACTTCTATGCGCTGAGCCGCTGGGACGACGTGGCCCGTGAACTGCCCAACTGGCAGGCCTACCGGTCCGGGCGGGGGACGACGGCCGACATCCTGTTCAGCGGCATCGAGGTCCCGCCGGGCATCCTGCTGTTCGAGGACCCCCCGTTGCACGATCTTCATCGTCGGCTGCTGTCGAAGGTGTTCACGCCGCGTCGCATGCTGGCTGTCGAGGACCTGGTGCGCGACTTCTGCGCCAAGGCGTTGGATCCCCTTCGCGGGCAGGACGGTCTGGACTTCGTCGCCGATCTCGGGGCGTTCATGCCGATGCGGACCATCGGTTATCTGCTGGGCATTCCCGAGGAGGAGCAGCAGAGCATCCGCGACCGCAACGACAAGGCCATCACGGTGTCGTCGGTCGATGCCAGTGCCGACGGGGTCAGCCCGACGATCTTCGCCGACGCCATCGCGATGTTCGCCGAGTACATCGAATGGCGGGCATCGCATCCCTCCGACGATCTGATGACGGATCTGCTCACCGCGGAGGTGGAGGACGGCGAAGGCGGGCAGCGGCCACTGACCCGCACCGAGGTGCTCGCGTACACCGCGATGATCGCCGGTGCGGGCAATGAGACCACCGCTCGGCTCATCGGTTTCATGGGCCAGCTGCTCGGCGAGCATCCGGACCAACGCCGGGAACTCGTGGCCGATCCGAGCCTGATCCCGAACGCGGTGGAGGAGACGTTGCGGTTCGAACCGCCGTCACCGGTGCAGGCCCGGTATGTCGCCCAGGATGTCGAACACTACGGGCAGGCCGTCCCCGAGGGCTCGTACATGTTGCTGATCAACGGCTCGGCCAATCGTGACGAGTCGAAGTTCACCGATCCCGACCGGTTCGACATCCACCGCACCGGCGGTCACCTGAGCTTCGGTCAGGGCCTGCATTTCTGTCTGGGCTCGGCACTGGCCCGGCTGGAGGCCCGGGTCGCCTTCGAAGAGGTGCTCAAGCGGTGGGCGGACTGGGAAGTCGACTACCCCAACGCTTTCCGCGCCCACACGTCCAGCGTTCGTGGATGGGCGCGGCTGCCGGTCAAGTTCTAGAGGGGTGAGGTGCCGTCGGCGCGCTCCAGCGTCCGGTCGCGGGCAACACGGTGAACAGGATGGCGGCCAGCGGAAGGGCCGGAATCGCGTAGACGACGGGATGCAGTCGGGCCCCGGCGATGAACAGACTGCCGAAGATCAGCAGGCCGATGACCGCACCGACGACGACCAGGAGTCGGCCCATCCGGCGCCGCAGCAACAATGCGATGAGCCCGCCGATGGTTGCTGCAGCCGAGATCGCCGCCAGGAAACCGATGGCGACGCAGAACAATCGGTCGGTGCGCCACCAGCCTGCGATCAGGTCCGTGGCGATCACACCGGTGGCCCAGCCGCTGAGGATGGCCAATGTGGCCGCCGCGATGGCCGTACGCGGATTGGCGCCCGCCGGGGTGCGCGGGACGATCACGGGCCGGGCGCGGGGCACGTAGCTCGTGGCAGCGTCGTCGTCCGCACGGCCGATCAGGCTGGTCTGGGGCTCCGCGCTACCCGCGGTGGGAATGGCGCCGGTGGGATGACGCCGGATGATGCCTGTGTGGGGCTCGTCGCCCACGGGTACGGGCCGGGAAACCGGTCCCTGCGGCTGGCGCCGGATGATGCGGGTGCGGTCGTCGTCCTCGTCGGGGTGATCGGCTGGTATCTGACCGTCGTCGCTCACTCAGCCAACATAGCTGCCGAGGCTGAGGCCTCGCTTTGACAGCCACGGCACCGGATCGATGCGGCTGGTGCCGTTCTGCAGCACCTCGAAATGCAGGTGGGGGCCGGTGGAATAGCCCCGGTTTCCGACGGTGGCGATCTGGTCGCCGGCCATCACCCGGTCGCCCACGTTGACGAGCCACGTGTTGATGTGGCCGTAGAGCGTGACGGTGCCGTCGGCGTGGCGGAGTTTGACCCACGCGCCGTAGCCGGCGGTCGGGCCCGAGGCGATGACGACGCCGTCGGAGACCGCCACGATCGGGGTGCCGATCGGGCTCGCGAGGTCGATGCCGGCGTGCAGCACGCCCCAGCGGTAGCCGAAGTTCGAGGTCCAGACGTAACCCTTGGTGGGCATGACGAAAAGCGGGCGCGACAGCCGGGCCTCGCGCTCGGCGCGTTCCTGGGCGAAGGCGGCGGCCTTCGTGATCTCTTCGGCGTGCACCGAGGTGTCGGCGGTCGAGGAGACCGAGACGATCTGCATGCCGTCCACCGAGCCGGTGACGGAGGCGCCTTCGATGTGGCTGCCCTCGGAGGCCAGGATCGTGTCGTCGGCGTTGGTCTCGGTGGGGTGACTCAGTGAGTAGGCGCCGGCAGCGGTGGCACCCGCGGCCATGGCGGCGATCATCAGGCGGCTCTTGACGGCGCCGGCGTGCTCCTTGCGGTGGGCACCGCGGCGGCCGGACAGGTTGATCACGTCGGTGGCGGCGACACCGTCGCTCACGTCGGTGTGGCTGTCGCGGTACGCGTAACGGGAGCCGCGCTCGGTGCCGGCCTCGGGCCGAAAGCGGGAGGGGACGGCGAGGCGCACGGGCACCAGGTCGTCGGTGTCGTTTAGATCGTCGAGCTCCGGGGCATATATGACGTTGGATTCGTGATCGTCCGATCCGCGATCATCCTGGCCGGGAGGGGCATCGAACGCTTCGAAAGCGCTGAAGGGGATGACGTCGGTGATCTCCGCAGCGTCCAGTTCTTCAGGGGAAACCCGGCGCCTGCGGCGGCGCGCGTCCGTCGGCACTCCTCGCGGAGCTGCGGACGAACGATGCTGCGGCAAGACTCGAGAATCCTTCTTCGTCGTGACCTGAACGTTATCTGGACCAGAGGCACGTTAACCAAATCCCAATGATGGTGGCAACTTATGGGTCTATTCCGCGTCGGAATGTGATCCGTATCACCTCCCATGGGCGGTGAGATCTACCACATGAGCCGGAGGCGATGCTAGCCCATCACTCGGCGGTGGATAAAGTGCCAGCGGGCCCGTCAGAGGTATGCGGACCGGGCAGCTTCGAAGCGCGCTAGAAGCCAAGCAGACAGACAACGCCTATCTAGGAAGCACATGGATCTCTTCGAATATCAGGCAAAAGAGCTGTTCGCCAAGCACAACGTCCCCACGACCCCGGGCCGCGTGACCGACTCGGCCGAGGACGCCAAGGCGATCGCCACCGAAATCGGCAAGCCCGTGATGATCAAGGCACAGGTGAAGGTCGGCGGCCGCGGCAAGGCCGGCGGCGTGAAGTACGCAGCTACCCCTGAGGACGCCCTCGAGCACGCGACCAACATCCTCGGTCTCGACATCAAGGGTCACGTCGTCAAAAAGTTGCTGGTGGCCGAGGCGAGCGACATCGCCGAGGAGTACTACATCTCCTTCCTGCTCGACCGTTCCAACCGCACCTACCTGGCCATGTGCTCGGTCGAGGGTGGCATGGAGATCGAGGAAGTCGCCGCGACCAAGCCGGAGCGGCTGGCCAAGGTTCCCGTCGACGCCGTCAAGGGTGTCGATCTGGCCTTCGCGCGCTCGATCGCCGAGCAGGGTCACCTGCCCGCCGAGGTGCTCGACGCCGCGGCCGTGACCATCCAGAAGCTGTGGGAGGTGTTCGTCGGCGAGGACGCCACCCTGGTTGAGGTCAACCCGCTGGTGCGTACGCCCGACGACCAGATCCTGGCGCTGGACGGCAAGGTCACCCTCGACGCGAACGCCGACTTCCGTCAGCCCGGCCACGCCGAGTTCGAGGACAAGGACGCGACCGATCCCCTGGAGCTCAAGGCCAAGGAGAACGACCTCAACTACGTCAAGCTCGACGGCGAGGTGGGCATCATCGGTAACGGTGCCGGTCTGGTCATGTCAACGCTGGACGTCGTCGCCTACGCAGGCGAGAAGCACGGCGGCGTGAAGCCGGCCAACTTCCTCGACATCGGCGGTGGCGCCTCGGCCGAGGTCATGGCCAACGGTCTCGACGTCATCCTGAACGACAGCCAGGTCAAGAGCGTGTTCGTCAACGTGTTCGGCGGCATCACCGCCTGCGACGCGGTGGCCAACGGCATCGTCAAAGCGCTGCAGATCCTCGGTGACGAGGCCAACAAGCCGCTCGTCGTCCGACTGGACGGCAACAACGTCGAAGAGGGCCGGCGCATTCTGGCCGAGGCCAACCATCCCCTGGTTGTCCAGGCCGAGACCATGGACGCAGGCGCCGACAAGGCCGCCGAGCTGGCGAACAAGTAAGGGACACTTGATATGTCGATCTTTTTGAACAAGGACAGCAAGGTCATCGTCCAGGGCATCACCGGCGGCGAAGGCACCAAGCACACCGCCCTGATGCTCAAGGCGGGCACCCAGGTCGTCGGCGGCGTCAACGCGCGCAAGGCCGGCACCACCGTGTCCCACAAGGACAAGGACGGCAACGACGTCGAGCTGCCGGTGTTCGCATCGGTCGCCGAGGCCATGAAGGAGACCGGCGCCGACGTGTCGATCGCCTTCGTGCCGCCGGCCTTCTCCAAGGACGCCATCATCGAGGCCATCGACGCCGAGATCCCGCTGCTGGTCGTCATCACCGAGGGAATCCCGGTGCAGGACAGCGCCTACGCGTGGGCCTACAACGTCGACAAGGGCGAGAAGACCCGCATCATCGGTCCGAACTGCCCCGGCATCATCACCCCCGGCGAGTCGCTGGTCGGCATCACGCCGAACAACATCACCGGCAAGGGCCCGATCGGCCTGGTGTCGAAGTCCGGCACGCTGACCTACCAGATGATGTACGAGCTGCGCGATCTCGGCTTCTCGACCGCCATCGGCATCGGCGGCGATCCGGTCATCGGGACCACCCACATCGATGCCATCGAGGCGTTCGAGAAGGATCCCGAGACCAAGCTGATCGTGATGATCGGTGAGATCGGTGGCGACGCAGAAGAGAAGGCCGCGGCCTACATCAAGGCGAACGTGACCAAGCCGGTCGTCGGCTACGTCGCGGGCTTCACCGCTCCCGAGGGCAAGACGATGGGCCACGCCGGCGCCATCGTGTCCGACGGTGCGGGCACCGCCGCCGGCAAGCAGGAGGCACTGGAGGCCGCGGGCGTGAAGGTCGGCAAGACGCCGTCCGAGACCGCCGCCAAGGCGCGCGAGCTGCTCGCGAACCTGTAAGTCTCTCTGCGCGAGCAGACGCTTAGGCCCCCGAAATCACTGGATTTCGGGGGCTTTCGCGTCTGGTCGTCAGGGAAGACGGCCGCCCAGATGCTCGGCGAGGAAGCGCTCGACAGCGTGGTACATGTCGATCTGGTTGTCGGGGTTGAGGAATCCGTGGCCCTCGTCCTCCTTGACCATGTACTCGACCTCGACGCCACGCTTGCGCAGCGCCTCGACCAGGTTGTCGGACTCGGCCTGCACCACGCGAGAGTCGTTGGCGCCCTGGACAACCAGCAGCGGCGTGCGGATCTGATCGACCTTCGTGATGGGGGAGCGGGCCAGCATGTCGGCCTCCTGGTCGGGGTCGTTGTGATTCCCGACGTAGAGGTGCCAGTTGTTGGCCAGGAACGGCCGGGCCACATTCGGCAGCGTGCGCATGAAGTTGGCCAGGCTGGAGATCCCGACGTAATCGATAGCCGCGGCGAAGACGTCCGGAGTGAATGTGACGCCGACCAATGCGGCGTAACCGCCGTACGAGCCGCCGAAGATCGCCACCTTGTCGCGATCGGCATGACCCTGCTTGACGGCCCAGTCCACCGCATCGATCAGGTCGTCGTGCATCTTGCCGGCGAACTCACCGATCGCGGCCTTGGTGAATGCCTTGCCGTAGCCGGTCGAGCCGCGAAAGTTGACCTGCAACACCGCATATCCGCGGTTGGCCAGCATCTGGACGTCTGGCTGGAAGCCCCAGCAGTCCCGCGACCACGGGCCGCCGTGCACCAGCAGGACCAACGGCAGATCGGTGGGCTCGACTCCGACGGGCAGGGTCAGGTACGAGTGCAGTTCCAGCCCGTCGCGTGCGGTGATGGTCACCGGCGTCATCGGTGCTAGTGAATCTGAATTCAGATTCGGATATGGGCGGAACAGCAGCCGACTCTCGCCGGTGGCGTGGTCGTAGAAGTAGGTCGCCCAGGGGTCGCGGTCATGGGTGAAACTCACCACCCATCGCTGCCCGCCGTCATCGGAAGAGATGCCCCCGAGGTCGCCGTCGGACAGTTTGGTCAGATTCTCCAGTACCGCAGCGAAATTCGGGTCGAGGGCATGAATCACCTGGCGCTCCCCGTAGTAGCGGGCACCGATCAGTTCGCCCGTACGCGCGCTGAGGATGAAGGGCGAGGGCAGCACCATCTGATTGCCGAGGTCGAACGTCGGGTGGCTGTCCACCTCGGTCTCCTCGCCGGTGGCGACGTCGAGGCGGGCCAGTCGGGTCCGATCGCTGCCCTCATTCGATCCGAGCCAGATGCCGGTGCCGTCCGGGGAGATGGCGACCGGGAAGATGCCCAGCGGGTAATCGGTGCCGTCGTAGATCTTGATGGAGCGCAATGATGCTGTGGCCGAGTCCCATTGCGATATCTCGACGTCGCCGTCGGCCGTCAGGGTATTGGTGAAAAGGTCACCGGTGGGGGCGCACAGCCACATGATGACATTGCCCGGGTTCTCAGCCAGAAGGGTGAGTTCCCCTGTGGCGATGTCGAGTTCGTAGGCATCGATCAATTGCGGATCGCGATTGTTGGTCTGCACGATCGCTTTGCCCGGCCGGCCCTTGGCGAGGTCGAAACTCGCCCTGGCGCCCGGAAACGGTGTGAGATCCACTGCGGCGGCGTCAGGGTTGTCCAGGTCGATGCGGTAGACGTGGAAGTTCTCGTCACCGCCGTTGTCCTGCATGTAGAGCAGCCACCGTGGATCGTCGGTCCATTGGTAGATGTAGACGCTGCGGGTTTCATCCGCGGTGACACAACGTGGCGGTGTATCGCCGTCGAGGTCCTGAACCCAGACGTTGAGGCGGTTCTTCCATGGAGCCAGATAGGCGATCTTGGTTCCGTCCGGCGAGATCTTGGCGGCTGTGCGTTCGGGTGGGTTGAAGAAGTCCTCTACCGAGATGAGTTCGGGTAACGCCATAATGATCCTTTCGCGTTTGCTGACAAGCTCTTTCGGGTGGATCAGGATGTGACTGGACCGCCGAGCCGACCGTTGGTGGCATCGCGGATCGCGCGGTCGATCAGCGCGAGCGCTTGCTCTTCGGTGACTTCCTTGCCTTCGACGATCACCGCCACGCTGACGTCTTCGTCGACGACGCGGAACGCCCCGGTGACGGCGGCGGCGCAGAGCCGCACGGTGAGATCGGTTTCCGGCAGGTCCAATCGGTCGGCGATGACGGGGATGAAGCCCCGCTCCATCCGGTCGTGCACCATCAGGTAGGCGGTGCGCAGTGCCGGCTCGGACGGGGTCATGGTGGCGATCCGCATCGCGCTGATCTCGTCGGCGACGTCCTGAGGGGCCAGCGGATGTGAGACCCCGTCGGCGGCAAGATGTTCGGCCAACGACAGGTGATGTGGCCAGCGGTTCAAGATGTCGATGAACCGATCTGCGGATTTCGCGAGCACCGGTTCGACGCAGCTCTCCTTGGCGCGGAAGTAGCGCCAGATCGTGCGCGTCGAAAGGCCTGCGGCCGCGGCGATGTCGTCACCACTGGTGCCGGCGACACCGCGCTCCCAAAACAGCTTGCAGGCATGTCGCGACACCTCGAGGCGCGCCTGTTCCTGCTTCTCGCCCACGCCCTCACCTCCAGAACTTGTCACTTAGTGACAGCTCCAATGTGTCACTAAGTGACAAGCGGCGTCAAGAGGTGCTGGTCAGTTGCGGTGACGCGCTGGTTAGAAAGTCCAACTGCCTGAAGGTTGCAGAACAAAGCCGTGTGCGCCCTGTGCGTTGACACATGCAGTCATCCGGTTTTCGCCTACGACGCAGGTGGTGGTGTGGTTGGCGGGAAGTGTCAGTTTCTGGCCCACATCCAACAGCGAGTTGGAATTCGTGGGGCACTGACGGTCCACGGGGTGAATCGAGAATGGGAGGGGCGGCGCTCCATCAGAGTTGTCTTGAATGACGTATGTGCACACCCCTTTCTGCTCAGCCGGCAGGCCTGGGATATCGCCACTGCACCACGTCGAAGGTCCGACTGCGCAGTTGAGTCCGTCCGGGGTACGGAAGACCGCGTAGCCGTTCCAAACCTCGCCTGGTCGAGAGAAGTCCCCGTTGATCTCGGTGAACTTGGTGACGTCTGGAAAGCCATCGGGTTGGGCTGCTGCGGCGGGGAGATGCTGCAGACAACCGGTACCTATCAGTGCTAATGCTGCGCCAATGTGACTCACCTTCGGAACGCGCGCCTGCATCACCCGTCCACCGTATGTCGCGACCGCAGATCCGCACCGATTTCCCTCTCGAAACAGCAATCGGTTAGCCTCACGAATTAACACCCGTCAAGGAGATTGTCATGGTCGATCCGCGCACACCCGTCATCGTCGGCGTCGGACAGTTCACTGAACGCATCGACCTCGACGGCTACCGCGGCATGTCCTCGGTCGAGCTGGCCACCGAGGCGGCCAAGGCGGCCCTGCACGATTGCGGCGCGGACACCGCTGCCGTGGCGCAGGCCATTGACACCGTGGCGGGCACGCGGCAGTTCGAGATCTCCGGTCCGCAGACGCCCACCTTGGGGGTGTCCAACAACTACCCGCGCTCGGTGGCGCGCAACGTCGGCGCCGAGCCGGCCCGGGCGATCCTCGAGGTGATCGGCGGCCAGAGCCCGCAGCATCTCGTCACCGAGTTCGCCGGAGCCATTGCGGCCGGCGAGGCCGAGGCGGTGCTGCTGTTCGGCTCGGAGAACACCTCCACGCTGCGGCACTTCGCCAAGCGCGACGACAAGCCGGACCACTCCGAGACGATCGACGGCCAGCTGGAGGACCGTGGCTACGGTTACGACGGCATCTTCGACGAGTACACGATCAAGCACGGGTTGATCGGCGCCCCGGTGCAGTACGGCCTGCTGGAGAACGCCCGCCGGGCACGGGTGGGTCTGTCTGTGGCGGACTACCGGCAGGCGATGGCCGAGCTGTTCGCGCCGTTCTCCAAGGTGGCCGAGAAGAACCCGTATTCGTCTGCGCCGGTGGAGCGTTCGGCCGAGGAGCTGGCCACTGTCACCGAGAGCAACCGGATGATCTGTGACCCGTATCCGCGCATGATGGTGGCGCGCGATCAGGTCAACCAGGGTGCCGCGGTCCTGCTGATGTCGGTCGAGATGGCGCGGAAACTCGGTGTGCCCGAGGAGAAGTGGGTGTACCTGCGCGGGCACGCCGACATGAAGGAAATCAAGCTGCTCGAGCGCGCCGAACTCGGTTACAGCGAGGCTGCCGTGATCGCGGTGAACGAGGCGCTGCGGATCGCCGGTATCGGACTCGACGACGTTGCGGCCTTCGATCTCTACAGCTGCTTCCCGTTCCCGGTGTTCAACATCTGCGACGGCACCGGCCTGGCCCCTGACGACGAGCGTGGTCTGACGCTGACCGGTGGCCTGCCCTTCTTCGGCGGCCCCGGCAACAACTACTCGATGCACGGCATTGCCGAGGCCGTCAATGAAATGCGGGACAAGCCGGGACAATTCGCCCTGGTCGGGGGCAACGGCGGTATCGCGAGCAAGTACTCGGTCGGCATCTACTCGACCGAGCCCGCCGATTGGGTGGCCGACGGCAGTGCCGCCCTGCAGGACGAGTTCAATGCGCAGGAGCGCGTCGCCATCACCGAAAAGGCCGACGGCCCGGCGACCATCGAGACGTACACCGTCCGCTACGACTGGACGCCGCGCACGGGCATCATCATCGGACGTCTGGATTCCGACGGCAGCCGCTTCCTGGCGACGACGACCGACGAGGCGCTGGTGCAGTTGCTCTCCGAGGGCGAGCCGCTCGGCGCGAAGATCATGGTCCAGTCCGGCGAGAAGCGGAACACCGCGACGCCGGCGTAGGCCGACCTGCTCAGAAGAGCCTCGTCCAGCGAGGTCCTAAAACAAACCCGTGCCTGCCGATACGGCAGGCCGTTATATGACTGTCGATGCCGCAGACAAGGTCATCTTTCGGGTACTGCACGACGTGCTGGGCGGGCAGCAACGGAGGTGCAGTGGCCAGGGGAGGGCTCGGGCCGGTGAACTTACGAATCTTGGCGGCAGAACGCCTATCGGCGGCCACCGACCAGAGCCCCGGCCCTTTGTCCGGCCGCTGCCCCCAACATTCGATCCGTGCCTGCTCAGGATCGGGATAATCATTCGACGAGCACGTCATGCCGTTCGGCGTCCGGAAGCGGTATCCCGAATGTTCCTGCCCGTCAGAGAAATAGGTGTCATGGTCGGCGGGGGTGTATCCGCTGAAATCAGGGAAGCCCTTGCCGTCGCTGGGTCCGGTACCGGGCGCACAGGCGGCAAGAAGTGCGATGAGGCAGACGACGAGGCGTCCGGCGGTGCGCACCCGGGTCAGGGTAACCGGGAAATCAACGCCATGGTCGTTCCCCTCGAACTTTTACGACCATGGCGTTGATTTCGGCGCCAACGGGGCGGAACTAAACCAGCGTCGCCAACTTGCCCGCGAGCCGCTCGACGTATGCCGATACCTCGGCCTCGGACTTGTCCGGCAGCCCGAACAGCACTTCGGTGACGCCCAGTTCGCGCCAGTGCGCGAGCTTCTCGGGGTCCGGCTTGAAGTCCAGCGCCACGATCTGCGGTGCACCGTCTCGCCCGGCGGCGGCCCAGGTGTCCTGCAGCAGCTTGACGGGCTCGTCGATGTTGAAGTCGCGCGGCGTGGTGATCCAGCCGTCGGCCGACTTGGCGATCCACTTGAAGTTCTTCTCGTTGCCGGCCGCGCCGACCAGGACCGGGATGTGCGACTGCACGGGCTTGGGCCAGGCCCACGATGGCCCGAAGTTCACGAATTCGCCTTCGTACGAGGCTTCTTCCTCGGTCCACAGCGCCCGCATGGCTTCCAGGTACTCGCGCAGCATGGTGCGGCGGCGGCCCGGAGGAACCTTGTGGTCGGCGAGTTCGTCGGTGTTCCAACCGAATCCGACACCCAATGACACGCGTCCGCCGGACAGGTGGTCCAGGGTGGCGATGGATTTGGCCAGGGTGATCGGGTCGTGCTCGACGGGCAGCGCGACGGCCGTCGACAGCCGCACCCGTGACGTCACCGCGCACGCAGTGCCCAGCGACACCCACGGATCGAGGGTCCGCATATAACGGTCGTCGGGCAGGGACTCGTCACCGGTGGTCGGGTGAGCGGCCTCGCGCTTGATGGGGATGTGGGTGTGCTCGGGGACGTAGAACGTCGTGAAACCGTGATCGTCGGCGAGTTTGGCGGCCTTGGCCGGGGCGATGCCGCGGTCACTGGTGAAGAGAACAAGCCCATAGTCCATGACCAGAATTAGAACGTGTTTCAGTCTCAGTAGCAAGACGGTGCGTCTCGTGGAGCGGAGGGGCGAAGAGAAAACTTCACCGCGAGCGATACCCGCGACGCGCGCTGATTCGTTTGCTGGGATCTCCGGCATGACGACCGAACGCATCGCCGACCACGTCAAGTTCGCCTACTGGGTGCCCAACGTCAGTGGCGGCCTGGTCACCAGCGATATCGAGCAGCGCACCGACTGGAACTACGAGTACAACAAGAAACTCGCGCAGACCGCCGAGATCAACGGCTTCGAGTACGCGCTGTCGCAGGTTCGCTACGAGGCCAGCTACGGCGCGGAGTACCAGCACGAATCCACCAGCTTCAGTCTGGCCCTGTTGCTGGCCACGCAGAAGCTCAAGGTCATCGCCGCAGTTCATCCGGGCCTGTGGCAGCCGGCGGTGTTGGCCAAACTCGGTGCCACCGCGGACCACCTCAGCAATGGTCGCTTCGCCGTCAACGTCGTCTCGGGCTGGTTCAAGGACGAGTTCACCCACCTGGGTGAACCCTGGCTCGAACACGACGAGCGCTACCGGCGCAGCGCCGAATTCCTGCAGGTTCTCCGCAAGATCTGGACCGAGGACGACGTCGATTTCCGCGGCGACTTCTACCGGATCCACGATTTCACCCTCAAGCCCAAGCCGCTCAACACCCCCGAGCGTCCCAACCCCGAGCTGTTCCAGGGCGGCAACTCGACCGCGGCCCGCCGCAACGGGGGCTATTACGCCGACTGGTACTTCTCCAACGGCAAAGACTTCGACGGCCTCACCGAACAGCTCGTCGAGGTACGCGATCACGCCCGCAACGCGGACAGAGAGGTGAAGTTCGGTCTCAACGGGTTCATCATCGCCCGCGACACAGAGAAAGAGGCGAAGGAAGTCCTCCGCGAGATCGTCGCCAAGGCCAACAAGCCCGCGGTCGAAGGCTTCCGCAGTGCGGTGCAACAGGCCGGCAATTCCACGGGTGACAAGAAGGGCATGTGGGCCGATTCCAGTTTCGAGGACCTGGTGCAGTACAACGACGGCTTTCGCACCCAGTTGATCGGCACACCTGAGCAGATCGCCGAACGCATCGCCGCCTACCGCAAACGTGGCGTGGACCTGATCCTCGGCGGATTCCTGCATTTCCAAGAGGAAATCGAGTACTTCGGAGCCAACGTGCTGCCGCTTGTCCGCGAAATCGAGGCAGCCGAAACGGATTCCGCTGACGCACCCGTCCTGGTATCAGCTTGAGACCCCGCTGACACCACGCACGCGCGCCCGGCACCCAGCCGGGTGCGCTAGCGTGGAAGACCGAATCGCTCACGTGGTCGGTATTCATGCCTGCGTGAACACACGTCGCGAAGCTTGATAGCACAGGAGAGGTCATGACCTACCCGCCCAGTAATCCCGGATACCCGCCGCCGAACCCACAGTCGGGTTCGCAGTTCGACGCCACCCAGCAGTTCGCCAAGGCGGTCCCCACACCGGCTCCGGCAGCCCCGGCAGCGGCCCCGGCCGCCGCGCAACCCGGCGAGAACAAGCTGCCCGAGATCCTGCTGGCAGTCGTGGCCATCGCCGGCCTGCTCATCTACTTCGTGAGCTTCGCCCTCGACGCCTCGACCTCGCAGGGAATGGTCGTGCTCGTGGCGCTGCCGCTGTTGGCAGGTCTTTTGGCCGGCGTCAGCCTGCTGCCCAAGCAGAACAA
Organism: Mycolicibacterium peregrinum; assembly: GCF_001665785.1. Classification (GTDB taxonomy): domain Bacteria; phylum Actinomycetota; class Actinomycetes; order Mycobacteriales; family Mycobacteriaceae; genus Mycobacterium; species Mycobacterium peregrinum_A. The sequence continues at coordinate 69,031 of NZ_LZSO01000016.1, forward strand.
GCACACGGGAGTGGTCGCAGCCATCGCGACGATTCCGTTCTTGTTCGTGATCGGCGCCGTGGTGTCCAGCGGTGGATCGGCCGACTGGACGATTTGGGTTCTCCTGGTCCTCACCCTGGTTCAGGCCGGTGCCGCTATCGCCGCGCTCCTGTTCGAAGCCGGCATCATCACGCCCCCGGCGCCCAAGCCGCAGTTCGACCAGCAGCCGCAGTACGGCCAGTACGGCGGCCCGTCGCAGTACTACGGTCAGCAGCACCAGCCGCAGCATGGTGGCCAGCCCTACCAGCAGGCTCAGCCGCAGCAGCCCGGATACCCCTCGCAGTACGGCGGCTACTCCAGCGGCCCGAGCACCGGTGGCTACCCCGTGCAGTCTCCGCAGGGTCAGCAGGGTCAGCAACCGAGTGGCCCGCCGACGCCTCCGACCGGCTACCCCACCTACGGCCAGCCGCAGTCGGGCTCCTCGGCGCCCTCCGCCGCTCCGGCACAGCAGCCGCCTTCACAGCAATCCGGCCCTGCGCCGTCGTAAGCTGATCGGCGCGTGCGCTTCCCGCGCACGCGCCGATCATTGCGAGGAGCAGCCCACCAAGTGAGTAACCGGCCAGTCGGCACCCGCCAGGCACGTGAGTTGCTCCGGGTCGCGTTCGGGCCGTCCGTCGTCGCGCTGGTGGTCATCGCCGCGGTTGTCTTGCTGCAACTGCTGATCGCCAACAGCGATATGACGGGCGCGCTCGGTGCGATCGCCAGCATGTGGCTGGGCGTGCACCAGGTGCCGGTCTCGATCGGCGGCCGCGAGCTGGGTGTGATGCCGCTGCTGCCGGTGATGGCGATGATCTGGGGCACCGCGCGCACGACCGCCGCGGCCACCCCCCCGAATTCCTCCTGGCTCGTCACCCGCTGGGTCGTCGCCTCGGCGCTGGGCGGGCCGATTCTGATCGCGGCCCTCCTGCTGGCGGTCATCCATGACGCCGCCTCGGTCATCGGCGAATTACAGACCCCGAATGCACTGCGCGCTTTCTGCAGCGTGCTGCTGGTGCACGTGATCGGCGCGCTGATCGGCGTCGGGGGGAAAATCGGTCGCCGCGCCTTGGCCTCGTCACGGGCTGCTCGGCCGCTGGTGGACTGGCTGCCCGACGCGATCCGGGCCGCCGTCGCCGGCGTTCTCGCGCTGTTCGGGCTTTCCGGTGCGGTGACTGCGGTGTCGCTGGTCGTGCATTGGGGCACGATGCATGACCTGTTCGCGATCACGGACAGCCTGTTCGGCCAGCTCAGCCTGACGCTGTTGTCGATCCTCTATATCCCCAACGTGATCGTGGGGGCTTCGGCCATCGCAGTCGGATCCAGCGCCCATGTCGGGTTGGCCGCCTTCAGTTCGTTCACCGTGTTCGGCGGCGACATTCCCGCGGTGCCGGTGCTGGCCGCGGTGCCCACGCCGCCGCTGGGGCCGGTCTGGGTGGCGCTCCTGATCGTGGGGGCGGCCTCGGCCGTGGCGGTGGGTCAGCAGTGCGCACGACGTCCGCTCCCGATCGGGGCGGCCATCGGGAAGTTACTGGTGGCGTCGGCGCTGGCCGCGGTGACGATGGCGCTGGCCGGTTTCGCCGGTGGCGGTCGGCTGGGCAATTTCGGTTCCGTCGGGGTGGATCAGGCGACGTTCGGGCCTGCGGTGTTCCTGTGGTTCGTCGGGATCGGCGGGCTGACCGTGGCGATGTCCGGCGGACTGACCCGCAAGCCCCGACCGGTCGCCCCGCCCACGCCGGAGCCCGAGCCGGTAGCCCCGCAGCCCGAGCCCGAGGGTGAGAAAGAACCTGAAACCGACGTCGTCGACGAGGACGTCGTCGCCTACGACGAGCCCGACCCGGAGCCGGAGGTCGAACCCGACGAACCACTGGTGTCCTGGTCGGCCGAGGACACGCAGGCCGACGAGCCCGCGCCCGAGTACGTCGATCGATATGTCGAGTACGACGACGTGCAGGAAACCGTCCCCGAACCCAGCCCCCGGCGCTTCGAAGACCTCGATGACGATCCCGAGGAGCACTTCATCGTCGACGACATCCCCGACGACCCAGCGACCGGCGATCAGCCGCGCCGTGCGGGCGACTAGGCTGCTGCGCGTGCAGCAACCGTTACAAGTGCCCCCGAGTGCACCGGCACGGCTGGTAGTGCTGGCTTCGGGGACAGGGTCGTTGCTCGCCTCGCTACTGGCCGCCGCCGTCGATGACTATCCGGCGCGCGTCGTCGCAGTCGGCACCGACCGCAAATGTGCCGCGGTGGACATCGCCGCCGCGGCGGACGTGCCGTCGTACACCGTGCGGCTGGGCGATCATCCGGACCGCGCCGCCTGGGACGCCGCACTCACCGAGGCCACCGCCGAGCACGAGCCCGATCTGGTCGTCTCGGCCGGGTTCATGAAAATTCTGGGCGGCCAGTTCCTTTCCCGTTTCCCCGGCCGCGTCGTCAACACCCACCCTGCGTTGCTGCCTGCGTTCCCCGGGGCGCATGCGGTGCCCGAGGCGTTGGCGTACGGCGTGCGGGTGACGGGCTGCACCGTGCATCTCGTGGACTCGGGGATGGATACCGGGCCGATTCTGGCCCAGCAGGCCATCGAGGTGCTCGATGATGACTCCGAAGAGACTTTGCATGAGCGCATCAAGGTGGTCGAACGTCGACTGCTGGTGGATGTGCTGGCCGCGCTGGCAACCCGCGGCGTGACCTGGACCGGACGAAAGGCGACCATCGGATGTTGAGGACGACAGCGTGAGCGAGAAGAAACCGATCCGGCGAGCGCTGATCAGTGTCTATGACAAGACGGGCCTGGCCGATCTCGCCCGCGGCCTGCACGAGGCGGGCGTGGCCATCGTCTCCACCGGGTCGACCGCCAAAACCATTGCCGCCGCAGGTGTTCCGGTCACCCCGGTCGAAGACGTGACAGGTTTCCCCGAGGTGCTCGACGGTCGGGTCAAGACCCTGCACCCGCGCGTGCACGCGGGCCTGCTGGCCGACACCCGCAAGCCCGAACACGTTGCGGCACTGCAGGAGCTCGAAGTCGAGGCGTTCGAGCTCGTGGTGGTGAACCTCTACCCGTTCACCGAGACTGTGGAGTCCGGGGCGTCGGTGGACGAATGTGTCGAGCAGATCGACATCGGCGGGCCGTCGATGGTGCGTGCTGCCGCCAAGAACCATCCGAGCGTGGCCGTGGTGGTCGATCCGCTGGGCTATGACGGTGTGCTGGCCGCGGTCCGCGCCGGTGGCTTCACCCTGGAGGAGCGGAAGAAGCTGGCGTCGTTGGCCTTCCGGCACACCGCCGAGTACGACGTGGCCGTTGCCGGCTGGATGGGGTCGACCCTCGCGCCGGAAGATCCCGCGCAGCCGCTGCCCGCCTGGTTCGCCGGCACCTGGCAGCGCAGCGCGGTGCTGCGCTACGGCGAGAACCCGCATCAGCAGGCCGCGGTCTACCGCGACGACTCCGCGTGGCCCGGACTGGCCCAGGCCGAGCAGCTGCACGGCAAGGAGATGTCCTACAACAACTACACCGACGCCGACGCGGCGTGGCGGGCGGCGTTCGACCACGAAGAGATCTGCGTGGCGATCATCAAGCACGCCAACCCGTGTGGCATCGCGATCTCCTCGGAGTCGGTCGCCGACGCGCACCGCAAGGCCCACGAGTGCGATCCGTTGAGCGCGTTCGGCGGCGTCATCGCCTCCAACACGGAGGTCAGTGTCGAGATGGCCGAGACCGTCGCCGACATCTTCACCGAGGTCATCATTGCCCCGGCCTATGAGGCCGGCGCGGTCGAGATCCTGGCCCGCAAGAAGAACATCCGCATCCTGGTGGCCTCGGAGCCGCTGGTCGGTGGCATCGAACTGCGCCAGATCAGTGGTGGCGTACTACTTCAGCAGCGCGACGCACTCGACGCGGAAGGCGATGATCCCGCCAACTGGACGCTGGCCACCGGTGAGCCCGCCGACCCGCAGACGCTGAGCGATCTGGTGTTCGCCTGGCGGGCCTGCCGCGCGGTGAAGTCCAACGCGATCGTGATCGCCAAGGACGGCGCCACCGTGGGCGTCGGTATGGGACAGGTGAATCGCGTCGACGCAGCGGGGTTGGCCGTGCAGCGTGCGGGCGACCGCGTGCCCGGCTCGGTCGGTGCCTCCGATGCGTTCTTCCCGTTCCCCGACGGCTTGGAGACGCTGACCAACGCCGGCGTCAAGGCTGTCGTGCACCCGGGTGGCTCGGTGCGTGACGCCGAGGTGACCGCCGCCGCCGAGGCCGCGGGCATCACGCTGTACCTCACCGGTGCACGGCATTTCGCGCACTAGTTTTGGGTCTCTTCGGGTGAATGTTGCGAGTCGGCGTCGTCAAGAGTTTTGACGACGCCGACTTTGCGTTTGTGGCTGCTTCAGTGCGGGCCACGGTACTGCGAGATCAACGCCATGGTCGCGTGACGTCGCCGCCAACGACCATGGGCGTCGCATTCGAGCCGCCAAACGGCACCCCCTACGCGCTCGCCTCATCCTCGACCTCAGCGGTCGCGTAGGCGATGAACGACGTGATCTCCTCGACCGCGTGACGTGCGTCAGGGTTGATGTCGAAGCTCAGCTGGAACATGTGCATCGCCCTGTCCCACACCTGGACCCACGCCGGAACACCGGCGGCCTGCAGCTTGTCGGCCAGGGCGAAGGCGTCGTTGAGCAGCATCTCGTGAGTGCCGACCTGGAGCAGGAACGGCCCGAGCCCGTGCAGGTCCGCCTCGGGTGGCATCACCGGTGCGGGCCGGGTGCCGTTGACGGTGGCGAACACGTCGTAGATGAACTTCACGGTCATGAACGGGAACATCACGTCGCGATGCTCTTGCAGCGCACGGTATTTCAGGTCCATGTCGGACGAGGTCAGCGGCGAGAGCAGGACCTGCCCGGCGGGAACCGGCAGCCCGGCGTCGCGGGCCGCCAGCGCGGTGTCGGCGGCCATCAGTCCGCCGGCCGAGTCCCCGGCCAGGACAATCCGATTGGGCGCGAACCCGAGCGACAGCGCCAGGCGGTAGCCGTCGAGCCCGTCGGCCACGGCGTCCTCGATGTCGGCCTGCGGGGCGAGCCGGTAGCCGACGTTGAGCACGCGCGCCCCGGTGGTGGCCGAAAGCTTCGAGACGAAGCGCCGGTGCGAGTTCAGGCCGAGGGTCACCAGCGCCGAGCCGTGTAGATAGACGATCACCCGATCGGAGTCGCGGGCCTCGGGGGCGATCACCCATTCGGCCGGGCAGTTGGGCAGGGCCACCGGCGTCACCTCGGTGCCGGGCAGAGGCTTGATGTACCGCAGCGGCCGGTCGATGACGTCGAGGTGGGCGCGCTGCAGCAGTGCGGGGGCGACGCGGTTGATGCCCAGTCCGATCAGGGTCAGCAGACCCAGCAATGGGCGGACGAAGATCGCGGTGGTCCAACCGAGTGCTCTGGACTGCAGGGATGCGGGGCCGAAATGCACGGTGGCCGGCCGGCTACGCCAATCGAGCGAATTCACGGTACCCAGGGTACCGGGTACCTGAAACGGCTCGGCTCAGGGCAGGGCGATGGTGGCCTGGGCCTCGATCACCTTGTTGATGTCGGTCAGCGCCCCCTTGTCGCGTTCCAGCGCGTCGGCGTTGATCTGCAGCACGTACACGGCACCAGGGGCCGGGATGACGATGGTGGTCTGGGTGATCGCGCGACGCTGTTCGCCCTTGGCATAGGTGCCGCCCAGATGGACCGAGGGGAATCCGCTGATCTCGCCTCGGGTCGGGTCGCCTTGACCCTTGTAGTCCGCGAGATTCTGCAGTTCGTTGGGGGCGTACTCGAGCAGCTTGTTGGGATCGACGTCACCGGTCAGCTTGGAGATCAGCGAGATGACCGACGGCGGATCCGGTGGATTGGTCGGGTCGTTGACCATCGCCGAGTAGGCCCAGGCCGGTGTGCGGGTGCCGGCGTCGATCCATCCGGGCGGAGTCGGCCAGTTGAACACCGGTGCGCCCGGATCGCCGCGGTGGACCGGTGTTTCGACGAGGCCGCTCTGCTTGATGTAGTCGGCGATCGTGAAGGCGTGTGCGGGCGCCTTGGGAGCGGTTGTGGTCTTCTCGCCGGAGGTATCTGTGGCCGTCGCAGAGGTGGTGTCGCCGCCTGGGACGTCTTCGTCGCCTCCAGAGGTGACCGCGAAGATGATGCCACCGACGAGCAGGACCACCCCGGCGATCGCGGCCGCAGCCAGGACGACGTTGCGCCGGTTGGTCGACTTCTGCGGGATCGGGGTGTGCGGCAACGGCGGCGGCCCGAAGTTGGTCTGCGGCGGCCCCACCGGCCCGGGCGGTCCCGACGGCCCGCCGAGGCCCTGCATGCCGACCGGCGTATTGCCCGCGACGGGTTGGCGCGAGGAAGTTTCGTTGCCTGCCCACGACGAGGTGAACACCGGCGGTTCCGACGGCGGTGACTGCCGCGGGTTCGACGGCGAGAGCGGCGTCGGCGAGATCGGCGCCGGCGGCGGGTTCACCGGCTTCGGGATGATCAGCGGCGTGGTGGGCGGTGCCGGCTCGTGGGCCGGAGCCGGCGTACGGACCTCGGGGGTGGTTCCGGTGGCCGCCTCGGCCAGCGCGACGGCGAAGTCATGGCAGGTGTCGTAACGGTCTTTGGCGTCCTTCGACAGCGCCTTGGCCATCACCGAATCGAACACGGCCAGTTCGGGTTTCGTGTCAGCCAGCTTCGGTGGTGGGGAGTTCAGGTGGTGGCTGATCACCACGGCAGGATTGCTGTGCGCGAACGGCGGCGTGCCGGTGAAGAGGCGGTAGGCGGTAGCGGCCAGCGAGTACTGGTCGGCTCGGCCGTCGAGGGGCTGTCCCATCAACTGTTCGGGCGCGGTGTAGGACATCGAGCCCACGGTGATGTTGGTCGAGGTGAGCCCGTTGACCTCGTCGGCGCGCCGCGCGATGCCGAAGTCGGTCAGCATGATGCGGCGCTTGGAACCCTGCTTGCTGGTCAGCAGGATGTTGGCGGGTTTGACGTCGCGGTGCAGCAGCTTGCGCTGGTGTGCGTAGTCCAGTGCGTCGCCGACGGCGGTGACGACCTCGATGACGTCTTCGGCCGGCATGCCCTTGGGGTACTGGTCGTGCAGAAGCTTGGCCGCGTCGTGCCCGTCGACGAAATCCATCGAGATCCACAACCGGCCCTCGAATTCGCCGCGGTCGTGCACGCCCACGATGTGCGGATGCCACAGCGTGGCAGCCATGTCCGCCTCGCGGATGAACCGCTGCCGGAATTCGTTGTCGGAGCTGACACTGATGGGCAGCACTTTGAGAGCGTCCTCGCGGGGTAACCGCGGGTGGGACGCCAAATAGACCTCGCCCATGCCACCAGTGCCCACCAACCGCACGATGGTGAACCCTGCGAATTCCTGACCGCTAGCCAACGGCATGGAGCGCAGACTACCGGTAGCAACGCTCACGCAACGACTATGCCGGGGGAGTGGCTTCCACGTGCCGGATGCTAGTTCTGCCGGGTGGCGATGTGCTCGGGCGGGTTCAGTCGTAGCGTGGAGTGGTGAGCCAACCCAAAAACGATGGTCGCCGGCAGCCCGGCTCCGGCGATCTGCCCCGTACCGTCGGCGAGCTGCGCGCCTCCGGCCACCGTGAGCGGGGCGTCAAAGCCGAGATTCGCGAGAACCTGCTGTCCGCACTTGCCGATCGCCGCGACGTGTGGCCGGGCATCCTGGGATTCGAGGACACAGTGATCCCGCAGCTTGAGCGGGCCTTGATCGCCGGGCATGACGTGGTGCTGCTGGGTGAGCGTGGCCAGGGCAAGACGCGCCTGCTGCGTGCGTTGACGGGGCTGCTCGACGAGTGGACGCCGGTGATCGCCGGGTCGGAGTTGGGTGAGCACCCGTACAGCCCGATCACCCCGGAGTCGATCCGGCGGGCCGCCGATTCCGGCGAGGACCTTCCGATCGAGTGGCGGCACCGCAGTGAGCGTTACACCGAGAAGCTGGCCACCCCGGACACGAGCGTGGCCGATCTCGTCGGCGACATCGATCCGATCAAGGTGGCCGAGGGGCGCAGCCTCGGCGATCCGGAAACGATCGCCTACGGGCTGATCCCACGGGCGCACCGCGGCATCGTGGCCGTCAACGAGCTGCCCGACCTGGCCGAGCGGATTCAGGTGTCGATGCTCAACGTGATGGAGGAGCGCGACATTCAGGTCCGCGGCTACACGCTGCGGTTGCCGCTCGACGTCCTCGTTGTCGCGAGCGCCAACCCCGAGGACTACACGAACCGCGGCCGGATCATCACCCCGCTCAAGGACCGGTTCGGCGCCGAGATCCGTACGCACTACCCCTTGGAGATCGACGACGAGGTCGGGGTGATCCGCCAGGAGGCCCAGTTGGCCGCCGAGGTCCCGGATTACCTGCTCGGCGTGCTGGCCCGGTTCGCCCGCAATCTGCGTGAGTCGAGCTCGATCGACCAGCGGTCCGGTGTGTCGGCCCGCTTCGCGATCGCCGCTGCCGAGACGGTGGCGGCCTCGGCGCGGCACCGCTCCGCGATTCTCGGCGAGGACGACCCGGTGGCCCGCGTGGTGGACCTGGCGACCGTGATCGACGTGCTGCGCGGCAAGTTGGAGTTCGAGACGGGCGAGGAGGGACGTGAGCAGGCGGTGCTGGAGCACCTGCTGCGACGTGCCACCGCCGATACCGCGCAGCGGCTGCTGGGCGGGATCGACGTCGCCCCGTTGGTGGCCGCGGTCGAGGAGGGTTCGCCGGTGACTACCGGGGAGCGGGTGTCGGCCAAGGACGTCCTGGCCGCACTGCCGGATCTGGCCGTGGTCGACGCGCTCGCCTCCCGGCTGGGCGCGGTGTCGGTCGGTCAGCGCGCCGCGGCCATCGAATTGGCTTTGGAGGCGCTGTATCTGGCCAAGCGGGTGGACAAGGTGACAGGGGAGGGCGAGACGGTCTATGGCTGATCCCGGTCGGGCGCACGGGCACACCTCGCGCTATTCGCGATACACCGGTGGCCCCGACCCGCTGGCACCGCCGATCGATCTGCGCGACGCGCTCGAGCAGATCGGTCAGAGCGTCATGGAGGGGAGCTCGCCGCGCCGCGCGCTCTCGGAGCTGATGCGTCGCGGCACCGAAGGCATGCGCGGCACCGACCGCCTGGCGGCCGAGGCCAATCGGAAACGCCGGGAGTTGTTGCAGCGGCACAACCTTGACGGGACGCTGCAGGAGATAAAGAAGCTGCTCGACGAGGCCGTGCTCGCCGAGCGCAAGGAGTTGGCCCGCGCGCTCGACGATGACGCACGGTTCGGCGAATTGCAGATGGAGGCACTCTCCCAATCACCGGCCAAGGCGGTGCAGGAACTTGCCGACTATGACTGGCGCAGCCCCGAGGCGCGGCAGAAGTACGAGCAGATCAAGGATCTGCTGGGCCGCGAGATGCTGGATCAGCGTTTCGCCGGCATGAAGGAGGCGTTGGAGAACGCCACCGACGAAGACCGGCAGCGGGTCAACGACATGCTCGACGACCTCAACGACCTGCTGGACAAGCACGCCCGCGGTGAGGACACCCCGCAGGACTTCCAGAACTTCATGGACAAGCACGGCGAGTTCTTCCCCGAAGGTCCGCAGAACATCGACGAGCTGCTGGACTCGTTGGCCAAGCGGGCCGCGGCCGCGCAGCGGTTCCGCAACAGCCTGTCGGCCGAGCAGCGTGCCGAGCTGGATGCCCTGGCGCAGCAGGCTTTCGGTTCGCCGTCATTGATGAATGCGCTCAATCGACTCGACTCGCACCTGCAGGCCGCCCGGCCGGGTGAGGACTGGAGCGGTTCGGAGCGGTTCTCCGGTGGCGACCCGCTGGGCATGGGTGAGGGCGCTCAGGCGCTGTCCGACATCGCCGAGTTGGAGCAGTTGGCCGACGCGTTGTCGCAGAGTTACGCCGGGGCGTCGATGGACGACGTCGACCTTGAGGCGTTGGCCCGTCAGCTCGGCGACGACGCTGCGATCGACGCCCGCACCCTGTCCGAACTGGAGAAGGCCCTGGTCAATCAGGGCTTCATCGACCGCGGTTCCGACGGGCAGTGGCGGCTTTCACCCAAGGCCATGCGTCAGCTTGGCCAGACTGCGTTGCGTGATGTGGCGCAACAGCTTTCGGGTCGACACGGTGAGCGGGACACCCGTCGCGCCGGGGCGGCGGGGGAGCTGACCGGGGCCACCCGCCCCTGGCAGTTCGGCGACACCGAGCCCTGGAACGTCACCCGCACGGTCACCAATGCGGTGCTGCGCCAGGCCGGAACCGGGACCGTGGAACGGCCCATTCGGTTTGCCGTCGAGGACGTGGAGATCTCCGAGACCGAGACCCGCACCCAGGCGTGTGTGGCGCTGCTGGTGGACACCTCGTTCTCGATGGTGATGGAGAACCGTTGGCTACCGATGAAGCGCACGGCGCTGGCGCTCAACCATCTGGTGAGTACCCGGTTCCGCTCAGATGAGTTGCAGATCATCGCCTTCGGCCGGTACGCGCGCACCGTGACCGCGGGCGAGCTGACCGGGTTGGAGGGCGTGTACGAGCAGGGCACCAATCTGCACCATGCGCTGGCCCTGGCGACGCGGCATCTGCGTCGTCATCCCAACGCCCAGCCCGTCGTCCTGGTGGTGACCGACGGTGAGCCCACCGCCCACCTTGAAGACTTCGGTGACGGCCACGGCTCTGAGGTCTTCTTCGACTACCCGCCGCACCCCCGCACCATCGCGCACACCGTGCGGGGCTTCGACGAGGTGGCGCGCCTCGGTGCGCAGGTGACGATCTTCCGGTTGGGCTCCGATCCCGGGCTCGCCCGGTTCATCGATCAGGTGGCCCGGCGCGTGCAGGGCCGCGTGGTGGTGCCCGATCTCGACGGCCTGGGCGCTGCCGTGGTCGGCGACTACCTGCACTCGCGTCGGCGCTAGTTTGCGGCACACTCGGCGTGCCGTGGGCTCGCGTAGTCTCTGGGAGCGATGGGGGTCATGAAGCGCGGTGCGGGTGTGGTCGTGTTGGCGGCCGGACTGATTCTCAGCGGGTGCACGGAGTTGACGGACGGCACCCCGAAGGCCGGACCACCCGGTGCGTCATCGGGAACGTCCGGTTACAAGGCCCAAACCTGCGAGCAGTTGCACTCGGACGCCTGGATCGAAGTTCCTGGGACCGGGCCCGACGAGCCCCGGGTGCGTGTCGCGCAACCGCCGGGTTGGGTGCCGGTGCCTGAGTTCGCCAAGGGACCGGTCAAGTTGGTGCTGCGCAATGAATCCCTCACCGACGGTGTGACGAATCCGGCCATCTCGGTGTCCATCGGCGATGCGACGGACGGGAACCGGTCGCCCCAGGACCTGCTGAACGACACCATCAAGGGCTTCCAATCCATCGGCGCGCAGAACATCACCCAGGTGCCGTCCGAGATCTGTGGTTTCCCGGCGTTGTTGGTCAACTACACGACCCCGCCCGACGACAAGATCAGCAAGACCAGCTACGTGACGTCCGTGTCGGTGATGGTGCCGCTGGGAGCGAAGGTCTGGAACATCGTGGCGTTGGCGCAGAGCACGGCGCCCAACAATCCCACCTTCATGGCCGACGCGCAGGTGATGCTGGCGGGGTTGCGGATCGCGATGCCGCGCTGAGTCGGCGTTTGTCGACGTCGGGGTATGCGCGCGGATATCGAAAGCTCGATGACCCACCTTCTATTCATTGCGTTGGCAATAAACGGCGCAGCCATCGGGTGGCATTTCGGCGACACTTCGGCAATGCAACCTTTGCGCAATGCAACGCTTACCGAACATTTCCTGATCGGTTTTTTCGATTCATTGCAAAGGCAATCAAATGGCGTGGGTCGATTCGTTCGGCGTACCCCCGCTCGGGCTGTGTGATGCCGCGGAAGGCCCCAACATCAACGTGACCTGGACATAACATGCGGGTTGGGGCCTGCCTGGTAGATGTCCGTGCCTGGCGTCGGTGGAAATCGGCGACCGGGTTAATGCGGTTTTGTGTCGCTACATTCGCTCGGCACTTGCCGGCTGTAGTCGACGGAATTGCCAATGACTTTCCTGTAGTTATCGGTTGCGGGAGTGAATGCGGAGACTTAGCATTCTCAGGAGTTTCTAAGTTGCCGTCGGCGGAATTCCCAGTCGGCCGTTTCGTCCTCTAGTTAAAGGGGTCCACCGCATGGCTGTACGTCCGCTCGTCACCACTGGTGCCGCACTTCTCAGCGCAGCCGCCGTCGTCGCCGCGACTCCGGCGTTGTTCGTGCCCCGCGACCACATCGCGGTCGCCGCGCCGGCCGCAGCCCTGGAACCGACGAAGCTGACGCAGGACCAGATCAATCTGCTTGCGCTGTCGCTGCAGGGTGCCTGGCAGTCGTTCACTCAGGGCTATGGCGGTATCTACAGCCCCGGCCAGGTTCCCGAGATCGATCCGATCACCGGCGAGATCGTCACCGACGCAGACGGCAACCCGGTGATGGTCGATGCGCCCGGGGACTGCACCGCGGAAGGTGCGGTGTGCCAGAAGGGCTTCACCGGTCTGGCGTACTACCTCAGCGACAACATCCTGCCTCTGGGGCCGGTGGACAACATCTTCTTCGAGGGCGGCTTCACCGAGCTGGCGCACGTGGCCATCCGCACCGTGGCCGTGGCCATCGATTCGGTCGACCCGACGGGCCGGCTGGATCTGACCAAGCGTGTCGACGACTTTTTCGAAGGTGGCGCAACGCAACTCATCGGCAACCTGCTGCTCGACAACCTGCCGCAGGATGGCTATGCCTACGGTCTGACCAACTCGTTCTTCTTCGGGTACGGCGACAACAGCGGCATCTATGCCGCGTTCACCTATGTGGTGGATGCGATTGCTCAGGGCACGCCCACGCCCACTCCGAATCTGATCAATCCGCTCGACTCCGGCCCGTCGTTGTTCTCGACCCAGGAAGAGAACAGTGACACCGTGCTGCTGGCCAAGAAGGAGACCGGCACGGCCGTCACCAACCTGCCGGGGCCGGCATCGCTGCTGAACCTGTCGACGCAGTCGCCGTTCAAGAAGCTGTTCAAGTCGCCCTTCCAGGCCCCCGCCGAGGACGAGACGAATCTCGTCAACACCCTCGACACCACCGATCCGGGCGCGGTCAAGGACACCGAGAACCCGGTCGAGGGTGGGACCGTTCCGTTGGGCGCCGAGATTCCGAAGCTTGATCTTCCGAAGTTCGAGCTTCCGAAGGCGCCGGAATTCAAGGTCCCCGAATTCAAGACACCGGAATTCAAGACGCCGGACCTGACGGTCCCGGAGGTCAAGACGCCCGACACTACGGTGCCCGAGATCAAGGCGCCGGAACTCAAGCCCGACCTCCCCAAGATCAACCTGAAGGACAAAGAGGTCACCAGCGAAGACGGCACCAACACCGGCGTTGACACCCGGGGCGGTAACAAGGTCGCGCCGCCCATCCTCTTCGGCGACGGCAGGCCGAAGGGCGAATCCAACGGCAGCAAGTTCCTGAAGAAACTGGGCGAGGCCGTCAAGAACGCGACCGAGGCCGGCAAGGACAACGGAAGCGACGGCGGCGACAAGTAGTCATCCGGCCAGAAAACTGAGTGCGCTCTCAGTTTCTTCTCAGGTCTGGCGACTGTCGGTGAAGTTCGCTCGAGCCCGTGAGCTGGGCATATTGACTGCCGTGTAAGGCGAAGTGTGCCCGACGTTTGTCGGCGGCGATCTCGACTCGGAAATGCCGGCGCTATCAATGGCAGCCGTCATTGTTTTTCCCGACGGGAGACTGCCGGTTTCGGCGGGGATTTCCGGCACGCCGACGGCCGAGGTCCGTGCTGGCCGGGAATGGGCCGTGACGCCGGCCGTGCCCGCACCGGATGAAGGTGCGTCGGCAGCCGGCGTCATGCGCGCTGACCTAGGGAGATGAGGGGACTGCCGCCAGTTGACCGGGGCGGGCATGAGAGTGTGCCCGACCGCTACCTCCCGTGGTCGCGCGACGGAATCCGTACGCGGTCACCCGCGCTTTTGTGTCGGGTGCGCGCATCGGCGACGGTATCCGAAATTAGCTGCAAGTGAAATCGATCGGGAATGCCGTGTTCGGCCCCGAAATATTTGTCGGTGCCGTCCCGCAAAAGCGACGCTGCGACAGTGCGCCGGCGGCTCCTGCGTCGCGGCGGGAGAGGTTGCGGGAGGTGGTGACGGGAATTACCCTTCTCAAGGACTTTTAAGGTAATACGCAGATACCAGGACGGATTCTCAGGAATCCGTCCTGCGCTTGAGATAAGGGGCCACACCCACATGGCAGTCCGTCCGCTCGTCACCACTGGTGTGGCCCTGCTCAGCGCCGGTGCGCTGGTCGCCGGGACCCCTGCGCTGTTCGTTCCTCGTGACGAGATCACGGTCGCCGCCTCAACTGCGGAAGCCACGGTGCACCGGACCATGACGGCCGAGCAGATCAACCTCGTGGCGCTTTCGCTGGAAGCGGCCTTGGGTTCCTTCCTCGATGGTTACGGCGGCTATTACTACCAGGGCTATGTTCCCGCCCCGACCCCCGGCTACATCCTCAACGAGGACGGGACTCTCCTCTTAGATCCAGATGAGGACACTCCGCCAGGCACCGCACTGGTCGGGCCGGATGGAAAGCCCCTTTACAAAGATGCGGCGGCCACGATTCCCGCAACCGTCGGCGACATGGGCGACGGCGTTCAGTTCTACAACGCCTTGGGCAACAAGGTCAACGAGAACTTCTACGACCCGGGCAACTGCTCCGCAACCGGCGCGGTCTGCCATGACGGCTTCACCGGTCTGGCGTACTACCTCAGCGACAACATTCTGCCGCTTGATGTTTTCGACAACATCTTCTTCGAGGCGGGTGCCACCGAGTTCGCCTATCTCGGTTCAGTGGTCGCCGCCTCGATCGTCGATGCGTTCGACCCGACGCAACGCCTCCAGCTGTCGAAGCGTGTCGATGAGTTCTTCGCCGGTGGGGCCACCATGGTCGTCGGCAGCATTCTGAACGACAACCTTCCGGATGGCAGTTTCGCCCAGAACCTGAGCAACTCGTTCTTCTTCGGCTACGGCGATGCCACGGGCATCACCGCCGCCGTCACGTACATCGTTGACACCGTGCGGGAGCTGATTGCTCCGCCCGAGGAGGAAGCTGCCGACAGCTTCAGCCTCCTGTCCACGCAGAAGGAGACCGCGGCGACAGCGGAAGCTGAATCGGGTTCCGTGACCTCCACGGCTCTGCCGAACCTCAGCAAGCTCCTGAGCCTGCCGACGGATGTCGAGTCGCCGTTCAAGAAGCTGGTGGAGAAGCTCGAGGCGCCCGATGAGTCCAAACTCGTCAAGACTCTCGACCTCAAGACCGAGGACACCGCGGTCGACGAGACTGCTGAGGGCAGCACCGAGGCGGCAACGCCCGTTGTCGAGGTCTCGAAGCCCGAGGCTCCGAAGTTCGAGCTGCCGAAGCTCGATCTTGGCCTGAACCTGACGCCCAAGACCACGGTCAAAGAGGCTGCGGAAGTCAAAGAGCCTGCGGCACAGGAGGAGTCCGAGGGCAAGGCGGGCTCCGAGGAGAAGGCCGGCGCTGCGGATTCCGCTGACGCGGGTGCCGCCGGCAAGACTCCGAACAAGTTCGTTCCCAAGTCGCGCACCACTGAGCGCAAGAAGTCGGCCGGCGAGAAGTTCGTCGAGAACGCCACGAAGAATCTCGAGAAGGCGTTCAAGCCGACCACCAAGGCCGGTGCCGACAAGCAGGAGACGGCCAAGGGTGCCACCGCCCAGGGTGCGTCTGACAGTGATTCCGGAGCCAAGGCCGGCAACACGCATGCCGATGCCAAGAGCACCAAGGACAACAAGGACAGCAAGGGCCACAAGGACAAGTAACGCCTGAACTGTCGCGCAACGGCCCCCTCCAAATCGGAGGGGGCCGTTGCGTTTTCACGCATTTGGATGGTCGCTGTGTACGAGCTGTGAATTCTCATGATCATGTGCCGAACAGCAAATGAACAACGGCGCCAGTACCTATCGCACCTGGTCGCCGTGCCTTAGGTTCGCTGGCGGGACAGTGGCAATGTCAGCTTCTTGGTCCCAATCTAGCTGCGGCGCAACGCCACTCACGAGAGGTAACAGGCATGGCAAAACATCGGAAGTTGTCCGAGCGGTCGGTTCGGACGCGGACGTTGGTCGGGGGTGTCATCGCGGGCGGTGCGTTGGCGGTGGTGTTGCCGACCGGGCTGGCATCCGCTGACTCCAGCAAGTCGGGCGACGCGGTCGGCCGCCCCGCTTTCGACAACCCCGCGCCGGGAGTCCGGGCGGCCCAGGCCGTCGGCGACAAGGTGTTCAACCAGACCCCCGGTGTCAACAAGACGCTCGATGACAGCCCTCTGGGCGAGGCTTACCACATCAACTTCGGCACCGGGAACTACGCCGATCCCAGCAAGGGCACCAACGGCGCAATCCAGGGTGAGCTGAACGTCAACGCCGGCAAGTACTACTACAACCAGACGCAGAAGTATTCGAATCAGTACCTGGGCAACAAGTTCCTCCCGGACGAGAAGGACCTGCCGGGCACCCTGCCCAAGGCCATCGCCGGTGACGGGCCCACCGCCAAGGTGTCGAGCGCCAAGCCTTCCAATTCGAACAAGGCTCTGACCTGTGTCGCGGCCGCGAGCTGCAACCACTGATCACAGTTCACACACAGACGGGCGGGCCTTCGGGCCCGCCCGTTTTGCGTCGGTAGCGGCCGTCAGGGCCTAATCAATCTGGTTACGGCGCTTCTTGCGCTTCACGCTCACGCTGCCCCACAGGGAGAATCCGCGGATGTGTACGCGCGGCGCGCCGGATGTGCCGGCCCCGTCGACGCCGTGGTCGAAGTTCCCCATCACGCCCACACCATCGACATCGACATTCACTTCGGGTGGCACCAGGATGGTCTGCCCGCCGAAGATCGAATAGGTGCGGACGTCGACGTCGGGTGCGGTGAAGTCGGCGTAGCGCAGGTCGACCACTCCGCCGCCGAAGAGGGCGAACGTCGTCAGCTTCTTGGGAACGTTCCACCGGCCACGGCGCTCGAACCCGCTCATGATTGCCAGCAGGAGCGTCGAGGGGGCGGGACGACACTGGCTGGCCGAACAGTTCACCGCGCCCGGAAGGTCGCGGCTGAGCCGGGCCAGATCGTCATAGGTCTCCGCCGCGTAGGCCTTTGCTAGCCGGTCCTCGTATTCGTCCATCGGCAGCCGGCCCGCGGCGGCAGCATCGGTGAGCAGCTGCGCCACCTGGATGCGGTCGGTGTCGGCAGCCCGCATCGACCTGTCCTGCGGCGCTGAAGTGCTCATCGCTGTCGAGCCTACGACTATCGCTGTCACATGCAAGACCAGTAGCCAAACTGTGTCGCCGAGGGCGCGAAAGTGACGGCTGTGCGACGCCAGAGATCTATCGGTCGCTACCCAGGTAGTCCTGGAACGAAACTCCGTTGACTGCATTTTCCGGGGTCAGATTGGCCCCCGACCTGTAACCGGCGACGATCCGCCCGGGGATGGTGAGTCTGGCCACCCGACGGAGGCTGTTGTGTGCTGACAGATACATCTGTCCCAATTCTGGGTGGCTGTGGACGCTGGGGCCGCCGATGTCGGACACCCGCCCCGCGGGCTCGGAATCGATCAACGCGACCAGCCGGGCGGCCACGTCCCGGGTGTCGATCGGCTGAAATCGGACGTCGCGCAGCGCCCACAAAACGGGCGAAAATCGCTGTGCCGAGAACGTCTTTTCGATTAGCTCGTGGAACTGCGTCGCGCGCAGGATCGTGTGCCCGACGCCGGATGCCTCGAGCGCCTGCTCGACCCGGAGCTTGGTCTTGTAATAAGGAAGCGGGATGTCCTCGATCCCGACGATCGAGATGTAGACGAGATGCCCGATGCCCTTGCGTCGGGCCGCCTCGATCAGATTCCGGGCCGCCCGGATGTCCTTACTGCCCGTGGGTTGCGTGGCGCAATGGATGACGACGTCCACGCCGTCGAGCGCGGCATCCAACCCGCCGGAGGAGAGCAGGTCTGCCTGGTGCCAGTGCACACCCGTGTAGCCGACCCGTTCCCGACGGCTCAACGCGCGGACCTGATGACCGGCATCGATGGCCTCGGGCACCACATGGTGACCGAGACTGCCGGTCGCCCCGGTGACGAGCACAGTGCGTGGCATGTGGGCCACGCTACCGACGCGTCACCAGGGCTGTCAGCGATTACGGCGGGCGGGTCTTACGCTGCGGCGTGCTTCGGGGCCTTCTTGGCCGGCTTCTTCGTCTCCTTGACTTTCGCCTTGGCGTCGTCGGCCGTCTTGTCGAGCTTCTTCGCGGCGTCCTTGCCGGCCTTGTCCACCTTGTCGGCGGTGTCTTCGGCGGCTTGGCGCACCTTGGCGACGGTTTCCTTCACCGACTTCTTGAGCGGATTGTTCGCGTCGGTGGCGTGGCGGGCCTTGGCCTTGGTCTTGGCCGATTCGGAGAGTTTCGTGACGCTCTTGGAGACCGCGGAGTCCTTCGACGAATCCTGGCCCAGACCAAGGTCGTTGAGCGCGTCCTTGAGGGGCGTCGGCTTGACGCCGGTGTCCGTGTCGGCCGCTTCGACGCTCAGTGTCTTCAGCTGCGCGCCGGCCGACGGGAGCGCGTTGACGGACTGGGTGCCCGCCTTCTTGTTGGTCGTGGAGCCGTTGACCTTCAACATGTTGTCGATGGCGGATTCCATCTGAGCATTCATGTCATCGAGGGCATGGGTGACCGGGGCCAGGCCCTTCTCGACGGCATCGAACATGGGGTCGGCGCCCTTCTGCACGGCCTCCAGGGCGTCAGAAAGGGCCTTGGCGACTGCCACCGACGCAGCGTTCTTCACGATCGGCTCAAGGTTCGCGCCCGGCAGTTTCGCGACCCAGGCGTCGGGGTTCAGGGCGTTGGCCTGGATGCCGTCGATCAACGCGTCGAACACAATCTGGCTGGCCGCCAGCTGTTGTGTCGGAGTGAGCGGGGAGTGCCAGAAGTACGCCTGCTCACCGGCTTCGTTGAACGTGCGTTCCAGGGTGTTGGGGTCGACGTCCTGGTAACCCATGTTGACCAGCTTGCGCAGGGCAGGTTCGATGCTGTCGGTCAACGGAGTCGGGATGTCAACGCCCGGAACGAGGTTGAGCAGATGCGGTGCCATCCGGAACGGCTCCAGCAACGGGAGATTGCCAGAGTCATACGTGATGTAGGTGGCATTGCCCGGGAAGTCGAGGACGTTCACGTTGAAGAGCTTCAGCAAGTCGCCGAGGACGGGGATCATCTGTAGACCCTGACCGCCGGTCGGGTCGATCATCACCTTCACGCCGTCACCGATACCGGTGATCAGCCTCGGCAGCACATGGTTACCGATGTTGTTGCCCTCGTCGGGCAGCAGGTAGGTGAGGAACACTCCTGCAGCGGCCGAGTTGGCCCAGGCCAGCGGGTTCAGCGTGGTGGGCACATCCGACAGCGGGTTGTAGGCCCAGGTGATGTCGAGGATCGAGGTGTTGAGGACCTTGGTCTGGTCGGCGTTGGTGTAACTGCCGGCGTCGGGCGTGGTGAGGTCAAGCCCGAACAGGTTGGTGAGAGGTGTTGCCAGCGCGAACAATCCGCCGCCGGGTCGGCTGACGTTGTTGACGAAGATCAGCCACTGCCCCGTCACGCCGACGCCCCATTCCGGGTCGTCGGACTGCACCGCGTTGATCATGTCGCGGTAGGCCAAAGAGGTGGTGAGCCCGCCCAGGCTCTCCGACAGGATGATGTCGCGGCGCTGATTCAGGACGGGTGCGTGTTTGGCAATCCAGTTGATGAAGGAATTGTTGTCGCCGAGCCCGAACATCTTGGAGAGCCCGGTGAAGGTGTAGTCAAGCCCGTTCACGGCGTTATACACGTCGTCGGGCATCGGGCCCTTGACGCCGGCCTCGATGGGCGAGATGGCGTCCAGGAGATCCAGCAACCCGACGACGGTCTCGGCCAGCGCGGTGTTGCCGGTCAACCCTCCGGCTGTCCTGATCACGTTCTCCGGCGTGATGCCCAAGAGTTGAGCGGTCCAGAAGATCGGACCGACGCCGTAGATCCCGACGATGTCGGGGATCTTTCCGATGTCGGAGTTTGATGCCGTCAGCTCGACATCGGCTTGCACACTGCGGTTGTGAGCCGCGAGCGCCTCCGGCGCGGACGATGCCACGCCTGCGGTCAGCGCTGCTGTGGTGGCAACGACGGCGGCCGCGGTGGCGGCGGCTTTGGCCGTGTGCAGACGGAGGGGAGTGGGCTGTGACATCAAGCGCGCCGCCTTCGATATGTGATCTGGCCGACAAAGTGTTTGCATACTGTAACAACACTTATTTGCCCGGTGGCAAATTTGCCAAGATGACGCCCGCGCGGGTAGTTGGCGGACGATGGCGCTGCGGAATCCGTCGTCGGCCGACGCGCATCGCCGATGCGGCAGGATATTTCACTCCTGGGTACGCGCGGGGAGTGGTGAACTCGGAACCCGCGGGTTCCGGGCGATGGCATTGCGGTCAGCGCAGCCTGCGGTCGGGTTGAATGCAACTTTGGAAACGCCGAACGCCCGCCGGAACGCAGCGTGAAGGCACTCGCTACTGGGAACGGGCTCGGTCGCCGGTCGGGCGCGCTGACCTGAACGGTTGGGTGCGCAGGCGGCGGGTGTTCAGCCGCCGAAAAGGTTGGCGTTCAGCAATAGCCGAGGATCGGAGGACCCTGACGTTTCTCGAAGCGGGCGCACGGTCTATCGGTGCGCTTTCGCCCACTCCGGCGTGAGCGGGTCCAGGGCCGCGGCCGGCCCTGGACCCTTATCTGCAATCAGCTCAGGCGGGCGCTGCTTGTTGAGCGCCTGCGGGGATCAGGCCGAGCTGCTGCAGCATGCCGAGGGTGTCCCAGGTAACCCAGCTCTCGGCGATCTTGCCGTCCTCGATCCGGTCGACATCGGTCAAGTTGATCCGGCTGTGCTTGCCGGTGGCGGGCCGGCCCATGATCTCGCCGGTGTTGTCGCCCTGGGCCTCGATCATCGTGCAGACGTAGTCGCCCTCGGCGAGTTGCATCTTGATGTCAAATCGCATGTTGGAGAACGACTTCCGATACATGCCCATGAGACTTCTCATGTGCTCGGGACCCCGTTGATCGCCGAACGGATCTTGGGTGTCGTGGAAGGCGGCAGCCGGAGCGACAAGATCGTCGAGCTCGCTGAGGTCGCCGGAGGCAAATACCTCCCATATGCGTCGGGAAATCGCCTTGTTCTGATCATCGGCCATGATTCCGGCCTTTCAGGGGGTCACCGCACGGCAGATAACGTCCGCACAGGAAACGGTAGAACTGTGGCCGCAGATCCGACAGACACGCCGTACGGTGTGCTGCCACTGGCAATTACCGGCCGCCCCGCCTGCGCGTGCTGACCTGCGTTGTCCTCGACGCTGCCACTGTGGGATGGCGTCTCTTCGGGTCGGTGCGGTTTTCGTCGACGGGGGTCAGTTCTCGGGCTCGACGGTGAGCACGATCTTGCCGGTGGTGCGGCCATCGCCGATCCCCTTCAGCTCCCGTGCCGCTTCCGACAACGGATAATGGGCGCGATGACAGTCGCCCGCTCCGCGGACCCCGAGCAGAAGAGCCGAGAATGACTGAGAGTTCTGCTCCGCCGGCCTATCTGCGGCTGTTGATCAGGGCTGTCACTCCAGTGGTCAAAGCGGTGCTGCGGAGTTCGGCGCAAGGCTGTCTGGGCGACACGATGATGATCCTCACCGTGACGGGCCGTCGGACCGGTCGAAGCTACGAGATCCCGGTCAGCTACGTCGCTGACGGTGCCGTCCTCACGTGTATCACCGGGATCGACAACGCCTGGTGGAAGAACCTACGCGGCGGTGCCGATGTCGCAGTCTTGTTGCAGCGGAGCCGCTTTCGCGGATACGCCGAGGCGTCGACCGGCGTGGCCAACATTCCGGTGATCGAGAGTTTCCTGGCGGCCAGGCCGCGCGATGCGCGGTTTCACCAGGTGCGGCGCAGCGTGCACGGGAAGTTCGACGCGGATGACCTCACGCGAGCGGCACAAACGCGCGTGGTCATCCGCGTCCGACTCTGGCCGGAGTGCTGAGTCTCAGCCGATCCAGTTCGGCGGGCGCTTCTGCAGGAACGCCATCATGCCTTCGCGGGCCTCATCGGAGACGAACAGCTGCGCGGACTGTCGTGTCAGCGCTTCGGCATCCTCGTCGAACCGACGCAGGATCGAGGCCGTCGTCAACGCCTTCGACGCAGCCAGCCCCTGCGGGGAACCCTTTGCGATATCGGCGGTCAGCGCGGACACGGCCGACTCGATGTCGTCCGTGGCCTGCGTGATCAACCCGATCTCGGCCGCCTCGGCCGCGCCGAACTTCTCGCCGGTGACGAAGTAGCGGCCCGCTGAGCGCGGTGACATCTTGGGCAACAGCGTCAGCGAGATGATCGAGGGCGCAACGCCGATACGCGCCTCGGTCAACGCGAACGTGCTCTTCGGACCGGCTACGACGAGATCGCACGCACCGATCAGGCCCATCCCGCCGGCCCGCACGTGCCCGTCGATCGCGCCGATCACCGGAACCGGGAGCTCCAGGATGGCCCGCAGCGTCCGGGTCATCTCCCGGGCCCGGTCCACCGCAATCTCACCGGGGTCCTGACCAGCGGCCTCGCTGAGATCAGCTCCTGCACAGAAGGTTCCACCCGTGTGATCGAGGACCACCACCCGGACGCCGGGTTCGTCAGCGGCGTCGGCCAGGCCCTGGTGCAACTGCTCCACCAGGGCCGTCGACAACGCATTGCGGTTGTGCGGGGAATCGAGTGTCAGACGCGCAACGGCGCCGTGAACCCGGTAGTAGACTAGAGACGTCATCGTCAGTACGGCCTCGTCAGTAGGAGCGCGGCAGGCCGAGCGACGTCTGGGCGACGAAGTTCAGGATCATCTCCCGGCTCACCGGGGCGATGCGGGCCAGCCGCGACGCCGTGACGGCTGCGGCGATGCCGTACTCCTTGGTCAGGCCGTTGCCGCCGAGGGACTGCACGGCCTGATCCACCGCACGCACCGAGGCCTCGCCTGCGGCGTACTTGGCCATGTTGGCGGCTTCCGCAGCGCCGAAGTCATCGCCGGCGTCGTACAGAGTGGCGGCCTTCTGCATCATCAGCTTGGCCAGTTCGACCTCGATGTGGATCTGTGCAAGTGGGTGCGACAGGCCCTGATGTGAGCCGATCGGAACCTTCCAGACCTGGCGGGTCTTCAGATAGTCGGTCGCCTTGGCGATGGCCAGCCGGCCGGTGCCCACGGCCATGGCCGAACCCATGATCCGCTCGGGGTTCAGGCCCGCGAACAGTTGGGCGATCGCCGCGTCCTCCGAACCCACAAGCGCGTCGGCCGGCAGTCGCACGTCGTCCAGGAAAACCTGGAACTGGCTCTCCGGGCTGATGATCTCCATGTCGATCTTGGTCCAGCTCAGGCCCGGGGTATCGGTCGGGATGACGAACAGTGCGGGCTTGAGATTGCCGGTCTTGTGGTCCTCGGTGCGGCCGACGACGAGCACGGCCTGGGCCTGGTCGATGCCGGAGATGAACGTCTTCTGGCCCTTGAGGATCCAATCGCTGCCGTCGCGACGGGCGGTGGTGGTGATCCGGTGGCTGTTGGAACCCGCATCAGGCTCGGTGATCGCGAAGGCCATTGTGATCGACCCGTCCGCGATGCCGGGGATCCAGCGCTTCTTCTGCTCCTCGGTACCGAACTTGGAGATGATCGTGCCGTTGATGGCGGGCGAGACCACCATCATCAGCAGCGCCGAACCACCGGCCGCCATCTCCTCCATCACCAGGGACAGTTCGTACATGCCGGCCCCGCCGCCGCCGTACTCCTCGGGCAGGTTCACCCCGATGAAGCCGAGTTTGCCTGCCTCATTCCACAATTCGGTGGTGTGCTCACCGGCGCGGGCCTTCTCCAGGTAGTAGTCCTGCCCGTAGTTGGCGACCATCGCAGCCACGGCCTGGCGCAGGGCCTTCTGTTCCTCGGTTTCGATGAAGCTCATGACTGTTCTCCTTCAGGGTTCTCTACTCGGGCAAGGACGGCGCCGACCTCGACCTGCTGGCCTGCGGCGACATTGAGTTCGGCCAACACCCCGTCCTCGGGGGCGGCGATGGTGTGCTCCATCTTCATGGCCTCGAGCCAGATCAGGGGCTGTCCGGCGGTGACGGTATCGCCGACGGCGGCGCCGACCCGCACCACCGAACCGGGCATCGGCGCCAGCAGTGAGCCGTGCGCGACCGCGTCGTCCGGATCGGGGAAGCGCGGCGCCGCGGTGAGCTGGACCGGGCCGAGCGGTGAGTCGACGAACACCTGATCGCCGTACGTCGCCACATCGAATGCGCGGTCGACCCCGTTGACCGACAACACCACGCGGTCCGGTGTCGCCGACAGGAGTAAAACGCCGTCGTCGTCGGGCAACTCGACGCCGGTGCGGGTGAACCGGTAGCGCACCGGAACGTCGTCACCCGCGGCATCGCGGTACGTGCGCGACTGATAGCCCGATGCGAGATTGCGCCAGCCACTCGGGGCCGCAGCGAAAACCTTGGCGCTGCTGCGGTTGTGGGCGGCATCGGCCAGTGCGGCGGCGATCGCCGAAAGTGTCACCACACCAGCGTCAGCCAGTGGGGCGGCCAGGGCATCGAGGCCGTGCGTGTCGAAGAACGCGGTGTCGGTTGCGCCCTCCAGGAACGCCGGATGCCGCAGCACGTTCACCAGCAGATCGCGGTTGGTGCGCAGCCCGTGAATCCGGGTGCGGGCCAACGCGTCGGCCAGCACGGTGGCGGCCTGACGGCGGGTCGAGGCGTACGAGATGACCTTGGCCAACATGGGGTCGTAGAAGATCGACACCACCGAGCCATCCTCGATGCCGGTGTCGACGCGGACCTGCCCGGGGACGTCGAACCGGTGCACGGTGCCGGCCTGCGGCTGCCAGCCCTTGGCCGGATCCTCGGCGTAGAGCCGGGCCTCGATGGAAGACCCGCGTGAGGCCGGGGGTTCCGCGTCGAGGCGGCCGCCGTCGGCGACCAGGATCTGCAGTTCGACGAGATCCAGCCCGGTGGTGGCCTCGGTGACCGGATGTTCCACCTGCAGACGGGTGTTCATCTCCAGAAAATAAAAGGACCCTTCCGCTCCATCTTCTCCGGACGCCATGAACTCGACGGTGCCTGCGCCGGCGTAGCCGATCGCCTCGGCGGCCAGTCTGGCCGCGTCGAAGAGCTTCTCCCGCATTCCCGGGGTGCGCTCGACGAGGGGAGAGGGCGCCTCCTCGATGACCTTCTGATGGCGACGCTGGATCGAGCACTCGCGCTCGCCGACCGACCACACCGTGCCGTGCGAATCGGCCAGCACCTGCACCTCGACGTGGTGTCCGGCGGCCAGATAACGCTCACAGAACACCGTCGGGTCACCGAACGCCGACTGTGCCTCGCGCTGGGCCGCGGCCACTTCGCTTGGCAGATCCGACAGTTCACGCACCACGCGCATGCCTCGGCCACCACCGCCGGCGGAGGCCTTCACCAGCACCGGCAGCTGATCGGCCGTCACGGTCGACGGGTCGAGTTCGGTCAGCACGGGCACACCGGCCGCGGCCATCATCTTCTTGGCCTCGATCTTGGAGCCCATGGCCTGCACGGCGTTCACCGGCGGCCCGATCCAGGTCAGCCCGGCGTCGATCACCGCGGCGGCGAAATCGGGGTTCTCGGAGAGGAAACCATAGCCGGGGTGGACTGCGTCGGCGCCGGAAGCCATGGCGGCGGCGATGATCTGAGCGGAATCGAGGTAACCGTTGTTGCCCTCCAGGCGCACGCGGGCGTCGGCCTCGGCGACATGGGGCGAGCCGGCGTCAGGATCGGTGTACACCGCGACGGTCCCGATGCCCAGGCGGCGACAGGTCTCGAAGACCCGGCGGGCAATCTCGCCGCGGTTCGCGACCAGAACTCTCGTAATCAAATTGGTCTCCTCTTCGCGCAAGCGCTCATCGGCGGGCGCCTCTCTCACATCCTGAAGACGCCGAAGTTCGACGTCCCCTCGATCGGGCCATTCGCGATGGCGGACAAGCACATTCCCAGCACGGTTCTGGTATCCCGGGGATCGATGACCCCGTCGTCGTACAACCGGCCGGACAGGAACATCGGCAGCGACTCGGCCTCGATCTGCGCCTCGACGGCGGCCCGAAGGGCGGCGTCGGCGGCCTCGTCGACCGCCTGGCCACGGGCCTCGGCGGCCGCGCGACTGACGATCGAGAGCACCCCGGCCAGCTGGGTGCCACCCATCACCGCGGACTTGGACGACGGCCAGGCGAACAGGAAGCGCGGGTCATACGCGCGCCCGCACATGCCGTAGTGACCCGCACCGTAGGAGGCGCCGAGCAGCAGCGAGATGTGCGGCACCGTCGAATTGGATACGGCATTGATCATCATCGAGCCATGCTTGATCATGCCGCCCTCTTCGTACTGCTTACCCACCATGTAGCCGGTGGTGTTGTGCAGGAACAGAAGTGGGGTGTCAGACCGGTTGGCCAGCTGGATGAACTGGGTCGCCTTCTGCGACTCCTCGCTGAACAGCACCCCGCGGGCGTTGGCCAGGATGCCGATCGGGTAGCCGTACAGCGTGGCCCACCCGGTCACCAGTGACGACCCGTACAGCGGCTTGAACTCGTCGAAGTCCGAACCGTCGACGATGCGGGCGATCACATCGCGCGGATCGAACGGGATGCGCAGGTCCGCGGGAACGATGCCGATGAGCTCCTCCGGGTCGAACAGCGGCTCGACGACCGGTGCGGGAACCGGTCCCTTCTTGCGCCAGTTCAGCCGGGCCACGATCCGGCGGCCGATCCGGATGGCATCGAGCTCGTCGTTGGCCAGGTAGTCACCGAGACCCGAAGTGCGGGCGTGCATCTCTGCCCCGCCCAGCGACTCGTCGTCGGACTCCTCGCCGGTGGCCATCTTGACCAGCGGTGGGCCGGCCAGGAAGACCTTGGAACGTTCCTTGATCATCACCACGTGGTCGGACATGCCCGGCACGTAGGCACCCCCGGCGGTCGAGTTGCCGAACACCAGCGCGATGGTCGGGATGCCCGCCGCCGACAGCCGGGTCAAGTCGCGGAACATCTGCCCGCCCGGAATGAAGATCTCCTTCTGCGTCGGCAGGTCGGCGCCGCCCGACTCGACGAGGGAGACGACCGGCAGCCGGTTCTCCATCGCGATCTGGTTGGCGCGCAGGATCTTCTTGAGCGTCCAGGGGTTGCTGGTGCCGCCCTTGACCGTCGGATCGTTCGCGACGATCAGGCACTCGACACCCTCGACGGCACCGATGCCACAGACGACGCTGGCGCCCACGGTGAAATCACTGCCCCAGGCGGCCAGCGGGCTCAGCTCGAGGAACGGTGCGTCCGGGTCCAGTAGCAGTTCGACCCGCTCGCGGGCGGTGAGCTTGCCGCGGCCGTGATGGCGGTCGACATACTTGGGCCCGCCACCGGCCAGCGCCTTGGCGTGCTCGGTGTCGAGTTCGGTGAGCTTGGCCGCCATCGCCTCGGCGGCCTCGGTGAACCCCGTGGAGCGGGGATCGATGGTGGATTTCAAAGTGCTCACGACTGGAACCCCAATGTCTTTGCGGCCAACGAGGTCAGGATCTCGGTGGTGCCACCGCCGATCCCCAGGATGCGCATGTCACGGTACTGACGTTCGACCTCGGATTCGGCCATATAGCCCATCCCGCCGAACAACTGCACGGCTTGATTCGCCACCCACTCGCCGGTCTCGACCGCGGTGTTCTTGGCGAAGCACACCTCGGTGATCAGATTCTCTTCACCGGCGAGCTGTCGCTCCACCACGTGGCGCGTGTACACCCGGGCCACATCGATCCGGCGGGCCATCTCGGCCAGCGTGTTCTGCACGGACTGCCGGGCGATCAGTGGCTTGCCGAACGTTTCGCGATTCCGGCACCACTCGACGGTCAGATCGAGGCAGCGCTGCGCACTGGCGTAGGCCTGCACGGCCAGGCCCACGCGCTCGGAGACGAAGGCCGCGGCGATCTGGAAGAAGCCGGAGTTCTCGGCACCGATCAGATTGGCCACCGGAACCCGCACATCGGTGTACGACAGTTCGGCGGTATCGCTTGAACGCCAACCCATCTTGTCGAGCTTGCGGCTCACCTCGAATCCTGGCGTGCCCTTGTCCACCACGATCAGTGAGACACCGGCCGCGCCCGGGCCGCCGGTCCGTGACGCGGTGACGACGTAATCCGCGCGCACACCCGAGGTGATGTAGGTCTTGGCGCCGTTGAGGATGTAGTCATCGCCATCGCGGGCGGCCTTGGTGGTGAGGTGCCCGACGTCGGAGCCGCCACCAGGTTCGGTGATGGCCAACGATCCGATGAGATCCCCGCGCAGCGTGGGCTTCACATACGTCTCGATCAGCCGTTCGTCACCCGAAGCGATCATGTGGGGCACTGCGATACCGCAGGTGAACAGCGAGGCGAACACGCCGCCGGGCGAGCCGGCGTAATGCATTTCCTCGCAGATGATCACGGCGTCGGCCCCGTCGCCGCCACCGCCGCCGACAGGCTCGGGGAAATTGGCTCCGAGTAGTCCGGCCTCGCCGGCCTTGCGGTGCAGCTCGCGCGGGAGTTCGCCGGTGCGTTCCCACTCGGCGGCGTGGGGCAGCACCTCACGCTCGGCGAAACTGCGTACCGTCTTGCGCAGCGATTCGCGTTCGGGGGTATTCCAGATGCCGGTCACAGCAACCTTTCCGGGATATCGAGATGACGGCTGCGCAACCATTCGCCCAGCCCTTTGGCCTGTGGATCGAACCGGGCCTGATATGCGACGCCCTGGCCGAGAATGTCTTCGATCACAAAGTTCACGGCCCGCAGATTGGGCAGCAGATGCCGGGTGACCGGAAGATCGGCTGTCTCGGGCAGCAGGTCACGAAGCCGCTCGACCGTCAGGGTGTGGGCCAGCCAGCGCCACTGCTCGTCGGTCCGCACCCAGACCCCGACGTTGGCCGACCCGCCCTTGTCGCCGCTGCGGGCGCCGGCGATCGTGCCGAGTGCGGTGCGCCGGGTGGGGCCTGCGGGGAGTTCCTCGGGCAGGGCCGGGTCGGGAACCGGTGCCAGATCGAGGGTTTCGGTTGCCGGGGCGATACCGATCCGGGTGCCGTCGGCATGCACGGCGATGTGCGGCACCTCGCCGGCGTCGACGTAGCCGGGGACGAAGACGCCGTACACCTGACCGTCGCCCGGGGGTGCGGTGGTGGTGAATCCCGGATAGCTCGCCAGTGCGAGCTCCACGCCCGCCGAAGAGAATTGGCGTCCGACGATGCTGGGATCCGCGTCACGGACGACGCAGTGCAGAAGGGCGCTGGCGGCTTCCTCGGTATCGGCATCGGGATGATCGGTGCGGGCGAGCGTCCAATCGAGTTCTGCCGGCCGGACTTTCAGGCCGGCCTCCAACTGGCTGCGCACGAGCGCGGCCTTGGCCTCGATGTCCAGACCGGTCAGCACGAATGTGGCGGCATTGCGGAACCCGCCGATGCTGTTGCACGACACCTTCAGCGTCGGCGGCGGGGCCTCGCCCGTCACCCCGGAGATACGCACCCGGTTGTCGCCGTCCTGGCTCAACTGCAGGGAGTCCACGCGCAGCGTCACATCGGGATTGGCATAGCGAGCGCCGGTGATCTCGTAGAGCAGCTGTGCGGTGACCGTGCCGACGCTGACCTGTCCGCCGGTGCCGGCGTGTTTGGTGATCACCGAGGAGCCATCCGCGGAGATCTCGGCGATCGGGAAGCCAGGGCGTGCCAGGTCTGGGATTTCAGAGAAGAAGGAGTAGTTGCCACCGGTGGCCTGGGTGCCGCACTCGATCACGTGGCCCGCAGCGACCGCGCCTGCCAAGGCGTCGTAGTCGGTGGCCTTCCAGCCGAAGTGCGCTGCGGCAGGCCCGACGATCACCGAGGCATCCGTCACCCGGCCGGTGACGACGACGTCGGCGCCGGAATTCAGGCAGTCGACGATGCCCCACGCGCCCAGGTAGGCATTGGCGGCCAGGGGAGTGCCCAAGCCGAGCTCGGCCGCCCGACCCACCAGGTCGTCGCCCTCGACATGAGCGACGTTGACGTCGAGACCCAGGCGCTCGGCCAGGGCGCGGACCGCTGTGGCCAGCCCCGCCGGGTTCAGCCCGCCGGCGTTGGCCACGATCTTCACGCCGTTGTCGAGGGCGAGGCCCAGAGACTGCTCCAGCTGGGTGAGGAAGGTCTTGGCGTAGCCGCGGTCGGGATTCTTGGCCCGGTCCCGCGCCAGGATCAGCATGGTGAGCTCGGCCAGATAGTCGCCGGTCAGATAGTCCAGCTCCCCGCCGGCGAGCATGTCGTGCATGGCCGATAGCCGGTCGCCGTAGAACCCCGAACAGTTGCCGATCCGTACTACTGGTGGCACACGTACTCCCGTCAACGCTGAATGGGACCAACCAACCGGTAGGTTAGCGGGTACCGCCGGTCCCACGTCAAGGGCTCACCCGCGTTTTGGAGCAGCGCCAGGTCAACCGTTACTCTGTACCTAATCGTCGCCGCCGGTGAGCTCATTTCGATTTCGCGCGGCAACAACCCAGAGCAAGGAGATGCACGTCATGGCTGTGCCCAAGCGCAGAATGTCGCGCGCGAACACCCGTAGCCGGCGCGCGCAGTGGAAGGCCGAGGCCACCGGACTCGTCGGCGTCAATGTCGCCGGTCAGCAGCACAAGGTGCCGCGCCGTCTGCTGAAGGCCGCCCGTCTCGGCCTGGTCGACCTCGACAAGCGCTAGAACCGCAGAGACTTCTTCAAAAAGCGCTATCCCTCGCGATAGCGCTTTTTGTCGTGTCTCTGGGCTGAATAGGCTGCGCAAAACGCAAGGAGAATTTGCGGCGCGCCTCTCAGCCCACTCTCAGACAGCGGGTTGAAACTGTGCCTGTGCGCATACTTGTCGTGGACGACGATCGCGCTGTGCGCGAATCCCTGCGCCGGTCGCTTTCTTTCAACGGATACTCGGTCGAGCTCGCCCAAGATGGGGTCGAAGCGCTCGAGGCGATTTCCAATGACCGGCCCGACGCTGTGGTTTTGGACGTGATGATGCCGCGGCTGGACGGTCTGGAGGTGTGCCGGCAGCTCCGCAGCACCGGCGACGACCTGCCGATCCTGGTGCTGACGGCCCGCGACTCGGTCTCTGAGCGGGTCGCCGGGCTGGACGCCGGCGCGGATGACTACCTGCCCAAGCCGTTTGCGCTCGAGGAACTGCTGGCGCGGATGCGGGCGTTGCTGCGCCGAACTGTCAGCGACGACGGCGCCGATTCGCAGAAGATGTCGTTCTCGGACCTGACCCTGGACCCGGTGACCCGTGAGGTGACCCGCGGCGAACGCCAGATCAGCCTCACCCGCACCGAGTTCTCGCTGCTGGAAATGCTCATCGCCAACCCCCGCCGGGTGCTCACCCGCAGCCGCATCCTCGAAGAGGTCTGGGGCTTCGACTTCCCGACCTCCGGGAATGCGCTTGAGGTCTACATCGGCTACCTGCGGCGCAAGACCGAGGCCGAAGGTGAGATTCGACTGATCCACACCGTGCGCGGCGTCGGCTACGTGCTGCGCGAAACACCCCCCTGATTTGATGGCGCTGAACGACAACGACGGTCGCACCACCCCCATGTACATTGGGCGGCCCGCCGCCGTCCTACGAAACACCAGCTCACTGTCATTGCGCTGGCGCGTGATGATGCTGGCGATGTCGATGGTGGCCATGGTGGTCGTGCTGATGGCCGTCGCCGTCTACGCGGTGGTGTCCCGTGCGCTCTACGACGATCTGGACAACCAGCTGCACAGCCGAGCCCGGCTGCTCATCGAGAGCGGATCGCTGGCCGCCGACCCAGGCAAGGCGATCGAGGGCACCGCGTACTCGGATGTCAACGCGATGCTGGTGATCCCGGGCCGGTCCATCTACACGGCCAACCAGCAGGGCCAGATGCTGCCGCTCGGCAAGCCCGAGAAGGACGTCATCTCCGGCGAGCTCCTGATGTCGCTGCGCACCGCCAACCACCAGCGGGTGCTCGCGGTGCACCTGGCCAACGGCAGTTCCCTGCTGATCTCGAAGAGCCTGGCGCCCACTGTCCAAGTGCTGCGACGTCTGGGCACGGTGCTGCTGATCGTCGGAGGTGTCGGCGTGGCAGTGGCTGCCATGGCCGGTGGAGCGGTGGCCCGGGCCGGGCTCAGACCGGTGGGCAGACTCACCGAAGCCGCGGAGCGGGTCGCCCGCACCGACGACCTGCGGCCCATCCCGGTGGTCGGCAGCGACGAGCTCGCCCGGCTCACCGAGGCGTTCAACATGATGTTGCGGGCGCTGGCCGAATCGCGGGAACGGCAGTCCCGGCTGGTCTCCGACGCCGGGCATGAGCTGAGAACGCCGCTGACCTCGCTGCGCACCAATGTCGAACTGTTGATGGCCTCGCAGGCGCCCGGGGCGCCGCCGCTGCCCAGGGACGAGATGGATGGGTTGCAGCAGGACGTGATCGCCCAGATCGAGGAGCTCTCCACCCTGGTCGGCGACCTCGTCGACCTCACCCGCGACGACGCGGGCGGCATCACCCCGGAACCGGTCGACATGTCCGAGGTCGTCGACCGCAGCCTGGAGCGGGTCCGGCGGCGCCGCAATGACATCGACTTCGACGTCGATGTCGTCGGCTGGCAGGTGTTCGGCGATGCACCCGGACTCGGCCGCGCGGTGCTCAACCTGCTCGACAACGCCGCCAAGTGGAGCCCGGCCGGCGGGGCCGTCGGTGTCCGGTTGCGCCAGATCGATCCGACGCATGCCGAGCTGGTGGTCTCCGATCATGGGCCCGGTATCCCTCCGCAGGAACGCGCGTTGGTGTTCGAGCGGTTCTACCGATCCGATGCCGCCAGGGCGATGCCGGGATCCGGCCTCGGATTGGCTATCGTCCAGCAGGTGGTGCTGAAGCACGGCGGTGCCCTGCACATCGACGAGACCGTGCCGGGTGGCACCCCACCGGGAGCTTCGTTTCACATGGTGCTGCCGGGACAGCCGATCTCGAATGCCGATGCGACACACGTGTCCCCGGTCGGTGATGGGCACACCGTCGGTGTCGAGAAAAAGTGAGACAGTTGAGGTGGTCGGGGGACCAGTCATGGATGGACCAGAAATCTCTAAGTGGATTCTCAGCCCATCTGGGCAACCTGAGTGACCACGACTTCGTTTGACGAAGTGACGGACACGAGGGTTGGACATACGGGTCGGACCGGATCGGCGTGACTGGCCGGCTGGACCTTATTACAAGAGAAGAGCACGCAGCACAATGACGAACCACCCGAGGTACCCCCAGCAGCCGGAGCAGCATCCCGGCGGCGCCCCCGGATACGCCGGTGCGCGTCCTGATCCTTACCAGTCACAGCCCTATGACTGGCGCTACGCGCGTCAACAGCCGTCGCAGCAGCAGCAACAACAACTGCCGCCCCCGCAGCAGTCGCACCAGACGCAGCAGCACCAGGCACCGCAGCACCAGCCGCAGCCGCAGGCCTACCGCGCGCCCTATGACCCGTACCGGATTCCGGCCGGCCCGCAGCCCGTCCCGGCGAAGAAGCGGTCCATGACCGGCGTGGTGGCCGGCGCGCTCGCCGTGGCCGTGGTCTCGGCAGGCATCGGTGGCGGGGTCGCAACTTTCGTACACGACGACCACCCGCGTCTGGGCACGCAAGGCCTCGGCGCCGCACCGACTGTTCCCGCCGCGGCCCTGCCGCCGGGTTCGGTGGAGCAGGTGGCTGCCAAGGTCGTACCGAGTGTGGTCAAGCTCGAGACCGACCTGGGGCGTGCCTCCGAGGAGGGCTCCGGCATCATCCTCACCGCCGACGGCCTCATCCTGACCAACAACCACGTCGTGCAGGCCGCCAAGCCGGGCGGCCCCGGCCCCGCGCCGGTACCGGGCGGGGCGCCTGCACCGGCCGGCGCCCAGACCAAGGTGACGTTCTCCGACGGGACCACCAAGTCGTTCACCGTCGTGGGTACGGACCCGAGCAGTGACATCGCGGTGGTACGCGCACAGGACGTCTCGGGCCTCACTCCCATCACGCTCGGCTCCTCGGCCAACCTGCGGGTGGGTCAGGATGTGGTGGCGGTCGGTTCACCGCTCGGACTCGAAGGGACGGTCACCACCGGCATCGTCAGCGCGCTGAACCGCCCGGTCGCCGCCGGCGGCGACGCCCGCAACCAGAACACGGTGCTCGATGCCATCCAGACCGACGCTGCGATCAACCCGGGTAACTCCGGTGGCGCCCTGGTCAACATGAACGGCGAGCTGGTCGGGATCAACTCGGCGATCGCCACCATGGGCGGGGATTCGCCGCAGGCGCAGAGCGGGTCGATCGGACTTGGCTTCGCGATCCCGGTGGACCAGGCCAAGCGCATCGCCGACGAGCTGATCCAGAACGGGACGGCCTCGCACGCGTCGCTGGGTGTGCAGGTCAGCAATGACACCACCAGTGACGGTGCCAAGATCGTCGAGGTCACCAACGGTGGAGCCGCCGCAGCAGCAGGGCTGCCCAGCGGCGTGGTGGTCACGAAGGTCGACGAACGGGTGATCGGCAGCGCTGACGCGCTCGTCGCCGCGGTGCGGTCCAAAGCCCCCGGCGACAAGGTCACGCTGACCTTCCTCGACCAGGGCGGCAAGCCGCAGACCATCGAGGTCACCCTCGGCAGGGCCGAGCAGTGAGCACGCTCACCGGGCCCGGCGGGATGGCCACACTGCGTCTGGCTGCACCGTTGTCTGCCGCCGGATATACGGTTGCAGGCATGGAACAGCCAGGGGAGTTGGTGGGCCGGGCGCTCGTCGTCGTCGTCGATGATCGCACCGCACACGGCGAGGAAGACCACAGCGGTCCGTTGGTCACAGAGTTGTTGGGTGAGGCCGGTTTCGTCGTCGACGGGGTCGTGGTGGTGGCTGCGGACGAAGTCGAGATCCGCAACGCGCTGAACACCGCGGTGATCGGCGGTGTCGATCTGGTGGTGTCGGTCGGTGGTACGGGGGTGACGCCGCGCGATGTGACGCCGGAAGCCACCCTCGACATCCTCGACCGCGAGCTGCTGGGCATCGCCGAGGCGCTGCGGGCATCGGGCCTCTCCGCCGGCATTGTCGACGCGGGTCTGTCCCGCGGGCTGTGCGGCGTCTCGGGCAGCACGCTGGTGGTGAACATCGCCGGGTCACGTGCCGCGGTGCGCGACGGCATGGCCACCCTCGGCCCGCTGGCTGCGCAGGTGATCGGCCAGTTATCAAGTTTGGAGATCTGAACGCAAACGGAAACGGCGGCCATCGGCCGCCGTTTCCGTTTGTTGGCGAATGTCGCGCCCAACGTTCATGCTGGTTAAGAGCAGGTTAACGGGCGCTGCACACCGCTCGACTTGCAATGTGATCTTCGTCACAAAGGGGAATCGTGATGCCGGAGGCGAACAAAATGTCCCGTCACGCAGTTAACAAGATCTTCGGCGAGGCCCTCCCGGACATCGCTCCCGACGAACGCGACACCGCTTCGCCGGAGGATGACGCCGATCGCGACCGATGGCTGCGGAACAACATTCCACCGCATCATCGATGAATAGGTGAACGGCCTGTAAGGGCAGGAAAACCCTGGCGGGCAGTGTGGTCTGGGCCTCAGCTCGTTACCAAGGCGAACGGCGTCACAGCATTGCCCTGCGGGCCAACTTGCAGCACCGCGACCTTGTGCGCCAGCTCTCAGCCGGCTTTCAGCAAATTTTGATCGATTGAACGTATGCGGCCCCGCGGATATGTGCTTGCGTTGCCGCCCGGATGCACTGCCGTTATGTTCCTCGTGTCAACGATGAGCATTAAGTAAGAGCGACGTGTGGAGTTCCTAATCCGCATCACATGTTGGTCTTGCGCGGCGGTACGGTCTGCGGGGGCCGGGACCGCCAACCACAAAACGGTGGGCCTCCGGGAGCACCGGCGATAAAGCTAGGGAGAACATGAAGGCATTCAGTCGGGTGCTGGTCGCGTTAGTTGCAGCTATCGCGGCGTTGTTTACGAGCACGGGCGTTTCTCATGCGGGTCTGGACAATGAACTGAGCCTGGTCGATGGTCAGGACCGGACCCTGACGGTTCAGCAGTGGGACACCTTCCTCAATGGTGTGTTCCCGCTGGACCGCAACCGGCTGACCCGCGAATGGTTCCATTCCGGCCGGGCCAAGTACACCGTCGCCGGCCCGGGTGCCGACGACTTCGAGGGCACCCTGGAGTTGGGCTACCAGATCGGCTTCCCCTGGTCGCTGGGTGTGGGGATCAACTTCTCCTACACGACCCCCAACATCCTGATCGACGACGGTGACATCACCGGCCCGCCCTTCGGCCTCGAGTCCGTCATCACCCCGAACCTGTTCCCTGGTGTGTCGATCAGTGCGGATCTGGGCAACGGCCCCGGTATCCAGGAAGTCGCGACCTTCTCGGTGGACGTCAAGGGTCCGGCCGGTGGGGTGGCGGTGTCCAACGCGCACGGCACGGTGACCGGTGCGGCCGGTGGCGTGTTGCTGCGTCCGTTCGCTCGCCTGATCGCCTCGACCGGTGACAGCGTCACCACCTATGGCGAGCCCTGGAACATGAACTAAGGACATTAACGTCCAGTTCTGAGCACCAACAGAAGCAGCCCCTGGAGAAATCCAGGGGCTGCTTCTGTGTGTGCGGTGTGCGCTCAGGTGCGGTCGGCGCTCGTGTGCTTGGCAGTGTCGGGGCTCGGGCCGGTCCCGGGGCCGGTGACGTGCTTGCCGGTGTCGCCGTTGGAGGCCAGTAGGTCACGGATCTCGGTCAGCAGGCTCAACTCGGTGTCCTGGGCCTGTTCGACCTCGCCGCGCTCACGCAGCTTCTTGTACGGCAGGACGATGACGAAGTAGATCACCGCGGCCACCAGGATGAAGTTGATGAACGCCGACAGGACGGCGTTGAAGTCGATGAACGTCTCGGGATCGCCGCCGAGCGAGATCTTGAGGATCCCGTACTCCTTGCCGGGACCGGCGCCGATCCGGTCGATCAGTGGCTGCACCACCTTTTCGGTGAAGGCGGTGACCAATCCGGTGAAGGCGGCGCCGATGACCACAGCAACCGCAAGATCGATGACATTGCCGCGGGAGAGAAACTCTTTGAAGCCCTTCAACATGCGGGGACCCTTCCTGCAGTGTGGGTTGTTAACTGGGACAAGCAAACAGTAACGGAGTTGGCCGAACGACTGGGTGATTGTGGGACAACAACTTCGACGCTTGTGAACTGCCTTGTCCGGCAAGAGAACCCGAGTTCAGTGGATGGTCAGTGTGAGCGCCTGCACCAGGCTGGTGGCCGCCACTTCATTGGCCGGGCGGGCCGGTAGCGCTACCAGCGCCACCCGGTCGCTGCCGACGCCGGCGCCGCGGGCCTTCTCCGAAACGAGCACCACCACGGCTCCTGCGGCCACCACGACCGGCCGGGCCGGACCCTTGTCGTCCTGATCGGCTGTCACCGTCAGCACATCGACGACGTCGCCGGGGCGGATCAGATCCAGCAGGGCGGTGTCGTTGAGTTTCACCGGCACGATGCGGGCATCCGGACCGGCTGCCGTTTCGGCCAACCGCGATCCGAGCAGCCGGACATCGGTGATGACCTCGCCGCGACGGGCCGGGGCGGTCAGCGTCGCGCCGATCATCGGTGCCACGTCACGCTGGGCGCCGTCGGGCACTGTGGCCGTGCTGCGCCGCTCCAGGCGCACGTCGGTGGCGGTCAACGCAACGCCGGAGGACAGGTCGTGCGCTGCCACCGCGACCTCGGTGTAGTCGCCGTGCGGATCGGAGCGCAACGCGGCAACGGCCGCCAGAATCACCAGACCGGCCGCCGCGGCGCGGCGCGCAGCCACGGTTCGGGTCCAATCAGGCCGGGCAGCAGTCAGCCGACGCCAGGGTGGCGGGTTGAGGGATTCGGCCATGGCGCCACGCTAGGCGCGCGAGGGCCGGGTGGGAACGACGACTTCGCCGCCCTGTGGATAACTCGGAGGTTAGCTTGAGGCGGCCGCGGCGGGGGCGGCGCTGGAGCTGCTCGACGAGCTCGAGGACGAAGAGCTCGATGACGACGAGTCCGAGGACGTGCTCGACGAGGAGCTGTCGGCGCTCTTGGTGGACGAACCGTTGGTCGAGCTCTTGCCCGACTCGCGGTTGTCGGTGCGGTAGAAGCCGCTGCCCTTGAACACCACGCCGACCGAGCCGAAGAGCTTGCGCAGCTTGCCGGAGCACTTGGGGCAGGTGGTCAACGCATCGTCGCTGAAGGCCTGCACCGCGTCGAACCGATTGCCGCACTCAGTGCACGCGTAGGAATAGGTAGGCACGAAAACCCTCCGAGTTGGTCAAACTTGTTAGCACTCTACCGGCTCAAGTGCTAGAACCGCTACGTGGGCCATGTCATTCCCGCGGGCCGCCGGCGCCGGCGCACCGGAAGATTAGCGGTCCTGCTCGTGGTGGCGGTAATCCTGGCGGTGCTCGCCGCGCTCGTGGTGGCCCGCATGAAGGCGGCCACGCCGGTCGACGGCTCCGCCGCGCACCCGGCACCGCCCCCGACGACAGGCCTGGCGCCGGTGCCGATGCAGCGGACGCCCGGCTACGACCGGGCCCGCACGCTGTTGGCGGGGCTACCGGTCAAGGGCTGGGACCGCGACACCGACTACGCCCGGTACCGCTTCGGTGAGGCCTGGAGCGACGACGTCAACGTCGAGTTCGGCCACAACGGCTGCAACACCCGCGACGACATCCTGCGCCGCGATCTGGCCCAGCTGACCGTTCGGCCCGGCACGTGCTACGCCGCCACCGGTGTCCTGCACGACCCCTACACCGGCGTCGAGATCGCGTTCACCCGCGGCCCCGACACCTCCAGCACCGTGCAGATCGACCACCTCGTATCCCTGTCGGACGCTTGGTACAAGGGCGCGCGGTCCTGGGACCCGCAGCGGCGCAAGGACTTCGCAAACGATCCGCGCAACCTGATCGCGGTCGGCGCACAACCCAACTTCGACAAGGCCTTCCGCGACGCGGCCGGCTGGCTCCCGCCCAACGTGGCGTTCCGCTGTGAGTTCGTGGCCCGCCAGGTCGAGGTGAAAGCCGCCTATCAGCTGTGGGTCTCGGCCAAAGAGCAGCGCGCCATGGCGGCGGTACTCGACAATTGCTAGCCGCGCCGGTAGCTCGGCGCAATCATCACCGGCACCGGTGAACGGCGCAGGATCTTGCCCGCCGCCGAACCGAGGAACACCTGGGCCGTCGGGGCGGCCGCACCCGAACCCAGCACCAGCATGTCTCCGGTGTCCCACCCGATGCTCTGCACTGCGGCATTCCAATCGTGACCCGCACCCACCACCACGTCGACGTCGGGAACGGCCATCCGGTCACGAACGGCCTTGAGCTGTTTGGTGATCTCGGCGATGGTTCGCCGGGACCACTGCTGCACCACCAACTCCTCGGCCGACGATTCGATGGTTCCGGCGAACGCTGCGGTGTTGCGGACCGTGAACGAGACGATGCGCAGCTTGGCCTGCCATGACGCCGCGAGTTCGGCGGTGGCCGGGATGAGCCCGTTGACGTCGGCCTCGCCGCCGTACGCCGCGGTGAGCCGGCTGATGCGCCCGTCTGCCTGGGCATACCCACGTGGCGCGAACGCCACCGGCACCCGGGCGGTGTGCACCAGACGTTCGGTCACACTGCCCAGTGTGACCCGGCCGAGCATGCCCGACGAGGACGAACCGACGGTCACCATGGTCGCCCGGTGGGCATCGGCAAGCTCGATCAAACCGGTTGGAATCGAGGTGGATTCGTGTACCACCGGGGTGACGTCGAGATCGATGGGCAGGACCGCGACTGCGCGCTGCAACGCCTGGGTGGCCTGTGCGCGCACGTAGGCCAGGTACTCGCCCTCGACCATGTCGTCACGTGCCGCCCATGACCGTTCTATCACCGCCGCGGCGATCACCTGCTCGCCGGTGGTGCGGGCGATCTGGATCGCCAGGTTCAGCGGTGCGCTGCTGTGCCGGCTCGCGCTGAACGCAGCCAGGATGGTCACGACGCGGGCTCCTGGGTACGGGCTCGCGACACCACATGGGTCACCGGGATCTGGTAGTCGGCGCGGGCGCGGTCGACGACCTCGAACCGGTGCCACACCGAATCCTCCGGCGGCAGAGTCGAAATCACGATCTGGTCGGGCCGGAACGCCTCGACGGCGTGGGCCAGGGCCCGCAGCGGACGATAGTCACCCAACTCACCGTCGGCCTGCAACTGCTCGGAGCGCAGCGAAGCCAGCGTCTGGTCGAGGCGACGCTGGGCCGCGCGGGTGGTGGCTTCGGAGATGTCGAGCGGGCCGTGGGTGGCAGCCACCCCGGTGTCGATCGGACTGGCCGGCACCACCACCTGATAGAGGGCATCGCGATCCGCGCCGATGCGGCGCAACTCGTCGAGCAGTTCATCGGATTCGACGGTCTCGTTGGCCAGCACCAACACTCGGTGTGGATGGGCGGTCCCGGCGGCCGCCACGCCGGCCACCTCGGGCCGGTGCCCGATGAACCACCGGTTGGCCAGGAACAGCAGGATCACCACCACCCACGACGCCACGCTCAGGGTGAGGGCCTTCCGGTTGTCTCCGCCCTGCACATACATCTGGATCAGGATTCCGAAGATGGCCAGGGCGGTGAGTATCGACAGCACGGGGAACAACCACATCTTCACCTTGAGCTGGCCTGGGGACGTGCGGTACCGCAGCACGATCTGCGAAATACAGATGAGCAGGTAGACGAACAGGATCACCGCACCGCTGGAATTCAGCAGGAACGCGAAGATGGTGTCCGGCCAGAACGCTGCGGCGATCACACACAGGAAGCCGATGACCGACGAGGTCAGGATCGCCGGGGCCGGGACGCCGCGCCGGGTCACCGCGACCAACTGCGGCGGTGCCTCGCGCCGGGCGGCCAGCACGAACAGCATGCGCGACGCGGT
Organism: Mycolicibacterium peregrinum; assembly: GCF_001665785.1. Lineage (GTDB taxonomy): Bacteria > Actinomycetota > Actinomycetes > Mycobacteriales > Mycobacteriaceae > Mycobacterium > Mycobacterium peregrinum_A. The sequence goes on from NZ_LZSO01000016.1 coordinate 110,118, forward strand.
GTACATCCCGGAGTTCAGACAGCTCAGCACCGCCGTGAGCACCACCGCATTCATGATGTGATCGGCGTAGGGGATACCCATCTCGGTGAACACCGAGACGAACGGCGAGGCGACATTGCCCGCGGCGTCCTTCTTGAAGTGATCCCACGGCAGGATCGTCGTGATCAGGAACGCCGACCCGACGAAGAAGATCGCGATACGCAGGATGACCGAGTTGGCGGCCTTGGCCACCGCCCGCTCGGGATCCGCGGACTCGGCGGCGGCAATGGTGGCGATCTCCGCACCGACCATCGAGAAGATCACCGTCACCACACCGACGGTGACGGCCATTGCGCCCATCGGGAAGAACCCGCCGTGAGAGGTCAGGTTCGAGAAGTCCATGTCTTTGTTCGGCCACAGTCCGAAGACGAAGAGCGCGCCCAGACCGATGAACGCCAGGATCGCCGCCACCTTGATGCCGGCGAACCAATACTCGAATTCGCCGAAGGACGACACCGAGAACAGATTGGTGGCCGTCATCGCGATCAGCAGGAGCAGTGCCGTCAGCCAGATGGGGACATCCACCCAGAACTGGATGATCTTGGCGCCCGCGATCGCTTCGAAACCGACGACGATCACCCAGAAGTACCAGTAGAGCCAGCCGACCGAGAACCCCGCCCAGTTGCCCAGCGAGTTGCGCGCGTAATCGGCGAACGATCCGGTCGACGGGTTGGCCACCGCCATCTCGGCCAGCATCCGCATCACCATGATGACCAGGACCCCGGCCAGCGCGTAGGTGATGAACGAGCCGGGTCCGGTAGCGCCGATCACCACCCCGGAGCCGACGAACAGGCCGGCGCCGATCACGCCGCCGATGGCGATCATCGTCAGCTGTCGCTGACTGAGTGCCTTCTTCAGTGCGGGTGTTTCACCCATTTGCGTACCGACTCCTCCGTGGTATGTGACTCAGGTCACAAGCGGCCAGAAGGAAACGCTATGCCCGGCGGCCGGTCGATGGAGCCGAAATTGGGCCGAAACTGTAGGAAACCCAGGCGGCCGGTTCAGACAGTTGTCGAATCGGGCCGGTACAGCCCGGCAAGCCGGGCCAGTCGCAGGCTCAGCATCAGTTCGAAACGGGTCTCGCCGTCGCTGAGGTCGCTGCCGACGGCCTCGGTCAACTTCTCCAACCGGTAGTACAGCGTGGACCGGTGCAGATACATGTCCTCGGCAGTGCGCCGCACGTCGCCGCCGTTGGCCAGGTAGGTCTCAAGCGTGCGGAGGAGGTCGTCGCGACCCTGTTCGATCAGGTTGACGATGCCGGGGTGGACCAGCTCGCCGAGCCGGTCCCGGTCGTAGGCCCGGCCCAGCAGCGCCAGCGTGCGCCACGAACCGAGTGCGGACCAGTCGGCAACCTGGGTGCTGCTCGCACCGAAGCCCGCCAGCGTCAGTGCCAGGCTCGCGTGTCGAAACCCAAGGGCCGCTTGGTTTATCGGCAGAGCGGCGCCGGAGGTGCCGATGGCCGGGCGCGTTCCGTAGCTGGCCCGGACCGCATCGGCCACGGTTTCGGCGGCCGCGGCAGACCCGGCGCGCGACACCGCGACGATCGTGGTCGGCGATCCGGCGAGGGTGTACCACCGGTGCGTTCGGTCGGTGGCCGTCAACCGGAGGCGCAGAGCCATACTCCGATCGACCGGATTTCCCGCGCCGTCAAGGTCGGGCTCGAACCGGAAAATCTGGACCACGTCGTCCGGCTCGACCATCGCCCTGGCATGCAGCTCACGGACGACCGCCTGGGCGTGTGCGGGTTCTTCGGCGGCGAGCAACCGCATCAAAAGGCCCTGCTGCGCAGACTCTTCGGCGCGCAGTGCCGCGTTGCGGCGGTCGAGGATGGCCAGCAGGTCGGCGCCGGCTCGCTCGGCCAGCCGCTGACCGTCCTCGGACAATGAGCCTTCAGGGGCGATGATCCACAGGTAGCCGAACCGCTCGGAGGCCGAGCGCACGGGCACGCAAAACCGCGGCATCAAGTTGTGTTGCGGATATGCCGGGATCCACACCGCCGAATCGGCCGAACCGATTCCGAATTCGAACAGCGCCGCTTTGACCTCGGCGCGGGTCTCGCGTTGCAACACGCTGTGGACCCGCACGTCGTCGAGTTCGCCGAGTTGACGGCTGTGCGTGATCGGGGTCAGCTCCTCGTCGTCCAGGAGCACTGCGCGATCCAGGGTCTGGGCCAGGACGTCGACGATCAACTGCATTCGAACACTGAAGTCGGCGCTCACCGGATCGGACACCCTGACGATTGTGGACCGCTCAGCTGTGCAACGTCACCATTCCGCCCGACGGTGTCAACGCGTGCGTCATGCGTACGTCGTGCGGGTCGGCCGGCAACGCGTCGACCAATTCTTCGTCGCGCACCACCGCGACCAGTCGCGCATGTGGTGAGGCGTAGATCAGGCTGCGGTCGTAGAAGCCGGCGCCCCGGCCGAGCCGGTTGCCGTGGCGGTCGACGGCCAGCGCGGGCACCAGCACCACCGCGGCGTCGGCGATCGATCCGGCGGGCAACCACGGCGGCGCGGGCTCGCGTAGGCCGAACTCGGCTGGCACCAACGCGCCGGGCACGTACTCACCCCACTGCATCGGCATACCCCGGCCGTCCCCGTCTTTGCGGGCAACCGGAAGCAGTACGCGCACACCGAGTTCCGACAGGGTGTCCAACATGGCCGCAGACCCGGGTTCGGAGCCGACCGGAACGTAGGCGCACACTGTTTGCCCAGGACGGACCAGTGCGGGCAGCCAGTGGCAAATTGCCTGCGCCTCGCGGTTGCGGCAGTCGTCCGTCACGGCCCGTCTTGCACGGAGAACGCCGGCTCGCAACTCGGTCTTGGTCGGCGGGGTCACGCCCTCCACCATTTCAGAACGGACGTTAGTGTGTGAACGATGAGCACCTCTCCCAAGGCGCCTGAAGTGCCGATTCCCTACACGGCCGTGGTCCCCGCGGCCGGTCTGGGCACGCGCTTCCTGCCCGCGACCAAGACGGTCCCGAAGGAACTGCTGCCTGTGGTCGACACCCCCGGCATCGAGCTGGTCGCGGCGGAGGCGGCCGAGGCCGGCGCCGAGCGGCTGATCATCATCACGTCTGAGGGCAAAGACGGTGTCGTCGCCCACTTCGTCGAGGACCTGGTGCTTGAGGGCACCCTGGAGGCCCGCGGCAAGAAGACCATGCTGGAGAAGGTGCGGCGCGCTCCCGCGCTGATCAAGGTCGAGTCGGTGGTGCAGGCGGAGCCGCTCGGGCTCGGTCATGCCATCGGTTGCGTCGAGAGTGCGTTGACGCCCGACGAGGACGCGATTGCGGTGCTGCTGCCCGACGATCTGGTGTTGCCGACGGGCGTGTTGGAGACCATGTCGAAGGTGCGGGCCAAGCGCGGCGGCACGGTGTTGTGCGCCATCGAGGTTCCTGAAGACAAGATCAGCGCCTACGGCGTGTTCGACGTCGAGACGGTGCCCGACGCCGCCAACCCGAACGTGCTGCGCGTCAAGGGCATGGTGGAAAAGCCGAAGTCCGAAGACGCGCCGTCGCCGTACGCCGCGGCCGGCCGTTACCTTCTGGACCGGGCGATCTTCGATGCGCTACGTCGGGTTACGCGCGGTGTTGGCGGGGAGATCCAGTTGACCGACGCCATCGCGCTGCTGATCGAAGAGGGCCATCCGGTGCACGTGGTCGTGCACCGCGGAGCCCGACACGACCTGGGAAATCCCGGCGGCTACCTGAAGGCTGCGGTTGACTTTGCGTTGGAACGTGACGACTACGGCCCCGAATTGCGGCGCTGGTTGGTCGAACGGTTGGGTCTGGCCGGACAGGAGGGCTAGCAACGCGTCGGGCCCTACGCCGCGCGTTGTCCGGTAGTCGGGGCCCGTAGATAGGAAGGCGTGTTGTGCGTTCGGTCGAGGAACAGCAGGCTCGGGTAGCGGCTGCCGCGGTGGCGCCCCGGCCGGTGCGAGTGGCCATCGCCGAGTCACAAGGTCTGATGTGTGCCGAAGAGGTCGTGACCGAACGGCCCATGCCGGGATTCGATCAGGCCGCGATCGACGGCTATGCGGTCCGCAGCGTCGACGTGTTGTCCGTGGGCGACGGTGCCGGTGAGATCAGCCTGCCGGTGATGGGCTCGATCGAGGCAGGGGCGCGGACCCCGAGCCGTTTGCAGCCCCGGCAGGCCGCCCGCGTGCAGACCGGTGCGCCGATGCCGACGCTGGCCGACGCGGTGCTCCCGTTGCGCTGGACCGATGGTGGCGAGAACCGGGTCCGGATCCTGCGCAGTGTGCGTTCGGGCGCCTACGTCCGGCGCACCGGAGACGACGTGCAACCCGGCGATGTCGCGGTGCGGGCCGGCACCATCATCGGTCCGGCCCAGGTGGGTTTGTTGGCCGCGGTCGGGCGGGACCGGGTGCTGGTGCACCCGCGGCCCCGGCTGTCGGTGATGTGCGTGGGCGGCGAACTCGTCGACGTGTCCCGCAGCCCGGGAACCGGGCAGGTGTACGACGTGAACTCCTATGCCCTGGCCGCGGCGGGCCGGGATGCGGGCGCAGAGGTCAACCGCGTCGGCATCATCAGCACCGACCCGCGGGAACTGCGGGAAACCGTTGAGGGGCAAGTCAATCGCAACGAGATCGTGGTGATCGCCGGGGCGGTGGGTGGGGCCGCCGCCGAATCGGTGCGCACTGTGCTCAGCGAACTCGGCGAGATGGAGGTGTCCCGGATCGCGATGCACCCCGGTTCTGTTCAGGGCTTCGGGCAGCTCGGCCGGGACCGCGTACCGGTCTTCCTGCTGCCCGCCAACCCGGTCAGCGCGCTGGTGGTGTTCGAGGTGATGGTCCGCCCGCTGATCCGGCTGTCGCTGGGCAAGCGCCAGCCCATGCGGCGCGTGGTGCAGGCCCGCACGCTGGCACCGATCAGCTCGGTGGCCGGGCGCACGGGATACCTGCGCGGGCAGTTGATGCGGGACCAGGACACCGGCGAGTACCTGGTGCAGGCACTGGGCGGGGCGCCCGGGGCGTCGACGCATCTGCTGGCCACCCTCGCCGAGGCGAACTGTCTCGTGGTGATTCCGAGCGAGGTGGAGGAGGTCCGCACCGGCGAAACCGTGGATGTGGCATTCCTGGCCCAGCGAGGCTGATAAGACTTCATTCGATGAATGACGGTGTGACGAATCGACTGTGCAGATGAGCCTGCTTCGGTCCAGTGCCTTTCACCCGGGTTGGCCCGGTCCGATCGGTCCGCTGCGGGTGCACGCGGGCGTGGTGCGGCTACGCCCGGTGCGGCTGCGCGACGCCGCGGTGTGGAGCCGGATCCGCCTGGCTGACCAGGCCCATCTGGAGCCCTGGGAGCCGGTTAGTGGCGTGGATTGGCGTGTCCGCCATGGTGTTTCGTCGTGGCCGGCGATCTGCTCGGGGTTGCGCAGTGAGGCCCGCCGCGGGCGGATGCTGCCGTATGTGATCGAGCTCGACGGGGAGTTCGCCGGCCAGCTCACGATCGGCAATGTCACCCATGGCGCGCTGCGATCAGCCTGGATCGGCTACTGGGTGGCCAGTGACAAGACGGGCGGCGGGGTGGCGACCGGAGCTCTGGCCCTGGGGCTCGACCATTGCTTCACCGGTGTGCAGTTGCACCGGGTCGAGGCCACGGTGCGGCCGGAGAATGCCGCGAGCCGGGCTGTGTTGGCACGCGTGGGGTTCCGTGAGGAGGGCCTGTTGCGGCGCTATCTCGAGGTCGACGGTGCCTGGCGGGACCACCTTCTGGTGGCGGTCACGTTGGAGGAGCTGAAACATTCGGCGTCTCAAGCTCTGGTGTCGGCCGGGCGCGCCAGTTGGTGCTGAGCTATCCGGGTAACTCTCCGATTGCGGCGCGCCGTGTCGAAATTGCAACCGTGGTCGTGATTTCGCCGGATTCACAGCCCTGGAAGCCATCTCAGCGAAATAGGGATCGCCAGCTGTTACCAATGTGACACGTGTGACTGATGGTGCTTGTATCGAATGAATTACAGGTGTGTAATTGTGTCGGCGCGCCATCCATGGATGCGCTGGTCACAGACCTAGCCTGAAGGGGAAAGGAGCAGGCGTCATGCCAAGCATCCCCCAGTCACTGCTGTGGATTTCCCTTGTCGTTCTCTGGCTTTTCGTTTTGGTCCCGATGTTGATCAGCAAGCGCGACTCGGTGCGTCGCACCAGTGACGTCGCCCTGGCGACACGAGTTCTCAACAGCGGCCGCAACGCACAACGCTTACGACGCGGCCCGGCCGCCGGGCATCACAGCGATCCGCACTGGAAACACACGGCCGACCACCTCGACGAGAACCTCGATGACGACTTCGAGGAAGACGACGAGCCGACCGAAGTGCGCGTGCACGCCACCGTGCAGCGCACGGTGGTGGTGGCCGCCGCGATCAGCGTCGAGACCCCCGAACCCGACTATCTGGACGTCGACGTCGTCGACGAGGATTCCGGTGCGCTGCCGGTCGGTTCGATGGCCGAGGCTGCCGAAACCGTCGCCGAACCCGCGGAGGTCGCCGAGCCCGAACTCGAGCTGGAATTCGAGACGCAGCCTGAAGCGGAACCTGCGCCGGAACCCGAAGCTGAAGCGGAGCCCGAGCCCGTCACGGTCGAGGAGCCCGTCGCGGAATTCGACGCCGTCGAATCCGAGGCCCAAACCGAGCGCATCGCAGTGGATCTCGACGAGAACGAGGAACCCGAGGGTGCGGCGGACCCCGTCGGCGCCGACGATGAAGAAGAACTTGCCGACGAATACGAGTACGTCGACGACTCGTCGGGCCTGGAACCCGAGGCCGAGGAAGAGCCGGTCGAAGAGGGATCGGCCGAGACGCCCGTCGCTTCGTTGAACGCGACCCGGCAGCGCCGGTTCGAATCCAAGAAAGCCGCGGAGATCAGTGCCCGCAAGTTCCGGTTCCGCAAGCGCGTGCTCGCGGTGCTGGCGGCGACGATGCTGTTCTCGGCGGGCGCTGCCTTCCTGGTGGCACCGTCGGCCTGGTGGGTGTGTGGCGGGGCCGGCACAGTGACCGTGCTGTACCTGGCCTATCTGCGCCGCCAGACCCGCATCGAGGAACAACTGCGGCGTCGTCGTGCACAACGGATGGCGCGGTCGCGGCTGGGCGTGGAGAGCACCGACGATCACAAGCTCGACGTGGTGCCGGCCCGGTTGCGTAGGCCCGGCGCGGTCGTGCTCGACATCGACGACGAGGATCCGATCTTCGAGCACCTGGCCTACGCGTCGTATGGGTCGATGTCGCGCGAATACGATCTACCGCGGGCTGCCGGCCAGTAGGCCTGCCGGTTTCCGGTTCCGGGCCGACGGCTGGTAGCCTTTCGTTCCGGTATCAGGGGCTATAGCGCAGTTGGTAGCGCGTCTCGTTCGCATCGAGAAGGTCAGGGGTTCGATTCCCCTTAGCTCCACAGAGATTGAGCAGGTCAGGGCGTTCGCTGCCCATCAGGCTTCCAAGGCCGTCCGCAGCCCGTCCGCAGTAGCTTGAATGGCTGCGTCGAGGCGGTCCGCGACTTCATCCAAATCCTCATCGAAGAGGTCTGCGTAGGTATCGAGAGTCATTGACGCCTTCGCGTGGCCGAGCATCCGCTGGACGGCCTTCACATTGGCGCGCGCGCTAACGGCGAGACTTGCTGCCGTGTGGCGTAGGTCGTGAGGCGTGATGGTTGGGAACGTTGGGTCTGTTGCCTGGCATCTAAGGACTGCGGGCCGGAAAATGCGATCCCGCCAATTTGAGTTCCTCAGGACACCGCCGCGCAGATCGGTAAACACAAGCTCATCGCGCCCCTTGCCGACCATCAGCGCCGCCAGTTCGTCGCACAGTGTGCCGGGGAACGGCACCGATCTGCGTTCCCACGCCTTTGGGGTACTCCACACAAGTCCGCCCGACTCTGTAACCGAGCGTGACACGTTGACCCGTCTCCGCAACATGTCGAAGTCCTGAACCCTCAGAGCGGCCATCTCGCCCCAACGGAGCCCTGTGTAAGCGAGGAAGCGAACAACTTCGCCTTGGCGCTCGACTGATGATGCAAGAGCCACAACTTGTTCATGGCTCAGGTATCCACGGTCGGAATGCCTGCGTTTGGGCAGTTTCACTCCATCGCATGGATTCCGCGCGATGCGGTTGTCTTCCACGGCGGCTCCCAGCACCTGGCGCAGCACCCCGAAGGCATTCTCGATTGTGGTGGCGTTAGTACCCTCTTCGCTCATCGACGCGACCCACGCGCGTACTGCTGAGGAACGCACGTCGGCCACCAAAATGTCACCCCAATGTGGTTCGACGTGTCGATTCCACGCACTCTGACGAGTTGCTTTGGTCTTGTCTGAGATGTGCGACTGTGCTGGGGACCAGGATTGATAGACCGAAGACACCGTAACTCGACCGGCTGCTGGCTCGACGTACGTTCCGGTCGCGAACTTCGCGGTGACCTCAGAGTCGAGCCACTTTTGGGCGTCCCTTTTGTACGCGAAGCCTTTGGCGTGTTCACGATTGTCGTCGTCAACGTATCGAGCGCGGTAACGCAATCCCTTGCCGTGGTTGGCGCTTGGCATAGTACGAAGGGAACCATCGGCCTCGCGGATGGTCTTCATCCACCGGTCTTCGACTCCTGCACGGCGGTTACGCTTCTGGGTCATTCGGCACCTCGTTGGTTGTGCTGGGGTTCATCTGGAGGATCAGTTTCTCTACCTCGGCGAGGAGGTGGGCGTGGTGTTGGGCGACGCTGTAGAGCGTGTCTCGGCTGTCGTCTACGCGCTTGCGTGCCTGTTCGAGTTCGATGCGGCGCGAGTCGAAGTCGGCTGATCGGTCATCGGATAGGGATAGCTCGAAGACGGCCATGATCGGCATCTCGAATACGTCGGCCAGTGCCGCAGCCTCGGCGACGCGAAGGGGCCGCGCTCCGCGCTCGATCTTCGCAACGGTCGTTTGGTGCATCTCGAAGCCTTGATGGCGTAGACGCTCGGCCACGTCCTCCTGAGACCAGTTGCGGTCGAGTCGCCAGCGGCGGACGACTTCGCCGAAGCGTTTCTCCCATGATTCGTGGCGCTGACGGGCCAGCGCGAGTTCGTTAACGGAGAGGTCGGCTGCTTGTTGGGGCAGCTTTTCTCGCAGCTCGCGGACCAATTGTTGGCCTTCGACTGCTTCGAGTGCCCAGGGTTCAGGAAGAGTCATACACGAAGTGTAAGCGTTTACGGCTTGAATATTCAAGCGTCATAGGTTTACAGTGCCAACGTCGACGGTCGACACGCTTAGAAATTCAAGCGCTTAGAGATAAAGGCTAGACAATGACCGCCACTGGCGAGGGTCTGATGACCACACAAGAAGTGTCAACTGAACTGGGCATTCCCGTAGGCACGCTGCGGTACTTTCGCTCGACCGGCAAGGGCCCCGCATCGTTCCGGCTCGCTGGCCGCATCCGGTACCGGCGCAGCGAGGTGCTGCAGTGGGTTGTGGACCAGGAGCGGGCTACGCGGCGAGGTGGGGCGCAGGACGAAGTCGCATGAGCCTTCAGAATCCGTTCGCGTTCCACTACCAGGGCGTCTGGCTCGAACGTTCCGCTGACACGCAGCTCCCGGACTGGTTGCGGCTCGCGTCATTGGCGTTCGGAAGGCATAAAGCCAACGGTCACGCCAACTTTGGAGTGGGGGAGATCGCGAAGTTGTTGGGTAAGTGCGAGCCGGATGGCAAGGTAAAGCCGCTGTCCGGCCCAGCCGTCTCGAACGCGATCAAGCGGGCGAAAGACCATGGGTTCATCGCCATTGCGTCTCACTCTCGCTGTTTGGTGGTGCCGCCCCACGCGGTCACCGGCGGTCTGGGAAACGCCTACGAACGGTGCCGTATCCACGTTCAAGCGGTTGTGACACACGGACCACATGGAATTTCGACATCCGCTGGCGAGGTGGGGCGCGTCTTGGTTCACGATGAACATGAACTGGATTCACAATCAGCATGAATCCAAAAGCTCCTCAACTGCGACTATCCTGTCGCGCTCTATGAATATCTCTTGGCGCGCGGAATAGGCCAGCAACTACTTCGGGATAGTGGTTAAAAGTTCATTGAACTCTATGAGCATTTTGTCAAGACTCGAATTCCTTGACCTAGCTAAATTGATGTCCATCCGGTGAGTAAGCCGTGGCTGCCAGATCGGCTTGGTGTACGCCCGACCAGTTTGGCTTTTTACGGCCTCCCCTATCGCCGTCGCGCCGCGAGCGCCCTCGTTGTAGGCAATCTCGTCAAGCGCTAGGGTTTCTGCCGAGGCGTATAGCCAATCCTCATAGTCACGCTCCGCGCAGGCCACAGCGACAGGCTGTGCGACACGCCCCGTAAGTCGGTCTCTGAGCGCCTCCTCAAACTCCTCCGGCGCGCTGTCGTCCGTATCTAGGACGACTAATATGCCGAGACAGCCCGGACGGGATGCTGCCACCGCGACATACCCCTCGATACCGTTCACTTTAGTGGCGTTTGAAACGCCTTTTATCGGGATTCCTTTACCTAGAACATCGCGATAGTCGCCCGCATCCTGCAGATGACGCCGCAGCAATATGGGTAGCGCAGAATCGTCACCTGCCCCCTCGATTATCAATCCGATGTGGGGCTCGTCCGGCCTCGCTGTCATGCGATCTGCGGGTCCAGCGCATCTGATCTAAGAAGCTGCCCCGGAGTGATTAGCCCCTTCCTCACCGGAATTTTCGTATGCTCGGCAAGCTCTGCAATATTTGAAGCACCGTTCTCGTACCAAACAACCCTTAAGGACTCCAAGGGCAGGGCGTCAACGATGTCAGCGCTATGCGTCGTGATTAGAATCTGCGTTTGTTCAGTCTCACTGCGTAACAGTTGAACCAGTGTGCTCAGAGCGCCAAGATGGATCGCGATTTCGGGCTCTTCTATCACCAGCAATCCAGATTGCCCGTCCTGCAGAAGAGCAACCAATATCGAGAATGCTCGCAACGTACCGTCCGACATCTGCTTCGCAAGGAATTCGCGAGCGGGGCCTTTGTCTGACGACGATTGCTTGAAACGGAGTGTTAGCTTATCCGCCAGCCGAGCAATTTCGATGGATACAATTCCCGGCACAATCGCCGCTAAACGCTCAGCGACTTCTTGCCGAGTTTTCTTGTCGAACGATTCAAAAATACTCGCGACGTTTGAACCGTCCGATTCGAAAATTTCAGTCGACGAGGGCTCTTGCAGATCGGCTACCTTTGCAGGATTTACTTCGACCGTCTGCATCCTCTGAAGCACTGCGGAGATAGTTGTTCCAGCCACTATGGCGGCAGGAAGTGCTGTCTGTCCAGCCAAAGAACTAGTTCCGAAACTGAACTGTTTCCGCGCCCATTTGGGATGTTCGACATAACTCTCGAGTTTCTCTTCTCCGCGATCAAAACCGGACATGCCACCATCCGCATAGAAGACGCGGCCAGACTCCTTTTTTACTCTGTACTGGCCCCCCTTCACCGCCCCCAGGCTGAGCGAGTAGTGAGATGGCCGACTGCTACCCTCAATTTCGAAGGTCAGTTTGAGAGATGGATCATTGGGATGCCCATGGCTGCGATGGCGAAGCTGATCAAAACCTCCTCGACGAGCGATTGCCAATGGCAGACCGTAGGAAGGAATTTCACGAAGGAGACGTATCGCTGAAACTGCGTTTGACTTTCCGCTTGCGTTTGGTCCCACAAGCGCATTGAAGTCAGAAAAGCTGAGAGTGGCCTTCTTGAACGATAGGAAATTGCGGAGCTCTATCGCAAGGAAGCGCACCCTTCCCGGTCTAATCATCTCTGTTGAGATGTTAAACTCGCCATCGAAATCATTACGATTCGAATCGTCCTGATCGGTCATTATTTCAGATTACCGCACCGGCCAAAACCCCGTACCAAGAGTCGCTTGACCGTCCTAGCGGCTGCCATAAGGCAGGCTGCGGCGCGGGATGGCGGTGGTGGTGCTGGGATCGCGTGAGTATGGCGTGGCGGCTCCGCAGGAGTGCGAGCACCAACGATGCCTGCAGTCTCGAAACCAAAGAACTGAGACACTTCCATACAGGGCGCAGTGCGCCAAAGACTCCCAGGTGGGTATGTCGCAGAAGTTGTATCAGAATAGCCGTCTCACATTGACTCGTTTTGAGAGTTTTGAGACGATTGGTGTATGGTCGGAACCACCGCTCCCGCCGTCACCGGAACTGTCTTGGGTTATGCCCGCGTCAGCACCGGGCATCAGTCGCTGGACCAGCAGGCCGATGCCCTCGTCGCAGCCGGGGTGGATGGGTCGCGGATCTACAGCGACAAGCTGTCGGGAACCTCCACTCGGGAACAACGCCCCGGCCTGGCCGCGATGCTGGACTATGCCCGCGAAGGTGACTTGATCGTCGTTGTCGGAATCGACCGTTTGGGTCGCAATGCCGCTGAGGTCATGACCACGATTCGGGAACTCGGCCAACGTGGAATCGTCCTGCGTTCCCTACGTGAAGGCATCGACACCTCCAACGCAGCGGGACGGATGATTGCTGGCGTCCTGGCTAGCTTGGCTGAACTTGAACTGGAACTTGGTCGCGAACGTCGCACCGCAGCGCGTGAAGCACGCAAAGCACGCGGGCAGGCCATCGGACGCCCCAAGGCTCTCGATGCGCAGAAGGCGGCACTGGCCCAGCGGATGCACGCGGCAGGGGAACCCGCGACCACCATCGCCTCAACCCTTGGTGTCAGCCGGGCGACGGTCTACCGGGTTCTGGCGCAAGACGACGAGTCATGACCTCGCCCCCCTGGGGGGTGCTCCTTTGGCGGTCATCGGCCCCTCCTCGTGCTGCCAGCGATGTATCTCTCTCTGGAAATTGGCTCCATGTCTGCGGCTGACTCGATGATTAGCGCCACCTATGGAAAACCTTGCAAGAAGTTGATGCTCGGCCAGCAATTTTGCCTGTAAAAATTAAACGGTGCAGGGCGCGCGTCATCGAGAATATTCGCACAACTCAATAAATCGTGCCTTGGCCAAGCGGGCTACTGTCAGCGCCGTTCTCGCCCCACGATAAACGTTCTCGGGATTCCCTCTTAATTCGACCATTGCAGATTTTTCACCCTGGAAATTTCGGACCTTCGTCCCTGCGTATGTCGACCAAATCAGGCCATGAACGAATCCGCTCATCATCCGATACTGCAATAGTATCTCGTGAGCGTTGCTCAAATGCTTTTTATCATGCATGTACTTACTCACTTCAGTAATTACATCGGTTTCCCGGAACTTCCGTAACTCTTTCGGCGTCGAGACCACGTCTGTCTCGTTGGCGCGTATCGCGCAGTACGCCTCATACATCGATTGGAAGCGTTCGGGCGCACCCGCGACGACAGTCCTGCATTCAGCCTTCAAAGCTTCGTTGCGAGGGTCTATGCGACCAGTAGCATCAAGCACTGTCCGGCTAAATGTTACCTGTTGCGCAAGATCGTAAGACGCAAGATTTAATCCGCGCATTCGACGGAGATCGCTTTCGCCGCATACCAACCATAGTGCTGTCGACGCGATAGCCAGTCCGGGACGGACTAGCGAATACTGCGAGTAAACGAGTCCATCATCGCCATGCTCTAAAGAATGGGCCGCAAGCTGGAGATGGTCGAGAGAGCTGAGAAGCCGGTTTACAGTCAATTGGTGCATCGTGGATTTGAATTTTCGCATAAATTGATCGTCGGAATACAGCGCGGAAGCGAATACTGTGTGTACGGCTTGAACTTCATCCATCTCGACCTGGATTTCATTGCGAAGCCGGGCGTACTTCTCCGCGGTTTCGCTTCGGCCTGGCGTACGCCCTGCGTAGCGGTTAGTCACCTTTACGACGTTAGTCGGGCGGTGCGACGGCCTGATCGCACATCGCACGACGTGTTGGTGATTCACTAGCGGAGCCGCATCCTCGCCGTCCCACGGCCAAGGTCACCTTCTCGACGATCCGCGGGGCAATCCGTCCGCAGTCCGTCCGCAGTAAATCCGTGAGCACTCTTAACTCGCCAACATTACTAACCTGTCGTCCTGCAGATTCGTAACGTTCCCAACGGTGCCAGCCGACGCAAACATCCAGGTCGTCTCGTTCGCATCGAGAAGGTCAGGGGTTCGATTCCCCTTAGCTCCACTCTCAAATGGCAGATCAGGTAACTGATCTGCCATTTTTCGTTTGTGGACAGTCCAGGGCCCCTAATGGACATCTTTCATCTATTCGTATGATCGTGGCAACTGGCACCTGGGCCAAAGTGGCGAATCGATTGACGATCGAGGGCCTTGGTCATACGCTTTCGCTAAATACGTCCGTTGATGTCCGACGGAGAGCCTCAGAAAGGCGGGAATGCCGGTGAACAGTGCGCCCAACGTCTTGGAAGCCGGCCTCCCGACGCTCAGTTACGGCCTCACCGCCACCCCGCACGACATCCTCGAAGATGTCCGAGCGGCGCAGGCACGCGCGCCTATCGCCATCGGGCCCCTCGGCCCGGAAATCCTGTCCTACGAACTGGCTCGCGACATACTGCGTGACAACAGATTCCGTCTCCCGCCGGGTATCACTCTCGCGGCCCAGGGCATCACATCTGGCCCGTTGTTCGACAAGATGACGGGCAGCCTCCTTGGCCTTGACGGCGCACCACACGTTCGGTTGCGCAAGCTGGTTTCCAAGGCGTTCACTCCCCGCGCGACATCACGCCTTCAAGACACGATCCACGACGTGGTCAACGGGCTGATCGATCGAGTGGTCGACGCCGGGCAGTGCGACGTCGTGACCGACATCGCGCGTCCCTACCCCACCCCGATCATGTGCGCGCTGCTCGGTGCGCCTCGCGCGGACTGGCAGTTGTTCGCAGACTGGACTGAGGAGGTCTTCAAAGCCCTCAACTTTCAGCCGGACGCCAACTTCGACGAGTCCGCGATCATGCGTGCGTGGGGTGAACTCGACGACTACGTCGACGGCATGGTTGCCGCCCGCCGGGACAATCTGACCGATGATCTCCTGTCCGAGCTCATTCGCGCAGAAAGCGACGGCGACCGGCTGAATCTCGACGAACTCCGCATGCTGGTGGCCGGTTTCTTGATGGCGGGAACGGACACAACGCGAAACCAGCTCGCGGCGTCGGTTCAGGTGCTCTGCGAGCATCCGGACCAATGGGCGAAGCTGCGCGACCATCCGGAACTTGGGATGCAGGCGGTCGAGGAGAGCATGCGCCACTCACCGGCGGCCTGTATCGTGCCGCGAGCCGCCGTCGAGGATGTCGAGTTCGGTGGCTATCTGTTCCCGGCGGGCACCTTCGTACTCGCGAACACCTTTGCCGCCAATCGAGATCCGGCCGTCTATGACGATGCTGACCGCTTCGACATCGCGCGCAACGACGTTCCCGCAATTCTGACGTTCGGCGGTGGCGCGCACTACTGCCTGGGGGCCAACCTCGCGCGCCGGGAACTGGCGGAAGCACTCACAGTTCTCACCCGCCGCCTCCCCTCCACCCATCGTGTCGGCCCGGCGCCATGGAAATCGCTACTCGGAATGACCGGTCCTACAACTCTTCCGATTGAATTCACCAGCGACAGGCTGGTGGCGGCGAATGCGTAGTCGTGGGTGGGCGGGTTCGACGCCCTCATCGGACGAGGAAGCTATTTCGCGCATCCTGACTGCGGTAGATGAGGAGGTTGCCGAGCATGGAGCCGGAATACGCCTTGCCGACGTCGCCCGCAGGCTCGGAGTCACTCGCCAGACGGTGTACCGCTACTTTCCCAATGCCGACGCGCTGCTCATCGCCAGCGCGATGCGCGCCGTCAACGGATTCATCGACCAGGTCACGGATCAGGTCAGCGGCGTCAGCGACCCGGTCACCGCGGTGGTCGAAAGCATTTCATTTGGAATCGAGAACCTCGCCGGTGATCCGCAGCTGGAGAATCTACTGACCCGGCGAGAGGGCGGCGAACCCGTCACCTCGCTGACTTCCGACACGGCAATCGCCTTCTGCTTGTCCGTCTTTCACCGACTCGATGTCGATTGGAGACTTCACGGCTTCGACGACACCGCCCTGCGTGAACTTGCCGAGGTGACTCTACGCACAGTGCAATCCATGCTGATCGATCCTGGACAGGTGCCGCGCAGAGGGCTTGCATTGCGTCGCTTCATCGCTCGCTGGTTGGGCCCGGCAATCCTCTATCCACGATGGACGTCGCTGTCGGTCTACGCACACGAGCGTTAGTGCCGGATCCGCGCTCGCAGGCCGATCGGCAGGTCATCGGCCGGCATCGGTCCGGTGCCCCAGGTCAGCTGGGGCCGGTAGCCGTCAGGCACGCTCCACTCGAACCGGCGCAGCATCTGATGCATGGTGGTCTTGACGGTCATGTCGGCGAACTGCTGGCCGATGCACTTGTGTGCCCCGCCGCCGAAAGGCGCGAACACGTAACGGCTCACTGCGGCACGAGATGCGGCGTTGTCCACGAACCGCTCCGGGTTGAAGGTGTCCGGATCGGCCCACCAGTCGGAAAGTCGCATGGAGGCATACACATTGATGGCCACCTGGGTTTTGCGCGGGACGAAGTGCCCGAGGATCTCGGTGTCGCGAACCGTTTGGCGGAAGAGTGCGCCGGCCGGCGCGTACATCCGCAGGATCTCCTTGAAGGCGGCGTCGAGCAGGGGATAGGCATCGAGGTCGAGAACGGTCGGGGTGTCGTTCGGGCGAGCGAGGGCCTCGTCGCGAAGCGCGTCCTGCCACTGCCGGTTTCGGCCCAGTTCATAGGTCAGCATGGACAGCGCGATGGCGGTGGTGTCGTGGGCGGCCATCAGCAGGAAGATCATGTGGTTCACGATGTCGGCCTGGGTGAACCGGGCGCCGTCCTCGTCCTCACTGCGGCACAACATCGAGAACAGATCGGTGCCGTCGCCACGCTGACGGTCGGGAACCTGTTCGGCGAAGTAGCGCTCGAGCCGCTCCCTGGCCCGCAGTCCCCGGGCCCACACACCGCCGGGCACGTCCGCCCGCACCAGCGCCTGCCCACCGCGGACGGTGTCGTGGAAGTCGGCTGACAGTTGGTCGGACTCGGGGCCGAGGTGGGTGCCGACGAACACCTCGGCGGCCTGCTCGAGCAGCAGATGCTTGATGGACGGGTAGAACGGAAAGTTCTGTTTCGACGGCCAATTCCGCAATGTGCGATCGATACTGGGCCGCATCAGTTCCAGGTAGCCGTCCAGCGCGCTGCGGGTGAAGGCCTGCTGCATGATGCGGCGGTGGTCGCGGTGTTCGTCGAAGTCGAGCAACATGATTCCGCGGTGGAAGAACGGTCCGATGACCGGCGCCCAGCCGCGGGTGCTGGAGAACACCTTGTCCCGGTTGACCCATGCGGTTTCCAAGGCGTCGGGGCCCATCAGGCCGACGACGCGAAAGCCGACGCCTCCGGCCCAGGACACCGGTCCGTAGCGCTCGTACCGATCCCGGGCGAAGGACAGCGGGTCGGCCAGGGAACTCAACACGTGGCCGAGGAACGGGAAACCGTAGTTGCCCATGACCGGCTTGAGATTCGATCCCGGTGGCGGTGTGGCCAGTGAACGTTCGCCGCTCGGAAACCGCGAGGTGACAGCCGCGCCGAAGGTTTGGAGGCGGTGCGCTTGCGCGGGCGAACAAAGTTCCATGGCGTCCTCCTGGTCGACCATCTGGTACGAAACCGTGCCAGAATGTGTTGGTGGTGTCAACGCCCAATCGCGCCTATGGGGGGCAGTCGGCTCAGGCTCGTCGCAGGCAACGGCGCGAACGTCTGCTGGATGCGGCGATGGATGTGATGGCGCGCAATGAGTGGCGGAGCGCGACGGTCGAGAAGCTCTGTGCCGCTGCCAATCTCAACAAGCGGTACTTCTACGAGAGCTTCACTGATCTCGATGCCCTGGCGGCGGCGGTCGTCGACGACATCGCCGAGAGCGTGCGTGCCGCCACCGTATCGGCGGCGGACGCGGCGGTGGAGCAACCGCTGGAAGCCCAGGCGCTGGTGAGTGTGGCCGCCGCCGTACGGGCACTTGTCGATGATCCGCGCAGGGCACGTGTCCTGCTCGGAGGCGTCGCGACCTCACCGGAACTGCACGCTCACCGCACCACCGTGATGCACCGGCTCACCGACGTACTGATAGATCACGGACGCACCGTGCACGGGGTCGAGTTGGAGGCCGATCCGCTGGCGCAGGTCGCGCCGGCGTTCATCGTCGGTGGAACTGCCGATGCCATTCTGGCGTTCGTCAACGGCGACGTGCATCTGTCCCTCGACGACTTCATCGCCCAGCTCGCCACGCTCTGGCTGATCACCGGCAACGGGGCGGCGCAGGTGGCCCGCACCCGCATCGCGCCGGCTTAGTGCCCCGGCTTCACGCGAAGGTGATGCCCGTGAGCTCCTCCGAAACTGTCCACAGACGCGCGGCGACATCGCTGTCGCGCAGTGGTTTCCAGAGTTTCTGTGCACCGGGAGGACCGCCAACGTGACCCGGCCACTGGGGACCGTAGAACGCGCCGTCCTTCGCCTGGGCCGACGCCGCGGCCATCAGGGCAGGCAGTTTCGCGCTCGCCACGGTTCCCACGATGAGGCCCCGCGCCGAGAACCAGCGGATCAGCCGCACACCGACGGTGTCCTCGGCCCGCCCGACTTCAGGGCGTGCCGCCAGCAGGCTGGTCGGCGCGACGCCGGGGTGGGAGATATTGCTGGTGATTCCCCACCCTGCGGCAGTGCTGCGACGGCTGAGTTCGAGTCCGAACAGCCCGACCGCGATCTTGGACTGCCGGTAGGCCGCCATGCCGTCGTAGGAGCGCTTCCAGTTCACGTCGTCCCAGTTGAGGGCGCCGCTGCGGGCGGCGACGCTGGTCTGCGATGTCACCCGGGCGCGCCCGGCTCTGAGTAGTGGCAGGAGCTGGGCGGTGAGCGCGAAGTGACCCAGATGGTTGGTGCCGAACTGCAACTCGAATCCGTCGGCGGTCGTCTGCCGGTCAGGCGGGGTCATCACGCCGGCGTTGTTGACGAGCACGTGGATGGGAGCGCCTTCCGCGCACAGTTTCTGGCTGAGCTCGGCCACCGAGGCCAAGGAGGACAGGTCGAGGTCCTCCAGAGACAGTTTCGCCTGCGGATGCTGCGTGCGGATGGTGGCGACGGCGGCCTCGCCCTTGCGGGTGTTCCGGACCGGCATGATCACCTCCGCGCCCGCCGCTGCGAGCCGTGCTGCGATCCCGAGCCCGATACCGTCGCTCGCGCCGGTCACCACGGCTCGCTTTCCGGACAGGTCGTCGAGTGTGATGTCGTAATCGATTGGCATGTGCTCGAGAGTGCCCACCGGACTCCGTCGTATCCACGGTCTGACGATCCGTGGTTGAGCGGCCGGGTCCGGGAGAAGATGGCAGCCATGATCGATCGTGCCGCACTGGCGGAATTCCTCGTCGGCCGGCGTGGGGCGTTGCAGCCGGAGGACGTCGGACTCCCGCGTGGGCAACGCCGCCGTACCCAGGGACTGCGTCGGGAGGAAGTCGCCGCGCTGTGCCACATGTCGACGGATTACTACTCGCGCCTGGAACAAGAACGCGGTCCACAGCCTTCGGAGCAGATGATCGCCTCGATAGCGCAAGGGTTGCATCTGTCCTTTGACGAGCGCGACCACCTCTTCCGTCTTGCCGGACATCAACCGCCGGTCCGTGGGTCGGGCAGCGACCACATCAGCCCCGGGATGCTGCGCATCTTCGATCGACTCACCGACACCCCGGCCGAGATTGTCACCGAACTGGGGGAGACGCTGCGGCAGACGCCGCTCGGTGTGGCCCTCGTCGGCGACCTGTGCCGATATGCCGGTCCATCACGCAGCATCGGGTACCGGTGGTTCACCGATCCGTCCGTGCGTGACATCTACCCGCGCGAAGACCACGAGTTCTATTCGCGGATGTATGTCTCCGGCCTTCGAGGAGTGCTGACGTTGCGCGGACCCGGGTCCAAAGCCGCTCGATTCGCCGAGTTGCTGACCGCGGAGAGCGAGGAGTTCCGGGTTCTCTGGGATCGGCACGAGGTCGGCATCAGGCCGCGAGATGTCAAGCGCTATCGGCATCCTGACGTCGGGAGCCTCGAGCTCAACTGCCAGATCCTGCTGGATCCAGATCAGTCTCACTCCCTGTTGGTCTACACCGCGGCCCCGGGCAGTGAGAGCTACGAGAAGCTGCAGTTGCTCTCGGTGATCGGTGCGCCGCCGGCGTAGTTCGTCCACTCAGTCGAGTATTCGACCCACCCTGGTTAGGATGGGTGTGTGGAGGGTCAGCCTGCAGGCTCCAGTCGTGTGGCGCGCCGTCGTGACCGACGCAAGGCTGAGATCGTCAAGACCGCCACCCGGATCCTCACCGAATCCGGCTACCAGGGCATGAGCCTGGAAGATGTCGCAGAGCAGACCGATATCGCCAAAGCCACGCTCTACCACTATTTTTCGTCCAAGGACGCTCTGGTGGCCGCCGCGCTGGAGACCCTGACCCAGGAAGTGCTGCAGCGGTTGTCCGCGCGCGAAGGGTCCCTTGGGGAGGTCGGGGCCCGCGAGCACCTGGCGGCCCTGATCGACGAACAGATCCGCATCCTGACCGAGACCGCGCCCGAGGTGGCCGCGGTGTTCTCCTGGCCGCGGGGCTGGCCGGAGGTGTTCGAGGAGCCCATGAAAGACATGCGGCGCCGCCACGACGGGGTGTTCCGCCGGGTCGTGGAACACGGTGTCGCCGACGGTGAATTCACTTGTCCCGACGTCAATGTCGCCCTGCAGTGCCTGCACGGCGTCCTGAATCAATCCTCGGTGTGGATCGGGCCGGGCCTGCACGACGACGATCGCGGTGAACTGCGTGCCGCGATCGTCGACCGTGCCCTGTGTCTGTTCTACTGACCTCAGGACTGCGCCGACGGGAACTGTGGCGCGCGCTTCTCACGCAACGCGGTGTAGCCCTCCACCACGTCCGGGCCGAGGAAAGTCAGCATCTCGTAGGCCGCGGACTGGTCGAAGATCGGGCCCGCATTGCGCAGCCAGTTGTTGAGTGCCCGCTTGGTCAGCCGTATCGCCTGTTGGGCGCCGGTGGCCAGGTTGTCGGCGATCCGTAGTGCTTCGTCCAGAACCTCCTCGCGCGGAAGGGCTTTGGCGACCATCCCGATTCGCTCGGCCTCGATGCCACCGATCATCTCCCCGGTCATCAGGTAGTACTTGGCCTTCGCGGTCCCGGCAAGGAGTGGCCAGATGATGGCGGCATGGTCACCGGCGGCCACGCCGAGTTTGACGTGTCCGTCGCCGATTCGGGCGTCCTCGGCGATGATCGCGACGTCGGCGAGCAGGGCCGCCACCGCGCCGGCCCCGACGGCGACACCGTTGATCGCGGACACGATCGGCTTGTCGCAGTTGATCATGTTGTAGACGAGGTCGCTCATCTCGGACAGCATGTGTGACACCCGGTCGTAGTCACCGGCCATCCGCTCGACCATGGCCAGATCGCCGCCTGCGCTGAAGGCCTTGCCTGCGCCGGTGATCACCGCGACCCGGGTCTGTGGGTCGGCGGCCACGTCCTTCCAGATGTTGGCCAGCTCAGTGTGCATGGCCTCATCGGCCGCGTTGTACTTCTCCGGCCGGTTCAGCGTGATCAGCAGGACGCCGTTGTCCCGGCGGGTCAGCGTCAGCTGCCGGTAATCAGAGAACTCCATGGGCGGTCCCTTCTGTCTGCGCACACTTGCAGCGTGCATATTCAACCAAAGCTACGGTTTTTCGACCACATAAGTCAATTATCGACCGGATGGTTGATTTTCCGCGTCGGTACGCCGATAGTGGCCATAGCGTCCACATCACCGCAGATCGGGAGGTCGGATAGTGCGTTTCGACAACAAAGTCGCCGTTGTCACGGGTGCCGCCTCGGGGATCGGCCGGGCGATCGCAATAGAGCTGGCGGCGGACGGCGCCACCGTCGCCGCAGTCGACCGCAACGAAGCCGGCCTGGCGCAGACCGTGCAGGCCTGTGCCGGCGCCACGGTCCACGTGGTCGATCTGGCGGATCCGGCGGCGCTGAGCACACTGCGCGATGAGGTGCTGGCGGCGCACGGGCTGCCGGGTGTCATCGTCAACGCCGCGGGGTTCGACCGTGTCGAGCCGTTCATGTCCAACGACGATGTGCTCTGGCAGTCATTGGTCGCGGTGAACTTTCTCGGACCGGTCCGGCTCACCCACGCGTTCCTCGAATCGATCCTGGCCAAGGGAGAGACGGCAAAGATCGTCAACATTGCCAGCGATGCGGGGCGAGTGGGCAGTCTGGGGGAGACCGTGTACGCCGGCACCAAGGGCGGGGTCATCGCATTCACCAAGTCGCTGGCGCGTGAGATGGCGCGCCACCAGATCAACGTCAACTGTGTTTGCCCTGGACCGACCGACACCCCGCTGTTCGATTCGCTTCCTGACAAGGTCCGGGACGGACTGATCAAGGCCATCCCATTCCGTCGGATCGCCAAACCCGAGGAGGTTGCCAAGGCGGTGGCCTTCTTCGCTTCTGACGATGCCAGTTTTATCACTGGCCAAGTCCTTAGTGTCAGTGGAGGCTTGACGATGGCCGGTTGATGACCGACGGGTGACCGGCACACGCCGAACCCGCTCTTGGTCGACGCCAGTCCGCAATGGCATACTTGCTCAGCCCCTGGGCTCAACCCAGCCGATTCGGTTAGCCTCGGGGAGCAGATTGGCCAGTTGGGGGATTGCTATGGCAAACGATCTGAGAGTGGACCCGGGGGCGCTGAGGGCGGGGGCCACTAGCAGCGAGATGATCGCTGCCGAATTGAGGCTGACCCCTGCCCGTCCGGATGCCGGGGGCTACCCCAGCAGTACCGGCGTCGTCGCGATGGATGGCGCGGTGAGCACGGCGCGGACCGCCCAGTCGAGTCGCGTGAGCGCGCAGGCTGGGGATCTGTCTGCCGCCGCGCAGCGGTACGACGCGGTCGATGAGCAACACGCCGGGGGTCTGGCGGAGTTGATGTGAATGATCCGTCCGGCACCGGTCCAACCGGTGGAGCCCTGACTCGTTCTCAGCTGGAGGCTTGGGACACAACGTATCTGGCGGATGCTGCGGCCCGCTGGCGACAATCTGCCGCCGAGTCGGAAGCATTGTTCGAGTGGCACCGGCAGAACGTGCATGCGCCCGGCGGTGCCGAGTGGTCCGGCGACGCCAGTGAAGCCGCGGGAGAGCGGGTCAGCGCCGACACTGTCGTGGTCCGTAGGCAGGGCGACATTCAGCGGGAGGCGTCCGAGATCGCCGAGAACGGCTGCCGGGACATCCGCCTGGCAGTGGGGCAGGTGCTCGACGCCATCGCCGCCGCCGAGGACGACGGTTTCCAGGTATCGGAGGATCTGAAGGTGCGCGACACTCGGCGCATCGACGTGGCCACCATGGCGACGCGCTACACCGCATCGCGAGAGCACGCCGAGGACATCCGGTGGTACTGCGAGCGGCTCATGCAGGCCGAGATCTACCTCGGGCAGCGGCTCGAGGGCAAGGCCCTCGAGCTCGCCGCCGTCCGGTTCTCGGTATGACCGGACGCTCGTCCGCTACAGCTGTGCCCAGATCGACTTGGTCTTGAGGTAGGCGTCGATACCCTCGTAGCCGAACTCCTTGCCGACTCCAGACTGCTTGAAACCACCGAACGGCACGTTGTGGTCAAACGTCAGCTGACAGTTCAGCCCCACCATGCCCGCCTGCAGGCGCCTACCCAGGCTGTGTGCACGGGCCAGGTTGGTGGTCCATACGGTCGCGGCCAGGCCGTAGTCGGTGTCGTTGGCCATCGCGATGGCCTCGTCGTCATCGTCGAACGGAAGAATCGTGACGACCGGCCCGAAGATCTCTTCCTTGTACAGGCGGCTGGTGGCCGGGTCGACATTGGTCAGCACCGTGGGTTTGACGAAGTAACCCTTGCGGTCGAGTCGGTAACCGCCGGAAACGATCTCGACACCGTCACGCTTGCCCTGGTCGATGTAGCCCAGCACCCGGTCGAGCTGCTTCTGGCTGACCAGCGGGCTGATCATGGCGCCCTCATCCTTGGGGCCGCCCAGGACGAGGTTCTCGCCGATCATCGAGATGCCTTGGACAACACGTTCATACACGCTGCGCTGTACGAAGATTCGTGATCCGCACACGCAGCCCTGCCCGGAATGCACGAAGATGCCCATCGAGGCCATCATGATCGCCATGTCGAGGTCGGCGTCCGCGTAGATCAGCACCGGTGACTTCCCGCCCAGCTCCAGGGTGACCTTCTTCAAGTTGTCCGCCGAGTCCCGCATGATCTGCTTGCCGACCTCGGTGGAGCCGGTGAAGGCGACCTTCTCGACATCGGGGTGCGCGGTGATCGCCGCGCCCGCGGTGGCGCCGTAACCGATCACGAAGTTGGCCACCCCGTCGGGGACGCCGGCCTCGCTGATCAGCCGCTCCAGCAAGACCGCGGACAACGGGGTCTCCTCGGCCGGCTTGACGACACTGGAGCAGCCGGCGGCGAGAGCCGGGGCGATCTTGGCGCAGGCATTGAACAGCGGGCCGTTCCACGGATAGATCAGGCCCACCACGCCGTACGGCTCCTTGGTGGTGTACGCGTGCAGGTTTGAGTAATTGCTGTTGACGCCACCCTCCATCTGCACCTGGTAGCTGCTGCCGTTGAGCTTGGTGCACCAGCCCGCGTAGTAGCGGAAGAACTCGGCGCAGGTGGAGACGATCATCTCGGCCTGCATCGGTGGCATGCCGGCGTCCAGCGATTCCAGCTCGGCGAATTCCTTGGCGTGCTCGTCGATCAGATCGCCCAGCTGCCACAGCACCTTGGCGCGCTGGCGGGCCGGAATGTCGGTCCAAACCCCGGACTGGTAGGCCGATTTGGCAGCGGCGACGGCCTCATTGACCGCTTCCGGCCCGCAGTCCCGGAACTCGGTGATCTGCTCCTCGGTCGCCGGATCGATGACCGGAATCGTCTCGCCGGTACCCGGTCGGTCGCGGAGGTCGTCCAGAACTGTCTGCAGCGCCATGTGGTTCCCCTTCGTCTCAACTGTCCGTGAATGCTGAGCACTTGCTTAGCATTCGAGCATGCGGTGGTCAAGACCCGCACCTGCGGATCCAATAGCGCGATTGCGGAGTATTTGCGGTTGTTGGAGGCCCGGGGTGTCGATACGCTGACGCGATGCCAGAGATCCGGGTCCGTGAGGCCGCCGAGCTGCTCGGGGTCAGTGACGACACCGTGCGACGCTGGATCGACGACGGATCCCTGCCCTCCCACCTCGACGGCTCCGGTCGCAAGGTGATCGACGGGGCGGCTTTGGCGGCGTTCGCGCGGGCCAACGCCGCTGCGGCCCCGAAGGATCCGCTCGGCATCGGCAGCTCGGCACGGAACCGCTTCACCGGGCTGGTCACCAACGTCATCGCCGACGAGGTGATGGCCCAAGTCGAGATGCAGTGCGGGCCGTTCACCGTGGTGTCGCTCATGAGCAGCCAGTCGGTGCGTGAACTCGAGTTGGCCCCCGGCAGTGTCGCCGTCGCCGTCGTCAAGGCCACGACCGTGATCGTGGAAACCCCGAAAGGCAAGTCATGACCCGAGCCCGGATGTTCGCCCTGACACTTACCGGGGTGGCAGCAACGGCCCTGATCGGTGGCTGCAATTCGGCCACGGACTCGGCCCCGGCTTCCCTCTCTGGCGCCGAGGACGGTTCGATCACCGTGTTCGCCGCCGCGTCGCTGAAATCCGCGTTCACCGAAATCGGCGAACAGTTCAAAACCGACAACCCGGGGAGCTCCGTGGAGTTCTCGTTCGCCGGATCCTCGGACCTGGTCACCCAGCTCACCCAGGGTGCCGACGCCGACGTGTTCGCCTCGGCCGACACCCGGAACATGGACAAGGCGGTGAGCGCGGACCTCGTCGACGGTGGCCCGGTCGACTTCGCGACCAATACCCTCACCATCGCCGTCGCCCCGGGGAATCCCAAGGGCATCAAGACTTTTGCCGACCTCGCCAAGCCGGGAACCAGCGTCGTGGTGTGCGCGCCGCCCGTGCCGTGCGGTGGTGCCACCGAAAAGGTCGAGAAGGCCACCGGCGTCACACTGTCCCCGGTGAGCGAAGAGACCTCGGTCACCGATGTGCTCGGCAAGGTGACCAGCGGGCAGGCCGACGCCGGCCTGGTCTACGTCACCGACGCCGCCGGGGCCGGGGACAAGGTGAGCAGCGTCGCATTCCCCGAGGCCGCCCAGGCGGTCAACACCTATCCGATCGCCGTGCTCAAACAGTCCGGGCACGCTGACCTGGCACACCGCTTCGTCGACCTGGTCACGGGTGAGGCCGGCCAACAGGCACTCGCCAAGGCTGGATTCGCCAAGCCCTGACCGGGCCCGCGGCGGCGTCGTAGCCTTGGGGCGTGGCCGATCTGACCGAGATCAGTGCCGACGACCTGGCGGCGCTGGAATTCTTCGCCGGTTGCCGGCCGTCCGTGCTGGCGCCGTTGGCAGTCCTGCTGCGGCCGCTGTCGGTCGCGCCTGGCCAGGTGTTGATCCGGCAGGGTGATCCGGCTCTGACGTTCATGCTGATCGCCACCGGCCGCACCCGGGTGGTCCATGACGGGCCCGACGGCCAGGCCGTCGTCGCGGATCTGGAGCCCGGTCTGATCATCGGGGAGATCGCGCTACTGCGCGATGCGTCGCGCACCGCCACGGTGACGGCACTCGATCCGGTCACGGGCTGGGTGGGCGACCGCGACGCGTTCGAAGTGATCCTGCACCTGCCCGGCATGTTCGACCGGATGGTGCGCATCGCGCGCCAACGGTTGGCCGCGTTCATCACACCGATCCCGGTCCAGGTGCGCACCGGCGACTGGTTCTATCTGCGACCGGTATTGCCCGGCGACGTCGAGCGCACCATGAACGGGCCAGTCGAGTTCTCCAGCGAGACCCTCTACCGGCGTTTTCAGTCCGTGCGCAAGCCGACCAAGGCGCTGCTGGAGTACCTCTTCGAGGTCGACTACGCCGACCACTTCGTCTGGGTGATGACCGAGGGAGCGTTGGGGCCCGTCGTCGCCGACGCCCGCGTGGTCCGCGAAGGGCACGATGCGACGACGGCCGAGGTGGCATTCACCGTCGGCGACGACTATCAGGGCCGCGGTATCGGCACGTTTCTGATGGACGCCCTGGTGGTCTCCGCGGATTACCTTGGGATCAAAAGCTTTACTGCCCGCGTGTTGAGTGACAACTACGCGATGCGACGCATCCTGGACCGGCTCGGCGCGGTATGGGAGCGTGAGGATCTCGGAGTGGTGCTCACCGACGTGGCAGTGCCCGCTGTCGACACGATCAGCCTGGAACCTGAACTGGTGGCGAAGATCCGGGATGCGACCCGACAGGTGATCCGGGCGGTGAGTCAGTGAGTCAGGCGCTGCCCGCCCGTGGCCGCAGGCCACCGCTGACCGCCCGTGGCCGGAGGCCACCATTGAACAAGGACACGCGCGTGTGCATCTCGCTGGCGGCCCGGCCCAGCAACATCGGCACCCGTTTCCACAACTATCTCTACGACCAACTCGGACTGGACTACCTCTACAAGGCTTTCACCACAACCGATATCGCCGCGGCGATCAGTGGCGTGCGGGCCCTGGGCATTCGAGGTTGTTCGGTGTCGATGCCGTTCAAGAAGGACGTCATCGACCTTGTCGATGAGGTCGAACCGTCGGCGCGGGCCATCGATGCGGTCAACACGATCGTCAACGACCTGTCAGTGCCCGGGGGCCGTCTCGTCGCCTCCAACACCGACTACCTGGCGGTGCAGGAACTCGTCGAGCGGTTGAACCCGGATGACGCGGTGCTGATCCGGGGCAGTGGCGGCATGGCCAAGGCGGTCGGTGCGGCCTTGCGGGACAAAGGGTTCAGCAACGGGACAGTGGTCGCGCGCAATCCCGAAACCGGGCGCGCACTGGCTGACACGCTGGGCTACGCCTATGCGCCCCAGGTCGGCACCCTGACGGCGCCCATCCTGGTCAACGTCACCCCGATCGGGATGGCAGACGGACCCGACGAACATCGCAGTGCGTTCGAACCGGCCACCATCGCGGCGGCCGGCACCGTCGTCGACGTCGTGGCGATGCCGGCCGAAACGCCGTTGATCGCCGCGGCCCGGGCGGCCGGCGTGCCGGTCATCACCGGCGCCGAGGTGATCGCGCTGCAGGCCGCCGAACAATTCGAGCGGTACACGGGAGTGCGGCCGACGCGTGAGCAGGTGGCCGCGGCGTCGGCCTTCTCCCGGCAGGTGGCTACGGCGTGATGACCGTCTGCTCGTCGATCGCCGACGTGGCATCCATCAACGGACCCATCTGATCCTCGGTGCCATCGGCGTTGAACTGCAGGACGAACAGCCCGTCGGATCCTGGAATCACCACCGTCTTCTGGGCGATCAGGCGGGTGGCACCGTCCTTCACGTAGGTGGCACCGATCTGGTACGAATCGAATCCGCTCAGTTGGCCCGCCGATCCGTCGCCCTGGTTCTCGTAACCCGGCAGGTTCCGGATCTCGTTCGGTGCGTACTCCAAGATCTTGGCCGGGTCGACGTCGCCGGTCAGCTTGGACATCAGCGCGATGATGGACGGCGGATCTGCTTCGAACGCCGGATCGGTGGATACGATTGCGGCCCAGGCCCATTCGGGAGCCGACGAGGTCGCATCCGTCCAGCCGTCGGGAATCGGCAGCTCCAACGTGGGTGTGCCCGGATCGCCTTGGTGCACCGGGGTTTCGGTGATGTTGTTGTCGCGGATGTAGTCCACGATCGTGTACTGGTGCCCGGTCGGGCTGCCCTTGCCGTTGGTCTTGGACGGGGCGGAGCTGGATTCACTGGTTCCGGTGGCCCCGGGAGCCTCGGTGGCAGTGCCGGATATCGTCTTGCTGGCGCAGCCCGCGAGTGCGACCCCGAGTGCGACGGCAGCGATGGCGACTCCACCGGCCCGCATTGAGGTGGTCATCGGTCTCCAATCGGTTGGACGCCCCGGCGAGGCGCAACTGATCTGCACGATAAACGCTTTCCTGGGCATCAGCTGGTAGAAGCCCCAGTCCCGGGCCGCCATCTTTTGCGCAGTGAAATGTTCGACGGCGTGCCTGGCTGCGCCGCCCTCAGCAATTTGCGGACAGGTACACCGTCCGCTGCAGGATCTGCGCCGGACGGACCGACGAGACGGTGCACCGATCGAGCGCAGCCGTACCGGTCCGGTAGATGATGACGTCGAAACCCTGTCGTTCCAGTTCGTCGGCGGTGTCCTGCGCGGACCCCACCCCCGACGGCGAGGCGGGGGCTACGGCGGGGAAACCCAGGGCCAGGGCCGACAGCGCGCCGCCGGCCAGCACAGCTCCAGTCAGTCCATACACCTGTTTCTGCCCCCATGACCGTGGATGTCCTACAGGTGGCAACCACGCGTGCGATGGTTAAATTCCGCTGTATCGCAACACTTGTCGTGTTGTCAGGCCCGAAAAACGAGTTGACAAAGGGCGCCGCGGCCGTCCTCGACAGCAAACCCGGGGCTGTGGTATCAAAACGCCGTGCGCCTTTTCGCCGTCCCGACGATTCTCCTGGTGTGCACCCTGGCCGGTGGGGTGGCGTGCGGGCCGCGGCAGGCGCCGCAACCGACGTCGACATCTTCGTCGCCTCGGACCACCGGCGGCGCCGTCACGGAGAACCCGGCTCGCATCGACCGGGTGCGCCAGGACCTGCCGTCCGGCTACGAAGTGGTGGCCATCGACCCGCTGGCGACCCCGGTGTCGCTGTGGGGATTCGGGCCGGACTGGAAGGCCGACCCGGCGCGGTGCGCAGCGGCAGTCGCCCCTGACACTGAACCCGGCAGGGGCTGGTCGGCCTCGGGGCCCGGGGGCATCGTGTACGCGGCCGTCGCGAAAGAACGCGCGGGGCCTCCCGGCGCGGACGCGCCCGATCCCGGCGCCGAAGGGCCGTGTGAACAGTGGAGCGTGTCGGGCGGACATTCCACCGGAACCGTGACGTCCGTTGCGGCTCCGGTGATCGAGGGCGCGGTGACCGCCGGTATGTCCACCGCCGTCACCACGGTCGTCGAAGGTGGCACCGAAACCAGATCTCACGCCGACACTTTCACCGCCGATCTGCATTCCGAAGGTGCTGATTACCACGTGTTCATCACCGTCGTCACGGATCCCGGTTCGCCCAATCCTGCGCTCGACACCGCCTTCACCTCCGATCTCCTGGTGAAATCGGTTTCGGCGCTACGCGGCTGAGCCGGTCGCCCCGGGTATGTGGGCGAGCCCAGGTATGTTGTCCAGCGATGGAGAACCGCAACGTCTTACTCGCCACCGCGGGCGTCCTTGCCTGCGCCACCGGATTGGTCGCCTGCGGTCAATCGGACCAGTCGACGTCCGCCAACGCGGACATCGCCAACGTCGCCAAGGTGCGCTCCAGCTTCGGGCCGGAGTTCAAGGTCACCGACGTCGCCCCGGCCGGAATCGACCCCAAGCAGCTCGCGCCGCACAAGATGCCGCCCGGCGTCAAGATCGAACCTGCCGACTGCGCAAGGTTCGCCGAGGGGCAGTCCCTGCCGGAGGACCTGAAGGGCAACGTGGCGGCCACCACGGCCGAAGGCGCGGGAAACCGGTTCATCGTGATGGCGCTGGAGACGTCGGAGCCGGTCCCGCTGAACGATCCCGGCGATGCGTGCAAGCAGGTGAAGTTCCTGGGCCCCGGGATCCGCGGGCAGGTGGACGTGGTCGAGGCCCCGAAGATCGACGGGGCCCGCACGACGGGGACGCACCGCATCGTGCAGACCGCGATGGGCGGCCAGGCGCGTACCGGCGAGTTGTACAACTACGTCGCCAGTTTCGACACGTTCATGGTCATCGTCACGGCCAACCCCCTGGTGGTCCCGGACAAGCCGGTCGCACCCGTGGACGACAAGCGGGCCCGCGAGCTGCTCAGCGCCGCGGTGGCCAGTGTGAGAGGTTAGTACGGGGTCGACCTGACTCTCAGCGCACGTCCTGCGGGCGGAATTGGATGCTGATGCGCGGCCCGACGAGGCTGGTGGTCTTCGGTATCGAATGCTCCCAGGTCCGTTGACACGACCCGCCCATCACCAGCAGGTCGCCGTGGCGGTGCTGTAGCCGCAGGGCGTGACCGCCGCCGCGTGGGCGCAGAGCGAAAACCCTTGTCGCGCCGAGCCCGACGATGGCCACCATGGTGTCCTCGGTGCGGCTGCGGCCGATGGTGTCGCCGTGCCAGGCGACGCTGTCGTTGCCGTCGCGGTACAGACACAGGCCCGCGGTGGTGAACGGTTCACCGAGCTCGCCGCCGAAGGTGTCGTTGAGCCTGCGCCGGATCTGTTTGAGCCGGGGATGCGGCACCGGTTCGTCGATCAGGTGGTGGAAGCTGACCAGGCGCGGAACCGCCACCACGCGGTCGTACATCTCGCGTTCCTCGGATCGCCAGGGGATCCCGTCCATCAACTCCTCGAACAGTGAATCGGCGTCGGGCAACCAGCCCGAGCGCAGTTCCACCCAGGCGTCGTTGCCGAGTCGACGCCGTTCGGCGTGCTCGAACAGTGAGCCTTGCAACGCCAGCTCCATGCGCGCGAGTGTATCGCACAGACGTTCGATTGCGTTAGAGGCGGGAGGCGCCCGGGCCCTGCTCGGCGAGGACGTCCCCCGGGTTGGTCAGCAGGCAGGTCTTGAGACTCAGGCAGCCGCAGCCGATACAGCCGGTCAGGTTGTCGCGCAACCGTTGTAGATGCACGATGCGGTCATCGAGGTCCTGGCGCCAACCGGCCGAGAGCTTGGCCCAGTCCTTGCTGGTCGGCACCCGGTCGGCGGGTAGACCGGCCAGTGCCTCGCGGATCCGGGCCAGCGGAATGCCGAGGCGTTGGGACATCCGGATGAATGCCACGCGGCGCAGCGTCTCGCGTGCGTAGCGGCGCTGGTTCCCCGAGGTGCGGCGGCTGGCGATCAGGCCCTCGCGCTCATAGAAGTGCAGTGCCGACACCGCCACGCCGCTGCGCTGCGACATCTCGCCAGGAGTTAACTCGTGCGTCTCCATACACCTCAACCATAGTTGAGTTAACGTCATGGGGTGGAAACTGCGGCGTTCGGTTCCAATTCCGAGGTCGGCACACTGCGCGCCGTGATCCTGCACCGGCCGGGGCCGGAGTTGCAGCGGCTCACCCCGCGCAACAACGATGCCCTGCTGTTCGACGGGCTGCCGTGGGTGGCCAAGGCGCAGCGTGAGCACGACGCCTTCGCGGCAGTGCTGCGGTCCCGCGGCGTCGAGGTGCTGCTTTTGGCGGATCTGCTGACCGAGGCGCTCGACAGCGGCGCCGCCCGCATGCACGGCATCTCCGCTGCGGTCGACGCGCGCCGTCTGGGTGTGCCACTGGCCCAGGAACTTTCGGCCTATCTACGTGGCCTGCCGCCGACCGATCTGGCGCACATCCTGATGGCCGGAATGACCTTCAACGAGGTGCCCTTTCACGGTGCCGAACTCTCGCTGGTGCGCCTCATGCACCACGGCGGAGACTTCGTGATCGAGCCGCTGCCCAACCTGCTGTTCACCCGGGATTCGTCGTTCTGGATCGGTCCGCGGGTGGCCATCACCTCTCTTGCGCTGCCGGCCCGGGTGCGCGAGACCTCGCTGACCGATTTGATCTACGCCCACCATCCGCGGTTCCTTGGCGTCCGGCGGGCCTACGAGTCGCGCTCAGCGCCCGTCGAAGGCGGCGACGTGCTGCTGCTCGGGCCCGGTGTGGTGGCCGTCGGCGTGGGGGAGCGGACCACGCCGGCCGGTGCCGAGGCGTTGGCGCGCAGCTTGTTCGACGACGACCTCGCCCACACCGTGCTCGCGGTGCCGATCCGACAGGAGCGCGCCCAGATGCACCTGGACACCGTGTGCACGATGGTCGATGTCGACGCGGTGGTGATGTATCCCAACATCGTGGACTCGTTGTCGGCGTTCACCATTCACCGCACCGAAGCAGGGATCCGGATCGACGACGAAGTGCCGTTCGTGCAGGCGGCCGCCGCTGCGATGAGAATCGAGCAACTGCGGGTGATCGATACGGGGCTCGACCCCGTGACGGCCGAACGCGAGCAGTGGGACGACGGCAACAACACCCTGGCCCTGGCGCCGGGTGTGGTGGTGGCCTACGAACGCAATGCCGAAACCAATGCCCGGCTGGCAGATTCGGGGATCGAGGTGCTGCCGATCGAGGCCTCGGAGCTGGGCACGGGCCGCGGCGGACCGCGCTGTATGTCGTGCCCGGCGGCGCGGGACCTGCTCTAGCTCTTCTCGGCAGCCCTGGCTCGTCGTTTTCGACGTGGGGGTTGTTGTGGGCGGGTTTTGCAGCCCTGCGGTAGAAATCGGCGAACAGCCGCCTCCCGGCGAAGAGCCCCGTCAATCCCCAACTAGCGCCACGAAGGCAACCAGATCTCCAGATTCCAGGTCGACTGCGAAATCGGGATGCCCGTCAGGACCGGGTACAACCACGCGAAGTTCGCGATCACCAGCGCCACGTAGAAGCAGACCACCAGCAGGCCCAACGTTCGACGCTCGGGGTTCTGATTGGGTTTGTAGAGGATGTCGCCGAGGATCAGCGCGATCGCCAGCACCAGGAACGGCGCCATCACCGTCGCGTAGAAGAAGTACATCTGCCGGTCGATGTCGAGGAACCAGGGCAGGAAACCCGCCGAGTAACCGACCAGGACCACGCCGTAGCGCCAGTCCCGTCGCACCACGGCCCGCCACAGGGCCCAGCCGAGCACCGGCACCGCGATGAACCACATCGCCGGAGTGCCCACGAGCATCACCGCTTTGACGCAGGACTGTGTGCCGCATCCGGGGACATCGTGGTTGTCGATCGCATAGAGCACCGGCCGCAACGACATCGGCCAGGTCCAGGGCTTGGATTCCCACGGGTGGTGGTTGCCGTCGGCGTTGGTCAGCCCGGCGTGGAAGTGGTAGGCGGCGTAGGTGTAATGCCACAGTGAGCGCAGCGCGTCGGGCAGCGGGATGATGCCGTTCTCGCCGATGGACTGGCCCGCCTCGTACCGGTTGATGCCGGTCTCGGAGGCGAACCACGGCCCGTACGACGCCAGGTACACCGCGAACGGGATCAGACCGAACACATAGGCGGCCGGCCCCACATCACGGCGCAGCATGCCGCGCCAGGGTGCCGGTACGTGGTACTGCTTGCGGGCGATGGCGTCGAGCACCAGCGTCATCACGCCGAAGAACGCCACGAAGTACAGCCCGGACCACTTCGTCGCGCACGCCAGTCCGAGCAGCACGCCCGCCCCGAACCGCCACCACCGCACGCCCAGTCGCGGACCCCAGGGCGTCTCGGCGATCCGGCCTTCCACGAAGGCTGTGTGCATGCGCCGACGGACGTCGTCGCGGTCCACCATCAGGCAGGCGAACGCCGCGACCACGAACGTCACCAGGAACACGTCCAGCAGCGCTGTGCGGGCCGAGACGAAGCTGACCCCGTCGGCGATCAGCAGGAGTCCGGCGATACCGCCGACGAGGGTGGAGCGGCTGAGCCGGCGCCCGATCCGCACCACCAGCATCACGATCAGCACACCGCACAGCGCGCCGGAGAACCGCCAGCCGAGGCCGTTGTATCCGAACAGCGCCTCGCCGATCGCGATCAACTGCTTGCCCACGGGCGGGTGCACCACGAGCCCGTAGCCGGGGTTGTCCTCGACGCCGTGGTTGTAGAGCATCTGCCAGGCTTGCGGCGCGTAGTGCTTCTCGTCGAACACCGGGGTGCCCGCGTCGGTCGGCGAGCCCAGGTTCAGGAACCGGCTTATCGCGGCCAGTCCGGTGATGACCGCCGTCATCAACCAGCCCTGCAGCCGGTCGGTCGGGCCGAAATCGGCAGGCGGAATCAGCGGCGCGGGGCTGATCAGGGGGACCGAGCGACCAGCCGTCGGCGTTTCGGTGGCGGTGGCGGTCACGCAAGCGATCGTAGGCTGTCGGGCGTGACACCCGGCAAACTACTGATCGGCGCCACGCCGCTGGGCCTGCCCTCCGATGCCTCTGCGCGTCTCATCGAGGCGTTGACGACGGCCGACATCGTGGCGGCCGAAGACACCCGGCGCGCGCGGTCGCTGGCCCAGTCCCTGGGCGTGCAACCGTCCGGCCGGATCCTGAGCTTCTTCGACCAGAACGAGGCGAGTCGGGTACCCGGCTTGGTCGAGGAGATCGCGGCCGGCGCGACGGTGCTGGTGATCAGCGATGCCGGTATGCCGCTGATCAATGACCCCGGCTACCGCCTGGTGGCGGCCTGTGCCGAGGCCGGACTGCCGGTCTCATGCCTGCCGGGCCCTTCTGCGGTGACGACGGCGCTGGCGGTGTCCGGGCTGGCCTCGGACCGGTTCTGTTTCGAGGGTTTCGCGCCGCGCAAACACGCGGCGCGGGTGGCCTGGCTGCGCACCCTGGCTGCCGAATCGCGCACCAGCGTGTTCTTCGAATCTCCGCGCAGGCTGGCCGAGACCCTGCGCGACGCCGTCGAGGTGCTGGGCCCGGAGCGCCGCGCCGTGGTGTGCCGTGAGCTGACCAAGACCCATGAGGAGATCCGGCGCGGCAGCCTGGCCGAGCTCGCGGAGTGGGCCGCCGACGGTGTGCTGGGGGAGATCACCGTGGTGCTGGCCGGGGGTACCCCGAGCGTCGAACTGCCCGACTTGGTGGCCGAGGTCGAGGAACTGGTGGCCGACGGCATCCGGGTCAAGGACGCCTGCGCCCAGGTGATCGCTGCGAACCCGGGGGCGCCGTCACGGCGCGAGCTCTACGACGCTGTGCTGCGCGCCCGGGACTGAACGATCGAGGCTGCTTTGTGCAGGCATTCTTCCCATTCCGCGTCGACGTCGGAATCGGCGGTGATGCCGCCGCCCACGCCGAGCACCGCCGAGCCGTCGGCGCCGAACTCCACGGTCCGGATCGCGACGTTCAGCTCGCATCCCGCCACGGGAGACGCCAGTCCGACTGTGCCGCAATAGACTCCGCGACGCGCCGGCTCCCACTGCCGCAGCAGCTGGCGGGCCCGTCGCTTCGGCGTGCCGGTCACCGAGGCCGGGGGGAAGGTGGCGTCCAGCAGTGCGCTCATCGGCACCTGCGTGGGCACCTCGGCGGTGACGGTCGAGACCAGGTGCCAGACGCCGGGTGCCGGATGTACCGCGAGCAGTTCGGGCACCGTCACGCTGCCGGTGGTCGCGACCCGTCCCAGGTCGTTGCGGACCAGGTCGACGATCATGACGTTCTCGGCGACGTCCTTGACCGAGGCCAGCAGGGCAGCAGGGTCGGCCGAGGACGGCAGCGTGCCCTTGATCGGGCTGGAGGCCACCGCGGTGCCCGCCCGGCGCAGGAACAACTCCGGTGACAGCGAGGCCACCGCACCCCAGTCGCCGGCCACGTACGCGGCCCGGGCGGGCGCGGTCCGGGCCACCGCCTCGGTGAAGAAATCGATCGGCTCGCCGTCGATACGGCCGGTGAACCTGGTGCACACACAGGCCTGATACACCTCGCCCGCCGCGATGGCGTCCAGGCAGGCCAGCACGCCACGGCGGTGATCATCGCGGTCGGGGGTCACCCAGTTCAGGGTGTAGCCTCCTGGCTGCGCCGGTTCCGGTGCTCGCAGCCACACGGGAAGCGCTGCGCCGCTGAGGCTTTCGAACCACCAGATGCCCTCGCAGTCTTGGCGTAGCACGCAGTCCGACCAGCCGCCTGCGGCCACCGGGATCCGCGGTGGTGTGCCGTCGGCCCCGGGATCCGGGTACGAGAGGTAGCCGAACCACCCGCCGCCGACGGCGCCCGTCGGCCCGGAAGCGTCCTGTGCCACCGCGAATGCGGTGTCGGGCGCAACCGATGCCACCGAGACCGAGGGGGCGATCACCGCGCGCGAGGAGAACCAGTCGCCGATCAACGCGGCGGGTGGCGCCACGCGGGCGCGGGCGGCGGCTGCGGCGACACCGCGCAGCACCGCCGGGGCATCGCCCAGCGCGCCGAGCCGCTCGATCCGCATGGAGCTAGCTTGCTTCCTCCCGCGAGCAGACGCAAAATCGCGCGTTTCAAGGGGAAACAGTGCGAGTTTATGTCTGCTCGGCGGGAGTGGCGCGAGGGAAAGTCAGCGGCTGATCACCCGCGGCATGTCGACACCGGTCAGCTTGTCCGGATTGCGCATCGCGTAGAAGTGGGTGATCTTGCCGTCGATGACCTCGATGGTGAAGACCCCTTCCATGCCGGCGTCGCTGCGGATCATCACCGCGGGTTCGCCGTTGCATGCGATGCGCTCGAACGAGAGCCCCGGGACCCGCTCGCCGGCGCGGAACAAGCCGACCAGCATGGCCGCGACCTTCTGCGCGCCCACGACGGGCCGCCGGGCCGCGCTGGCCTTGCCTCCGCTGTCGGCGGTGTATACCGCATCCGGTGCCAGCAGGGCCAGCAGCCCGTCCATGTCACCGGTGGCCGCCGCAGTCAGGAACTCCTCGGTGACCCGGTTGGACTCGTCGAGGTCGACGGGCTCGAAACGCTTGCGCCGCGACTGCACATGCTCGCGGGCCCGATGTGCCATCTGACGCACGGCGCTCGCGGATTTGTCGATCGCCGCGGCGATCTCGTCGTGGCGGAATCCGAACACCTCGCGCAGCACGAACACTGCACGCTCGTCGGGGCTCAGCGTCTCGAGCACCACCAGCATGGCCATCGAAACCGACTCGGCCAGTACCACATCGGCTGATGCGTCGCCTGCGACCCCGGCAGTCAACAGCAGCGGTTCGGGCAGCCACGGGCCCACGTACTCCTCGCGTCGCCGCGACTGAGCGCGAAGGGCATTGAGCGCCTGGCGGGTGACGAGCTGGGCCAGGAACGCTTTGGTGTCGCGGACCGTGTCCAGATCCACCTCGGCCCAGCGCAGGTAACTCTCCTGTAGGACGTCATCGGATTCCGTTGCCGTCCCGAGGATCTCGTACGCGATGGTGAACAACAGCGGCCGTAACAAGGTAAATCGTTCGGCGTGTTCGTTCGAGTACGAGGTCGAGTCACCTGCGCCGGGCGTGTTCATCAGACCAGTGTCCCCTGCTGTGCCTCGGCCAGTTGACGTGCTCGGTTGTCGCCCTTGAACCAGAAGTACGACCCCGGCTTCACACCTTCCTTGCGCAGGAACGTCAGCGTCGCCCGGCAGACCTGCTCCTTGAAGAAGGCGCCGGACCGTCCGCCGATGAAGACGCGGCGCGGGCTGTCGTCCGAGTGGCACAGCTGCACTGTCCCGGCATCGCGGCCGACGCTCACGCACTGTCCGGCGAAGGCCTGGTTGATCACCTTGGGCTCTGCGCCCGCGATGCGGGCCAGCACGGTGTTGGCGGCCTGAACCCCCAACGGGCCTGCCGACTGGCAGCTCATTCGCAGCGGAACCCCCGATGGTGAGGCGGCGTCGCCGGCCGCCACGATGCGCGCGTTGTCGACGCTGGTCAGGGTCTCGTCGGTGAGCAACCGGCCCAGCTCGTCGGTACGCAGCCCACTCGCGGCGGCCAGGCCGGGAACCCCGAACCCGGTGGTCCACACCGTCACCGCGCTCGGCAGCCGATTGCCGTCGGCAAGCGTGACGGCGTCGGCTTCGATCGCGGTCACCAGGACCTCGGGTCCGTCGATGATCGAGACGCCCAGCTTGGTGAGCGCCTTGACGATCGAGCGACGGGCGCCTGCGCCCACCGAGGCGCCGATCACATCGGTGACGAGCGTGACCTTGCGGCCCGCCTCGGCCAGCTCGCCGGCCGCCTCGATGCCGGTCAGCCCGCCGCCGACCACGACCACCGGTGCCGACATCGGCACGTCCTGCAGTCGGGCGCGCAGGCGCTGGGCCTGCTCCAATTCCGAAAGCGGATAGGCGAATTCAGCAGCGCCGGGCACGGAGGCGGGCACCCCGCCGGTGCTGCCGACGGCGTAGACCAGGTAGTCGTAGTCGATCACGTCGCCGGACGTCAGTTGCACCTGGCGGATCTCGGCGTCGATGTACTCGGCACCGTCGACCAGCAGCCGCACCCCGACACCCAACAATGTGTCGTAGGCAGCTGTGGCGTCGTGGTTTCCGGCCACCAACTGGTGCAGCCGGATCCGTTCGACGAACTCGGGCCGCGGATTGACCAGCGTGACAGCCACTCCCGGTGTGCCCTGCAGTCGGTTGGCTGCCAGCACACCGGCATACCCTCCGCCGATCACGACCACTCGGGTGTTCTGCGCAGTTGTTTCGGTCATGGGAGCGTCTCCTGTTCTCAAAGGCTTGTGCCCTCAAGACACCGCGGGACGCGGGTTTGTGACAGCACTCCCGGGTGATGTGACCTACATCACCCGGAGGTGTCGCTAGACCAGACCCAACGCCAGCATCGCGTCGGCGACCCGGATGAAGCCGGCGATGTTGGCGCCCGCCACGTAATTGCCCGGCTGGCCGTACTCGTCAGCGGTGGTGAGGCAGCGATCGTGGATGCGGCGCATGATGTCGGCCAGCCGCTCCTCGGTGTCGTTGAAGGTCCACGAGTCCCGCGAGGCGTTCTGCTGCATCTCCAGCGCGCTGGTGGCCACACCACCGGCGTTGGCGGCCTTGCCCGGGGCGAACTTGATCCCGGCCTCTTCGAAGTACTTCACCGCGTCGGGCGTGCACGGCATGTTGGCGCCCTCGGCCACGATCTGGCAGCCGTTCTTGATCAGCATGGTCGCGTCGTCGCCGGAGACCTCGTTCTGGGTGGCGCAGGGCAACGCGATGTCGCACGGCACTTCCCACACGCTGCGGTCCGTCACGACATGTGCGGCGCCGCCACGGGCCTCCGCGTAGTCCTCGATACGGCCCCGGCGCAGTTCCTTGACCTCTTTGAGCAGGTCGAGGTCGATGCCCTTGTCGTCGCACACGTAGCCGCTGGAGTCGGAGCAGGCCACCACGGTCCCGCCCAGCGAATGCACCTTCTCGATGGCGTAGATCGCTACGTTGCCCGAACCGGACACCACGACCTGCTTGCCGTCGAACGATTGCCCGCTCGACCGCAGGATCTCATCGACGAAGAAGACCGTGCCGTAACCGGTGGCCTCGGTGCGGACCTGCGACCCGCCCCAGGTCAGGCCCTTGCCGGTGAGCACGCCGGATTCGTAGCGGTTGGTGATCCGCTTGTACTGGCCGAACAGGTAACCGATTTCGCGCATGCCGACGCCGATGTCGCCGGCCGGGACGTCGGTGTACTCACCGATGTGGCGGTACAGCTCGGTCATGAAGGACTGACAGAAGCGCATCACCTCGGCGTCGGAGCGGCCCTTGGGGTCGAAATCCGACCCGCCCTTGCCGCCGCCGATCGGCAGGCCGGTCAGCGAGTTCTTGAAGATCTGCTCGAAGCCGAGGAATTTCACGATGCCGAGATAGACCGACGGGTGAAACCGCAGGCCCCCCTTGAAGGGACCGAGCGCCGAGTTGAATTCGACTCGGAAGCCGCGGTTGATCTGCGCGGTGCCGGAGTCGTCGAGCCAGGGCACCCGGAAGATGATCTGCCGCTCGGGCTCGCACAGCCGGCGGATGATGGCGCCGTCGGCGTAGTCGGGATGCTTGGCCACCACCGGTCCGAGGCTGGTCAGGACCTCGTAGACGGCCTGGTGGAACTCCTGCTCACCGGCGTTGCGTTGCGATACTTCCTCGTAGATCGCCTGCAGTTTCTCGTGTAGTACAGCCATCTCAGTCCATCTGGTAGCGGGGGAAAACCCCGGTGGGCGCGGGCAATTCGGTACCTGGCTTGAGCCGGGTCCCGATGGAGTCGAAGTCGCGTGCGTCAGTCGGCTGGCCCAGCAGGTCGAGCAGTTTGGCCATGGAGTCCGGCATCACCGGCTGCGTCAGCAGCGCCGCGATTCGCACCACCTCGAGCGTTGTGTAGAGCACCGTACCGAATCGCTGTTGGTCGGCTGGATCGTCGGACTTGCGCAGTACCCACGGCTCCTGGGCCGAGAAATAGCGGTTGGCTGCGCCGAGGACCGACCAGATCGATTCAAGTGCGAGGTGCATCGCGGGCACATCGTAGTGCGTCCGCACCTGTTCGAGTAGCGCGTCCGCGACGCTCAGCAGGGCGGCGTCGTCGTCGTTGAACGATCCCGGATCGGGAACCACGCCGTCGAGGTTCTTGGCCACCATCGACAGTGACCGTTGGGCCAGGTTGCCCAGCTCGTTGGCCAGGTCGGCGTTGATCCGGCCGATGATGGCTTCCTCGCTGTAGCTGCCGTCCTGCCCGAAGGACACCTCGCGAAGGAAGAAGTAGCGCACCTGATCGAGACCGAAGGTGTCGACGAGCGCGATCGGGTCAACCACGTTGCCGACCGACTTGCTCATCTTCTCGCCCTTGACGTTGATGAAGCCGTGGGCGAAGACCCGCTCGGGCAGCGCGATCCCGGCCGACATCAGGAACGCCGGCCAGTACACGCTGTGGAACCGGATGATGTCCTTGCCGATCATGTGCAGCTTGGCCGGCCAGTACTTCTGAAAGGCCCCGGAGGCCACATCCGGGAAACCGACGCCGGTCAGGTAGTTGGTCAGCGCGTCCACCCACACGTACATCACGTGATCGGGGTGGTCGGGGACCGGCACACCCCAGTCGAACGTGGTCCGCGAGATCGACAGATCCTTGAGTCCGCCCGAGACGAAGCTGACGATCTCGTTGCGGCGCACGTCGGGCCCGATGAATTCGGGGTGGGCCTCGTAGTGGGCCAGCAGCCGTTCGGCGTAGGCCGACAACCGGAAGAAGTAGGTCTGCTCCTCGGTCCAGGTGACGGGGGTGCCGGTCTCGATCGCGGTGCGGGTGCCGTCGGGACCTGCAGTCGTCTCGTCCTCGGCGAAGAATCGTTCGTCGCGGATCGAGTACCAGCCGGAGTAGGTGCCCAGGTAGATGTCGCCGGCCTCGTTCATACGGCGCCAGATCTCCTTGGACGCCTCGTAGTGGTCGGCGTCGGAGGTGCGGATGAACCGGTCGAAGGAGATGTTGAGCTTCTCCTGCAACCGCTGGAACACGTCGGAGTTGCGGTTGGCCAGCTCGGCGGCCGAGATGCCCTCGGCTGCGGCGGTATCGGCCATCTTCTGGCCGTGCACGTCCGTGCCGGTCAGGTAGCGCACATCGAAGCCGTCGAGTCGCTTGAACCGGGCGATCGCATCGGTGGCGATGTACTCGTAGGCGTGCCCGATGTGCGGCGCGCCGTTCGGGTAGGCGATGGCCGTAGTTATGTAGAAAGGCTCACTCATTTGGACCCCACCTTATTGTGTTGCGGTGGGATCCAAACGCTCAGCCAGAGAGAAGCCGCCGGCTCCGGAGCCGTTGGCTCCGCTGGTCGACGCACATACCCACCTCGACGCATGCGGAGCGCAGACCGCGCAGGACGTCCGGGCGATCATGGATCGCGCGGCCGCGGTCGGAGTGGGCCAGGCGGTCACCATCGCCGACGATCTGGACTCGGCGCGCTGGGTGACCACGGCCGTCGAAGCTGATGAGCGGGTTTTCGGGGCGGTGGCGCTGCACCCCACCCGGGCCAATGCGCTCGACGACGCGGCCAGGGCCGAGGTGGAGCGGCTGGCTGTCCACCCACGTGTGGTCGCGGTCGGGGAGACCGGGATGGACCTGTACTGGCCGGGCCGGCTGGACGGCTGCGCCACTCCGGCCGAGCAACGCGAGGGTTTCGCGTGGCACATCGACCTGGCCAAGCGCACCGGCAAGCCGTTGATGATCCACAACCGGGACGCCGACGCCGAGGTGCTCGACGTACTACGCGCCGAAGGAGCGCCCGAGACAGTGATCTTCCACTGTTTTTCCTCGGGACCGGACATGGCTCACACCTGCGTCGAAGCCGGCTGGGTCCTGAGCCTTTCGGGCACGGTCAGTTTCCGCAACGCTGCTGAGCTGCGCGAAGCCGCGCGGCTGATTCCGCCCGGCCAGCTGTTGGTGGAGACCGACGCGCCGTTTCTGACGCCTCATCCGTTCCGCGGCGCTCCGAACGAGCCGTACTGCCTGCCATACACTGTGCGGGCACTCGCAGAGTTGCTGGACCGACCTGCCGAAGAGGTCGCGTCCGAGACCGCAGCCACTGCGGCGCGGGTGTACGGACTTAACGGGAGTTGCCGGAAGTAGGCCGATTCGTTACCGTCTTGTGATCAAACCTCAACCGCCGGCGGTGATCCATGCCGTCCGTACCGGGGAGAAATGCGAGAACCGTGGACGCGCTCAACAAAATTCATGAATCCCGATCTCCGCTGCTGCGAGGCGTGGTGGGGGCCCTGCTGGTCACGCTGACCGCCGCCGGGGGCTACGCCGTCGGATCGCACAAGACCGTGACGCTGAGCGTCGACGGTGCGCCGATGACCGTGACGACGATGAAGTCG
Source organism: Mycolicibacterium peregrinum (assembly GCF_001665785.1). Lineage (GTDB taxonomy): Bacteria > Actinomycetota > Actinomycetes > Mycobacteriales > Mycobacteriaceae > Mycobacterium > Mycobacterium peregrinum_A. Next base: position 153,525 of record NZ_LZSO01000016.1, read on the forward strand.
CGGGTGATCGATGTGGTCGAGGAGAACGGGTTCTCGGTTGGCGATCGGGATGATCTTTACCCCTCGGCCGACGAGTCCGTGCACCAGGCCGACACCATCGTTCTGCGCCGTAGCCGACCGCTCGAGTTGTCGTTGGACGGCAATGACAGCAAGCAGGTGTGGACCACTGCCTCGACCGTCGATGAGGCCCTGGCGCAGCTCAAGATGACCGACAAGGCACCGGCCGCGGCGTCCCGCGGCAGCAGGGTTCCGCTGGGCGGCATGGCGCTGCCCGTGGTGAGCGCCAAGACCGTCCGGATCGATGACGGTGGCAACGTGCAGACAGTGCATCTGGCCGCCCCGAACGTGGCTGGTCTGTTGGCCGCGGCGGGGGCCCCGCTGGAGCAGAACGACACCGTCGTGCCGGCCGCATCGACCCCGGTCACCGAGGGTATGCAGGTTCAGGTGACCCGCATGCGCATCGAGAAGGTCACCGAGCGGGTGGCGTTGGAGCCGGGCCATCAGCGCATCGAAGACGCCTCCATGAACATGAGCCGCCAGGTCGTCGAGGAGCCCGGCGCCCCGGGCACCCAGGACGTGACCTACGCGGTGGCCAAGGTGAACGGCGTGGAGACCGGCAGGCTGCCAGTAGCCAATGTCGTAATCAACCCGGCCCGCGACGGCGTGCTGCGCGTCGGAGCAAAGCCCGGCACCGAAGTTCCGCCGGTCACCAACGGCGCTGCCTGGGACGCACTTTCGCAGTGCGAAGCGGGAGGTAACTGGGCCATTAACACTGGTAACGGATTTTACGGTGGGGTCCAATTCGACCAGAACACCTGGGAGCGACAGGGTGGTCTGAGGTATGCTCCGAGAGCCGATCTGGCGACAAGAGAAGAGCAGATTGCGATTGCTACGGTGACGCAGGCCCGGCAAGGCTGGGGAGCTTGGCCGGTGTGTAGTGGGAGGATTGGGGCGCGCTGACTATTCGACTGCTCGGGCGGACCGAGATACGACGCTTGGCGAAAGAAATCGACTTTCGACCACGCAAGGCCTTTGGCCAGAACTTCGTTCATGATGCCAACACCGTTCGGCGCATCGTGTCGGCCTCCGGGATTCACCGGAACGACCATGTGCTCGAAGTCGGACCCGGTCTCGGGTCACTGACTCTGCCCCTGTTGGACCGTGGTGCCAGGGTGACCGCAGTGGAGATCGACCCGGTGCTGGCCAAGCAATTGCCGGCCACCATCGCCGATCATTCCCACAGCGAGATCAACCGGCTCACGGTGATCAATCAGGACATCCTGACGCTGATGCCGTCTGATCTGACCGAGCAACCGACGGCGCTCGTGGCGAATCTCCCGTACAACGTGGCGGTGCCCGCACTGCTGCACCTGTTGGCCGAGTTCCCGTCGATCCGGACGGTCATGGTCATGGTGCAGGCCGAGGTGGCCGAGCGCCTGGCCGCCGAACCCGGCGGCAAGGACTACGGCGTGCCCAGTGCCAAGGCGCGTTTCTACGGAAACGTGCGCAGGCACGGGATGGTGTCGCCGACGGTGTTCTGGCCGATCCCGCGGGTGTACTCCGGGCTGGTCCGCATCGACCGCTACGAGACATCGCCATGGCCGACCGACGCTGAGTTCCGCGATGAGGTGTTTCAGCTCATCGACATCGGATTCGCGCAGCGCCGCAAGACCTCTCGCAACGCGTTCGCGGACTGGGCGGGTTCGGGCAACGAGTCGGCCGAGCGGCTGCTCGCCGCCAGCATCGACCCGTCGCGCCGTGGCGAGACGCTCGGCATCGCCGACTTCGTCCGACTCCTGCAGCGGGCCAAGGAAGCCGCGGGCGAGGCCGCAGCTGAGATCAAGGCGGCCGCCGAGGTTGAGGCGGCACGGCAGGGCTGAGTGATGCCGAATGTGAAGAAGATCGCGAGATTGTCCGACAATCTCGCGATCTTCTTCACATCGGGGACCTGAGCGCCTCGGTGATCAGACCGACGAACTCCGAACACGAGTCGTGCCTGCGCTCGGGGTCCTTCGCGAGTGCCCTGGCGATGACCGGGTCCGCCGACGGTGGAATCCAGTTGCACCGCTGCGATATTCGCGGGGGTCGGCTGTACATCTGATGATCGATCAGGGCTATCGCGGTGTCCGCGGAGTACGGCGGTGCTCCGGTCAGCAGCTCAACTGTCGTGCAGGCCAGCGCGTACTGGTCCGTCGCCGCCAGAGGTGTCCGGCCGCTGAGGAGCTCGGGGGCCGAATAAGGCAGTGACGCTTGGATATCCGGGTGCGGTCGGGCTGCCTGACGGGTGATGCGCCGGGCCGGGTCGAGGCTCATCCGGCCGTGCCGGTCCTGGGCCAACTTGGCGGCCACGTCCGCGGCCATCGAGTGGGCCACCCCGAGGTCGATCAGTACCGCTCTCGAGAATGGTTGATCGACAAGGATATTGGCGGGTTTGACGTCGCAGTGCACGATTCCGTGCCGGTGGGCGTGATCGAGCGCCCCGGCGATCTGGGCCAACGCGGTGAGCCGCTCCGGCGTGCCGGGCAGGTTGTTCACCGTGCCACCGTCGAGGAGCTCCATCGCCAGCCATCCCGGACCCGCCGCGTACACCGTGACGATGTTCGGATGGGTGAGCTGACGGGCGAAGTCGAACTCGCGTTGCAGCCGGGCCAGCTGGGCCGGTTTGCGGTGCCGATCGTCGAGAATCTTGAGCGCGACGGTGACCCCCTCGGGGTCGCGTGCCTGATATACGACGGCTGAGCCGCCGTACCCCACGACATTCATCGCGGTGTATCCCGCTATTTCCACCTCGGGTGAGGGCACCGTCTCAGCCTAAGTTCACCGACAACCGTGGGTGGGCGGCGATAGTGTCGTGGCCGTGTCAGCATCCGACGGCAGTACCGCGTCCGAGTGGGTCCCCACCGGGTCGGTGACCGTGCGTGTCCCCGGCAAGGTGAATCTCTACCTGGCGGTCGGGGATGTGCGCGACGACGGTTACCACGACCTCACCACGGTGTTCCATGCCGTGTCGCTGCTGGACGAGGTGACGGTGCGCAATGCCGACATGCTGTCGCTGACGGTGGCCGGCGAGGGTGTGGAGTCGGTGCCCACCGACGAGCGCAACCTGGCCTGGCGTGCCGCCGAGTTGCTGGCCGAGCACGTGGGCCGGTCCCCGGATGTGGCGATCAGCATCGACAAGTCGATCCCGGTGGCCGGTGGCATGGCCGGTGGCAGTGCCGACGCTGCCGCGGTGCTGGTGGCGATGAACACGCTCTGGGAGCTCGGGGTGCCCAGGCGCGACCTGCACGCCTTGGCGGCCCGGCTGGGCAGTGACGTCCCGTTCGCGCTGCACGGCGGCACTGCGCTGGGCACCGGCCGCGGTGAGGAGCTGGCGACGGTGCTGGCCCGCAACACCTTCCACTGGGTGCTGGCGTTCGCCCGCAAGGGCCTGTCCACCCCGAAGGTGTTCGGCGAGCTGGATCGGCTGCGCTCAGACACCTCGACGGGCGGACCCCCGCGGGCCGAGGAGCCCGAGCCTGTCCTGGCTGCGCTGGCTTCCGGTGATCCGGCCGAACTGGCGGCGCTGTTGGGCAACGACCTGCAGCCGGCTGCCCTGAGTCTGTATCCGGAGCTGCGCCGGACGTTGCGTGCCGGGGTGGAGGCCGGTGCCCTGGCCGGCATCGTGTCGGGTTCGGGCCCGACGTGTGCGTTCCTGTGCCCGTCGTCGACGTCGGCGGTGGACGTGGGGGCTGAACTTGCCGGGGCCGGGGTGTGCCGGACGGTGCGGGTGGCCAGCGGTCCCGTCAGCGGTGCTCGCGTCGTTCCGGAGCCATCGACGTCGGCCTGATTGGGTCCGTCGCCGTCGTCGCTGTTTTCGACGCCGGGGCTGCCAACTTTGCGCCGGACAACCCCTGAGCAGAAACCGACGGAGTACCCGTCGGCGTCGACCTGAAACTGTGACGCAGACCTCAATTATCGCGAGGGTTTGGCAGTTACTTAAGGGTCTCTTAAGATGAGCGGCGGTGAATGCTAGCGATCTTGCATCGGATGCGACTTGTGCTCCCGCCGTCCATGACGGTGGGGGGTCGCCCAGACGTACACCCGGTTCTGGGGCATCACCTTTTCGAGACATAACTGCTCCCCAATCGTGTGCGCGCGCCTACCCACAAGCGGTGTGCAGCGGGCGGAGCATGGATAACCGGGCAACTGCACCTGGCGCACTGTCGTCGGTGTGGGGGCCGCGGAACCCAAGGAGGTCGTCGTGAGCAGATTCACCGAGAAGATGTTCCGCAACGCTCGTGAGAGCAAGCGCGGCATGGTGACCGGTGAGCCGCATGAGCCGGTTCGCCACACCTGGGGTGAGGTTCACGAGCGGGCCCGGCGCATCGCAGGCGGTCTGGCCGCCGCGGGTATCGGTCATGGCGACGCCGTCGGCGTGCTGGCCGGTTTCCCCGTCGAGATCGCGCCGACCGCGCAGGGTGTCTGGATGCGCGGCGCGAGCCTGACCATGCTGCACCAGCCGACCCCGCGCACCGACCTGGCGGTGTGGGCAGAGGACACCATGAATGTGATCGGCATGATCGAGGCCGACGCCGTCGTCGTCTCCGAGCCCTTCCTGGTGGCCATCCCCGTGTTGGAGGAAAAGGGCATCAAGGTCCTCAAGATCGCCGACCTGCTGGCCGCCGACCCGATCGACCCGGTGGAGACCGGTGAGGACGATCTGGCGCTGATGCAGCTGACCTCCGGCTCGACCGGCTCGCCCAAGGCCGTGCAGATCACGCACCGCAACATCCACTCCAATGCCGAGGCGATGTTCATCGGTGCGGAGTACGACGTCGACAAGGACGTCATGGTGAGCTGGCTGCCCTGCTTCCACGACATGGGCATGGTCGGCTTCCTGACCATCCCGATGTACTTCGGCGCCGAGCTCGTCAAGGTCACGCCGATGGACTTCCTGCGCGACACGCTGCTGTGGGCCAAGCTCATCACCAAGTACAAGGGCACCATGACCGCGGCTCCCAACTTCGCCTACGCGCTGTTCGCCAAGCGGTTGCGCCGTCAGGCCAAGCCGGGTGAGTACGACCTGTCCACCCTGCGGTTCGCGCTCTCGGGCGCCGAGCCGGTGGAGCCGGCCGACGTCGAGGACCTGCTCGACGCGGGCAAGCCGTTCGGGCTGCCCTCGTCGGCGATCCTGCCTGCCTACGGCATGGCCGAGACCTGCCTGGCCGTGTCGTTCTCCCCGTGCAACGCGGGCCTGGTGGTCGACGAGGTCGACGCCGACCTGCTGGCCGCGCTGCGCCGCGCCGTGCCCGCCACCAAGGGCAACACCCGCCGGCTGGCCTCCCTGGGTCCGCTGCTGAAGGACCTCGAGGCCCGTGTCGTCGACGAGCACGGCGATGTGATGCCGGCTCGCGGCGTCGGCGTCATCGAGCTACGCGGCGAGTCGCTGACCCCCGGCTACATCACCATGGGTGGCTTCCTGCCGGCCCAGGACGAGCACGGTTGGTACGACACCGGCGACCTCGGCTACATCACCGAAGAGGGCAACGTCATCGTGTGCGGCCGCGTCAAGGACGTGATCATCATGGCCGGGCGCAACATCTACCCGACGGACATCGAACGTGCGGCCGGCCGGGTGGAAGGTGTGCGCCCGGGCTGCGCCGTGGCGGTGCGCCTGGATGCCGGGCACTCGCGCGAGACCTTCGCCGTCGCCGTTGAGTCCAACGCCTGGCAGGATCCGGCCGAGGTGCGCCGGATCGAGCATCAGGTGGCGCACGAGGTGGTGTCCGAGGTCGACATGCGTCCGCGCAATGTCGTGGTGCTCGGTCCCGGCAGCATCCCGAAGACCCCGTCGGGCAAGCTGCGTCGCGCCAACTCGGTCTCGCTGGTCACCTAGACCGTCACGCCGCGAGCGTGCGGTGCGGGTCTGCTACGCGACACACCGCTCGTGCGCGGCACTTTGCGCACGTTCGCATACGTGCTGACAGTGCTCCATTGCGACATGCCTGATCCCGGCGTGCATTTCGTATTGCACTGCCCGCCGGATACTCAAGTTGACCCTCAAATGCGATGACAGCACGGTCAATTTGCCCATCGTTAACGTGATATTTGCGTATTCTGACGCGGAAACCACTTTGACGAGAGGACCGGCATGGTCAAATCCCGATGGGTTTCGGCGATCCTAGGCGCAGGCGTTGTCGCCGCCGGGATTACCGCGGGCACCGCGTGGGCAGGTGGTCCCGGAGGTTACGTCGAAGATCCCGAAGACATCTTTGCTGCAGTGGGTACCGGCGAATTCGTCGACACCCTGGCTGGTTTCACCGCCACCGGTGACACCGCCGAGGAGGCGTCCGCGGCAGTGATCGCGGCTTGCACGAATGCCGGCGGTGTGGAATGCACTGCCGACGAGGTGACCAACGACAACCTGTGCATCGTGTCCGTCGCCAGCCCCAGCAATCACGCGGTCGCCGGTGGAGCCGGCGCGACGGTGGAGGCTGCCCGCCAGGACGCGTTCAACAAGGCGGCTGCCAACAACACCCCGCTCGATGCGGATTCCGGCGTCGTCGTATCGGTTTGCCCCTGATGAGCGGTTCAGCGCAGGGCCATTCTGGTGTCGCGGTGGTAGCCGGGAAGGGGAAGGACATGATGACAGGTCGCGGTAAGTTGGCCTTTGTGATGGTGGGTTTGGCTGCAGCATCGGTGATTTCGGCGCCGATCGCTGCCGCTCGGCCGACCTGTCAGGACACGGCCACCAAGACCATCTGCACGACCAACGGCAGCACATCGATCAAGGCGAGGCCCGGAACAACCGCGCCGCCCGCCAACATCCCCGTGTTCCCGTGGCTCGGAATGCCGGGGGCGCGCCGCTAGGCGACCCCGTAGTACCAACACCCGCGAGCGGGCGTGCCACTGGTGGCGCGCCCGCTCGTGGGGTTTAGGGACTGGTCGCGTGCGCCGTGCGTTCAGCCGTATCGGCGCGTCGGTTCTGCCGAATTACGTAGCCGCGCAACAACAACAGGAGTGCGACCGGTACCGCCATCATCGACATCACCTCGAGCATGTCCGACATCAGCTGGCCTGCTTGGTGTTTGCGCCATGGTCGGCGTCCATCCGGTTGTAGACCTGCCACCAGATCAGCTCGTGATCGACCGCGGTGAGCTCACCGCGGTCCCGGTGTTCATCGGCCTGCAGCAGTGTCGCGGCGAGTACGACCAGCCGCTCCCGGGCATTCTGAGGTCCCGGATCGTCGTAGCCGGCCATCGTCGTCGCGCACAGTGTCCGTACCCGGTGGAAGGCGCTGCCGGACAGGCCGAGTGTGATGGCGCCGGTGGCACAGAAGACCGCGGTGGACACACCGAACGCAGGCCAGGGTGACATCTGCCCGACCAGCCAGAGCTGGCACAGCAACCACACGAGCATTCCCCACAACGGCCACCCGCGGGCCAGTCGGACCAACCGGCGCTCGGCGGTGCTCAGGCCAGGCGGATAGACCACCAGCCGGTAGTACGTGATGCCGAAGCGGCCCGGCCGGATCTGCACGCAGCCCCATACCCGGGCGCCGTCGAGCAGTGGGGTCAGTAGCCGAATGCCGTCCATATCTCGTATGTACCCGCCGGGAACGTGCTCGGACCGAGCCCGAACGGTTTCTTTACGGCGGGACGGAGGATCCTTGCACTCTAAGTATAGTTATCTATACTCAGCCTCATGAAGCCGAAGCTTTCACCCCGCCTGGCCGATCACCCGACTGTGCGTGCGGTGCGCGCCCGCGCCGACGCGCCGGCTCCTGAGGTGATCGATGCGGACTGGCTGCGACAGCTGTGTCTGGACGCCGGGGCCGACGACGTTGCCTTCGCCAGCGTGGATGACCCTGCTCTGACCTCCGAGCGCGAACACGTCGAGGGCGCGCTGCCGGGGGTGCACAGCTACATCTCGTTGGTCGTGAAGATGAACCGCGACAACGTCCGGTCGTCCACCCGCAGCGTGGCCAATCAGGAGTTCCACCGCACCGGCGAGATCATCAACGAGGCCGCTCACCGGATCACCCGGGCGCTGGAAGACGTCGGCCATCGCGCGGTGAACCCGTCGGCCACCTTCCCGATGGAGATGGACAGATTCCCGGGACGGATCTGGGTGGTGGCGCACAAGCCCGTGGCGGTCGCCTCGGGGTTGGGGGTGATGGGCATCCACCGCAACGTGATCCACCCCAGGTTCGGAAACTTCATCCTGCTGGCCACCATTCTGGTGGGCTCGCCGATCAGCAGCTACGGTGAGCCGCTGGACTATTCGCCGTGCCTGGAATGCAAGCTGTGTGTGGCGGCCTGTCCGGTCGGCGCCATCGGGAAGGACGGCGAGTTCGACTTCGCCGCCTGCTCGGTGCATAACTACCGCGAGTTCATGGGAGGGTTCACCGACTGGGCGCAAACCGTCGCCGACAGTGCCGACGCAGCCGACTTCCGATCTCGGGTCAGCGATTCGGAGAACGCTTCGATGTGGCAGAGCCTGTCCTTCAAAGCCAATTACAAGGCGGCCTACTGTCTGGCGGTGTGCCCGGCAGGGGAGGACGTGATCGTGCCCTATCTCGACGACCGCAAGGAGTTCATGGACCGGGTGCTCAAACCTCTGCAGGAGAAACGCGAAACGCTGTATGTGCTGCCGAACTCGGCGGCCAAGGCCCACGCCGAAAAGCGGTTTCCGCACAAGACCGTGAAGGTGGTCGCCAGTGGAATCAGCGCGCTCGACAGCCGTTGAAATCCGCCTGAGCGCAACACCAGACGTTGCCGGACCACGACGCTAGTCTTTCGCGACGATGGCGAAGCAGGATGAATTCCGGCTCTGGGCGTTCGGCGACGCTCACGTGGGCACCGACAGCCAGTTCGGCCGGGAGAGCCTGGCCGACGCCATCCGGCAGTCGGAACAGGGTGGCGCCGATGGGGGTCCGTCGTTCGACTGGGACATCGCGGTAGACGTCGGAGACATGTCCGGTGCGCATCACAGCCTGCCCGACGACACCGAGGGCCGAGAGGTCCGGCGGCAGCTCTCTGTGATGCGCAAGCACCGACGCGAGGACGTCTATTCGGTGTGCGGAAATCACGATCGCAGTGGACTTTCCGAACCCGACGCCTGGTGGTGGCAGAAATGGATCGATCCGCTGGGTGCGCACACCGCGCATTCCGGCGTCGACGCCGCGGCCCGGCCCTATCCCGTCAGCGGGACGTGGGAGCGGTACTCGTTTCGGGTGGGCAACCTGCTGTTCCTGATGCTCAGCGACCGAAACGAGCCTTCGCAGACGATCGGGCGGGGCACCCTCGGGGGCAATCCCGGCGGAGTGGTGTCCGCCGAAACATTCGAGTGGTGGGCGAAGATGGTTGAGCAGAACCGTGATTCGATCATCGTCACGGTGCACCACTACGTCCTCAAGGACACCACGGTGGCATCGGGGGAGTGGGAGGGGGTGCGCCGGGATTCGGACGGGAAGCTCCATGAGCACTACCATCGGCCGTTCCTGGAGGGCACGCCCCAAGGCGCGTCCTACCTGTACTGGGTCGGCGGCAAGCCGGACTCCGGGGCCTTCGAGCGGTATCTCACCGAACACCCCGGGGCGGTGGCGCTGTGGCTGGCCGGGCACACCCACACCAACCCCGACGACTCGCATGGCGGCAAAACCCACATCGAGCAGGCCTGGGGTGGAACCTATTTCATCAATGTGGCGTCACTGAGCCGCCATCACATGCCGATCACGACCCTGCCGATCAGCCGGCTGCTCACATTTCGTCAGGGCAGCCACGAGGTGAGGGTGCAGTGCTATCTGCACACCGACCAGCATGCCGCGCAGGGCTGGTACGCGCCGGCAGAGCGCACGCTGAGCCTGGGAAAGCCGTTCCGTTGGTAGCCGGTGTCACTTCCCCTCGACGAGCAGACGCGTAGGTACCCGAAAACGGGTGTTCTGGGGTGCGTACGCGTCTGCTCGCGCAAGAGAAGGTGAGGTTGTCTACCAGGCGTGAACGGTGTTCTGGGCGGGTTCAAGGCCCTGGGCGATCAACAGCTCGGTGGCATCGGCGGCCTGCTCGCAGATCGTCGGCAGCTCGGTGCGTTCGGCGGCAGTGAAGGCCTCCAACACGAACGCCGCCGGATCCTTACGGCCCGGCGGGCGGCCCACTCCGATGCGGACGCGCTGAAAGTCCTTGCTGCCCAATGCTGATGCCACCGACCGCAGCCCGTTGTGGCCGCCCTCGCCGCCTCCGACCTTGAGCCGGATGCGGCCGAAGTCGATGTCGAGCTCGTCGTGGATGACCACGATGCGGCCCGGTGGCACCGAATAGAACTTGGCCAACGGCCCGACCTGACGGCCGGACTCGTTCATGTAGCACCGAGGTTTGGCCAATACCACCGGGGCTCCTGCGAGCCGGCCGGTGATCACCTCGGCACCCGACTTCTTGTGCACCTTGAAGGCCGAGCCGATGCGGGCGGCCAGTACATCGGCCACCATGAACCCGACATTGTGCCGGGTCTTGGCGTAGGCGGGCCCGGGATTTCCCAGGCCCACCACCAGCAGCGGCTCGGCCATCGAAAGGGGTACTTACTCGGCGGCTTCGGCAGCCTCGGCGGCCGGTGCCTCGGCCGGTGCCTCGGCAGCAGCTTCGCCGGCGCCCTCGGACTCCAGGTCCTCGGCGCTCGGGGCCTCGACGATGTTGACAACGAGCAGCTCGGGGTCCGACACCAGGGAAACGCCGGTGGGCAGCTCGATCTGGCCGGCCAGGATCTGGGTGCCGGCCTCGACGCCCTCGATCGACACGGTCAGGTGCTCGGGGATCGACAGGGCCTCGGCCTCGATCTCGATGGTGTTGGTGTCCTGGGTGACCAGGGCGCCCGGGACGGCGTCACCCTCGATGGTGACGGTGACCTCGACGGTGACCTTCTCGCCACGGCGCACGACGAGCAGGTCGGCGTGCTGGATGTTGCGGCGGATCGGGTGGATGTCCAGCGCCTTGGTCAGAGCCAGCTGCTCCTTGCCCTCGATGTCGAGGGTCAGCACGGCGTTGGTGCCCGCGTGACGCAGCACGGCCGCGAACTCGCGGGCGTTGATCTCCAGGTGCTGGGGCTCGGTGCCGTGGCCATACAGGACGGTGGGCACATTGCCGTCGCGGCGGGCCTGGCGCGAGGCGCCCTTGCCGGTGCGGGTGCGCACGGTCGCGGTCAGCTTGTTGGGGATGTTCTTGGCGGCGGCCTTGGCCATGATGTTGCTCCTCTAATTGCGGTACTGCGGTCAGATCGTCAGCACGGCAAGGGTCGCAACACTTGAAGAAGTTCCCGCCGATAACGGTGGCCCAGAAGGTCCACCCTCGCCGTGACGCCAGGTCAGGGTAGCAAAGACGGGGCCGTCACCAAAAATCGGCGCTGGGCCCCTACAGCGGGTATGCCGTGTCGGTGAGCTGCTCGGACAGGTCCCACAGCCCCTTCTGGGTGTCCACCCGCCGGGCCAGCGGGCTGCGCCCCACCGGCTGGCTGGGGCCGAACTGGCCGAACCGCGGCCCGATGAAGCTGTCGCCGGGAACATCCTGGGACACCGCATAGAGCGTCTGGCGGGCACCGAACGACGGCTCGCTGGCGAATACCCGGTTGGCGGTCGCCATCATCCGCTCGCCGAACTTGTTGCCGGTCTGGCCCTGCAGGTTGGTGGCCGAGTATCCGGGGTGGGCGGCCAGCGCGCGCACCTGAGAGCCGGATACGTGCAGCCGGCGCTGCAGCTCGGAGGTGAACATCAGATTGGCCAGTTTGGACTGCCCGTAGGCCAGCCACGCCGAGTATGGCCGCGATTTCCAGTTGAGGTCCCGCAGGTTGATCTGCCCGATCCAGTGCATCAACGACGACACCGTGACCACCCGGTCCGTGATCTTTGGCAGCAGCAGATTGGTCAGCGCGAAATGCCCGAGGTGATTGGTGCCGATCTGGCTCTCGAAGCCGTCGACGGTCCGGCTCAGGGGGACCGCCATGATGCCGGCATTGTTGACCAGCACGTCGACGCTCTCGACGGTGTCGGCGAACTCGCGGACCGAGGCCAGGTTCTGCAGGTCGAGTTTGCGTACCTCCACCTGCCCGCCGGTCATCGTCTCGGCGGCCGCGGTGCCCTTTTCCAGGTTGCGGACGGCAACGGTCACCTTGGCGCCGACGCGGGCGAGCTCACGGGCGGTGACGAGCCCCAGCCCGCTGTTGGCGCCGGTGACGATCACCCTGCGGCCGGAGAACGAGGGCAGGTCGGCGCTGGTCCATCCACTCATGCTGACCACCCTACGGGCGGCCGGATCACTTCTTCGCGATGTTGAAGCCCGCGATGATCGATTCGATGTCCGGTCCCTGTGCCGCAGCTTCGTCGGCGTAGGTGGTGACGGTCAGCTGGATGAGGTACCGCTGCGGGGGCTGTAACCCGTCGTTGGCGATGATGACGCGGTTGTAGCTCTGCATGCGCTTGCCGTTGAGGTCGTAGCTGCCCTCGATCATCGCCGACGGGAAGCCTTTCCAGTCTGCGTCGGATGCGTTGAGCTGCTTGAAGTTCTCCGACAACTGGGCGTCGGCGTAACCGTGGTCTTTGAGGGCCTTGGGCACGTCGAAGTCGCCGTGCAAGGTGAAGGCCAGCATCATCGCGGTGGGGTAGGTGTTGCCCTTGGCGATCATCCGGGTGCCTGGCGCCAGGTTCGGATTGTTGTAAGGATGCCATCCCGGGGGACTCGGCATGGTCACCGTCAGATGCGGGATCTTCTCGGGTGCGATGGGCTCGCCGACCACACCGGAATCTTCCAGGTACTGCCACAGCGGCACCGGCTGGTTGTCGGCGGCGGCAGCGGGAGTCGTCGAGCTGGTGGTCCAGATCGACTTGTAGTCAGGCGTTTCGGCGCCGCAACCGGTGACCAGCACCGCCAGCGCACCGGCCGTGGCGAGCAGCCGCTTCACAGAATCTCGCGCACCGAATCGATCGGCCGGGCCAACCGGGTGCCGTTGTCGGTGACGACGAAGGGGCGCTCGATCAGGATCGGGTTCTCGGCCATCGCATCGAGTAGTTCGTCGTCGGACGCATCGGCCAAACCCAGTTCGGCGTAGAGAGATTCACGCTTGCGCACTGCGGTGCGGACGTCGATGCCCGCAGCTTTGATCAGCGCGGCGATCTCATCACGTGTCGGCGGCGTCTTCAGGTACTGCACCACCTCGGGCTCGATCCCGTTCTCGCGCAACAGATCCAGCGTTTTGCGAGAGGTGGAGCACTTGGGGTTGTGGTAGATCCGTGCCGGCACGCTATGCCGACCCGTCGAACAGTCCGGTCACCGAGCCGTTGTCGAACACCGCGCGGATGGTGCTGGCCAGCAGCGGGGCGATGGACAGCACGGTCAGCTGCGGGAACTGCTTGTCCTCGGTGATCGGCAGCGTGTTGGTGACGATCACCTCGCGGGCACCGCAGTCGGCCAGGCGCTGGGCGGCCGGATCGGAGAGCACGCCGTGCGTCGCGGCGATGATGACGTCCTTGGCGCCGTCCTCGCGGAGCAGCTTGACCGCGCCGGCGATGGTGCCGCCGGTGTCGATCATGTCGTCGGTGAGGATGCAGGTCCGCCCCTTGACGTCACCGACGACCCGGTTGGCCTTGACCTGGTTGGGCACCAGCGGGTCACGGGTCTTGTGGATGAAGGCCAGCGGGACGCCGCCCAGGGCGTCGGCCCACTTCTCGGCGACGCGCACGCGGCCCGAGTCGGGGGAGACGACCACCATGTCGGTGCCGGCGTACTTGTCGGCGATGTAGCCGCACAGCAGTGACTGACCGCGCATGTGGTCGACGGGACCGTCGAAAAAGCCCTGGATCTGATCGGTGTGCAGGTCGACCGAGACGATGCGGTCGGCGCCTGCGGTCTTCAGCAGGTCGGCGACCAGGCGGGCCGAGATGGGCTCGCGGCCGCGGTGCTTCTTGTCCTGCCGTGCGTAGGGATAGAACGGCAGGATCGCGGTGATGCGCTTGGCGCTGCCGCGCTTGAGCGCGTCGATCATGATGAGCTGTTCCATGAGCCACTGGTTCAGCGGTGCGGGGTGGCTCTGCAGGACGAACGCGTCGCAACCACGCACAGATTCATCGAACCGGACGAAGATCTCGCCGTTGGCGAAGTCCCGCGCGGTTTGCGCGGTGACCTCGACCCCGAGCTCCTTGGCCACCTGCTCCGCCAGCTCGGGGTGCGCACGCCCCGAGAACAGCATCAGGTTTTTTCGATTGTCGGTCCAGTCCGTGGCCACTATGGCTGCCTTCGCGGTTGGGGATCGATACGGAGCAATCGTACGTAGCGTTTCTGGTAGTTCGTAGCCGGGTTACCAGATTGCCAACACGAAACTTCCCAGCAGCACCGACCTGGGCGGAGACGAAGGTGTCCGCGGACAACCGTCTGTGCCTCGGATTGCAGCTCGACAGTGACTGCAATCCGAGGCGCAGATGTGCTCAGTCGTCGGTGGCGCGGGCCTTGCGGGCGGCTTCGGCAGCGGCCGAGCCCGGGCGCTTGCGCTCGACCCAGCCCTCGATGGTGCGCTGGGCGTTGTCGGACACCGCCAACGCGCCGGGTGGGACGTCGTCGCGAAGCACGGTGCCGGCACCGGTGTAGGCACCGTCGCCGACGGAGACCGGCGCGATGAACATCGTGTCGGAGCCGGTGCGCACATGGGAGCCGATGGTGGTCCGGTGCTTGTTCTCGCCGTCGTAGTTGACGAAGACGCTGGAGGCCCCGATGTTGCTGTGGTCGCCGATGTCGGCATCGCCGACGTAGGTCAGGTGCGGCACCTTGGTGCCCGTGCCGATGGTCGAGTTCTTCGACTCGACGAAGGCGCCGAGCTTCGATTCGGCTCCGAGGATCGTGCCTGGGCGCAGATAGGCGAAGGGGCCGACGGTCGCGCCCGCGCCGATCACGGCGAGCTGGGCGTGCGTGCGCACCACCGATGCGCCGTCTCCCACCTCGACGTCGGTCAGGGTGGAGTCCGGGCCGATCTCGCAGCCGGCGCCGATCTCGGTCGTCCCCAGGAGCTGGGTGCCGGGGCGGACGACGGTGTCGCGGCCGATGGTCACGTCGACGTCGATCCAGGTGGTGGCGGGGTCCACGATCGTCACGCCGGCGCGCTGGTGGCCGGCCACGATGCGGCGGTTGAGTTCGGCGCCCAGGTCGGAGAGCTGCACCCGGTCGTTGACGCCGGCGACGAGCGCGCTGTCGTCGACGTGCATGGCCCGTACCGTCCGGCCGTCCTGGCGCACGATCGCGATGACGTCGGTCAGGTAGAGCTCCTGCTGGGCGTTGTTCGAGCTCAACCGGCTCAGCGCCGAGCGCAGGTCGGCGATGTCGAATGCGTACACCCCGGCGTTGATCTCCCGGATGGCCCGTTGCGACTCGGTGGCGTCGGCCTGTTCGACGATGCCGATGACCTCGTTGTCCTGGGTGCGCAGGATGCGACCGTAGCCGGTGGGGTCGGACACGGTGGTGGTCACCACGGTGGCGGCGGCCGTCGCGGCGCTGTGGGTTTCGATGAGCCCGGCCAGGGTGTCGGCGTCGAGCAGTGGTACGTCACCGGAGGTCACCACGACCGTGCCGGCGAATTCGTCGGGCAGTGAGCTGAGGCCGCAGGCCACGGCGTGACCGGTGCCCAGTTGCTGGTCCTGGACGGCGACGTCGATGGTGCGGCCCAGCTTGTCGGCCAGTTCGCCGACCGCGGGGGCGATGCGTTCACGGTCGTGGCCGAGGACGACCACAAGATGTTGAGCGGCGGCGTTGGCCACGGCGTGTACCGCGTGGCTGAGCATGCTGCGGCCGGCCAGGGTGTGCAGCACCTTGGGGGTGTCCGAGCGCATTCGGGTCCCGGCACCTGCGGCCAGTACGACGACTGCGGCTTCGGTGGTCGACACCATCATCCCCTTCTCTGCCGAGCGACCTCTCCCGCAAGCGGAAGGTCCCCCAGCATCCGTGCTGGCACGCCGCCAACTGTGTCATTTTGCGGTCGCTCGCCGGGATCGTGAGCTCCGTCGCCAGGACTCGAACCTGAACTATCTGAACCAAAATCAGAGGTGCTGCCGATTACACCACGACGGAATGTTCGGAAGAGACTCTAGTCGAACGGTCTAGCCTGATATGCGTGGCAGCACCCGACAAGGAAGTCAGGGCCCCCCGGGCCCGGATGACCGGCAGCGAACGGCGACAACAGCTCATCGAGATCGCCAAGTCGCTCTTCGCCGAGCGGGGCTACGAGGGCACCTCGATCGAGGAGATCGCCCAGCGTGCCAATGTCTCCAAACCCGTGGTCTACGAGCACTTCGGCGGCAAGGAAGGTCTGTACGCCGTCGTCGTCGACCGGGAGATGTCGGCCCTGCTGGACGGAATCACCTCGTCGCTGACCAACAACCGGTCGCGGACGCGGGTCGAGCGGGTGGCGCTGGCGCTGCTGACCTATGTGGAGGAACGCACCGACGGCTTTCGCATCCTGATCCGGGACTCGCCGGCCGCGATCACGTCGGGTACGTACTCGACGCTGCTCAACGATGCGGTCAACCAGGTGTCCTCGATTCTGGCCGGGGATTTCTCCCGGCGCGGGCTCGACCCGGACCTGGCGCCGCTGTACGCCCAGGCGCTGGTCGGTTCGGTGTCGATGACCGCGCAGTGGTGGCTCGACGTCCGCGAGCCGAAGAAAGAAGTGGTGGCCGCGCATGTGGTCAACCTGATGTGGAACGGGCTGACGCATCTGGAGTCCGACCCGATCCTGCACGAGGAGTAGGTCAGCGGTTCGCTCGTGCAAACTGCAACCTTGAGGTTGCAGCAACGGGAACTTATGTGCAACCATTGGGTTGCAGAAATTCCGCCAAGAGAGGAACCCTGACATGACCACGGACTTCGACCGTATCGAGCGTGAGATCGCCATCGACGCACCGGCGCAACGCGTTTGGGACCTGGTGAGCGAACCCGGCTGGTACATCAACGAAGAGCGGATCACCGAACATCAGATCGATCGTGACGGCGACGTCGCCATCGTCACCGACCCCACGCACGGGAAGTTCGCCTTGCGAACCGTCACACTCGATGAGCCGCATTATGCAGCCTTCCGGTGGCACATCGATGCCGATGACCTCGACAGCTCATCCACCCTCGTCGAATTCTGGATCACCCCGGCACCATCCGGCGTGGTGCTCCGGGTTGTCGAGAGTGGGTTCGCCTCGCTCGACGAGCCCGAGGCCGACCGCCGCTCCCGGTTCGACGACCATAGTGGCGGCTGGCCGCTTGAGCTCGCCCTCGCCCAGAAGTACCTGGTGGGGGCCGCCGCCGATGCATGAGAACGCCTCGCCGGTCGAGGTTTTCGCTGCGCTTGCCGACGACAGTCGGTGGCAGGTTCTGGTTGCCCTGGGGCGCCGGCCCGCCTCGGCGTCAGGGCTGGCAGACGAGCTCCCGATCAGTCGCCAGGCCATCGCCAAACACCTGAGAGTGCTCACTGATGTCGGCCTGGTGGTGGCCACCCGGGTCGGGAGGGAGATCAGGTACGAGACGGTGGGGGCTCGGCTCAGTGAGGTGGCGCGGCGGCTCGACGGCATCGCGGCGGGCTGGGAACGCCGGCTTGCCAGGATCAAAGACGCTGTCGAGCAGGATGGTTCAACGTAGCTGCCTGGGTCTTCGCGCGAGCTCTCATCCCAAGTCCCGCGACAGCAGGTCCGCCGTCGTCTCCCGGCGCACCTGCACCCGCGCGGCGCCGTCGCGCACGGATACCACCGGAGGGCGCCCGACCATGTTGTAGGTCGAGGCCATGCTGTGCTGGTAGGCGCCGGTGCAGGCCACGGCCAGCAGGTCACCGGCATGGATGTCCGCGGGTAGTTCCACATCGCGCACGATCTCGTCACCGGACTCACAGTGGCGACCCACCACCGTGGCCACCATCGTCGGTCCCATCGGGTGGCGATTCGCCAGGGCCACGGTGTATTTCGCTCCGTACAGGGCGACCCGCGGGTTGTCGCTCATGCCGCCGTCCACCGCGACGAAGGTGCGCCCGCCCGGCTGGGTCTTTACCCCGTGTACCCGGTACAGGGTGACCCCCGCTCGCGCACTGATGGCCCGGCCGGGCTCGACGAC
Organism: Mycolicibacterium peregrinum; assembly: GCF_001665785.1. Taxonomy (GTDB): domain Bacteria; phylum Actinomycetota; class Actinomycetes; order Mycobacteriales; family Mycobacteriaceae; genus Mycobacterium; species Mycobacterium peregrinum_A. Next base: position 171,617 of record NZ_LZSO01000016.1, read on the forward strand.
CAGACGTGGCCGCGGAAAGCGTTCGGCCGCACACGCCGCGGTCAGCTCGTCGTCGACGACGGTTGCCAGCGCACCGATGTCGAGAGCAGCGTCCCCGCGGACGTATGGAACCCCGTGGCCGCCACCGATGTTGAGCTCGGTCAGCACCAGGCCGTGTTCGTTGCGGATGTCGGCCATGGCGCCGATCAATCGGTGCACGGCCTCGCCGTAGGCCGTGGGGTCGGTGATCTGCGAACCGATATGACAGTGCAGGCCAACCAGATCGAGGTTGGGGGTGGCCAGAATGCGGGCAGCGGCGCGGGCGGCCCGGCGGTCGGCCAGCGCGAAGCCGAACTTCTGATCGGTCACACCCGTGGTGACCGCCCGGTGCCCGTGGATGTCGATGTCGGGGGTGACCCGGATCAGTACCGGCTGGGGCCGGCGCACCAACCCGGCCAGGTAGGTGATCTCCATCGGAGAGTCGATCACGATCCGGCCCACCCCGACGTCGATGGCATCGCGCAGCTCGTCGCACGACTTGGCGTTGCCGTGCAGCACGATGCGCGTCGGGTCGACCCCGCCGGCCAGGGCTGTCGCGAGTTCGGCCGCAGAGCAGACATCCACTCCGAGGCCCTCCTCGGCGGCCCAGCGAGCGACGGCCGTGGTCAACAATGACTTGCCGGCGTAGACCACCTCGGTCTGCCCGAGGGCGGACCGGTAGCGCCGGGCACGGGTCCGGAAATCGGTTTCGTCCAGAACATAGGCCGGGGTGCGGAACTCGTCGGCGATGTCGGCCAGCGCCACCCGGCCCACGGTGATCCGACCCAACTCGTCGACACCCGTCGTCAGTGGCCAGATGTTCGGGTCGAGCCGCGGTCGGGTGGTGTCGCGAAGGGACGGCAGGATGTCCAGCAGGGTCATGACTCCACGGTGGACCGTGGTGGCGGAGCTGTCAGCAAGCTTGACGTTTCCTTGACGCTGCCGGGGCCGATCCTGACGTGTTCAGGCCCTGCCGAACGATGTCGTCTCCGTCGCCGTGGCGATGAACCCGTTGCCTTTGACGGGATCGGCCATCCGGCAGGCGAGCAGGATGTCGTCGGTGTGCACGCAGGTGGCGTTGCCGGCGTCGAAGCGTTGGCCGGCCGGGAGCATCGGGGCTTCGTCCTCGGTGAGGCCGTCGACCGGGCTGAGTGGCTCTTCGGTACGGGTGAAGCTCATCGGTATCGCGCCGTTGGTGGTGCCGTAACTGAACAGGTGCGCCAGGTTGGCGTCGTTGGGCGCTCCGACGAAGGGGCCACGGCAGTCCAGTGCGTACATCGCGCGGTGCTGGGTGGTCATGCAGACGAAGCCGTCGGGGGTGCGAAATCCCTGGACCGGAAATCCCTGGCCTTCACGCAGGACGTACCGCGTCGGATCGACGGCCGGGTAGGCGGCGAAGTCGGGGACCCCGTCCGGTCCGAGGTGCGTCGGCACTGCCTCGTGCGTGGATTCTGACGAGCGCCGGCCGGTCAGCCAGATGATCGCGAGCGCCACCGTCAGCACGACCGCGAGCGCCGCCGCCCACCGCTTCATCGGTCCATGATCACCCCGGACCGAGCGAGGCGGAGCCGAATTCCCGGCCCCGTAGAATGGCGCCATCATGACCGCACCGGGGCACAACCATGTCCAGACCCCGATCGCGGGTCTCGTCGAGCTGGCATTAACCGATCCGTCTCTGCAGGACGTCCTTCGCCGCGCCGCCGACCGACCCGCTGATCTCGCGCTCGTCGGGCCGGCCAGTGCTCGCGTGCTGGTGGCTGCCGGGCTGGCCCAGCAGGGCCCGTTGCTGGTGGTCGCCGCCACCGGCCGCGAGGCCGACGATCTGACCACCGAGTTGCGAGGCGTCGTCGGCGATGCCGTCGCGCTGTTCCCCTCCTGGGAGACGCTGCCGCACGAGCGGTTGTCCCCGGGGGTCGAGACCGTCGCTGCCCGGTTGTTGCTGCTGCGCCGGCTGGCTCATCCCGAGGACGAGACGCTGGGGCCGCCGCTGCGGGTGGTGGTCACCACCACGCGTTCGCTGCTGCAGCCGATGGCCCCCGATGTGGTGGATACCGAGCCCGTCACGCTCACGGTCGGCGCGGAGGCCGAGTTCGAGGCCGTCGTCGCCCGCCTGGTCGACCTGGCCTACACCCGCGTCGACATGGTCGGCAAACGCGGAGAGTTCGCCGTGCGCGGTGGCATCCTCGACATCTTCGCGCCCACTGCCGAGCATCCGGTCCGCGTCGAGTTCTGGGGCGACGAGATCTCCGAGATGCGGATGTTCTCGATCGCCGACCAGCGTTCGATCCCCGAGATCCCGGTGCACAACGTCGTCGCAGTGCCGTGCCGCGAACTGCTGATGACTCCCGACGTACGCGAGCGCGCCGCCGTGCTCGCCGCCGAACACCCCACGCACGAGAACAGCGTGCCGGGCAGCGTGCCCGACATGCTGGCCAAGCTCGCCGAAGGCATTCCGGTCGATGGGATGGAAGCCCTGCTGCCTTTGCTGCATCCGGTGCAGCCGACGACGCTGACGCACCACCTGCCCGAGGGTGCCCCGGTGCTGCTGTGCGACCCGGAGAAGGTGCGGACCCGGGCCGCGGACCTGATCAAGACGGGCCAGGAATTCCTGGAGGCGTCGTGGTCGACGGCTGCCGTCGGCGGGGATGCCCCCATCGACCTCGAGGCGCTGGGTGCGTCCGGGTTCGTCCCGTTCGAGCAGGCCCGTGAGGATTCCGTGGCCGGCGGTCATCCGTGGTGGACGCTGAGCCAGCTGCCCGACGGCAAGGCCGCCGAACTCGACCTGCGGCCGTCTCCGTCGGCCCGCAGTCAGCAGAGCCTTGAAGAGATCTTCGCGATGCTGCGCGCCCACGTGGCCACCGGTGGGTATGCCGCGGTGGTCACCCCGGGCACCGGTACGGCGCACCGAGTGGTAGAGCAGCTCGGTGATTCCGACACTCCCGCAATGATGTTGGAACCGGGGGCGGCGCCCAAGGCCGGTGTGGTCGGGGTGCTTAAGGGGCCGTTGCACGACGGCGTGGTCCTGCCCGGTGCCAACCTCGTCATCATCACCGAGACCGATCTGACCGGTAACCGGGTGAGGGCCTCAGAAGGCAAAAAGCTTGCCGCCAAACGACGTAACGTCGTCGATCCGCTGGCGCTGACCGCCGGGGATCTGGTGGTGCACGATCAGCACGGCATCGGCAAGTTCGTCGAGATGACCGAGCGGGTGGTCGGCGGAGCGCGTCGCGAGTACCTGGTGCTGGAGTATGCGTCAGCCAAACGCGGTGGCGGATCGGACCGGCTGTACGTGCCGATGGATTCGCTGGATCAGCTGTCGCGCTACGTCGGCGGCGAGGCGCCGTCTTTGTCGAAGCTCGGTGGCAGCGATTGGGCCAATACGAAAACCAAGGCCCGCAAGGCGGTTCGGGAGATCGCCAGCGAGCTCGTCGCGCTGTACGCCAAGCGGCAGTCCGCGCCCGGGTATGCGTTCGGTCCCGACACTCCATGGCAGAACGAGATGGAGGATGCGTTCGGCTTCACCGAGACCATCGACCAGATGACCGCGATCACCGAGGTCAAATCCGATATGGAGAAACCGGTTCCGATGGACCGGGTGATCTGTGGCGACGTGGGTTACGGCAAGACCGAGATCGCGGTGCGGGCGGCGTTCAAGGCCGTGCAGGACGGCAAGCAGGTCGCGGTGCTGGTGCCGACGACACTGTTGGCCGATCAGCATCTGCAGACCTTCACCAACCGGATGGCGGGTTTCCCGGTGACGGTCAAGGGGTTGTCGCGGTTCACCGATCCGGCGGAGTCGCGGGCCACCATGGAGGGCATGAAGGACGGTTCGGTCGACGTCGTGATCGGCACGCACCGGCTGCTGCAGACCGGGGTGACCTGGAAAGACTTGGGCCTCATCATTGTTGACGAGGAACAGCGCTTCGGTGTCGAGCACAAAGAGCACATCAAGTCGATGCGTACGCACGTCGACGTACTCACCATGAGCGCCACCCCGATCCCACGCACCCTGGAGATGAGCCTGGCCGGCATCCGGGAGATGTCGACGATCCTGACTCCGCCCGAGGAGCGCTACCCGGTGCTGACCTATGTCGGCCCGCAGGACGACAAGCAGGTGGCCGCGGCGTTGCGGCGTGAGCTGCTGCGGGACGGGCAGGCGTTCTACATCCACAACCGGGTGCGCACCATCGACCAGGCCGCAGCGCGGATTCGTCAGATGGTGCCCGAAGCCAGGGTCGTCGTCGCGCATGGACAGATGAACGAGGAGACCCTGGAAAAGACCGTCGAGGGCTTCTGGAATCGCGAATACGACATCCTGGTCTGCACCACGATCGTCGAGACCGGTCTGGACATCTCGAACGCCAACACCCTGATCGTCGAACGGGCCGACACCTTCGGGTTGTCACAGTTGCATCAGCTGCGTGGCCGGGTGGGGCGAAGCCGCGAGCGCGGATACGCCTACATGCTCTATCCGCCCAATTCACCGCTGACCGAGACGGCCTATGACCGGTTGGCCACGATCGCGCAGAACAACGAGCTGGGTGCGGGCATGGCGGTGGCCATGAAGGACCTGGAGATCCGCGGTGCGGGCAACGTGCTGGGCGCCGAGCAGTCCGGCCACGTGGCCGGTGTGGGTTTCGATCTGTATGTGCGACTGGTGGGCGAGGCTGTCGAGGCCTACCGAGCTGCTGCCGACGGGAAAACCGTTGCCACAGCGGAGGAACCAAAAGAAGTGCGGGTCGATCTGCCGGTCGACGCTCACCTGCCGCCCGAATACATCGGGAGCGACCGGCTGCGACTGGAGGGCTACCGGCGGCTCGCCGCGGCGACGGATGAGGCTGCGGTGAAGGCCGTGGTCGACGAACTCGTCGACCGTTACGGCCCGTTGCCCGAGCCGGTGAAGCGCCTGGTGGCGGTGGCTCGGCTGCGGCTGCTGTGCCGCGAGTACGGCATCACCGAGATCGGCGCGGTGTCGGCATCGACGATCAAGCTGTCGCCGCTGGTCCTTCCCGATTCCGCGCAGTTGCGGCTCAAGCGGATGTACCCGGGTGCGCACTACCGGGCCACCACCTCGGTGGTTCAGGTGCCGATCCCGCGTGAGACCGACGGCATCGGCTCGCCGCGGATCCGTGACCTCGACATTGTCCGCATGGTGGCCGGTCTGGTGTTGGTGCTCCACGGACAGACCGAGGGCAGCATCGACATCACGGCGGATCTGTAATTTTTTTCTCGCGTCTAATTGCCTGGTCGCGGCGCCTTTCTGACGGTTGCCCGTCGTCGTATCCGCGAAGCGTTGTTAACGCAGCGATACGGGGAACCGACATACATGCGGGGGTCAAGGTATTGCGTAGTCGTCTGCAGAAGAGGCGGCGAGATCGTCGGCCATAGGGCGGTCATGCAATTTCCCAAACCGAACATCACGCGGTCGACGTCTATTGGCGACAGGTCGCGGTGAGGCAAGGCGAAGGAGTGACCATGAACTTCAAGAAGTTCGCAGTAACCACAACGATGGCCGGTGCACTGGGATTGGGTGCGTTTGGCCTGAGTACAGGCCTGGCACAGGCCGTTCCGAACGTGCCCACGCCGCCGCCGGTTCCCGGTCCGGCGGTACCCAATGTGGGCATGCCGAATGTGAATGTCCCAGGTGTCAACGTTCCCGATGTAAATGTGCCGGCGGTGAATGTTCCTGATGTGAACGTTCCGAGCGTGAATGCTCCTGACGTGAATGTTCCCAGTGTGAACGTTCCCGATGTAAATGTGCCGGCGGTGAACGTTCCTGATGTGAATGTGCCGGCGGTGAATGTTCCTGATGTGAACGTTCCGAGCGTCAATGTTCCCGATGTCAACGTTCCGACCGTCAGGTTTCCCGAGGTAGATAATTTCTTCAGGCAGCCGAACGGAAACATCGCACCGGGTCAGTTGATGAAGTCACCGACCATCAACGGCGTTGCGAACCCGTTCTTCGGAATCGCGCCTGGTCAGCTCAAGACGCTGCCCACGGTGAATGGAGTGGCCAACCCGTTCTACAACGAGACCCCGGGCCACTGGGTGATCCCGGAGGGCCAGTTCCCGCCGGAGTCGTAAACCACGGTCTGTGACATGATGGCCGCCTTGCCTTCGGGCAGGGCGGCCATCCCGTGTGGCTGCCGCCCGGTGCCGGCGAATCGCTGCGTTGGCCGTGCTCACGACGTGCGTCGAAGTCGGGCACAGTGTTGGTATAACCGAGATCAGCAAATCTCGTCGAAATGGAAGGGGTGGAGCCCGATGGCCGTCGTGTTGGTCGACCCGCGCCGCCCTTCACTGATCCCTGTCGACGCGATCGATCTGCTCACCGGCGATGTGCAGTACACGGAGGAAATGCCCGTCAAGGTGCCGTGGTCGCTGCCGGCGGCGCGACCGGCATATGACGGTGAAGATGCGCCCGTCCTGCTGTCCTCGGACCCGGAGCATCCCGCGGTCAAGGCCCGCTTGGCCGCCGGGGACCGGTTGATCGCCGCCCCGCGGGCGCAGGCCGGGGAGCGGCTCGTGGACGCCGTGGCGATGATGGACAAGCTGCGTACCGACGGGCCGTGGGAGAGCGAGCAGACCCACGACTCGTTGCGACGCTATCTCCTGGAGGAGACCTACGAACTCTTCGACGCGGTGCGCGGCGGTAACGCCGACGAGCTGCGCGAGGAACTCGGCGACGTGCTGCTGCAGGTGTTGTTCCACGCCCGCATCGCCGAGGATGCACCCGTGCACCCGTTCAACATCGACGATGTCGCCGACTCGCTGGTGCGCAAGCTCGGCAACCGTGTTCCGGCAGTCCTTGCCGGAGAATCGATTTCCCTGGATGAGCAGTTGGCCCAGTGGGAGCAGCGCAAGGCTCAGGAACAGAAGGTGAAAGCCCGCGGGTCGTCGATGGATGACGTGCCCACGGGGCAGCCGGCTCTGGCGCTGGCGCAGAAAGTGCTGGCCCGGGTGGCCCAGGCGGGGCTGCCCACCGACCTGGTGCCCTCTGCACTGACTTCGGTGGTGGTCTCGGCGGATGCCGATGCCGAGAATGATTTGCGCAGCGCAGTTTTGGAGTTCATGGACACCGTGCGGGTGGTGGAGTCCGATGTTGCGGCGGGTCGCCGTGGCGAGGACGTTCCCGAGGAACTCGACGTGACACCGCTGGGGTCGATCACCGAGGACGAGTGGCGGACCTACTGGCCGCACGCGGTTGTCGAGCCTGAGCTCGATGCGGACGATGAATTTGACGACGATGCCGAGGCCGACGCCGAATTCCCCGACGAAGACGCCGACGCCGACGGCGAAACCGCAGATTCGAGCGCTGAAGCTGACGACGATGCCAACGTCGACGCTGACGACGCCGACGACGCCGACGACGCCGACGACACGGACAAGTCGGACTGACCACCGAATTGCCTGTCTGTCCGCCGCGGCCCGAGAGTCGCTGACAGGTGGGCAACTGCGCCCGTCGTCAACAAGGCCTCGGATTGCTGCTTGATAGTGACTGCAACCCGCGGCGTAGTGCGCCGTTCCGAGCGATGCTGGTGTGAAACAGTGGCCCGAGGTGACCGTCACGAACAGACAACAGCGGGGTCTCAGCTCGGAGTAGCCCGGCTGTGCAAGCGCGGGGTCGGGCGGGCGAGATCTACGGTGAGGCAATGTGGGCACCGCGGATCATTGCCGTCATCCTGGCGCTCAGTCTGGGAACGATTGCACCGCAGGTCAATGCGGACTGCGCGGCCACGGGGTGTGATCTGCGCTCGCGCATCGCGGCGGCAGATTCCTACCTGGCGTCGCGGCCGGGCGTCGTCGGCTATGTCCTACGTGATCGCGCCGCCGGCACGCGGTACGCCAATCCCAATGCGAACCAGATGATCTGGACTGCCTCCACCATCAAGCTGGCCATGGTGGTCGACCTGCTGACCCGGGAACGTGCCGGAGCATTGCGGATGTCGGGGAATGACCGGCAGTTGATGGTGAACATGCTGCGCAACTCCGACAACGATGCGGCCGATGCGCTGTGGACCCGTTACGGCGGCGCGGATCACAAGGCGTTCAACGCCGGCTTCCCGCGCTACGGCATGACCGACCTGCGACCGCAACCGGGCTTCGGTGACATGTTTCCGTACTGGGGTTTCCAGAAATCGACCACCAACGATCTCGACCGGTTGATGAACTACACGCTGACCCAACTGAATCCGTCCGATGCGGCCGCGGTGGTGGCCGAGATGCAACGGGTCGGTGGGGAACAGCAGTGGGGCGTCTGGGGTGCGGGGCCGTCGATGAACCCGGGCAACAAGAACGGCTGGTCACAGGAACAGGGCGGCTGGGTCATCAACTCGGTGGGCTTCGCCGGACCCGATCAGCGCTACACCTTGGCGATCATGAACGGACTCAACGGGCAGGGCGGCTACGACGACGGCGTCGCAACCACCACTCGGCTCAGCCAGATCTTGCTCGGCGCATGACTGTGCGGACCGTCTCTATTCGGCCAGCGCCTGGTCGAACAGCGAGGTCAGGTCTTCATAGCTGTGGGGCTGGATCCGCTCGCCGTTGAGAAAGAACGTCGGCGTTCCCTGCACGCCAAGGGCGCGGCCGTCGGCCACATCGAGTTGGACCCGGGCGGCAGTGGCCGGGTCGCTGTAGGCCTGGTCGAATGCAGCCATGTCGAGGCCGAGTTCTGCTGCGAAGCCACGGAATACCTCGTCCGCGGGATCCTGCTTTTCGCCCCACTGGCCTTGGGCGTCGTACATCTTCTTGTACATCGCCTCGAGCTTGTCCTGCTGGGCGGCGGCCTCGACGGCGCGGGCCGCTCGTTCGGCGTTGTAGTGCGCGCTGAGCGGGAAATACCGGATGACGAAGTTCACCCGGTCGCCGTACTCAGCCCGCAGTTGCTCGATGGAGGGATACACAGCGCGACAACCTTCGCACTCGAAGTCGAGGAACTCCACGAATGTCACGTCGCTGTCGGGAACGGAGTTCAGCCGATGGCTGTTCTCGCGTACCACCTGGCCGGAATCGACGGCGGCCACCGGTGGCGGGCCGCCGCGATCACGAGTCGACTGATACACGAAGACGCCGATGGCCAGCACCGCGATTGCCAGTGCGGTGAGCAGTATTCGAGTGTTGCGCGTCATCGGGTCAGTGCCTCACTCGAATAGTGTCGAACCCCAGTACCCCGAGCTGTCACCGTCACGCAGCCCGGGCGGGCAGGCGAAGATGCCTGTTCCGGTGTGGGTGATGTACTCGTTGAGCAGATCCTTGCGGGACAACTCACGCTGCATCGGGATGAATTGCTTCTCGGGGCTGCGCACGAACGCGATGAAGAACAGGCCCGCGTCCAGGTGGCCGAAACCGTCCGAACCGTCGGTGAAGTTGTATCCGCGACGCAGGATCTCGATGCCGCCGAGGTGCTCGGCCGAGGCCAACCGCACGTGCGCATCCTTGTCGATCTTCGGATTGCCCTTGCCGTCGGTGATCTCGAAATTGAGCTCGTCGAATTCCTGCTGCAAACCGTTGGGCGCGCCGCTGCCCTTCTGCCGGCCGATCACTCGCTCCTGCTCCAGAAGCGTGGTGCGATCCCAGTTCTCGATGCGCATCCGGATCCGTCGAGTGATCAGGTAGCTGCCGCCGGTGAGCCAGGCCGGTCCGTCACCCTCGGCCACCCAGACGTTCTTGTCGAGCAGGTCGGTCTGATCGGACTTGAGGTTGTTCGTTCCGTCCTTGAACCCGAACAGGTTTCGTGGGGTGGCCTGATCGCGGGTGGTCGACGAGGTACGGCCGAACCCCAGCTGCGAGTACCGCACCGCCACCGTGCCGAACCCGACGCGGGCCAAGTTGCGGATCGCGTGCACCGCGACCTGCGGATCGTTGGCGCACGCTTGGACGCAGATGTCGCCCCCGCTGCGAGCCGGATCCATGGTCTCGTTGGGGAACTTCGGCAGATCCTTGAGCTCGGCGGGTTGCTTGTCGGCGATGCCGAAGCGGTCCTTACCGTTCTTGCGGAAGAACGTCGGCCCGAACCCGATCGTCAGGGTCAGCTGTGAGGCCGGAAGTCCGAGCGCCTCACCGGTATCCGACGGCGGCGCATACGGATTGCCGTCCACGGCGCCGCCGTCTTCGGTCTCCTCGCCACGTGTCATCCGCTCGGCCATCTTCGTCCACTGCTTGAGCAGTGCGACGACATCCTCGCGGTTGTCGGTGGTGACATCGAAGGAGCAAAAGTGCATCCGGTCTTGCGCCTCGGTGATGATGCCTGCCTGCCGGTCACCTCGAAACGGGACCGGCCCCTGCAGGAGACCGTGCGGGACGCTGGCGGCCGAAGCGCGGCCGGCCAGCGTACCTGCGCCGGCCGCACCGACTACCGCGGCGGTGACCCCGGCGGCACCGAACAGCTTGCGTCGGGAGAATCCGGCGGGCTGCTCGGCATCCGGGGTGGATTCCGGAGAATCACTGCTTGGCGATGACACCCTGTACCTGGCTCACTTCTTTGCTCAGCGCGTCGATGGCGCGGGACAGTTCCTGGCGTTGCGGCTCGGTCACCTTGTCGTAGGAGACGAAACCGTCGCCGTCACGATACTTCTCCAGCAACTTCTCGACGTCGGCGAAGCGGGCGTCCACCCGCTTGCCCAGCTCGGCGTCGCGCTCGTCGAGGATCGGCCGCACCGAGGCCACCGCGGTCTGTGAGCCTTCGACGTTGGCCCGGAAGTCCCACAGGTCGGTGTGGCTGAAGATGTCCTCTTCGCCGCTGATCTTGCTCATCGCGATCTCGTCGAGCAGACCCTGTGCGCCACCGGCGATCTGGGTGGAGTCGATGGTCCAGTCCGGTGCCTTGACCCCGGCCTGAAGTTCCTTGACGTCGGCGATCAGCTGGTCTCCGAGTGCGCTGGCGTCGGGTTGCAGGCCGGTGACCCACAGTTGCTTCTCCAGCGCGTGGAAGCCGGTCCACTTCTGTCCGGGCTCGAGGTCGGCCTCGCGCAGGTCGACCCGCGGGTCGAGGTCGTTGGGGAACGACTCGGCGACCGGCTCGATGCGCTCCCAGTAGACGCGGGCGGTCGGGTAGAGCTGCTTGGCCTTGGCGACGTCCTTGGCCTTGACCGCGGCGACAAATTCCTCGGTCGCTGGAACCAGGGCGTCGACCTGGCTGTTCACGTAGCGCTTGTAGCTGTCGGCGGCGTCCTTGAACTTGCCCTCGGTGTCGACCTGCACGGCCTCACCGCTGACCTCGAAGTTGCCGCGGATGCCTTCGCCGACCATGCCGGGCCGGCACGAGGTCTGGTACGTGCCGGGCTGGGTGAGCTGAACGATCAGCTGCCGTCTGAGTCCGGGGGAGATGTTCTCCACCTCGCCCATGACCCGCTCGCCCTCGCCGTAGACGTAGAACTCGGTGACCTTGTCGCCGGTGTTGGTGACCTCGAAGGTGCTGGGCCCGGTGGTCGCCGTGGTCCCGGACAACTTGCACTCGGTGTCGGAGGCGTCGACGGTGATCGTGCCTGCCTTGGCATCGTCGCCGCTGGTGGTCTCCTTGGCCTGGCATGCGCTCATCGAAATGCCGGCCAGCACCGCGGCGGTGGCCGCGAATCCGGTCTTGACGACAGGGGACATCTTCACTTGGTCGACCTTTCAGGTGCGGTGGAGATCTCCGGCTCGACGGTCGACTCGGAGGACGGCTCGGAAGTGGTTGCGGCGCCGGCGGCGGCGCTATTGGCGCGCACCGGCTTGAGGAACAGCGCCAGCACCACCACGATGTAGGCCACCCACGCACCGAACTGCAGCACGGTCGGTGTGGGATCGATGTTGAAGACGCCCTGGATGATCTCGCCGTACCAGGCCGACCAGTCGAACGCACCGCTCATGTCGAAGGCCTTGGCACTGAGCCCGGGGATCCAGCCGACGGTCTGCAGTGCCTTGATGCCGTAGGCCAGGATCCCGGCGGCCACCACGATCAGGAAGACGCCGGTGTAGGAGAAGAACTTGGCGAGGTTGATCCGGACGGCCCCGGCGTACATGCCGTAGGCGATCGCCGCGGCGACCAGCACGCCGATGATCAGGCCGGTCAGCGGCCACAGCGTCTCGGCCTCGGCGTAGCCGACCATGAACAGCGCGGTCTCGACCCCTTCACGCCCCACCGCCAGGAAGGCCAGCAGCGCCACGGCGAGGCCGCCGGTCTCCAGCGCCTGCGACATCTCGCCGCGCAGCTCGCCTGACAACGAGGCCGACGCCTTCTTCATCCACAGCACCATGGTGGTGACGATGACGACGGCGATCAGTGAGGCGATGCCGGCGATGGCTTCGGCGCCCAGTCCGCTGATGGTGTTCTCACCGAACTGGATCACGAGGAAGACTGTGACGGTCATCGCGATCGCCGCGCCGACTCCCAGCCACACCCATTTGAGCGCGTCGCGGCGTTCGGATTTGACCAGAAATGCGACCAGGATCGACACGACGATGGCGGCTTCGAGGCCTTCCCGCAAACCGATCAGGCCACTGCCGAATACCTGCGACGTGACGTTGGAGGCGGCCAGCGTGCTGGTCGGAACGTCCGAGATGACAGTCATCAAAGCGTCCTCGTTCGGCCGGGGTGAAAACACCGTAAAGAATGTAGCCTTGCCTTGCCATAGCAAGGCGTGGCTCACCTTAGCAGGGGGGTCTGTGGGACCGGCTGGCGTCACCTGCTGTTCTTCCGGCACGCCCCCGTCGCTCGACGCGTCCACGGTCGCGCATGCGACGATGGCCAATCAGACCGAGCGGGGTTGAGGGAGTCCGGTGTCGCCAGTGCGTTGGCTGCGGGCTGTCGCCGTTATTGCTGCGACAGCGCTGCTGTTGGCATCCAGCTGTTCGTGGCATCTGGGGACCCCAATTCCGGAAGGTGTGCCGCCGCCGGCCGGTGATGCGGTGCCTGCGATCGACACTTATGCCAAGGGCCGACCGGCCGATCAGCTCCACGAATGGGCGGCGCAGCGAGCGCCTGCGATGGGCATGCCCGTCAATGCCCTGGAGGCCTACGCCTACGCCGCGCGCGTCGCCCAGGTGGAGAACCCCAACTGCAAGGTGGCCTGGACCACCCTGGCCGGCATCGGCATGGTCGAGAGCCACCACGGCACGTACCGCGGGGCGATGATCGCCCGCAACGGCGACGTCACCCCACCGATCCGCGGTGTCCAGCTGGACGGGACGGCCGGCAACCTGCGCATTCCCGACACCGACAAGGGCAAGCTCGACGGGGATCCGCTGATGGACCGGGCCATGGGGCCGATGCAGTTCATCCCGGAGACCTGGGGTCATTTCGGGGTTGACGGCAACAACGACGGGGTCGTGAGCCCGGACAACTTCGACGACGCCGCGCTCTCGGCCGCCGGCCTGCTGTGCTGGTACGGCAAGGACCTGTCCACGCCGCGGGGTTGGATGAAGGCGCTCAAGGCGTACAACAACTCCGACCAGTACGCCCGGATGGTCCGTGACTGGGCGACGGCGTATGCCGGTGGCCACGGCTTGTGACGCGCGTCGGTGACCCGCGTGACAAGCCCAAACACGCCGTTGCGCCCGCCACGATCTAGTCTCATCCCTACACGCCGGACTCAATAAGGAGAAGCCAGTGCCCATCATCGAGCAGGTTGGAGCCCGCGAGATCCTCGACTCCCGTGGCAACCCGACGGTCGAGGTCGAGGTGGCCCTGACCGACGGCACGTTCGCTCGGGCGGCAGTGCCGTCGGGCGCGTCGACCGGCGAGCACGAAGCGGTGGAGCTGCGCGACGGCGGCTCCCGCTATGGCGGCAAGGGTGTCGAGAAGGCCGTCGAGGCCGTTCTCGACGAGATCGCCCCGGCGATCATCGGCCTGGCCGCCGACGATCAGCGTCTCGTCGACCAGGCGCTGCTGGATCTCGACGGCACCCCGGACAAGTCGCGTCTCGGCGCCAACGCGATCCTCGGCGTCTCGCTGGCGGTGGCCAAGGCCGCGGCCGACAGCGCCGCACTGCCCTTGTTCCGCTACCTCGGTGGCCCGAACGCGCACATCCTTCCGGTGCCGATGATGAACATCCTCAACGGCGGCGCCCACGCCGATACCGGAGTGGACGTCCAGGAGTTCATGGTCGCCCCGATCGGTGCTCCCTCCTTCAAGGAGTCGCTGCGCTGGGGTACCGAGGTCTACCACTCGCTCAAGTCCGTGCTCAAGAAGCAGGGCCTGTCCACCGGTCTCGGCGATGAGGGCGGCTTCGCGCCCGACGTCGCGGGAACCAAGGCCGCGCTGGACCTGATCGCCACGGCCATCGAGGCCACCGGATTCAAGCTCGGCAGCGATGTGGCGCTGGCGCTGGACGTCGCGGCCACCGAGTTCTACACGGAGGGTTCGGGTTACGCCTTCGAGAAGGAGACCCGCACCGCCGAGCAGATGGCGGAGTTCTACGCCGGCCTGCTCGACTCCTACCCGCTGGTCTCGATCGAGGATCCGCTGTCCGAGGACGACTGGGACGGTTGGGTGGCGCTGACGTCGGCCATCGGTGACCGGATCCAGCTGGTGGGCGACGACTTGTTCGTCACCAACCCGGAACGTCTCGAGGACGGCATCGAACGTGGTGCCGCCAACGCGCTGCTGGTGAAGGTCAACCAGATCGGCACGCTCACCGAAACGCTGGATGCCGTTGCGCTGGCGCACAACAGCGGCTACCGCACCATGATGAGCCACCGCTCCGGTGAGACCGAGGACACCACCATCGCCGACCTCGCCGTCGCGGTGGGCAGCGGTCAGATCAAGACCGGTGCCCCGGCCCGCAGCGAGCGGGTGGCCAAGTACAACCAGTTGCTGCGCATCGAGGAGGCGCTGGGCGACGCTGCGCGCTTCGCGGGCGATCTCGCGTTCCCTCGGTTCGAGGCCAAGTAACGCAGGCGTCTGCACACCCACACGTCGATGCCTGAAGCGAAGCGGCCAGACCCGAAGCGACGGTCCCCAGCCTCCCGACCCGGCAAACCGGGTAAGGCTGGGGAGTCGAATCGGCCGCGCGCTTCACAGCCCCGACGCCGGGCCGCCGAATCCCGTCCGGCGCAGGCCGAACCGGTTGCCGACGAGTCGGTCACCAAAGCCATTGCGGTGCAAGCTCAGCAGCAGGCCGAGCTGCAGTCCGAACAGCGGTTCGGGTCGACTGCGCGCCGGGCGGCGATCCTGGCCGCGGTGGTGTGTGTGCTGACGCTGACCATCGCGGGGCCGGTTCGCACCTATTTCGCCCAGCGCACCGAGATGAAACAACTCAAGGCCAGCGAGGAGCAGTTGCGCGCCAAGATCGCCGACTTGGAACAACAGAAGGTCAAACTGGCCGACCCGGTGTACATCGCGGCCCAGGCTCGGGAGCGGCTCGGTTTCGTCATGCCCGGCGACACTCCGTATCAGGTGCAACTGCCGCCCGGAGCCATCGCGGCGGGCGAGCCGGGCGAGCCTGTGCTGCCGGGATCGGCGGTGCCGGTGGGGCAGCCCTGGTACACCTCGCTGTGGCACACGATTGCCGATGAGCCGCACGGGGTTTCCCCGACCATTGGCGGTCCACCGCCGGCGCCGGGTGGCCCGCCTCCACCCCCTGCCCCGCCACCGGCCGAGCCCAGAGGTCCCAATGGTTGATCCCGCCGACATCGAGGCTGTGACACGGCAATTGGGCCGTGAGCCGCGGGGCGTTCTTGAGGTCGTCTACCGCTGTCCCAACGGCGAACCGGGCGTGGTCAAGACCGCGCCGAAACTGCCCGACGGCACACCGTTCCCGACGTTGTACTACCTGACGCATCCGGCGCTGACTGCCGCCGCGAGCCGGCTGGAGTCCTCCGGGCTGATGCGGGAGATGACCGAACGCCTGCAAGAGGATGAGGCCCTGGCCGCCGCGTATCGCCGGGCACACGAGTCGTATCTGGCCGAGCGGGACGAGATCGAATCGCTGGGCACCACGTTCACCGGTGGCGGTATGCCCGACCGTGTGAAGTGTCTTCATGTGGTGATGGCCCACTCGTTGGCAAAAGGCCCCGGAGTCAACCCCTTTGGTGACGAAGCGCTCGCATTGCTGGCGGTCGAGCCGGCGATGGCAGGAATCTTGGATCGAGAGGTGTGGGTTTGAGTCGGGTCGGCGCAATTGACGGCCAGCGCCGGGTAGGTGCAATTGACTGTGGCACCAACTCGATTCGCCTGCTGATCGCCGATCTGGTGGACGGCAAGCTTCGCGACGTGCACCGTGAGATGCGGGTCGTGCGGCTGGGGCAGGGCGTCGACGCCACCGGCCAGTTCGCTCCGGACGCCTTGGCGCGCACCGAATCCGCACTGGCCGACTATGTGGCGCTGATGGCTGAGCATTCGGTGACCGCGGTGCGCATGGTCGCCACGTCGGCCGCACGGGATGCCGGTAACCGCGACGAATTCTTCGCGATGACCGCACGTCTGCTGGGCAAGGTGGTCCCGGGCTCGGTGGCTGAGGTGATCACCGGTACCGAGGAGGCCGAGCTGTCGTTCCGCGGTGCGGTCGGTGAACTCGACCCTGCCGCTGGGCCTTTCGTCGTGGTCGATCTGGGTGGCGGATCGACCGAACTGGTGCTCGGCGAAACGGCCGTGCAGGCGAGCTTCTCCGTCGACATCGGGTGTGTCCGGCTCACCGAACGGTGCCTGCACTCCGATCCCCCCACGCCCGACCAGGTGGAGCAGGCGCGGCTGGTGGCTCGTGACGGCCTGGCCGAGGCGCTGGCGGTGGTTCCGGTCGACGGCGCACGCACATGGGTGGGTGTGGCCGGGACGATGACGACGCTCTCGGCTCTGGCGCAGCGCATGACCGAATACGATCCCGAAGCAATTCACCTGTCCCGCATAGGTTTCGATGATCTGCTCGGAGTGTGTGAGCGGTTGATCGGCATGACCAAGGCCGAACGCCTCGCGCTCGGGCCGATGCATGCCGGCCGCGCTGACGTGATCGGTGGTGGTGCGATCATCGTCGAGGAGTTGGCGGCCGTTCTCAGCGATCGGGCCGGTATCGGTGAACTGGTGGTCAGCGAGCACGACATTCTCGACGGCATCGCGCTGTCGATCGCCTGACCTTTTCCCGCACTGTTGGCGCTTCTTACGTTTCGAAAGCGCTTCTCCGCGCGCAGATTTCTACACCTGGGTTGTGATCCCACGGGTGGTTTCAAGGGATCAATGCAACACCCCACACATAAAACAACGGCCGAACGCGGTTGCCCGCGTTCGGCCGTCGCCTTGACTACCTAGATCAGGACGCAGTCCCGTGGTTGCTCGCCGGGGCGACCGCGGGGGCCGGGGCGGGCGTGATGACCGGCTGGGTGCCGGCCGGAACCAGTGCGGGCTCGGTGGCGGGAGCAGCCGGAGCACCCGGTGCCGGAGCTGCCGGAGCACCCGGTGCCGGAGCTGCCGGAGCAGGAGCACCAGGAGCAGCGGCGGGCACACCCTCGGCGGGCACACCTTCTGCCGGCGAGATCGCGGTGGCGGCGTTACCCGCGCCGGTGGCGGCCGGTGCACCCTCGGAGACCGGGGTGCCGTGAGCGACCGGGGTCGACTCGGTGCCCGGGGCCGGAGCGGCCGGAACTGCTTCGGTGCCGGCCGGGGTTGCGGCCGGAGCGCCCGGAGCGGCGGGGGTTGCGGCCGGTGCACCCGGAGCGCCCGGGGTGGCGGCCGGCGAGAGCGCGGTAGCGGCGTTCCCTGCACCGGTGCCGGCCGGCGTAGCCGGAACGGCGGCGGGCGCGGGAGCCGGGGAGGCGGCGGCCGGAGCAGCATTCGGAGCACCGGCGGCCGGAGCTGCGGCAGGTGCAGGGGCGGCGGCCGGAGCCTGGCGCTTCGGAGCGCCGGCGGCCGGGGCTGCGGCGGGCGTAGCGGTCTTGTCCCACGCCAGCACGTCATGGCCACCGGCGTTGTAGACGACGGACGTCGGCTGGTCGCCGGTGACGTCGAAGTAGATCTTGCCGCTGGTCTTCTGGCCCTGGGCGAGGGTGGCCGGGTTGACGCCCTGGGTGCTGGGCACCTGGAACAGCGCGCGGTAGTTCTGGCCGTCGGCGGCGCGAACGTTGAAGTTGGAGACGATCGGCGTCACCGAGCCCTGGAGGGCCTCGTTGGTCGCGGTGACCTCCCACAGGGTGCCGCGCGGGGTGTAGTTGATGGTGTCAGTGCTGGGCTTCAGGTCGGTCACCGTCCAGACCTGGGTACCGCCGTCCAGTTTGCCCTGGCCGCCGAGCGCAGCGGTGGTGACAGCACTGTCCTCGGCGTCGGCGAGCGCCATCGGGGCGCTGGCGACGATCGCCGCGGCGGCGATGGCCGCTCCGGCAAAGGCCGTACTGATGTTCGTCTTCTTCAAGGCGTTCACTCCTGACTGGTCCAAAGAAAGGTGGCAGGCCCCCCGGCAGTGGGACACCCACTTCATGCGAAGTTATCAGCTTAAGAGGACGGTTAGGAACAGTAGTTCACAGTTTCTGCCATTGGTGCCTGGCAGAAAGCGTTGTCCACCTGGTCCCGAACGCTGCTGGTCGGGCCAGAATGCGACGATGACCAGCCAGTTTGCCCGCTCATCGAATCTCGATGAGCGGTAATGCCTGGCCTACTGACAGGGACAGCCGTTGACGTCCCAGCGCAGGCCACGCTTGCACGGCGCAGAACGGCGCGCACTGGTGTTGCGCAGTGTCCGACTGGCCGGAGCGGGTGCCGACGTGGACACAGCACTGGGTCAGCCGATCTTCGATCATCGTGGACATGTCCATGAACGGTTTCACGGTCAGGCGCACCACGCGCTCGCCCAGCAGCTTGCGGATCTTGCGGCGGCGGCCGGGCAGTGCCGAGGACGCCAATGTCAGCAGTGTCCCCATCCCCAGGTCGCAGCCCTCGCAGATGGCGCGCCAGACGTCGCCGATCTGAGGGTGCGACAGGGACGACTGTTCCGAGAGCAGCCCGAACAGTGACTCCTGAACTGCCATGCGCAGCTCGCGCGGGAGTTCGGCGTCGGCGATCCGATTGGACACCAAACCCAGCTTGTCCTTGAGGCTCTCGGTGCCGATCAGCGATACCAGCGAGCGCCACCGGTCGTTGTCGTCACGGACCAGATAGCCGACCGAGCAGCAGTGCGGGTGCGAGCAGGGCAGTGCGGTCAGGTCGCGCCAGGTGACGGCGCCGCCGGTCTGGGGTCCCAGCCGCTTGAGCACCCCGGTGTGGGTCAGCCGGTTCATGGGGTCGATCGCCCCGGAACGGCCGGAACCGAACTGTGGCTGAATGGTGAGCCCACCGACGTACGGGGTGTCCAGGGCCAGCCGGACCATGTCGCCGATCTCGTTGTCGTTGACGTCCAGTGCCGTCGTCATCACCAGGGTGGTGAAGATCTCTCGCTCGGAGAGTCGTTGTAGGGCTTGACTTTTGATTCGACGGAGGTCGCCACCGCGGTGGTGGCGGTGGGCTTGCTCGGACAAACCGTCGTACTGCAGGTACACCTCGACGCGTTCGCGGTGCGCGGTGAGCAGATCCAGCAACGCGTCGTCGTTGGCGATGCGTACCCCGTTGCTGTTGATCAGGATTCGGGTGATCGGCCGGGCCACGAGCGCATCGAGCAGTTCGGCGAGGTTCGGGTGCAGAGTGGGTTCGCCGCCGCTGAGCATCAGGACGTCGATGCGGCCGTTCTCGCGGGCCAGCCGCTGATCGACGTTGGCGAGCACGTCGGCGGTGGGCACCACATGCCGCAGATCGGGCGAACTGTCGGTGAAACAGGTGGGGCAGCGCAGGTTGCAGGTCTCCGCGATGTCCTGCAGGAGGATGCAGGTGTGCTGGGTCTGCATCTCGGGCAGGCCACGCAGGTAGGCCGACGGGATCGGGTCGAAGTTTCCGGCGACGTCGGGGATGTGGGCCTTGGTCGGGGCGGTCCACTCCTCCAGGTAGGACAGGATCTCGGGATCCTCGTCGTACAGGGTGCGTACCAACCCGTGTGTGCGGCAGCCACGTTCGAGCCAGATGTGCCCCTCGCGCTCGACCAGGATGCCGGCCAGGCGCACGACGTCGGCCAGCGGGCGCTCGGGTGCCTCGCTGTGGCAGTGCGGGCAGAACGCGGTGACGTAGCGGTGCAGGCGGTCGCCGCGCAAACCCATCCCGGTGCTCACCGGGCGTACAGCTCCGGGTTGACGCCGGTGCAGAAGCCTGCGGTGAAAAGCGACATCAGGGCCCAGCCCACCATCAGTCCGATGCCGAGGCCCCTTGCCGTCGGATTCTTCGACAACAACATCAGGAACCCGCCGCCGAAGGCGACGGCGGCCAAGAACACTGCGGCCCCGCCGAAGACCAGGTTGGCGCTGCCGCCGGCGCTGTCGGTCGCGCCGGCGCCCAAGAAGGCGACGAATCCGATCACCAGGTTGAGCGCGGCATAGAGAAACGGCCCGAGGATCACCATGAGGACGGAGATGCGCTGCCGGGGTTGCTGCGGCGGGCCGTACGAATAGGCGGACGGGTACGGGTATCCGGGATAGCCCGGAGGCGGAGGTGGCGGCGGAGCGGGCTCACCGTGATAGGCCGGGGGCTCACCGTGATAAGCCGGTGGGATTCCTTGTGGTTCAAAGCTTTGGGGGCCGAAGGCAGGCGGTCCGGAAGGCGGTGGGACAAAGCCGTCGGGAGGTGTGTCATCGGGAGGGTCGGGCGGTGTCGTCATGCGGGCACCTCCTCAGTTCGGGCTGGGTTGCGATAGTACCCGCGGAGGTAGCCGTACCACAGGCGAAATCCCAGGATCAGCAGTGATGGCAGCAGGAACCATTGCGGGCGGGTCAGATCCAGCCAGACCGTCTCGTTGGCCCGGACGAACTCGACGAGGAAGCGGAACACCGCGTAGGCCGCGACGTAGAGCACGAACAGCTCACCGGGCTTGCCGATCCGGGGACGCAGCCACAGCAACACGGCGAATGCGGTGAGCTGGAAGGCGATCTCGTACAGAAAAGACGGATGCATCGCCAGGCCGGCCAGACATCCGGGACATTCGGGGGTGTCGGCCGGGGCATG
Source organism: Mycolicibacterium peregrinum (assembly GCF_001665785.1). Classification (GTDB taxonomy): domain Bacteria; phylum Actinomycetota; class Actinomycetes; order Mycobacteriales; family Mycobacteriaceae; genus Mycobacterium; species Mycobacterium peregrinum_A. The sequence goes on from NZ_LZSO01000016.1 coordinate 192,618, forward strand.
GATCCCCCACGGCAGTGTGGTGGGCCGTCCGGGTGCTTCGGTGAGGTGGCAGCCGATGCGGCCGATCGCCATGCCGAGAGCGACCGCGGGCGCGAACAGGTCGCCCGTCTTCCCGCGGTAACCGCCGAGCCGCTTGGCGATCAGCACGCCGAGGTAGGCCCCGAGCAGACCGCCGAGGATGCTGCGGGAGCCGAACTGCCAGGCCTGCGCCAGCGTCGGATTGGCGCTGAAGTCCAGGTGACGTATCCACCCGGTCAACCTCATCCCGATCGCGCCACCGATCAGCGCACCGGCCGCGGCGACCACGGACTGTTCGTTGACCGCGCCGCGCCGGCGGGCCTCCGTGACGAACACGAGCAGGGCGGCGAACACCCCGAGGGCGACGAACAGGTTGTGCACCCCGACGGTGACGGGCCCGAGGTGCCACTGCGCAGTCACCTGCCGAACCTAACTCGTGACCGCTTCACCCGGCCAGTGACAGTCCGGCGGCGACGGCGAATCCCAGCACGGCCGCCAGTCCGGCGTTTTCGCCGGCTTTCTCGGTGGCCTCCGGGATCATCGAGCCCACCAGCATGACCAGCAGTGCACCGGCGGCGAATCCGTTGATCCCGCCCTGTAATTGGGCGCCGGCGACATCCTGCAGCTGGTAGCCGCCGACGGTGGCCAGCGCGCACAGTGCGGCGATCGCGGCCCATCCGCCCACAATCCGGCGGGCCGGTTCTCCGGCGGACCGCATGTCGCTGGCGGACCCGATGGATTCGGGCAGGTTCGACACGAAGATGGAGACCACCAGCGCCAGGCTGACGCCGGCTCCGGTGGCGATACCGATGCCGAGTGCGGCCTGTTCGGGAATGCCGTCGAGCAGGGCGCCGAGCAGCAGGGGCATTCCGGCGGTCTGGGTTCCGTTGCGGCCCATCCGATCTACTGCCTTGTCCGCGAGATAGAACACCACGGCTCCGATGGCCAGTCCGAGCGCCACGGCCCAGCCGCCGCTGGCTCGGAAGCCTTCCTCGGCGAGCTCGAAGGAGATGCTGGAGATGAGTGCGCCGGCGCCGAAACCGAGCACGAGGCCGACGAGACGTCGATTCCAGTCGCGGAGGACACCGGCGACCGCGCCGATGAGCAATGAGGATGCGGCGACCAGGCCCCAGGTCAGCGCAGTGAGCACAGCCGCAGCATAAGACAGCGGCGGCTCAGAACCGGGGAAGTGGGAGTGGTGAGAAACGTGGCGAAGCGCAAAATCGCACGACCGATCGGTGCGATCGATGAGGTTATGGCCCGATGATCAGGCGGCGTAGGGGCTACGGGTGGTGGCCTGTCGCCGGTTGCCCGGACGACAGGCCACCGACGGCGTCAGCGCCGTGCGTTGCAGTTCGGGGGGTTTCCGCAGTGGTGGCCACCGTCGCAGGCATTACAGCGACAGGTGCAGGATCCCTTGGTTGCCATGCGCATCGTCGTTCAACTCCTCACTGTTCGGGTGCTGCCGGTGAGCCGACAGCAAACTCCCGAGTATGGGCGGACATCAACATATAACGATTTCACAATAGTTCGCCCCACGGTGAAAATAAAGGATTCCCTGAATGGCGCGCGTTTCGTGCGCGACGGTTGTTCCGGCTGCGGACACGCCGGTGAACAGTGCGTGAAACTCTTTGGCCGAGGCGGTTTTAGGGGCTCAGGCGGAGGTGTCGCGGGCGCCGAGCCGAAGGTGCTCGATGTGGTAGATGGCCTCGTCGAGCAGTAGGGCGACGTGGTTGTCGTAGAGCCGGTACACGATATTGCGACCGGACCTGTCGCCGGTGACGAGGCCCAGTGCCCGCAATAACCGGAGTTGATTGGAAACCGCGGGTTGCTCCATGCCGACCGCTGCGGACAGTTCAGTGACCGAGCACGGCGACTCCCGGAGCCTGGTCAGGATCAGCAATCGGTTGGGGGAGGCCAGGGCCTGCAGCGTCTCGGCGACTTTGGTCGCGGAGGCGGCGTCGAGGGACGCTGCCGGCGTCGCGTGCCCCTCAACTCCGTGGCCCATGGCACTCATTCAAGCATGCGAGACAAACATGGTTGATACATTTCAATCTTTACATGTATAAATGTATGCGGTGTAGGGGTCGAGAACGAACGAGAGGTGTAGTCGATGACCGCTCTGTCGACCGATCGGTCGTCGCTGTCTCGCGCCGACGCCGGGCCCGCAGGTTCGCGCGGTGTCGGCGCATGGATCTGGTCCCTGGAATCGGTGCGCTGGGCGGGCGCAGCCCTCGTGCTGATGCTGTGCGGCGTGTTCGCGCAGTTGGCCGATGCTCCGCAACCGCTGTGGTGGACCCTGTATCTGGCGTGTTATCTCGCCGGCGGTTGGCAGTCGGCGGTGTCCGGTGTGCGGGCGTTGCGCGCCCGCACCCTCGATGTCGACCTGCTGATGATCCTCGCGGCGATCGGTGCGGCAGCCATCGGGCAGGTTTTCGACGGCGCGCTGTTGATCGTCATCTTCGCGACGTCCGGCGCGTTGGAGGACGTGGCCACCGCACGCACCGAACGTTCGGTGCGTGGTCTGCTCGATCTGGCGCCGGCCGACGCGACCGTCCTCGACCAGGACGGCGCCCACCGCGTCGTCGCCGCAAACTCTCTGCGCCTCGGTGACCAGATCCTCATCCGGCCCGGGGAACGAATCTCGGCTGACGGCACCGTGTTCGGTGGATCCTCGGACGTCGACCAGTCCTCGATCACCGGTGAACCATTGCCGGTCACCAAACAGGTGGGCGACGACGTCTTCGCCGGAACACTCAACACCACTGGGGCCCTGCAGGTCGTCGTCACGCGCGACCCGTCGAGCACGGTGATGGCGCGCATCGTCGCGGCGGTCGCCGAGGCGTCGGCAACCAAGGCCACCACACAGCTGTTCATCGAGAAGATCGAACAACGCTATTCGGTGCTGGTGGTGGCTGCCACCCTGGCGCTGTTCGCGGTGCCGTTGTTGCTGGGTGCCGATCTGCGCTCAACCCTGTTGCGCGCCATGACGTTCATGATCGTGGCCTCGCCGTGTGCGGTGGTGCTCGCGACCATGCCGCCGCTGTTGTGCTCGATCGCCAATGCCAGCAGACACGGAGTGCTGGTGAAGTCCGCGGTCGCCATGGAGCGTCTGGCCGATACCGACGTCGTCGTGCTCGACAAGACCGGGACCTTGACCACGGGAGCCCCGCGCGTCGTGCAGATTGCGGGGCTGACCGGTGGCGACAGCAGCAAGGTCCTCGCAACTGCCGCTGCCGCAGAGCAATTCAGCGAGCATCCCATCGGGCGTGCCGTCGTCGCGGAGGCCGCGGCGCGAGGCATCCGGATTCCGGAGGCCACAGAGTTCACCGCGCATGCGGGCCGCGGTGTCCGGGCGCGCGTCGATGGACGCACCGTCGAGGTCCTGAGTCCGGCGACGTATCGAGGCCCGGCGGTCCCGGACGTGGCCGAGACGGAGGCCACCGGGGCGACTGCTGTCGTCGTCACCGTCGACGGTCAGGCGATCGGAGTGGTGGGTCTGCAGGATCGCGTGCGCCCGGGTGCCGCAGATGCCGTCCGGAAGCTGCACGTGCTCAACGGATGTCGGCCGGTTCTGCTCACCGGTGACAACCAGGCGGCGGCGTCGCGGCTGGCCGAGCAGCTGGGCATCGAGGATGTGCGGGGCGGACTGCTGCCCGACGACAAGGCCGCCGCGGTCCGGGAGTTGGAATCGGGTGGGCGGCGCGTGCTGATGGTGGGCGACGGGATCAACGACGCACCGGCCATGGCGTCCGCGCATTCCTCGATGGCGATGGGGCGTAGCGGTGCCGACCTCACCGTCGACACGGCGGACGTCGTCACCGTCGGTGACGACCTCTCGACGATCGGCGCGGTGGTCGCGTTGTCGCGGCGGGCCAGGCGCCTGGTGATCGCCAACCTGGTGATCGCCGCCACCGTCATCACCGTCCTGGTGACCTGGGACCTGTTCGGGCACTTGCCGTTACCACTCGGGGTGGCCGGTCATGAGGGATCGACCATGCTCGTCGCCCTCAACGGGCTGCGACTGTTGAGCAGCCGTGCGTGGCCCCGACTTCCCTAGCACGAGCAGACGTGAAAGTACCCGGGTAACCCCATTTCCGGGTACCGCAACGTCTGCTCGCGGAAGAAACTAGGGCCGCAGTACGTCCTTGAGCGCGTCGAGCACCGCGGGATCCTCGATGGTGGAGGGCACCGGCTCGTCGAGCCCGTCAGCGATACCGCGCATGGTCTTGCGCAGGATCTTGCCCGAGCGGGTCTTGGGCAATGCGGCCACCACGTCGACCTTCTTGAAAACCGCCACGGCGCCGATGTTGTCCCGCACCCGGTCGACGAGTTCCTGGGTGATCCCGTCGGTCGAGGCCCCGGTCTTGAGCACCACGAACCCGCGCGGCACCTGACCCTTGAGCTCGTCGGCGACGCCGATGACCGCGCATTCGGCCACCGACGGATGGTCGGCGAGCACGGCCTCGATCGAGCCGGTGGACAGCCGGTGCCCGGCAACGTTGATCACGTCGTCGGTGCGGCCCATCACGAACAGGTAGCCGTCGGAGTCGATGTAGCCACCGTCTCCGGTGAGGTAGTACCCGGTGAACGCCGACAGATATGACGCGACGTAGCGGTGGTCGTCGCCCCACAGTGTGGGCAACGTGCCGGGCGGGAGCGGCAGCTTGACGCAGATCGCGCCTTCCTCGCCGGCCTCGCACCGGGTGCCGTCCGAGCGCAGGATCTGCACGTCGTAGCCGGGCATCGGCACCGTGGCCGAACCTGCCTTGATCGGCAGGGGCTCGACGCCCATCGGGTCTGCGGCGATGGCCCATCCGGTCTCGGTCTGCCACCAGTGGTCGACCACCGGGATGCCGAGTTTGTCGGCGGCCCAGTGGTAGGTGTCGGGGTCGAGGCGCTCGCCGGCCTGGAACAGATACTTGAGTCCGGACAGGTCGTAATCGGCCAGTCGCGTGGCGTCGGGGTCTTCCTTCTTGATCGCGCGGATCGCCGTCGGGGCGGTGAAGAGCGCCTTGACGCCGTACTCGGCGGCCACCCGCCAGAACGCGCCGGCATCGGGAGTGCCGATCGGTTTGCCTTCGTAGAGAACGGTTGTCGCGCCCAGGAGCAGTGGGGCATACACGATATAGGAGTGCCCGACCACCCAGCCGACGTCGGAGGCCGCCCAGAAGACGTCGCCGGGTGCCACGTCGTAGATGTTGCGCATGCTCCACAGCAGGGCCACCGCATGGCCGCCGTTGTCACGGACGATGCCCTTGGGTTTGCCGGTGGTGCCCGATGTGTAGAGCACGTACAGCGGATCGGTGGCGGCGACCGGCACCGGATCGACCGGTGCGGCGTCGGCGACCAGCTGCTGCCAGTCGTGATCACGTCCGTCGACCAATTCGCAGGGACTCTGCTCGCGCTGCAGGATGACGCAGGCCCTGGGCTTGTGCTCGGCGATGTCGAGCGCCGCATCCAGCATCGGCTTGTACTCGATGATGCGGGTCGGCTCGATGCCGCAGGATGCGCTCACCACGACCACGGGGCGGGCGTCGTCGATGCGGGTGGCCAGCTCGTGGGCGGCAAACCCGCCGAACACCACCGAGTGCACCGCGCCGAGGCGGGCACAGGCCAGCATCGCGATGACGGCCTCGGGGACCATCGGCATGTAGATCACCACGAGGTCGCCCTTGTTCACGCCCAGCCCACGCAGGGCCCCGGCGAACCGGGCGGTGGCGTCGCGCAACTCGCGGTAGGTGTAGGTGGCCTTGGTGCCGGTGACAGGGGAGTCGTAGATCAGCGCGGCCTGATCGCCGCGCTCGGCGACGTGGCGGTCCAGGGCGTTGGCGCAGGTGTTGAGCTCGGCGTCGGGGAACCAGCGGTAGAACGGCGGGTTGGTGTCGTCGAGTACGCGCTGCGGCTCGGAAGTCCAGGTCACCGCCTTGGCAGCGTCGGCCCAGAACGTGGCCGGGTCGTTGAGGCTGGCCTCGAAAAGGCTGCGGAAACGTGTGCGAGTACCGGACATACCGCAAACCGTAATCTGCGTCACTTGCAACGGGCATGCAACCCTGCGAATGAGCGACAAGCGGTGCCATTTTGTCTGCGACCGGCAGGCACGTTTGACTCTGGCGCTGCCGGGTAGCCCAGCGTCGAAGCCGTGCCGCACCGGGTGATCGCCGGAGCGACGGACGGCACTGACACCGAAAGGATCGTGCGTCGTGGAATCTTCCCCGGTCGCTCTGGACAGCCACCTCGTCGTCAAACGTGACACGACGGCCACTCGACTACAGGTATGGGATGTCATCGCCGACGGCTGGACCTATTCACAGTGGGTGGTCGGGAACACGCGCATGCGCGCTGTCGACTCCTCCTGGCCGGCACCCGGCAGCCGCATTCACCACACCATCGGCATCTGGCCGGTGGTGGTCAACGACGAGACGGAGGTCGAATCCTGTGCGCCGACCCGCGAGCTGGTCCTGCTCGCCAAGACCAGGCCGTTCGGAAAGGCTCGGATCGTATTGCGGCTCACCGATACCGACACCGGGTCGCGTATCGAGATGGCCGAGGTCCCGGTCGGTGGACCGTTGAACCTGATTCCGCAGCGGCTGGCCCTGCTGGCCGCCTACCCCCGGAATCGCGAATGCACCGAGCGATTGGCGGCGTTGGCCGAGCGTCGCGTCGAGCCGAAATGAGCCGCGCCTTCCTGCCGCGCACCGCGAGGAGGCCAACAGTCGGGTAGCCCGATACTCACGCGGATGCCGACGGGCCGGTCAGGATTGCGGTGACGCTGCCGCCATGAGCGGCTACGCTTGGAAGCGGTAACCCATCCCCGCCTCGGTCAGCAGGTGCACCGGATGAGACGGATCGTCTTCGAGCTTGCGGCGCAGTTGCGCCAGGTACACCCGCAGATAGTGGGTCTCCTTGGCGTAGGCCGGCCCCCACACCTCACGCAGCAGTTCTTCGCGGCCCACCAACTTGCCGCGGTTGCGCACCAGCATCTCCAGCATGCCCCACTCGGTGGGGGTGAGGTGTACCTCGCGGTTGTTCTTCGTCACCTTCTTGGCCGCGAGATCGACGGTGAACGACGAGGTTTCGATGACAGGTTCATCGGTCTCGGAAGCCGCCGCCCCGCGGCGTACGGCCGCTCGGAGTCGGGCCAGGAACTCGTCCATGCCGAAGGGTTTGGTGACGTAGTCGTCGGCGCCGGCGTCGAGCGCCTCGACCTTGTCGGACGAGTCGGTGCGGGCCGAGAGCACGATCACCGGTGCCGAGAGCCATCCGCGCAGGCCGGCCAGGACGTCGATGCCCGACATATCGGGCAGACCGAGGTCGAGCACGATCACGTCGGGCCGGTGGTCGGCGGCGGCGCGCAGTCCCTGTCCACCGTCGGTGGCGGTGTCGACCTCATAGCCGCGCACCGACAGGTTGATCCGTAGCGCGCGCAGGATCTGAGGTTCGTCGTCGATCACAAGGACGCGGGTCTTGGGGGCGGTGGTGGATGTCATGCAGATTCGTCCTTTGGCGGTGCGGCAAGGTCGATTTCGACGGTCAGGCCGCCGCCGGGGGTGTCGGTCGCCGAGATGGTGCCGCCCATGGCTTCGACGAAGCCGCGCGCGACGGACAACCCCAGTCCGACGCCGATGGTGGTGTTGTGGTCGCCGAGTCGTTGGAACGGCGCGAAGAGTTGCTCCTCGGCGCCGCGCGGCATTCCGGGCCCTTCGTCGATCACCGCGATCAGTACCCGGTCGGCCACTTGCCCGGCGCTGACCCGGATGGGGCCGTCGGGCGCATACCGCAGGGCGTTGTCGATCAAGTTGGCCAGCACCCGCTCCAGCAGCCCGGCGTCGGCCATCGCGACGGCATCGCCGACCTCGACCTTCACCCGGTCCAGACCCTCGCGGGTGAATCCGGTGGCGCCCTTGCTGATTCCGAGCAGCGCGCGTTGCACGTTCTCCTCGAGATACACCCGGCGCAGCTCGGGGCGGACCACCCCGGCCGACAGCCGGGAGGAGTCCAGCAGGTTGCCCACGAGCGCGGTGAGCGCGTCGACGGATTCCTCGATGGTGGCCAGCAGCTCCGCGGTGTCCTCGGCGGAGAAGTCGATGTCCTCGCTGCGCAGGCTCGACGCCGCCGCCTTGGCCGCGGCCAGTGGGGTGCGCAGGTCGTGGCTGACCGCGGAGAGCAGCGACCGGCGCAGTTCGTCGGCCTGCGCGATGGCCGCGGCCTTGCCGGCCTCCTCGGTGAGCTCGCGTTGCTTGACCAGTCCGGCAGCCTGTTTCGCGACGGCACTGAGCACGCGGCGATCCCGCGCTGCCAGTTTCCGTCCGGCCATCAGCAGCCAGAACTCGTCGTCTCCGACTTCGATCGCGGTGTCGGCGGTGTCCACCTCGGCACACGGCTTGGTGCCGACGCACGCGACAATCTCGGCGGTTCCGTTCTGTTCGCGCAGCAGGCTCACCGCACGTTGGGTGTACGTCTCGCGCAGGCGTTCCAGCAGGGTGGTGAGGTCGGCCCCGCGCAGCACCGACCCGGCGAACAGGGTCAGCAGTTCGGCCTCCTGCGAGGCCTTCCTGGCTTCACGGGCCCGGCTCGCCGCCCCGTCGACGAGCGCCGCCACCGCTACAGCGACCAGCAGCAGCACCACCACGGTGACCGCGCTGTCGGGTTCGGAGATCGTGAACGTGTGCCGCGGCGCGACAAGGAAGTAGTTCAGCAGCAGACCGGACAGCAGGGCCGACAGTGCTGCGGGGGCTACGCCGCCCAACAGCGCGACGACCAGGACGCCAATGAAGAACAAGGCGCTCTCGCCGCTCACCCCGAGAATCGGATCCAGTGCCCCGACGATCAGCAGGCAGATCGCGGACGGAACCACCAGGGCCGCAAGCCAGGATGCGGCGTGGCGTTGCCGGGGCGTGGCGGTCGCCCAGCCGAACCCGCGACGGGCCTGGTCGTGGGTCACCATGTGGACATCGATCTTGCCCGACTGCTGTACCACGGCAGGCCCAATGCCCTCCTCGAAAATCCGGGCCCATCGGGACCGCCGCGAGGTGCCGAGCACCAACTGGGTGGCGTTGCGTTCGCGGGCGAAATCCAGCAGTGCCGCGGGCACGTCGTCGCCGACGACGGTGTGCACGGTGGCGCCCAGGCTGGCGGCCAGCTCTCGGACCTTTCCCATCTGCGGCGCCGAGACACCCGAAAGCCCGTCTCCGCGAACGACGTGGACCACCATCAGCTCGGCGCTGGACTTCGAGGCGATGCGCGAGGCCCTGCGCACCAGGGTTTCTGATTCCGTACCGCCGGTGACGGCGACCACGACACGTTCGCGGGCCTCCCACGTGTCGGTGATCTTGTTGTCGGCGCGGTACTTGGCCAGCGCGGCGTCGACCTGATCCGCCAGCCACAGCAAGGCCAATTCCCGCAGCGCGGTGAGATTTCCGCGCCGGAAGTAGTTGGACAGGGCGGCATCGACACGTTCGGGCGCGTACACGTTGCCGTGGGACAACCTGCGCCGCAGCGCCTCCGGGGTGATGTCGACCAGCTCGATCTGGTCGGCCGCTCGGACGATTTCGTCGGGAACCTTCTCCTGCTGCTCGATTCCGGTGATCTGGGTGACCACGTCGTTGAGGCTTTCCAGGTGCTGCACGTTGACCGTCGAGATCACGGTGATCCCGGCCGCCAGCAATTCCTCGACGTCCTGCCAGCGTTTGGGGTTCTTGCTGCCCGGGGTGTTGGTGTGGGCGAGCTCGTCGACCAGCACCACCTGTGGGTGACGGGCCAGCACCGCGGCCACGTCGAGTTCGGGGAAGTTGCCTCCCCGGTACTCGACGTAGCGCGGCGGGATGGTCTCGATGCCGTCGAGCAGATCGGCGGTTTTCTTGCGCCCGTGGGTCTCGACCACCGCGGCGACGACGTCGGTGCCGCGTTCGAGGCGGCGGTGCGCCTCGCCGAGCATCGCGTAAGTCTTCCCCACGCCGGGCGCCGCACCCAGATATATGCGCAGCTCACCGCGTTTGGTGGGGCTGGACGCCGACGTACTCACAAGACCATCATCCTCGTGCCTACAGCGCGTCGAGGGCGATGTTGAGTTCGAGCACGTTGACCCGCGGTTCGCCGAAGAAGCCCAGGGTGCGCCCGTCGGTGTGCTGGGTCACCATCGCCCGCACCAGATCGGGGTTGAGACCGCGGGCCTTGGCCACCCGGTTCACCTGCAGATCGGCGTAGGCCACCGAGATGTTCGGGTCCAGACCGCTGCCGCTGGCGGTGACGGCGTCGGCCGGCACCGCGGGGTCGGCGGGCGCGCTGCCGCGGATCGGCACGATCAGGCCGGCGCTGTAGTCCTGGCCCGGCTTCGCGCATTCCACCCGGACACCCTCATACGTGTTGAGGAAAGGGGTCTTCGTCGTATCGCAGGGCTCGTTGACGCTGACCACCTGGGTGGGGTGAACGACGTTTCCGCGTAGATCCCGCGGTCCGATCACCGACAACACCGCGCCGACACCGTCTCCGGTGCAGAACGGGCGGGAGCCGTCGACGCCGTCGAGCTTGCCGATGGCTGCGCTGCGCGTGCACACCTGGGTAAGCAGGCTGGGCTTGTCGGGTTGATCGACAATGCTTTCCGGGCCGAGGTTGCTCGCGCTGGTGGCCATCGGGTCGTACCCGTCGCCGGCCATCGAGGGCCGGCTCTGGAAGTACCGGGGCAGCGCATTGCCGTCGGTGTCGGTGAAGGACTGACCGATCAGGCTGCTGCCCATCGGTTTTCCATTCGCCTCGATCAGCGACCCGTCGGCTTTGTCACGGAGACCGGGGATCTGGGCGACCAGCCAGATGAAGACCGGGTAGCCGATCCCCAGGATCACGGTGAGTACCAGCAGCGCCCGCAGGGCCGCGGCATGTTGACGAACCAGGTTGGAGATTTTCATGTCACATTCCCGGGAAGAGTTGGACGACGAGGTCGATCAGCTTGATGCCGATGAACGGCGCGATGATGCCGCCGAGGCCGTACACATACAGATTGCGGCTCAACAGCTTGGACGCACTGCTCGGGGTGTAGCGGACACCCTTGAGCGCCAGCGGGATCAGCGCCACGATGATGATCGCGTTGAAGATCACCGCCGACAGGATCGCCGACTGCGGGCTGTGCAGCCGCATGATGTTGAGCAGATCCAGGCCGGGGAACAGTGCCACGAACAACGCCGGGATGATCGCGAAGTACTTCGCGATGTCGTTGGCGATCGAGAATGTGGTCAGTGCCCCGCGTGTGATCAGCAACTGCTTACCGATCTCGACGATCTCGATGAGCTTGGTCGGGTCGGAGTCGAGATCCACCATGTTGCCGGCCTCTTTGGCCGCCGAGGTCCCGCTGTTCATCGCGACGCCGACGTCGGCCTGGGCCAGGGCGGGGGCGTCGTTGGTGCCGTCGCCGGTCATCGCGACGAGCTTGCCGCCGGCCTGCTCCTTCTTGATCAGCGCCATCTTGTCCTCGGGCGTGGCTTCGGCGAGGAAGTCGTCGACACCGGCCTCGTCGGCAATGGCCTTGGCCGTCAACGGATTGTCTCCGGTGATCATCACGGTGCGGATGCCCATGCGGCGCATCTCGTCGAAGCGCTCCCGCATGCCCTGCTTGACGACGTCCTTGAGGTGGATGACGCCCAGCACTTGGGCTTTTCCGTCGACCACGTGACCGACGGCCAGCGGGGTGCCACCGGCGGCGGAGATCCCGTCGACGATGTCGCCGAGCTGGGTCGGAACCTTGCCGCCTTCGGAGCGAATCCATTCGGCGACCGCACCGGTGGCGCCCTTGCGCAGGCGATGGTCACCGGACAGGTCGACGCCCGACATCCGGGTGTTGGCACTGAATTCGACCCAGTGCGCCGTGTCGAGCTCGCCAGGAGTGCGGCCACGTAACCCGAATTCCTGCTTGGCGAACACCACGATCGAACGCCCTTCGGGGGTTTCGTCGGCGAGGCTGGACAGCTGTGCCGCGTCGGCGAGTTGCTCGGGTGTGACGCCGGACAGTGGCACGAACGCGGCGGCCTGCCGGTTGCCGAGGGTGATGGTGCCGGTCTTGTCGAGCAGCAGGGTGTTGACGTCGCCGGCGGCCTCGACGGCGCGGCCGGACATGGCCAGCACGTTGCGCTGCACGAGTCGATCCATGCCGGCGATGCCGATCGCCGAGAGCAGCGCGCCGATTGTGGTGGGGATCAGGCACACCAGCAGCGACACCATGACGATGCCCGAGATGCCACTCCCGTTGAGCGCCAGGGTGTCTGCGACACCCGGGTTGTTGGCCTTGGAGAAGATGGCCAGTGGCTGCAGGGTGGCGACGGCGAAGACGAAGATGATCGTCAGCGAGGCCAGCAGGATGTTGAGCGCGATCTCGTTCGGGGTCTTCTGCCGGTTGGCGCCCTCGACGAGGTTGATCATCCGGTCGATGAAGCTCTCGCCGGGCTTCTGGGTGATCTGGACGACGATGCGGTCGGACAGCACCGTGGTGCCGCCGGTGACGGCGCTGCGGTCACCGCCGGACTCGCGGATGACGGGTGCGGATTCACCGGTGATCGCCGATTCATCGACTGAGGCAATGCCTTCCACGACATCGCCGTCGCCGGGGATCACCTGCCCAGCTTCGACCACGACGACGTCACCTTGCTGCAGCAGCGGAGCGGCGACCTCTTCTTCGTGACCTGGAGTGCCCGGTGACCAGCCGGTGAGCCGACGGGCCATGGTCGACGTCTTGGTCTTGCGCAGCGACTCGGCCTGGGCCTTGCCGCGTCCTTCGGCGACGGCCTCGGCCAGGTTGGCGAAGATCACCGTGAGCCACAGCCAGACCACGATCAACCCGGCGAACCAGGACGGGTTGAGCACGGCCAGGATCGTGCTCCAGACAGCGCCGATCTCGACGATGAACATCACCGGGTTGCGCCACAGCGTGCGCGGGTCGAGCTTGCGCAGCGCGTCGGGCGTGGATTTCCACAGCATCTTCGGGTCCAGCAAGCCGCCCTTGATTCGCGTCTTCTTTGTCACGCTGGAGTGGCGCGCGGGCTCGGGTGCCACTCTGGCGTGACTCTCGGCGACGGGGGAGGGGTTAACGCTTGGCATTTCAGTGGATTCCTTCAGCAAGGGGCCCGAGCGCAAGCATGGGCAAGAAGGTGAGGGCGACCAGGATCAGGGTGACGCCGGCGACCATGCCGACGAACTGGGGTCGATGGGTGGGCAGGGTGCCGACAGATTCGGGTGTCTTGCCCTGGCGGGCCAGCGATCCGGCGAGCGCGAGCACGAAGATGATCGGCAGGAACCGGCCGAACACCATGGCGAGGCCGAGAGCGGTGTTGTACCACTCGGTGTTGACGCTGATGCCGGCGAACGCGGAACCGTTGTTGTTGGAGGCCGACGTGAAGGCGTACAGCACTTCCGACAGGCCGTGCGGTCCGGTGTTCAGCATGCCGGCGCGTTGGCCCGGCATCGCCATGGCCACCGCCGTGCCGGTCAACACGAGCAACGGTGTGATCAGGAAATACGTTGCGGCGAGCTTGATCTCCCTGGGGGTGATCTTCTTGCCCAGGTATTCCGGGGTGCGGCCGACCATCAGGCCCGCGACGAACACCGTCAGTATCGCGAGAACCAACATGCCGTACAGACCGGAGCCGACGCCGCCGGGAGCCACCTCGCCGAGCTGCATGTTGAACATCGTGATCATGCCGCCGAGGCTGGTGTACGAATCGTGGAACGAGTCCACCGCACCGGTCGACGTCAGCGTCGTCGCGTCCGCGAACACCGCGGAGTTGGCGATACCGAATCGCTGTTCGACACCTTCCATCGCGGCGCCCGCAGCGGTGGGGACGGTGCCGTGGGCCTGCAGCTGGAACAGCATCATCAGGCTGACGCTGATCGTCGCGATCACCCCCATCGCCGCCACAATGGCGTAGCCCTGCTTGGGGCTGCCCACCATGCGGCCGAAGGTGCGCGGCAACGAGAACGGGATCATCAGGATCAGGAAGATCTCCACCCAGTTGGTCCACGTGGTGGGGTTCTCGAACGGGTGCGCCGAGTTGGCGTTGAAGAAGCCGCCGCCGTTGGTGCCGAGTTCCTTGATGACCTCCTGGCTGGCCACCGGGCCGCCGGGGATCGTCTGGCTGCCGCCGACCAGGGTATTGATGGTCTGGCTGTGCAGATCGAAGTTCTGGATGGCCCCGCCGCCGATCAGGATCAGCGCGCCGACGATCGAAATCGGCAGCAGGATGCGCAAGCTACCGCGCACGAGGTCGACCCAGAAGTTGCCGAGGTCGCCGGTGTTGCGCCGGACCAGGCCGCGGACGAAGGCCATTGCCACGGCCATGCCGACGGCGGCCGAGACGAAGTTCTGCACCGCCAGGCCGGCCATCTGCACCAGGTGGCCCTGGGTGGATTCACCCGAATAGGCCTGCCAGTTCGTATTTGTCACGAAACTGATGGCGGTGTTCCAGGCCAGGGCCGGTGTCATGGGCGTGCCTGGGTCGTTCAGGTGCAGCGGCAATTTGCCCTGCACCAGCTGCAGGATGAACAGCAACAGGACGCTGATCGCGGAGAAGGCCAGCACGCTGCGGGCATAGGCGCCCCAGGTCTGTTCGGCCTTCGGATCGGCGCCGATCAGGCGGTAGATGATGCGTTCGGCACGTGAGTGTTTCTCGCCCGTGTAGACGCGATACATGTAGTCGCCGAGCGGCACGTGGACAGCTGCGACCGCGACGATGAGGACGACGAGGAAAACGATCCCCGCGGTTGTAGTAGTCACTAGAACCTCTCCGGAAACAGCAGCGCCGCGAAGAGAAACAGCGCGATGAGGATCGCCAGGCCCAGGCCGAGGACGTTTTCGTAGCTCACAGTCCCTCGACCAACTTCTGCACCAGGCCCAGCAGCGCAAAGATCGCCACTGTCAGCACGATGAACACCACTACGGACATGGGTTCTCCAACACGTTTTCGAGCCGCCGGATCTCGGCGACTGATCCAGCGTCCGTCCGCCGCAGGCGGCCGGCGAGGATCTTTATGTCTTCTTTACGCTCGGCTGCCGGACCTTTACGGGTTTTTTCCCCGGGACCGCCCGGGCCCTCGTCAGCGGCGTAAAGATGCTGTCAACAGCGCCCCGCTGCGGCGTAGGAAATGCGTAATCGCCGTCGAATTCGTGCCGCGCGGGTTCCTAGCGTGTGCCGGGAGTCTCGCCGCGTGAAGGAGCAGGAGCCATCGATAATCCATCGCTGTGGGGAACGGCGGCCTGGGGTCAGCTGGTCGCGATCGCCGTCTTCGTCGTGTTTCTGCATGTCCCGCTGGGTAACTACCTGGCAGCTGTCTACACCGCACGCACCGATTGGCGGGTGGAGCGGGTGATCTACCGTCTGGTCGGAGTGCAGCCGGATAACCAGCAACGTTGGACGGGCTACCTGAGCGCGATCCTGGCATTTTCAGCGGTCAGTGTTCTGGCCCTGTACGGGCTGTTGCTTTTGCAGGTGTATTTGCCCGAACCGTGGGGCCATAAAGGCATGACGCCGGCATTAGCGTTCAATACCGCAATTTCGTTTACGACCAATACCAGTTGGCAGAACTACCCGGGCGAGGCGACTCTCGGTCACGTCGGGCTGGTGGTCGGCCTCGGGGTGCAGGCTTTCGCGAGTCTCG
Source organism: Mycolicibacterium peregrinum (assembly GCF_001665785.1). Taxonomy (GTDB): domain Bacteria; phylum Actinomycetota; class Actinomycetes; order Mycobacteriales; family Mycobacteriaceae; genus Mycobacterium; species Mycobacterium peregrinum_A. Next base: position 208,271 of record NZ_LZSO01000016.1, read on the forward strand.
CGGTCGGCATGTGCGTTGCGGTGGTTTTGATCCGCGGGCTGGCACGTTATCAGAACCAGGAGATCGGCAACTTCTGGGTGGATCTGGTGCGCACCGTGGTCCGGATCCTGCTGCCGTTGTCGGTGATCGTCACGTTGATCCTGCTGACCTTCGGCGTCGTCAACAACATCCATGGCGCCCAGGACGTTTCGACGATCGCCGGCGGCAGCCAGACGTTACTCGGTGGTCCGGTGGCCACGTGGGAGTCGATCAAGTTGATGTCGGGCGACGGTGGCGGCGCCTTCAACGTCAACAGCGCGCATCCCTTCGAGAACCCGACACCGTTGACCAACGTCGTGGAGATCGTTGCGATGCTGGTGATCCCGGTCGCATTCCTGCGGATGTTCGGGGTGATGGTCGGTGACCGCCGGCAGGGCTGGGCGTTATTCGCTGTCGTGGCAGTGTTGTTCGTGGTCGCGATGGGGGCACTCGTCGCGGCGACCTCGGTCCCGCACGGCACGGTGGTGTCGGCCGTCGGGGGACCGGTGGAGGGGACCGAAGTCAGGTTCGGTGTACCGGGCAGCGCGATGTTCGGTCAGGCCGCCACCGCGTCCGGCGACGGTGCCGCAAACTCGTCGTACGACAGTTTCGTCAGCCTTGGCGGCGCGGTGCTGATGCTGAACATGATGCTCGGCGAGGTGGCCCCCGGTGGTGCCGGCAGCGGCCTGTATGGCCTGGTGATGATGGTGCTGCTGGCGGTCTTCCTGGGCGGGTTGATGGTCGGGACGACGCCCGAGTACCTCAAACAGCGGTTGCAGGCCCGGCATATGAAGCTGGTCAGCCTGTACATCCTGGCGCTGCCGATCGCGGTCCTGGTCGGCACCGCGATCGCGATGGCGCTGCCCGGTCAGCGCGCCGCGATGCTCAACTCCGGGCCGCACGGGCTTTCCGAGGTGCTCTACGCGTTCACCAGTTCGGCGGCCAACAACGGCAGTGGCTTCGCCGGGTTCAGCGGGAACACCACCTGGTACAACGTCGCGCTGGCAATCGCGATGGTCATCGGCCGATTCCTGCCCATCATCGCGGTCCTGGCCATCGCCGGGACTTTCGCCGCCCAGCGTCCCGGTGTCGTCACCGCCGGCACGTTGCGGACCCACACGCCGACGTTCGTCGTGCTGACACTGGCCTCGACCCTGCTCCTCATCGGCTTGGAGTACCTGCCGGCGCTCGTGGTGGGCCCCGTGGCCGACGCCGTTCAGTAACTGAATCAAGGCGCCGTCAAGGTTGGGCCGCACGGCGTCAAGGAAGCGCAAAGGCCCTGGTGGCCGGCGCTCGGCCGCGGGATGGTCAGAGGATGGCACTGGCAGCAGGTCAGGGCCGCGTTTGAGGAAGAACAAGTTCCCGGTGACTCTCTCGGATTTCCTGATGCACGTGTGGTCCGCACAGACACCGCGCGCCCGCGCGGCCGTGATCGCAACGGAGGCCGTCCGAAGTCCAGTCGACGATCCTTGGGGCGAAGACCTGATGCGTTACCAGGACTACCGCAGAGCCTTTCGGACGGCGGAGGTGCCCCTGCCTGCCGCGGTGCTCGGCAATCGCGCGGTGGCCAAGTGGGCTCGGCATCAGCACGTGAGCATCGATGTGCGCTCAGGAGCCGACATCGCGGGCGTGGTCGCGGCAAGCATTCCGCTCTCTCATGTCACGGTCTTCGCCGATGGACTGCGTGAGTCTGAGTTGCATGCGGCGGCCAACCTCGGGTTCGGCCGCATCGTGGCGAGCACGGTTCAGCAGATTGAGATCTTGAGATCGGTTGTCGTGCAAAGGCAGAACGTCGTCATCCGGATGTCCGACGCGAGCGTGACCACGCGTGCATTGACCGGTGCCGCACCGCGCGGTTTCAGATTCGACAGCCACGAGTCGGACGTCGCAATGGCGGCGGTCATCGGTCATGACAGGCTGAATCTAGTTGGGCTGCACTGCGACATCGGTACCGGTGATGACGACTTCATCAGCTACCCGGCGGCGATCGGCCAGATGATCGCCGAAATGGCCCAGGTCCGTCACGACCACGGCGTCCTGCTCACCCGGCTCGGGCTTGGCTGCGGCCGGATCATCCCGCCCGCGACATGGGCGGCTGAGTTACAGCGGATCGCCACGGAGATCGACGAGTCGCTCGACGATGCGTGCGGAACACTGAGATTCCCGAGACCGTTGGTGGTGCTGTCCGCCCCGGTCGCCGTTGGTGGTCGGAACGCAGCGTGACCACCAGTTACATCGAGCGGCCCAGCGCGTTACTGGACGAGGCCGTGGTACTCAGGCGCTGTGCGTTGTGGCGCAGCGCATTCAAGAGATTCTCGGTGAGCTACCCAGCTGAGCTGCTCAGCTTCGAACCAGTCGCGGTGTGGATGCGTCGGCACCGCATCACCGTCGATGTCGTGACTGCCGCTGAGTTCAATCTGGCACTGGCATCGGGTATCCGGTCGGCGCAGCTCGTGATGCATCCGCGCAACGCAGCCGCGATCGCGTGCGCGGGAACAGGTCTGCCCGCACGGCTGGTGGTCGACGCCGCACAGCAGGCCGTCGCCGTCGCGCTCGGCGCGCAGCGTAATGAGCATGTGCTCGTCGGTGCGGGCCGTGAAATGCCCTCGGTGGTTGCCGAGGTGCTCAGGCACCAGCAACTCGACCTCGTCGGCCTGCACTGCACGGCTGACCCATCGTGCGACGCGCTCGGGCTCGGGGCCCTGCGAACGGCGCTCGCTGACATGGCGATGATCAGACGCCGACACGCGGTGCTGCTGAGCCGGATCAGCCTGGCGGGCTTTGATGGTGGCCTGTTCACTCTGCATCCGCGGGCGCTGCGTCGCGTGGCCGATGCGCTCGGCGAGGTCGTTGAGGAGCAGTGTGCGCGTTACCGCTTCCCACGGCCGGCGCTCACGGTGTCCCCGTCTGTGCACGTGCTGTTACCGCGAGATGTCAACGCGGCGTGAAGGTTCCGACCCGTACCGTAAAGACGTCGCAAAGATACTGGCCCGGCCGCCGCGGCGCCGGGAGGCTCGAAGCAGGCGCATGCGGCATCCGGCCGCGGCGCGGTGAAGAAGAGGTTCTGGTGACACTCACGACTGGGTTGTGGTCCACATCTTCGGCGATGCTGCCGGCGTCGCCCGAGCAGGCGGCGATGCGCCGGTGCGCCACGTGGCATCGCTCGCTCGACCCGGTCGAGCTGGCTTTGCTTGCCCGGGCGTTGCGGGACAGTCACGTGGCCAAATGGGCCCGCGACCACGGGCTGGTCGTCGAGGTGCGCAACAGCGGCGATCTCGCGACGGCGATCGGGACAGGTATTCACCCGATGCGCCTGGTGGTGCACGCCGACGGTTTCAGCGGCGACGAGCTGGTGTTCTGCAGTGCCAACCTCGGTGTGGGCCGGGTGGTGGCCGACACCTCCGAGCAGATTCAGCTGCTGGTTTCCTGCGCCGTGCGGCACCGCCGGCAGCGGGTGATTCTCGGTGCGACGGCCGCCGACCTCGTGACCGCGGTCCTGAACGGTCCGCGGCTCGACCTGGTCGGGGTGTATCGCGAAATCGGTTCGGGTAAAGACTGTTTCACCGGGACACCCGGGATGGTCGGTGACGCGATCGCCGAGATGGCCGATATCCGGAAGACGCACGCCGTGGTGCTCACCCGGGTGTGGGTTGGCGGCGGTGAATTGGGCTTCGACGCGGGCCTAGACGACCTTGCCGAGCTCTCCCGGGCCATCGAGATGACGGTCGACGACGCCTGCGCGACGCTGCGGTTCCCGCGGCCGGTGGTGGTGGTCTCCGCCGGGCCGGGCGCGCCTCACTAGAGCGGTACCGGACAAACCTGTACAGCGGACCTGCATCGGACATAAATTGAGCCGTGGGCCCAAAACGGCCCCAGGGCCGGCACCACGTCCAGTCAGCGCCGCAAGCGTCGCTGAAGGTGCTCGTCGTCGGTGCCGGGGTCGGCGGTATCTCGATCGCCCGTGGACTGCTGCGCGACGGGCATGACGTCACGGTGTTCGAGCAGCGCCCCGACGTGCGGGCCGGCGGTGGCGCCGTCACCATCTGGTCGAACGGCGAATCGGTGCTGCGGCAGCTCGGCGTCGATATGGACGGTGCCGGCCAGGAGCTGTCCACCGTTCGGGTGGTGACCTCGACCGGGCGCCCGATGACCACCCTCGACGTGGCCGCGATCGTGAGCCGGATGGGCGCGCCGGTCCGGATGGTCCCGCGTCGGATTCTGCTCGAGCGGCTGCTGGAAGGTTTTCCGGCCGAACGGATTCGGTGCAACGCGCAGGTGGTCGGCGTCGCGAACGGCAGCCACGGTGTTCGCCTCGATTTCGCCGACGGCAGTTCCGTGGATGGCGATCTGGTGATCGGCGCGGACGGCCTGCACTCGAAGATCCGCGAGATCGTCGGCGCACCGCACGCGGAGCCGACGGGCTGGTGCAGCTGGCAAGGGCTGGCCGCGCTTCCAGACGGGGCCGATCGCCACGTCGCCTTCGTCATCGTCGGTGAGCACGGGAACCTCGGTCTCTGGCCGGCCGGAGACACCGAGGTGCAGTGGTGGTTCGACCTGCCATGGTCGCCGGACTTCGTCCGGCCGGCCCGCCCGATCGAGGTGATCCGCGCCAATTTCACCGGATGGTCCGAATTGGTCGACCAGGTACTTGCGACGTTGACCGACGATGATCTGGCGCGTTCGCCCTATCCGCATTTCCGCCATCCGATTCCCGGGCCGGGTGATGGTGCGTTGACGTTGTTGGGCGATGCGGCCCACACGATGCCACCGACGCTCGCGCAGGGGACCAACCAGGCACTGCTCGACACGATGGTGTTGTGCAAGGCGGTGTCGGACTTCCAGCACGGCGCCCACGGGGATCTCTCCGGTGCCCTGCGCTGGTACGAGAACACCCGCCGCCGTCGGGTCGCCGCGGTGTCCCGGGTGGCCTCGTTGCAGGTGTCGCACGGTGAGGCCGTGCTGCGGCCCGCGGCGATGGTGCCGAACCGGACGATGACCTGGGTGTTGGCGACGTTCCTGCGGGTGGTGAGTCACCGCCGGATGGCGGCGGAAATCGACCGGGACCTGGCTGCGGCGACGATCACCGGCAGGGATGAACATGCCCGCTGAGGCGGTACGGGTGCGCGGCGCGATCGATGCGCCGTCGAGCCGGCTGTGGCTGGTCAAGTGGTGCATCCTGGCCGTGCCGCACTATCCGATCCTGATCGGCCTGTACCTGGTGTATCCGCTCGTGGTGCTGGCCGCGGGGGTCACGATCCTGTGCACCGGCCGGTATCCGCGGTCCCTGTTCGACTTCAACGTCGGCGTGCTGCGGTGGTCGTGGCGGGTGATGAACTACCGCTTCCCGATGAACACGACCGACCGATATCCGCCGTTCACCCTCAAAGCTGATCCCGACTATCCCGGCGATCTCGAGGTTGCCTATCCCGAGCAACTTTCCCGAGGGGCCGTGCTGGTCAAGTGGTGGCTGTTGGCGCTGCCGCAGATCATCATGTGCTGGGCGATGGAGGCGCCGCTGCAAGTACTGTGCGTCATCTCCGCGGTGCGGCTGCTGGCCCGGGGGACGGTGTCGGAAGACATGTTCGATCTTCTGATGGGCATGGTCCGCTGGCGTTACCGTGTGGCCGTGTACGTGTCGCTGATGTGCGACGAATATCCACCCTTCCGATTGGATCTTGGCAGTAAGTATTGAAGCACCGTAATCCGTTGTTCCCGTACGTGTATCGGCTCGGTATGCCGATATTCGACAGGCTGTTCTACCGCCGTTATCGGCGGTCGGCGATGAGCCATGCGACGGGGCGGTTGTTGATGGTCGGAGTCGGACCGGGGACCGACCTGCTGTTCCTTCCGGGGGCGGTGACGTCGGTCGCCGCGGTGGAACCGGAGCCGACGATGCGGCGAATGGCGCGTGCCCTGGCCCGGCGGCACGGCGTCGAGGTCGACGTCGTCGACGGAGCGGGGGAGTCGATTCCGTTTCCGGACAACAGTTTCGACTCGGTCCATGTCGGGCTGGTGTTGTGTTCGGTCGACGACGTTGCGGCCACACTCGGTGAGATCCGGCGCGTGCTGGAGCCCGATGGCCGGCTGGTGGTTCTGGAGCATGTCCGCGGCGAGGGCCTGATGGGGCGGTTCCAGGATCTGATCGCGCGGCCGTGGGCATGGCTGTCGTCGGGGTGTGAACCGAACCGCCGCACCGTCGACGCCATCGCCGCGGCCGGGTTCGACACCAGTGGGCTGCGCAGTACCCAGCGGACGCTGGTGCCGCCGCCGTGCACACCACATCTGCAGGGGGTGGCGACTATTCGACGCTGACGGCCTCGATGATGTTGAGCCGCGCGGCCCGTCGTGCCGGTGGCAGTGAGCCCAGCAGGCTGATCGCCAGTGCACCGAGGGTGAACACCAGCGCCATCGGGCTCGGCCGGAACGTGACGTTGAAGTTCATGATGTCGCCGCTGACGAGGCTGAACAGCCACTGATCGACGAGCCCGACGAGCAGTCCCAGGAGGCCGCCCACGATACCGATGGCGGCTGCCTCGGCCAGCACCATGGCCAGCGTGTAGCGGCGACTGGATCCCATTGCCCGCAGCACCCCGATCTCGCGGCGCCGTTCGAGCACCGACAGGGTCAGGGTGTTCAGCAGCGCGACGGCGGCGACGAACACCACGATGATCCACACCGCGTTGGCGATCAGCATGCTCTGGTGCAGCGGGGCTTCGAGACCGGCCAGGGCGGTGCGTCCGTCGTAGGTGTGATTCGGCGCCGGGACGACGTGACTGACGTTGGCCAGCAGGCGGTCGGGATCGGTTCCCTTGACGGCGGTGACCTGCAACGTCGTCGACCCCGGTCGGTCGAACCAGGTGCGCATCTGGTCAAGCCCCATCCCGACCGTGCCGATCACCGTCGAGAAGTAGGGGACCAGCGCCAGTACCTTCGCCTGCTGGGGGCCGTGCGGCGTCTGCAGCTGCAGGTCATCGCCGACGCGGACATCGAGGGTCTTGCCCAGGTTCTGGGAGAGCACCACGCCGCGGCCGGCGAGCACGTCGTCGCGGGTCTTTTCGTCGAGAGCGCGGAAGAGGGCATCGTGGCTGCCGGGGGCGAAGCCGTCGAGCATGACCCGGGTGCCGCCGACGACGGCGAAGCCCAGGGCGCCTTCCGTGACGTTCGCGACGCCGGGCACCTCGGTGACGTTCTGGGTAAGGCCTTGCGGCAGAAGGCCGGTGGCGTACTCGTCGGGCGGGTTGGCACTCACCCAGACGTCGACATCGGCGACCGGGGCGAAGACATCGCGGGCCGAGCGGATCATGTCGTTGTTCGTGCCGGTGATCACGACGGTCGTCACGACGGCGATCAGCACGGTCATCACGGTGGCCCACACGCGTCGCGGCGCGCGTTCGACGGTCGCCGCGCCCAGTGCGCCGGCCGATCCGAACAGGCGCGCCACGGCGGCCGTGGCTCTGACGATGGGGCCGGCGAGTGCGAATCCGAGCGCGATCTGCGCGGTGAACAGGGCCGCGATCGCCACGAACGCCACCGAACCCGGTTGGTAGAACACGATCAGGATCGCCGCCGCCAGCACCGCCACCGCCGCGAGGCCGGTGACGATGCGCAGCCAGCGTGGCACGTTGTCCGCTGCCGATACGCCGACCGGGGCGAGCGCCTCGATCGGTGAGACCTTGTACACCTGCCGGGCCGCCATCGCTGACGCCGCCACGCTCGTGAGTGCCGTGGCGGCGATGGCCACCGGGATCGCGTAGCCGGGCAGCCAGTACTCGATGCGCGCTTCGAGGCCCTGGGTCATGGTCGGTGGCAGTCGGCCGATGGCCAGCCGGCCCAACACAATTCCCAGCAGTGAGCCGATGGTGCCGCCGATCAGTCCGAGGATCGTGGCCTCGGCCAGCATGTCGCGGACGATGGTGGCGCGTCGGCCGCCGATGGCCCGCAGCATCGAGATGACCGGGCGGCGTTGGGCGATCGCCATCGTCATCGTGGTGTAGATCAGGAACGCGCCGACCACCAGCGCGACCGCCGCGCCCATCAGCGCCATGTAGTTCATCAGCTTGACGCCGTCACCGGCGCGGGCCGCCCGCGAACTCGGGGTAGCGACCAGGGCCCGGCCGTTCACCGCCGCGGTGACCTGATCTCGCACCGTGGCGAGGTCGGCGCCCGGTGTCGTGGTGATCAGGATCGAGTCGAGCTGGCCCACTCTGCCGGTGACCTTCTGCGCCAGAGGGAGTGGGGCCAGCACGTAGTGGCCGCCGTTGAGGTCGGCGAGCTGCTTGCCCTCAAGGACTTCGGAGACGGTGACTGTGCCCGACCCGAGCTGGAACGTCTCGCCTTTCGCGTGACCGACGGCGGGCCCGACGCGCACACCTTCGGCTGCGGTGGGGGCTTGAACTTGGACGCCGACCGCATCTTTCAGGGCGCCTTCCAGGGCACGACTGCGGTCGTCGGCACCGAACAGCAATACCGGCTCGGTCGCGGTTGGCGCGGTCATGCGGATCATCGGGGCCGCGGTCGCGACACCGGGAACCTTGGCGACGTCGGTCACCACCGACTCGGGAAACCCCGCGTCGGTGACACCCGAGACCTCCAGCGCGGCGATACCGGCGACGCCGTCCGCGAGCCGGTTGACCGATCCCGTGATCGACCCGAAGATACCGAGGATTGCCACGAGATACATTGCCGAGACGGCCATTACGGCGATCGAGGCAAGCGTGCGCCGCCGGTGCACGATGAGTTCGCGCAAGCTGAACACTCGGAGCCGACTAGCCGCGGCCGCGAGTTTCACCCCGGCACCACCGACATCTTGTCGGAGCCGAGCCGTCCGTCCTGGAGGGTGATCACCCGGTCGGTGGCTGCCGCGGCCTCGGCGTTGTGGGTCACCATCACCACCAGCCGGCCCAGGCCCTCCTCGTGCGCGACCTCGCCGAGCAGGGTCAGGATCGCCGCACCCGTCGTGGAGTCGAGGTTGCCCGTCGGTTCGTCGGCGAGGATCAGCGGCGGGTCCATCATCATGGCCCGGGCCACCGCGACGCGCTGCATCTGACCGCCGGACAGCTCGGATGGGCGGTGCTCGGTCCGGTTGCCGAGGCCGACGCGGTCCAGCAGCTCCACGGCCTGTGGTTTGACCTTGCCGAGCCGGACCCCGTCGAGCAGTTTGGGGACGGCCACGTTCTCCCAGGCCGACAGGGTGGGCAGCAGGTTGAAGAACTGGAAGACGAAGCCCACCCGGCGGTGGCGGAAGGCCGACTGCTGCTCGTCGCCCAGGCGCCCGATCTCCTCGCCGTCGAAGATGATCGAGCCCGAGTCCGGGGAGTCCAGCGCGCCCAGCAGGTGCAGCAACGTGCTCTTACCTGCACCGGAGGGGCCGATGATCGAGACAAACTGCCCGCCGTTGAGGTGGAGGCTGATCTCGTCGAGGGCGCGCACCGTCTGGCCGCCGACCTTGTACTCGCGCACGACGTCGCGCAGTTCGATGGTCAGTTCGGGCATCGCAGCCTCCCGGGAGTCGGGATATGCGCAGCCTACGCCCGGCGGAGGGATCGCCGAACCTGAACTTATGTGCGAGGTTTTGGCCGAAACTCGCACACAACTTCAGACTCGCGGCGCCAACGTGGCAACCAACCGAGCCTTCTGGTCGCTGGCCGGGATGATGCGGGGGTTGGTCAACAGGTAGCGCCGGCCACGGTGCCGCACTTCGGCCGTCCGGCGGCGCGGACATTGCGCACCCAGTCCGACTGGGTGCCGTAGTTCAGCACGACCCTGACGGACTTGCTGTCGACGAACGCCATGACCGGGGTCCGGTACGGCTTGCCCGACTTGCGGCCGGTGTGCTCGATGACGGCCATGTAGGGCAGCCACGGCGCCCACAGCCGTTGCAGAGGATTGGTGACGTACTTGTTGAAGTGGGCGATCACCCGCATCGCCCGTGGCCCCAGTGTTGCCGCGATCCGTTCGGCAACTACGGCAATCGAATTCGCGATACTGCTCGGCATATGCGGCCCCCGTCGCTGTCCCACCCTGGGACACATTCAACCAAACCTGCGCCACCCCTCCCGCGCAGGTCGCGATGGTGATCGAAACCGGCCGTGGGCTGCCGCTGGAATTCCCCTTCACCCCGGGATCCGATCTCGCCGGGACGGTCGTCGCGGCCGGAGACGCGGTGACCCGATTCGCCGTCGACGATCAGGTGATCTCGGTGTTCACTCCGGACTGGCTCGACGGCGCCCGGGCAGGTGACGCGCGAACGCCCTCCTACTGGACGCTCGGCGGGTTTTACCCCGGAGTGCTCGCCGAATATGTGGCGCTGCCGCAGGATTGGGTGGTCCGCGCTCCGCGGAGCCTGTCGCCAGCGGAGGCCAGCACGCTACCGGTGGCCGGACTCACGGCGTGGTTCGCGCTGGTGGAGCGCGGACATGTGCGGGCCGGCGATGTGGTGCTGGTCGAAGGCACCGGCGGCGTTGCCTTGTTCGGGGTGCAGATCGCGAAGATGCACGGCGCCGAGGTCATCGTGTCGGGCAGTGCAGACAAACTGGACCGAGTCTTACAGCTGGGCGCCGATCATGTCGTAGACCGGCGCAGCGCCGACTGGGCCGAAAGGATCCTCGCCATCACCGGCGACCGCGGTGTGGACCAGGTGCTGGAGCTCGTCGGAGGAGCGCATCTCGGCAAGGCGGCCCAAGTCGCCGCGGTCGGTGGCCACATCCATCTCATCGGCGCGCTCGACGGGTTCGAAGTATCAACCCCCGTTATGCCAATCCTGATGAAAGACATCACAATTCACGGGATCGGCACCGGGCATCGGCGCGCACTCAGCGACCTGGTCAGTGCCATCGACAGCACGGGGACGAAGCCTGTGATCGGGGCGCGCTATCCGCTTGAGGATCTGCCGGCGGCGCTGGACCATCTTGATCGTGGCCCATTCGGCAAGATCGTCGTCGAGCTGGGGTGACCGCCGCTTCGGGTACTCGGGGCGGTCTGATGAGGGCAAACCGACCTGAAATATGCTCTCCTGCGACGCCCCCATAGCCCAATTGGCAGAGGCAGCAGACTTAAAATCTGCAAAGTGTCGGTTCGAGTCCGACTGGGGGCACCGACGGCGTTGCGGCTCGAACCGCCTGTTCGATGGCCAGGCCGACTTGAGCCACAGCCGGTGAACCGACCTGGATCAACACCTAGACTCCGAGAATGCGCGTCCCTCGACGAATCGCACATTTCAACAAGCGCGTGACCAATCCGGCAGCTCGTGCGATCACACCGTGGCTTCCGAACCTCGGGACGCTAGAGCATGTCGGGCGGAAGTCGGGCAGGCGGTATCGAACGCCCCTTCTGGTGTTTGAGACCCGCGACGGCTACGCCATCCTCGTCGGCTACGGCGAGCAGACGGATTGGTTGAAGAACGTGCTGGCCGGCGGACCAACGGTGCTGCACAAGCGGGGACGGGCTATACCGCTCACCAACCCACGGGTGGTGAGCAAGGCCGAGGGCGCACCACTGGTGACACCCAGTTCCCGGCTGCTCTACAAGGCGTTTCCCTACAACGAGGCATCTCTGTTACTGACGATTGCGGGCTCCGCGCGCTGACCTCCGTACCGCACCAGACTTGGAGCTGAGGATAGTCGCGGCCTGTCCGGCCTGCGTCGATATCTTGCCTGGATCGTGGTGGTGATGACCTGCCTGCGTCGGCGAACTCCGGCTGTGGGTTCGCTGTGCGGTCACAAGGGCGGGCCTGAAATCCGCTGACGGCGGGTATGCCTCCGCAATGATCCGGTTCGGCGCCGTAGCGGCATTGTCGGTGTTGGCAGCGGTCTTGGCTGCGGTGGCAGTGTTCGGGTCGTGGGGCTGGTGGATCCTGGCCGCCGTGACGATGTTGCTCGCAGTGGTCAGCTGGTATGACCTGATCCAGCGGCGGCACTCCGTTCTGCGCAACTATCCCGTCCTGGGTCATATGCGTTACCTGCTGGAGGCATTGCGGCCCGAGTTGCAGCAGTACTTCATCGAGCGCAACTTCGACGGACGCCCGTTCGATCGGGACGTGCGGTCGCTGATCTACGAACGGGCAAAAGGCACCGCCGCCGAGCTGTCCTACGGCACTGAGCGTGACATCCATGTCGAGGGCTACGAGTACCTCGTGCACTCGACAGCGCCGATCGAGGATCCTCTGGAGCCGTTCCGGGCCCGCATCGGCGGCCCGGACTGCCGGCACCCCTACGACATGGCATTGATGAACATCTCGTCGATGAGCTTCGGTGCTCTGTCGGGTAATGCATTACGCGCGTTGAACAATGGTGCCAAGCTCGGCGGTTTCGCTCACGACACCGGTGAAGGCGGGCTGACGCCATATCATCTGGGCGGCGCCGACGTGGTGTGGGAAATCGGTTCCGGCTACTTCGGCGCCCGTACGCGTGACGGTGCCTTCGATCCGGATCAGTTCGCCGACAAGGTCGCCCATAACGCCGTCAAGTGCGTCTCGATCAAGTTGAGTCAGGGCGCCAAGCCGGGCGTGGGCGGAGTATTGCCGGCTGCCAAGGTCAGCGAGGAGATCGCCCGCTATCGCGGCGTGCCGGCGGGTCAGAAATGCGTCAGCCCGGCAGCGCATTCGACGTTTCACACCCCACGGGAACTGATCGGCTTCATCGCCCGGCTGCGTGAACTGGCCGACGGAAAACCGGTGGGGTTCAAGCTGTGCGTCGGCTCGCGAGTCGACATTCTGGCGATCTGCAAGGCGATGCTCGCCGAGGGGATCACCCCGGACTTCATCATTGTCGACGGCGCCGAGGGCGGGACGGCGGCCGCACCCCTGGAATACGAAGACCATGTCGGCTTGCCGCTCACGGACGGCCTGATGACGGTCCACAACGCACTCGTCGGCACCGGGCTGCGTGATGCCATCCGAGTGGGCGCCAGCGGCAAGGTGGCCACCGGCACCGACATCGTCAAGCGCCTGATCCAAGGTGCCGACTACACCAATGCGGCCCGCTCGATGATGATGGCCACCGGCTGCATTCAGTCTCAGCGCTGCCACACGAACCACTGCCCGGTCGGGGTGGCCACTCAGGACCCGCGGCGGGCACGTGCGCTCGACGTCGCCGACAAGAGCCAACGGGTGTACCGGTATCAGCGTGCGACGGTGGCGCAGGCGATGCGCCTGATGGCGTCGATGGGCATCACTGACCCGGCCCAGCTTTCGCCTCACCTGCTGCGGAAACGCGTGTCCGCGACCGAACAGCGGTCCTACGCCGAGTTGTTCGAGTGGCTGCCCACCAAAGTGCTCCTGAGTGAACCGCCGGAGAGCTGGCGTGCGGACTGGGAAGCCGCGGAGCCGGATTCATTCGCACCTATCGGAACACAACGTATTTGATATCTGCTGGAAGGATTGCCATGCCTACCGTTGCCTCTGCCCTTGTATCGGCCCTCGCTGAACTGGGGGTCCGGCAGATTTGGGGGGTAGTCGGTGACGCGCTCAACCCGATCACGAATGCCATCCGTACCCAGGAAGAACTGGAATGGATCGGCGTCCGACACGAAGAGGTCGCCGCGTTCGCCGCGGGCGCACAGGCCCAACTGACCGGCTCGCTCGGTGTCTGCATGGGGACGGTGGGCCCGGGTTCGCTGCATCTGCTCAACGGCCTCTACGACGCCAAGAAGTCCCACGCCCCAGTTCTGGCTGTCTGCGGCCAGGTGCCCACCTCGGAGATGTGGAGCAGCTTCTTTCAGGAGATTGACAACGACGCGGTATTCGCTGACGTCGCGGTCTTTCACGCCACGGTTACCGCGCCGGCTCAGTTTCCGTTTCTACTGGAGCAGGCGGTCAATTCGGCGCTGGCGCGTCGCGGCGTCGCCGTACTGACGGTGCCCGGCGACATCGGTGACCAGGAGACCGGTGACTATCTGGCGTCTTTCGCGTTTCCACGCGCCGGCCAGGTCGCCGCGCCAGATGATGTCGACGCGGCAGCCTCACTCCTCAACGCCCCGGGCAACGTCGCCATGTTGGTGGGATGCGGAGGCCGTGACGCCCGCGAGGAGGTGCTGTCGGTCGCCTCCACCCTGGCTGCACCGATGGTGCTCACGATGAAAGGAAAGGAGGGGCTGGAAGGCGAGAATCCTTACCAGATCGGCCAGTCCGGGCTGATCGGTAACCCTGCAGCCCATCTGGCCTTGCATCAAGCCGACACCCTCCTGTTGGTGGGTACCGATTTCCCTTACCGGGACTGGTTGCCCCAGGACAAGAAAGTTGTGCAACTCGACCGCAGGCCCGAACACATCGGCCGACGATTGCCGGTCAGCTCCGCGTTGGTGGGCGATGCGAAAGGGACTCTGGCCCAGCTGCTTCCGAAGCTGCAGCGCCGGGAGGGTACGAAGTTCCTGGATCATCACCGTGCCGAATTCGATACGTGGCGGGCTGCGCAACGCCGGCTGGCCGAACCCGACCACGACCGCAAACTGCTGGGGAGAATTCGTAAGCACCTCGACAACCCCGATGAGTTGATCCGGCCCGAACTGGTCGCAGCCGCCGTTGACGAGGCCGCCGCCGACGATGCAATCTTCACCACCGATACGGGCATGTCGGCGGTCTGGCTGTCGCGTTTCGTCGAGATGCGCCGAGGACGAAGGCTTCTGGGGTCTTTCAACCTCGGATCGATGGCCAACGCGATGCCGCAGGCTCTTGGTGCCGCGGCGCTGGACCGCCGGCGACAGGTCATCGCATTCTGCGGCGACGGGGGACTGATGATGCTGCTGGGCGACCTGCGTACAGCGGTCACCTATTCACTGCCCGTGACATTCGTCGTCTTCAACAACAGCCGACTGGGCATGGTGAAACTCGAACAGGAGCAGAGCGGCTTGCCCGAGCACGGTACCCAGCTGGACAACCCCGACATTTCCGCAGTCGCCACCGCGATGGGTCTATACGCTCAGCTCGTCACTCGTCCGGATGACGTCGCCTCGGCAGTCGCCACCGCGCTGGCTCATGACGGCCCGGCATTGTTGGACATTCGGACCAACCCCGACGAGATATCGGTGCCGCCCAAGCCCACAGTAGGACAAGGCTGGGGATTCGCCATCGCCAAGATCAAGGAGACACTCAACAGTCGCGAATGAGGCGGGTCCAACCGCCACAACACCAACGGCCACCCGCACACGGGTGGCCGTTGGGCTTGCAGACAGGCTCAGCCCTTGTCGAGCAACCGCTCGATGTTGTTGACCCCGAACGGGGTGAGGCCGGACTTCTCATCGCTGGCGAGCACGATGAACCCCGGGCCCTGGTGGTTCTTGGTGATCAACAGGGTCTCGTTGTTCATCCCCACACTTGCGCCCGCCTTCTTCAGCGGCGCGACGATCTGGGTGTTCAGCGCGGAAAAGAAGTTCTGGTCGATGTTGTCGGTGTTCCAGGCTCGGTAGCCACGCGGGCTCTTCTCGATCTGCGAGACCTCGTTGTGCCCGCGCACGCCGATCACGGAATCCTTCCAACCCTTCACGTCCTTGGTGACCTTGTGGTTCTTCACGGCCTGGTCGATGTCGGCGCGGGCGGTCGGGTCGAGCAGGGTGACGTGGATGTGCAGCTGATCCTGGCCGCGGTTGTCGGCGGAGTTGATACCCAGCGCCCAGTCCGGGTTCTGGCCCTGGTTGCCCAGAGGCAATGTGCCGACGTAGTCATGGGCGTCCTTGAAGTAGTGGGGGGCATCGCTGCCCGTCAGGTTGTCGCATTCGATGCCGGTCTCGCGGGCCGTCGGGATCACCAGTAGGTCGGTCAGCTGGGCGGGATGGTGCCCTTGCCGGACCGCGTATCCGCGGGACTTGTCCCCGCCGGGGAACACGACGTCGATCGCGCCCTCCTTGTGTGCCGGCGTCGCGTACCTGACGTCCTTCCAGAGGTCGACCTTGTCGTTCACGTTTCCGCACGGACCGAACGCGGCGGCCTGCGCGCCGGCGGTCGGTGCGACGGCGAGTCCCATCGCCGGCACAGCCGCCGCTGCGGCGATGAGTGCGAAGCGGCGAACGAAGCCGATGCGGTTGGTGTTGTTCGTGGTGGTCATGTGGTGTTCCCCTCGGTGGGTGTTGGTGTGTTGAAAACACCATCCCGTCTGCGCGGCGCCGAGTCTGTCCGCTGGTCAGACCATGAATCGCCGGAATCGCGGGTCCACCGATCGGGGGAACGCCCCTACGATCGGTGGGTATGACCAGCAAGCTCGCACCGATCCTGGCCTTGGCGGCATTCGCCGCAGCCGCTCCGGTCATCACGCCGGCGTTGGCCCAAGCCGCACCGTGCTCCGATGTCGAGGTGGTGTTCGCCCGCGGCACCAACGAGCCCCCGGGCCTGGGCAGTGTCGGTGGCCCGTTCGTCGACGATCTGCGCTCCCGCGTGGCGCCGCGCACCGTCGACGCAGCCGCCGTCGATTACCCGGCGACCAACGACTTCAACACCAGCACCCCAGCGGGTACCGACGCGGCGCGGTCCCTCATCGAGTCCGTCGCGGCCAGCTGCCCGAATACGAAGATGGTGCTCGGCGGCTACTCACAGGGCGCGGCGGTCATCGAAAAGGCCACCAACGAGGCGTCTCCTCAGGTCGCCGACCATGTCGCGGCCACCGCACTGTTCGGTACACCGCTCACCAGCTTCTCGGGACTTCTGGCCGCCGGGCAGACGCTGCCGATGCTGGCACCGCAGTACACGGCCAACTCCATCGCCCAGTGCAACGAGGGCGACCCGATCTGCTGGGAAGGCGGCTGGGACATGGGTGCCCACGTGTCCTATGTGCAGTCCGGAAAGGTCGCGCAGGCAGCTGATTTCGTGGCCGGCAAGCTCTAGGCGAACCGCCCAACCTGAGCTTGTGTGCGAGATTTTGGCCGAAACTCGCACACAACTTCAGACTCGTGGGCTGATGCCCGGCTCAGTTGAGCCGGCGGACGTTCTGGGCGCTCACGGTGGACCCATCCCACCGCAGATCGGCGGCCATCTTGATGGTGGGACAGCACTCGCCATCGTTGGGTCCGTTGGCCAGCCAGTTCACGTGTGCGACACCATCACTGATCGACAGGTCGGTCACAACCTCGCGGCTGTGCGTGAGGTCGCCCAGGTTGACCCCACCCAACAGCGTCGGCCCGGCGGTGTAGAGCTGCACGGTCTCTGGCCAGGGCACCCCACCGGCGCTGCAGTCCGTCACCATTGCGGCATCGGTGTTGGTGCCGCCGGTGAGGTTGCCGAACGCGACCTTGTAGCTCTGGTCCGGCTCGTCGTTTCGCTGGGCGATCCTCACCGAACCGGGATGCGAATCCTGCGGCGGCAGTTGCCCGTTCACCAGGTTGCCCGGGTCGTGTTGGCACAGCGCCGGCACCGGTGCGGACAGCAAGTCCTGCAGCGTGACCGAGCTGCCGGCGGCCGGGTCCGCGGGAGACAGCTCGGCGCATCCTGTCGCCGACGCGAACACGCCGGCCACCAGTGCGCCGACCACACCCGTCAGCCTGATCATCGCGTTGCCGATTTTCATGTCCGCCCCCTCACAGCGTCTTCCACGTCAGCGCACGCCGCACCTTGGCACCCGGGCGGGTGCCCGCTCCCTGTCGGCGTAGTTCTGCCGGGTCGGTGCCTTGGCGCAGGCTCTCCAGCAGATAGTCGGGGTCGAAGTTGACCCCGATGGGATTCTCGGCGAACGCACCGCTGAGAAAGTAGTCCGCCGTCTCCTTCGCCGTCGCGAAGTTCTCGGTCTGGAACTCCAACCGGACCCCGTCCGGGTCTTCGTAGTACAGCGAGGTGGTCGGGCCATGGTTGATCGACCAGACCGGCGTGATGCCGGCCTGCTTGAGCCGCTCATAGGTCGACAGCAGCTGTTCCAACGATCCGACGGTGAAGCCGAGATGGTCGATGCCGTAGAACTTCCGGCGCAGCCGGGAGAGTGGGAACAGGTAGCGCAGGAGCCGCGGGACCTTGACCAGAGCGAGGCGATGGCTTTCCTCGTCCCACGTCAAGAATGCGATCTTCGAATCTTCGTGAACGACGCGGGCGCCGAATACCGTCCCGTACCAAGCAATGATCTCGTCACTGCGCGCAGTCTTGACCACCCAGTGCGCCAGGTACTCCGGTGCCAGCCGGTTCCCGTCCCGGGCGTCGTTTTCCCGCACGCTCATCCGTCAAGGGTCCTGCAGGGAACGAGAGATGCGTAGCGTAGTCGGCTACCTAATTTCGCCCGTCCTGTGTTCCGGTCAGGCCGGCATCGGGGTGCCGGCGGCTGCGATCAGCCAAGCGTCGATTTTGTCCGCGACCGCCTGCCAACCAGGCCCGAGCATCATGATGTGGCCCATACCGGGAAACACTTCCAGATCTGCCTGGTAGGTCCTGGCGACGGCCGATGCATCCCTGTCGATTCGCATACCATCGGCTCCTGCACCGAGGACGAGCATTGGCGCTGCGATCAGGTGAGCACCAGGAAGTTGGTTCACTGTTTCTCGGGCGGCGCGTTTGCTCTCGGAGCCCATGCGCGCCAAACAGGATGTGACGATGGACTCGGGCGTACCCGCAGAGAATACGAATTCGCGGGCCAAGTCCGGTGTTCCGAAAAGATCGGATGGATTGCCGACGGTGGTGGTAGCCAGAACGAGCCACGGATGCCGGAGGAGGACGCGGAGTGCCCATCGGCGTATTCCCCGCGGGGTGCCGGGTGCCATGAGCACGGCAGCTGGAGCACCGTGTGTTGCAAGGTAATTCAGCACGACCCAGCACCCCATGGAATGACCGACGACCACTGGCTTGCCACCGAGCGTGTCGGCAACGGCGTCGACGTCATCGGCGTAATCGGCGATCGAACAGGAATTGAGAGGCTTGGACAGGCTGCTGGATCCGTGGCCGCGAAGGCTCAGCGCGACGGCGCGATAGCCCCGGTCGGCGAAGTAGCTCAGGAAATGCTCGTCCCAGCACCATGCTGCGCTACTGGCACCGTGAACGAAGAGCAGCGGCACGGGATGCGTTTCGGTGGTTGACCCTCGGTCGATCACTTCGATCATGCGGCATCCCATTCGCCTAGGTAGCGCCATCGGCGGGGTCATTTTCTCAAGTGCGGTGTGCCATACCGGCTGAAATCGACAGATTCATCCGGCGCGCTCGCCCGTGACCGGTTCATACTGCACAAATGCGTGCCCGGGCCGGTATCGCGGCGCCGACAGCCGCGATCGCACTCTTGGCAGGGTGTGCGCCTGGAGCAGGGCGGTCCGACGTGAAGATCGCGATCGACGGCGACGTCCACACCCTGGCCGCGCAGGTCACCTGTACCCGGTTCCCCGACGGCAATCTGCTGATCTATGCCTCGCCGTCGGCGACGAACCACCGACAGAGTGTGCGGCTCATGCTGGCGACGACACACCGCCTGGTCGTCACGGCGGCGGGCTTCCATATTCCCGATGGCAGCGGATTCACCAAGGACTCGCAGGAGATGACGGCCATCAAGGTCGACGACGTCTACACGATCAGCGGACGGATGCCCGCAGAGGAAGGGCGCGGGTGGCGCCAGGTCAAGATCGAGATAGCCTGCCCCGGGTACCAACAGCCGAAAGGTCGACCCGACACTGTGCCCGCGATCGGAAGCCCCTGACCAGACATGGTCGGTAATCATCTGCATCGCGTGGCCTCACAGGCGATACTGCGTCTATAGCGAACGATCAGGGGAGATTGGAAGTGGACTCGCGCGTCGGTACGACGTTCGGCAAGTACTCGATCACGCGCCTGCTGGGCAAGGGCGGGATGGGGGAGGTGTACGAGGCCTTCGATGCGGACAAGAACCGGACCGTGGCCTTGAAGATCCTCGCCGATCAGTACTCCAACGACGCCATCTTCCGTACCCGGTTCCAGCGGGAATCGCATGCGGCGGCGGTCTTGCAGGAACCGCACGTCATCCCCATTCATGACTGGGGCGAGATCGACGGCAGCCTCTACATCGACATGCGGTTGGTGCAGGGTGCGACGCTGTCGGATCTGATCTCCGACGGTCCGCTGGCACCGGCGCGCGCGGTGGCCATCATCAACCAGATCGCGGCTGCCCTGGACGCGGCGCACGCGGCGGGGTTGATCCACCGTGACATCAAGCCGCAGAACATCATTGTCACGCCGGCCGATTTCGCCTACCTCGTCGACTTCGGCATCGCCGAGAGCGAGGGCGACAGCCGGCTGACCACTGAGGGATCCCGCATCGGCACCATGAATTACATGGCGCCCGAACGGTTCACGGGGCAGACGGTGACACCGGCGGTCGATTCGTACTCGCTGGCGTGCGTGCTGTACGAGTCGTTGACCGGTCATCCGCCGTTCCCCGGCGACAACCTCGAAAATCTGCTCGCAGCGCACATTTCCGCACCGCCTCCGCGCCCGAGCATCACGAATCCCACGGTGCCCTCCACGCTCGACGATGTGGTGGCCCGGGGCATGGCCAAAGACCCCGACGACCGGTACGGGTCCGCGGGCGCATTGGGCCGGGCGGCCCAACGTGCACTGCAGGCCGGCTCGGCGCCGACGACCCTGCCGCACCACGCGCCGACGCTTGCCGCCTCCACCATCGGTCCACCGCCGGTCCAACGTGCGGAGCCCGCCCATTCCGAGCCGCGCCGGCGTGGCTGGGTGCTGCCGACCGTCATTGCCGTGGCGGCCGCGCTGATCCTCGGCGGCCTCGGCGTCGTGATCGGCATGCTTGCCACCGACGGCGGCCAGCCCGCGGACACACCGCCTTCCGCGTCGGGCAAGGATCCGGGGCAGGACGGAGGTCCGCTGCCGCCGCTGGTCACCGGTCCCGATCAGAGCAGCCTGCACCAGACCTGCGACGACGGTTTCGCAGCGACCACCGCCAGCGGGTTCGGCAGCCGCGCCGGACGCGGAACGCCGGAAACCTCATGCCTTTTCACCAACAGTGTGCTGACGTCATACTGGGCCGAATACGGCAACGCGAGCCCGCTGCCGCGCGCGGTGTCGGCCCCCGGTGCCGTGGAGTGCGGCAGGGTACCCGGTGCACTGTGCGACGGCTCCAATTTCCTGATGCACTGCCAGCAGGCCCCGGGCGACAACTGGATCACCTGCACGGGCGGCAAGAACGCCCGCGTCTATCTCTGGTGAGCCGGGCAGTCACCGGCGGGCAATGCGCCCAGCCGTTGTTTCAGCCAGTTGGCCATTGTGGTGAGCGCGGCGGTGCCGTCCTCGAATTGCCCCGAGTGCGGTAGCGCGGCCAGCGCCACGGCCACCGTTCCGGTCGGAGTGGTCAGCACCCCGATCTGACGCACCAGGTAGCCGCCCGTGGGTGAGGGGCCCCAGCCGCCCTTGAACCGGCTGCCCCCGATGGTGCCGAGACCCCACCGCTGATCGGGCTCGACCCGGCCCATCAGGTCGAACACCGGAGCATTCGCCTTGTCGCACACGGCCACCGAGGTGAACCGTGCCTGGTCGGCCAGCGGCCAGTCGGTCTGTCCCGACGCGCTGAACTCGGGCCGCACGCGTTGCGATTGGACGATCGTCGGGTCGCCGGTCTGCCGCAGAACCGCCTCGACTTTGTCGGCAGCTTCAGCCGGTGTGCCCAGGCTCTCCCAGATCGTCTCGGCGGCGGCATTGTCGGATTGGGTGATGGCTGCCGTCATCGCTTCGGTGATCTGTGGCGGCACCTGGGCGCGCAGCGCGGCGATGATCAACGGCACCTTGATCGTCGACCAGGCGGGCCCGCTCTGCCAGTCGCCCAACGACATTGGTTCCTGTCCGGGTCCGACGCTGCTGAGCGCGATCCCCGCCGTGGCGTGCAGCGCGGTTTCCAGCTGGGCGAATTCGGCGGCCAGCGACGCGGTGGGCGCAGAGCTCCCCGGGTTGGAGCGCCGGGTGAGGTGTGTGCCGACGATGACCCCTGCGACAAGGGCAAGCGTCGCGAAGACGGCGATGAGAGCCCATAATCGGCCGCTGCGCATCGATGTCACGGTGCAGCGCTTTGCAGTTCGAAGGTGAACTCGCGGCCGCCGATGCGGATGTGGTCGCCATCGCCGACGGTGGCGCTGGGATGGATGCGTTCCCGCCGCACCTGCACACCATTGGCCGACTGCAGGTCGGTGATGACGAAACTGCTTCCGGTGTCGATGATCACGGCATGGTGGCGGCTGATCTCGGCATCGTCGAGCACGATGTCGTTGTCGGGTAGCCGACCGATGCGGGTGACGTTCGGCCTCAACGGGTATCGGCGTCCGCCGGCATCACGCAGCGCGGCGGCCGACGAACCACGGCCGACGGCGGTCCGTCCGGCGCTGACGGTGCGCGCCGCGGTGGCCATGGCGACCTGCCGGATGTCGAGGCGCTCCTGACGCAGGATCCGCGCGTGCAGAGCGCTGAGCGTGGGCCCGGGGTCGATGCCGAGTTCCTCGGCCAGCACTGATTTGACGCGCCGATAGGCTTCCAGCGCATCGGACTGCCGCTCCGCCTGGTAGTAGGCGGTGATCAGTTGAGCCCATACGGGTTCGCGGTACGGATGCCTGGCGACGAGGTCTTCGAGATCGGCGATGACGGTTGCGGCGCGTCCGCAGGCGATCTCGGCCTCGGCACGGCTGGTGTGCACCAACACGTGGTCCTCGGTCAGGGCCGCGGCAAAGGTGTCGGCGAATCGGAATCCGCGGAGATCCTCGAGGACGTCGCCTCGCCATTGCGCCAGCGCTGCGGCCAGGTGCGTGCCGGCTGACTCGAACCGTCCGGCCGCGGCGGCGGTTATCCCCGCGGACTTCTCGGCGATGAACCGGTCCAGATCACAACTGCCGGCAGCCACGTTGAGCCGATAACCGGGAGCCGCTTTGACGAGCGCGGCATGCGTATCCCGGTCGGAGCCGCCGAGCAGCCGGCGCAAGTTGGAGACGTGCGTGTGGATGGTGGCGCGGGCAGCGGGTACCGGTTCGCCGTCCCAGACGGCGTCGATCAGCGATTCGGTGCTGATCGCCCGATTGCGGTTGATGAGCAGGAATCCCAACACCGCACGCTGTTTGGGCGTGCCCAGCGCGACTGCTGCGTCGTCCACGGTGACCTGCAGCGGCCCCAACAGGCCGAACCCGAGCACAGTGTCGCTCATCGCCTGCCTTCCTGGTGTTCGGCGCGGTCCGCATCCCATTGTGACGCCGGGCGGCGCTACCGCAAGGATCCGTTGAGAATCCTGCAAGGTGTCGGCGTCATCGTTCCGGCATGACCACGATTTCGCACCTCCCCGCTCGGTACGACGACACTGCCGGACTGGATTCGCTGCTCGATGACTTGGCCGGCGTCGCGGCCAGGGGCGAGGTCCCGGGTCCGGACCTGCTGACCAGGGTCGCCGATGTGCGCCCGGCGTTGGTCGCGATGGCGGCCGTCCCCAACGACGGTGAGCCCTATTCGCGGACGATCCTGCGTGCCGACGACGAGGTCGAGATCATGCTGGCCCGGTGGCGACCAGGGCCACGTTGCGCACCCCACGACCATGGCGGGGCAGGCGGTTTCGTCATCGTCCTGCAAGGCCGGTTCGAGGAGCGGCGGTACGACTGGGACGGTCCACGGCTGTCCGTCATCAGCAGCACCGAGCACCACACCGGCGAGGTCACGAGCATCACCAGCGAGGTAATCCACGATATGGCCGGCCTGGACGGCGGATTGACCCTGCATTTCTACAGTCCGCCCGCGACCAGCATGCGGGTGTTCGATCTGGATCGCTCCGAGATGTTGGAGCTGGTCGGCAACTACGGTGCCTGGATTCCGCGAGAGCCGCACCCGCGTGTCCCGTTCGTCCAGATATCCCCCGAAGCGGTTGCCGTGCCGGTGATCTGGGTGGCCCACACCACGCACTACCGGGGCGGGTCGGCAGAGTTCGCCGTGGCCGCGGCGACCATGGCGCGTGAGCTGGCCGCCGCCCATCCCGATGCCGAGATCATCGTGTCCGGCCTGCATCACAAGGCCGACTTCACCGCGCAGCTCACCCGACTGACCGAGGCAGGCCGCGTCATCGACCAGTTGCACCTCATCAGCCATTCCGGAATGTACGGCCCGATGTTCGGATCGACCGACTGGCCCGAGCAGTTCTCACCGCACGAATGGCGGTCGATGACAATCCCTTTCACCGCCACGGGCCGCGCCTACTTTCATGCCTGCCGCACCGCACGCTGGTTCGCGCCGTTCTTCGCCAACGTGTTCGGTGTACCGGCGTTCGGAAACCGCAACTACACCACGGTGTCGACGCGCAAGGACCGGTTCTCCTGGGCGGGACGCCGCCCCGAGTCCCGCCCCGATCTCTACCTGATCGATACGCCGGGACGGAAGTCGCACGGCCCACTCGGCGCCGCCCGCAAGTACCTCGGAGCCGCAGCACAGCCACCGGTGCTCAGCATGCCCGACCACGCCGGTTCCGTCGGCTCGTACGATCCGGTGGCCGAGCTCTATGACCGTGCCTACGCCGACATCAGGGTGCGCGGCACCGAGTGGCGGTGGGTATCCGAACGCGCCGCCCATGCCCGGACCGAACTCGGCCGGGGACTGCGGGTACTTGAAATCGGCTGCGGCACTGGTGCGTTGTTGCGTGCATTGGACGACGACGGCGTGCTCGACTTCGGCATCGGCGTGGACATCTCCTCGGGCATGCTCGCCCAGGCGCGCAACCGTTGCCCGCATCGCCCCCGGCTGCGGTTCACCGCTGTCGACGGTCCGCAGCTCGACCTCCCCGACGATCATATCGACGTGGTGATCTGCTTTCTGTCGTTCCGGTACCTGGATTGGGATCCGGTGATGGCCGAGATCCGCCGGGTACTGGCGCCCGGCGGACAGCTCTGGGTGGTCGACATGGTGGAGCACCCGATACGAGTTCGCGAACTCCCGGTGCTGGCCCGGTCGGCGCTCGAGCACGTGCGCACCCGTCGGGCCCGACCGCAGTTCGCCGCCGATCTGACCGCCTTGACCAGCCATCCGGCATGGCGGGAGATGCTGCGGCACAATCCGATCCGCGCCGAACACGAGTACCGCTGGTACTTCGCCAGCCGGTTCCCCGGCACACAGCTGCGGCTGCTGACCGCGACGCCGTCACAACGGGTGATGGCCTTCGACTCCGGACCCCTCGACAAGGGGCTCACGGCCCCGCTCACCTACCCATGACGCCGCCTGCGTGCCTCGGCATCGTCGACTGGGGCATCGGTGGCATCGGGCTGGTGCGCGAACTGGACCGGCAAGTGCCCGGATTACCGGTGTTGTACTGGTCGGACGCCGGAGTCACGCCCTACGGCCGGATGCGCAGCGCAGACCTGGCGGCCCGGCTCCACGCCGTGGTCTCCGAGCTCGTCCGCCGCGGGGCCACCGAAGTGGTGCTGGCCTGCAATGCGGCGAGCACGGTCGCTCCACGCCTGAGCCAGGCGCCGGTTCCGGTGGAGGGCATCATCCGTCACGGCCTGGCGTCGGTGCCCGACCACGTCGGAGGACCCGTCGGCGTCGTCGGCGGGCGCCGCACCATCGCCAGCGGCTGCTACCGGCGCGGCCTGGCCCGGCCCGGCCGCGAGGTGCTCTCTCGGGTGGCGCAACCGTTGTCGGCCCACATCGAGGCGGGCCGTAGCGGCTCACCGGGGTTCGTCGCCGACCTGCGCCGGATCGTGGCCCCGCTGCAACGAGCCCAGGCCGTGGTCTTGGCGTGCACCCACTATCCCGCCGTGAGCGACTGGTTCGCCGACGCCTTGCCCGACGCCACCCTGATCGACCCCGTCGAGCGGCTGGCCGCCGCGATCGCCGCGCGCCATTCCGCCGCCCGGACCGGCTGCGTAGCCGCAAGGACCTATCTGACCAGCGGCGATACCGAAGCCATGCGGCGAGGTGCGGCGCTCGCCTGGGGAGTGGAACTCGTCGCCGAACCGGCTGCCCAGCCGATGAACTGAGCACAAGATTCCATTGAGAATTCCGCAAGACAGCCCCCGCATGCTCGATGCCATGAGCACACAACCGCGTCACCTCATCCCGTTCATCACCGCGGCGGCCGCCCTCATCGCCCTTCCCGCCACCGCGACCGCCTGCCCGCCGCCACCCAAGTTCGTCACCCCGTCGGGCAACATCTGGTGCCTGGTCCCGAACGGCTTCGACGGCAGCAACGGCGTCGTCTGCGAGATCCGGGACCACACCTACACCCCGCCAGCCAAGCCCGCGGACTGCCACCTGGACTGGGGCGACCGCGTCAGCCTGAAACCGGGCAGCACTCCCGAGGTGCACTGCCACGGCGACACTATCTTCGACAACGGAATGCCCACGCTGGCCTACGGTCAGACGCGCTCGGCCGGACCGATGAAATGCGAGTCGCAACCCGCGGGTGTCACCTGCACTGACACCGGCAGTGGACATTATTTCCGGATGTCGCGTGATTCGCTCGAACTCGGCTAGGGCTCCCGAGGCGATCTCGCCGAATCCCGTCCGACGGAGCGCCGACCCCCGCTAGCGTGACAAAGGTCGGGTTCGATGTAACGGGGGGACTAATGACGCGTGTCGCAGCGTGGGTGGGTGCTGGAGTTTTCACGGCCGGACTATCGGCGGCCGTACTCGCCGGGGCAGGGACAGCCCAGGCTGACGACGACGGCGGGTCGAAGCACGATGCGAAGCCTGCGGCCACGCACAACGAGTCCAACCAGAAAACGCAGAAACCGAAACCACGCGCGGTGAAGCCGCGGCCGGCAGCTGCGCTATCGAAGGCGGCCACAGACACCCAGCCCACGACCAAACAGCGCAGGGTGGAAACTCAACGGCCCATCCGCCAGCTCGCCGATTCAGTCCAGGCCAAGGTGCGCAACGAGATTCGGCAGGCCACCCGCGGCGAGCGGAACCCGGTGAGCGCCGTGGGCACCCCCGACGCTGAAGCGCCTTCGAGCGACGTCGAGGTGCGGGTTCGGCCGCCGATAAGCATCAGGTCCGCCATCGCCGCGCAACGTGAGCGCCTCCATCCGTCGGTGGAGGGTGCGGCACCGGCAACCCCACAGCGCGATATCCAGGCCACGAGGACGCTGCGCGACGTTGTGAAGTCGGCCATCCCGGAACAGTCCAAAACCGAAGGCGTAGTTGACCTCGCCGCGGCCACCCCGGCCCACGGTGATCCCATCGAGGCGATCCATGATGTGATCCGCAGCCTCGGCGCCCTGACGCTCAATCCCGAACCGCAGAACTATCCCAAGCCGCTGTCGGTGATCACCGGTGTCGTGTTCGATACCGTCGCCGCGTTGGAACGAATCGTCGGTGGCGACCCGGTGGTCCCGCCGGGCCTGCGTGACTCGGTCGAGGTCAGCACCTCCACCCTGGTGATCTCCGAAGGCCATGAAGTCGAATCCAACTGGTATTTCCCCACATCCGCCAACGGTGAGCCGCCGACCCGGTTGATCTACCTGCAGCACGGCTTCCTGGCCAATGGGCCGCTCTACAGCTACACGGCCTCCTATCTGGCCCAGTCGACCAACAGCATCGTCGTCACCACCACGTTCACGTCGAACCCCTTCGAGGCCGACGGCATGTGGCTCGGTGGAGACAATCTGCATGAGGCGGTCGCCCAGCTGTTCCTCGATCCTGACCGCACCGCCCTCAACGCCAGCATGGACACGGCCGAGTTGAAGGCCGGCCGGACGGAGAATCTCGATGTGCCGACGCAGTTCGTCCTCGTCGGACACTCGTTGGGCGGCGGGTTCGCCCCTGGGGTCGCCGGGTACTACGCCGAGGGTTTGACCCGACGGCGCGATCAGGGGCTGGATGCGCCCAACGACCTTGCCGGCGTGGTGATCTACGACGCGGTGCCGATGGGCTCGATCATTCCGGACGCCATGGAGCGGCTCGACGAGCTGGAGACGAACGGGACCGCTGACCCCGGCGACGACGACCCCAATGACTACATCCCGATCTATGAGATCGGTGCGCCGCTGAACTTCCTGAACGTGTTCAGCGACGTCAACGACCAGCTCACGGAAGCCCGACCCGGGCAGTTCACCGGCGTGGTGCTCGAAGGCGGCGTGCATATGGATCCGATGCAGGGCGGCAATCCGTTGATTCAGGCCGCGGCGTACCTGATTGCCGGGTTCCCGCAGCCGCAGAATCCGCTGGCCGTGCGTGAGCTGTCCGCCGGGTGGATCAACGACATGTTCGACGAGAAGATCGATCCCACGACCGGGACGTGCCAGACCGACTGCGCCGGGCAGTACGGCGACGGCGACGACTCGTTCACCATCTCCACCGACAAGGGCGACGCCGTGGCGGTGCTGATCGGCACGCAAAAGGCCACTGATCTCACGTCACTGCACGCCATCAGCGCCACTGACTTCATCTCCGCGATCCCCGCCGGCGTACTCAACGGCATACAGACGACTTGTGATCTGTTCACCGGGGACAAATGCTCGGTATAGCCGACCTTGCGTAGTCGTTCGTAGCGTTCGCCGGGTGGAACCATGGGGTTCATGAGCGTCGTTGCGGCACACCGAACTCTGCTGCGTCGTCTGTTGCCCGACGACCATCCCGACGACCTTTCTGTACGCCAAGGGCAATTCCACATCGTCGTCATCGGAGCGGATCGTGTCGTTTGTCTTCCTCGCACCCGCGCTGCAGCTGACCGGCTGCCCGGGCGGGCGACCTCACTACGCACACTCGCCGCCCTCGGGCTCGGTTTCCGGACACCTGAACCTCTCCTCCAGAGCGGTGCGAATGAGACGCCATTCCTACTGCTCAGCAGAATTCCCGGGGAACCGCTTGAAAACGACACACTCGACGATGACCGGGTCGTCGAAGCCGTAGCGGGGGAGTACGCCACGTTGCTGTCCGCTCTGGCCCGAGCAGGCACCAACGAGACAGTTCGAGCAGAGCTCCCTGAGGCCCCGGAAGGCCGATGGCGCGAATTCGCCGAGAGCGTACGCGCGGAGCTGTTCGGGCTCATGTCCGGCGACGGGCGCCTACGGGCCGAGCGAGAACTCGCAGCACTCGACGACCTTCCCCCATCTCACCCAAGCAGTCGTACACGGTGACCTCGGTGCTGAGAATGTGTTGTGGGAGTGGCGGGATGGCGTGCCACACCTTTCTGGAGTCATCGACTGGGACGAGGTAACCCTCGGCGACCAGGCCGAGGACTTCGCAGCGATCAGCGCCGGCTACAGTCGCGAGTTTCTTGAGCGAGTACTCGCCCTACGCAGTTGGTCAAGCCACGCACTCGCCGATCGAATTGCCCCCATCCGCGACACATTCGCTCTGCAACAAGCCCTCTATGCAATCCGCGACGGCGACGAGGAAGAACTTGTTGACGGTCTTGCCGGCTACCGCTGAGGTGAATTCCGCATCAACGTTCTGAACTGAAGCACGGGTGTAGTGCCTCGCAACGGACGTAGTGTTCAGATATGACCGAAGCCCTGCCCAAGACTGCCCTGGAACTCCGGTCGCGGGTGACCGACAACGGCACGCTCGAGTTGTCGCTGCACGAGGTTGCGGTGCCCACCCCGGCGCAGGACGAAGTGGTGGTCCGGGTCGAAGCGTCGCCGATCAACCCGTCGGATCTGGGTCTGCTGATTCCCAGCGCCGCCGACATGTCGGCGGCCACCGTCGCGGGCACTGCGGACCGGCCTGTCGTCACCGCGCCACTGCGCGACGGGGCACTGGCCGGGATGGCGGCACGCGTCGGCATCTCGCTTCCGGTGGGTAACGAGGGCGCGGGCACGGTGGTGGCGGCGGGGGAGTCGGCGCAGGCACAAGCGCTACTCGGCAAGACGGTCGGGATCGCCGGTGGCGCGATGTACGCGCAGTACCGGGTGGTCAAGGCCGAGGCGTGTCTGGTGCTGCCCGAAGGGGCCAGCGCCAAAGAGGGCGCGTCGTCCTTCGTCAACCCGCTGACGGCGCTGGGCATGTTGGAAACCATGCGCCGCGAAGGACATTCGGCTCTGGTGCATACGGCCGCGGCCTCGAACCTCGGCCAGATGCTCGTCAAGGCGTGCCTGGCCGACGGCGTGCCGCTGGTCAACATCGTCCGCAAGGCCGAGCAGGAAGAGATCCTGCGCGGCCTCGGCGCGGTCCATGTCTGCAACTCATCGTCGCCGTCGTTCGAGACGGATCTTGTCGAGGCGCTCAAGGCGACGTCGGCGACGCTCGCGTTCGATGCCACCGGCGGTGGCACGTTGGCGAGCCAGATTCTCAACGGCATGGAGCGCGCCGCCAACGCGACTGCCGCGCAGTACTCCCGCTATGGGTCGAGCGTCCACAAGCAGGTGTACATCTACGGCAGCCTCGACACGGGCCCCACCGTGCTGACCCGAAACTTCGGGATGGCTTGGGGCGTCGGGGGTTGGCTGCTCACCCCGTTCCTCGCCGGCGCCGGCCCGGAGACAATCGCCCGGCTACGCGCCCGCGTCGCCGCGGAACTGACCACGACGTTCGCGAGCACCTACACCCAAGAGGTCTCACTGGCCGGCATGCTCAAACCCGAGGCGTTCAACAGCTACCTGCAGAAGGCCACCGGCGAGAAATACTTGGTGACCCCTCAAGCCTGAGTGCCCAACTGCTCGTCGAGCCAGTCGAACATGACCTGGTTCGCGCGCGATGCGGCGCCCATATGGCAGTGCTCACCCGCGCCGTCGGCCTCGTATAGCGTCACCAGCGTGGTCTTCGCGTTGACCATCGCCTCGGCCGCCCGCGCCGGCTCACCCTTGAAAAACTGGTCGTTCTCGGCATCGAGCACCAGCACAGGAGAGGTGATGCGGTCAGCCACGTCGGCGATCGTGTAGGCCTTGAAGGCCCGGGCCAGCTCGGCGGGTGAGTCGATTCCCAACGCCCACAGCCCGTTTCGCACCGCCCAGCGAGTCTGGGTGTTGACGGCCATCAGCAGTCCGAGTACCGCCTCGGCGGCCTCGTCATTGCCCTCATCAACCCACTTGGACAGGAACGGCGGCATCATGTTCGTCAAGGCCGAGTGGAAGTCGTAGACACCGTCGTTGAGGATGACGGCAGCGAGCCTGTTCTCGAAGGCCGCTGCGCGGGCCACCAGATAACCGCCGAGGCTGTAGCCGAAGACACTGATCGCCCCAGGAGCGATCTCGGGGCGGCCGAGGGCGAAGTCGACCACCGGAGTCAGCACAGCCTCCCAGTCGGATCGGAACGTCAGGCCCTGCTCACGCAGCGTGGCGCCCTGGCCGGGTCCGTCGAATGCCAGCACGTTGTACCCACGCACCAGGGCTCCGGCCGCGAGCGCGACGTAGGACTCTTCGAGGGTGGAGTCGTACCCACCGTTGAAGATGACGGTGGGCCGGGGGAGTCCGGAGTTGTCGACCAGGTACAGGTAACCGGGCAACGTGGTGTCCCGGTAGGGGATGGCGATGCGTTCGAAACCGAAGTCGAACAACGACATTGATTCCAGGAAAGTCTCGCGTGAGCGGTTGAACAGGTCCTCGGCCTCGGGGTTATGAGTGGGGTTCTCGCGGAGGTAGAACTCGGCGGTGCGGTAGTAGTTCGACGCCCGCAGCAGCGCCTCACGCGCGCTGACGGTGTGACCGGCGGCCGATGATTGGCGGCCGAGGGCCTCGACCCGCTGCGCGGTTGCCTTCCATTCGCGATGCCAGGCGGCCTCGTCTCCTTCGGGGATGGCTCGGGCAGTCACCAGGATCTCGCCCAGGTCGGCGCCCCCGGCGTAGGCGTAACCGGCTGCGCGAAGCGTTTCGAACGAGAACGACTTGTCGTCGAACAGGAACTTCATGGCCTCTCCTTAACGAAACGGAACTGCATCGTCTCGATTAGGTTAGATTGCGTTTAAACGGAACGCAACCGTTCCGTCTCGTAGAATCGGCCCGTGGCCACAGCAGCGCGCCGGACCTCGGGCGGTCCCGTCCTTCTCGACGACGTGACCGCTGCGATCGAGTCGGCGTTCTTCGAGGAGCTGGCCGCCGTCGGCTACGGCAGGCTGTCCGTCGACGCGGTGGCCAAACGGGCCGGAGTCGGCAAGGCCGCCATCTACCGGCGTTGGAAATCGAAGCAGGACCTGGCCGTAGACCTGGTGACCAAGGTGGCCGTCGCAGCGATAGATGTCCCCGACACCGGCACCCTTCGAGGCGACATCCGGGCGTACCTGCGGAACGGACGCGAGGCGCTCACCCATCGGCTGGCCCGCACCATCATCCCGGACCTGCTCGCCGAGGCCGCCCGCGATCCCGACTATTCAGCCACGATCGCAGGCCAGATCCGAGAACCCCGGCGTCTCAAGGCCGCTCAGCTTTTCGAGCGAGGCCGACAGCGCGGCGAGATCGCCGACGACGCCGACATCGATGTTGCACTCGACATGATCGGCGGAGCGCTGTACTGGCGCCAGTCGGTCATGCAGGTCGACGCCGACGACGGCTACCTGGACCGGTTGACCGAAGCCATCATGACTCTGGTCGGCACCGATTCCTGAGCACGCCCCCAGGGTGCGGATGCACAATCAGCGAAGCATCTGAGTTCATCCAACTCTGACAGGACGGTCGACTTCGTGCCTACCTCCGCTCACCCTTTGCGTCCGGCGATCATCGTCGGTGCGCTGGGCGTCGTGTTCGGCGACATCGGCACCAGCCCGATCTACACCATTCAGACGGTGTTCAATCCGGCCGATCCGCACCCAGTGCCGCTGGACGACGCCAATGTCTACGGCGTTGTGTCGTTGATCTTCTGGTCGGTGATGCTGATTGTCACCCTGACCTACGTGACCCTCGTGATGCGCGCCGACAACCACGGCGAGGGCGGCATCATGGCGCTGATCACGCTGCTACGTCGCGGCACCGGGACCCGCGGCCGGCGCACCACATGGTTTCTGGCGGCGCTCGGATTGTTCGGGGCCGCACTGTTCTTCGGTGACTCGATGATCACCCCGGCCATTTCGGTCCTGTCGGCGGTGGAGGGGCTCAAGGTCATCCAACCGGGCCTCGAAGCGTGGGTGGTACCGATCACCGCGGTCATCATCGTCGGGCTCTTTCTTGTTCAACGCCAGGGCACCGCCGTCGTCGGTCGGTTCTTCGGGCCGGTGATGATCGCGTGGTTCACTGCGATCGGAGCCTGCGGAGTCGCCGGTATCGTCAGCAACCCCGGCATCCTGGCGGCGCTGTCACCTTGGTACGCAATCACTTTCCTGGCAGGCCATTTTCACATCGCGTTCTTCGCGCTCGCCGCGATCGTGCTGTCCGTGACCGGCGCGGAAGCGCTCTACGCCGACATGGGCCACTTCGGGCGGCGGGCCATCACCGTCGGCTGGCTGGGTCTGGTGTTGCCGGCTTGCGCGCTGAGCTACTTCGGGCAGGGCGCCTTGATCCTGGCCGACGAGACCAAGTCCAGCGCACCCTTCTTCCTCCTCACGCCCCAATGGGCGCAGATCCCGATGGTGGTGTTGGCGACGGCGGCGACGGTCATCGCTTCGCAGGCGGTGATCACCGGGGCGTTCTCGGTGGTCTCGCAGGCGGTGCAGCTGGGGTACCTGCCGCGGCTACGCATCGCGCACACCTCGGCGTCGACGATCGGCCAGATCTATGTGCCGTGGATCAACTGGATGCTGATGGTGGCGGTGCTGACCCTCGTTTTCGCATTCGAATCGTCTGCGGCCCTGGCCTTCGCTTTCGGCATGGCGGTGAGCGGCACCATCACCATCACCACGTTGTTGTTCCTGTATCTGGCCCGGCAGCAGTGGCGATGGCCGTTGTGGGTGCTGGTACTCGGCGGCGGTGCCTTGCTGGTGGTCGATCTGCTGTTCTTCGGCGCCAACCTCACCAAGCTCGTTCATGGGGCCTGGCTCCCACTTGTCATCGCGGTCGCGGCGTTCACCGTCATGACCACCTGGCAGCGCGGCAGGGCATTGGTGACCGCCTCTCGCCTCGAAATCGAAGGCCCACTGCGCCCGTTCGTCGACGAGATCGCCCACCAGCAGCCGCGTTTGACCCGCATGCCCGGGACGGCGGTGTTCCTCAACCGCGGTGAGGACACGGTGCCGCTGGCCATGCGCGCGAACGTCGACCACAACCACGTCGTGCACGACCACGTCCTGATCGCCTCTGTGGAGACCGAACCCGTTCCGCGTGTGTCGGACGAGAACCGTGTTTCGGTCGACGATCTCGGCTACCGGGATGACGGCATCCTGCACGTCACGATCCACGCCGGCTACATGGAACGGCCGGATGTTCCCGCCGCACTGAAACTGGTGCCCGCCTCGGAAACCGAAGGCGGCGTCGACCTCGACAACGCCTCGTACTTCCTGTCGCATCTCGAACTGGTCGCAGGCCCCGACCACAACATGGCGCCTTGGCGCAAACGGCTTTTCATCGCCACCGCGCTTCTCACGGCTGATGCCGCAGGCTATTTCAACCTGCCTGCCGACCGCACCGTGATCATCGGTTCACGGATGGAGGTTTAGCCGGCCTCCGCGTTGATCCCACCGAGGGCGGACTCTCACCGGTCGGTGATGTCGGAGTACTCCGGATGCTTGTCGATGTACTCGGCCACCATCCAGCAGGTGGGCACGATGCGCAGCCCGGCCGCGCGCGTCGAACGTAAGGCTTCGGCGATGAGGATCGTCGCCAGCCCGCGGCCGCGGTACTGCGGATCAACTTCGGTGTGCGGAAAGATTCGCTGCCCGTCACGGTCGTGGAAATCGGCGAGTCCGACCGTCTTGCCGTCGACATCAATGGTGAAGCGGTCAGCGTGTTCGGTCACGCTGGTCGCAGCACCCGTGCGGTCGAGTTGGGTCCCCGAGCTCATCTGCCCTCCGTTCGCCGTCGCCCTACGATAGCCGCGGTGGGAGTCGCCCCGGGACCCCGGCATTTGCTGAGAGGGCGGTATTGCCGGTGTTGCGTGCGCTACCGCGGCTACCAGACGCGGACGTAGTCCACGAGCATGTCGGCAGGGTAGGTGCCGCCGCTGGGGTCTTCTCCGCCCGAACCTGCGACCGCGAGATTCAAGACGACGAACATCGTGTAGCCGGGCTGGCTGAACGGCCAGTCGGGCAGCTGGCTCGCCGACACCTCGAAGTAGGGCTTCGCGCCCTCGGTGTAGTCCTGCCAGAACCGGGCGCCGTTCGCGTCCCACTGGGTGCGCCAGGTGTGCCAGCCGGTGTCGACAGCGATGTTGTGGGTCTCCCACTCGCCGCCGTTCGATTTGGCGTGCACGGTGGTGGCCGACGGCCACTTGCCGTTGCCGTACCACTCGACGATGTCGAGTTCACCCTCGCCCAGGGTGCCCAGCCAGAAAGCCGGCCAGGCGCCCGCGGTCAGGCAGTTGAACTTGATCCGGGCTTCCCACGTGTGCCCGGCGCCGCCCTCCCACACGCTCGCCAGCTTGGCGCCGTAGTAGGCGTCGCCTTCCTTCGTGGCGCGGATGACGAGATTCCCTTTGCCGTCGAGGAAGGCGTTCTTGCGGTCGTCGCGGTACTGCCCGATACGGCCGGGGACCTCCCAATAGGTGGGGTCCTTGATGGTCTCGCGTGCCTTCGCGATGGTCCACTTCGACGTGTTCGGCGACGAGCCGGCAGCCCCGTCGAACTCGTCCGCGAACACGTAGTTCACCGTGGCCTGTGGCGCCGACGGCGCGGGAACAGGCGGGGTCAGGGGCTTGGTCGGGAGGGCCTGAGCCTGCGGGGCGGGTATTGCCGCTGCCATCACGCCCAGACCTGACAACATCATCATTTTTCGGCGATCCAAGTTGGCCATGGTGGTCCACCCTAGCCGTGCCGCGTGCGCGAGTGCGGAATCAAGGGTTTTGCCGGGGGAGGTTCCCTTCTGAAGATTTCCATAGGAAACGCTTCATCCCTGCTCAGTCAGCCCGGGCACAGTGGCTGGCATGACACTGATCGATTCTTTGCGCCGGGCCACACGGGGGCGCAGTGCGCTGACCGCCGGGCTGGTACTCGCTGGAGCGTTCGTCGCGCTCCTGCTCAGTGTCGCCACCAGCGGGGAGTGGGCCACGGTGCTGGCCTCACTGGCCGGTTTCGCGACGGCCATCACGGTGATCGCGGCCGTGGCGACGAGTTGGGAACACGTCGTCGTCAACGCCCGTAGCGCCGGGTTGGTCGAATCCGAGGTCGAATCCCGCTGACCAAGTTGTCCTAGAAGGGACACCTGCCGCGTCGACCGTGAATGACCACTCCACTCTGCGATAGTCGTGGATTGTGGGTGGTCAGAAAATGCATTACTGGCGACGGTCGTTCTGGGCCCTGGTGGGCGTGGCCATCCTCGGATTCGGGTCGGCCGTGTTGCGCGTCGCCCAGGTCGGTGTGGATCCCTACACCGCGGCCAACATCGGCATCAGCAACACGATCGGTCTCGACCTCGGCACGTACCAGCTCATCAGCAACGCCGTTCTGCTGATCCCGGTCTTCTTCTTCGGCCGCATGTACATCGGGATCGGCTCGATCATCAACATGGTCATGACCGGTTACTTCATCCAGTGGTTCTCGGCCCTGCTGGGCCCACTGGTTCCCGCCGATCCCGGACGCGTGCTGCAGACCGCGATGTTCCTCGTCGGCATCACGTTGTTCGCCGCCGGTGCGTCGATGTACATGACCGCCGCGCTGGGCAACGCTCCATACGACGCGATCGCGCCGATCATCGTCGACCACACTCACCTGCCATACCGGGTGGTGCGTGTCGCCCAGGACCTCGCCTTCGTGGCATTGGCCTTGGCGTTCCACGGCCAGGTAGGCATCGGAACCGTGATGACGGCGTTCTTCGCGGGCCCACTGATCGACTTCTTCACCGAGAAGGTCAACAAGCCACTGATGAAAAAGGACTTGGCGGCGCTCGAGGCGTTTCAGCAGCGCGTGAAGACGACCCGCTGGCATTTCTGACGGCGACCGCGTTTGTCCTGCCCCGTCAAAATCTCTGACGGATCCGTGCCGGACCTGCCGTGCAGACAGGCGCGCTCTGGCGCCACTGACCTAGTATGCCCAGGTGGGAGCAGGATCCTGGCCGGCGCACATTCCGGTGGCGACCGTCGGACGGCCTGCCACGGCACGCGCCGGTGTTCCCCGCCCGGAAATCAACCGCTTACTGCGGAACCGCGCCGGTGTGGTGGCCGTCGCTGCCCCCGCGGGATACGGCAAGACCACCGCGGTGGAGCAGTGGGACGACGCCGACGAGCGCCCGTTCGCGTGGGCGCGGCTCGACAATCTCGACAACGACCCCGCACACCTGCTGCTGCACCTGGCGACGGCACTGAACCAGGTCGAGTCTGTTGACCCGGCGGTACTGCACTACCTGCAGGGCGCGGGCCGCGCCGAAAGTCAACTGTTGCCGGTGTTCGTCCGGGCACTCGAAAACGCGGGGCCTGTCGTGCTGGTGCTCGACGACGTTCACGAGTTGTCGGCGCCCGCGGCCGTCGATGCCCTGCGTGCCGTGGTGGACCTGACCCCGAGCTCGACGACACTGGCCCTGGTTGGCCGGCGGATCCCGGCACTGGACCTGGCCCGACGGCGGCTACAGGGCTCTCTGTTCGAAATCGGAGTTCCGGAACTGAAGCTGTCCGGCACCGAAGGTGCGGCCGCGTTCGCCGCCGTTGGCGGCGATGCCGACAAGGCCACGATCGCACGGGTTCTCGACAAATGTGAAGGCTGGGCGGCCGGCGTGGTCATGGCCGCGTTGGCGCTGCGCGACGGAGCCCCCGCCGAGGCGGTGACCGGCAGGCACCGGCTGGTGGCCGACTACCTGGTGGAGGAGGTGCTCAGTGCGCTGGACCCCGAAACCGCCACATTCCTGACGGAATCGGCGACGCTGGACCGCTTCTCCGCTGATGAACTCGATGCGCTGCTGGGGCGTGCCGACTCAGCTGTCATGCTCGACGCGATCACTCGATCCGGCAACCTGTTTCTGATTTCCCTTGATGCTCAAGGTGTCTGGTACCGCTATCACCAACTGTTCGGGGACCTGTTGCGCGCGCGGCTACGGGACCGGGATCCGGACCGGTTCCGGGAATTGGCAGCTCGCGCGGCCGACCGGCTGGCGCAAGCCGGCGACGTCGACGGCGCGCTGCTGCAGGCCCTGGCCGCCGGCGACCGGGCCCAGGCCGCGGCGCTCGTGGGGATCGACGCCGTGCGACTGGGTTTCGATGGTCGGGTCGGTGTCCTGGCCCGACGGCTCGCCCTGATCGACGAGCAGACCTTCACCGACTACCCCGATGCAGCGATCGCGCGGGCGTGGTTGGGCGTGGCCACCGGTGACGCCGAGTTGATCCAGCGGTCGTTGTTGACCGCCGCTGCGGCCGATTCCGGGGCACCGCTTTCCGACGGCACGCCGTCGGTCGAAGTGGCCGCGGCACTGATCGGTTCCCTACTGGGTGTGGGCGGCGTGGGCGAGGTCATTCGACACGCTGAAACAGTCTGTGGCGCAGGAGATCACCTGGTCAACCCGTGGTGGGGTGCCGCCACCACGATGAAGGGTGCCGCGCTGTCCATGCTCGGCGAACCCGGACAGGCGCGGGCCACCCTGGAATCGGCGCTCCCGGTGACCGATGACCTCCCCGGATTCCAGGCTGCCGCGCTGGCGCATCTGGCCGCACTGGACCTCGGCGACGGCGACCTGTCGGCCGCCGCGACACACACCAACGCCGCGCGATCGATCGTCGACTCACGAGACCTGTCCGACATGGTCCCGATGGTGGTGGTCTACGCCGTCGACGCGTTGGTCCGGGCCCGGCGCGGCGATGTGGCCGGAGCCCGTTCGGCAGCCCGCGCGACCGAGCGGCTGCTCGACCGGCTGGGTGACCTGTCGGCTCGCACCGCCCTGATGGCGCATGTGCTGGTGGCCGGAGCAGCGATCGAGATCGACGACACCGACCTGTGCGACCGGCACCTGGGCGAGGCGCAACGCGCCCATCGACGTGAACCCGAGGCGGTCGGCGTCGGAAGATGGCTGGACCGTTTCCGCGCCTTGTCGGCAGCCCGCGCGGCCCGTGGTGCTCGGCCGTCGCTGACGACGGCCGAGCTCAGGCTACTGCCGTACCTGGCCACACACCTGTCACTCCAACGCATCGCAGGCGAGCTGACCTTGGGCCGCGAAACCCTGAAGAGCCAGTCCAAGTCGATCTACCGCAAGCTCGGCGTCTCGTCCCGCGCTGCCGCTGTGGCCGAGGCCGACCGGCTCGGGTTGCTCAGCGAGACCGCGCGAGCCACCGCGAGAACGGCAACAGCATCAGGAACTCAACGATCAACACCACGGTGATCATCACGACCACCTTCGGGTCGTCAAAGTTCTGCCCGGCCACCACGAACGCCGCGGCGGCATTGCGCTGAGCGGTCCCCAGCGCCAGGACATCCCGCGCCGCGGAACCACCCAGCAGCCAACCGATCCCGGCGCAGATCACCGTATAGACCACGGCGGCCAGGATGCCGAAGGTGCCGAAAACCGATAGCACGCTGTTGAAATGGGCGGCGATGGTGAACACGATCACCAGGACCATGCTGATGCTGGACACCTTGCCGACCACGGGCCGGATGCGGGCAGCCACTCCGGGACCGCGGGCCCGCAGTAGTAGGCCCGCCGCCAGCGGGATGAGCATCAGCACGACAAGGGACGCCGCGATCTGGGCGGGGTTGACCGCGGTGCCTGCGACGAAGATCGGCAGGACCAACGGCACGTAGCCCACGGTGACGACCATCAACAGCACCATCAGGCCTACCGCGAAGGCCATGTCTGCCTTGGCGAACTCCGCGAGCTTGATCAGGAACGGTGCCCCCGCCGCGAGCCCGCACAACAGCAGCCCGATCCCCAGCGGCTCATCCAGATCGAACACCCGCCACAGCCCGAAGGCGGCCAGCGGAGCCAGCACGAAGTTGGCTGCGAGCGACAGCGCGACCAGACGAATGTTCTTGAGCGGCGCGATGATCTGACTGACGGTCAGGCTCAGGCCGACCGCCAGGGTGCTCGACACCACGAAAAAGACAACGGCGATGTTCGAGCCCTGCAGCAGCAGATTGGTTACATCCACCTCCGTCAGGCCATCGTCACGAGGTTGCGCCAGAAGGACTTCAGGCTGTCACTCGCACCGAACAGGGTGGTGAAATGGGTGGAATCCACCAGCACGATGTCGCCGGCGCGATCACCGGACGGCGGCATGTGGATCAGCGCGTTGAACTCGGTGTTGCCCGCCAGGGTGAACGGGTGAGGCCGGGTCTGGTCGATCAACTGCCGGCCCAGCACTCGGAGGTCCGGCCCCTCGGGAGCAGTCAGCTCGTAGTGCGGCAGGTGAGGATGCAAGGCCAGCGTCGTGACGTCGCGCAGCAGGCCGGCCGAGTCCAGATCGCGGAAACCGGTCAGCGGCACAATCTGTTTGGTGCCCTCGACCGTGGCGGGACGCAGGCCCCAGGTGTTGTGCACCGGAATGTTCAGCCCGGTCAGGAGCGACCGCGCGAATCCGCTGAACCGCTGGATTCGCGGGGTCAGCGGGTCACCGTGGTGCAGGTACTCCATCTGCTGCTGCTCTTTGTCGTCGGTGAACCCGACGTCGTGATGCGGCGCCAGCATCAGGCACTTGCCTTCCTGACGCAACCACTGCTGTATCGCCGCGATCTCCTCCGGTGCGGCGTCCTCCTCTCCGAGCAGGTGGTCGAGACCGAAGATCATCAGGGTGTCGGTGTCGTCGAGGATGCGTTCATCGATCGGCAACCGGTACCCGGCCTGATCGACCCGCTGGAACACCGCCACCGGATGGCCGGTCGCTTCACCGGCCACCTCCTGGAAATTCAGGGACGACCGGTGGAACAGTTCCAGCGTTCCGTCGATGCCCTGCAGGAAATCGCGCGGGTCGTACTCGGGTCCGGCATAGGCGGGCCAGGTCGCCAGACGAACCTCGGTCATGGTGGAGAACCGGTTGTACAGCAGTGCCGGATCGCGCTGCACCTCCCACGGGTAGCTCCACGACCAGTAGATGGACACCCGTCGCTTGCCGTTGTGCGGGCGGACGATGTGGGCCTGGTTGTACGTGCGGGCGGGGTCAAGTGGGGTGGTCATGCTGTCTCCTAGTTTTCGCGGGTCTCAAGGTTGGTGAGGTAACGCAGCGCGCTCAGTCCGGGAAGAAAGAAGTACGCGCCGCCCCGCAGCGTGGTGAACGCGGGTAACCCCTTGTGCACCTTCCGGATCGGACGCTTCGGGATCGTGAAGTCCAGCGTGCCGTCCTGGGTGCCGCAGATGGGGTCGTGCTCGTTGCCGAGGTCCTTGAATGCCGAGTCGTTGATCCAGACGTTCTGGGCGAACTCGAACTGGCGCACCAGGCTGGCGCAGATCAGGAACATCCCGACCCCGCGTTCGACTCCGTCGTCGGCCACCCCTTCGGGTAGGGCCGGCCCGTAGGTGCCGCTGCGCCGGATCAGCCTGCGCCGATTGGGATTCGGCTCGGTATCGCGTGGATTGAGCCGGCGGGCATGGGACCCGAGCGGGCAGGCGTAGCCGTGGGGGTCCATGTGACGGTAGTCGAAATCGTTGTTGCGCATCGGATCCGCACCGAGTTCCGGATCGTCGTGCTCAGGTGCGAGCACCAGCGGTGCGCCGCTGCGCCAACGCCCCATGAACTTCGCGGCCAGCAACTCCTCGCCGTCGGCGCCCTCGGCGTTTTGCTTCAGGTAGTCCCGGAAGATTCCGACGTGTTCCTCCAGGCGCCGGTACGCCAGGTAGCTGCCGTTGCGTGAAAGCACCTCGGGTGTGGGCTGGTTCGCGACCAACCCCTCCTCATCCGGATAGCCGAGGATGAACTCGCCCGGTTCCAGCGCCCCACCGGAGCCAGGAATCAGCTCTTCCCCGGAGCCCTTCAGCTGTGGCTGGGACACCGGATCGCGGTATCCGAAGTGATCGTGGTCGTACTCGAACGGTGCCGTGGCCGCCAGATCCAGATGCGACAGTGACCGCACTCCGGGACAGCGGGCCAGCAGGGCATCGTGTTCGCCTACGCACCGCACGCGTTCCGCGTCGTCCCGCGCGAACAGGATGACGATGGCATGCAGATCGTCGCCGGCGAGCCCGCCCAGCCAGTGTTCGGGTGCGGCGGCACCGGTGTCCCCGAGGATGTCGGCCCGCGACGCCATGCCCTCGCGGAACTCGCCAGGGAACGACGCCAGCGATTCCTCGTCCAGACCCAACGCGCGCAACCCATTCCAGGTGAAGGCCAGGTTGACCCAACGCTTGAAGACGTTGACTGTCTCGCGGACATCGGTGGCCGACTGCACGAGGGGCACCATCTCGGTCAGCCAGGCTCGCCCCGCCTCCGGGCTGTCGAAGGACAGGAACTCATACCGGCCGGTCAAATGCGGTGTCCCGGTCAGCATGATGTGCTGGATGTCGTCGAATTCGAGGTCGGTCATTGCATCCATGGTCACTGCATCTGATCCAACATGTCCGCGAACGCCGCCTTGAGCCGCAACGCCTTCTTGACCTCCTCGGACGTCACGTACGGGTACTCGCCGTACTCCAGGAAGCTGGGCACCTGGTGGTCGCGGACGAACATGATGAAGGCCTCCGGATTGGTTTTCCAGTCCGCCGGGAAGCCCTCCAGATGGGTGAATGCCGTGGTGATGCCGGTCGAGCTGAACAGCTTGACGGCGTCCTCGGTGTACTTGTCGAAGTCGGTATCGAAGATGCCCTGGTATTGGAAATGCAGACCCGAGCCGACATCGAACAGCTGCCAACGCAGGTAGTGCAGCTTCAGCGGGGCAAGCACATCGGGCTGTGCGGCGACAGCGGCCTCGAGCTGCTTGCCGTAGTCGCGGATCGCCTGCTCGTGGCCGTCGAGCACCTTCGCGATGATGTTGAAGCCGTAGCACGCGGGGGTGCGGGGGAAGACCGGGCCATACCGCCCCCGGGTCAGTTCGAAGTAGCCCTCTTTGGGAAGGGCTAGGGCTGCGGGCTGGGTCCAATCGTTGTTTCCGTTGTGCGCCATGGCAACGAGATTATGAGCGCGTTGACCGCACGTCGTCCCCCGATTCGGGGGAAAACCGCCTGTCAGGGAGCATTGGTGCTGATGTGTGCGTCACATGGACGCGACCGGCAATCGGGGTGGCCCGGTGCCGCCTTCTCGTGCCTGCGCCTCATATGAGTGCGGGCTGACGCGTCAGGCGAGTCGCTCAACTTCGACGAAGATGATCGGATCGCGGTCGCCGCGGTTCTCGACGGTGTGCTCGGAGCCTGCGGGACGTGAATAGCTCTGCCCGGCTACGAGTTCTGCGACGATCTCGGAGCCGTCGGCAGTGACGACATGCATGGTGCCGGTGACCATGGGAACGACCACATACTCGTAATCGTGTCGGTGCATCGGTATCGCGCCGCCCGGTTCGATCGTCCACCTGGTGACACGGAACCAGTCATTCTCGAGCTGGATCTCACCGTGGGACCCGGTCGTCATGATCCTCCTTGTCGCAGTCCGCCTCGAACCCGACCATCAGGCTGGTGCCCGGTCTTCAGAAGTCGGGCGTGCTCACGTCTTCGAGCTCCTGCTCGGGACCCGTCGGCGCGACCGGTGCGGTAGGCGTCGCCTGGATTCCCGACGAACCGCACTCGGTGCCGCTGACCCCGGGCGGGCACAGGCTGTTGCTGCTCGGCGAGTTCGGCACCAGGTAGGGGACACAGTTGCCGGTGTAGGTGTCGTTGTCCTCGCCGTTCGGGCAGGCCGCCAGCACGGTCGATGGAGCCGGTACGGAAGCGATCGCAATCGTGGCTGCCACGACTGCGATGCCGGAGCAGGCGGTGATGATCAGGTGTCGCATAGGGATCAAGGCTGTCATGTCGTTGCCTTTCAGTCGATGACCGCAGTGGCCTTGTGCATGGTGATCGGCGCGGCCAGCTGCTGTTCATCGCAGATTCGTTGCAGTTTCTCCAGTGTCTCGGCCAAACCCGGACCGGTCCGTCGGCCCGGGGTGAATGCCGCGGGCAGGTGCTGCATGCCCTGGATGACGCCGATGGTCTCGTAGTGGACGGTGCCCGCCGGGTCACATCGGTAGTCCGGCATCCGGTCGAGCACCCCGGTCAACATCGACTTGAACACCGTCCGCGCCACGTTCGAGCCGATGCAGCGATGCACGCCCAAACCGAAACTGAAGTGGCGGTTACCTGTTCGTCCCATCATGAGCTCATTGGGATTCTCGAAGACACGTGGGTCACGGTTGGCCATCGCCCACGAAAGCCATAGACGCTCACCTTCCTTGAGCGGTACACCGTCCACCTCGATGTCCTC
Source organism: Mycolicibacterium peregrinum (assembly GCF_001665785.1). Taxonomy (GTDB): domain Bacteria; phylum Actinomycetota; class Actinomycetes; order Mycobacteriales; family Mycobacteriaceae; genus Mycobacterium; species Mycobacterium peregrinum_A. The sequence continues at coordinate 252,429 of NZ_LZSO01000016.1, forward strand.
AGAGACCGTGCGGCCGTCCCCGGGGGCCGGGGTGAAGAAGCGCAGAAACTCTTCGGTCGCCGAGTCGAGCAGGGAAGCGCGGTCGCGGCTCAACCGCTCGCGTTGGTCCGGGTGCTGGGAGAGCCACTCGAGCGAGTGCGCGGTCAGCGCCGTCGTGGTGTCGAAACCGCCGCCGATCAGGAGCATGAGCATGCCCAGGATCTCCGAATCGGGTGCCGGCTCGCCGTCGATGCGCATCTGGACCATCGCGTCGATGAGCCCCGGGCGGGGTTCCTCGCGGATCACGGCCACATGGCCCATCATGTGGACCGCCGAGGCCACGGACAGGTCGAAGACGCGTTTGGCATCGGGAGAGTCGGCCCGCGTGTACACCGAGGCGTGCGCGGGCTCGCAGTAGATCTCCCATTCGGCGAGCGGAACGCCCAGCAGGCCCAGCGTCAACACCGCCGGGACGATGTTCGCCAGATCGTCGACGAAATCGATACTGCCGTCTTCGATCTTCTCATCCAGGCACGCCCTGACAAGCTCGTCCACGACCGGTTTCCACCGCGCGACCGCGGCCGGTGACAGGTAGCCGTTGAGCGGTGTCCGGTAGGCGCGGTGCTCGGGATCGTCCATCTCCAACATGCCGCCGCGGAACTGCGTGCTCACCTCGCCGCGCGGAATGTTGATGCCCCGGTAGCCTTTTCGCTTCCCGACGATGTCGTTGTCATTCGAGATGTGTGGGCAGCGGGCCAGTTCGAAGACCTCGCTGCTGCCGGCCGCCACCCAGTGCCCACCGTAGGTGTCGGTCCAGGCCAGCGGGCAGGCATCCAGCATCTCCGAAGTGATCGGTTCGAACTGGTCGCGGTATTGCGGAGTGTGCCGGTCGAAGTGGTAGCTGTGCTCGGTACGTCGAGCTGCCGCCGTCGCGCCCTCGGTCATCTGCGCCCCCAACATCGTTGTCGGTCTGCAGGTCTGACAATAGGAACTTCGTGCGCCGGTGTGGGCGGTTCTGGTAGATCACGGCGTCAGATTCAGGACTGCCTTGCCGTACTCGAGGTCCGCGGGCACCGAGACATGGTCGTGAAAGACGCGCCAGACGCCGTCGATGCAACGCAGACATGCCGTCCATCGCACCCACATGTCGATGTCGCGGCCGCTGGCGAGGGTGCCGCGGACGTGATTGAGGCTGTGCACGAACGCGATGTCGCCCTCGGTGGTGACGGTCAGCTCGTGCACGTCGTAGCCGATCGGTCCGGTGTACGCGGTGAAGACCTCCTGCCAGGCCCGCCGCTTGTTGTCGTCACCTGCGTAGCGCAGCGGTGCCCCGAGGTCGAAAGACACGACGTCGGGCGCATAGAGAGCCGTGAGCGTGTCCAGATCGCGCGCACGGATCGCATTCACACCCTCGGTGATGCGCTGGCGAATGGCGGCTTCGGTCACGAGTGTCACGGTAGGCCACCATCGCCGTCGGACACCGGAAAATCAGTCGGCGGGGCCGAGTCCGAGTTCGCCGAGGAGGACGCGAACGCGTCGTTCGATGTCGTCACGGATCGGACGGACGGCGTCGACTCCGAGACCGGCCGGGTCGGCCAGGTCCCAGTTCTCGTAGCGCTTGCCCGGGAAGTACGGGCAGGTGTCTCCGCACCCCATCGTGACCACGACGTCGCTCGCCTCGACGATGTCGTCGGTCCATCGTTGTGGTTGTTCGTGTGCGATATCGATACCGACCTCGGCCATGGCGGCGATCGCGGCGGGATTCACCTCGTCAGCAGGCTCAGAGCCGCCCGAGAACACGGACGCTCGGTCTCCTGCGAGGTGGGTGAAGAAGCCCATCGCCATCTGGGACCGGCCGGCGTTGTGGGTGCACAGGAACAGCACGGTGGGGCGGTCGCGCTCCGTCATCAAGTTCTCCTCACAGGTCGGTCGTCTCCTGCGGCTGCGAACCGGGCCCGCAACGCCAGTGACACGTAGACCAACGCCACGAGCACAGGCACCTCGATGAGCGGGCCGACCACACCGGCCAGCGCCTGGCCCGAGGTGGCGCCATACGTCGCGATCGCCACCGCGATGGCCAGTTCGAAGTTGTTGCCGGCGGCGGTGAACGCGAGGGTGGTGGTGCGTTCGTAGCCCAGCCCCAGCGCAGCGCCCAGTGCGTATCCGCCGCCCCACATGATCGCGAAGTACGCCAGCAGCGGCAGCGCTATGCGGGCGACGTCCCAGGGACGAGTGGCGATCTGGTCACCCTGAAGCGCGAACAGCACCACGATGGTGAACAGCAGTCCGTACAGGGCCCACGGGCCGATACGCGGCAGGAACGTCGTTTCGTACCAGTCCCTGCCTTTCGCGGATTCGCCGATGCGGCGTGACAGGTACCCGGCCAGCAGGGGGATGCCCAGAAAGATCAGCACCGATTTGGCGATCTGCCATGGCGATGTGTCGATACTCGTCTGTTCCAACCCGAGCCATCCCGGCAGCACCGACAGGTAGAACCAGCCGAGCACGGCGAACATGAGCACCTGGAACATCGAATTGAGGGCGACCAGTACCGCGGCGGCCTCACGGTCACCGCAGGCCAGGTCGTTCCAGATGATGACCATCGCGATGCACCGGGCGAGCCCGACGATGATCAGGCCCGTCCGGTATTCAGGTAGATCCGGCAGAAAGAGCCACGCCAGCGCGAACATCAGGGCGGGACCCAGCACCCAGTTGAGGACCAGCGAGCTGATCAACAGCTTGCGATCACCGGTCACCCGGTCCAGTCGGTCGTAGCGCACCTTGGCCAGGACCGGGTACATCATGATCAGCAGACCCAGGGCGATCGGCAGTGAAATACCGTCGGTCTGAACCTGATTCAGGGCAGTGTTGACCCCGGGGACGAGCCTGCCCAGCAGCAGACCTCCCGCCATCGCCACGCCGATCCATACCGGCAACAGTCGGTCCAGCGTGGAAAGTCGCGAAGTGACAGCCTGGTTCACGATGTGCAGCAGGTTCCGCCGGCTTCGGGGCTGTTGAGGGCGGGGGAGTTTGCGCCGAACGTCTCCGAGTCGGCGAGAACGGTGTAGACCTCCCACTTTTCGCCGGCGGGCCCCGTCACCCAGACTTTGTCCTGCGTGGCGAAGCAGCAGGTCGCGCCGATCTCCTCCTCGGTGAACAGGCCTTCGTTCGTGAGGCGCGCGATCTCGGCGTGCACCTGGTCGCTGGACTCGACTTCGACACCGAGGTGGTTGAGTGTCCCGCCGTGACCGGGGTTTTCGATGAGCACCAACTTCAGCGGGGGCGCGGCGATCGCGAAGTTGGCGTAGCCCGGCTTGACCTTCGCCGGCGCGGTGTTGAAGAGCTTCGAGTAGAACGTGATCGCCTCGTCGAGATCATCGACGTTCAAGGCGAGTTGTGCGCGGGACATGACAGACTCCCAACCTCTGCGGCTTATGTCGAACTATCGGGCAGCACCGATGATGCCACCTCTTCGACATATGTCAATGTCCTCTGGCAGAATTGATCCATGCCCAAGGCGTTGCCCGTGGTCGACACCACCGCTCCGGTCTGCTGCTCACCTGTGGCCGCAGGACCGATCGATGACGATGGAGCGTTGGAGATTGCCTTACGGCTGAAAGCGCTGGCCGACCCGGTGCGGGTCAAGCTCGTGTCGCTGCTGTTCAGCGCGGAGGCGGGCGAAGTCTGCGGGTGCGATCTGGCAGCTGCGGTCGGCCTGGCCGAATCCACCGTCAGCCACCATCTGTCCCAATTGCGGCGCGCGGGCATGGTGGAGTCCGAACGGCGCGGAATGAACGTCTATCACCGCCCGCGCCGGGACTCGCTCGTCGCGCTGTGTTCCGTGCTCGACCCCAACTGCTGTCGTTAGGGCACCCACGGCCGTCAGGCCGTCCTGCGGCTCTGCGTCAGACGCACTCGACGCAGAGCTGCTGCTCGCCCTTCTGCAGCGCCAACCGGTTGCGATGCTGCACCAGGAAACAGCTGGAACAGGTGAACTCGTCAGCCTGCTTCGGGATGACCCGCACGCTCAGCTCCTCGCCGGAGATGTCGGCGTCGGGCAGGTCGAACGAATCGACCACCTCGTCCTCGTCGATGACCGCCGTGTCGGCCGCGGTGCGCCGCGTGGCCAGCTGCTCGAGCGACTCCTCGGCAGGCTCGTCGGTCTCCTTGACGCGCGGGGCGTCGTAATCGGTAGCCATAAATGATCCTCCTAAGTTCAAGACCAATGTTTCTCGCCAACGCCACAGCGGGACATCTTGTTCCCCGGGCGAACAGCCTGTAAACGTCGGATGCACGTTAGCGGTTCAATCCGCCGGGGTCTGCATCGGTAGACGTGATGCTGAGTACAGTCGTCGGCGTGCATGACGATGTCAGAGGTTCGGACGCCGAGATCTTCGATGACGCCGAGCTTGATGAGTACCTCGATGACGACGATGCCGGTCTGGAGGATCTGGACTCCAACGGCCAGGTGATCTCGATCCGTCGAGCCGACGGCGAGGAGCTCCTCACCATCGTCGCTCAAGACGACGAGTGGAATGTCGACCTGCAGCCGGGGGGCTCCGTGCAGAGCGCGTTCCTCGGTTCGCGACGGGACACCCCGGTGTGGATCAATGCCCTCGACGGCCAGATCGAGCGCGACGACGACGGCACCTACGTCATCCGCATCGACTGACCTTCGAAGGGCTTTGCGCTCGTAGTGAGCGCAACCGTGGTGCCGCCACACCTCATCGCCGATGGTGACGGGGTGTCCACTCTGCGTGTAGTGAAGCTCGGTGCCCACATCGGGGCCCGCATCGACGGAATCGACGTCAACGGCAACCTCGACGCCGCCACGGTGTCCGCGATCAACGATGCCCTCCTTGAACACAAGGTCATCTTCTTCCGCGGCCAACACCACCTCGACGACGACGGACAGTGGGCGTTCGCTCGGTTGCTCGGTACGCCGACCCGGGCGCATCCGACGGTCACCTCGCGAGGCGACCGCATCCTGCCCATCGACTCGCGGTATGACAAAGCGAACAGCTGGCACACCGATGTGACGTTCGTCGACCGCATCCCGAAGGCCTCGTTGCTGCGCGCGGTCACGCTCCCGGAGTACGGCGGCACCACGACGTGGGCGTCGACCGAAGCCGCGTACGACCGGCTGCCCGAGCCGTTGCGTGCGCTGGTCGAGAGCCTGTGGGCCGTGCACACCAACCAGTACGACTACACGGCCGGTGATCAGATCGACCACGAAGGCCGGCCCGTTGTCGCCGACGGCCACCGCCAGTACCGCGAAGAGTTCGAGTCCGAGTACTACGAGACCGAGCACCCGGTGGTGCGGGTTCATCCCGAGACGGGCAGACGGGTGCTGTTGCTGGGGCACTTCATCAGACAGTTCGTGGGGCTCAGCCCCGCCGAGTCGGCCACCCTCTTCCAACTGCTCCAGAACCGGGTCATCAAGTTGGAGAACACGATTCGATGGAACTGGGAGCTGGGGGACCTGGCGATCTGGGACAACCGGGCCACCCAGCACTACGCAGTGGCCGACTACGACGACCAGTTCCGCCGGCTCAGCCGGATCACCCTGGCCGGCGACATCCCCGTCGATGTCCACGGACGACACAGCCGGGTCATCGCCGGCGACGCGTCGCGATACTCCGAGGTCATCACGCCGGTCGCGCTGGCCGGGTGAGCGGGCCGGCCGGTCAGAGCCGGTCCATCTCTCGCGCCATCAGGCTGTTCTCCAGATAGCTGTAGTGCGACGGGTAGTACGGGCGGGTGCGGTGCGCCCGCCAGCGGTCCGTCACCGAGGACACCGCATGCGACATCATCGTGATGACGTTGTGGTGCGCATGGGTGCCTGCTGCCGCGGCAGTACTGAACAGCACCTGCTGTTCGGTGATGAGCACCGGCTCGTGCGTGTGCCGGCGCGTCGTGGTGTCGGTTGAGGCTTCGCGTCGGACGGCGGAAACCGAGTGGAAAACGCTCATGTCGAAACTTCCTCTGAACCGAGCGTCTTACTCTCCAACGCTCTCATGCAAGCAACGTACGACTGACCGCAGTCATTCCTCACGCGTAGTCCACTACCTCAATAAGGGGCATCTGCCACCGAACGTCCTTTTACAGAGGAGGTTCTTGCGGCGGAGGGATGGACAGGTCGGATGATTTGTACAGCCCACCACGCGGGTTGCCATCAGCTGATGGCGTGAAGGGGACGTTCCCCGCGCAACTATCCTCGCGCACAGGACAATTCGACATCCTGTGCGCTCCTGCGACTCACCCACCCGTCCCGGCGAGACCGCACGCGACGCTGACATGAGTTGCCTGCGTCGTCCCGGCGGCACGCAGGCCGGTCGTGCGACTCCATGGAGTCGCCGAACCGTGCCCCGGTAAATCCCGCCCTAATCGCAGTGACGGCGATAGCGTGAGAACTCGTCGTTTCACACCTGGATAGGAGACTGGACGATGAGATGCGAATCCGCGCCGGGTATCGCCGGAGTCATCCGGTCCCCGCACCGGCTGCTGGCCGCCGTCGTGGCCGTGCTGGTCGGACTGATCGGGGCGGCGATGCTGGCGCCGGCCCGAGCCAACGCCGAGGGTGAGACCTACGTCGTCGCTACCGACATCACCTTCGCGCCGTTCGAATTCCAGGATGTGGACGGGAAATTCGTCGGGATCGACATCGACCTGATCAACGAGATCGCGGCGAACCAGAAGTTCAACATCACGATCAAGCCGCTCGGCTTCGATGCTGCGCTGCAGGCTGTCCAGGCCAATCAGGCCGACGGCGTGATCGCGGGCATGTCGATCACCGACGAGCGCAAGAAGGTCTTCGACTTCTCGGACCCCTATTTTGAATCAGGTGTCCAGATGGCCGTGCTGGCCGGCAACGAGGACATCAAGTCCTACGCCGACCTCAAGGGCAAGCGGGTCGCGGTCAAGAACGGCACCCAGGGTGCCGAATTCGCCGGGTCGATCAAGGACAAGTACGGCTTCCAGATCGTCTCGTTCGCGGATTCGGCCTCGATGTTCGAGGAAGTCAAGACCGGCAACTCCGTAGCCGTCTTCGAGGACTACCCCGTGCTCGCCTACGGCATCCAGCAGGGCAATGGGTTCAAGACCGTCACGCCCAAGGAAAAGGGCTCCAGCTACGGCTTCGCGGTCAACAAGGGCCGCAACGCCGAGCTGCTGACCAAATTCAACGCGGGTCTCAAGGAACTCAAGGAGTCCGGTCGGTACGACGAGATCGTCGAGAAGTACCTCGGCGAAGGGGCCGCCGAGGCCGACAACTCCTTCGCCGGACTGCTCAAGAGCACCTTCCCGTTCTTGATGACCGGCCTGAAGATGACTCTGATCCTGACGGTGGTGTCGATCGCGATCGCGCTGGTGCTCGGCGTCATCTTCGGGCTGTTCCGGGTGTCGCGGTCGATTGTGTTGCGGGCCATCGGCACGACGTTCGTCGACATCTTCCGTGGTACGCCGCTGCTGGTGCAGGCCTTCTTCATCTATTTCGGCATTCCGACCGCACTGGGCTTCCAGATGTCTGCGCTGACGGCGGGCATCATCACGCTCTCACTCAACGCCGGGGCGTACATGACCGAGATTGTCCGCGGCGGGATCCAGTCGGTGGACAAGGGGCAGATGGAGGCATCGCGCAGCCTGGGCATCGGGTACCTACCGACGATGCGCAAAGTCATCCTGCCGCAGGCAATTCGGACCATGATCCCGTCGTACATCAACCAGTTCGTCATCACCCTCAAGGACACCTCGATTCTGTCGGTGATCGGTATCGCCGAGCTGACCCAGACCGGGCGGCTGATCATCGCCCGCAACTACCAGTCCTTCACCATGTGGCTGATCATCGGCATCATCTACTTCATCGTGATCATGGCGCTCACCAAACTCTCTGATCGGCTCGAAAAGAGGATCGTGAAATGACCCAGCTGGTACCGGAAGCCGCGGCGGCCGAGCCCGAAGGCACGGTCAAGATCCGCATCGAGGGCCTCAAGAAATCGTTCGGTGACCTGGTGGTGCTCGACGGCATCGACACCACGATCAGCAAGGGCGAGGTGGTCTGCGTCATCGGCCCGTCCGGATCAGGCAAATCCACTTTTCTGCGGTGTCTCAACAAGCTCGAGGACATCACCGCAGGAAAGGTCACGGTCGACGATTTCGATCTCACCGACCGCAAGGTGGACCTCGACAAGGTCCGTCAGCACATCGGCATGGTCTTTCAGCACTTCAACCTGTTCCCGCACATGACCGTGATCGACAACGTCACGCTGGCGCCGCTGCTGACCAAGAAGATGGACAAGGCTGCGGCGGAGAAGCGGGCCATCGAGCTCCTGACTCAGGTCGGGCTGGCGGAGAAGGCCCATGTCAAGCCCGCCACGTTGTCGGGTGGCCAGAAGCAGCGCGTCGCGATCGCCCGCGCCCTGGCGATGAACCCGTCGATCATGTTGTTCGACGAGGCCACCAGCGCGCTGGACCCCGAGATGGTCGGCGACGTGCTGCAGGTGCTGCGTGATCTGGCCGAGGGCGGCATGACGATGGTGGTGGTGACGCACGAGATGGGTTTCGCCCGCGAGGTGGCCTCCCGGGTGATCTTCATGGCCGACGGCAACATCGTCGAGGACGACTCGCCGGCCGAGGTGTTCGACAACCCGAAACATCCTCGGCTGCAGGAGTTCTTGTCGAAGGTGCTGTAGCTCAGCGCACGAACAGCCCGTCGACCAGTGCCCGGGCCACCACGCCGGCGTCGCGCCGGGCCGCGGCCGGATCGTCGGCGGACGCGATCAGCAGGGCCGCCTCGTCCAGCGCCCCGATGATCATCGACGCGAGGGTCTCGACAGGAAGGTCGGGGAGGTCACCGGCCTCGACGGCGCTGCGGATGCCGTCGCGCAGGGCGCCGAGGTAATTACGGTTGTCGATCTCACGCATCTGAGCGAATCCCAGTGCGGCCGGCGCCTGCAACACGCTGATTCGGGCCACGGTGGGGTCGAGGCAGCCGTCGAGGAACTCCTCGATGCCTGCCTCGAGTTGGGCGCGGCTGGTGGCATGGGCCAGCGCCGCCGGGAGCACGCGTTGTGCCAATTGGCCTTCCACGTCCTCGTAGACCGCTCGGAACACCGCCTCCTTGGTGGGGAAGTGGTAGTACAGGGCGTTTCGGGTCACGGCCGCGACGCGCGCGATGTCCCCGGTGGAGACGGCTGCGTAGCCGCGTTCGACGAACAGTGAGCGCGCCGCGGCGACCAGCGCCGAACGGGTGGCCTCACTGCGTTGTTCACGGCCGTCGCGTGCGTCTTCACCCACCGGGGAATTTTAACAAGCTGTATGTATTGATGTTCGGCCAATGATGTGTTTGCATACAGTCTGTATTGATTTTTATGCCCCGATGCTCGCGGTGAGAGGACAGGCAGATGGACACACTCAGCTCCCGGCGGATGGTCTCGTTGCCCTGTGGTCCGGTCGGCGTGCGCGAATGCGGTGACGGCCGTCCGGTTGTCCTACTGCACGGACTCGTCGCCAACGGACTGGTCTGGCGTCACGTGGCTGACGGCATCGAGGGCGGGATCCGTTGTATCGCACCAGATCTTGCGCTCGGATCGCACACTCCGGCGTTGCCTGACGCCGATCTCACCCTGCCCGGGCTGGCCCGGACCGTCGTCGACCTGCTCGATGCGCTGGAGATCCCGCAGGCAGTGCTGGTAGGCAACGGCTACGGCGGCGACATCGCACAGGTGGTCGCCGCGTGCCACCCGCGGCGCGTCGAGGCACTGGTGCTCGTCGCCACCAACGCCTTCGACTCCGACCCGTGGCCGGTCAAACTGCTGTCCCGGCTCGCCTCGCTGCCCGGCGCCGGACTGTTGCAGTCGGCGTTGATCGGACTGAAACCCGTGCAACGTCTCCGGATCACCTACGGCGGCGCGACCAAGCGCCCCATCCCGGACGACATCATGGCCGCCTACCTGGCTCCGCTGCGCAGCGATCCACTGGTGCGAAACGATTTCCGGCGTTTCCTCGGCGGGTTGTCGCCGGCGTACCTGGCGGAGTACTCACCCCGGCTGGCCGACTACGACCGACCCGCGCTCGTCGTCTGGCCGCGCGAGGAGCGTTATTTCCCCGCCGAGGGGGCTTCGCGTCTGGCGCAGACGCTGCCGCAGGCCACACTCGAATTCATCGACGACTCCTATGCCTGGGTGCCAGAGGACAATCCGGCGCCACTGGTGGGTCTGCTCGATGAATTCCTCTCCCGCCTCGACCGCCCGGCCGAACCCGATCAGCCCGCCTCGACCACATTGGACTGACCCGATTCACTCACCTCGGGTTCCCCGCTGCGGTAGGTGACGCGGTTCTCGAATCCTGACACGCCGATGGTGTCGGCGGATTCGACGGTGATGACGTTCTTGACACCGGACACCGTAAGGGCCGCGCAGTGACCGATGATCTCCAGTTCGTTCTCGATGCCGCTCACGATCACGGTGTTGTCCCGGCACTCGACAGTCCGATGTTCGTCGATGCCCGAGACGATCACCGTCTCTCCCGCCGGAACCTGCGTCGGCGCAACAGGGCCGGGAACCGGTACCCCGTTGATGGTGGTCTGCCGGATGGTGGTCGATTGGCTGTCCGAGTACGAGTCGGTGTCAGTCGTTTCTGTGTCGCCGGTGCCTGCGTCGGTATTGCCGAACATCACAGTGGCCGCGATACCGCCGGCGACCAGGATCACCGTCAATGCGCCGAACAGGATGAAGAACGGCGTGGCTCCCGAAGCGCGTTGCGGTGGCGGCGCTGTCTCTTATACACATCT
>NZ_LZSO01000017.1 GCF_001665785.1 Mycolicibacterium peregrinum
GGGCGGGGGCGGGTACGCGTTGGTCCACGGCTGGGTCGGTGGTGAACCGGAAGGACCGGCGGTTCTGCCGGTGCCCAACTCGGACGCTTGCGCGGCGTCGGCCAACGGGCGCTCGAGCTCCCGGATGCGGGCCTCGGGGTCGTCCTTCGGATCCATGCGCAGATGCTCGCACATCCGGCCACCGATGCGGACGGAACGCCTGGTCGCAACGAGACAGATGTGTTTGCTTACCGGGCCGTGGGCGAACGTGCCGCCGGGACACTTCGCAGGTGGTGTTCCCGTGGGCAAAGGGCTTGATACATAACCGGTCTGACCGCTTCAGTGGGTGTGATTCGCTGTCGGTCCGCGCGCGTAGGCTTGGGTTCACAGATCGTTTGCTATGCAAGGAAAAGGAATCTCAGTGCCTCAGACGGGACGATGGACCGGCGATCCGGTCTGGTTGGCCGACGTACTCCGCGGCGAGGGTATCGACCTCGTCGAGTACCCCGGCTGGCGCACCCGGGGGCACGGCGATTTCAAAGACATCCGCGGGGTGATGGTGCATCACACCGGGTCGGACACCGCCACTGCTGCATCGATCGCCGATGGGCGCCCCGACCTTCCCGGACCCTTGTCGCAGTTGCACATCGCGCGCGACGGAACGGTGACGGTCGTGGCGCTCGGGGTGGCCTGGCATGCCGGTGTCGGCATGTATCCGTGGTTGCCGACGAACATGGGCAATTGGCACATGATCGGTATCGAGTGCGCCAACAGCGGCACCAGCCCTACGGCGCCGCATCGCAAAAATTGGCCTGATGCACAGTATTTCGCTCTGGTGCGGTGCTGCGCCGCGATCAACCGCCGGTTGGCGCAGAGCTCTGAACGCACCATAGGGCACAAGGAATACGCCGGCCGCGCGCAAGGCAAGTGGGACCCCGGCGCCATCGACATGGACATCCTGCGCACCGACATCCAGGCGCAGATCGGCGATGTCGGCAAGCCGGCGCCGACGCCTCGGCCGCCTGTGCCGGTGGGGCAGTACACCGATGTGCTGCTGTATCGGCCCATGGAGGGGCCGGAGGTCGCCGCATTGCAGCGCCGGCTCAAGTCCGCCTACGCGGCATATGCGGGGGATCTCGAGGTCGACGGAGTCTTCGGCCCGCAGACCGAGGCTGCGGTCAAGGAGTTCCAACGGCGCACCCGCGGGCTGAAGATCGACGGCATCGTCGGCCCCGCCACCGCGGCTGCGTTACGGCTCTGAGCCTCCGGCAGGGCCGGAGCCAGGAAGTGATCGACCTGAACACCGAGGTCATCGGCGGTCGATACGCGGCTTCGGTGCGGCCCGACGCCCGGTACGGATCGTGCGAAGTGAGCCTCGTCCTTCGGCCGGTGGCGGGGTAGTTGCTGCCGACAGCGAACTGCCGAGTCGGTACGACTCATCTTTCACAGCAGTAACACATATCGACCGCCGCTGCAGGCTACCCGGTGTTGACGCTCAGGAAAGTTTGCTGGCGTGTCGCAGTGTGATCTACCGCTCACTTTTGCCGGCGATGGTAAGAATTGCTATTGACGGTCCCGCTGCTCGTGAAATGCGCCACGTCTTACCGAGCCTGCGAAGTCCCTGGTAACAGGGTTTTAATCAAATGCAGCCAAAAGGTAACGAGTCGATAACGAAGAATTTCTTAAGCGCATTCTGAGAGAGAATTGGCCTGTGCGACTTATTCGCTGTGAAGCCGTCCGGGACCTGTCGGTTTCGTCGCTAGACTCAATGCAACCGCGCCACTCCCGGCGCAGATCAACCTGGAATCTAGAGCCGGTGACAGCCTTGCCGGCGGAGGTGCCGATAACGATGGCAAACAACTTCCTGCGCGCGCTGGTCACCGCGCTGCGCGCTGGCCACGATGATCGCGCCATCGACGACTCGACTGCTCGCAGCGTCGCATTCGACGGTGCACTGGACGACATCGACGTGGCCGGACTGGCCGCGGTTGGACGCGGGCCGATCGGCGACATCGCCGTCGATCCCGAGCGTGACACCGTGGTGGTCACCAACACCGGCGCGCAGAGTCTGACCGTGATCAACCCTCACACCATGGGTGTCGTGGGTTCGGTCCGCCTCGCCGGAGACCCTTTCGCCGTCGTCGTCGCGGATGACCGCGCCTACGTCAGCGTCGCCACCCCCGGACACGACGCGATCGTGGCGGTCGACACCATCACCGGTACGGTGCTCAACGAGTACCCGCTGGCCTTCAGCGTGACCGCCCTGTGCATCAGCCCGGACGGCAAGCGGGTGTTCGCCGGCCGCGCGGGTAATGAGCGCATCGACATCGCGGTCGTCGACACCACCGCCGAGCGCGTCGGCACCATCGACATCGCCACCGGTGCGGGTGTCAACCTCGACGCCCTGCAGATCGACTCGACCGGCAAGCGCCTGTACGTCGCCACCTCCGACTTCCGTGGCAGCCGGTTGGTCGTCGTCAACACCGAGACCGCGCAGGCGCAGGCCACGGTCTGGATCGGCGCTCCGATCCGTGACATCGCGATCGGCGACGGCGTTGCCTACGTGCTGACCTCTGACCTGGCGCATCGCGGCGTGGTGCACACCGTTGACCTGTCCGCCGGGACCGTGGTGGACGCTGTCGAGATCGGCGGGGCACCGACCCAGCTGGTGCTGAGCCCTGACACCACCCGCGCGTACGTGGTCGACTATGACCGTGTCATCGTCTGGTGCACTCTGACCAGCGAGATTCAGGGCAGCATCGACGTGCACGCCCAGCCCGCGGCAGTCGCCTTGCCCGACAACGGCACTCGGCTCTACATCGCCGACTACGCCGGCCAGGTCAACGTCTTCGACGTCGCCGAATCGCTGTACTCGCAGCTGGTGTCGACGGACGCAGTCGAGATGCACCAGCTGCCCGCGCTGGCGCCTGCCGGCGTCTGATTCAACGCCACCTGTAGCGGGTGCGCGGCCGCCCGGCCTTGCCGTACTCCGTAGTGCGGGTGACGGTGCCTTCATCGGCCAGACGCTCGAGGTAGCGCCACGCCGTCACGCGTGACACTCCGATCCGCTTGGCCGCCTCGTCGGCGGTCAGGCCGTCGGGTTCGTCGCGCACAGCCACGGCAATTCCTTCTGTGGTCTGCGGGGCCGCACCCTTCGCGGAAGATCTGGCAGATTCACTTGAGGCAACCCGCAATTCAGCCAACGCCCGGTCAACCTCAGCCTGGCTGGCGGCATCGGTTCCCGACGGCAGCGCCGAACGATAACGGCGGTAGCGCTCCAGTCGATCGCGAAAGGCTGCGAAGGTGAACGGTTTGAGCAGGTAGGCCAGGGCACCGTGGGCCACCGCGGCGCGCACCATCTCCAGGTCGCGTTCGGAGGTGATCGCGATGATATCGGGGGCCGGCCGCAACCCGGAAAGCCCGGACGCTAACGAGATTCCGCTCGCGTCGGGCAATCCCAGATCCAGCAGTACCAGGTCTACTGGCTGCTCGGAGGCCGCGGCCCCGGCCGCCGCGCGCATCGCGTCGCGAGCGGTGTGCGCCACCGCTGTCACCGAAAACCCTTCCAGGCGACCGATATAGGTCTGGTGGGCTTCGGCGATCAACGGATCGTCCTCGACGATGAGCACGTTGATCATCGCGGCACCGTTGCCGTGACCACAGAGCCGTACGTGACGTCGGTGTGCAGTGTCCCGCCGTGCCGTTTGACCGTCTGCGCCACCAGGGCGAGGCCCAGGCCGTGGCCGGACGCATCGGACTTCGTCGAATATCCGCGCTGCATTGCCTTTTCGAAGGCGTCCGGATCCATCCCGGGTCCGCTGTCGGCGACCCGGATCAACAACTCGCGATCGTCCTGGCTCACCGTGACCTCGATCCACGGATCCTCACGGTCACACGCATCCATGGCATTGTCGATCAGGTTACCCAGCACTGTCACCATCTCCTGCCCGGAGAGCACGGTGTCAGCGGACAACTGCGTGTCCTCGGTTACGGTCAGCGCGATCCCACGTTCGTCTGCCTGAGCCGTCTTGCCGAGGAGCAGTGCCACCAGAGCCGGTTCGGCCACGGCCTGCGACAACCGGTCCACCAGGCGTTGGGACAACTCCAACTCACTGGTGGCGAACCGGACCGCGTCCTCGGGTCGGCCCATCTCCACCATGGTGACCACCGTGTGCAGCTTGTTTGCCGACTCATGCGCCTGTGCCCGCAACGAGTCGGTCAGGACCTGCAGCGAGCTGAGTTCACCCAGGGCGCCTTGCAGTTCGGTGCGGTCACGGATCGTGACGACCTCGGATCCGGAACCGGCGACCCGGGCGCGGTTGACCACCAGGACCCGGTCCCCGGTGACATGCAACTCGTCGCGCACCCCAGGGGCGGTGCTGCGCAGAAACTCCGGCAGGTCCTGTGTCCGCACCGGCCCGGGCCCCAGCCCCAGCAGGCGGCGGGCTTCGTCATTCACCAGCGCCACTCCGTCACGATCGAGCACGATGAGCCCCTCTGACACCGAATGCAGAATTGCGTCGTGGTGGTCGTACATGACCCGCAACTCGTCGGGTCGCAGCCCCCGTGTCTGACGTAGCAGCCTGCGCCGGATCGCCCACACCCCGATCAGTGAAACCCCCAGTGCGGCAGCGGTTACCGCAACGATCACCGGGATCTGCGCACGCCACCGCTGGCCCAGGGTCTGCTGGGTGATCCCCGCCGACACCAGACCCACGATGCGGCCGTCGCGACCACGCACCGGTGCGATCGCTCGCACCGACGGGCCCAGCGTGCCGGTGTAGACCTCGCTGAAGGTGTCGCCGTGCAGTGCGGGCTCGACCGTGCCCAGGTAATGGCCGCCGATCTGGCTGGGATCGGTGTGGGTGAACCGGATGCCGTCCGGGGCCATGATCGTGATGAACGCGATGCCCGTCTCGGTGCGCACCGCCTCGGTCACCGGCTGCAAAACCTGTGTCGCAGTGCCGGATTCGATGGCCGCGGCGGTCGACGGTGAATCGGCCAGGGTTGTTGCGATACCGATCACCTGCTGCCGGGCGGCATCGTCACCGTCACGGCGGGCATCGAGGAGGGCCAGCGCGCTGCCGGCGAGCACCACCACCGCGACTACCAGGACCTGCAGCGCGATGGCCTGCCCCGCCAAGGAGCGCGGCCAGACCCGGCCCGACAGTCGCCGCCACCAACCCGTCACCACACCTCCGATTTGTGAAGGCAACAATCTTCCCAAATAGTGGCGCGGATATCCGCTGGTAGCGAGTTCACACCGGCAGTTCTGCGACCTTCGTGACCGTCAATTCGGGGCTGCTGTTCGCGGACGCGGAGTCGTAGAATCTGACCATAAGCAGGGGTCGAGGGTAGATCCAAGGGAGACCTGCGATGAGCGTGATTCATCGCTTGACAACCATCATCATGGCCGCGGTCGCGTCACTGGCGTTGGTGACGGCGATTTCCCCAGTGGTCGGCAATGCGACCGAGTGCGGGGCGGGCACCGTCTTCGACCCACCGTCGAACACCTGCGTGGCGGCGCAGTTGCCGCCGCCCCCTCCGCCGCCGCCCCCTCCACCCGCGTGGAACGGCGACATCACGCCCTACTTCTCGGTCGGTATCTGCGCACCGATCCCATTCGTCTCGCTCTGCGCGGGCATCTGAGCGATAGATCGACGATCCGGTCCCAGAAGCCGCTCACGTAGGGGACCGGATCGCTGCGTGAACGTAATGCACTAAAACGTGACCTGGCTCACCCTATGGTCGAAGGTGCTTGTTACAGCGCATTCGAAGTTCAACTGGAGGTGGCACCGATGACCGTGTCCGTAGAACCGCAATCAGAGCCGGCGCCCCCGCCGCGTCGCGACCGGACCCACTTGCTCTACATTGCGGTCATCGCGGCCGTCGTCGTCGGCATCGTGGTCGGTCTCGTCGCACCCGAGGTCGGTAAGAGCGTCGGTGTGCTCGGCACCATGTTCGTCAGCCTGATCAAGATGATGATCGGCCCCATCATCTTCTGCACGATCGTGTTGGGGATCGGCTCGGTGCGCAAGGCCGCCATCGTCGGGAAGGTCGGTGGCCTGGCCTTCGGCTACTTCCTGGTGATGTCCACGATCGCGCTGACCATCGGGCTGGTGGTCGGCAACCTGATCCACCCGGGCAGCGGCATGCACCTGTCGGAGAGCTCGGCCGGCAAGGGCGCCGAGCTCGCGGAGAAAGCGCACGAGGCCGGCGGGTTGATGGACTTCGTCCAGGGCATAATCCCGGAGACGCTGTTCTCCTCGCTGACGGCCGGAAGTGTGCTTCAAGCCTTGTTCGTGGCGCTGCTGGTCGGATTCGCGCTGCAGGGCATGGGCAGCGCCGGTGAGCCGATCCTGCGCGGTATCGAGCACCTGCAGAAGCTTGTGTTCAAGGTGCTGATCATGATCCTGTGGCTGGCGCCGATCGGCGCGTTCGGCGCGATCGCCAACGTGGTCGGGCAGACCGGCTGGACGGCCGTCACGCAGCTGCTGACCCTGATGCTGGGCTTCTACGTGACCTGTGTGCTGTTCGTGTTCGGCGTGCTCGGTGTATTGCTGCGTGCGGTGTCGGGCGTGTCCATCTTCAAACTGGTGCGGTACCTGGCCCGCGAGTACCTGCTGATCTTCTCGACGTCTTCGTCGGAATCGGCACTTCCGCGCCTCATCGCGAAGATGGAGCACCTGGGTGTCGACCGCAGCACCGTCGGTGTCGTTGTGCCGACCGGGTATTCGTTCAACCTCGACGGCACCGCGATCTACCTGACCATGGCGGCGCTGTTCATCGCCGACGCACTGAGCGCTCCGATGTCCGTCGGCCAGCAGATCGGCCTGCTGGTGTTCATGATCGTCGCGTCGAAGGGAGCCGCCGGGGTGACGGGCGCCGGACTGGCCACGCTGGCCGGCGGCCTGCAGGCGCACCGTCCGGACCTGCTCGACGGGGTCGGACTGATCGTCGGAATCGACCGGTTCATGTCCGAGGCCCGCGCGGTGACCAACTTCTCCGGCAACGCGGTGGCCACCCTGCTCGTCGGCTCGTGGACCCACACCGTGGACAAGGCCAAGGTCGATGCGGTACTGCGCGGGGACGACCCGTTCGACGAGCTCACCATGGTCGACGACCACTCCGCGGCAGCCGCCGAACCTGCGCGCGTCTAGCCTCACGACAAAAGGCCCGGCCGGGACATCCGGCCGGGCCTTCCGCGTTGAACCGGTGCCGGGCCTGGACCGTAACAACGGGCAGGACATCACCGAAAAGGTGTATGCGAGAAGAAAGAAGACACGACCATGCGAGCATCAATCATCATGCTCGCCGCGTCGGGGGCGGCAGTAAGCACGATTCTGGCGCCGGCAGTGCCGGCGTATGCCGATTCCGCGGTCGAGACGATCGGTCTGCTGGAAGCCGAGGGCTTCTACGTCAACATCGATCGGGTGGGCAGCGCCCCCCTCGATCAGTGCACCGTCACGAGCATCCGCAACCCACAGACCCAGACCAGGCTCATCCGGGTCGAACGTTTCGGCAAGAACGGCGCGAAGGATTTCGATCTCGTACCCGTGGTGGTGCGCCGAACCATCACGGTGTCACTGGACTGCTCCAGGTGAGTGTCAGCGCTGGCAGTTCAGCGACACCGACACCGTTCGGCTGGTGACCGACGGCACCAGGATTCGATCACCGCCCAGACCCGGCCCGACGTAGGGCACCAACTGGCTGACCTGCTGGGGATTGCGGACGCTGGTCACGGTGCACTGGTCCAGCGGTGCGGTCCCGATCTTGTCGATCGTGACGGTGTAGCCCTCCGACTGCAGGCGGTTGATCGTGTCCTGGGCCGTCTCCTCGGCCGCCGCCACCGCGGATGACGCGCCCACCACGCCCAACACCGCCAGCCCCACTGCCGCCAGCAGCGACTTCGTGCGCATCGGACCCGTCCTTCCGTAGTTGTCCGTCCATCCTCCCCTAAGTACATCGTTCGGGAAATTCGAATCGTTCCCGCCGCCGCCGATCAAAGACCGCATACCATCGCGCCCGTGAAGAGCACGATGCAGAACTGGCCGTTGACGATCACAGCGATCCTGCGGCACGCCTGCGGGGTCAACGGCGACCGGACGGTGACCACCGCATGCGGCGAGGGTCGCTATCGCACGATCAGCTATCGCGAGTTGGGCGGGCAGGCGGCGCAGCTGGCGCATGGTCTGCGCGGGCTCGGGATCGACGGAGACCAGCGCGTCGGCACCTTCATGTGGAACAACACCGAGCACCTCGCCGCCTACCTCGCCGTGCCCGCGATGGGCGCCGTGCTGCACACCCTGAACATCCGGTTGTCGGCCGAGCAGATCGCCTACATCGCCAACGAGGCGGCCGATCAGGTCGTCATCGCCGACGCCTCCGTGGTGCCACTGCTCGCTCCGGTGCTGCCGCTGCTGGAGACCGTGCACACCGTGGTCGTGGTGGGCGAGGGCGACGTGGAGGCGTTGAATGGTGTGACGGTCGTGCGCTGGGACGATCTGCTGGCCGGGCAGCCCACCGACTTCGACTGGCCGGAGATCGACGAAAACTCTGCGGCGGCAATGTGTTACACGAGTGGCACGACCGGAAATCCGAAAGGTGTGGTGTACAGCCACCGGTCGAGCTACCTGCATGCGCTGAACACCTGCACCGCCAATGCGCTCGACGTCAGCTGTGGTGACACCGTGCTGCCGATCGTCCCGATGTTCCACGCCAATGCGTGGGGCCTGCCGTATGCGGCTCTGATGGCCGGCGCCAATGTGGTGATGCCCGACCGTTTCATGGACGGCGGATCACTGATCAACCTGATCGAAACACAGCGCCCGACCCTGGCCGGTGCCGTGCCGACCATCTGGAACGACGTCATGCACTGCCTGGAAAAGAATCCCGGACATGACATTTCGTCGCTGCGATTGGTCGCCTGCGGCGGTTCGGCCGTGCCGCTCTCCCTGATGAAGACCTTCCAGGAGACCTACGGCGTGCACATCCAACAGGCCTGGGGGATGACCGAGACCTCGCCACTGGCCACGGTGGCCAAGCCGCTGCCCGGGGTGTCCGAGGAACGGCAGTGGGAGATGCGGGTCAGCCAGGGCAGGCCGATGTGCGGCGTGGAGGTGCGCGTCGTCGACGACGAGGGTGCCGCGCTGCCCAGCGACGGTTCCGCCGTCGGCGAACTGGAGGTACGCGGCCCCTGGATCACCGGGGCCTACTACCTGGGCCGTGACGCCGAGAAGTTCGACACCGGCTGGCTGCGCACCGGAGACGTCGGCGCCATCGATCCGCAGGGCTACGTGACGCTGACCGACCGGGCCAAGGACGTCATCAAGTCCGGCGGCGAGTGGATCTCCTCGGTGGAGTTGGAGAACCATCTCATCGCCCACCCCGCGGTGCTGGAGGTGGCCGTGGTCGGGGTGCCCGACGAGCGCTGGCAGGAACGCCCCTTGGCCGTCGTGGTGTTGAACGAGGGCGCCTCAGCGGAAGCAGCTGAACTGCGGGAGTTCCTGGCGGACAAGGTGGTTCGCTGGTGGCTGCCCGAGCGGTGGACGTTCATCGAGCAGGTGCCACGCACCAGCGTCGGCAAGTACGACAAGAAGACCATCCGGGCCCGTCACGCCGACGGTGCCTATGAGGTGGTCACGCTCTAGTTTCTTGCGCGAGCAGACGCAAAACTGCCCATTTTTGGCGATTTGAAGTGCTCCCCGGAAGTTGGACTGAGAAATTCAGTTTCTTCTTCTGGGGAGTACTTTTTTGCATCCTTCTAGTTCGTTGACTGAGGCCCAGCGCGGTGCGGCGGTAGCGTTGTTCGAGCAGGGGCGGGGCTATAGCGTCACCGCGAGGTATCTGGGAGTGAGCCGGGGGCCGGTTCGCGAGATACATCGCCGTTGGGTCCTGCACGGCAGGAAGGTGCTGGTGGCAAAACCGACCAAAACGCAGTACTCGTTCGAGTTCAAGCTCGAGGTGGTGCGCAAGGTGATCGACGAGGGTGCGACCGCCCAGCAAGTAGCTCAGCAGTACCGGCTGTCCTCAGCCACGCTGGTGCAGACCTGGGTGCGGACCTACCGCCGGCTTGGTGAGGACGGGTTGAAACCCAAACCCAAAGGGCGCCAACCCAAAGACGCTGATTCCTCGTCACAGGAGTTGACGGACCTGGCGCGGCTGGAGCAGGAGCTTGAGCGGCTGCGCGCCGAGAACGCCTACCTAAAAAAATTGCGGGCCTTGATGGCGCACGAACGGCGGTGAAAGCCGCCGCTGTCGCCGCTCTCAAGGCTGATCATCGGTTGCCGGTGCTGCTGGAAGTCGCGCAGTTGGCGCGGTCGACGTTCTTCTATCACCAGGGCAAACCCGAGGCGCCTGATGCGCGCGCCGACCTCAAAGCCGCGATCGTCGAGGCGTTCGAGGCTGCCCACGGCCGATACGGTCACCGCCGGATCCACACGGTGTTGATCCGACGAGGTTTTGTAGTGGCCAAAAAGACCGTGCTGGCGATGATGCGTGAGCTGGCGCTGATCTGCCGGGTGCGGCGCCGCCGGCGTTACAACTCCTATACCGGCGGGCCCGGTCAGGTCGCCGAAAATCTTCTCAACCGCGAGTTCAGCGCGAGCGCGCCGAATCAGAAGTGGGTCACCGACGTGACCGAGTTCCGCATCACCGATCGCAAGGTCTACTTGTCCCCGGTGCTCGATTTGTTCGATCGGTCGGTGGTGGCTTACGCGTGGTCGATGAGCCCGAATGTGGCGTTGACCAACACCTCACTGGCCGCAGCGATCGCCACCTTGGAAACGGGTGAATGTCCGCTGGTGCACTCTGATCAGGGTTTCCAATACCGGCATTGGTCCTGGCGCAAGTTGCTCGGCGACGCGCAGGCGCTGCAGTCGATGTCACGTAAAGCCAACTGCTACGACAACGCGGTCATGGAGAACTTCTTCGGCCACCTCAAGTCAGAAATGTTCCACCACAACCGGTTCGACACTGTCGAGGACTTTACTGCCGCCCTTGACACCTACATCCACTGGTACAACACCGAACGAATCTCAACAAAGCTCAAGGGCCTGAGCCCGGTCCAATACCGAGCCCAGGCCCTTGCCGCTTAAGCTCCAAACGTCAGTGTCCAACTTCCGGGGACCACTTCAATTTTTGGGCAGGTTTGCGTCTGCTCGCCAGGGAAATCAGGCGCGTACTGCGATGGTCGACAGGAGATCGGCGAGCCGGTCCGGCCGGTCGACCATCGAGAACGTGCGGGCGCCGTCGATCACCTCAAGGCGGGCCCCCGGGATGATCTCGGCGAGGCGTTCACCGTCGCCGAGTTCGAAGAACACGTCGTCGGCCGACCATGCGATGAGTGTCGGCTTGTCGAACTCGGGTAGCCGCGCGACGACCCCGGTGGTGACCTCGGTGCGCAACGACAACGTGAACTGCCGGAGATCCTCGGCGACAGCGGGATTCTCCAGCGCGGTGCGCACCCACTCGTGGGTGAGCGCGTCGATGTTCGAGTGCGCCAGCCCGGCGTATGCCCGCTTGCGCACGATCGGGATCCGGATCAACTGGGCGCCAGTCCGGAACACGGTCTTGTTTCGGGCGGCGGCGATCAGTGGCTTGAGGATCGGTGGCGGAAAGTGTTCGAACGCATCGCAACTCGTCAGCACCAGGGCGCCGAGCCGCTCCGGGTGGTGCACCGCCACCAACTGCGTGACCACGCCGCCGGTGTCATTGCCGACCAGCACGACGTCGTCGAGATCCAGTGCGGCCAGAGTGTCGGCGACGATGTTCGCCACACCGCGGATGCTCCGGTCGGCGCCCGGCCGCAGCGGTTCGGGATGCGCGCCGAGCGGCCAGGTCGGTGCGATGCACCGCAACCCCTGCGCCGCCAGTCTGGCGCTGACCTGACGCCACAACTGACCGCCCATCATGTACCCGTGTACGAAGACGACCGGCCTACCGTCCTTGGGGCCGAATTCCTCGTAATGGATGGTTCCGGCGTTAATCTCAATGGTCGACATGGATGACTCCCAGCTCGATACACATTTACAAACAGCGTGTCCGTAACTTACCAACAGGGTGTATGGAAAACAAGAGACGTACCCAGGAAGAGCGTTCCGCGGCGACCCGCGAGGCGTTGATCTCGGCTGCCCGCCGGCTGTGGGGCGAACGTGGGTATGCCGAGGTGGGCACCCCCGAGATCGCGACCGCAGCCGGCGTGACCCGTGGCGCGATGTACCACCAATTCGCTGACAAGGCAGCGCTTTTCCTCGCGGTAGTGGAGGTGGTCGAGCAGGATGTGATGGGCCGGCTGGCGGCCGAGGTGGCCGCATCGGGTGCGACGTCGCCGGCCGACGCGATCCGGGCCGCGGTCGACGGCTGGCTGGAGGTTTCCGGTGATCCCGAGGTGCGGCAGTTGGTCTTGCTCGACGCCCCGAGTGTGCTCGGTTGGGCGGGCTTCCGCGACGTCGCCCAGCGCTACAGCCTCGGATTGACGGAGCAACTCCTCGCCGAGGCCATCGAGGCGGGCCAGCTCGCGAAGCAGCCGGTGCGGGCGTTGGCGCATGTGCTGATCGGTGCGCTCGACGAGGCGGCCATGGCCATCGCCACCGCTGAGGATCCGAAGAAGGCCCGCCGCGAGATCAGGCAGGTGTTACGCCGCCTGATCGACGCGATGTTGTCGGGTTGATTTCAGCGCTCGCGATCAGCCCGCTCCGTTCCTGCTGGCGTCGATCATGAACGCGATGGTGACAGTGGCCAGGTCATTCGTCTTGGCGAGGTCGAGGCCGGTGAGCTCGGTGAAGGCACGCAATCGCGCGCGCACCGTGTTCCGATGCCGGTAGGTCCGCTCGGCAATGTTGGCGATGGCGCCTCCGTTCGCGGCGAGGTCGCCCACAGTCTCGGTCAGGCCGTGCCGTTCACTGGCGCTGAGCCTCGCCAGCGGGCCGAAGACGGCAGAGTGGATCGCGCCCGACAACTCCTTGTTCGCCGCGACGACGGCGTGAAGCCAGTTGTCCTGCAAGCGGGTGACACCGCTGCCGGACCGGCCCTGAACGGACATCCGGGCCAGCCGAATGGCGCGGGCCACCGAGCCGAGCCCATCGGCGGTCGCCACCGAGCACGTCTGACCGTTCAGCGCGGCCAGTTCCTCGACGATGTCGAAAGAGTCGTCGGCGGTGTGGACCACGCCCCGTAGCTCCCGGGCCCACCAACCGAAGTAGAACGACCGTCCGGACGCCTGAAGCGTGGCGCTGCACTCGGCGAGGAGCTCCGGGCGCGGGGTCGGAAAGGCGCCGACGATGCAGTGGTAGCTGCCCTCGGTGGGCAGTCCCAACACGCGCGCCGCGTCATCGATCGTGCTCGGCTCCAGCTCATCGTCCATGAGCAGCTGATCGAAGGCGGCCGAACGAATTTCGTCAAGGCTCTCCTGGGTGGTCTGGTACCCGCGGACGACGTGCTCGGTGTTGAGTTCAACCGCCTCCCACACCATCAGGGACGAGCGTTCGAGGAAATCGGCCCGTAGATCCTCGCCGACCGCACGGCCCTCCTCGATCAGAGCCTCCCACAACGATTTCAGGTCGATTCGAAAGGCATGCAGCACGCTCGATAGCGGAATACCCTGGCGGGCGCGGAGTTTCCCGAGTTCGAGTGCGGAGGATTCCAGGTCGGCCGGAATGTCCTCGCCGGCGAGTCGGGACAACGCCAACCGCATCGTCCGATCCATGTGGTGCCTGAGGTCGGTGCGGCTGACCGGGCCGTCGGTGTAGTTCGGCTCGTCCTTGATGGTGCGGGTCACCGTCCGGTCCACGATCTCGTCGAGGTGAATGTCGAGCAGTCGGCGGGCGGTTGTCCTGATCAGCTGCGTGGTGGGGTCCAGCTGTTCCATGGGCCATCCCGTTCTCTAGTTCGGCGCATCGTCATTGATGCGTACGAATGTGCATTTCGCCCAATATATGGCCCAAATGCGCGCCAATTGTGGCATTGACCGCATCGCTTTGACCTCATTGAATGTGTGCTGCCCCACAATCACGTGCTGTGTCCGGACAACAACCCGGCCAGCGGAAGGATGATCGATGCCGCAATCGCAAGGTGCACTGCCCGTCACCGATGACTCCTGGGGGTCGACGCTGACAGACCTGCTCGGCGAGGAATACGGCCTGTCGATCGTCGACCTGACGTTCCTGGGCGGTGAGTTCGACCGCAACTACCGCGCGAACGCCGACTCCGGTGATTGCTTTCTGGCCAAGCTGCAGATCCGTGGAGAAGGCCATCGTGATCGGCGATGGCAGGAAGACATTCTCATGCACCTGGCCGGACGAGATCCCGGCGTCGCGGTGCCCACGATCGTGCTACCGGCGCGCGGTGGCCGGCATGTCCGACTCGACAACGGACGTGAAGTGCTGACGGTCTTCAACTGGGTACACGGCCTGGAATGGGCCAAGTTGGACCGGCATTCGGATGCCCTCCTGGTCCAGCTGGGTGCGACAGCCGCTCGCATCACTGCGGCCCTGGACGGGTTTCCGCCGGAAAGCCTTCGGGCCACCCATCACTGGGACATCACCCAGGCCCGCGCCGCGATCTCATCCTGCCTCGCCGACGCTCCGAATCTGGCCGGCATGGACTACGTACAAACCGCTTTGAGATGGTTCGACGAGGTCGAGCCGGCGTTGTCGGCACTGCCCCGCGCCGTGGTGCACAACGACCTCAACGACAACAACGTTCTCGTCGATGAACACTGCGACGAGATATCGGGAGTGCTGGACTTCAACGACGCGCTATACAGCGTGCGTGTCGCCGAGCCGACAATCGCCGGTGCCTACGCGATGTTGCGTCAGGCCGACCCATTGCGGGCACTCGGCCGGGTGATCGGCGGATACCACGCGGTGACCCCGCTGACCGACGATGAACTGGCTGTGGTCTATCCGTTGGCGGCGTCGCGATTGTGTGTGCAGGCCCTGACCTGGACGTCGCGAGCCAATACCAATCCCACTGCATACGGCAGCATGCGGATGCGGTTCACGCTGCCGACTCTGCACCGTGTACTGGCCGTCGATCCCGAAGAGGCTGCGGCACATATCTGTTCAGTCGCTGACGAAGTTGCGGCCGGCGTCGACTTTCCCGGCGAGCCGGGGGAGCGGTAGCCGAAGATGAATGCTCACCGCACCTACATGGCCAATGCCTACGACGGCAACGACGAGTCTCTCGACCCCGCCGCCCGAGAGCTCATTCGCCGCCGCTCTGCGGTTCTCGCCCCCAGCTATCGCCTGTTCTACCGGGCGCCGGTCAGCATCGTTCGCGCCGAAGGGGTTTGGCTCTACGACGCCGATGGCCGACGTTACCTCGACGCCTACAACAACGTTCCGGCGGTCGGTCACAGCAACCCGCACGTAGGGCGGCGCGTCGACGAACAGATGCGGGTGCTCAACACCCACACCAGATACCTGACCGAACCACTGATCGCCTACTCGGAGCGACTGCTCGGCCTGTTCCCGCCGGAGTTGTCGAAGGTCGTCTACACGTGTACCGGAAGCGAGGCCGTCGACCTGGCCCTGCGGATAGCCCGGTATCAGACTGGGGCCCGCGGCATCATCTGCACCAGCCACGCCTACCACGGCACGACCACCGCCGCCGCCGAGATCTCGCCCAGCCTGGGCCCGAACAATCCCATCGGCCAGGACGTTGTTCTGGTCGACGTGCCCGACTCGTACCGCGACGATCCCGACACCGCCGCAGGAATGTTCGCCCGCCGGGTCGAGGAGGCCATCGAGACGCTGCGGCAACAGGGCGTCGGTGTGGCGGCGTTGATCGCCGACTCTGTGCTGTCGAGCGACGGAGTGCAGACCGACCCAGCCGGGTGGCTGGCCCCGGCCGCCGATCTGGTCCGCGAGGCGGGCGGAATGTGGATCGCCGACGAGGTCCAGCCAGGTTTCGGCCGGCTGGGCACTGGATGGTGGGGATTCACCCGGCACGGGCTTACCCCAGACCTGGTGGTCCTCGGCAAACCCATGGGCAACGGCTTGCCCATCGCCGCAGTGGTGGGCACCGACACCGCAATGGTCAGATTCGGACGGGATATCCGCTACTTCAACACGTTCGGTGGAAACCCGGTCAGCATCGCGGCGGCTAACGCGGTACTCGATGTGATCGAGGACGATGACCTGATCGACAGTGCGGGCGTGGTCGGCACCCGACTGCTGACCGGGCTGGAGCAGGTGGCGCAACGGCACCCCCAGATCGGGCACGTCCGCGGCTGCGGTCTCTTCGTGGCCGCCGAGTTCGTCACCGACCGCGAAACCAGAGCGCCGGATGCCGCCACCGCCACGGCGGTGGTCAACGAATTGCGGGACCGGGGCATCTTGATCAGCGCATCCGGGCGATCCGAGAACGTGCTGAAGATCCGTCCCCCCTTGCCGTTCGAAGCCAAGCACGCCGACCACGTGGTGACGGTAATCGACGAGGTCCTGACCGCCGCCGCCAAGAAGAAACCGAACTAGGAGCAAATATGCGCGCAGTGTTGTTCTCCGGGAACGCCGGAAAAGTCGAGGTAGCCGATGTCGACCTGGCCAAGCCTGGTCCGGGCGAGGTCAGGGTCAAGATCGCCGCGACGGGCGTCTGCCATTCCGATCTGCACATCATCCGCAACGAATGGCCGCTACCGGTGCCGATGGTGCTCGGCCATGAGGGCAGCGGAGTGGTCACCGAATTAGGTTCCGGCGTCACGGATCTGGAAGTCGGCGACCATGTCGTGCTGTCCTGGGTCGCCCCGTGCTACGAGTGCCGGTACTGCCAGTCGGGGCATGAGGCTCGCTGCACCGTTGCGATGAACCTCGTCGCCCCCGGCGGCGTGCTGTACGACGGCAGTTCGCGAATCAGCCGAGATGGCGAGACGATCTACCACTACCAGGGCGTCTCTTCGTTCGCCGAAGAGGCGATCGTGCCCGCCAGCGGTGCCATCCGCGTCCGTAAGGATGCCCCGCTCGACGTCATCTGCCTTATCGGATGCGCGATCGCCACCGGCGTCGGCGCCGTCACCAACACCGCGAAGGTCGAAGCGGGCGCGACCGTGGCCGTGATCGGTTGTGGCGGAGTCGGTCTGTCGGTCGTGCAGGGTGCGCGCATCGCCGGCGCGAGCCGGATCATCGCGGTCGACATCCAGCCGGAGAAGACCGCCATTGCGCTCACCCTCGGTGCCACCGACAAGATCGACGCCGCAACCACCGATCCGGTTGCCGCACTCCGTGAAATCCTTCCCGACGGTGCCGACTACGTGTTCGACGCGATCGGCAAGATCGCCACCACCGAGCAGGCCATCGGCATGCTGGGCCTGGGTGGAGCGGCCGTCGTGGTCGGGCTTCCTGCGGCCGGGGCCAAAGCGTCCTTCGAGCCGCTGGCGCTGGCCGAGGCCGATCAGCGCATCCTGGGCTCCAACTACGGAAGTGTCCGTCCCGCAATCGACATTCCCAAACTGGTCGACCGCTACATGGACGGCGAACTCAAGATCGACGAACTGGTGACCGCCCGTCGTCCGTTGGAGGAAGCCGCTGAGGCGCTCGACGAACTTGCCACCGGCGCCTCGCTACGCACCCTGCTCATTCCCGGTCAGAACTGATCCGCGAGATCGAACACCGAAGGACATCACAGAAATGACCACAGGCTCTCAGTCCGCCTCCGCGGACGCGACGACCGCCCGCGATGGGGCCGGGATATCGCTGCTCAGCCGTAACCTGGGCGTCGGCCCGATCGTCTTCATGGTCGTGGCCGCTGCGGCGCCGCTGGCGGTGGTGGCCGCCAACCTGCCGGTTCTGATCGCGCAGAGCGCCAATGCCGGAGCGCCGTACTACTTCTTGGTGTGTACGGCGCTGCTGGCCGTCTTCTCGGTCGGGTTCACCCTGATGACTCGCTACGTGCCCAACGCCGGGGCGTTCTACTCCTATATCCAGGCGGGCCTGGGCCGGATCACCGGAACCGGCGCCGCCGCGGTGGCGATCTGCGCGTACTCGATGATGCTGCTGGGGGTGACCGCGTACTTCGGGGTCGCGGCCCGCAACCTGCTGGGTACCGACATCCCCTGGTGGGTGTTCTCGCTGCTGCTGGTCGCATTGGTGGGGTTGCTCGGGTACCGCGACATCGAGCTGAGCTCGAAGGTCCTGTTGATCGCCCTCGCGCTGGAGACCGTCGTCGTCATCGTGATGAACATCGGTGTGTTCGCCAACAGTGGCGGTGCGGGCCAGTCCCTCTCAGTACCGCTGAGCACCCTGGGAGAGGGGGTGCCTGCGCTCGGCGTCATGTTCGCGTTCTACAGCTTCATCGGGTTCGAGGCCACCGCGGTGTTCCGGAACGAGGCCCGCGACCCGAACCGCACGATCCCGCGGGCCACCTACATCGCAGTCTTCGTCATCGGCCTGTTCTCGGCCTTCTCGGCGTGGTGTGTGGTGGCCGGGGTCGGCGTCAACGACGTGGTGCAACGTGCGGCAGACGATCCGGAGAACGTCGTGCTCAACCTGATGCACACGGTGGCCGGACCGATTCTGGGTGACCTGGCCCGGGTCCTGCTCGTCACAAGCTTTTTCGCGTGTGCGTTGTCCTTCCACAACATCGTCACCCGCTATGTGTTCGCGCTGGCTCAGAAGGGCGTGCTGCCCTCGCGGCTCGGCGAGGTCAGCACCAAGCACCACGCGCCGTCGCGTGCCTCCCTCGTGGTCAGCATCGTGATCGGCGTGTTCGTGATCGCCGCGATCATCGCCCAGCTCGATCCGGTCTCGGTCGTGTTCACGCTGGCCGGCGCGGCCTCGTCTCTGGGCGTGGTGATCCTCATGACGCTGGTCAGTGTCGCGATGCTGGTGTTCTTCCGCCGGGTCGACACCGGTAAAGGCCTCTGGCACACCTTGATCGCCCCGATCATCTCCACCATCGGGCTGGCGGTGATCCTGCTGCTGGTGGTCACCAACTTCAGCCTGCTCACCGGAACACAGGCCCAGGCCTACGGCGTGATGGGTTTTGTGGTCGCCTCCTTCATCGTCGGGTCGGTGAGCGCTGTGGTGATCCGCAGTCGTCGTCCCGAGGTATACGCCCAGCTCGAAGCCTGATCCTGCCTGTCTCGAAACCTGGAGTGCCACAATGTCAACCGCGATTCCCTTTCAAGTAGTCAACCCCGCCACCGGAGAGACCGGCGCACGGCTGCCGTTCATCGATGAGATCGCCCTGACCGCTGCGATCACCGATGCCCAAGCGGCGCAACGCTCGTGGCGTGGCGTATCGGTCGCCGAACGGGCCGCCGCGCTCCGGCGGGTGGCCCAGCTGCACCGTGATCAGCTCGAAGACCTCGCGCGGACCGCGGTGCGAGAAATGGGCAAGCCGATCAGCCAGGCCCGGGCCGAGGTCGAATTCAGTGCCGACATCTATGACTATTACGCCGGCGAGGCCGGGAAACTCCTCGCCGAGGATGTGATCGGCCTCCAGTCGGGAACCGGGAGCGCGGTGCTCCGCAAACACCCCCTCGGCGTGATTGTCGGCATCATGCCGTGGAACTTCCCCTACTACCAAGTGGCACGGTTCGCCGCGCCCAGCCTGGCCGCCGGGAACGCGGTGCTGCTCAAACCGGCACCGCAATGTCCGGAGTCCGCGTTCAAGATCCAGCAGATCTTCGCCGAGGCCGGCTTCCCGAATGCGGTGTTCACCACCATCTTCGCCACCGAAGAGCAGATCACGGAAGTCATCGCCGATCCACGTATCGCCGGGGTCAGCTTCACCGGATCCGAGCGGGCGGGCGCTGTGGTCGGCCGACTGGCCGGCGGTGCGGTGAAGAAGTCGGTGCTCGAACTCGGCGGTTCCGATCCATTCCTGGTCTTGGACGTCGCAGAGCTCTCGGCAGCGGTGGACGCGGCAGTCGAAGCGCGCCTGGACAACAGCGGGCAGTCGTGCAACGGCGCCAAACGGATCATCGTCCTGGACCGGCATTTCGACGAATTCACCGAGCTCTTCGTCGGCAAGCTGGCTGCGGTGACGCCCGGCGATCCGATGAGCGAGGAGACCGTCCTGGGCCCGCTGTCCTCGGAGCGGGCGGCGCAGAACCTGGAGTCCCAGGTGCGCCGGGCGCTCGACGCAGGAGCCAAGGCTCTGCTGCCGAGTTCCCGCGACGGTGCGTTCCACACCTGCGGCGTGCTGGCCGACGTCGACGAGAGCAACCCGATCCATCGCGAGGAACTGTTCGGGCCCGTCGCGATCGTGTACCGAGCGGCCGACGAGGCGGACGCCGTGCGCATCGCCAACGACACACCGTTCGGCCTGGGTTCGTACGTGTTCACCGATGACCCCGTCCAGGCCGACCGGGTGGCCGACGCCCTGGACACCGGGATGGTCTACGTCAACGGTGTCGGCCTGGACGCGGTGGAGCTGCCGTTCGGCGGAACCAAACGCTCCGGAGTCGGCCGCGAACTCGGATCACTCGGAATTCGGGAGTTCGTGAACTACAAGCTGGTTCGCACGGCGACGGGGTAGGACTGGTCAGTACGCCGCGCCGCTGGCCGGTAGTCAACCGAATGTCACACCAGAGTGGCTGTCGAAGGCGACAGCCACTCTGGCATGACAAGACGGGCAGCGGGGAGCTCGGCGGGGAGGGTTAGCGCTCGGCGCGCTGGTAGGCCGTCACGACGGCTGCGCCACCGAGGCCGATGTTGTGCTGCAGTGCGGCGGTGACGCCGTCGACCTGGCGCTTGTCGGCGGTGCCGCGCAACTGCCAGGTCAGCTCGGAGCACTGGGCCAGGCCCGTCGCACCGAGCGGGTGGCCCTTGGAGATCAGCCCGCCGGACGGGTTGACGACCCAGCGACCGCCGTAGGTGGTGTCGTTGTTGTCGATCAGCCGCGGGGCCTCGCCCTCACCGCACAGGCCCAAGGCTTCGTACAGCAGCAGCTCGTTGGCGGAGAAGCAGTCGTGCAGCTCGATGACCTGGAAGTCCTCGGGCCCGAGACCGGACTGCGCGTAAACCTGCTGTGCGGCTTGGACATTCATGTCGTGGCCGATGATGTTGGCGGCGCTGCCGTCGAAGGTCGACGCGAAGTCGGTGGTCATCGCCTGTCCGACGATCTCGACGGCCTGGCCGGCCAGGCCGTGCTTGTCGACGAAGGCCTCGCTGGCGACGATCGCCGCACCCGACCCGTCGGAGGTGGGGGAGCACTGCAGCTTGGTCAGCGGATCAGAGATCATCTTGGCGCCCAGGATGTCGTCGAGGGTGTACTCGTCCTGGAACTGCGCATACGGGTTGTTCACCGAATGCTTGTGGTTCTTGTAGCCGATCTTCGCGAAATGCTCGGCCGTGGTGCCGTATTTCTTCATGTGCTCGCGGCCGGCAGCGCCGAACATCCACGGTGCGACGGGGAAGGCGAACTCGTCGATCTCGGCCAGTGCTTTGACGTGCTTGCCCAGCGGGGACTCGCGGTCCTGCGCACCCGCCTGGAGCGAGCCGGGCTGCATCTTCTCGAAGCCCAGCGCCATGGTGCAATCGGCCAGGCCGCCGCGAATCGCCTGTGCGGCAAGGTAAAGCGCGGTCGAGCCGGTGGAACAGTTGTTGTTGACGTTGACGATCGGGATGCCGGTCATGCCGAGCTCGTAGAGTGCGCGCTGGCCCGAGGTGGAATCACCCGAGCAGTACCCGACGTAGCCCTGCTGCACCTGGTCGTAGGAGATGCCGGCATCCTCGAGCGCGTTGGTGCCCGACTCCCGCGCCATGTCGGGGTAATCCCAACCTTCGCGCCGACCGGGCTTCTCGAACTTCGTCATCCCCACACCGACGACAAACACTTTGTTAGCCATGCAACGGAACATACTTCATCGCGAAATCGGGGCCACCGTCTTCAACTGGAGTTGCCGCAGCCGCACCACCAGCGCCGCCCCGGCCAGCACAGAGAACAATCCGAGCTGCCACCAGTTCGCCGGGTTGCCGCCGTCGCGGTCCAAGAAATGATTGACCGCGTGAAGGGTGTTGGCCACCACGAAACCCGTCAGCACCACGGCGATCACATCGCGCCACCAGAGCGCGAACAGCATCGTCACCGCGATCCCGATCTGGAAGACGCCGGCATCGTGCAGGAAGTGGACGTGGTTGGGCCAGTTCGCCCACTGCGCGAACGACGCAGGGTCGATACGCATCCACACACCGGTGACCAGCATGCTCAACGAAGCTAGGACCACGACGGCCTGAATGAATTTCATCTGCATATCCATCAGACGGCGCAGCCCGCCGGGGTGTGACAGTCACGTTTGGCCGGGCCGTCTCGTCCACGGGGCATGACCTACTTCGCGGACCATTCCCTGCTGCTGACCGTGCCGGCGTTTCTCCCCGCCATCCTGGTGGTGCTCGTCGTCTCGTACGTGGCGAGGCGAGATGGTGCTTCCGCTGACGACGACGGTGGTGTAGACCAGTAGAACGTGTTCTAGTTTCGCCGAGGAGGGGTCTTGACGCTCAAAGTCGTGCAGTGGGCAACCGGTGGCGTCGGCGTGGCCGCGATCAAAGGCGTGCTGGAACACCCCGACCTTGAGCTGGTCGGGTGTTGGGTGCACTCGGACGCCAAGAACGGTAAAGACGTCGGAGAGCTCATCGGTACCGAGCCCCTCGGCGTCACCGCCACCAACAGTGCCGAGGAGATCCTGGCACTGGACGCGGACGCGGTGATCTATTCGCCGCTGATCCCGAACCCCGACGAGGTCGCCGCGCTGCTGCGCTCGGGCAAGAATGTGATCACCCCGGTCGGCTGGCTGTACCCGAGCGAGAAGCAGGCCGCGCCGATGCGGGCCGCCGCGCTGGAAGGCAACGCCACCCTGCACGGCACCGGTATCGCGCCCGGTGGAATCAGCGAGAAGTTCCC
Source organism: Mycolicibacterium peregrinum (assembly GCF_001665785.1). Classification (GTDB taxonomy): domain Bacteria; phylum Actinomycetota; class Actinomycetes; order Mycobacteriales; family Mycobacteriaceae; genus Mycobacterium; species Mycobacterium peregrinum_A. Next base: position 22,822 of record NZ_LZSO01000017.1, read on the forward strand.
GCTGGTCTTGTCCGCGATGGCCACCGGGGTGAACTTCGTTCGCGCCGAAGAATTTTCCGACCTGCGCACCTATGACGCGCCCGACGTGGTGCGCCACGTCATGGGATTCGGCGGCACCCCCGACACCGCGCTGAGCGGGCCGATGCAGAAGATGCTCGACGGCGGCTTCATCCAGGCCGTCAAGATGGTCGTCGACCACATCGGGTTCAAGATCGATCCACGGATCCGCGCCTCGCAGGAGATCGCCGTGGCCACCGCGCCCATCGACTCGCCGATCGGCGTGATCGAACCTGGCCAGGTGGCCGGTCGCAAGTTCCACTGGGAAGCTCTCGTCGATGGTGAACCTGTCGTGCGGGTCACCGTGAACTGGCTGATGGGGGAGGAAAACCTCGACCCCGCATGGAATTTCGGCCCGGCCGGGCAGCGCTACGAGATGGAGGTCCGCGGCAACCCGGACTTCACCGTCATCATCAAGGGCTTCCAGTCCGAGGCCGGTGAGGAGGGCCCGGAGTCCGGCGTCGTCGCGACCGCCGCGCACTGCGTCAACTCGGTGCCCGCGGTGTGCGCCGCCGCGCCCGGTGTCGTGACCTACCCTGATCTGCCGCTGATCAGCGGGAAGGCCGCGCCTGGATTGCGCTGAGCCCTAGGGCCGCACCAGGATCCGGATCGGATTACCCTCCTGGCGCTCCAGCTTGTCGATGCCCAGCGCAATATCCTCCAGTGACACGATCTCGCTGATCGAACGGGACAGGTCCAGGCGACCCAGCGACACCAGCGTCGCCAACGTGGAGATGTCGACGTTCTGATAGCCCAGATGGCCGAGCACCTGCTTCTGGGTCAGGCCGAACATCGACGTCGGACCGATCGTCGGCTCCTGGGCGCTCATCCCGACGGCGACCAGTCGACCGCCCACCGTCAGTTGGCTCAGTGCCTGCTCGAACGTCGACTTGAGTCCCACGGCGTCGAACGCCACGTCCAGACCCCGGCCGCCGGTGACGTCGGCGATCTTCTCTCCCAGTCGCTCGTCGGCGGCGTCGAACGCATAATCGGCACCGAGTTCGAGCGCGCGCTCCAGCACCGCGGGCTTGATATCGACGGCCACCACCGGCACCGCACCCACCAATCGCGCCAACTGCGCGATGTGCGTACCGACGCCGCCGAGCCCCCAGACCCCGACCGACTCACCGATCCCGACCTTGCCGGTGCGCACCACCGCGCCGTACGGCGTTGATACCGCGTCGGCGAGGATCGCGGCCTGCTCCAGCGGTACGTTGTCAGGAACACGCGTCAGTCCGACCGCCTGCGCCAGCGTGTATTCGGCCCATGCCCCGTCATAAGCGAAGGCCATCAATCGGATTCGCATGCAATTGGCGATGTCGCCGCGCCCGCAGTTCGGACATTCCATGCAGGGCCTGCCCGCCGCCACGATGACGCGATCGCCTTCGGCCCAACCGGTGACGTCGGGGCCGAGCCGGGCGATGGTGCCCGACGCCTCGTGGCCCTGCGTCACCACCGGGGCCTGAGCCGGGAAGGTGCCGTTGATCAGGCTCAGATCGGAATGGCAGATCCCGCAGAACGCCACCTTGACCAGAACTTCGCCCGGTCCCGGCTCAGGGATTGGAATATCCTCCACCGCAACTCTTTTGGTGTCAGCGTAGAAGCGCTCGGCCCGCATGGTCGGCCCAAGATCGGATGTCATGGCGTCCCCTCCTTCTACCCGGCTACTATCGGAAATCATGGCACTCCATCGGGTGCGCTGAGGCGATGTGCCGATTGTTCGGCCTGCACGCCGGCCGCCAGCTGGTGCCGGCGACCTTCTGGCTGCTCGATGCTCCCGACAACCTTGCCGAGCAGAGCAGGCGTAACCCCGACGGCACCGGCCTGGGTGTATTCGGGCCCGACGGCGTCGCAGTCCTGCACAAGGAGCCCGTCGCAGCCTGGCAAGATTCCGAATTCGCCACGGAGGCACACGATGTCACCGCTACGACGTTCATCGCGCACGTCCGCTACGCGTCGACCGGGGCGCTCGACGTTGCGAACACCCATCCCTTTCTCCAACATGGCCGGATCTTCGCGCACAACGGCGTCGTCGAAGGCTTGCCTGCCCTCGATGAGCGGCTGAAAGAACTTGGAGCCGCAGACCTGGTCAAAGGCCAGACCGACTCCGAACGCGTCTTCGCGCTCATCACCGCGGCCGTCCGGGCGAACGACGGTGACGTGGGAGCGGGTGTCGTCGAGGCCATCGGCTGGCTGGCCGACAACGTGCCGATCTACGCCGTCAACCTCCTGCTCAGCACGGCCACCGACATGTGGGCCCTGCGCTACCCCGACACCCACGACCTGTACGTACTCGACCGCAGAAACCCGGCACAGCGCCGTCTGCGCCTGCGTAGCGCTCGGATCCGCGCCGAATCCGAGCACCTGACCTCCCAGCCGTCGGTGGTGTTCGCCAGCGAACCGATGGACGGTGAGGACTGGCAGCTCATCGGCCCCGGCGAGCTGGTGCACGTCGATGCGGACCTGCGGATCGACCGTCAGCCGGCATTTCCGGACCCGCCGCGTCACCTGCTGCATCGCGACGACCTGTCCGCGAAGGCGGCCGCGTCGCAGCACGCGTAGCTGCCCTTCCTGGAGCCCTGGCACACTCGACTGTCGTGACTTCAAAACGCGCACTGGTCCTCGCCGGTGGCGGTATCGCAGGCATCGCCTGGGAAACCGGCATCCTGCAGGGCATCGCCGACGAATCCCCCGAAACAGCCGAAGCGCTGCTGGCCGCCGATGTGCTGGTCGGAACGTCGGCGGGTTCGACGGTGTCCGCGCAGATCGGCAGCGGGCTGCCTCTGGAGGCGTTGTTCGAGCGGCAGGTCGGCACCGAATCAGCCGAACTCGATCCCGGCGTGAGCATCGAGACCGTCACCGACCTGTTCGTCAAGGCCGTGCTGACACCCAACACCACCAAGGCGCAGAAGCTGCAGCAGATCGGCGCCGTGGCACTGAGCGCGGCGACAGTCGATCCGCCGGTGCGGCGCAAGGTCATCGAAGCGCGCCTGCCGTCGCACGACTGGCCCTCCCGGACGCTACGGATCTCGGCCGTCGACATCGACACCGGCGAACTGGTGACGCTGGACCGGGATTCGGGAGTGTCGCTGGTCGACGCGGTGGAGGCCAGTTGCGCGGTGCCCGCGGTGTGGCCGATCGTGACGATCGCCGGCCGCCGGTTCATGGACGGCGGCATCGGCAGCGCGGTCAACATGGTGCTGGCCGCCGACTGCGACACCGTGGTGGCGCTGGTGCCTCAGGGCCGCTCGACACCGTCGCCCTTCGGGGCCGGCGCCGCGCAGGAGGTTGACGGCTTCGCCGGACGGTCGCTCGGGATCTTCGCCGACGACGAGTCCCTGGCCGCCTTCGGGGAGAACCCGCTCGACCCCGCTTGCCGGGTGCCCTCGGCGCAGGCCGGGCGTGTGCAGGGGCGGCGTGTGGCGGGCGAGGTCGCGACGTTCCTCGCGGGCTGATCAGCCGTCGAGTGCGCGGGCGGTCAATTCGCGGCCGACATCGATGACCTCTGCGGCGCGGTGGAACTCCAGGCTGCGGCACACCGTGCGCGGTACCTCGATGAGCAGGTCGGGCGGATAGGCCGCGAGCGTGTGCCGGGCGAGCGCGGCCTGGGCGATGTCGACGGCACGGTTCAGCACCTCGAAGCTGCCCAGCCGTGGAACCTCGGCAGCATCGGGCGCTTCGACATCGGCGGCGCCGGCGTCTTCGGTGGCGACGGGTTCGACGGCATCGGCCGCCTCATCCGACTCAGCGCCGTCCTCGGGCGGGAGCGACGCCCCGAAACGGCTCAGCACCGCGCGGGCGGTCGGCCGGTCCAACACCGACCGCACCGAGGCCGTGTCCAGCACAGCTGAAGTGCTGCGCATCATGCGGTTGAGCCACTCGGTGGTGGGACGTCGTTCCGGGTCCACGGGGGTGGCCGCGGCGGTGCCAGGGTCGCCACCGGACAGGCTGACCGCGATGGTCAGGTCGGCGTTGACCGCGGCGATCGGTGCCATCGGAAGTGGGTCGAGGATGCCGCCATCCCCCAGCAGGCGACCGTTGAGGACGTGCGGCGCGATCACGCCGGGGATGGCGATCGATGCCCGGATCGCCGAATCCACCGGGCCGCGCTGTAGCCACACCGACTTGCCCGCGATGAGATCGGTGGCAACCGCGGTGTAAGGGATCGGCAGTTCCTCGATGGTGGCCTCGCCGAGGATGTCGCGCACCGCGTCGAGGATCTTCTCGGCACGCAGGATGCCGGACGCGGTGATCGACGGATCCAGCAGCCGCAACACCGCCCGCTGGGTCAAAGTCCGTGCCCAGTCGGAGAAATCGTCGAGCTTTCCCGCCGCGTGCAAGCCGCCGACCAGCGCGCCCATCGATGATCCGGACACCCCGATGACCTCGTAACCACGATCGCAGAGCTCGTTGATCACTCCGATGTGCGCGTAGCCGCGGGCGCCACCACTGCCGAGGGCCAGAGCAACACGCATACGTCCATTCTGAAGCACCAGCGGGGGATGATCACCACCTCGACCCGGATCCTCAGCCCTACTACCGAAAGTCTTAGAACATGGTTTGAGACGAGTTCTGGATGCGTCGTGCGCAGGCGGTGCCAATTAACATCAGTACGAGGACATTTCGGCCTGGCCTGTGCCGCTGAGCGCGCAGGACGGCCTTATTCGTGGGCTGGCATGGTTGCACAGTCAGCCATTTCGAAGATGTGCAGATCGGCACTGCTGGGCCAGGCCCCGGATGCCTACCGTTCTGGCATCAGGTCAACCGACAACAGGAGAAGGCGTGACCACGATCGAACACACCGCGGCCGATCCCGCCCAGCGGCCGCACCTGGCCACCCCCGCAAGTCCGTTCGACGACGCGCGTGCTCAGTTGCACGATGCTGTCACGATCCTCGGCTACGACGACGGCACGTACGAGCTGCTGGCCAACCCGCGGCGTGAGCTCACCGTGGCCGTACCGCTCCATCGAGACTCCGGTGAGATGGAGCTCCTCATCGGACATCGGGTGCAACACAACGTCTCTCGCGGTCCGGCGAAAGGCGGATTACGCTATTCCCCCGATGTGACACTCGACGAGGTCCGTGCCCTCGCGATGTGGATGACGTGGAAGTGTGCGCTGCTCGATGTGCCCTACGGTGGCGCGAAAGGCGGCATCCGCATCGATCCGCGTCAGTACAGCCGCTCGGAACTGGAGCGGGTCACCCGTCGCTACACCAGTGAGATCAGTCCGCTGATCGGGCCGGACCATGACATCCCCGCGCCTGATGTCGGCACCGACGAGCAGACCATGGCTTGGATGATGGACACCTATTCCGTCCAGAAGGGACACACCGTTCTCGGTGTCAGCACTGGAAAGCCGGTGAGTCTCGGTGGTTCTCTGGGCCGCGCCACGGCGACGTCGCGCGGGGTCGTTCATGTCGCGCTGGCTGCCCTGCGGTCGCGAGGCATCCGCGTCGACGGTGCCACCGCGGCGGTGCAGGGCTTCGGCAAGGTCGGCCGGCACGCGGCGCGCTTCCTTCAGGACGCGGGTATGCGTGTAGTCGCCGTATCCGACCAGTACGGCGCCATCCGAGCAGATTCCGGCCTTGACATCGCGTCTTTGGCGAGTCATGTCGACGCCACCGGATCGGTGGTCGGCTTTGCCGATGCCGATGTGACCAGCAACGAGGACTTGCTCGGCGCCGACGTCGATCTGCTGGTTCCAGCTGCGGTCGAAGGGGTGATCCACGCGGGTAACGCAACGCAGATCAAGGCCTCCGTCGTCGTCGAAGGCGCCAACGGTCCGACAACACCCGAGGCCGACCGGCTGCTCAATGAGGCTGGGACACTGGTGGTTCCCGACATTCTCGCCAATGCCGGTGGCGTCATCGTCTCGTATTTCGAGTGGGTGCAAGCCAATCAGGCGTATTGGTGGGGTGCCGACGAAGTCGAGACCCGGCTGGCCGAACGCATGTTGACCGCCTGGGAGCACGTCAGCGCCCACGCCGAGAAACTGCGCCTACCGCTTCGAGCCGCCGCAACTTGCCTGGCCGTCGAACGTGTCGCCCAGGCCGGACAACTGCGCGGGCTCTACCCGTAGCGCGGATAGAGTCGGACCTGCCGCGAATCGGGATTCATTCGTGGGAGGGTTGAACCCGTGGGTGCGCCAACCTTCGCTCGGAAACTGGGCCGTCCCAAGCCCCGTGATGTGATCGCAGGTCTGGTGACAGGTCTGTTCTCCATTCCGGAAGGCATGGCCTACGCCAGCATCGGCGGTTTCAACCCGGTCACCGGTATCTATGCGGGTGTCATGCCCGGCATCATCGGGTCGCTGTTCGCCCGCACGGTGCTGATGGTGACGACGTTGACCAGCGCGATCGCCCTGACGTCGCGCAGCGTCCTCAAGGAGGCCGGTCTCGACCCGGCAGACCCGGCGAACGTCGCCGCACTGGCCCTCGTGGTCGGTGTCGTGATGCTGCTGTTCGGTCTCCTGCGGTTCGGCTCGATCATGAATTTCGTCTCCAACGCCGTGATGACGGGCTTCTCCACCGGTATTGCCCTGCAGATCATCGCCGGCGTACTCGGCGACTCGACGGGGTACAAGCCGCAGAGCGGCAACACCATCGGCAAGTTCATCGACTCGCTCGCACACATCGGGCTGTGGCACCCTGCGGCGGTTGGCGTGGCGCTGGGCACCGTGGCGGTGTGGGCGGTGTTCCACTTCATCAAGCCGCTCGAATCCTTCGCGACGTTGCTCGCGCTCGTGGTGGTCACCGCGGTGGTGGCCGTCGCGCACATCGACGTCGAAACCGTCGGCGACATCGCATCGATTGCGAACGCGCTTCCGCCCGTGACGGTTCCGAACTTCGCCGCCATGCCCGAACTGATCGTCGGCGGCGTGGCAGTGGCACTCGTCGCGCTGGCCCAGGCCGCCGGAATCTCCGCCGCAGTACCCAACCCGGACGGCAGTCGCACCAACATGAACGGTGACTTCCTGGCCCAGGGCGCGGCCAACGTGGCGGGCGGGCTGTTCGGCGCGCTGCCTGCCGGCGGCTCACTGTCGCGGACGGGGGTGGCGACGTCGGCGGGCGCCCAGACCCGGTGGGCCGGCATCTTCGCCGGGCTGTGGCTGGCCGTGCTGGTGCTGGTCGCCGGGTCGGCCGCCGAGATCATTCCGATGCCGGTGATCGGTGGGCTGATCCTGGTGATCGGCGCCGAACTGGTGGTCGGCCGGCTACCCGACATCAAGCTGGTGCTGCGGGTCGCGCCGTTGTCGGCGGTGGCGATGCTGGTGACGTTCGCGGCCACCACACAGCTGCCACTGCACACTGCGATCCTGATCGGCGTGATCACCTCGCTGGTGCTCTACTGCGCCAAGGCCGCCGAGACCGCGCAGCTGATGGCGCTGACCCCGGACCCCGACGGTGGCTGGCAGCAGGCACCTGTGCCCGAGCAGTGCGCGAGCAACGACGTCACCGTGCTGCACTACGCCGGGGTCGGGCTCTTCGCGGAAGTGGCCCGGATCGACGAAACCTGGCCGCGCGCCGAGGGCACCAGCAATGCCGTCGTGGTGCTCAGCCTGCGGGCGCTGCCCGATGTGCCGTCATCGGTGACGATCAAGGCGCTACGCCGATGGGCCGGCCAACTGACGGCCAACAACGGCCGGTTCATCATCTCCGGAGTCAACCCCGGCACCGCGGAGGTGCTGCGGCGCGGTGGACTCGACGACCTGCTGGGCGACGACGGTGTCGTGCCGGCGTCGGATCGGATCTTCGGCGCCCTCGACGTGGCCGTCGAGCGGGGCCGTGCCTGGGTGGCCGCTCAGACCGGCAAACCGGGGGATTTGCCGCAGCGTGATTCGAACTGACGGCGTCTAGCTGCAGAGTTCGTCGGCCGCTGCCTGCGCCGCGACGATCACCGCGGCCTGGCGGCCCGGTTCGAGCTCAGGCCACGCCACGTTGTAGGTGCCCGGCCCAGGTGCGGCTCCCGGAGCCTGCAGGCTCGCCAGGTAGGGCTCGATCTGTGCCTTGAGGTCCCCGCCCTTGCCCTCCATCCAGATCTTGGCGGCGTGACAGGCCTGGAAATACTCCTCTTCGGTGGACTGGGCGTCGGCGCCGACGGCCGTCGTGACACCGCCGGGAGACGTCGCGATCTCGCCGGGCTTGACCTTCGGGGCCGCTGCCTCGGTAGTTGCGGTGGCTTGCGACGACGGTGCCGCCGACTCCCCGGACTGATCCTTATCGGCCTGTGTCGAGCATCCGATGAGCAGGCTCAGACCGGCGGCTGCGACGGTTCCGGCGGTCAAGTGGGTGGTCCACGTGTAACGGCGCATCCCGCCAATCTATGCAACACTGGCGGCCATGACGGAAGGGACCGGATTCCAGGAGTGTTGTCGGGCTCGCTAGCGCGCCTGTCTGCCCTGTTCCGCCGTCATTCTTGGAGTTTCTCTGATGCTGTCCACGCTCGCGCCCGTTCCTGCCGTCTCGGCGCCCACCCGGCTGCGATTGCCCGACCTACTGCACACCACCGACCGCGCTGCCGACGATGTGCTCTCCGGCCGCTACGACCGATTGCTGCGCGGGCTGCCTGAGGACGACCGCTGGTACACCCGCTTGTCCGGTGACGACGAAGTCGAGGTCTGGCTGATCAGCTGGGTGCCCGACAAGTCGACCGAAATGCACGACCACGGCGGCTCGCTGGGGGCATTGACCGTGGTGTCCGGTGCGCTGCGCGAAACCCGCTGGGATGGTGAGGTGCTCCGGAAACGACGACTCACGGCCGGCGATCAGGCGGCGTTCCCGCTGGGTTGGGTGCATGACGTGGTGCATGCGCCGGCGGCGATTTCCGGACCGACGCTGAGCGTGCACGCCTACTCGCCGCCGCTGACAGCGATGTCCTACTACGAGGTGACGCCGCAGAACACGTTGCGCCGCAACCGTACCGAGCTCACCGACGCCCCGGAGTGACTGCCATGAGCCGCATCGACACCGTGCTGGAGCAGGCCCGAACCCGGCTGCACCGACTGCCCGCTGAAGACCTTCCCGAGGCGCTCGAGGCCGGTGCCGTCCTGGTCGACATCCGTCCGGCCGCCCAGCGTGCCGCCGAGGGGCCGGTACCCGGGGCGCTGATCATCGAACGCAACGTGCTCGAGTGGCGCTGCGACCCGACCAGTGACGCGCGGATACCGCAGGCCGTCGACGATGACGTCTACTGGGTGATCCTCTGCTCGGAGGGCTACACGTCAAGCCTGGCCGCGGCCGCACTCGTCGACCTCGGACTGCATCGGTCCACCGACGTCGTCGGCGGCTATCACGCCCTGGTCGCCGCCGGCCAGGTGTAAACACCCGGCGCTCAGGCGTTCTCGTTGCTGCTCAGCATGGGCCGCAGTTTCGCGGTCATCTCCGGGGTCCAACCCGGAGGCTGCAGGATCGCCGCCCAGGCATCGGCCACATTCTGGACGTATACGTGCCCGTGGCCGTCGGGAACGTCGACGGCCACTGCCATGTCCGCCGAGACCTGAAGGAAGGTCACCACCGGAATCCATTCCATCCGGCGGGACACGTCGTAGCCACGGGGCTCACGCAGCCAGTCCGGCTTGGCGAACAGCAGGTCGGGCGTCCACCACGAGATCGGGTCGGATGCGTGTTGCAGGTAGACCGCGCGGGGGTGACCCCATGGCGCGTCGGGCCGGTCCAGATTCTCGGCCTTCGCAACGAACCGGGCGTTCTCGCCATTGTCATAGATCGGCAACCACTCCGGCGAACCGGCGTCGCGGTCGCGGGTCAGCGTGGTCCAGATCGTGTTCTTGAATGTCGGGCCGGAGAACAGCGCGCCGTCGGTGCGGGCGACGAGATTGTTCAGGGAGAGGAACGGTGCCTCACCGCCGAACGATCCCAGGCTCTCCCCGAACACCACCAGCTTGGGGCGCTTGTCCTCGGGCATCGCCCGAACCAGGGCGTCGACCGCCTCGAACAACGCCTGCCCGGCCTGCCGCGCGTTCTCCTGGTCGACCAGGAACGACAACCAACTCGGCAGGAACGAGTACTGCATCGACACGATCGCGGTGTTGCCGTTGTACATGTACTCCAGGGCAGAGGCCTCGGCCTCGTTGATCCAGCCGGTGCCCGTCGTGGTCGCCACGGCGACCACCGCCCGGTCCAGGCCGCCGGTGCGCTGCAACTCTCTGGCCGCCAGGGCCGCGGTGGCCTTGATGCCGTCAGCGGAATGCAGACCCGCATAGGCGCGGATCGGTTCGATCGCGGGCTTGCCGGTGAACCGCGAAAGCTGTTGCACCGTAGGGCCTGCCGAGACGAACACCCGGCCCTGATGGCCGAGCGACTCCCAATCGGCCAATGACTGCGGGCCGCCTGAGCGCAGGGGCGACATCGGGGCGGCGAAGTCAGGATCGCTCTCGTCGTTGACGGCCGCGAACGTCCGGTTGATGGTGTCCATCGCCACCCGGACCACGACACCGTTCAGTAGTGCGATGCTCAGCGCGAGCAGCAACGCCACCACCACGACTGCCGAAACCCGTGGCGGCAGAAAGCGATCCAGCTTCAGATCAAGGAACCGCACCAGCTTACGGATCAACTGTCCGATCTCGACGAACGCGAACAGGACCACGAGCGACAGCACCGCGGTCAGCGGGTGATCCCAGAACTTCAGCCGGGGCACCCCCATGAAGTCGCGGATCTCGTCCTGCCAGACGTGGAAGTAGACGATCATCAGGATCTGGCCGACGATGCCGACGGTCAGCAGGGACAACCATGCCCACTTCGGTGCCCGCGGGCTGGTTTCCGCCGAACGCATGTAGCGGACCAACCACACCCCGAACACGCCCAGCCCATAACCGGTCGCGCCGGCCGCGCCGCTGACCAGGCCCTGGAACAGCGGGCCACGGGGCAGCAGCGACGGCGTCAGCGAGAACCAGACGAACACCAGCCCGACCGCGGTCCCGAAGAACGTGTAGTGGCGCGTCCACCAGACAGGCTTGTCTGCGTCCACCGACTGGACTTCGGGTGCGTCGGACTCGGGTTCGGTGGTCTCGGTCACCCGTCGACCTTAGCGATGGGTGAAGTTGGCGGCGCGTTTCTCCGAGAACGCTGCCATGCCTTCCTTCTGGTCTGCGGTGGCGAAGGCCGAGTGGAACAGCCTGCGCTCGTAGAGCAGTCCCTCGGCCAGGCTGACCTCGAAGGCGCGGTTGACCGCTTCCTTGGCCATCCGGGAGGCGGACAGGGACATCCCGGCGATCGTCGCGGCCACGGCCAGGGCCTCGTCGATCAGCGAGTCCGCCGGCACCAGACGGGAAACCAAGCCGGCACGCTCGGCCTCGACGGCGTCGATGGTCCGGCCGGTCAGGATCAGGTCCATCGCCTTGGCCTTGCCGATCGCCCGCGTCAGCCGCTGGCTGCCACCCATGCCCGGCAGCACGCCCAGCTTGATCTCGGGCTGACCGAACTTCGCCGAGTCCGCGGCGATCAGGATGTCGCACATCATCGCCAGCTCGCAGCCGCCGCCGAGCGCGTAACCGGCGACCGCGGCGATCGTCGGGGTCCGGGTGGCCGCGAACTTCGACCACAGCTCGAAGAAATCGGCCGAATACACGTCGGCGAACGACAGCTCGGCCATCTCCTTGATGTCCGCGCCGGCGGCGAACGCCTTCTCGTTGCCGGTGACGATGATGGCGCCGACGCTGGGGTCGCGGTCGAGTTCGGCTGCGGCCGTGGTTACTTCGGTCATCACCTGGGTGTTGAGCGCGTTGAGCGCCTTGGGCCGGTTCAGCGTGATGGTGGCGACCCGGTCGGTGCGGGTCACCAGGATCGTCTCGAACTCACTCATTGGTTGTCCTCCTGGAAGGTCAGATCGGGGTCGGCCGGAACGAAATACGCCTCGACGTCGGCAGCGGTGACCGCTGCGATCGAGGCAGGGGACCATTGCGGGTTGCGGTCCTTGTCGACGAGCTGAGCGCGGATGCCCTCGACGAAGTCATGCGATTTCACCGATGCGCACGAGGTCCGGTACTCCTGCTGCAGCACGTCCTCCAGTGTCGCCAGCTTGGCGGCGCGGCGCACCGCTTCCAGCGTCACGGACAGGGCGATGGGGGAGCGGGTGGTGATGAGCTTCGCGGCGTCTTCGGCGGCGGTGCCGCCAGTGTGGCCGGCGGCGGTGCCGTGCGCCTGCAGCGCGGCGATGATGTCGGCCACGGTGTCGCCGGCGTAGCACTCGTCGATCCAGCCGCGCTGCTCGACCAGCGGGCTGGCGGGCGGTTCGACGGCGTAGGCCGCGAGGGCCTTCTCCACGCCGTCGCTGACCACGGCTGCGGTGAACTCGGTGACCTGGTCGTGCGGCACGTAGTGATCGGCGAAGCCCATGGCGATCGCGTCGGCCCCCGAGAACGGGGCCCCGGTGAGCGCGGCGTGCAGACCGAGTGCACCTGGGGCACGCGAGAGTAGATAGGTGCCGCCCACATCGGGGATGAAGCCGATACCGACCTCGGGCATCGCCATCTTCGTGGTGTCAGTGGCGACGCGGATGTTGCCGTGGGAGGCGACGCCGACGCCACCGCCCATGACGATGCCGTCCATCACCGCCACATAGGGCTTCGGATAACGGCCGATATAGGCGTTGAGCAGGTATTCGTCGTACCAGAACTTTCGCGCGGCCTCGCCGCCCTCACGGGCGCTGTGATAGAGCGCCACCACGTCACCGCCTGCGCACAGGCCGCGTTCGCCGGCGCCGGTCAGCAGAACTGTGTGAATCGCATCGTCGTTCTCCCACGCATGCAGCGCCTCGGAGATGCCCGCGACCATCGCATCGTTGAGCGAGTTGATCGCTTTGGGCCGGTTCAGCGTGAGGATCCCGACGCCGTTGCGGACACTTACTAGGACGTCCTCGTTTTCTGTCACGAGATGCAATCTAGTTCGGTCCCCCAGTTGTGGTGCGCTACGGGTAGGGTTTGCCCCAAGATCAAACCTGTCAGTTTCCTGGGAGTCATTTCGCCTCCACGGGAACCTGCCCGGAACATTGATCGTTGAGCTACTAGTTCGTACTCGAACACATCTCATCAGAGAGGACCCGACGGTGCGCGAAACCAGCAACCCGGTATTCCGTAGCCTGCCCAAGACGCAGGGCGGATACGCACAATTCGGTACCGGAGCCAGCGGCTTCGGTGCACAGCAGGTGCATGCGCAGCCCTACGCGCAGGAGTACCTGGAACAGCCTCAGACCGGCGTTTCCCGTCCGCTGACCATCGATGACGTCGTCACCAAGACGGGCATCACGCTGGCAGTCGTGTCGGCCGTCGCGGTCGTGTCGTACTTCCTGGTGGCCGGAAACACGGCCCTGATGATGCCGTTCACCCTCATCGGTGGCCTCGGCGGTCTGGTGATGGTGCTGATCGCCACCTTCGGTCGCAAGCAGGACAACCCGGCCATCGTGCTGACCTACGCGGCGCTGGAGGGTCTGTTCCTCGGCGCGGCGTCGTTCCTGTTCGCCAACCTGGTGTCCAGCGGTGGACCGAGCATGATCTTCCAGGCTGTGGTGGCCTCGATCGGTGTGTTCATCGGCATGCTCGTGGTCTACAAGACCGGCGCCATCCGCGTGACGCCCAAGTTCACCCGGATGATCGTCGCCGCGATGTTCGGTGTTCTTGCGCTGATTCTGGTGAACTTCGCGCTCGCGATGTTCGGTGTCGGCGGCGGCGAAGGTCTGGGCCTGCGTTCCGGTGGCGGCCTGTCCATCGCGTTCTCGCTGTTCGTGATCGCCCTGGCGGCGTTCAGCTTCCTGATCGACTTCGACGCCGCTGACCAGATGATCCGCGCCGGTGCTCCGGAGAAGGCCGCATGGGGCATCGCCCTTGGCCTGACCGTCACCCTGGTCTGGCTGTACATCGAGATCCTCCGGTTGCTGTCGTACTTCAACAACGACTAGCAACCCTGCCCCGAGAAAGGCGTCCGCGATTGCGGGCGCCTTTTTCTTTTGCGCTGTGGCGGGCTATCAGGGCCGCGAGTCTGCGCTGAGATCGTGAAATCGCGGAAAATCCCGCTCTGAGCGCAGGCTCGGCGGTCTGTCCACAGAGTCGATTCCATCCACAGCCATAGCTCGCCGACCCGCACATGAACAGTGGCTGTCGGAGATGCCGCGCAACGTCGAGACCGTGACCATCTTCGACGGCCCCTTCATCGGATCAGATGCGGTGCGGGCCGGCCTGATCCGCAAGCATCAGTTACGCGCCAACTTTCGCGCGGTCCTGCCCGACGTCTATGTGGCCCGGGACTTCAGCCCGGGCCTGGTAGACCGGGCCAGAGCGGCGTGGCTGTGGTCGCACTATCAGGGAGTGCGGGGAGGTATCACCGCGGCAGCTTTACACGGAGCCGAGTGGGTCGACGAAGGCGCGCCGATCGAGTTGATCTGGGTCAATGCCAGAAGCCCGCGCGGCGTGCGGACATCCGCAATGAGCTTGCAGCCGAACGAGATCGGACAGGTCCACGAGCTGCCGGTGACAACGCCGGAGCGGACTGCGTTCGACATCGGCCGGACGCTGGGCATCGGTCGTGCGGTGGCGCGGCTCGATGCCCTTTCCAGGGCAACGGGATTGAAGGTTCGCGACGTCGAAGAAGTGGCTGCGCGGCACCGCGGAGCCCGCGGATTGCGCCAACTGGAGAGATTGCTGCCGATGGTCGATGCGGGGTCGCAATCACCGAAGGAAACCTGGCTGCGTCTGCTCCTGATCAACGACGGGTTACCGCGCCCGCAAACTCAGATCCCGGTGGCGGGGGCTAATGGTTATCCGTTCGCCTACCTCGACATGGGTTGGGCCGAATGGATGGTCGCGGTCGAGTACGACGGGGATCAGCACCGCAGTGATCGCACACAATACGTGAAGGACATCCGGCGGATAGCCGAGCTGGAGCGGATGGGCTGGATCATCATCAGGGTGGTGGCAGAGGACCGGCCGGCCGAGATCCTGCGAAGGGTTCGCACGGCGATCGCCAGTAGCCAAGCGACGCTGCGCTGAGTGCAGCGAGTCTGCGCACAGATCGCGAAATCGGGTGAAATCGCGATCTGTACGCAGACTCGGCGAAAAGCTAAAAAAACTAGGAGAGACGCTCCACAACCATCGCCATACCCTGGCCGCCACCGACACACATGGACTCGATGCCGAAGGTCTTGTCGTGCGTGGACAGGTTGTTCAGCAGCGTGGCGGTGATGCGGGCACCGGTCATGCCGAACGGGTGGCCCAGCGCGATCGCGCCGCCGGAGACGTTCAGCTTGTCCTCGTCGATGCCGAGCTCACGAGCCGAACCGAGCACCTGCACGGCGAACGCCTCGTTGATCTCGACCAGGTCGATGTCGGAGATCTTCTTGCCGGCCTTGGCCAGCGCCTTCTTGATGGCCTCGATCGGGCCCAGGCCCATGATCTCCGGCGACAGGCCGGACACCCCGGTGGAGACGATGCGGGCCAGCGGGGTCAGGCCCAGCTCCTTGGCCTTGGTGTCGCTCATGATGACGACCGCGGCGGCGCCGTCGTTCAGCGGACACGCATTGCCCGCGGTGATGGTGCCGTTGGGCCGGAACACCGGCTTGAGCTGGCTGATCTTCTCGTAGGTGGTGCCGGCGCGCGGGCCGTCGTCGGTGGAGACCACGGTGCCGTCGGGCAGCGTGACGGGAACGATCTCCCGCTCGAAGAAGCCGCTCTTGATGGCCTCCTCCGCGCGGTTCTGCGAACGCACGCCCCAGTGATCCTGGTCCTCACGGCTGATGCCGGTGAAGGTGGCGACGTTCTCGGCGGTCTGGCCCATGGCGATGTAGACGTCCGGGATCAGGCCGTCTTCGCGCGGGTCATGCCACTTGATGTCGCCCTCGGCCTGCGTGAGCGTGCGGGCCTGAGCCTCTTCGAACAGCGCGTTCTTCGAGTTCGGGGCGCCGTCGGCGGCACCGACGCCGAAGCGCGACACCGTCTCGACGCCGGCGGAGATGAACACGTCACCCTCGCCGGCCTTGATGGCGTGGAAGGCCATCCGGGTGGTCTGCAGCGACGACGAGCAGTACCGGTTGACGGTGGTGCCGGGCAGGAAGTCGTAGCCGAGCTCGACGGCCACGGCGCGGGCGATGTTGTAGCCGGCCTCACCGGCGGGCTGGGCGCAGCCCATCATCAGGTCGTCGATGTCGCGGGGATCCAGCGAGGGCACCTTGTCCAGGACGGCCTTCACCATCTGCGCGGCGAGGTCGTCGGGGCGCATGGTGGCCAGCGACCCCTTGACGGCGCGGCCGATGGGCGAGCGGGCGGTGGCAACGATGACGGCTTCAGGCATGACGGCTCCTGGGAGATCGAATGGCGTAGAAAACTCAGTTGAAACTAGCCCGCGTGCACCACGATGGGTGCGGGCACCCCGGTTGAGCGGCGCCAAAGCCTGCTGACACCGCCAAGGCGGGTCAACAGTGTCCTCGTGTCGGCGGCTCCCGATTCCAGCGCCTCGTCGCCGTCCCAGTCGCCGAGAGCAGTGCACACCGCCGGCAGCAACTGCTTGGCGGCCAGTGCGTACCCGGCGGCCGACGGATGGAACATGTCCTCGGAGAACAGCACGTCAGGGGCCTTGTAGAACTCCGGAGCCAGCAGATCCGAGAACGGCACGGGAACGCCGCCGGCGGCGCGTACCGCGGCGGCCTGGGCGCGGGCCAGTCGCAGGCCTTGACGGCGGGCGAACGCGCGCAGTGGCTGGGGGATCGCGCTGATCACCCCGAAATCGGGGCAGGTGCCGACCACGACGACGGCTCCTGCCGCGCGTAGCCGGCGCACCGCGTCGCCGACCCGGCGGGCCGACGGACCGATGCCGTTGGGTTTGGTGATGTCGTTGGCGCCGATCATGATCACCGCGGCATCCGGTGGTGGGCCCGCCACGAACATGGCATCGATCTGGCCGGACAGGCCCTTCGAGGTGGCGCCGACGATTGCCTTGGTGCTCAAGCGAATCCGTTTGTCGAATTGCTCTGCCACGCCGCGGGCGATCAGCACGCCGGGTACCTCGTCGGCAACCCGGCAGCCATATCCGGTGGCGGTGGAGTCACCGAAGATCATCATGTGCAGGTCGAACGGGACTCCGCGTTCCCACTTCTCGACGGGCCCGCCGCCAGGCAGATACACGCCGTCGGCGCGGGGCGGGATGTCCCAGGACTTGGGGATGACCTGACGTGCCTTGTCGGCCTGCCCGCTCAACAGGTTGCGTGCACCGATATAGGCCGATCCCGTAGAAGCCAGCGTCGCCGCAGCGGCGAGGGCGATGGTCGACCGGCGCGGCACGCGCACGTGAGGAGCACTTCGGCTTGAACCCACGAGATCAGTTTAGGCGGACGAGACAGGTTGTCCGCGTGGCGGCGCAGCGTGGCGATCACAGTGCTGTATCAAGTCCGGTATCAATTCAGTTTATTTGACTGTTGAACTGTTTACGGATGTCAAGCTAAGTTACCCGGGTTGTCTGAGTGACGAAGCTCACCTAGCACTACAAAGACGTAGGAAGTGGTGACGATGACTGCACCGAGCAAGGTATCCAGGTCGCATCATGCTGGCATAAGCCCAGCTAGGGCCCACCGCGGGCGTAGGTTCCCGATCAGTGACGGCGCGCCCGTCGAGGTGGTCGAGGACGGACCGAGTCTGGCAGGCCGATTGGCTTCGCTGGCGGCCACGCTGACAATCAAGCCGACCTTGGCGATTGGTAGCCATGTACCGCATCTGCCGTGGCCATTCGGGCTGGTCAATTTCGCCGCCCGGCTGATCCGGCCGGTGCCCGGGACCATCAAGGCCACCATCGCGCTGCCCCACTGCAACGCGCAGCTGGTGCGAGCCGACGGCGTACTTCCCGCCGACGGGAAGCGCAGCGTCATCCTGTACCTGCACGGCGGTGCGTTCCTCGCCTGCGGCGCGAACACGCACTCGGGGATCGTCACGGCGCTGTCGGAGTACGCCGACAGCCCGGTGCTCGTGGTCGATTACCGGATGGTCCCCAAGCACTCGGTGGGCACCGCGATCGAGGACTGTTACGACGCCTATCAGTGGCTGCGGCTGCGCGGATACGAGCCGGACCAGATCGTCCTGGCCGGCGACTCGGCGGGCGGCTACCTGTCGCTGGCACTGGCCGAGCGCCTGGTCGATGAGGGCGAGATGCCCGCGGCGTTGGTGACCATGTCACCGCTGTTCGAGATCGACAACGAGTCACGCGCCAACCACCCGAACATCCACACCGACGCGATGTTCCCCGCCAAGGCGTTCGACGCCCTCGTCGAGCTCATCGAGCGCGCCGCCGGGCGCAAGGGCGAGGAAGTCTATGAGCCCCTCGACCACATCGAGCCCGGTCTGCCGCGCACGCTGATCCACGCGTCGGGCTCGGAGGCTCTGCTCAGCGACGCGCGAAAGGCCGCGCACATGCTGGCCGCCGCCGGGGTTCCCGTCGAGCTCCGGATCTGGCCCGGTCAGATGCACGTTTTCCAGCTTGCGTCGCCGATGGTGTCCGAAGCGAAGCGCTCGTTGCGCCAGATCGGCGAATACATTCGAGAGGCCACCTGGTAAGCGTTTCGCGGGCCTGAGACCATTGACGTATGCGCATCGCCAGGCACATCAGTGAGCTCATCGGCAATACCCCGCTGGTACAGCTGAACTCAGTTGTCCCCGAAGGCTCGGGCAAGGTCCTGGCCAAGATCGAGTACCTGAACCCCGGCGGTAGCTCCAAGGACCGCATCGCGGCCAAGATGATCGAGGCCGCCGAGGCCAGCGGCGAGCTCAAGCCGGGTGGCACCATCGTCGAACCGACGTCCGGCAACACCGGCGTCGGGCTGGCGTTGGTGGCACAGACCCGCGGCTACAAGTGCATCTTCGTCTGCCCCGACAAGGTCAGCGAGGACAAGCAGAATGTGTTGCGCGCCTACGGCGCCGAGGTCGTGGTGTGCCCGACGGCGGTGCCGCCGGATCATCCGGACAGCTACTACAGCGTCTCGAACCGCCTCGTCGAGGAGATCGACGGCGCCTGGAAACCCGACCAGTACTCCAACCCGATGGGGCCGGAGAGCCACTACGAGACGACCGGTCCGGAGATCTGGGCCGACACCGACGGCACCGTGACGCACTTCGTGGCCGGGGTCGGTACCGGCGGCACGATCACCGGCACGGGCCGCTACCTCAAAGAGGTGTCGGACGGCAAGGTTCAGGTGATCGGTGCCGATCCGGAGGGCTCGGTGTACTCCGGCGGGACCGGGCGGCCGTACCTGGTGGAAGGCGTGGGTGAGGACTTCTGGCCGTCCGCCTACGATCCGTCGGTTCCCGACGGGATCATCGCCGTCTCCGACAACGACTCGTTCGACATGACCCGACGGCTGGCCCGCGAAGAGGCGCTGCTGGTCGGTGGATCCTGCGGCATGGCGGTCGTCGCCGCACTCGAGGTCGCCCGCACGGCCGGCCCCGACTCGGTCGTCGTGGTACTGCTGCCCGACGGCGGACGCGGTTACCTCTCAAAGATTTTCAACGACGCGTGGATGTCGTCGTACGGATTCCTCCGCAACCGGCTCGACGGTTCGATCGAGCAGTCGACGGTCGGCGATGTCCTGCGCGGCAAATCCGGGGCGCTGCCCGACCTGGTGCACACGCACCCTTCGGAGACGGTGCGCGATGCGATCGGCATCCTGCGCGAATACGGCGTCTCGCAGATGCCGGTGGTCGGTGCCGAACCTCCCGTGATGGCGGGCGAGGTGGCCGGCAGCGTGTCCGAGCGGGAACTGCTGTCCGCGGTGTTCGAGGGCCGGGCGAAGCTGGCCGACGCCGTGGCCGAGCACATGAGCCCGCCGTTGCCGTTGATCGGCGCGGGGGAGTTGGTCTCCACGGCGGCGAAATCTCTGCGGGACTGCGACGCGGTGATGGTCGTCGAGGAGGGCAAGCCTGTCGGCGTGCTCACTCGCCACGATCTGCTCGGGTTCCTGTCCGAGGGCGGCGGCCGACACTAGTCAGGGCAACGCGCGTACCTGCGCGTGGAATACCTTGTCTCCAGCGACTTCTCAGTTAGGGTGAGTTCGCCTCGGGCTAGCAAACTCAGACAGCATCACTGCCCGCGGTGAAGACCCGCCCACTGTGCCCGGAGAATACGCTCGTGTTGTTCTGCCAAAGGGCGTTGGCGGTGCGTAATCTGCCTGTGGAGCAGTCTGTCTGTATAGGTGCTGGCAGAACGTAGCGTCCGCCCGCGGAGCGCTATCCGAGATGAGGAGAGCTTTCGACGTGACCGATCAACCGCCCCCGCCCGGGAACTACCCGCCGCCGCCGGAGGGTGGCTATCCGCCCCCGCCGCAAAGCGGCGGCTACCCGCCTCCTCCGCCGCAGGGTGGTGGCTATCCACCGCCTCCCGGCGGCTACCCGCCTCCGGGCGGTTACCCATCGCCTGGTGGTTACCCGCCGCCCGGTTACGGGGCCGCCGGCTACCCGCCTGCGGGAGCACCCGGATTCGGCGGTGCGCCGTACAGCGTCGGTGACGCCTTCTCGTGGGCCTGGAACAAGTTCCTCAAGCATCCGGCCGAACTGATCGTCCCGGGACTGGTGTACGGAGCCGCGATTGGTGCCGTCTACGCCATCTTCATGTTGATCGCGACTGCCGTCTCGCCCGACACCACAAGCAGCTACGAGTCCTATGACTCGGGCTTCGGCGTCTCGGCGTCGAGCAATCTCGGTTTCGCCGGCGGCGCCGTGATGTTCGTCGGCGCAATCGTGCTGTTGGTCATGAGTGGATGGATCGCGGCGGCTTACACCGCGGGACTGCTCGACATCGCCAACGGACAGCCGGTGACGATCGGATCGTTCTTCAAGCCGCGCAACGTCGGCAACGTGATCCTCGCGACCGTGCTCGTCGGACTGATCGTCTTCGCGGTCGTCCTGGTGCTGTTCCTTCCCGTGATCCTGCTGCCGGGACTCGTGTTCCTGAGCACGCCGTTGGCGTGGATCGCCGAGCTGCTTCTCGGTGTGCTGTTCCTGTTCACGACGGTCGCAGCTGTCGACCGCAATCTCAAAGGTGTCGACGCGGTCAAGACGAGCTTCAACCTCGTCAAGCCCAAATTCGGCACCGTGCTGCTGACGGTGCTCGTGATGGTCGCCATCTCGATTGTCGGGTCCATCCCGTGCGGACTCGGCCTGATCGTGGGTATCCCGTTGATCCTGCTCATCCAGGTCTACGCCTGGCGTCGGCTCAGCGGTGGCCCGGTGGCACCGTTGACCCCGTAGACAGACGAACCGACCTCAGCGCCCGCGGCGCGTACGGCAGAAATGCCTGCGCCGTGGGCGCTTTGGCGCATGACATCATTTGCGCATGACATTTCAGCCGCCGCCCGGCCCCGGATACATCGCCGGCCCCAATACCCCGGGGATGAATCCGTACCCGAGCCCGTACCCCAGTGCGGCGCAGGGCAGTCCGTACAGCGCCGGGCCCACCGGCTATCCGCCGGCCGGCCCGTCGCCCTACCCGGCACCGGGGCCCTCGTCGCAGTGGAACTACGGCCAGCCGGCGACGAATCCGAATGCCTACACGCCCTGGCTGGACCGGGTGCTGGCCTCGGTGATCGATCAGATTCCGTTCCTGGTGATTTTCTTCGTGGGATACGGCGTCCTCATGGGTATCGCGGCGGCCGTCGCGTCGTCGGTGGATTCATCCGGTGAGCCGTCCAGCGGTGCCGTCGCATTTCTGGTGCTGGGAATGTTCGTGCTGTTCGCGGTGACGTTGGCCTTTCCGGTGTGGAACTTCGGGTACCGCCAGGGCAAGACCGGGCAGAGCCTCGGGAAGCAGGTCATGAAGTTCAAGGTGGTCAGCGAGAAGACCGGCCAGCCGATCGGTTTCGGCATGTCGCTCGTGCGCCAGCTTGCCCATGTCCTCGACAGCTTCTTCTACATCGGCTACCTGATGCCGTTGTGGGACGGCAAGCGTCAGACGATCGCCGACAAGGCGCTCACGACGGTGTGTGTGCCTGCCCCGGTGTCTGCTACACCTCCGTCTCCGACGGCGTTTCCCGGCCCGCAGGGCGGTCCCAACCCGTACGCGTACCCGCCCCGATAGGCTCGACACGTTATGAGTGAACAGCGCAGGTGGCAC
Organism: Mycolicibacterium peregrinum; assembly: GCF_001665785.1. Taxonomy (GTDB): domain Bacteria; phylum Actinomycetota; class Actinomycetes; order Mycobacteriales; family Mycobacteriaceae; genus Mycobacterium; species Mycobacterium peregrinum_A. The sequence continues at coordinate 44,969 of NZ_LZSO01000017.1, forward strand.
GGTCTGGCCACAAAAGCCATCCACGCCGGTTACCGACCCGACCCGGGCACCGGAGCCGTCAACACCCCGATCTACGCCAGCTCGACCTTCGCCCAGGACGGCGTCGGCGGGCTGCGCGGCGGATTCGAGTACGCCCGCACCGGCAACCCGACCCGGCAGGCTCTGGAAGCGGCGTTGGCGGCGGTCGAGGAAGCCGCTTACGGGCGGGCCTTCGCCTCGGGCATGGCCGCCACGGACTGCGCGCTGCGCGCGGTGCTGCGGCCCGGCGACCACGTGGTCATTCCCGACGATGCCTACGGCGGCACGTTCCGCCTCATCGACAAGGTGTTCTCGCAGTGGAACGTCACCCACACCCCGGTCCCGCTGAGCGATCTGGACGCTGTGCGCTCGGCCCTCACCCCTCGGACCCGGCTGATCTGGGTCGAGACACCCACCAACCCGCTGCTGAGCGTGGCCGACATCCCGGGGATCGTCCAGATCGCGTCGTCCTCCGGGGTCAAGGTGTTGGTGGACAACACGTTTGCCTCGCCTGCGCTGCAGCAGCCGCTGCTGCTCGGGGCCGACATCGTGCTCCACTCGACCACCAAGTACATCGGTGGGCACTCGGATGTGGTGGGCGGTGCGCTGCTGACGAACGACGAGGAACTCGACGCGGCATTCGCATTCCTGCAGAACGGCGCCGGTGCGGTGCCAGGGCCGTTCGATGCGTACCTGACCATGCGGGGGCTCAAGACGCTGGTGCTGCGCATGCGTCAGCACAGTGAAAACGCTGCGCTGATAGCCGAATTCCTCGATGGGCACCCCGCCGTCGAAACGGTGCTCTACCCGGGCCTGGCCAGTCACCCCAACCACGATGTGGCGGCGCGCCAGATGTCGGGCTTCGGTGGCATGGTGAGCCTGCAGCTACGCGGTGGGCCCCGGGCGGCACGTGAATTGTGCTCGCGCACCGAGCTTTTCATTCTTGCCGAGTCGCTCGGCGGGGTGGAGTCGTTGATCGAGTACCCAGGGGCCATGACGCATGCGTCGACCGCGGGCTCGCAGCTGGAGGTGCCTGACAACCTGGTGCGGCTGTCGGTGGGTATCGAGCATGCCGCCGACCTGCTGGCCGACCTGGAGCAGGCCCTCGGTAAGTAGCGCCGCTAGGACATCAGGGCCGGACGTAACGCCGACGTCGTCACTGCCAGATTCATCTCCGGCAGTGCCGACGCGGTCTCGTCCACCCAGATGCCCGTCGCGATCTCGGTGGACCGGGCATGCACCCAGCGCCAGCCCCGGTCGTTGAGGCTCAGGATCGCGCCCAGGCCGTCGACCGCATGCAACAGGCAGATGATGGCGGCGATCGCGGGTACCGGGTTGTGCCCGTCGAACAGCGCCGCCAGCAGTGCTGCCCGCGCCTGGCTGACCCGCTCCCGGCTGGTCAACGGCCAGCAGTATGCCGGCTTACCCGGGAAGCCCTTACCGGGCATGCGGACCCGGCGGACCAGACCCATCCGTTCGAGATGCTGTTCCAGGTTGGCCTGGGAGTGCCTGCTCAGCTTCGCCAGTGCGGTCTCGGCCGGAAGCGGCCGGCGTTGCAGTAGTTCGAACGCCGGGTCACCGACTGGATCGGCGGGCCAATCGCCGGCCAGCGCGACCAGGTGGCCGGCCTCGATCGGTTCATCCGCCATGGCAGGGCGGATCCGGCAGGCATACGCCAGATCCAGCAGAACTGCCGCGCTGAGGACTTTCTCCCTGCGATGCCGATCAAGTGCGGGCTGCGCGGCTGCGTTGTCCAGCAACAGCAAGAACAGGTCTTCGGCGATTTGCGCCATTTCCCCGACTGTACTGATTCCCCGCGTTCCTCCCGCGCCCCGACCCGTCAGTCGTGATAGGGCTCGGCGCTGACCAGCGTGACCTTGACGGTGTTGCCGTTCGGCACGGTGTAGGTGCGCGACTCGCCGACCTTGGCGTCGATCAGTGCACTGCCCAGCGGAGAGTTGGGGGAGTACACCTCGAGCTTGCCGTCGCTGATGCCCTCCTGGCGGGTGGCGATCAGGAACGTCTCGGTGTCCTTCTTGTCGTCGTCGTAGTAGACCTTGACGACCGAACCGGGCAGCGCGACACCGGACTGCTTGGGTGCCTCACCGACCTTGGCGTTGTTGAGCAGCTCCTGCAGCTGGCGGATGCGGGCCTCCTGCTGGCCCTGCTCCTCGCGGGCGGCGTGGTAGCCACCGTTCTCGCGCAGGTCGCCCTCTTCGCGACGGTCGTTGATCTCGGCGGCGATCACCGGCCGGTTGGCGATCAGCTGATCCAGCTCCGCCTTCAACCGGTCGAATGCGTCCTGAGTGAGCCAGGTGACCTGTGTATCGGTCATGTTCTTGTGCTCCTTCTGTCTTGCTTGCCCTCGCGGCGCTCTTGCGCCTTCCCTCGCGTACGAAGTCCGTCGTTTCCGGGCCGGGGCATGCGCATGTATTGCCGCGGACGTAAGCACCTAACTGAGTGCTAATGCAGCAATACACGGCCCCAGCGAGGAACCGTGTATCGCACAATCGTACCACCGAGTAGCCGATGAATCTTCATGTAATAGCTGTTCGGCGTTTGTTGCGAGCGTCGAATTCAGGGCGCTACCAGGTAGGACGGCACATCCGTCCCGCAACCATAGACATCACCTATCACGGGGGGTCGGCTGGATTTCACTTCGGCCGTCACCTGCACCACGCGCTGATCGGACGGACCCACCAGGATCTCGCGTCGCCCGGTTTCACTCCCGTCGATCGAGCGGGCCCGGACGATGCACACCACCGGCGTCGACGGATCCGGCCGGGTCACCCCGATGGTCACCGACACGGTCTGGTCATCGATCAGCTCATAGGCCGAGAGCTCGCCTTTCACCTCGCCGGTGCCCAACCGCTGGAAGGCCACGACGGCCAGGATCACACCGGCCACCACCACCACGCCGACCAGCGCGAACGTGATCCACCGCCGGGTCCGGCGGGACAATTGGCGGGATCCGTAGCGGGCGGCGGGGCGTTCGATCATCAGAACTGGAACTATAGGGCCAGACGAAACCGTCACCGCAGCCCAGGGACCGGGCTGAAGGTTTGGGTACAGGGATTAGGTAAGAGGACGCCGTAGTTAGATGAAAGCGAAATGAGTGAACTGCGGTTGATGGCGGTGCATGCCCACCCGGACGACGAGTCCAGCAAGGGTGCGGCCACCACCGCGCGCTATGCGGCCGAAGGTGTGCGCGTCATGGTTGTGACGCTCACCGGCGGTGAGCGCGGAGACATTCTCAATCCGGCGATGGATCTCCCCGAGGTGCACGGCCGGATCAGTGAGGTGCGCCGTGACGAGATGGCCAAGGCGGCGGAGATCCTCGGCGTCGAGCACCACTGGTTGGGGTTCGTCGACTCGGGCCTGCCCGAGGGCGATCCGCTGCCGCCGCTTCCGGACGGCTGTTTCGCGCGTGTGCCGCTTGCCGAGCCGGTCAGCCGCCTGGTCCGGGTGATCCGCGAGTTCCAGCCGCATGTGCTGACCACCTATGACGAGAACGGTGGCTACCCACACCCCGACCACATCCGCTGTCACGAGGTCTCGGTGGCGGCCTACGAGGCGGCCGCCGATTACCGGCTGTACCCCGACGCCGGGGCCCCGTGGAGCGTCTCGAAGCTGTACTACAACCACGGCTTCCTGCGTGAGCGCATGCAGCTGCTGCAGGACGAGTTCGCCAAGTACGGTCGGCAGGGGCCCTTCGGCAAATGGCTGGAGCACTGGGATCCGGACCACGACCCGTTCGCCAACCGGGTCACCACCCGTGTTGAATGCTCGGAGTACTTCAGTCAGCGCGACGACGCGCTGCGCGCGCACGCGACCCAGATCGACCCGAAAGGCGATTTCTTCCATGCGCCGATCGAGTGGCAGCAGCGGCTCTGGCCGACTGAGGAGTTCGAGTTGGCGCGGTCGCGTGTCCCGGTGAATCTGCCGGAAGACGACCTCTTCACCGGGATTGAGAAATGATCGACACTTTGACCGCAGTGATCACACTGCTCGCCGACGAGCCGCGAAATACCGGGCCGGAGTTCGGTAAGGCAACTCCGCTCGGCCTGCTCGTCACGGTCGCGCTGCTGATCGGCACCTTCGCGCTGGTCTGGTCGATGAACCGTCACCTGCGCAGGCTGCCCGAGTCCTTCGACCGGGAACACCCCGAGCCCGACCAGGCTGCCGACGAGGGCACTGCCGACGGTGCCGGTGATGGCGACGCCAGCGAGAACGTCGCCGATGACCATCAAAGTCAGCCCCGTGAGCCGGGTGGCGGGTAACACGCTCGGCGGGTCCACCAGCCCGTACCTTCGCCAGCACGCCGACAACCCGGTGCACTGGCGAGAATGGACGCCCGAGGCGCTCGCAGAAGCGGCCTCCCGGGACGTCCCCATCCTGCTGTCCATCGGATATGCCGCCTGCCATTGGTGCCATGTGATGGCGCATGAATCGTTCGAAGATGCCGATGTGGCCGCCGTACTCAACGACGGCTTCGTCTGTATCAAGGTCGACCGCGAGGAACGTCCCGATCTGGACGCGGTCTACATGAACGCCACCGTCGCCTTGACCGGGCAGGGCGGTTGGCCGATGACCTGCTTCCTCACCCCGGCCGGCCGGCCGTTCTTCTGCGGCACCTACTACCCGAAGCTCGGGTTCCTGCAACTGTTGGACGCGGTCGCCGAAACCTGGCGGGACCGGCGCGACGAGGTCGAGCGCGCCTCCGATCAGATCGCCACCGAACTGCGCTCGATGTCGGCCGGGCTGCCCGGTGACGGGGTCGCGGTGGCACCCGAACTGTGCGACCACGCGGTGGCCGCGGTGCTGGGGGACGAGGATGCCACGCACGGTGGATTTGGCGGCGCGCCCAAGTTCCCGCCGTCGGCGCTGCTGGAAGGGCTGCTGCGCCACCACGAACGGACCGGGTCCGCCGCGGCGCTGACGGCCGTCGAGCGTGCGTGCGCCGCGATGGCGCGTGGGGGTATCTACGACCAGCTGGCCGGGGGATTCGCCCGCTACAGTGTCGACCCGCACTGGGTGGTGCCGCACTTCGAGAAGATGCTGTACGACAATGCGCTGCTGTTGCGGGCCTATGCGCACCTGGCCCGGCGGACCGATGACCCGTTGGCGCGCAGGGTGACTGTCGAGACAGCTGGGTTCCTCATCGCGGATCTGGGCGCCGGTGCCATGTTCACCTCCTCGCTTGACGCCGACGCCGGTGGGCGCGAAGGGCTGACCTATGTGTGGACGCCGGCTGAATTGCGCTCCGTCCTAGGTGAGGACGACGGAGCTTGGGCGGCTTCACTTTTCGGGGTCACCGAGCGTGGCACCTTCGAGCACGGCGCCTCGGTGCTGCAATTGCACCGAGATCCCGACGACACCGCCCGCTTCGAGTCGGTGCGCGCGACGCTTTCGGCGGCCCGCGCCCTGCGGCCCCAGCCCGCCCGCGACGACAAGGTGGTGACCGCCTGGAACGGCCTGGCCATCACCGCGCTGGCCGAAGCATCGGTGGCGCTCGAACGACCTGAATTGCTCTCTGCGGCAGTCGAATGCGCGCGCCGGCTGCTGGAACTGCACGTGGTGGACGGCCGGTTGCGCCGCGCCAGTCTGGAGGGTGTCGTCGGGGAGAGCGCGGCGATCCTGGAGGATCACGCGGCGCTGGCCACCGCATTGCTGACGCTGCATCAGCTCACCGGAACCGGACTGGACGAGGCAGTGCGGCTCTTGGATGTCGCGCTCGAACATTTCGCCGACCCCGATCAGCCGGGCCGCTGGTTCGACACCGCCGACGACGCCGAGCAGCTGATGGTGCGCCCCGCCGACCCGATCGACGGTGCCACCCCGTCGGGTGCGTCGCTGATCGCCGAGGCCTTGCAGGCGGCGGGATACCTGACCGGCTCGCAGCGCTATGTCGATGCGGCGCAAGCGACTTTGTCGTCGGCCACACCGATCCTGGCCCGTGCGGCCCGCTCCGGCGGGCACTGGCTGGCGGTGGCCGAAGCCCAGGTGCGCGGGCCGATCCAGATCGCGGTGGCCGGCGATCCGTCGTCGCCGCTGTTGGACGCTGCGCGCCGGTTGGCGCCCGGTGGGGCGCTGGTGGTCGGCGGTGCCCCGGGGACCGCAGACTCGTCGCCGTTGCTTCGAGGACGCGACCGGGTGGACGGCGCCGACGCCGCGTACGTGTGCCGCGGGACGGTCTGCGATCTGCCCGTCACCACGGTCGAAGCGCTTGCTGTCTCGCTGGGCGGTCAACCGCCGGACGGCGGAAGTGGCGCCGTGTAGCCTCGCGGCCATGCCCAACGCCGAGCAAATCACCCAGACCGTCAACCGCTACCTCGAATTGGTCGGTAGCGGAACCGCTGACGAGATCGCCGAGCTGTACGCCGACGACGCCACCGTCGAAGATCCGGTGGGCGGCGGCGAGGTCCACATCGGGCGAGCCGCCATCCGCGGCTTCTACGCCAACGTCGAGAACGTCAAGGGCAAGGCCGAGCTGGTGACGTTGCGGGTCGCCGGCCACGAGGCTGCGTTCCACTTCCGGCTCACGTTGGACTTCGGCGCCAGCAGTATGCGGATCGAGCCCATCGACGTGATGGTGTTCAACGGCGAGGGCAAGATCGCGTCGATGAAGGCCTACTGGTCGCAGGCTGACGCCGTCACGCTCTAGATTGCGCGTTCCGCTCGGGCCCCTGCTGTTGATCAGCGGGGGCCCTTGGTCTTTCGGTTGCGAATTGGCTGGGTTAGCATCTTGCTGAAACGGAGCGTGTTCTGCAGTTTTGCCATCATGTCCGTCTTGTCTCGTAAACCTCAGTGTTTCCTGATGTGAAGGTGTGCCGATGAGTTTGCCTGACGAGGCACCCGACTCCGATGTCGATACGGGCAGTGCTTTGCCGGCGGCGCCGCGCGAAGGTGCGCTCTCGCCGCGGCACCGAAGACTGACGTGGTTACTCGGCGCGACGTCGGTGATCTTGGCGACGGCACTGGTCGCGGTGGCCGCAGTGCTCGCCGGCCAGCAGCGCCGGGTCAGCGACGGCGACGGCATCCGCGAAGCGTCCGCGGCCATCACGCCCGACACCCCGTTGGCCAGCGCCGGGGACGTGGGCCCGGTGTCCATCGTCACCGAGGATCCGACCTGCGCCGAGTGGACGCGGATCGGCACCGCGTTGGTGGACGTGCAGCACCGGGTCATGTGGTTCGACCGTGACGGATCGATTCCCGCTGTCGAATGGTCGCCCGAACAATCGGCGATGTACGCGACCGTCGCCAAAGCCATGGGCAGTGTCGCGGTGCAGACCAACACCTTGGCGCGGGCGACACCGCATCGGGTGATGCGCGAGTTGTACGAGCAGGTGGGCGCCTACGCCCAGGAGCTGATCAACCGCATCCCGCACTATCAGGGTGTCGACATCGCGGTCGCCCGGACAGCCGACGCATTGGTCGGCGCGGCGACGAGTATCTGTGCGGCGGCGATGTCGGGTTCGGCGCAGGCCCGGGCTCAGCTGGCAGCCGCCGCAGCCCCACCGTCCACACCGCCTTCGGCTTCCACCGAACTCAATCGTCGGCTCCTGATGGCCGACAATCCCTCGATCTGTGCGGAATGGGTGCCGATGTCGGCGACCTACCAATCGGGCATCGCCGATTGGAGCGCCGCGGACTGGCAGGCGCCGGCCACCGAGTGGACCTACGACCAGCAGTACCTCACCGAGGTCAGTGTGCCGTCGATCACTCAATTCGCCGACGCGTCAGAGCAATTGAGCCGGCACAGCAATAATCCGAGGGCCGAAGATTTCGTCGTCCTTGCGGCGCAATATCTGCGGGCCTACGTTCAGGCCATACCCACCTACGTGCCGACTGACCGGCCGCTCGCCGACGCGGCGGCCGACCTGACGAAGGCTGTCGATCACGCCTGCGCCGCGGTGGGGTGAGCCCAGCGGTCAGAAGACGGCGAACCACATGGCGATGTAGTGGCAGATCGCCGCTACCGCCGTGCAGGCGTGGAAGAACTCGTGATGGCCGAACGTCGTCGGCCACGGGTTGGGCCACTTGAGCGCGTACAGCACGCCGCCGATGCTGTAGAGCGCGCCGCCGACGATCAGCAGCACCACCGCGGCCACGCCGGCACCGTTCATGATCGGCCCGATGAACCAGGCCGCGACCCAGCCCAACAGGATGTAGAGCGGCACGCCCAGCCAGCGTGGTGCCGACGGCCAGAACATCTTGAGCAGCACCCCGGCGATCGCCCCGCCCCAGACGATCCAGAACAGCACCATGCCTTTGGATTCAGGCAGGGCGAGCAATGCGAACGGGGTGTAGCTGCCCGCGATGAAGATGAAGATCATCGAGTGGTCCGCGCGCTTCATCCATTTGCGGGCGCTTGCGGACTTCCACGTCACCCGGTGATACGTACCGCTCACGGCGAACATCGCCACGATCGTGAACGTGTAGAGCAGGGTGGCCAGACCTGCGCGGGTGGACTCCAGCGACCACGACACCGAAACCAGGGCCGCCCCGGCGATGAGCGCGATGACCGCCGAATACACATGGATCCAGCCCCGTGCCCGCGGCCTACCGAGGAACTGGGCGACGCCTTCGGCGACCGCTTCCGGAAGATCTTCTGCCGGCCGGTTCAGCGCGGCCGCAGAGCGGTAGGGCTTGGTGCTACCCGTCGGCGCAGTCATGTCACCTCCATTGAGAACCGTGGTGTACCCCGACGCTCACAGTAGTCTGGACTCTCGTGGACATCATTCCCCCGCGGCTCAAGGAACCGGCCTATCGGCTCTACGAGATGCGGTTGCGTCAGGAACTGGCGCAGTCCAGATCCGAACTGCCACGCCATATCGCGGTGCTGTGTGACGGGAATCGCCGCTGGGCGCGTGACGCAGGTTACGACGATGTCAGCATCGGCTACCGGATGGGTGCGGCCAAGATCGCCGAGATGCTGCGCTGGTGTCAGGCCGCAGGCATCGAGATGACGACGGTTTATCTGCTGTCGACCGAGAATCTGCAGCGCGATCCGGAAGAGCTGTCGGCCCTGCTCGAGATCATCACCGACGTGGTCGAGGAGATCTGCGCCCCGACGAACACCTGGACGGTGCGTACCGTCGGTGACCTGGAGTTGTTGGGGGAGGAGCCGGCCCGGCGACTGCGCGAGGCCGTAGAAAGCACAGCATCGAACGCGCCCGGTTCGTTCCATGTGAACGTCGCCGTCGCCTACGGCGGCCGCCAGGAGATCGTCGACGCCGTGCGCTCGCTGCTGTCGAAGGAACTGGCCAACGGAGCCACCGCCGAGCAACTTGTCGAAGCCGTCACCGTCGAGGGCATCTCGGAGAACCTCTACACGTCGGGCCAACCCGACCCGGACCTCGTCATCCGCACCTCAGGTGAGCAACGGCTCAGCGGATTCCTGTTGTGGCAGAGCGCATATTCGGAGATGTGGTTCACCGAGGCGTACTGGCCGGCCTTCCGGCGCGTCGACTTCCTGCGGGCCCTGCGCGATTACACCGCCCGGCACCGCAGATTCGGCAAGTAGTGCCAAACTGAACCTATGGCTGCGCTGTCGGCAGTGGTTTTCACGCTCAGCTGGTGGCTGGGTCTCTACCTGCTCGCCCGCGACCCGCGTAAGCCCGTCCTGGTTCTCGCCGCGCTCGGGCTGACCAGCTTCGCTCTCGTGGTCGCGCTCGACGCGGTCCGGTTGGTCACCGGCTCGGAAGTGCTCAGCCGCATCGAGATCTACCTGGTGGCACTGCCCGGCATCGCCTGGTTCGCGGTCATGGTGGAACTCGCGCGCCCGGCCGATACGTTCCGGTCCCGCGCCGGTGAGATCGCGGCGATCTTCGCCGTGGCCGTCCTGGCCTTCGCCGGGGCGGGGTTGGCCGGCAGCGTCGACGGGCCGTTGCGGACCGGCCACTGGGTGATGTTCGCGGTGATCTCGCTGTCGTCGCTGGGCGCCATGGTCAAGGCGGTGCTCGGCGGCGCCAAGCCCGGGTCGGTGGTGGGATTCATCATCGTCGCGACGCTGTTCTTCGCTCTCGGCAACGCGATCCTGGTGATCCCGCTCGGGCTGGTGCCGAGCTGGCTCGCGCTGGCGTCGACCGGATTCGACGTGGCCCTGCTCGGTGTCGCGGTTGCGATCTGGGATGCCTTCGACGAGGGCCAGGCGCTTCGCGCGGACATGCGCCGCTCGATCATCGGCACGTTGGTGATCGCAGTTCCGTTTGCCGCCCAGGCCCTGATCGGCATGGTCGTGCTCGACGCCGGGACCGGCCGCACCGTGATGACCATCCTGCTGTTCACCAGCTTGGCGGTCGCGGTCGCGGTGGAGGTGCTGGCCGATCCGCTGGCTGGCCTGCTCGACCGGCTCGCCTTCTCCAGGTCTCCGGATCTGCGGGCCGATCGTGAGGCGCTGCGCCAGACCGAGGCCGCGCTCCCGCTGCGATCTCCTCACCCGTTGGGCGGTATCGACGACGACGCCTTCGCCCGGCTCACCCGGCGCGCGCTCGGCCATTACGGCGATCTGTCCAAGCTGGTCGCCAGTCCGCTGACGTCTCTGCCCGCCATCGACGACCGGCTCGCCCGGCGCGGGGCACCGGATCAGCCGCTGGAACGCGCCAACGAACTCAAGGCGCTGCTGGCCGATCGCATCGCAGCGCTCAAGCCGCGCGACAGCGGCGACTTCGGCACCACCGAGCAGTGGCGCCACTACAACTCGCTCTACTTCCCGTACGTCGTCGGGGTCCGCGCCTATGCGCAGAACGCCACTGCCGCCGGGCTCGACCCCGTGGCCCGGCAGGCCTGGCAGTGGTTGGTCACCGAGGTGCCGCAGCGCTCCCTGCACAACTGGCAGAACGCGGCGGCGCGCGTGATCGCGGCGGATCTGCGCGGCGATCTGGTCACTGCCAACGACTGACACCTGCACCGCGCTGACCTGGGCTTGGCAGTGCTTGGCAGTGTTTGGCGTCGATCTGGCAGCGGCTGGTGAGCAATGTCGGAGGTGTTCCACCAATCGACACCCCTCATCGCCGAGGAGCCCGACATGACCGCCACGCTGCACCAACCATTGACCGACTCCACCACCGGAGCGGTATCGAAAGACTCCCTGCTGAGATTCGCCTTGCGCGCCGATGCCACCGTCTGCGCCGGCGTCGGACTGCTGGTGTCCATGGCTGCCGATCAGCTGGCCCGCATCGCGGGTCTGTCTGCGACCGCGGGCTGGCTCGTCGGCGCCGGCCTGGTCGGCTACGGCGCGCTGCTGTACGTCCTCGCCGCCACCCCAAGCGTCCGGCGGGTGGGCATCGGCGTCCTCGTCGGCAACGTGGCCTTCGCGATCACCACGGTCGTCGCCATCGTGGCGGGCTGGTTGGCGTTGACCGGTACCGGAATCGAACTGGTTCTCGGATTCGCCGGTGCCACCGCAGTGCTGGCGTGGCTGCAATACCGCGGAGTGCGCCGTCTGGCGTGACTCCGTCCGAGAGCCGGTGCGGGGTGCCCGCCGGAAGAGGTTACGGCGTGTATCCCCGCACCGTGCTCCACCGCTCGAACCGAATGCATCACCAGGAAATCACCACCAGAGAAGGAGAATCATGTCCGCCATCACCTCCGCCGGATACGCAGGCACCACGAAGGCAACCGATTCGCTGCTGCGGCTGGCCATGCGGCTCGACGCAGTCCTCGTCGGTATCAGCGGGATCGCTCTGCTGGCTGCGGCCGGATATTTCGCTGATCTCACCGGGCTGCCGAAAACCGTCGAGTACGGCGTCGGCATCTTCTCGGTCGTTTACGGCATCGCGGTGTTCGCCCTCGCAGGCATCGAACGGGTGCGTCCCGCCGGCATCGGCACCGTGATCGCCAACGCGGCCTGCACCGTGATCGCTCTGGTGGCCGTCTTCACGATGGCGCTGACCACCGCGGGCGTCGTGGTCGTCATCGGTGCAGGCATCTACACGCTGGCGATGGCCGAACTGCAGTACGTCGGCGTCAAACGGATCCCGGCCTGACCGTTCACCGGCGTGGCGCCCAGAACCCCAAGAGTTCTGGGCGCCGCCGCGCGCGTGGCCGATAATTGTCGGGTGGGATTGCACTGGGCGCCAGAGCACACCGAGCGGCTGCGATCGGTACGCATCGGCTGGGACGGAACCGAAGTGGGCGCGCCCTGTTTCCCGCCGGATTGGGACACCATGCCCGGGGATCTCGATCTGTTGCGGATCGCCACCGGGTTCGGCGCCTGTGCTGCAGGCGAATACGGGTATCAGCGTCCGCCGGCCGACCACGAGTACTCGTTCTTCGTCGAGGAACTGCCGGAGTCGGGCACCTTCGGCTTCACCGACCAGCACCGCACCTTGCTGGCGCACATGAGCTGGGAATTGTCCGATCCCTACTTCGACGAGGACGTGCCCGGCTGCGATCCCAAGCGGCCGTACGGCGACTTCACCTTCTACCAGTTGGAGATGGCGCTGCACCTCGGGCTGATCCCGCCGAAGAAGCCGGAGGGGGAGGATCCGATGACGCCTGAACTGGTGACCGCGATGACCGAACTGCACCAACGCATGCAGCCCGCCCTTCAGGTGTTCCTGTCCCACTTCTCGATCGCCGACGGTGAGCGGTTCGTGGGCAACGACTGGGGTGGCTGGGAACGCGCCTGAGCGGTCCGGCTGACGAAACTCGGGTAGCGCACTACTCATGGCGTGGCGACCGCACGCGCCCACACTGAGCTCAGACGGCGCTACGGGGAGATTTGCGATGCGAGAAGACTGTGATGTGTGCATTGTCGGTGCCGGCCTGTGCGGCATGAACGCGCTGTTCGTGGCCAGCACATATCTCAGACCCGACCAGAAGATCATCCTGATCGAGCGTCGTCCTCGGGTCGGTGGCATGTGGGTGGACACGTACCCGTATGTGCGGCTGCACCAGCCCCACCCCATGTTCACCGCAGGCAACATCAAATGGACCCTCGGCCGAGAGCCCGCCTATCTGGCCACCAAACTCGAGGTGCTCGATCATTTCGGTTATTGCCTGCAGCAGATCAAGCAACGGGTGCGCGTCGAGGAACGCTACGGCTGGGATTTCCAGTCCGCAGAGGCGATCGACGGTGCCGTGCACATCACCTGCCGCGACGCGGACGGGCAACTGCACACCATCCAAGCCGAGCGACTGATCAAGGCGTACGGCGTGCGGGTGACTCCCAACGAAGCACTGGAGTTGTCCAGCGATCGGGTGCAGTCGGTGTCACCGGACTCGTGTGATGTCCGTTCCGGGGACATACACGAAAGCGACACCCCGGTGTGGGTGATCGGCAGCGGCAAGACCGCCATGGACACCGCGCACGCGTTGATCACGTCGAGTCCGGGGCGCGAGGTGAACATGGTGGCGGGCTCGGGCACCTTCTTCTCCAGCCGGGATCGGTTTTTCCCGGCTGGTGCCCGGCGCTGGTCGGGCGGGGTCTCGTTGACCAAAATGTCCATCGACATGACCCGGCTCTATGACGGCACCAACGAGGACGACGTCGCCCGGTGGTACCGGTCGAACTACGGCACCTCTCCGACCCCGCATGCCACCCATTTCATGGCAGGGGTCCTGTCGGAGGCGGAGAATGCCGCCATTGTCGCGGGCCTGAACGATGTGGTGATGGACCATCTGGTCGATGTCGTCGACACCAACGGTTCGGCCGATCTGGTGTTGCGTAGCGGGGCCAGGAAAACCGTCGCACCGGGCAGCTGGATCGTGAACTGCACCGGGTATCTCACCAAAGGTGAGCATCCCTACGAGCCGTATGTTTCCGGTGACGGCTCCATCTTGTCGATTCAAATGCGTTCGGCCACCATGCATCTGACATCATTCGCGGGCTATTTTGCGACGCACCTGATGTTTTTGGGCAAGCTGAACACGGTGCCGCTCTACGAACTCGACCTGCAGGACTTGGCGCAGAAGTCCAAAACAGCGGTGCTGTATGCGATGTTCACCCTGGCTCAGCACAACCTGAGTCTCATCTCGGATGCGGTGCCGGTCAGGGTGTTCCGTGAGTGCGGCCTGGACTACAACCGCTGGTATCCGATGCCGCGCCAGCTCTCGGCCACCGTCCGTTTCATGGCAACCCATCACCGGGACCGCGAGCATCTGCGTCGCACCCTGGACACCGTGCGGGAGCGCTTCGACGTGCGCTGCGGGCCGCTGGTCGCAACGCCGGCCGGGACCGGCTAGAGCTTCCGCAGTCGTAGCCGGTTGATCGAATGGTCGCTGTCCTTGCGCAGCACCAGGGTGGCTCGCGGGCGGGTCGGCAGGATGTTCTCGATCAGGTTGGGCCGGTTGATGGAATGCCAGATGTCGCGGGCCGCGAACACAGCCTGCTCGTCGGTCAGGGTCGAGTAGTGGTGGAAGTGCGATGCCGGGTCGGCGAACGCCGTCGAGCGCATCGTCAGGAACCGCGAGATGTACCACTTCTCGATGTCCTCGATGCGCGCGTCGACATACACCGAGAAGTCGAACAGGTCCGAGATCATCAGGGCCGGACCGGTCTGTAGGACGTTGAGGCCTTCGAGGATGAGGATGTCCGGATGCCGGACCACCTGCTTCTCACTGGGCACGATGTCGTAGAGCAGGTGTGAGTACACCGGCGCGCAGACCTCGTCGGCACCGGATTTCACGGCGGTGACGAACCTCATCAAGGCGCGCCGGTCATAGCTTTCCGGGAAACCTTTGCGGTGCATGAGGTTCCGCCGGTGAAGCTCTTTGTTCGGGTAGAGAAACCCGTCGGTCGTCACCAGGTCCACGCGGGGGTGGTGGCCCCAGCGGGCCAACAGGGCCTGCAGCACACGGGCCGTGGTCGACTTCCCGACCGCGACACTGCCGGCGACGCCGATGACGAACGGCACGGGTCGGTCCGGATTCTGCTGTGGCTCACCGAGGAACTCCGCCGTCGCGGCGAACAGCCGCTGGCGGGCGGCGACCTGAAGGTGGATCAACCGGGCCAGCGGCAGGTACACCTCTTCGACCTCGAGGATGTCGAGTTTCTCGCCCATACCCCGCAGGCGCAGCAGTTCGTCCTCGGTGAGTTTCAGCGGTGTCGACATGCGCAATGCACGCCATTGACTTCGGTCGAACTCCACATAGGGGCTCGGCTCGCTCGGCCGCGGCATCCGATCAGTCTTACATCTACGGTTGGGGGCATGGCTAACGGGATCGAGAAAAAGACGGGCTCCGGAACCGGCACGGTGACGGACTCGGCCGCTCTCATTCGCGAGTATCTGCTCCTCGGTCTGCGCTTCGACCGCGTCGAGGAGGGCTACGTCGACTCCTTCACGGGCGATCCGCAGCTGCGTCGTGCGGTCGAGAACGAGCCTGCGCCCGACCCGGCCGAGCTCGCTCGTCAGGCGGATCTGCTACTGGCCCAGATCCCCGACGACCTCGACCGGGACCGCGCTGAATACATTGCCGCGCACCTGCGGGCGCTCAACTGTGCAGGCCGGAAGTTCGCCGGTGAACAGGTCGGATTCGTCGACGAGGTGCAGGCCTATTTCGACGTCCGGATCAGCAAGGGCGACCCGGAGAAATACCGGCAGGCGCACGTCAAACTCGACGAGGCCCTCGGTGGCACAGGCCCACTGGCCGAGCGGATCCAGGCGCACCGCACCGGGGACGAGATCCCTCCGGCCCGGCTAGAGGAGTGCATCCACGCGTTCTCGTCGGCCCTGCGCGACAAGGTGCGCGCCGCGTATCCGCTGCCGGAGACCGAGACCATCACCTACGAGGTGGTCACCGACAAGCCGTGGTCGGGGTTCAACTACTACCTGGGCGACTACAAGTCCACCGTCGCGGTCAATGCCGATCTGAAACAACAGATGGCCAACCTGCCCCGACTGGTGGCCCACGAGTCATACCCGGGCCATCACACCGAGCATTGCCGCAAAGAGGCGGGCCTGGTGGCGCGGGACGGTGAACTTGAACAGACGATCTTCCTCGTCAACACCCCGCAGTGCCTGATGGCCGAGGGGCTGGCAGATCTGGCATTGCATGCCATTGTCGGGCCGGGCTGGGGCGCATGGGCGGCCGATATCTACGCCGACCTGGGCCTTCGGTTCGACGGGGAGCGTGCCGAGTCGATCGCGGAGGCGGTGGCGGGGCTGGCCGACGTGCGCCAGGACGCCGCGTTGATGCTGCACGACGAGCATCGCGATGTCGACGAGGTGGTGGAATTCCTCAAGCGCTGGCTGCTGGTCGACGACGATCGGGCCAGGCAGTCCCTGCGGTTCCTGTC
The DNA here is from genome assembly GCF_001665785.1 of Mycolicibacterium peregrinum. GTDB lineage: Bacteria > Actinomycetota > Actinomycetes > Mycobacteriales > Mycobacteriaceae > Mycobacterium > Mycobacterium peregrinum_A. The sequence continues at coordinate 61,230 of NZ_LZSO01000017.1, forward strand.
CTCGCCGCTGTGGCGGGCCTACACCAGCACCTACATCGAGGGGTACCGGTTGCTGCGCGGGTGGCTGGACGACCGCCCCGCCGGAGTGACGTTGACGGAGCGCTTCGGCCGGCTGCTCGATGAGCCGCTGATTCCGTCAACCTTGCGTGCTTAGTGCCTCTGCCAGTCGACAGCAAATTCGTAGCCCCATTTCAATGCCTCGACCGTGGGGCGTGGGACCTTTGCCCGGCGGTGTTCTGCGTTGCGTCGCGTCACTGATATGACCGTGGTCTCAAGTGCTTGATTACGGTAGTTACCGGTCAGTAACATTGTTGCTACAGGGTCCGGTGTCCGTGCCGGGCCGGGCAAAGGAAAAGACCATGGCAACAACAACGGAAAGACTGGGCAAGATCAAGCGCATGGCCGGCGTGATCGTGGCGGCCGGCGCGGTGGCACTTGCCGGGATCCTCGGCTCGGGCGCGGTGGCCAATGCCGCCGGACCTGTCACGAAGGTCGGCAGCGATCCGGTGGCGCCGGTGAGCCCCGGAGGCAAGAAGGCTCCATTCACCAAGGTCGGTAGCGATCCGGTGACATCCGTCATCTCGGGCATTGCCGACGCCGCCACCTCTGGCGGCTCTGGTGTCGAGATCCCGCCTCTCGTCAGCCCGTGGCCCGGCGGCGCGTGGGCCGGTCATGATTGGAGCAAGGGGTACCCCGGTGGCGGTCTCGCCAACGGCAAGGGTGGCGGCGCTGCCATCCACGGCAAGGCCGGCGGCGCCTGGAATCACCGCTGACAACCGCGAAACCAGGCGAACCGATCGGTCCGCCTGGTTTTCGGCGTGCTGCCAGTCGTCCTCGTAGTTTCGGAATTTGCTGATGAGTCCTCTGGGGTTCAGGCCCCGCGCCCGCTGCCTTGTTGCGCCTGCGGTGGGCGCATTTTCTGAAAAATGCAGTTGAATAGACAAATATTGACCTTGATTCGCTGATCGGCAACCCCTGGGTTCCTGGCATCTCGATACCTTGATCGGGCTCGCCGGTCGAGCGTAAAGTATTTGCTGAGCATCGCGCGACGTACCGGGCAGTGGCAAGGGGTGTCGAGATGACTACAACGAGCACGAAATCGAACCGGGCCAAGCGCATGGCCGGTGTGGTCATGGCGGCGGGCTCGGTGAGCCTGGCCGCGATGCTGGCCGGACCTGCGGTGGTTGCCACTGCCGATCCCGTCGTGGTCTTGAACGGCGAGACGGTGGCCCCGCCGAAGCCGCCTCCCCTCGTGAGCCCGTGGCCCGGCGGCGCATGGGCCGGCTGGGACTGGAGCAAGGGGTGGCCCGGCGGTGCCTGGGCCGGTCACGACTGGAGCAAGGGCTGGCCGGGCGGCGGTTTCGCCAACGGCAAGGCCGGCGGCGCGTGGAACCACAAAAAGTGATCCGACCGCTGCTGGAGCTTCGCGGAAAATGTTTGCTGTCTGCTCCGGCATTCGGCGCTAGTACCAGCTGATCGCTTGTCCTGGCCGTCAATTCCTTCGCGGGGATGGCATTGAAAGCGTAAGTAATGCTTCGAATTCGGCCGCCACGGGGCATGGCTGCGTGCGTCTCGACCGGTTGATCCGTCTCTCCGCCGACAGGTAAGGTGTTTGCTGACCATCGCGACGACGTAGCCGGGAGACAATAGGGCGAGGGGAGCCGACATGGCTGCAGAAGGCACGAAACCGAAGTGGGTCAAGCTGATGGCCGGTATGGCCGTGGTGGCGGCCGCCTCGGCAGGACTCGTCGGAGCCGCGGGAGTGGCCACGGCCGATCCTGTCGTCAGTGTGAATGGCGAGCAGGTGGATACACCGACGCCCGTCACGATCCCGTGGCCGGGCGGTGCCTGGGCCGGCAAGGACTTGAGCGAAGGGTGGCCCGGAGGCGCCTGGGCTGGTCACGACTGGAGCAAGGGATATCCCGGCGGCGGTTATGCCAACGGCAAGGGCGGCGGCGCTTGGAGCCACAGCGACGACGAGTGATCTGAGATGATCTGCCGCTGATCCCGACGCCATCGCGGGCTTAGGCTCGGAGAGTGTCTGAGGCTCGGCTCTACATCCCAGCGCTGGCGATGCCGCTCAACATGCTCTTGTTGGTGTGGATGGTGATCGGCCGGGGACTGTTCGTACAGCTCGGGTGGATGGTGGTGTTCGGCGTCCTCGCCGCACCATGGCTGGCGCTTTGCCTGGTATTCACGAGCAGGTTGATGCGTAAGCAGCCGGGCGGGGAGCTCACCTCCGGGCAGGCCTGGGCCCAGGTAATCCTGTGGGCGTCGATGTTCGTGTTCGGGCTCGCCTGTGTCGACGGCGGCGACAGCCCCGGCGCATTCCCGTCGGTCCTGATGAAGGTGATCGGCGACGGACCGCGCATGGAAACCGTCAGCAACCTGCTGTGGGCCGGATCGGTGATCGTCGGTGTCGCCGCCTGGTTCGTATTGCTCACCAAGCTCACCCGGGGCGCCGTTGTCCCGCCGCCGGCTCAACCGCCCTATCCCTACCCCGGATACCCGCCGGCCTATCCCTACCCCGGTTACCCGCCGGGCCAACCCGGCCCGGGACCGTCGAGCTGACCCGCTCCGACTAGGCTGAATGCCATGGCAGCAGACCCGTCCTCCTCATTGCCCGCGGCTTCCGGCGCCGATTACGCCGACACTTCAAGCGCCGCGTACCAGGCCGCATTGCAGGTCATCGAGTCCGTCGAGCCCCGGGTTGCCGCAGCCACCCGCAAAGAGCTTGCCGATCAACGCGATTCGCTCAAGCTGATCGCCAGTGAGAACTACGCCTCACCGGCGGTGCTGCTCACCATGGGCACCTGGTTCTCCGACAAGTACGCCGAGGGCACCGTCGGGCACCGCTTCTACGCGGGCTGCCAGAACGTCGACACCGTCGAGGCCCTGGCCGCCGAGCATGCCCGTGAACTGTTCGGCGCCCCGTACGCCTATGTCCAGCCGCACTCGGGTATCGATGCCAATCTGGTTGCCTACTGGGCCATCCTGGCCACCAAGGTGGAGGCTCCCGGCCTGGCCGAACTCGGCGCCAAGCACGTCAACGACCTGTCCGAGGCGGACTGGGAGACCCTGCGCAACAAGCTGGGTAACCAGCGTCTGCTCGGCATGTCCCTGGATGCCGGTGGGCACCTGACCCACGGCTTCCGGCCCAACATCTCGGGCAAGATGTTCCATCAGCACAGCTACGGGACCAACCCGGAGACGGGTTTCCTGGACTACGACGCCGTGGCCGCCGCGGCCCGCGAGTTCAAGCCGCTGGTGCTGGTCGCCGGCTACTCGGCCTACCCGCGTCGGGTGAACTTCGCCAAGATGCGCGAGATCGCCGACGAGGTCGGCGCCACCCTGATGGTCGACATGGCGCACTTCGCCGGTCTGGTCGCAGGCAAGGTGTTCACCGGTGACGAGAACCCGGTGCCGCACGCCCACGTCACCACGACCACCACCCACAAGTCGCTGCGCGGTCCGCGCGGCGGCATGGTGCTGGCCACCGAGGAATTCGCCCCGGCCGTCGACAAGGGCTGCCCGATGGTGCTCGGCGGGCCGCTGAGCCACGTCATGGCGGCCAAGGCCGTCGCCCTGGCCGAGGCCCGTCAGCCCGCGTTCCAGACCTATGCCCAGCAGGTCGCCGACAATGCGCAGGCCCTGGCCGACGGCTTCGTGAAGCGTGACGCCGGCCTGGTCACCGGTGGCACCGACAACCACCTGGTGCTGCTCGACGTGCGTTCGTTCGGGCTGACCGGCCGTCAGGCCGAGTCCGCTCTGCTCGACGCCGGCGTCGTCACCAATCGCAACGCCATCCCGGCCGACCCGAACGGCGCTTGGTACACCAGCGGCATCCGGCTGGGCACCCCGGCGCTGACCAGCCGCGGATTCGGCGCCGACGACTTCGACCGGGTGGCCGAGCTGATCGTCGACGTGCTGTCCAACACGCAGGCGGAGGGGACGTCGAAAGCCAAGTACAAACTGGCCGACGGCACCGCCGAGCGCGTGCACGCTGCCTCGGCCGAGTTGCTCGACGCCAACCCGCTGTACCCGGGCCTCACACTCTGAGGCAAGAGCGGGCTACATCACACGTGAGTTGAGTTTTAGGAACCTGTAAACGTCGGTTACAGTTACCTCATGGCACAGAAACCTGTCGCTAATGCGCTGACCTTGGAGCTCGAGCCGGTTGTCGAGGCTGAGCTACGACGCCACCTTGACACCGAGGATCTCTGGTACGCACACGATTACGTGCCGTTCGACCAGGGTGAGAACTTCGCGTTCCTCGGTGGCAAGGACTGGGATCCCTCACAGGTGACGCTGCCCAAGAACGTCACCGACGCCTTGGAGATCCTGCTGATCACCAAGGACAACCTGTCGGGCTATCACCGGGAGCTCGTCGAGCACTTCATCCTCGAGGACAAGTGGGGCCGCTTCCTGGGTCGCTGGACCGCCGAGGAGCACCTGCACGCCGTCGCGCTGCGCAACTACCTTGTCGTCACCCGCGAGATCGACCCGACGGCCAATGAGGACGTCCGCGTCGAGCACGTGATGAAGGGCTACCGCGCCGACAGCTACAGCCAGTTCGAGACGCTGGTGTTCATGGCGTTCTTCGAGCGTGCCCACGCGGTGTTCACCCGCAACCTGCGGGCTCAGATCACCGAGCCGGTGCTGGGTTCGATGGTCGACCGCATCGTCCTCGACGAGGAGCGCCACGAGCTGTTCTTTGCCAACCTCGTGTCACACCTGCTGGGCACCCATCGCGACGAGACCGTGGCGGCCATCGCCGCGCGCGCCCGTGAGCTCGACGTGATCGGCGCGGACATCGACGCCTACCAGGACAAGGTGGCGGTGGTGGCCGAGGCCGGCATCTTCGACAAGGCCGCGCTGGCCCAGGTCATCTCCGACCGGATCACCGCGTGGGGCCTGGCCGACGAGGCAACGCTCCAGGAGTTCATCAAGGCGTAACGCGCCGGGCGTTATTCACGCGGCGCGCCAGCCAGCAACCCTGCCGAGGCGGGAGTAGCGTCAAATCCGATGGCTAGCGACATGCTCTGCTGTCCGGACGGTACCGATCGGTTTGATCACGAGAGGACCGGCTCCGGTCCTGGTGCCGCAGTGTCCACCGAGCAACTCGTGTGGGGCCGCGCGGGTTCTAGGAGCGCCACGTGACTGATCTGCCTGTCCGTACCTATGTGCTCGACACATCCGTGTTGCTGTCCGATCCCTGGGCATGCACTCGGTTCGCCGAGCATGAAGTGGTGGTCCCGCTGGTCGTGATCAGCGAGCTGGAGGCCAAACGGCATCACCACGAGCTGGGCTGGTTCGCCCGGCAGGCGCTGCGGATGTTCGACGATCTGCGGCTTGAGCACGGGAGGCTGGATCAGCCGATTCCCGTTGGGGCGCAAGGCGGCACGCTACAGGTCGAGTTGAATCACATCGACCAGTCCGTCTTGCCTTCGGGGTTCCGCACCGAAACCAACGACACCCGGATCCTGGCCTGCGCTGCGAATCTCGCAGCCGAGGGCAAGCATGTCACGCTGGTGAGCAAGGACATCCCGCTGCGCGTCAAGGCCGGCGCGGTGGGCCTGGCCGCCGACGAGTACCACGCCCAGGATGTCGTGGTGTCCGGTTGGACGGGCATGACCGAATTCGACGTGGCGGCAGAAGATATCGACACGCTGTTCGCCGATGGTGAGATCGACCTGACCGATGCCCGGGATCTACCCTGCCACACCGGTATTCGGTTGCTGGGTGGTAGTTCGTCGGCGCTCGGGCGGGTCAACGCCGAAAAGCGCGTGCAGCTGGTGCGTGGTGATCGCGAAGTGTTCGGCCTCCGGGGAAGGTCAGCCGAACAGCGCGTCGCCCTCGATCTGCTGCTCGACGAGTCCGTCGGCATCGTCTCGCTCGGTGGTAAGGCAGGCACCGGCAAATCCGCGCTCGCTCTGTGTGCGGGTCTCGAAGCGGTGCTGGAACGCCGAACTCAGCGCAAGGTGGTGGTGTTCCGTCCGCTCTACGCCGTCGGCGGCCAGGATCTCGGCTACCTCCCGGGCAGCGAGAGCGAGAAGATGGGGCCATGGGCGCAAGCCGTCTTCGACACCCTCGAGGGGCTCGCCAGCCCGGCTGTGCTCGAAGAGGTCCTTTCCCGCGGCATGCTGGAAGTGCTTCCCCTGACCCATATTCGGGGCCGTTCGCTGCACGACTCGTTCGTGATCGTCGACGAGGCGCAATCGTTGGAGCGCAACGTGCTGTTGACCGTGTTGTCGCGGTTGGGTGCCGGCTCGCGGGTGGTGCTCACCCACGACGTGGCCCAGCGCGACAACCTGAGGGTGGGCCGCCATGACGGCGTCGCAGCCGTGATCGAGAAGCTCAAGGGGCACCCGCTGTTCGCCCACATCACTCTGCAGCGCAGCGAGCGGTCGCCGATCGCCGCGCTGGTGACCGAGATGCTGGAGGAGTTCAGCCCGGGCGCGCTGCCCTGAGTCGGAGTGATTTGGGTGCGTTCGGTAACGCCAGGCGTTACCGAACGCACCCAAATCGCCAGCCGGTAGGCTGCCGGGGTGGTGAGGCTTCCCAACAGTCAGGCATGGCGGTGGACCGTGGTCGGCGTGGTCGCCGCCGTCGTGGTGCTGGTGGTGGGGGTTCTCACCGGGCACATCCGCCGTGATGACCCCGACGACGTGGACTGCGCGACGGAGCGGTGCATTGCGCTGACCTTCGACGACGGGCCGAGCCCGTACACCGGCCGGCTGCTGCAGATCCTCAAGGACAACGACGCCAAGGCGACGTTCTTCGAGATCGGCAACAAGGTCGCCGCCAACCCCGAAGGTGCCAAGCAGGTGGTGGACGCCGGCATGGAGTTGGGCAGCCACACCTGGGAGCACCCCAACATGACGACCATCCCGCCCGAAGAGATCCCGGCCCAGTTCAGCAAGGCCAGTGACGCCATCGAGGCCGCGACGGGCCAGCGGCCCAAGCTCGTGCGCACCGCCGGCGGGCTGGTCAACGACCAGGTGCTCGCCGAGGCAGGCAAGCAGGGGTTGGCTGACATCAACTGGGACGTCATCCCGTTCGACTGGGCCAACGACGCCAACATCGCCGCGACCCGCTACATGCTGATGACGCAGATCAGGCCCAACAACGTGGTGTTGTTCCATGACACCTACTCGTCCACCGTGGACCTGGTTGAGCAGTTCATCCCGGTCCTCAAGGCCAACGGCTACCACCTGGTGACCGTGAGCCACATGCTCGGTGAACGCAAGCCGGGCACCAGTTACGGCAGCCGGGAGAACGGCCCGCCCGTCCCGCCGGCCGAGGCGCTCAAGGACATTCCTCCGGAGGAGATCCCGTCGCTGCCCGCGACGCCGTCGCCTCCACCGATGCCGAACTTCCCGATCACCGACATCCCCGGTGCGAATTCGGGGGGCCCCAACAACGGGGCGTGAGACGCACATCTCGTCGGTTTGAGGACCAAAGACCCTAACCGACGGGCCCGGGCACGACGAGGCTTGAAGCATGGCCGAGACGATGTTCGATTCAGCGACTCTCACCCATGCGGTGCAGCTGGCATCGCGTGCGCCGTCATTGCACAACACCCAACCGTGGCGGCTGGTGGTCGACGGCAGCGGGGTGCACCTGCACCTGGACCCGAGCCGCGTGGTGACCGCGACCGATCGATCCGCGCGGGAGGCGGTCATCAGTTGCGGGGTGTTGCTGGACCACCTGCGGGTCGCGATGGCCGCGGCCGGCTGGGCCACCAGTGTCGAGCGTTTCCCGAATCCGAATGACCCCGATCATCTGGCGACGCTGCAGTTCTCGCCGATGGACTACGTCACCGATGCGCATCGCAGGCGGGCTGACGCGATCCTGGCCCGGCGAACCGACCGGCTGCCGATGGCCAGGTATGTGGACTGGGATTCCTTCGAGGTGCTGCTGCGGGCGCGGCTGGCCGACGGCCCGGTACACCTCGACGTATTGGCCGAGGAGATGCGCGCCGATGTGGCCGAGGCTGCCGAGCTGACCGATTCGCTGCGTCTCTATGATTCCGCCTACCATTCCGAACTTGCCTGGTGGACAACACCGTTCGCGACCGAAGACGGTATCCCGCAGAGCTCTCTGGTATCGGCCGCGGAAAGCGAGCGCGTCGCGGTGGCGCGCACCTTCCCGGTCACCTCGCACAACGATCGCCGCCCTACCGTCGGTGACGATTCGGCCACCCTGGTGGTGCTGTCCACCGACGGGTACAGCCGGGCTGACGCCCTCGACGCCGGCGAGGCACTGTCGGCGCTGTTGCTGGAATGCACGATGTCGGGACTCGCCACCTGCCCGGTCAGCCACGTGACCGAATTGCACGCCAGCCGCGACATCATCGGCACCCTGATCGGCCGCGACGCGTGCCCGCAGCTGCTGGTGCGGATCGGGATCGCCCCGACCATCACCGATGCACCACCACCGACGCCGCGCCGCACTGTCGACACCTTCCTGACCTTCGAATAGGAGCTGACCATGACCGACACCCTGATCGCCCCTGCCCCCGCCACCGCGCCTATTGCCGCTGGTGCGGCCGTCGTTGTCGAAGCCGACGGCCGCACCGCCAGCAATGACGCCCTGCACGTCGCGATCGAGGAGGCAGTGCGCCGCGGCGCACCACTGCGGGTGCTGACCACCTGGGGAGCCCGCCACCGCGAGATGTACGACGCGAGTGCCGTGGCCGAGCGGGACCGGTTGTCTCAGGCGCAGCTTGAGCGACGCCTGGCGCGTGCGCTGAAGCGGTCCCCGGACCTCGACGTCCAGACGATCGACGGTTACGACAGCGCCACGGAATACCTGACGGCGCATCCAGAGTCGGCTCAGCTGCTCGTGCTCGGTGCCGACCACCCGGATTCGGCCGGGTTGCAGGCGGCGTTGGAGCGCTCGGGTGGCGCGCTGATCACTTGCGATCGGCGCCATCGGTTGTGAGACTCGGGGAATGATCAGAGTTTTTCTGGTCGATGACCATGAGGTGGTTCGGCGCGGGCTGATCGACCTGCTCAGCGCAGACCCTGAGCTGGACGTGATCGGCGAGGCCGACTCGGTGGCCCAGGCCTTGGCGCGGGTTCCGGCCCTGAAGCCGGACGTTGCGGTGCTCGACGTCCGGCTGCCCGACGGCAACGGCATCGAACTGTGCCGGGACCTGTTGTCGCGCATGCCCGATCTGCGCTGCCTGATGTTGACGTCGTTCACCTCCGACGAGGCCATGCTGGACGCCATCCTGGCGGGCGCCAGCGGTTATGTGGTCAAGGACATCAAGGGGATGGAATTGGCCCAGGCGATCAAGGACGTCGGGGCCGGGAAGTCGCTGCTGGACAATCGCGCCGCCACGGCGCTGATGGCCAAGCTGCGTGGGGACGCCGAGCGCTCTGACCCGCTGGCGGGGCTGACCCAACAGGAGCACGTGCTGCTGGACCTACTCGGGGAGGGCCTGACAAACCGTCAGATCGCAGCCCGGATGTTCCTCGCCGAGAAGACCGTCAAGAACTACGTTTCGCGGTTGTTGGCCAAGCTGGGCATGGAACGCCGCACTCAGGCGGCGGTGTTCGCCTCGAACCTGGATCGCCGAAATCACGAGTGATACCAGGGTCTTTGGTCCCTGAAGGATGGGGCTTTCTTCCATTGCGGCGTGCTCTGCACCGCAATAACGTCGTGTCATGAACACCGGAATGTCAACGCGCAGTGAGCCGGTCGCGATTCTCTCCGAGCGCGAGAGCTGGGACCTGCTTGGTAGCGTGGCCCTGGGTAGGCTCGTCACTGCAGTCGACGACGAAGCGCACATCTTCCCGGTGAACTTCGTGGTGCAGAACCGCACGATCCTGTTCCGTACCGCGGCGGGGACGAAACTGATCAGTGCAGCCATCAACAATCAGGTGGTATTCGAGGCCGACGATCACAACTCGGCCGAAGGCTGGAGTGTGATCGTACGGGGCGTTGCACGTACTTTACGTACTGACGAAGAGCTGGACGAAGCCGAGCGCGCGCAGTTACTGCCATGGACGGCGACATCGAAATCGCATTACGTCCGGGTGTCACCGGTTCGGGTCACGGGTCGGAGGTTCCGATTCGGGTCGGAACCGGCTGCCGAACTATGATTCGAACGAGCTTGGTGCCCCGCGGCCGGTAGTGCCAGCATGGTGGACGTGACTGCTCATGGTGCGCACTCCGACGATGAACAGCGGACTCCTCCGTTACGGGACACTCTCTCCCAGCTGCGACTGCGTGAACTGCTCACCGAGGTGCAGGACCGCGTCGAGGAGATCATCACCGGCCGTGACCGGATCGACGGCCTGGTGGAGGCCATGCTGGCGGTGACCTCGGGCCTGGACCTCGAGTTAACCCTGAGCACCATTGTTCGGACCGCGATCGAGCTGGTCGACGCGCGCTATGGCGCACTGGGTGTGCGCGGCGACGACCACGAGCTGACCGAGTTCGTCTATCAGGGCATCGATGACGAAACCCGGGCGCTGATAGGTCATCTGCCCGAGGGGCGCGGTGTGCTCGGCGTACTGATCGACGATCCGAAACCCATCCGGCTCAACGACATTCACGAACACCCGGCGTCGGTGGGATTCCCGCCCAACCATCCGCCGATGCGAACCTTTCTGGGCGTCCCGGTGCGCATCCGGGACGAGGTGTTCGGCAACCTCTACCTCACCGACAAGACCAACGGGCAGCCGTTCAGCGAGGACGACGAGGTGCTGGTGGAGGCCCTGGCCGCGGCCGCCGGAGTCGCGGTGGAGAACGCCCGGCTCTACCAGCTTTCCCGTGACCGGCAGGCCTGGATCGCGGCCACCCGCGACATCGGGACCGAACTACTCGGCGGCACCGATCCGGCCAGGGTGTTCCGGATGGTGGCCGACGAGGTGCTCAACCTGACCGGTGCCGACCGCATCGTGGTCGCGGTGCCCGGGAGCGACGTCCCTGCCGGCGAGGTCGACACCCTTGTCGTGGCCGCCACGGCAGGCCGCCCTACCACGGTCGACTCGATCCCGGTGGGCCCAGATGCCGTGGAGGGCGCGGTGGGTGCGGCGTTCCACGACGGCGCACCGCACCGGCTGGACCGCCTTGAGCTGGACGGCCTGGGCGGCCCGGCGCTGGTGTTGCCGCTGCGTGCCACCGGCACCGTGGCGGGCGTGCTGGTGGCCGTGCGTGCCGACGGGGCGCAGAGCTTCACCGCTGAGCAACTGGACATGGCCGCCGCGTTCGCCGACCAGGCCGCGGTGGCCTGGCAACTGGCCAGCTCCCAGCGCAACGTGCGCGAGCTGGAGATCCTGGCCGATCGCGACCGCATCGCCCGCGACCTGCACGATCACGTGATCCAGCGCCTGTTCGCGGTCGGACTGTCCTTGCAGGGCACGATCCCGCGGGCGCATTCTGCCGAGGTGCAGCAGAGGCTCACCGATACCGTCGACGATCTGCAGGCGGTTATCCAGGAGATCCGGACCGCGATCTTCGACCTGCACGGTGCCCATGCCGGCACGACGCGGCTGCGCCAGCGGCTCGACGAGGTGATCGCCCAGTTTGCCGACGCGCCGATACACATCAGCACACGGTTCGTCGGCCCGCTGTCGGTGGTCGATGCGACTCTGGCCGATCATGCCGAGGCGGTGCTGCGTGAGGCGATCAGCAATGCGGTACGCCATTCGGGGGCAAGCGAACTCGCCGTTCTCGTCGAGGTGGCCGACGACCTGTCCATCGAGGTGTCGGACAACGGCTGCGGGATCGCCGCCGAGATCACCGAGAGCGGGCTGGGCAATCTGCGGGCCCGCGCCCTGAGTGCGGACGGTCAGTTCACCATCATCGACCAGCCCGGTGGCGGGGCCGTGTTGCGCTGGGCCGCACCACTTCCCGAGTAGTTTCTTCGCCGAGCACACGCAAAACTGCCCATCTTCCGAAGAAGATGGGCAGTTTGTCTGCTCGTGCACAGAAAGGAACGCCGGCTCGCCTACTGCTCTTCGCGCAAGCGCTCATCGACGACCTTCGCCATGGCCAGCACATCGAGGCGCTTGTCCAGCTCGGCCTCGCTCAGCTTGTCGCCGATCAGGCCGCGGTCGATGACCGTCTGGCGGATGGTCTTCTTCTCCTTCAGCGCCTGCTTCGCGACCTTGGCGGCCTCCTCGTAGCCGATCGCCGAGTTCAGCGGCGTCACGATCGAGGGGGAGGATTCGGCCAGGGTGCGCAGGTGCTCCTCGTTGGCCACCAGGCCGTCGATGCACTTCTCGGCGAACAACCGAGACACGTTGGACAGCAAGGTGAATGACTCGAGCACGTTGCGGGCCATCATCGGGATGTAGACGTTGAGCTCGAAGGCGCCCGACAGGCCGCCGACGGTGACGGCGGCGTCGTTACCGATGACCTGCGCGGCCACCTGGGTGACCGCCTCGGGCAGAACTGGATTGACCTTGCCCGGCATGATGGAGCTGCCCGGCTGCAGATCGGGCAGCTGGATCTCGCCCAGGCCGGTCAGCGGGCCCGAGCCCATCCAGCGCACATCGTTGGCGATCTTGGTCAGCGAGGCCGCGATGGTCTTGAGCGCGCCCGATGCCTCGACCAGCCCGTCGCGGGCAGCCTGGGCCTCGAACGAGTCCGCGGCGGTGCGCAGTTCGGCCAACCCGGTCTGGTTGACCAGCACCTCGACCACCTTCGGGCCGAAGCCGTCGGGGGCGTTGAGGCCGGTGCCCACGGCGGTGCCGCCGATGGCGAGCTCACCGAGGCGGGGGAGCGTGGCCTTGACCCTCTCGATGCCGGCCTCGATCTGCCGGGCGTAACCGCCGAACTCCTGGCCCAGCGTCACCGGCACCGCGTCCATCAAGTGGGTGCGGCCTGACTTGACCACGGTCTTCCACTGCTTGGCCTTGGCGGCCAGTGACTCGTGGAGCACCTCGAGTGCCGGAATCAGGTGGCGCACAGCGGCTTCGGTGGCGGCGATGTGGGTGGCGGTCGGGAACGTGTCATTGGAGCTTTGCGACATGTTCACGTCGTCGTTGGGGTGGACGGTCACGCCGTTGCGGGCGGCGATCGAGGCGATGACCTCGTTGGCGTTCATGTTGGAGCTGGTGCCCGAGCCGGTCTGGAACACGTCGATCGGGAACTGGTCGTCGTGCAGGCCATCGGCGATCTCGCCGGCCGCGGCGATGATGGCGTCGGCCTTCTCGGCGGCCAGCAGGCCCAGGTCCTTGTTGACCTGCGCACACGCCGCCTTCAGCAGGCCGAGCGCCCGGATCTGGGTGCGCTCCAGCCCACGGAAGGAGATCGGGAAGTTCTCCACGGCGCGCTGGGTCTGCGCCCGCCACAGTGCGTTGACCGGCACCCGGACCTCGCCCATGGTGTCGTGCTCGATGCGGTACTCGACAGCTCCGTCGGTATCGGTGCTCATGTTGCCCTTTCTGGCGAGTTACGGGAGCGGGTAGGCGGCGGTCTTGTCGCCGGTGAAGTCGATGGCGGAATATTCGTTGAGTTTGGTCAGCCGGTGATAGGCCTCGATCATCCGGACGGTGCCGGACTTGGACCGCATCACGATGGACTGGGTGGTGCACCCGCCCGGGTAGTACTGCACGCCCTTGAGCAGGTCGCCGTCGGTGACGCCGGTGGCGCAGAAGAAGACGTTGTCACCCGAGACCAGGTCGTCGGTGGACAGCACCTGGTCGAGGTCGTAGCCGGCGTCGAGCGCCTTCTGGCGTTCGGCGTCGTCGGTGGGGGCCAGCTGAGCCTGGATCGCGCCGCCCATGCAGCGGATCGCGGCCGCGGCGATGATGCCTTCGGGGGTGCCGCCGATGCCGGCCAGGATGTCGGTGCCGGAGTTGGGGCGGCAGGCCGAGATGGCGCCGGCGACGTCACCGTCGGTGATCAGGCGGATGCGGGCGCCGGCGGCGCGGGCGTCGTCGATCAGCTGGGCGTGGCGCGGACGGTCCAGGATGCACACGGTCAGGTCGCTCACCGAGGCGCCGCGCACCTTGGCCACCCGCCGGATGTTCTCGCCGATCGGGGCGGTGATGTCGATGGCGTCGGCGCACTCGGGGCCGACGGCGATCTTGTTCATGTAGAACACCGCGGACGGGTCGAACATGGCACCGCGCTCGGCGACAGCGAGCACCGAGATGGCGTTGGGCATGCCCTTGCTCATCAGCGTGGTGCCATCGACGGGATCGACGGCGAAGTCGCACTCCGGCCCGTCGCCATTGCCGACCTCTTCACCGTTGAAGAGCATCGGGGCTTCGTCTTTCTCGCCCTCGCCGATCACCACGACACCGCGCATCGACACCGAGTTGACCAGCTCACGCATGGCGTCGACAGCGGCCCCGTCGCCGCCTTCCTTGTCGCCGCGGCCGACCCAGCGGCCTGCCGCCATGGCGCCGGCCTCGGTCACCCGGACGAGCTCGAGGGCAAGGTTGCGATCCGGGGCTTCCCCCCGCGTGGGACTCATGGCCCAGATTGTCCCAGAACGTGGTCAACGTTTGGGAGCTGGGATACTGACGAACATGTCCTCCGAGCCGACGTCTCAGCCAACCCCGGTCCCGAAGCCGGAAAAGTCACGGTTGCTGCAGGACGGCCGGGACATGTTCTGGTCGATGGCGCCGCTGGTGGTGGCCTGCATCGTGCTCGCGGGGATGCTGGGGATGTGCTCGTTTCAGGCGGGTGGGCCCGGGGCCGGCCCGGCTCCCGAATTCGATGCGAAGGCCGCGCTGCAGGCCGACGCCGACACATTGAAGATCCCGATCCGCCTGCCTCAGCTGCCCGAGGGCTGGCAGCCCAACTCCGGCAGTCGTCACGGCATCGACGGCGGTCTGACGCTGCCCGACGGCCAGCACGCCCGCGCGGTGTCGTCGCGCATCGGTTATCTGGCCCCCACCGGCAAGTACCTGAGCCTGACCCAGAGCGATGCCGACGAGGCCGCCCTGGTGGCCTCGATCAAGCCGGACTCGTATGCGGCAGGTACCGAGGACGTCGACGGGGTGACCTGGGTGGTCTACGAGAGCAGCGACCCGGAACCGGTGTGGACGACGAGGCTGAGCGGACCGGCTCAGGTCGCGATCACCGGCGCCGGTGGTACCGATGAGTACCGTACTCTGGCGAGTGCGACGCAGAAGCAGTCGCCGCTGCCGCTCAAAAGGCCGTGACGCGCTAACGGATGGAGCCCGTGTTGTCGTCGCCAGTTGCAGATCTCACCGGGTGGACCGCCACCCCCTTCACCGCCGCCGACCAGACCTATGACGTCTACCGCAAGGGCGAAGGCCCAGGCGTGGTCCTCATCCCCGAGATTCCCGGCCTGCATCCCGGCGTGCTCGCCCTGGGCAACCACCTGGTGGACAACGGCTTCACGGTGGCCGCGCCGTCGCTGTTCGGCACCCCCGGTGCTCCCGCCGTCCGACCTGGTGCCATCGGCGTCATGGTCAAAGCTTGTGTGACACGGGAGTTTTCGGCATTCGCCACGAACGCGGACCGGCCCGTCGCGCATTACCTGCGGGCGCTGGCCCGCGATCTCAACGCCAACACCCCCGGCAAGGGCGTCGGCGTCATCGGGCAGTGCTTCACGGGCGGCTTCGCGCTCGCCGCGGCCGTCGACGACAGCGTGCTGGCCCCGGTGCTCAGTCAGCCGTCGGTGCCGATCGCCCTGACCGCGGCGCAGAAACGTGACCCGGGTATGTCGGAGGCCGAGCTCAAGATCGTCGAACAGCGCGTTGCCAATGACGGGCTATGCGCGCTGGCCCTTCGGTTCAGTCAGGACAAACTGGCGCCCGGGGAGCGGTTCGCCACGCTCAAGGCCCGCCTCGGCGACGCGTTCGAGGTGATCGAGATCAACTCGAAGAAGGGCAACCCCGACGGCCTGTCGCCGTCGGCGCACTCGGTGTTGACCGATCAGGTTCGTGAGGTCGACGGGCATCCCGCGTACGAGGCACGTAAGCGGGTGGTGGAGTTCCTTACTCAGCGTCTGACGGCTTAGCGTCGATCTTGGGTGCGGATTCGGCTCGGGATGCATGGTGGTTGCCCCCGAGCCGTTCCTGGAACCACTCCCACACCCATCGCCACGGCCGCTGACCCGGCTCGTCGGGCTCGGTGGTCTCCAGCTCGACGCCCTTGAAGACCGCCAGGTAGACGCTGACGGTGGTGACGATGATGATCATCAGCACCGGCCCGATCACCAGGCCGAAGAAGCCGAACATCGAGATGCCGGCGAACACCGCCAGCAGCATCAGTGCAGGGTCCAACCGGGCGGCCTTGGGCACCAGCCAGGGTCGCAGCACATTGTCGATGTTGGTGACCACCAGCAGGTGGAACACCACCACGAAGATGCCTCCGATGATGTTGCCGAAGAACATCATTCCGATGCCGAACGGAATGGTCACGATGCCGCCGCCGAGCGGGATCACCGACAGGGCGGTCAGCAGGATCGCGAAGACGAAGAACCCGTCGTGGAAGCCGGCGATGTAGATCGAGATGGCTCCGGCCACGCCCTGGCAGAACGCGATCACGAACTGTCCCTTGACGGTTCCCTTCACCATGGCTCCGGTCTTGGCCAGGTACAGGTCGGTGATCTCCTCGCCGAGCGGGTTCAGCCGGCGGATCAGCGTGGCCATCTCGGCGTTGTTGACCAGCATCGAGATGAACACGTACAGGAAGATGATCGACGCGGTGATCGCGCCGACCATGCCGCCGACCGCGCCCTGCAGGATGCCGAGCAGCCACTCGCCGAGGTGCTGAGAAAGCTTGACCACGGTGTCGCGCAGGGAATCCGCGGTCAGGTGGATATCGAGGAACGGCACCCGGCCCAGCAGTGAGTTGACCAGTTGCAGGGCCCGGTCACCGAGGGTGCTGACATCGGTGTCGCCGATCCAGGTGCTGACCGTGTTGACGAGCTGTGTCACCTGCACGATGGCCATGAAGACTACGAGCGCCACCGGGATGATCACCATGAGGATGGCGACCAACAGAGTGAGCGTGGCAGAAAGGCCGGTGCCGAATCGGCGCTGAAACCGTTGGTAGAGCGGGGTGAACAGATAGGCGCCGACGGCGGCCATCACGATCAGGACGAAGAAGCCCCGCAGGAAGTAGGCCCCGAGCAGCACGGCCAACACCGTGACGACCGCCAGCGCCCGCTTCTGGGTGAGGCTGAACTCGTCTTTCATCGGGCCCCTTCCCGCCGTTGGGCTGACCCTATCGCCACGCCGGCGCGACGGTCGGTATTGAGCGTCACGCCGGCGTGACGCTCGCGCCCTCAGCTGAGCGGTGCGCGGCCTGGCCGGCGCGCTGTGCGGCGACGAAGCGCATCGAGAGCCGCTGCATCAGGCCCGGTGCCACACGCGCGAACAGCCAGGAGGCATGGGCGCGACGGGGTTTGACGAGGATGGCCTTGTTACGCGCGATGGCACGCAGGGTGTCGGCGGCCAGCCGGTCGGCGTCGTAGGCGGTTTTGACGCCCTGACCCTGAAGGAAGTAGTCGCGGCCGACGAAACCGCCGACCGCGCCCTTGTCCAGGATCGGCGTCTCGACGGCGGCCGGGCACACCGCCAGCACACCCACGCCGTGGGCGGCGGCCTCCGATCGCAGCGCCAGCGACAGCCCGACGACGGCGTGCTTGGTCATCACATAGCTCGTGAGCTGGCCCGCCGCGGCCAGCCCCGCCATCGATGCGGTGTTGACGATGTGGCCGTGGCCCTGACGGATCATCTGCGGATACGCCGCAGCGACGCCATGGACGACACCGCGCACGTTGATGTCGATGATGGCGTTCCACTGCTCCAACGTCAGGAGTTCGGTGTCGCCGCCCCAGACGATGCCTGCGTTGTTGAACATCAGGTCGAGCTGACCGGCCCGCTCCACCACGCCGTCGACCGCAGCCTGCACGGCGGCTGCATCGGTGACGTCCAAATGTGCCGATCGGGCGCCGAGCGCAGCCGCGGTGCGGGCTGCGGCGTCCTCGTCGATGTCGGTGCAGAGCACCTCGGCGCCCGCTCCGGCCAGCGCGCGGCACAGCGCCGCGCCGATACCGGATCCGGCGCCGGTGACCAGCGCCTGCTTGCCGGCCAGAGATGTCACGCCTGGGCCAGCTTCATGACGTGTCCGAGGATGTCCGGGTAACGCTTGAGGTGTGCGCCGCCGTTGAGATCGAGCACCTCGCCGGTCAGCCACGAAGCCTGGGGTGAACACAGGAACACCACGGCAGCCGCGATGTCCTCGGGTGTTCCGCTGCGGCCCAGCGCGGTGTTCTCGATGTACTCCTCGACGACACCGGGGATCATCGCCGCGGGATCGGTCAGAGGTGTCTTCACAAACCCTGGCGCGATCGCGTTGACCCGGATGCCGCGTGGCCCCATTTCCAGCGCGGCCACCTGCGTCAGCATCGACAGTCCGGCCTTGGCTGCGCAGTAGGCGCTCATACCGGCCGCGGGCTGGCGCCCGTTCAGCGATGAAATCGACACCAGCACACCACCTTCGGGCAGGTTACGCCCGGCGTGTTTGGCGACGATGAACCCGCCGTTGAGGCAGACGTCGACGACCGAGCGGAAGTCCTCGACCGCCAGGTCGGTGATCAGCCCGACGTTGCTGAACCCCGCGCAGTTGAGCACTACATCGATTGGGCCGACCGCCGCGACGTCCTCGAACAGCTTCTCCACCGAGCTCTCGTCGGTGACGTCGGCGTAGTGGCTCGTATGCGGCGCACCGAGCTGAGTGGCTCGGGCCGCCGCTCCGTCAGCATCACGGTCGGCCACCACGATGCGGCAGCCGTCGGCGGCCAGGGCCTGGGCGCTGGCCCAGCCGATCCCCGAAGCTCCGCCGATGACGATCGCGACGCGTTCCGTCGTCATGCTGCTCATGTCGTCTCCTCGTGCGAGCGCTCGTCGGGCGCCTGATCCGGTCGGTGGTCGCCCCACTTCTTGTCGATGGCATTCCACGGGTCGGCCAACTTGCCCGGATAGTCCTTGTACGCGGACTTCGACCGCAGGAACGTGCGGATCAGGGGTGCGGCCAGGCCGATCGGAAACCGCTTCAGCCCGGCGTTCGCCCTGGTGTCGGCCAGTAGCTGCGGCCAGGAGTGGCGCTGGAACCCGAGCACCTCCTGCGAGCGGGTGGTGTCCATCCAGTCGGTGGCGAACCAGGCGGCGTCGTCATCGGGGTTGCCGGGCCTGCCGATCGGCAGGCCGCCCTTGATTCCCATCGCGGCAGCCGCTTGCGAACCGACTGCGGACTGGATGTGGCGGTGCGTCTCGGCGTCGCCACCGATCAGCAGCACCTCGTGGTTGGCGGTCTCGGTCGGGACCGTGGTGGCCGCGACGAACGCGGCCGCCACATCACGCACGTCGACCGTCTGCAGCCGCCCGTCGGCGGGCAGCACGCTCTCGAACGAGATGAGGTCCACGTCGATGCCGAGGCTGAACTCTGAGCTCATGACCCCACCGAGACGCAGGATCAGCCAGTCCAGCTTCGAGGCCCGGACCAGGGCTTCTGCCTCGACCTTGTGCGCGCCGTAGATGTCGGACGGGTTGACCGGGGTATCCGGGGTCAGCACACCGTCGATGTGGTGCGGATTGCGGGCGCCGTAGACCGCGATGCTGGAGGCCTGGACGAACCGCGGCGGCGTGGGCTGGGCTTCGGCGGCCTTCAGCAGCGATGCGGTGGCCTCGACGTTGACCTTCCGGGCCAGCCCGCGACGCATGTAGCAGAACGGCGGGATGATGGCGGCGAGGTGGATGATCGCGGCCGGTGCGACCGCCGCCACCAATGCGTCGACGGCGGCGGCGTCGGTCAGATCGGCCCAGCGCACCTCTACGGATGCGGGGAGCGCGGCGGCCGCCTTACGGTTCGCCGGCACGTCGAGATCGGTCGCGACCACCGTGCGTCCGGCGGCGGTCAGCGTCTTCACCACGGCCGAGCCCACCAAACCGAACGCGCCGGTAACCAAAACAGCGTCGGACATAGGCCTCCTCGCTAGAACGTGTTGCAACACTAGCGAACGCAGGTGTGGTGTGTGTCACCGCGATCCGGAACTCCATCGCGCGTTCCCCCGCAGGCGTTCGCCCGAGGTTGCTCAGCAACCGGTGACCGTCCATCGTGCTGGGAGAGGGCGGGGATCGGCGAATGTTGCTGCCGTTGCCTCAAAAGCATCGGCCAGTGGCACTTTGCGGCGTTATGTGTGACCGGTGACACGCTGACCACCCCACTGTGATGCATTTGCCCGAACGGTCGTCGTTGCCGGATTTGGAAATTTGCCCGAGAGGTATGCAAGGTGTGGCTGTAGGTATCGATCGAAAGTGAGCCAATCGCAGGCGTTTGTGATGTACTCGGTTGCACGCGTCAGTAATTGGGGAGGTGTGGGATGTCTGAAGATGTCGTGACGGGGGTTAACGACAGCGACTCCGGCGAAATTGCCGAAGGGGTTGCTGTGGGTTCCTCGGTGGTCGTTTATCCGGGAACTGACGACGAATTGCACGGCACAGTCGTCGAAGATTTCGCCGACTTGGCCGGGACTGCGGTGGAGGTCGCTGGGGAGCGAATTGTCGAGCCGGCGCGCCGGTGGGCAGTCAACCTCGACGACGGCGGTCTGGTGTTCGTCGACGACGACAGCATTGCGCTCGCCGCGCAGGCTGCCTGAGTTCCAGGCAGTTCACCGCAGGTTCAGCGGAAGCTGACGTAACCGCCGCACCAACAGGCTGGGTTGCCATTCGGCATCCCCGGCTGGACTGATGGTGCCGGTGACGGCGAGCAGCGCCGAGATCACGATGCGGGCTTCGAGGCGGGCGAGCGCGGCCCCGATACAGAAGTGCCCGCCCTTGCCGAATGCCAAGTGATTCTTGATGTTCGGACGATCCAGCCGGAACACGTTCGGATCCTCGAACACAGTCTCATCCCGGTTCGCTGCACCCCACAGCAGCAGTAGGCGGCTGCCTGCCGGAAGCGCGACGCCCGCCAGTTCGACATCGGCCAGTACATGCCGATAGTGGCCGCGGAACGGGGATTCGAACCGCAACACCTCCTCCAGGAATGGCACGACCGTCGTGGGATCCTGACGCAGCTTTCCTGCCAGCTCGGGCTGACGGCTCAGTATCCCGACGGCGCTGCCGATCAACGACGCGGTCGATTCGCCTCCCGCGCCCACCAGCTGGATCAGCATGAACACCGCCGTGTCGCGGGACACGCGCTCGGCCGCGCAGTAGGTCGCCAGGTCGCCCAGCAGATTCTCGCCCGGATTTGCCGATGCTTCGACAAACCGTTCGGTCAGGTAGCCGCCGAGTTCGACGGCCGCGATCCCCGATGCCGTCAGCTGCTCGGCGTCGACGAGCCCGTCCAGGAGTTGCGTGCTGGCGTAGGCCCAGGTCACGAGTCGGTCCACGTCTTCGGCCGGCAACCCCAGCAGCCGTGCGACCACCAGCATGGGCAGGCGGTCGGCCAGTGCGGACATCCATTCGAACTCCCCGCCGGCCGTGGCGAGCAGATCTGCGGTCGTGCCGGCGATGAAGGGCTCCAGCTCAGCGATCCGTTTCGCCGCCATCCGTGGCAGCACCAGTTTGCGGTGGGCGGCGTGAGCCGGATCGTCAGCGGTGGCCAGTACATGGATAGGGCCGCCCGGCTCGCCCATGCCGAATGCGCTGACGGTGCCATCGGCCTGGGACCACATGGTGGCGGTGAGGTTCGACGAGAAGTCGTGCGTGCGGGCGGTGGCCTCGAGGACGGCATCGAACGAACTCACCACGAAGAACGGTGAGTCACCGACCTGCGCCACCGGTGCGTGCGCCCGCAGCCGGTCGTAGAGCGGATACGGATCTTGCAGGCAGGCGGGCTCGAACAGTTCGTGTGCCAGGAGCATTTGGCCAGGTTGGCTGGCCTGTTCCAGGCCCGTCAACGATGCCGGCACATGTTGATATTCGCCGACGGGATGCCGGTTGCGGGGGCGTCTCAATCGCGCGCGATGACCTGCGCTCGAAATGAGAAATCTGAGGAGCTTTGTCTCAAGGTGCGATAAATTGGCCGTCATGTCTCCAGGGCGTGAAGACTGGTTGGTCGGGGGCGACCGACGTGTCGAAGCTGCCGAACGGATCTATGCCGCCGCGGCCGAGATGGCTGCCCGCGACGGACTGGACGCTCTTGACATCGATGCGTTGGCTGCACGGGTGCACTGCTCACGCGCGACGGTGTACCGGCATGCGGGAGGCAAGGCGCAGATCCGCGACGCCGTGCTCGCCAGGTTGGCCGTATCGATCGTGGGGGAGGTGCGTCGCGCCGTCGACGGCCTGACTGGAGCAGAACGCGTGTTGGTCGCCGTTACCGTTGCGCTGCAACGTATCCGGGCCGACCCGATGTTCGGACTGCTGCTCAGCTCACTGCGCAGTGGGGGTGGGATGGCGGATCTGACGCGATCACCGGTTCCCGCCGCATTCGCCACCGAACTGACCGGACTCGGCGAGGACGACCCGGCGGCTGCGGCGTGGATCGTGCGACTGGTGTTGTCGTTGTTGGTCTGGCCGGGGGGCGACGAGGCGGCTGAGCAAGAGATGTTGAGGCGCTTCGTGGCTCCCGCGTTCGGCTAAGGCTGTTTGACACATCGAAAACCGATGTGGCTCATGCCGGTATCCACCATCTGGGGACGCCGTGCAGCCGGCCGGTAGCGCATGCAGTAGCTGTCCGCGCACAGGAACGAGCCGCCCTTGATCACCTTGCGCCCGATCTGGAACTGGGGCTGGTCGGGGTCGTAGGTATCTGCGGCACAGCACGGTGTGGTGGCCCGGTCCTCGCCGTACCAGTCGGTGGTCCACTCCCATACGTTGCCTGCCATGTCGAACAGGCCGTAGCCGTTGGGCTCGAAGCTGCCGACCGGTTTCGTTGTGCCGTAACCGGTGTCGGGCAGGTAGGGGAATTCTCCGTGCCAGTAGTTCGCCAGGTACTGTCCGGGTTGCTCGGGCCGGTCACCCCACGTGTACGCCGCACCGGGGATCCCGCCGCGGGCCGCGGTCTCCCACTGGGCCTCGCTCGGCAGTTCCAGCCCGGCCCAGTCCGCATAGGCCGCGGCATCGTCGAAGGCGATGTGTACCACGGGATGCTGCTCGCGTCCCGTCAGTGACGAGCGTGGTCCGCGTGGGTGATTCCAGCACGCACCCGGCGTCCATGCCCACCATTGGCTGATGTGTCGCAGATCCACGGGGCCGGCAGTGCGCCGGAACACCATCGAGCCGGGGACGAGGTTCCCCGGTGGGGCGCCCGGGAAATCGTCGGGGTTCACCGGACGTTCGGCGACCGTGATGTAGCCGGTGGCTGAAACGAACTGCGCGAACTCGCTATTGGTCACCTGGTGGCGCTGGATCCAGAATCCCGCGGTGGAGACCTCTTGTGCGGGTGCTTCTTCCGGGTAGTGCGCGTCAGAGCCGAGAATCGTCGTCTGGGCCGGAATCCACACCAGATCGGCTGATGTCATGCGTCGACTCTGCGGTGAGGGCGAGGGGTACTCGCACTTTGGCGCCCTGGACACAGAGTCGATGCCGTGGGTACACATTCAGTCAAAGACGGTCGTCCAATCGTCGCGCATGCTCGCCACCGTCCAGTCGCGGTCCGCGGCGAGCCCCAGCACCTTCTCGGCCCCTGCGGTGTAATCGAATTCGCGGTCGGCATCATCGTGGCGGACCAGCATGCTCAACGACGGACCCGGGCCGCCGGCGGCGTACTCCAACATCTCGATGTCGCCGTTGGAGTTACCCGCGGCGAAGATCGGCCGACGCCCGATGCGCCCCCAGATGCGCACCGCCTTGACTGGTCCGTCGTTCAGGAACTCGGGGGTGGCTGTCGTCCTGAGTTGACCGTCGACGAAATCGAGCCCCACCGAACTGCCGATCACCCGCTCGGGCGGGACGCCGTACATCGATGCCGTCACCGGGCGCATGAAATCGCGGCCGCCGCCGGAGACGATGTAGTTGGTGAAGCCGTTGGCCTCCAGGTAATGCAGCAACTCGACCATCGGTAGATAGCCGCACGTAGTGTACGGACGAGCCAGTGTCGGGTGCTGCGCCTCGGCGAAGAACGCTTTGATCCGGTCGGCGTGGTCCTCGACCGTCAGCCCGGCGTAGGCCGAAAGGGCACCGCCGGCAAGGACTTTGAGTGCCGAGTCGTCGCCGTTGTAGTGCTTGGTCACCGCGTCGCCGAACCAGCCGAGATCGCCGGCAGCCGCAGCGGTGTAGGGCTGGGTGGCGGCAAGCGCCGGGTCCGCTGCGGCCTGCTCGGCCAGCCGGCGGACCAGGAAATCCAACTGGATGTAGGCGGGCTTCTCACACCACAGGGTGCCGTCGTTGTCGAACACCGCCACCCGCTCTTCGGGGGAGAACGTCGTACCGGCCCGGGCCACGAAGTCGACGATCGCCGACTTCGCGGGTCCGTCTTTCCAGGAACTGAGTTCGGCCACGCTCAGCCGCCCCGCGTGGCCAGGAACTTCTCGAGCTCCTCCACGGCGTGGTTGATGGTGAACGAGGCAGGCTCCTGCCGCGGTGGGAACTCCTTGAAGGTCTCGAGGAACTCATTGACGATCGCCCCGGCGTAGAACATGAGGTACAGGCGGTCGATCACCCAGTCCCAGTAGGTGTTCGACGTGACATCCGCATGCTCGAAGGGGTCGGTGCGCAGGTTGAAAAGCTTCGGTGCCCGCAACTTGGTGAACGGCTCGAACCACACCTCAAGCGTTCCCTGGCAGCGCTGCTCCATGAAAACGACCTTCCAGTTGTCCGCGCGGACCCCGAGGACATCGCCGTCGTCGGAGAAGTAGATCATCCCGCGCCGTGGGGATTTGTCGACTTCACCGGTGAGATAGGGAAGCAGGTTGTACCCGTCGATGTGCACCTTGTATTCGGTCTGGCCGTCGGCGCCGGCCTTGTGGCCTTTCTTGAGCTTCTCGACGATGTCCGGGTCGCCGGCGGCGGCGAGAAATGTCGGCAGCCAGTCGTGGTGCTGGACGATCTCGTTGGAGACGATGCCTGCCTTGATCTTGCCGGTCCACCGGATCATCTCGGGAATCCGGAATGCGCCTTCCCAGTTGGTGTTCTTCTCGCTGCGGAACGGGGTGGTCGCGCCATCCGGCCAACTGTTGGCATGTGGGCCGTTGTCGGTGGAGTAGATGACGATGGTGTCCTCGGCGATGCCGAGTTCGTCGACGAGGTCGAGGAGCCGGCCGACGTGGCCGTCGTGATCGATCATCGTGTCGTGGTACCGCGACTGCCAGCGTCCGGCCTGCCCCTCGCTCTCCGGCTTGGTGTGGGTCCGGAAATGCATGTGGGTCATGTTCATCCACACGAAGAACGGTGTGTCCGATTCATGCTGACGCTTGATGAAATCCACACAGGCTGACGTGGTTTCATCGTCTACGGTCTCCATCCGCTTCTTCGTCAGCGGTCCGGTGTCCTCGATGCGTTGTTTGCCGACCGGTCCGTACCGTGGGTCGACCTCACCGGAATCCTCTTCGGTGGCCCAGGAGTGGATGACGCCGCGGGGGAGCAGTGCCTTCCGGAGTTTGGGTGCCTCTTCCTCGGTGGGATAGTCCTCGTGCTCGGGTTCTTCCTCGGCGTTGAGGTGGTACAGGTTGCCGAAGAACTCGTCGAATCCGTGCGCGGTCGGCAGGTACTTGTTCAGATCGCCCAGGTGGTTCTTGCCGAATTGTCCGGTGGCGTAACCCAACGGCTTCAGCAACTCGGCGATGGTCGGGTCCTCCTTCTGGAGTCCCACGTCGACGCCGGGCATGCCGACCTTGCTCATGCCGGTGCGGTAGACACTCTGGCCGGTGATGAACGACGCCCGGCCCGCCGTGCAGCTCTGCTCACCGTAGGAATCGGTGAAAAGCATGCCCTCGTTGGCAATCCGGTCGATATTGGGTGTCTGGTAGCCCATCATGCCGCGGCTGTAACAACTCAGGTTCCAGATCCCGATGTCGTCGCCCCAGATGACGAGGATGTTCGGTTTACCGTTCGGCATCTTTTCGTCTGCCCCTTCTCAGTCTTTGGCCAGGAATTCGTGCAGCTTCTCGACCGCTTGGTCGACGCTGAAGCTGGCCGGTGGGTGCCGGGGCGGGAATTCCTTGAAGGTCTCAAGGAATTTCGTGGCCATTGCCGTCGCGTAGAACACGAAGTAGTCGTGTCGTAGGAACCACTCGTAGTAGGTGTTCGACGTGATGTCGGCGTATTCGTACGGGTCGGTGCGCAGGTTGAACAGTTTCGGTACTCGCAACGGGGTGAATGGCTCGGCCCAGATCCGCAACGTGCCTGGGCAGCGCTGTTCGGAGAAGACGATCTTCCAGTTCTCGAACCGCATGGCCACCAGGTCGGCGTCGTCGGAGAAGTAGAAGAAGCCGCGCCGGGGACTCTCGTCCATCTCGCCGGTCAGGTAGGGCAGAAGGTTGTAGCCGTCGATGTGCACCTTGTACTCGGTTTCCCCGTCGGCGCCGGCCTTGTGTCCCTTCTTGAGCTTTTCCGCGATGTCGGGATCGCCGGCGGCGGCCAGCAGCGTGGGCAGCCAGTCGTGGTGCTGGATGATCTCGTTGGAAACCGCGCCCGCCTTGACCTTTCCGGGCCACCGGATCAGCTCAGGCACCCGGAAGGCGCCCTCCCAGTTGGTGTCCTTCTCACTGCGGAACGGAGTCGTGCCGGCGTCGGGCCAGGTGTTGCGGTGCGGGCCGTTGTCGGTGGAGTAGATGACGATGGTGTCGTCGGCGATCCCGAGCTCGTCGAGCACGTTGAGCACGGTGCCCACATTTCGGTCGTGGTCGATCATCGTGTCGTGGTAGGGCGACTGCCACAATCCGGCCTGCCCGCGACTTTCCGGCTTGGTGTGGGTGTAGAGGTGCATGTGGGTGAAGTTGCACCACACGAAGAACGGGTTGCCCGCGTCATGCTGACGCTTGATGTAGTCGACGGTCGCGTCGGCGATGTCCTCGTCGATGGTCTCCATGCGCTTGGTGTTCAGGGGGCCGGTGTCCTCGATGGTCTGCTTGCCGACCGCGCCGTACTTCGGGTCATCGGGTTCGGTCGAGACCGTGTCGGTGGCCTTGCACTTCAAGACGCCACGCGGTTTGGCCAGGTTGTACAACCGCGGGTAGCGATCCTCGTGCGGATAGTCGAAGTTCTCCGGCTCTTCCTCGGCATTGAGGTGGTAGAGGTTGCCGAAGAATTCGTCGAAGCCGTGCACGGTGGGCAGGTACTTGTTGAGGTCACCGAAATGGTTCTTGCCGAACTGCCCGGTGGCATAGCCCATCGGTTTGAGCAGCTCGGCGATCGTGGGATCCTCGGCGGCCCAGCCGATGTCGGCGCCAGGTATGCCGACCTTGCTCATACCGGTCCGGTAGACGCTTTGTCCACTGATGAAGGCCGCCCTGCCGGCGGTGCAACTTTGCTCACCGTAGGAGTCGGTGAATCGCATGCCCTCGTTGGCGAGGCGGTCGATGTTCGGTGTGCGATAGCCCATCAGCCCGTCGCTGTAGCAACTGAGGTTGCTGATGCCGATGTCGTCGCCCCAGATCACGAGAATGTTCGGCTTGCCGTTCGGCATGTTGGCTCCTCGCCTCGACAGATCCACCCCGACCCGTTTCCGACCATAGGCGCTCTGTGGCGTGCTCGCCGCGGCTTCGTCCGCCTGTCGCCGGATATTTACGCATTCGACCAGCGTTGCGGTGGTAGGACCAAAGCCATGAGTGGGCCGACAGTCCGCGAGGCAGTGCGCACGCTGCATCCCGGCTACTTCGCTCTGGTGATGGCCACCGGAATCATGTCCATCGCAATGACTTATCACCGTGCGCATGCGGTTTCGGTGGTGCTGTTGTGGGTCGCAGCCATCGCCTACGTGGTTCTGGTGACGCTGACGGTCATCCGTATCGTCTCCTACCGACGGGAATTCGTGGCGGATCTGACGGATCCACGCCGGGGCTTCGCCATGTTCACGTTTCGTGGCCGCGACCTGCGTAGTCGGTACGTGACTGGCCGCCGACGGCCATTACGGCTTGGCGTTCACACTCTTGGCGATCGGCTGGGTCGCCTGGATGGTGTTGGGCTACGTGGTGCCGTGGACGGCGGTGCTCGGTCAGGAGGTCCGGCCGGTGCTGCAGAGCGCCAACGGCACCTGGTTCATCTGGGTGGTGGCCAGCCAGTCCATTGCCGTGCTAGCCGCGGCGTTGCAGCCCGAAATAGCTGTGGGCCGTTCGGAATTGGCGTTGTTGGCGGTGTTCTCGCGGTCTCTTCTGGGCCTTCGGTACCTGGCTCATCCCACCGCTGATCGCGGCCGGCATCTGGCGGCACTGGGTCCATCACATTCCGTTGCGCTACGACGCCACCCTGTGGAGCGTGGTTTTCCCGCTCGGTATGTACGGCGTCGGTGGCCACTACCTCGGCCAGGCTGATCAGTTGCCGATCGTGGAGCGCATCGGATACATCGAGAGCTGGATCGCGCTGGCGGTGTGGGCGCTGGTATTCGTGGCAATGCTCCGCCACATCGTCCTCACACTCTGGCTCGATCGCGACGACGCCTCTGGCGTGGACGCCGTATCCGGCGCACCCTTGGAGGTGGAGGGTGATTGACATGTACGACAAGGATCTGACCAACAAATGGCTCGTCGAGATCGAGTTCTCCGAGGACGAGGTCCACACCCACGCGTCGGCCCGGGCGCAGGTGCGCGACGACACCATGTCCACAACCGGAGACGCCTACCGCAACCCGAAAGACCCCGGCGCACCGATGATCGGTGAGGAGATCGCTGCGGCCCGTGCTCTCATCGCCTTGGGCAGCGATCTCCTGCATGCCGCTTCGGCACGCATCGAACAGTCCACGCACCACCCGGTGCATCTGTACCGCTGAACGGGGCTGCCAGGGTGTCCGCAGGGGTGCGGCACACTCTTCGGCATGTCCGACCACTCTTTGCGCGGGGTCATGTCGGTGACCGCGCCGATCGGCCTGGCGTTCATTCCGCTGGGCATGGCACTGGGGCTGCTGGTGGTCCACGCGGGCCTGGATTGGTGGTGGGCGCCGGCCTTCGCCGCGGTGATCTACGCCGGCTCCCTGGAATTCCTGATGGTGGGTCTGGCGGCGACGGCGGCACCTTTGGGCACGGTCGCACTGACCACGTTCATCGTGAACAGTCGGCACGCGTTCTACGCGCTGTCGTTCCCGCTGGACCGCGTCAAGAGTCCGGTGGGCAAGCTCTACAGCACCTACGCGCTGTCGGATGAGGCGTATGCGGTTGCGGTGAGCCCGGCTGCCGAGCACTGGACGAGTCGGCCGATTCTGATGATGCAGGCGGCGTTGCAGGCGCTCTGGGTCACCGGTGCCGCGCTGGGCGGACTGATCGGTTCGGCACTACCGGTCGAACGATTGCAGGGGCTGGATTTCGCGCTGACTGCGCTGTTCGTCGTGCTGGCCATCGACGCGTACCGGCAGCGGCCCGACCGGCTGACCGCATTGACGGCGGTGGCCTGTGCGGTGGTCGCCTGGCTGCTGGTGCCCGGCCAACTGCTGGTCTGCGCGTTCGCCGGCTTCACGGTGGTGCTGCTGGCCCGACTCGGCTTCGAGCGGCGCCGCCATGCCTGACGGCGCCGGTCACATCGCGCTGCTGGTGGCTGTCGCGGCCAGCATCACCTGGGCGTTGCGTGCGTTGCCGTTCGCGGTTCTCGCGCCGATGCGGCACAGCACCGTGGTGCGTTACCTCAGTACGCACATGCCGCTCGGGGTGATGGCCATGCTGGCGATCTATACCTTGCGGGGCCACACCGACGGCAGCACCCGGCAACTGCTGTGGCTGGGCATCGCGGTGGCGTCGACCGCAGCCCTGCACTGGGTGCGCGGCAGCGCGCTGTTGTCGATCCTGGCCGGTACGACGATCTATGTCGTCCTGATGTCGTTGTGGGCGTGAGGGATTCGCGGAGGCGTGCTCAGCGAGCGACCGCGGGGGCCGGCTCGTTCTTCGCCGACTCCATCTGGTGGAACATGTCGACGTAGTAGGGCATGCATTCGGCCATCGCCTGCTCGGTGGTGAACAACGGCTCGTAGCCCAGGTCGCGCTTGGCCTTCGCGATGGAGAAGTAGTTGTTGAGGTAAAGCCGTTCCACCGCAAGGGGTTCGATCAGCGGCTCGGGCAGGGCGAACTTGAAGTGCAGCCACTGCCAGGCCATCATCACCTTGTGCACCAGGCGTCCTGACACATAGAACGTCGGCAGCGGACGGCCGCATGCCGCAAGGACGGGACGGGCGAACTCGAACATGTTGATGGGCTCGCCGTCGTTGATGAAATAGGCCTGACCGGGTGCGGTGCCGCCGGGGACCAGATGCTGGCCCGCCAGGATGAACCCGTGGATCAGGTTGTGCACGTATGAGTTGTCCAGCTTGATGTTCTTGTTGCCGACCAGCACCTTGACGTGTCCGGCAAGTACGTTCTCGAACACCTTGCGGAACATGGTCTGATCGCCGCGGCCCCAGATGCCGCTGGGCCGGATCGCGCAGGTGAGCATGGCTCCGTTTTTTCCCGCCGTGCCATTTTGACCGAGCACGAACTTCTCTGCCACGACCTTGGTTTCGGTGTAGAGGTCGTTGAACCGGGCGGTGTACGGCATGGTCTCGTCGCCGTTGACGATGTCTTGTCCGCCCATGACCACGCTGTTGGAAGCCGTGTAGACGAAGCGCTTGACGCCCGCCTCCTGGGCCGCGTGTACGAGGTTCTTGGTGCCCTCGACGTTGACCGCGAAGCTGCGCTGCCGGTACTCCTCGGTGACCGAGGCGCCGCCCATCAGGTCGATGATGGCCGCGGTGTGGATGACGGTGTCGATGTTCTTGACGGCTGCGGCCACGGTCTGCTTGTCGCAGATGTCGCCTTCGATGACCTCAAGCCCGGCGTGATCGGCCAGCGGTGACTGCGCGCGGTCGAAGGAGCGCACCACGTATCCGCGGTCGAGCAGCTCGGTCACCAGATTGGCGCCGACGAAGCCGGAGCCTCCGGTCACCAGGACGCGGCCGAGTTCAGTGGTCAAAGATGCGTCACCCATGACGGGCAGCTTAACTGAAACAGGTTCCAGTTTCGAGCGCGATGGGCAAAAATAGTTGCTGGCTCAATCTTCTTCGGCCTCGCGCGCAGCCAGTGCCTGCTCGACGCGCTGACGTGCTCCGGCTAAGTGCTCTTCGCACCGTTGTGCCAGCTTCTCGCCCCGTTCCCAGAGGTTTAGCGAAGCGTCAAGGTCCAGTCCACCCTGCTCCAACTGCTGCACGACGGCAATCAGTTCATCGCGGGCCTCTTCATAGCCCAATTCACTAATAGGCTTAATACTCACGATGCTCACACCTTCTATTCATTGCCGTCGCTGATGGCTGCACCCTCATTGCCGTCGCTCACGGCGGTGATCACTCCGTCCGACACCCGGACCCGCAGTCGGGTGCCTTCCGGCGCATCGGCCACTGAACGTAAAACCGTCGGTTCACCCGACGTCGGAACCGTCTGCACCACCGCATACCCGCGGGCCAGGGTGGCCGCCGGGCCGAGAGCGGTCAGCCGCGCCGACAGGTGGCCGATGGTATCGGTCTCCGCGGCGATCAGCCGCGCGATGTCACGTTGGGCGGTGCTCCGTGCCCGCGTGATCTCGTCGGCGCGTGCGGTGAGCGCCGCCAGGGGTTGCGCGAGGACCGGGCGGCTGCGCAGCTGCTCCAGATGATGCTGTTCGCGGTGCACCCAGTTGCGGAGTGCGCGGGCGCTGCGCCGGTGCAGATCGGTGATCAGTGCCTGTTCGGCGGCGGCGTCGGGAACGATCCGCTTGGCCGCGTCGGTCGGGGTGGCGGCGCGCAGGTCGGCGACGAGATCGGACAGGGGAGCGTCGGGTTCGTGGCCGATCGCGCTGACCACCGGGGTGCGGCAGGCGGCGATGGCGCGGCACAGCGTCTCGTCGGAGAATGGCAGGAGATCCTCGACGCTGCCACCGCCGCGCGCCAGGACGATGACGTCGACGTCGGGATCGGCGTCCAGTGCCGCGAGTGCGTCCACGATCTGGGGAACGGCATTGGGTCCCTGGACGATTGTGTTGCGGATCGCGAAACGCACTGCGGGCCAGCGGGTGGTGGCGACCGTCGTCACGTCCCGTTCGGCGGCTGACGCGCGGCCGGTGATCAGGCCGATGGTGTTGGGCAGGAACGGGATCGGCCGCTTGAGCCGGGGGTCGAACAGCCCTTCGGCCTCCAGCAGCCGACGCAACCGCTCGATCCGGGCCAGCAGCTCACCGATACCGACCGCACGAATCTCGCTGACCCGCAACGAGAATGTGCCGCGACCGGTGTAGAAGTTGGGCTTGCCGCAGATGATCACCTGGGTGCCCTCGGAAAGCTTGACCGGCGCATTGCGCACCAGATCGCGCGGGCAGGTCAGGGTCAGGGACATGTCCGCGGCCGGATCCCGCAGCACCATGAAGACAGTTTTGGAGTCCGGGCGGATCTTGAGCTCGGTCAGCTGCCCTTCGACCCACACCGTGCCGAGCCGGTCGATCCACTTGGCGACGCGGGTCGCCACGGCGCGGACCGGCCATGGGTTTTCCGGTGACTGGCCCGGTTCGGTCACTTCGCGGTCGCGCGGGTGATCCTGTTGGCGAGCAACGTGACGAACGGCGCGCGGGCCCGGCCGGCCTCCTCGTAGGCGAGCAGCGCTTCGAGGTCGGCCACGCGCAACGAGGTCAACCGGGCCCGAAGCTGCGCCAGCGTCAGCCCGTCGTAGCCGAGCTCGCCGGCGATTTCCGGCGCCGTTCCCGCTCCGGAGGCACGTGCGGTCTTGCCGTTCGTCGCAGCTGTGGACTCGGGCTCCCCGGTGCTGTAGAGGGCGAATCGCCCCTCGGTACGCCGGTCGCCGTCGGTGGCCTCCGTGTCGTCGACTGTCGCGCCGTCGAGGTCGGAGTCGAGATCTTCGTCGAAGGTGGCCCACTCGGGCTGCTCGTCCTTGGGCGGAAACAGCTGTTCGAGCGTTTCGTCGCCCTTGATCACCAGCTCGGCAAGGTTCTGCTGGACGTGCATGACGATGTTGGCTGCCTGGCTGGCCACCGTCATGGGATAGGTCAGGATGGTTTGGGGCAGCTTGCGAGTTTCCTCGATCGCGGTCGCGGCCGCGCCCACGAGCAGCCGGACCCCGTACGGTGCAGTTCCCATGTGCACAGACTAGCGACAGCCACGGCTGGCTCCCTTGCATTGTCGCCCCGTACCCTGGAGACATGCCGCCGACAATCAACATGGGTATCCCGGGTGCCACGAGCTCGGTGAGGTCAGGCGGCGGTTCGCAAGCCTCTGGCAAGCGAGTCCTGCTGGCCGAACCGCGCGGATACTGCGCCGGGGTGGACCGCGCCGTCGAGACCGTCGAGCGCGCCCTGGAGAAGCACGGCGCACCGGTCTACGTGCGCCACGAGATCGTGCACAACGTGCATGTCGTCGAAACGCTGGCCAAGGCCGGCGCGGTGTTCGTCGACGAGACCGACGAGGTGCCCGAAGGGGCGATCGTGGTGTTTTCGGCGCATGGCGTCGCACCGACCGTGCACGTCGAGGCTGCCGCCCGCAACCTCAGGACGATCGACGCCACCTGCCCGCTGGTCACCAAGGTGCACAACGAGGCCAAGCGGTTCGCCCGCGACGACTACGACATCCTGCTGGTAGGTCACACCGGGCATGAGGAGGTCGTCGGCACCGCGGGTGAGGCACCCGACCACGTCCAGGTCGTCGACAATCCGGACGCGGTGGACCAGGTGACGGTGCGTGACCCGAACAAGGTCATCTGGCTGTCGCAGACCACGCTGAGCGTCGACGAGACCATGGAGACAGTGCGCCGGCTCCGCGAGAAGTTCCCGACGCTGCAGGATCCGCCGAGTGACGACATCTGCTACGCGACGCAGAACCGTCAGGTTGCCGTCAAGGCGATGGCGCCCGAATGTGAGCTCGTGATCGTGGTCGGCTCGCGTAACTCGTCGAACTCGGTGCGGCTGGTCGAGGTGGCGCTCGGCGCCGGATCCGACGCCGCCCACTTGGTCGACTACGCCGAAGACATCGACCCGACCTGGCTGGAGGGCGTCACCACGGTGGGCGTCACCTCCGGGGCGTCGGTTCCCGAGGTGCTCGTGCGCGGTGTGCTCGAGCGGCTTGCCGAATATGGTTACGGCACTGTGCAGCCCGTGACCACCGCCAACGAGACGTTGGTGTTCGCGCTGCCGCGTGAGATCCGCCCGCCGCGCGGCTGACCGACGCGCCGACCGGGGTGGGCTGAACCGCCCTTAGTCGTCGTACTCCCAGGAGTGACGTCCCCGGGCCGTCGAACCCTTCGTCCCCTTTGTCGAGCGCGGTCGCGTCCGGTGCCCCACGCGGTGGTCCTCGTCGTCGGCACCGCGGTACCGCACCCGCGACACCGGGTGGTGTGTCGAGCGGCCTGAGCCGTTGGGGGGCTGGTTCGACTGCTCGAACGGTTCCTCGAAAGGCTGATAGTCGTCGAATCGGCGACGCTGCCGCTGTGGGCGCTCACGCGGGGTCTCGAATGCGCCGGCCTCACGCCGCTCGGGCGGTGGTTGCTTGCGCGGTTCACGCGGCTGGCTGCGTACCCGCCGGCGCGGCTCGCCTGCCCCGGGCTCGGCCGGGCGCGGCGGCCTGGGCCGCCGTGGCCGCTCGGGAATCGCGCCGTCGAGTTCGTTGCCGAGATCGCCGGTGGCCGCGCGGTCGGGGCGGGGGCGAGGCGGCGCAGTGCGTTTGGTCGGCCTGCGTTCGCCCCGGGGGCGCCCGGCGCCTGCCCCGGCCGCCGCTGCTGCCCCCGCGCCGGATTCGGCGCCGGCGGGACGTCGCCGTGTCGGTCGTTCAGAGGGACGACGGCGCGGCGGGACATCCGTGGCGGGGTCGTGCTCGGCCGTCCGGTCCCGGCGCGTGGACGCCGTGGCGGGTTTGCGGAGAACCAGCCCGGAAAGTTTCGTTGTGACAGATGACACAATTCCCGCGATGGGCGATGCCGTGGGCGTTTTCGCCGTCCCGGAGCCGGCCGCTTCGTCCGCGCCGGCTTCCTTGCGTGACGTCAGGCCGACGTACCACCGGCCGAGGCCGATCAACAGCACTGTGGCCGACAGGAACAGCATCAGCGGGAATCGTTCGATCAGGGGATATCCGCAGTTGATGGCCAGGTCTTTGACCCCCTGCAACTCGCCGCCGTGGAACAGGAAATAGGACCCGGGTACGGCGACGAACAGAATCAGCGGGGGCTGGATCACCGCGGTGAACAGCCCGGCCTGCTGAACGGCCAGAACGGCCAAAATGCAGCCGAGGGAATAGCAGATCGCGAACACCGAACTGAGCTCCCGATCGCCTGAACCGGCATCGAAGGCAAAGCCGATCGCGGTAGCCGTGATCGCCAAAAGGACAGCTCCCCACCACGGCACACCGGCGAATCGCGGGTGTACAGAGCGATGGTCAGCCGGCACTGCCGACTGTGCGCGCTGTCCTGACACACGTTGACCGTACCGGCTCTGTCTGGCCGCGTGCTGCCAGCTCGCGCTGGCGTGCCGGTCACACGGGCCTAGACTCTCTTCTCTGTGAGCCTGAACCTGGGAATCGTCGGTTTGCCGAACGTCGGAAAGTCGACTCTGTTCAATGCCCTGACGCGTAACGACGTGTTGGCGGCCAACTACCCGTTTGCGACCATCGAGCCCAATGAGGGCGTGGTGCCGTTGCCCGATCCCCGGCTCGACAAGCTCGCCGAGATCTTCGGCTCGGAGAAGACCGTGCCGGCTCCGGTGACGTTCGTGGACATCGCCGGGATCGTCAAGGGCGCGTCCGAAGGCGCGGGTCTCGGCAACAAATTCCTCGCCAACATCCGTGAGTGCGATGCCATCTGTCAGGTGGTGCGGGTCTTCGCCGACGACGACGTGGTGCACGTCGACGGGCGGGTGGACCCGCGGTCGGACATCGAGGTGATCGAGACCGAGCTGATCCTGGCCGACATGCAGACGCTGGAGAAGGCAGTACCGCGTCTGGAGAAGGAAGCCCGCAACAACAAGGAACGCAAGCCGGTGCTGGACGCGGCGGTGGCGGCGCAGGAAGTTTTTAATGACGGCAAGACGCTCTTCTCGACCGGCAAAGACTGGTCGATTCTTCGCGAGCTGAACCTGATGACCACCAAGCCGTTCCTGTATGTGTTCAACGCCGACGAGTCGGTGCTCACCGATGAGGCGAAGCAGGCCGAGCTGCGGGCACTGGTGGCCCCGGCCGACGCGGTGTTCCTGGACGCGAAGATCGAATCGGAGCTGATCGAGCTCGACGACGAGTCCGCCCAGGAGCTGCTGGAGTCGATCGGGCAGACCGAGCGTGGCCTGGATGCGTTGGCCCGCGCCGGTTTCCACACCCTGCGACTGCAGACGTATCTGACGGCGGGGCCGAAGGAGTCGCGTGCCTGGACCATCCACCAGGGCGACACCGCGCCCAAGGCTGCCGGCGTGATCCACACCGACTTCGAGAAGGGCTTCATCAAGGCCGAGGTGGTCTCGTTCGACGATCTCGTCGAGGCGGGGTCGATGGCCGCGGCCAAGGCCGCCGGCAAGGTCCGCATGGAAGGCAAGGACTACGTGATGGCCGACGGCGACGTCGTGGAGTTCCGCTTCAACGTCTAGCGCCCCTGACTCTGCGGCTATGGCGACGTGCTCTCGCACTTGTGCGCCCTGACCGGAGAGTCAACGGTGAGCAGAGCGTCAGTCGGCGAATGTTGCCTGGAGAGGTAACTGGGTGGAGTTCCGTGTCAACGGGTGATGCGCGGGGTCAGTCGATGGGTTCGACCCACCGAGTGCGGGATGGACCGGGGCTGAATGGATCGCCGAAATACTGTGTCTCGCGGACTACTTCGCCGTCCATGAATTCCATGATGCTCACCACGTAGGACGGCTGCCCGTCGTAGGTCAGGACCAGTTCGCTGATCCACAGATCACCGCCGCCGAGGATGCGGCGGACGGTGAAACGTTTGGCGTTCGGCTGAGCTTCACGCGAAGCCTGTATGCCGGCGCGGCCGCGGATTCGCTCACCTGATTGGGGATACTCGAGAACTGCGTCGGCCCGATAGATCCGATGTTCAGTGTCGAAATCGTTCACATCGGACGACGCCCAGTGCTCCTCAAGTGCGGTACGCACATCGTCATCTGCCATGGCAACGACGTTATCGCGACGGGGCGGGCGCCCATGTTGATCGGAGTACATTGACGGTTGTGAGTGGGGACTGGCGAGTCGATCGGGTCGATGAGATCCGGTCGCTGATCAAGCAAGCCGAACCCGACGTCGTCGAGGAGATCAAGTGGCGCAAGCCCTCGAATCCTGATGGTGTGCCTGCGTTTTCGCTCGACGGCCTGATCTGCACGCTGGAGATGTACAAGGGCAAAGTCAAGGTGAATTTCGCCAGAGGCTCGTCGGTGAATGACCCAGACCATCTGTTCAATGCGAGCCTCGAGGCGCCAGTCAGACGTTCCATCGATCTTCGCGAAGATGACGAGATGGATGCGGACGCGTTCAAAGCGCTGATTCACGAGGCAGTCAGAGTCAACCGCAGGTAGTGCGCCGAGACGATCAGTCTGCTGCGTGGTTCTCGAAGTACTGGACCAAGCAGAATTCGTGACCTTCTGGATCAAGCATGACAAGAACCACTCCCTCGTCGTAGTCGTTGCGGATGCCCGCCCACCGTCCGCCGAGGGCCTCGACCTGACGACGTCCGGTGGCGATGTCATCGACCTCGACGTCCAGGTGGATACGTACCTTTCCGGCTTTCCGTTCGGCTACACGCTGGAAGGTGAGGCGGGGAAACCGTCCCGCCCGTGAGCCCACAGTCGCCCAGGCCGGATCATCTCCGTGTTCGCTGGACGCGGGAATGCCGAGCAGGGTCGCCCAGAAGGTCGACATCCGAATGGGATCGGCGCAATCGATGGTTACTCCGGACCAACGGTTGGCCATCGTCTCTCCCGGTGTTCTCGGCATTGCGGCGCTCGAGCAGATCTTCGCAGGCGACGACCGACATCCGCCGACTGTGGGGGATATGCACGCAATCGGCGCGGTTTTCGTGCGCAAGGCCCACGTTCGTGAGTCTGTTCCACGACGGCATTCGATGGAGTTCCGCTTTGATGTGTAATTGACGGAGAGCCCATGGCGCTGATCTCGGCAGCGATATGCCCCCACCCGATGAGGTTGATTCCAGCCCTGGCCGGACGTAGCCGCCGGTGGAACAGTTTGCGTGACGCCTGCAGAGAAGCGGTTGGGCGACTACAGATCCCGGTTGTGGGAGGCGGGCATGAACCGTCTCCGGATGCGCCCCAGTTGGTTGCGGTCGTTGGTGGTGACGACTCGACACGGAGTTTCGACCCGGCCGGGGCGTATCCCAGCCTGTTCGCGAGCGGAGTTCGCTGGAGGTCCGGATGGGGACAGGACGCAGACGACGCACAACCGCTGCCGTTGACGCTCTCACTGGGCTACTGGCTTTTCGTGTCGTCAAGACCGGGTGACAAAGGGATGATCGTCGCCGACTGCGCATTCGAATCGATCGATTTCGATGCCTCGCTTGAGGATTGCGCTGCGCTCGGTCGAGATCTGGCCGGCCGGGCCGACCGAGTGGCGATGATCGTCATAGGGGAGGGATCGACGTGTATGACTGCGGCGGATCGAGCCGACCACGCGGAAGAGGCAGACGTGTACGACAAGGCGGTCATGCGGGCATTGGAGCACGGCGATTACGACGCACTGACTCGGCTTGGGGAGAACAGCCTCGTCATGACCGGGCGGGCGCCGTGGCGGGTGCTGGCCGGAGCCGCAGCGGGGCATGAATTCGAGGGCCGATTGCATGCGCGCGGTCGGGTGAGCGACCGTGGGCATTTCGTGGCGAGTTGGACGCGACGTCCTAGTTGATGATCTCGCCGCGGCTATCGGCGTGGATTGCAGCGAGCCGATCCCGCCACGTCTGGAGAGCCTCCGGCGTCAGTCGCGTCCAGTCGGTGACCTCGCCGACGATGCGGAGTGGCTCCTTGGTCCGGTAGGACCGGGTGGGATTGCCGGGGAACTTCTTGTCGGTGACGTTGGGATCGTTCTCGAACTCCCCGGTCGGTTCCACGGCATAGACCCGCGGAATCCCGTCGCCCGCGGCGAGTTCGGCGGCGAGGCCTGCGCCGTCGCGCAACGCGGTGAAGTAGATGTGATTCATCACGATCTCGGGCCGGTAGTTGGAACGGAAACCGGCGGTGAGGTGATCGCCCACCCGCAGGTCGGCCTTGGTGCCGTGAAAGAACGGCCCGTCATCCAAAACCTCGTCCATCTCGACAGGTTACAAACAAAGAAGCTCGCGATGCTGTTCACATTCGGGGCCCGGCCGGCGGATCGAACGCGGCTGCGCGCGCACCGTGAACCGCGGTGACGATGGCCGCGGTCGCGGCCTCCACTCCCGCCGCCGTATCGACGCGAAGGACCTCGCGGTCCCACGGCTCATAGGTCCGGTCCTCGACCTGTTGCCACGTCGGCACGGTCAGTCCTTCGATGTCTGAGGTCCGGGCTTCAACGCGTCTACGG
This sequence comes from Mycolicibacterium peregrinum, assembly GCF_001665785.1. Lineage (GTDB taxonomy): Bacteria > Actinomycetota > Actinomycetes > Mycobacteriales > Mycobacteriaceae > Mycobacterium > Mycobacterium peregrinum_A. The sequence continues at coordinate 100,761 of NZ_LZSO01000017.1, forward strand.
TGCAGGTGTGGATCGCTGCAGATCACCTCGACGTCGATGAGTGTGGCTCGCGCGGTCCGTGCGGCTGCAGCCCAGGCTTGTCTGGTGATGCCGAGCGGATTGACGCTGTCGGCCACGACGTCATGCCCCGCGCTCAGGAAGTCGGATGCAATCGCATACGCGATCCGATAGCCGGCATCGGGAACCGCCTCCCAGCCGCCGGCCCGGTCGATGAATCCCGACGCCGTCATGGCCGCTTCGATCGTGTCGAGTCGTACATGTACCGCTCCGACTTCAGCGCTCACGTGGCGTGCCACGGTGGTCTTGCCGACACCAGGAAGCCCCGACAGCACGACGAGAACCGGGGTCGGCTTCTGGGCGGTCACGGCCATCGATGCTACGTCCGGTTTGTCGGAGTGCGTGTCTAGCATGCTGCGGTACCGGCCGCCGAGGCGCCGGCGCAGTGACCGTAAATCCCCAGGAGTTGTTGACATGAAATTTCTTTCGACCCGCATCATCACCGCCGACGTCCAGCGGCTCGCATCGTTCTACGAGATGGTCACCGGGGTCAGCGCCGTCTGGGGCAACGAACTCTTCGCCGAGATTCCGACGCCGGTCGGCACACTGGCGATTGGCAGCGTCAAGACCGTTCCGCTGTTCGGGCAAGGATCTGCCGAGCCGGCGGCGAACCGAAGTGTGATCGTCGAGTTCATCGTCGATGACGTGGATGCCGAGTACGCACGGTTGGGTGGACAGTTGGACGACGTCGTCACCGAGCCCACGACGATGCCGTGGGGCAACCGTGCGCTGATGTTCCGGGATCCCGACGGCAATCTCGTCAACCTGTTCACGCCGGTCACCGACGCTGCTCGCGCCAAATTTGGGCTGTAAACCTATGTTAGCGTGGGGGAGTGGCAGGGCGTCTGTCACGATCTGCGCTTCCAGGTGAACGATCACCTGAATCATTGCGGAGAGACCTGAGCCGATCAGGACATGTCCGGAATGGGGTGCTGCGCCTTTCGGCGCGCCAACTCCATTGCGCCGGTGGATCGATACCGGTGGACGAAGGGACATTGACGGTGGTCAACAAGGACGACAAGAACCTCAAGCAGGTCCTCGACAAGATCGCGGGGATGGATGAGCCGGCGCGCGGCATCATGCAGCGTATGCACGACGTGATCGTGACTGCCGCGCCCGAACTGAAGCCACGCATCTGGTACGGGATGCCGGGCTACGCCAAGTCCGCGAGCAGTCCCGTGCTTGTCTTCTTCCGGAACGACGAACTCATGAGCCTCGGGGTCAGCGAGAAGGCCACGCTCGAGCCCGCCGGGGGCAAGGACGGTTTGTTGATGCCCGCAGCCTGGTACTTCGACAGGTTGGACGACGTCACCGAGCAGCGTGTCGCCGAGATCGTTCGCGCCGCGATCGAGTAATCGATAGGTCGAGCGCCGATTTCACTCGATGGATTCCACCCACTGAGTGCGGGACGGACCGGGGTAGAACGGATCACTGAAATACTGTGTCTCGCGGGTGACTTCACCGTTCGCGAACTCCGTGATGCTCACCACGTAGGAAGGTTGGCCGTCGTACGTCAGGACCAGCTCACTGATCCACAGGTCACCGCCGCCGACGACGCGGCGGACCGTGAAACGTTTGGACTCGGCTGAGCTTCCCGCGACGTCTGGATGTTGCCGCGGCCCCGGATCCGCTCACCTGATTGGGGATATTCGAGGATCGCGTCCACGCGATAGATTCGATGCTCTGCATCGAAGTCGTTGGCATCGGATGCTGCCCAATGCGACTGGAGCTCGACCCGCATTCCGTCATCCGTCACGGCTATTGCGGTATCTGTCGAAGGTGGCCCAAAGGGTCTTGATGATCCGGCTGATGTCGACCTCGGTCTACACCCCGCCGCAGCGCGAAGGGGCCTCGTGCGGAACGCCGTGCCATGGATAGATGGTGCATGGGCCGGGTTTCGGCACAACGCCTCGGACTGCTGCTCAATGCTGACCTGCTCTGATCCGGGACATCGCTGACAGGTGGATGTCTCGGGACGTCGCTGACACCTGAGGGCGGCTATGGGCCAGGTTGGTTCATGGCTCAGAAGGTGACGGCGATGGATATTCGTGCCGCGACGGCGTTGGCCGGGCAGGTGCAGAACGTGGCGGGGTTCTGCCGAGAACAGGGGATCAGTCGATGATCACGGAGATCTCATCACCCAGTCGGTAACCGGGTGCGAGCGGCAATTCGTCGCCGCTCCAGAACGAGCCGGGATCGAACCAGTTGTAATGCTTCTCGGTGGTCAGCAGGCCCATCTCCTCGTAGGTGATGGCCACGGTTTCGGCGCAGTAGGCGGTCTCCAGTCCGACCTGGCGGCTGCGTGCCTTTTTGCGGTCGGCTGACTCACGAACTTTCTTGTGCACGAAGGGAATTCCGCGGGTGAAGTCGCTGACGATCGGTACCCGTCCGCGCAGCCAGCGTCCGGTCAGTCGCGCGGTGGTAGGGAAGGCGGTGCCGTTCATCCGGGCGATCACCTTGAGCAGCTGGTCCTCCTGCTCGCGCGACGCGAAGGGGGTGAGCTGACGCAACCAGCAGCGTTGCCCGTAGCTGTGCGCCCACCGTTCCACGACTTCGCGGGCATCGTTGAGTTGCACCCCGCGGTGGTTGGTGCCGGTCCACACGTCGAGCATCTTGTCGCCGAGTTCGGCATGCCAGATCAGCGGCGGTAGATCATCGATCGCCACCGTCATGCCGACATGGTTGACCGGGCTGTTGGTGAGGGTCTGGATCGCCCGGTCCGGCCCGGAGCCGCCGCGAAACAGCCAGATGTCACCGGTCCGGGTCTCCTCGAGCGCCTTTGTCAACGACACGGTGTTCGCCTTCACAAGCGAAGCTTATGCACACTTGGTGCATGCGAAGCATCTGGAAGTGGGTGGGACTGGCCGGTGTCGCCGGCGTCGTTGCAGGTGGCGTCATGGTGGCGCGTGATCAGCGTCGCCGAAATGCCTACACCCCGCAGGACATTCGCGAGCGTCTGCACCAGCGGTTGGCCGAGGCCGAGCACGGCGAACCGAAGCGCTGACTCCTACTGCATCAACTCGGCAATGTCGGTGGGTATCGGTGCGACCGGCTCGCGGCGCACGCCGTGGTGCGGTGACCACACCAGGTTCACCCGCAGCGCCGGGTCGAGATCGGGGTAGTCGGAACGGATGTGGCAGCCCCGGGTCTCGCGTCGTTCCAGCGCACACTCGAGCGTGGCGCGGGCGGAAAGCACTGCGGACCGGAGGTCGAAGGCGTGCGCCAGGTCCGCGAAGCCGCTGATGTCGGTGTGCACACCCACGTCGGCCATGCGCGCCTCGATCTCCCCGAGCGCTGCCAGTCCGGAGAGCAGGCCGGTCTCGTCTCGGACCACTCCGGCGTGCTCGGTCATCAGGTTGCGCACCGCACGCTGCAACCCGCGGATGTTCTCACTGCCATCGGCGGCCAGCAGTCGGTCGACTTGCGCTTCAGCTTCACGGACCGCCGCCAGCGAGCGACGCTGGGCGGTGAGCCGCGCCGAGTAGTCGGCTGCGGCTTGCCCGGTCAGCCGGCCGTAGACCATCACCGCGATCAAGGAGTTTCCGTCCAGCGGGCCCGCGCCGTGCAGTCCGGTGGTGGCTTCGCCGGTGACGAACAGCCCGTCGACCTCGGTGCCGTGGTCCTGGGGCCGGACCGCGACCCCGCCCAACGAGTAGTGCGCGGTCGGGGCCACCTCGATCGGGTCCCGGGTGACGTCGCGCCCCTGGAGCTCCAACACGGTCTGGTAGACCTGCGGCAGTCGGGTCATGACCTTCTCGGCAGGTAGATGCGACAGGTCCAGCCAGACCCCGCCGGTCCGGGTGCCGCGCCCCGCTTTGATCTCGGCGTAGGACGCCATCGCGGCCCGGTCCTGACTGGTGCGCTCCATGTGTTCGGGGTCGTAGCGGGTCATGAACCGTTCGCCGACGGTGTTCAGTAGTAAACCGCCCTCTTCGCACACCGAATCGCTGAGCAGCGTCCCTGCCGCGTTTTCGGGACCGAGTAAGCCGAATGGCCGGAACTGCACCAGTTCGGCGTCTCGCAACCCGGCGCCGGCCTCGGCGGCGAGGCGGAACGAGTCGCCGGTGTTCTCGTCCCGGCGGGCCGACGTCCGGCGCCAGATCCGGGTGTGGCCACCTGTCGCCAGGACCACCGCGTCGGCGTGCACGAGATACCGTGCGCCGTCGACGAGATCGAAGCCGTAGGCGCCGAAGACCGCTCCGTCGTTCACCAGGATCTGAGTCACATAAACCGTCGGGAGGATCGGGATCCCGAGCCGGACCGCGTGTTCACGCAGGACGCGTTGCACCTCGCCGGCGTCGGCCTTGCGCCGGTACGGATGGGTCCCGGTGGCCCGGCCTGCGTCGTGACGCTCGAAGCGCATGCCGAAGCGCTCCAGGTCGTGGATGCCTTGGGCGGCGCCCTGGGCGACCCGCTGCACGGTGCACGGATCGGCCAGCAGGCGGCTTTCCAGCAGGGTGTCGGCCGCGTGCTGTTCCCAGCCGTCGCCGGTGTCCAGCGCCGCGTTGATCCCGCTGAGCGTCAGACCGGTGTGATCGTCATCCGGTGTGTGCTTGCCCACTGCCGTGACCGCCACCCCGGCCTCGGCGAGTTCGATGGCCACTCGCAACCCGGCACCCCCGACCCCCACCACCAGGACAGACGTGGCGAGCTGATGTTCGCGGGGTGACATGGAATCTCCTGGGGCAGACGACCGGTTATAAGTACCGACCGGGCGGCGTCACGGTTTGTGACAATCCCGGTAGATTTCTCGCCAGCCGTGCACACCCGTGCCGCCCAGCCCTGCCAGGAGCCGTACGCATGAGTGCCAGCCCGTTGCCCAACCTGGTTGGCAGGCAACGCGAGTGCACGCAGTTGACCGACCTGCTCAGCGGGCTGCGACGGGGTGAATCGGCGGTAGCGGTGATCCGGGGCGAGGCCGGCATCGGGAAATCGGTGTTGTTGGAGTTCGTGGCGGCCCAGGCCTCCGGGATGACCGTGACCACCGCCCGCGGGATCGAGGCGGACATGGAGCTCGCCTATGCCGGCCTGCACCAACTGTGCGCACCATTCCTCGGCACGATCGATGCGCTGCCCGAGCCGCAGCGGGATGCGCTGCGGGTCGCCTTCGGGTTGGCCGCCGGTGATCCGCCGGATCGGTTCCTGGTCGGCCTGGCGGTTCTGACCCTGCTCACCCGGGCCTCAGAGACCAAGCCCGTACTGGTCATCGTCGACGACGCCCAGTGGCTGGATCAGGTGTCCGTGCTGACGTTGGAGTTCGTGGCGCGCCGGCTGCTGGCCGAGGCCGTCGCGATGGTCTACTCCGTGCGCGACCCAGAGGGCCAGGCGGTCCTCAAGAACCTGCCTGAACTGCGGCTGGGAGGTCTCGAGCCGGCAGCAGCCGGTGAACTGCTGGAGGCCGCGGTGGAGGGGCGGCTGGAGGAGCGCGTACGCGATCGGCTGGTCGCCGAGACCTCCGGCAACCCGCTCGCGCTGCTGGAGCTCTACCGCGGCCGCAGTGCCGCCGAGCTCGCCTACGGCGTGGAGGCGGGGACTGCGACGGTTCGCGAGTCGGTGTCGAGTCGCATAGAACAGGGCTTCGCCGACCGGATCCAGATGCTGCCGGCGCCGACCCGAACGCTGCTTTTGATCGCGGCGGCAGAGCCGATCGGGGAGGCCCGGCTGCTGGTGCGCGCGGCCGAGGCGATGAACATCGCGCCCGATGCCGCGCCCGCCAAGGCGGCCGGTCTGATCGAATTCGGCGAGTCCGTCCGGTTCCGCCACCCGCTGGTGCGCTCGGCGGTGTACCGGCAGGCTGATCCCGAGGAGCGCCGGGCAGTCCACCGGGCCCTGGCGGCCGTCACCGACCCGGTTCTCGATCCGGACCGCTGCGCCTGGCACGCGGCCGAGGCCGCCGATGGGCCCGACGAGGAGGTCGCGGCGGGCCTGGACCACGCGGCGGGCCGGGCGCGGCAGCGCGGTGGGATGGCGGCCGAGGCGGTCCTGCTGGAGCGCGCCACCGAGCTGACCCCGGACCTCTGGCAGCGCGGGCGGCGGGCGCTCGCGGCCGCCGAAGCACATTTCTCGGCCGCCTCCCCGGATCGCGCGACCGAGTTGGCCACCCTGGCCAGCTTGTGCCCGCTCGACCCGTTGGACCAGGCCCGGCTGGCGCGTCTGCGGGCCCGAATCCTGTTCGGCCGTAGTCGCAGTGACGAAGCGGCTCCATTGCTGCTCGACGCCGCCGCGCAATTCGCGGCCGCCGGGTCACCACTGGCCCGCGAGACCTATCTGGAGGCGATCAGCGCGACAGTCTTCGCCGGCCGGGTCCACGGAGCCGCCGGCGCCAAGGCCGCGGCGGTCGCCGCCCGGGCTTCCGGCGCTCCGCCGTCGAACTCCGAGGCCGCCGACCTGCTGCTGGACGGCGTCGCCACCCTGCTGGCCGACGGCTATGAGACCGGTGTGCCGGCATTGCGCCGGGCCTTCGAACCGTTCGCGCAGGAGGACCTGCACAGCCGTGAGGCGACGATGCGATGGCTGCTGCTCGTCCCGGTCGCGCTGGAATCGTTCATCCACTACGGGTGGGATCTGCCCGCGTGGGACACCTTCGCCACCCGTGCGGTGCGGCTCGCCCGTGACATCGGTGCGCTCGGGGTGTTGCCGCCGGCGCTGATCTACCTGGGTGGCGTCTACATCCACCATGGCGACTTCGCCACGGCCGCCCGCATGATCGACGAGGCCGATGCGATCTCCACCGCGACCGGACAAACCCCACACGCCTACGCCTCGCTGGTGCTGGCCGCGTGGCGCGGTGAGGAGGATGCCGCTGCCGGCCCGATCGCGGAGGCCAAAGCCCGTGCTGCCCAACACGGCGAGGTCTCGCTCCTGGGGGTCACCGGCTATGTCCAGGGAGTGCTGTACAACGGCCTGGCCCGGTACGACGAGGCACTCGCGGTGGCCCGGGCGGGCATCGAGCACGACGGCTACAACTTCACCGGGTTGTCGTTGGTCGAGCATGTCGAGGCCGCAGTGCGGTGTGGCGAACTCGAGGCGGCCCGGACATCGCTCGATCGTCTGGTTGAACTGACGCGCGCGGCCGGTTCCGGCTGGGCCCGTGGCGTCAGCGCGCGCAGCCGAGCCCTACTCACCGACGGTGACGAGGCGGACGCGCTGTACCGCACGGCCATCGAGGAACTTGCCCTCGACCGCGTGGTCGTCGAGGTGGCACGCACCCATCTGCTCTACGGCGAATGGTTGCGCCGGAACCGTCGGCGGGCACTGGCGCGGGAACACCTCCGCACCGCACACCAGATGTTCGATGGCATGGGAGCCACGGCGTTCGCCGAACGGGCGCGGCGCGAACTGCTGGCCACCGGTGAGCATGTGCGAAGCCGGGAGACCGGGCCGGCGACCAGCCTGACCCCGCAGGAGGCGCAGATCGCCGCGTTGGCCGCCGCCGGAATGACCAACCCGAAGATCGGCGCGGAGCTCTTCCTCAGCCCACACACCGTGGAATGGCACCTGCGCAAGGTGTACACGAAGCTCGGCATCAGCTCCCGCCGCGAGCTGCCCAGTGCCCTGGCAACTTCGGGCTAGCCCCGCTACGTAGCCGGCCCGCGTAGTCCCGTGGTGCACAGCCCACGGACTCGACCACGCAGTTCCGTGGCGCGACGGAGGCCCCGTGGCAGCCAGGGTGGAGGTATGTCGACACCGGATGAACTGGGCCTGGCTCTCGACATCTTTCTGACCCATCGCACGCGGCTGTTCGGTATCGCCTACGGAGTTACCGGGGAGACCTGTGGCGCCGAAGACCTGGTCCAGGAGGCCTGGCTGCGGTGGCAGCGCACGGACCGCGCGATCGTGGAGAACCCGGCCGCATTTCTGACCACCACCACGACGAACCTCGCGATCAACGTCATCCAGTCGGCCCGGCACCGCTACGAAGCACCGACCGCGTCGCCACTGGACTATCTGGTCGACACCGGCGGCGACGAGCCCGTGTCGCGGACCGAACAGACCGCTCTGGTCGAGGAGCTGCTGGCGCTGCTGATGGCCAGGTTGACGCCAGGGGAGCTGGGCGCCTACGTGCTGCGCAGAGGGTTCGACTATGCGTATGTGGACATCGCCGCGTTGTTGCGGACCAGTGTCGCCAACGCGCGGCAACTGGTTCGCCGGGCCCAGACCCGCCTCGACACCGGTGAGCGCGTCTCAGTAGTCCGGATTGCCGCGCACCGCCGTCTTGCCACCGCGTTCCTGCAGGCCGCGCGCACCGGTGATCGGCGGGATCTGGAGCGCATCCTCGCCGGCGGCTACGCCGCCTCCCGAGCCGCATGAGTGCCGATACCTCAGGCCGGTTGGCTGGGACCGCCGAGACGCCTCGTGTCGAGGAGATGGAGCGACTCGACGGAACGCGGGGACGGCTTGTCGGCAGGCGATGGGAGCGCACGGCCCTCGACGACATGGTCACGGCGGTGGCGGGCGGTCGCAGTGCAGCACTGGTCCTGCGGGGAGAGGCCGGCATCGGCAAGACCGCGTTGCTCGACTACGTGGGCGACCACGCGCCGGCATGCCAGGTGGTGCGCGTCGCGGGGATCGAGGCGGAGGCCGAGCTGGCTTTCGGCGGGCTGAACCGGCTGTGCGAGCCCTTCCGGAAACATTTCGACCGGCTACCTGTCCCACAGCGGTCGGCGCTCCAAACGGCGTTCGGGCTCAGCGCGGGTACTCCCGCGGACCGGTTCCTCGTCGGCCTGGCAGTCCTGAGCCTGCTGGCGGAGGCGGCGACGCGGCAGCCTTTGGTGTGTTTGATCGACGATGCGCAGTGGTTGGACCGGATTTCCGCTCAGACCTTGTCGTTTGTCGGTCGCCGGCTGCTGGCCGAGCGGGTGGTGTTGCTCTTCGCAGTACGCGAGCCCGTAGTGGGCGATGCCCTGGCAGATCTACCTGCGCTGCGGATCGAAGGCCTGGGCGATCACGACGCCCGGACTCTGCTGGCACGGGCCTGCCCGGGCCGCGTCGACGACCGGGTGCTCGATCGTATTCTGGCCGAATCCCGGGGGAATCCACTTGCGCTCCTGGAACTTCCACGTGAGGTGACGGCTGCGCAGGTGACCGTGTGGACCGACCGGCTCGACGACCAGCCGCTGGCCGGCCAGATCGAGAAGGGCTTCTTGCGTCGCCTTCGTTCGTTGTCACCCGGGGCCCAGCTTCTGGTGCTGCTCGCCGCGGCTGATCCGGTGGGAGATGCCGCGTTGTTGCGCCGCGCGGCCGTGGAGTTGAACATCGACACCGTCGCCGCCGGCTCCGAAGCTCAGGCGGGCGAGCTACTCACCATCGGCACGATGGTCCGGTTCCGGCATCCGCTGGTGCGCTCGGCGGTATACAAATCGGCGACGACACTGCAGCGCCGGCAGGTGCACCGGGCGTTGGCTGAGGCGACGGACCCCGAACACGACCCCGATCGACGTGCGTGGCACTTGGCAAGTGCCGCAGGTCAGCCCGATGAAGGTGTGGCCGCAGGGCTCGAGCTGGCGGCTACCCGCGCCCGCGCACGCGGTGGAGCTGCCGCGGCGGCCGCATTTCTCGACCGTTCCGCCGAACTCACGCCTGATCCGCGTCGTCGTGGCTCCCGGTCGCTGGCCGCAGCGCAGGCCAAGAGCGAGGCAGGCGAGTTCGGTGAGGCTCTCGAACTGCTCGACGACCTCGCGGCGCTGCCGTTGACCAAGCGTGAGCATGCCCTCGCCGAACTCGTACGTGGGCGAAGTCTCTTCTCGTTCCGGAGCGCGAGCGCGGGTCTGCCCTCACTCCTCGGCGCGGCCAAACAGCTTGAGCCACTTGACTCGGCGTTGGCAACCGAAACCTACCGTGATGCCCTCTACGCCGCCCTCACCGCCGGCAGATTGCCCGACGAGGTCGGGGTGGAGCAGGTGGCGGCTGCGATCCTCGCGATGCGGCGGCCCGCGGACCCGGCTTGCTCAGATCTGCTCCTGGAAGGCGTTTCCCGGATCACGGTTGCGGGTTACGCGCAGGGGGCGCCGCTGGTTCACCGTGCCCTCGCGGCCTATCGAACAGGAGGGTTCTCCCCAGCGGACGGGTTGGGCTGGCTGCCCTTGGCGTGCCGATTGGCGCACAACACTTGGGAATTCGACGCCTGGTCCACGCTGTCGGCCAGGTTGGTCGAGCTTGCTGTGGACGCCGGCGCACTTGCCGTCCTGCCGTCGGCGCTGCTACTGCGGTTGTCGAACCGCGTCTATGCGGGCGACCTGGCCGCGTCCGACGCGCTGGTCGCTCAGGCCGCAACGTTGGGCGAGGTCACCGGAAGCAGTTTCTTCGCGCACTACGGCGCCATGGTCGTCGAACCGTGGCGGGGCGACGAGACGCGCACGCAGCAAGCGATCGATCTGATCACCTCCGACCCGTTGTTGCGCGGCGAGGGCAAGGCACTGACGGCGACGGAATGGGCGGCCGCGGTGCTGTACAACGGACTCGGCCGGTATGACGAGGCGCTCCTGGCTGCTCGGCGTGGATCGGCGTATCCACGGGAGCTTGGACTGTCGACATGGTCGATGGTCGAATTGGTCGAGGCGGCAGCACGATCGGGGGTGCCGGCCGAGGCGACCGAGGCGGTGCGACACATCGAGAACATGGCTGCGGTGAGTGGGACCGACTGGGTGCGCGGCACGGCGGCCTACGTCGGCGCGCTGGTGGCTGACGGTCCCGTCGCCGAACAACGCTATCGGGAGGCGATCGAGTTTCTTGAGCGTACGGACGTCCGAATGCTCACCGCACGAGCCTATTTGGTGTACGGCGAGTGGCTGCGGAGCGAACAGCGACGGGGCGAAGCCCGGCAACGCCTCCGCCAGGCCTACACCCTGCTGAGCGACTTGGGGGCCGACGGGTTCGCCGAGCGGGCCCGCAGGGAACTCGCCGCCGCAGGGGCGGTGACGTCGGCCAGGGCAACGGGCCGGCGGGCGGTCGACGCCGCGTCGCTCACCGCGCAGGAGATGCAGATCGCCCGGCTCGCCGCCGGCGGACTGACCAATTCGGAGATCGGCGCGCAACTGTTCATCAGCGCTCACACCGCCGAGTGGCACCTGCGAAAAGTATTCGGCAAGTTGGGTATCCGATCCCGTCGGCATATCGCGTCGAAGCTGGGGAACTAGAGGCTGTCACAAAATCGTCCGCTATCTGGTCGATATGGGTATGTGGCGGAAGTCTTTTCACGATGCCGGTGCGCGTGTCCTGATCGGACGTGATACCGAATGCCGGGTACTGGAGGATCTGGTCACAGGGGTGCGGCACGGAGGCAGGGTTCTGGTGCTGCGCGGGGAGGTCGGTGTCGGGAAGACCGAGTTACTGAACCACCTTCTCGAGCGGGTGGGGCACCACCGATCGGTGCGGGTGGCCGGAGTGTCATTCGACATGGACCTCGACTTCGCCGGCCTACAGCAGTTGTGCCGACCGCTGCTCGGCCACCTCGCCGAACTGCCGACTGCCCAACGCGACGCACTGGTGGTGATTCTGGGACTGGGATCCGGTGCGCCGCCGACCGAAAAATTGGTGCAGTCAGCCGTTTTGAATTTGCTGACCGCGGCCTGCCGCGACGAACCGCTGGTCTGGGTCGTCGACGACGCACATTGGCTGGACCCCGCGACGCTGGCGGTTCTGGCCGCTGTGGCGAGGCGATTGACCACCGAACGGGCCGGGCTGGTGTTCGCGACTCGTGACCTCGGGGCAGACGTGTTGAGCGGATTGCCCGAACACGTGATCGGCCCGTTGTCGGATGAGCACGCGCGAGACCTGCTGGGCACGGTGATGATGACCCGCCTCGACCCGCGCGTCAGCGATCGGATCATCGCCGAGACCCACGGTAACCCGCTTGCTCTGGTTTCACTTCCGCGTGATCGTGCCGCCGCAGAACTTGCCGGGGCGCTGCGCCGCGGCGACCGCCCTTCGGGGGTCAAAAGAATCGAACTCGACTATGTCGAGTTGATCCGCGCGCTGCCCGAATCGACTCGGAAGCTGCTCCTCGCCGCTGCGGCCGAGCCGGTCGGTGATGCCGCTGTGTTGGGTCGTGTCGCGGACAGCCTGGGGATCACTGCCGACGTGCTGGCGCCCGCGGTAGCCGCCCGAGTGGTCGAAATCGACTCCGATGTGCGGTTTCGGCACCCCCTCGCCCGGTCGGCCGCTTACCACGCTGCCGACCTGTCCGTACGCCGCGAGATGCACCGTGTACTGGCCGAAGTCACCGATGTCGAGATCGATCAGGACCGCCGGATCTGGCATATCGCCAACGCCGCGACGTGGCCCGACGATGAGGTGGCAGCGCAATTGGAAGTCGCTGCCGGTGATGCGCACGCGAAGATCGGCGTGGCGGTTGCCGCAACATTCCTCGAGCGGGCCGCGGTCCTGACATCGGTTCCGGAGCTTCGCTGTGACCGCGCGCTGGCTGCAGCCGGGGCCAAGCTCGATGCCGGTGCTTTTTCCGATGCCGAGGAGTTGCTCGCCATGGCAGGTCTCGCACCGATGACCGGCCTGCAGCGGGCGCGAGCCGCGCGGTTGTCCGCGCAGATGGAGTTCGCCAAGCGACGCAGCGGCAACGGCGCGGCGGCTTCGTTGAATGAGATCGCATCCCGGATGAGTGATGCAGCAGCCGAATTCGAGCACTTCGACGCTGAGGTGAGCCGTGAGGTGTATCTCGAAGCTCTCGCTACGGCGATGTACGCAGGCCGGTTCGGAGATATCCAGGCCGTGGCGCGGATGGCCGAGACTGCGCTCTGCGGTATCGAACGCCTATCCACTGGTTCTGGGCCGGTGGGCACCGTGTTGCGGGGCATGACTTCTCAGATCACCGGTGTTCCGTATGCCGGGGAGGCATTGCCGGTGGCGGTGGAGGAACTGGGCGCACATCGTCGTGATGCCGACTCTGTGGCGTCGCCGTGGATGGTGCCCGCGCTGCCCCTCATCCAGCAGTCCGCGGCCTATGAACTATGGGATGACGCGCTCGTGCACCGGCTCTCCACGGCGGCAGTCCGCCGGGTCCGCGCGACCGACGCGTTGGCGCAGCTTCCGGAGACCATGGCCTACCGGGCCGTCGTACACATGTTGGCAGGCGAGCTCGATGCCGCCGAAGCTCGTCTGAGGGAGGCCAATTCGATCGCACTGTCGACGCGCTACTACTCCCCGGCGCGCTATCACTCTCTTACGCTGGATGCGTGGAAGGGTGATCCGGACCATCTCGATGCGCTCAAGGCGGCTGCCGAAGCAGCATCTGCCTCTGGGGAAGGCAGAGTGCTGGGCGTAGCCCGCTACGCGACCGCCGTGCTCTGCAATGGACTGGGCCGCTATGAGGAGGCGTTCGCCGCGGCCCGGCAGGCTTCCGAGTATGAGGACCTCGGACTGTACGGATGGTATCTGGTCGAACTGATCGAGGCGGCGACCCGCATCGGCAACATCGACGCGGCGCAGGAGGCCTGCGGGCGCCTCACCGAGCGTATATCGGTTCGCGACACGGATTGGGCCCTAGGGACTTTGGCGAGCGCACGGGCTCTGGTGGCCGGCGATGGAGACGCCGAGGCCCACTACCGTGAGGCGATCGACCGATTGGGGCGTACCCGTATCAAGGTCCACCTGGCCCGGGCCCATCTCCGCTACGGGGAATGGCTGCGCCGTCGGAAGCGCCGGTCGGCGGCCAAAGAGCAGCTCACCATCGCGCACGAGATGTTCTGTGCCTTTGGGGCCCGGGCTTTCGCTGATCGTGCCGGGCGCGAGTTGATCGCGAAGGGGGAGCGGGCGGGCCGACAGCCGGTTGCCGGCGGCGATGTCCTGACGGCTCAGGAGGCACAGATCGCGCGGCTCGCAGCAGCCGGACTGACCAACGCTGCGATCGGAGAGCAGCTGTTCATCAGCACCCACACCGTCGAGTGGCACCTGCGGAAAGTGTTCGTCAAGCTCTCGGTTACCTCTCGTCGGCAACTTCGGGGCATGTCGGACAGCCTCGCTCACCAGCCTTCGGTAAGTACCCGCTCCAGGGTGTCGGCGTAGAAATCGGCCGCTTCGATGTCGATGCACAACGGCGGCTTGGTCTTCAGGATGTTCTGGTGGTCGCCGGTCGGCTGGATGATCACTCCGAGTTCGAGCATCCGGTCACAGATGAGGGCCGTTTCCTCGGTGGCCGGCTCGAGAGTGTCGGGATCGCGAATCATCTCGACACCCAGGTACAGGCCGACACCGTGTACGGTGCCGATGATCGGATGCCGCCTGGCCAGTTCCTCCAGTCGTGACTTCAGATGCGCGCCGACGCGGGACGCGTTGCCCTGCAGGTCTTCGTCGTTCAGCACGTCGAGCACCGTCATGCCGATCGCGCATGACAGTGGACTGCCGCCGGTGGAGGAGAAGAAGTAGCCCTGGCTGCGGAAGGCCTCGGCGATCGCGCGGCTGGTGACCACCGCCCCCAGGGGGTAGCCGTTGCCGACCGATTTGGCCATCGACACGATGTCGGGGACCACACCCTGCTGGTCGAAGCCCCAAAACCATTCGCCCAGACGGCCGTAGCCGACCTGCACTTCATCCGCGACCGCGTATCCGCCCGCGCCGCGCACCGCCGCGTAGACCTGCGGTAGGTATCCGTCGGGTAGGGCCATGCCGCCGGCGTTGCCGTAGACCGTCTCGCAGATGAACGCAGCCGGGGCGCGCCCCTCGGCGATCAACTGGTCGATCTGGGCCACCGCGTCCACCGCGTATCGCTCGACCTCGCTGCCGCGGTACTTACCCCGGAAGCTGTTGGGTGATTCGACGGTGTGCACCCAATCCGGCCGGGTGGTGAGCGCATTCGGGTTGTCCGCGGTGGAGGTCGACACGGCGTCGGTGCCATACGTCCAGCCGTGATACGCCTCGCGCATTGCCACCACATCGGGGCGCCCGGCCGCCGCGGTCGCCAACCGCAGCGCCAGGTCACTGGCCTCAGATCCGGAGTTGACCAGAAATACCGTGTCGAGCGGATCGGGTAGGAGCCCGGCGAGGCGTTCGCTGAATTCGACGACGGAGGCATAGTTGAACCGCGAGTTGGTGTTCAGCTTGCGCAGCTGCCGGGCTGCTGCCGCCGCGACCCGCGGGTGCGCGTGGCCCAACACCGTGACGTTGTTGACCATGTCCAGATAGCAGCGTCCGCTGGTGGACATCAGGAAATGCCGCCAGCCCCGTTCGATCCGCGGCGGTCGGCGGTAGTAGTGCTCCTGTACGGGGGCGAACGCCCGGTCGCGCCGGGCCATCAGATCGTGCTCGGCATGTTCGACGGGTAGTGCCGGTAATCCGAGCAGCGGGCGCGGATCTCGGCACAGTGCCAGCCAGCCGGGAGCGAGTGCGGGGGCGGTGAGGTGAGGTGCCGCCGGTGTGCCGGCCGGCCGCACTGCGAGTTCGACACGTCGACCCGGTTCGGCCACGCCCAACCCGTCTCCCGGACCCTCGCTCACTCCGGTCAAAGTCAGCTCGCAGTCGGTGCCGCGAAACGTCACCGCAGAGGCTGAGCGATCGACGATCTCACCGCTGAAAGGCATTACCAGCGGGGTGGATTGAGCGGCCCACATGCTGAGCCCGGTCGGCACCACGGCCGGCTCGTCCTGGCTCAACGCGGGGGCCTGCGAGATTCGCGGTTGTCCGTACCGGGTCACCACCAGTGCCGCCCCGTCGGCCAGTGCGGCCCTGGCCAGTTCGTCTTCGATGTCGGGTTTCACCCAGCCGCCGGCCATGAAGGCGTCGCTCAGATCATCGGACGTTGCGCCCAGATCCAGCGTCACCACCGGTCCCGGCACGGTGAGCATCGGCCGGTCAGCCTGTATGGGCTCGGGCGGTGCGGCCAGCCCGAGGTCGGCCTTGATCAGCGCCGTCATCACGTCCATCGGCACCGAGGTGGCGCACTCGAACATCTGCCACTCGCCGTCGGACTGCTCGGTGAGGTAGTCGTTGTCCGGGTCGAAACCGGCCTGATGTGCTCCGCTGACGATCAGCACCGCGGTGCGCAGAACCAGCAACGGCCACAACGCTTCAGCCTCGGCAACGCTCAGGGGCCGGATGGCGTGGAAGGCTCGGATGCCGGGCAGCACGGCCACCGGGTCGGCGCCGGGATGTTGCAGTACCGAGGACAGTGTGATGGCCAGTTCGCTCACGGCCCAACTGTCGGCCAGATCGCCGAGATCGATGATGCCGTCGGGGTGCACGGCACCGCCTCTGTCGCGGGAGACCACGACATTGGCGTCGGTCAGGTCCATGTGCACGGCCTGCCGGGGCAGCGTGTCGGCCAGTGGTGCGATGCGCGTCCATGCTTCGTCGGCCGCGGTCTCGAGTCGGGAACGTGCAGCGTCGTCGTCGACGTGGGATGCCAGGCGGGACACCACCTCGGCGCCGTAACGCAGGTCCCACTGAAGGATCCGGTCGAGGCCGGGATGGCTGAAACCGGCCAATGCTCGGCTGACCCGCCCGGCCAGTGCACCCAGTTCGGCGACCGTGGCCGGCGGCAGGTAGCCGGACTCGATGAGGGTTCCGCCGGGCAGGTGGCGCAGCAGTCGCACGTAGGCGGTGTCGCCGTTCCGGTTCAGGCGCAGACCGGTTACTGCAGTGAGCTTTTCGCCGCGCTGGTTGGGCAACGGCTGCGCCACGCGCAAATCCGGTTCGGCTGCTGCGATCAGATCCGCGGCCAATTCCTGAGCGGTCAGCTCGATCTCGTTGAACGCGGGGTTCGCGATTTTCAGCACCCCGGTGATCGCGTCGCCGTCACCCACCAGGAAATTCTTATCCTGTTGGCTGCCCAGCGATTTCACGCTTGCCACCAGGCCGAAGTGGGCGGCCAGGATGTCGCGGGCGGACGATTCACCGACCTGGGGTGCGGGCAGCTCAAGCTCGCGCAGAAAGTTGAACCCTACGGTTTCGCGGTCGGCGCTCACCGCCCGACGAACTCCACGACGACCTCGGTGAATGCGTCGTTGTCGTCCCCCGCGGCGGTGTGCCCCGCATCGGACAACTCGACGAACTCGGCAGCAGGCACCTTCTCCAGGAAGTCCTGCACGCCCTCGGGGCTGACCACATCGGAGAGCTTGCCGCGGATCAGCAGGATCGGAATGGTCAGGTTCATCGCGGCTGATTCCAGCTTGTCCACCCGGGCGAACGGATCGTCCTCGGGCTTGGTGAGGAAGGCCGGATCCCAGTGCCAGTACCAGCGCCCGTCGCGCTGCCGCAGGTTCTTCTTCAGCCCCTCCGGGCTGCGCGGCTTCGTGCGGTGGGGCAGGTAGGCGGAGACCGCCTCGGCGGCCTGTTCGAGGGAGTCGAAACCGTCCACGTTGGTGAACATGAAGTCGCGGATACGCGCGCTACCGCTCTTCTCGAACCGGGGCACCACATCGACCAGCACGAGTTTGGTGACCAGCTCCGGGCCGGCCTCGTGGGACGCCAGGATGCTGGTCAGACCACCCATGCTGGCCCCGATCAGCACCACCGGCCGGCCGACTTGGTACAGCACGTGCTGCACGTCGGAGCTCAGCGCTTCCACCGAATAGTTCGCGCTGGGGGAGCGGTCACTGTCGCCGTGGCCACGCGCGTCGAGCGCGATCACGTGCAAGCCGTCGTCGGCCAGGATCTGCCCGGTGTTCTTCCAGGAGTGCCGGTTCTGCCCGCCGCCGTGAAGTAGCAGAACCGTAGGTCGGCCGGCAGCGGACGCGGCGTCGCGGTTCCATTCGTCGCCGACCAGATTCAGATCGTCGACGCCCCGGAACGTGACGATGTGTGACTCGCTGTGCGCGGTTTTCCCGGTGCTCACGGACATTCCTCTCGGCAGGCCCCGGAAGTCACGTTACCCAGGGGTGTTTTCGTCGCATCTGCGACCCGTGCAAGCGGGCCGTTTCTAGAATCGTCAATCGTGCGGATTGATCCAGGTATCGAGCCGGATGACGCGGCGCGCGACGCCGCCGAGCGCCGCGCGATCATCAGGGCCGCCTTCAGCTGCCTGGCCGAGCCCCACACCGGTGCCGTGCCGATCGCAGCGGTGCTGGCTCGCGCCGGGCTGTCCACCCGGGCTTTCTATCGCCATTTCGAATCCAAGGACGCGTTGTTCCTGGCCATGCAGCAGAGCGCGGGCAGGGCGTTGGGTCGCAGGCTCGACGAGATCGCCGACGACACCGATGGTGCGCCCCCCGAACAGCTCGAGCAGTGGATCAGGGTGTCGTTCGACGTGATACACGACGCGCGACTGCGTGGGCAGGCGTTGGTTCTGGACCTGGAGGAGGTTCGCTCGGCCAAGGGCTACCTGTCCGGGCAGGAACAGTGGCGGATCGACCGCGAACGGTCGCTGGCGGCTCTCCTGCGCCGCGGCCTGGACGACGCGTCGTTTCCGCTGACCAGGCCGGAGCGGGATGCGGCGGCCATCCGCGCAGTGGTCAGCCATGAGTTGTCCCGGCTGGGAGCCGACGGGGATTGGGAGGGTGCGTGCGCCGCCGCGGTGGACTTTGCGCTGCGCGCAGTGGGTGCGCGCATCGGGTGCAGAGAGCCCGGTAGCACGTAAGGGGCGCCGCCCGAGAGGCGTATCGGGGACTGCCGGTACCGCTGACGACGGTGTGACCGGTGCCACGTACGTTGGACCGCACGCGTGCTGTCGCACGCGCGATACCGCAGTGCCACCGAGGAGCAGATGTATGGCAGACGACAGCGCCGACGCCGAGTCGGTCGAGCCGACCGAGGCCGAGGAGCCGAGCCCGTCCGCCCCAGAAGCCGAGGCCGAGGCTGTCGAAAAAACCGAAGAGGCCGACGAGGACGCCGACGGCGAGGCCGTCGAGGAAGAGTCGGACGAGGCCGAGCCCAAGACCCCCGAACGACGCCGGTTCCTGCGCTCGCAGACTGCGGCGGTCGCCGGCGGGGTGCTTGTCGTCGCGCTCGTGGCGCTGACCGGTTGGCTGGGTTACGACTACTACCAGGTCCATCAGGAACAGCAGCGCCGTGACATGTTCATGGAAACTGCCCGCCAAGGCGCGACGAACCTGACGAGCATCGACTGGGAGCACGCCGAAGACGACGTCCAGCGAGTGCTCGACTCATCGACCGGACGGTTCTACGACGACTTCGAGAAACGTTCGAAGTCCTTCCTCGACGTGGTCAAACAGATCAAGTCGAAGTCGGTGGGCACTGTTACCGCATCGGCTTTGAAGTCCTACTCGGAGGACAAGGCGGACGTGCTCATGTCCGTGACCATTCGGTCCACGAATGCGGGCGTGCCCGAACAGGATCCCCAGGTGTGGCGAATGGTGTTGACAGTGCAGGATATTGAGGGTGAGGCGAAGGTTTCCAACGTGGAGTTCATCCAGTGAGCGGCCGGCACAAGATGCCGCCGGCGGGGCGTCGTAAGGCCGCAGCCGAATCCGCAGAGAGCGCCCAGCCCGTAGCTGCCGAGCCGGTCAGCCTGGAGGAGACGGGCTTTGAACCGGACAGCGTCGAGCCCGGCAGCGCCGAGCCGGCGCCCGAGGAGGCGGCGGTCGAGGAATCGGTCGGGCCCGCCGACGAGTCCGTCGTCGCCGACGAAGCCGATGAGCCCCCCGCAGTCGACGGAACGGATGAGCCCGCCGACGGGGCGGACGAAACCGAAGAAGCCGACGAGGTGGTGGAGCCCGCGGAAGGCGCTGAGGAGGCCGAACCGTCCCGCCCCCGCGCTCAGGTCAGCCTGCCTGTCGTGCTGGCGATCATCGCGTTGGTCTTGGCGACGGCCTCCGGGGTGCTGCGCTGGCTGACCGTGTCGCAGAACGAAAGTGACACGGCCCGAGTCGAGTCGGTCCAGGCCGCCAAGGACATCACGACCCAGATGCTGTCGTATGAGACCGAAACCGTCGACCAGCAGCTCACTGCGGCCCGCGACCGGATGACCGGGGGTTTTCGCGGTACCTACACCGCGATGATCAACGAGGTGATCCCGGCCGCGCACGCGAAGCGGATCGCGGCAGTCGCCGACGTATTGGAGGTTGGGACGACGACCGCGAAGCCCGACCGCGTCGAGCTGGTGCTGTTCGTCAATCAGAGTGTCCAGGTCGGCGACGAAATGCCGAAGAAGCACCCGTCGGTGGCACGGGTGACGATGGTCAAAGACGGTGACCAATGGCTGATGTCCGAGTACGCGCCGGTGCCGCTGTGACCGAGCCGCGCTGGATCGATGTCGCGACCCCGGCAGTACAACTGCGGGCGTTGGTGTGGGGGCCCGATGACGGCCCGGTGGCGTTGTGCCTACACGGGTTTCCCGACACCGCCTACGGTTGGCGCAAGGTCGCCCCGATCTTGGCGAAGGCCGGCTGGAAAGTGGTGGCGCCGTTCATGCGCGGCTACGTGCCCTCGTCGATTCCTGCCGACGGCAGCTATCACGTCGCTGCGCTGATGGACGACGCGCTGAATCTCTTGCAGGCGGCCGGACCCACAGGGCGTGATTTGATCATCGGCCATGACTGGGGTGCCATGGCGGCAGCGGGAGTGGCCGCGCTGCCGGACAACCCGTTCACCAGAGCGGTGATCATGTCGGTACCGCCGATGGCCTCGTTCCAGCCGCTGGGACGGGTGCCCGACGCAGGCAAGCTGATGGCCCAGCTGCCGCGGCAGGCGCTGCGCAGCTGGTACATGATGTACTTCCAATTACCTTGGCTGCCTGAACGTTCTGCGTCCTGGGTGGTGCCGCGGTTGTGGAAGGCGTGGTCGCCGGGATACGACGCCGCCGAGGACCTGCGCCACGTCGACGCCGCGATCGGGGCGCCGGACCGCTGGCGCGCCGCGCTGGGCTACTACCGGGCCACGATCCGGATGAGCAAACCGCCGGCCCGGTACGCCGAGCTGCACAAACACTTGGCGCTGCCGCCGGTGCTGCCGTCGCTGTACCTGCACGGTACCGATGACGGTTGTGCCGCACCGGATTACATCCGGTGGGTGCGTGACGTGCTGCCCGCCGGCAGCGACACCCATGTCGTCGAATCCGGTGGTCACTTCCTGCAACTCGATCAGCCCGACGCCACAGCCGCTCGTATCCTGGACTTCGTCGGACGTGCCGGTTAACCGACTCACTGCGGTCGATGCGCAGATGTTCTGGATGTCGTCCAGGATGCCCAACGACACGTTCCTGCTGTACGGATTCGACGGTGTGCCCGTCGATCTGCCCGGGGTGCTCGCCGAGTTGGTTGCCAATGCCCGCACCAGCCCGGACCTCTCACAGCGGATCGATGACAGCGCACGGCTGCACTACCCGGCCTGGGTACCCGCTCCGGTCGACGAACTCCGGTTCGTGGTGCACGAACTCGTGCAGCCGACCTGGCTGGGTTGTCTGGCTGCCATCAGTGAGCTGGTGGACGCTCAACTGGATGCGCAGCTGGCGCCGTGGCGGCTGCACGTCTTTCCTGGGGTCGAGGGGATGCCCGGCGTTGCCGGGGCAGGCACCGTTGCGGTCCTGCAGATCACGCACGCCCTCGGCGGCGGAGGGCGCACCTGCGGTCCGGCAGCGGTGATGTTCGGCCGCCCGGGGCCGGTTGCGCCGGTGACGCCGGTGTACGGACATCCCGCGATGCTGCCGTGGCGCAGCATCGAAGCAGCCCGCGCGCACCGCCAGTTGGTGGCCGACACCGAAGCCGGGCGGGTTCCACCGGCTGCGACGCCGCGCACGCCGCTGCGGACCAACGACCACCCGACGGGTGTACGCCGGATGCGCACCGTTGTCCGCGATCGAGCGCAACTCTCGGGAGCCACCGTGACGGTCTGTGCCCTGGCCGGAATCTCCGAAGCCCTGGCCGGGCAGCTCCGTGAGCTCGGGACAGATCCGGCCACCCTCGGCGCCGAGGTGACCATGGCGAAATCCGGTCCACGCCAGGCATACAACCATTTCGGAACGGTCGGCGTGGGGCTGCATCCGTCGCTGCCGGTGACGCAGCGCCGCGCCGCGATCGCTGCTGAACTGGCGGCGCGGCGGGAACGCGCCGCGCACCCGGCGATGCGGGCCTCGGAACGTGCCTTTGCCGCCACCCCGGCCCCGCTTCTGCGCTGGGGGATCGGCCAGTTCAATCCCGACGCACGTTCGGCGACGGTCACCGGGAACACCGTGGTGTCCAGTGTGAACTGCGGCGCCGCGGATTTCGGTTTCGGCGGTAAGCCGGTACGGCTGGCTGCGGCGTTTCCCGGATTGTCGCCGATGGTGGGGCTCACTCACTGCGTGACGGGCGTGGGTGACACCGTCTCGATCAGCGTGTTCGGGGCAGAGTCGGCGATCGGGGACGTCGATGGGTATATCGAGCGGCTGGAAGCGGCGTTGTGAGTGATCGGCCTAGCGACGCAGCATCGCGATGCCGACATCCAGCGCGGACTCGAGGTAGCTCAGGTCGCCGGAGGCCAGCATCACGCTGACCCCGCCCTGGATCCCGGCCAGCAGGGCGGCGCCCACCTTCTCGGCGTCCAGATCGGCGGCCATCTTTCCCTGCGACTGCATGTGCCGGATGCCCGCTGAGATCTCGTCATGCCATTGCCGCAGTAGGGCTTTGGTGACCGCCTGGGCGCCGGGAGTGGTGCGGCCGATCTCCGACATCAGCAGGCTCAGCGGGCAGCTCTGGCCTTGGCGGCGGTAGCGTTCCACGACCGCGTCGCGCCAGCGTTGCCAGGCGGCCCATGAGGTGAGTTCGCCGAGGTAGGGCTGCTGATCCTCCAGCACCATCTGGGCTTCGCGTTCGGCCACCGCGAGCAGCAGCTGGTCCTTCCCGTCGGGAAAGTAGTGGAACAGCTGGCTCTTGGACGTCTGGGTATGGGCACGGATATCGTCGAGCGTGGTGGCGGCCACCCCGTGGCTGCGGATCACCGAAGCGGCGCCCTCGATGATGCGGCGTCGGGTGGCCTCGCCCTTGGCGGTCAGTTTCTGGACTTGCAGGTCCATTTTCAGCGGCCTATACCTGGACTCATGAGTCCAAACACTACGCGCCTGCAAGGCCGCACAGCACTTGTCACAGGATCCACCGGCGGCCTGGGTGTCGCCATTGCCAAGGCACTCGCCGAGCAGGGAGCCTTCATCATCGTCAGCGGCCGCAACAAAGAACGCGGCGACTCCGTCGTCGCCGAGATCCGTGCCGCCGGAGGGCGAGCCGAGTTCGTCGCCGCCGACCTCGGGGCCGGGGCGGGCGAGGTGCAGCGCCTGGCCCAACAGGCCGGCGAGGTGGCTGCGGCTGCCGGCGGGCAGCTCGACATCCTCGTCAACAACGCGGGGGTCTGGGGGATGCCGGAATCTACCGGCGATGTCTCCGAGCAGGCGCTGCTGGAGTCGTATCAGACGAACGTGATCGCTCCCTTCCTGCTGACCGGGGCGTTGGCGCCCGCCATGGCCGAGCGTGGCCAGGGCGCGGTGGTCAACGTCGGCTCGATCACCGGGCTGATCGGCGGGGACCGCTCGGCGCTGTACTCGTCGACCAAGGCGGCGGTGCATTCGCTGACCAAGTCGTGGGCGGTCGAGTACGGCCCGCGTGGGGTCCGGGTGAACGCGGTGGCCCCCGGGCCGATCGCGACCGAAAGGGCCGCTGACGTGGCCGATGAGATCGGACCGGTGCTGGCCCGCATCCCGTCCCGGCGCATGAGCACCCCCGAAGAGGTCGCGGCGGCCGTCGCCTTCCTCGCCGGTGGCGACGCCGGGAACATCCATGGGGTGATCCTCAGTGTGGATGGGGGCTGGGCGGCGGCTTAACAGATGTCCTAGATTCTGTTACATGGCTTCCTCTGCTTACGACACTGCGATCCTGCTCCTGCGCGTGGTGCTCGGCCTGACAATGGCCGCACACGGCTACAACAAGTTCTTCGGTGGCGGGCGGATCCCGGGCACCGCGGGATGGTTCGACAGCATCGGCATGAAGCCGGGCATGTTCCACGCCCGGGTCGCGGCCAGCACCGAGATCGCCGCCGGTCTCGGCCTGGCTTTGGGCCTGCTGACCCCCGTGCCCGCAGCGGGGTTCGTGGCGCTGATGCTGGTGGCGGCCTGGACCGTGCACCGGCACAACGGCTTCTTCATCGTCAAGGAGGGCTGGGAGTACAACCTGATCCTCGCGGTGGCCGCAGTGGCGATCGCCGGCACGGGTGCGGGGCGCTACAGCCTCGATCACCTGCTGTTCTCCAGTTCGAGCTTCTACCACTACCTGCATGGCTGGTGCGGCCTGGCGATCGCGGTCGTCCTCGGCCTGGCCGGTGGCATCGGCCAGCTGGTGATCTTCTTCCGCCCGCCCGTCAAGTCCTAGATTTCCCGCAGAGCGGACGCGAACTCGCACATTCCCGGGTCGATTTGTGCGAGTTTGCGTCTGTTCGCGTGAGGTCTGACTAGAACACGTTCTAATCTGTCGGGCATGGGTTTTCTCAAACAGGAATCTCCCCAGATCGACTTCGAGCAGTGGAGCAAGGGCACGCGCGCGGAGAAAATCCGGCCGATGGCGCGGCACTGGGCGGAGGTGGGGTTCGGAACCCCGGTTGTGCTGCACCTGTTCTACGTCGTCAAGATCCTGGCCTACATCCTCGGTGCCTGGCTGATCGCGCTGACCACAGAAGGTGTCGACGGGTTCACCAACGTCGCGTCCTGGTATGCCGAGCCGATCGTCTACCAGAAGGTCGTGTTCTACACGATGCTGTTCGAGGTCATCGGCCTCGGCTGCGGCTTCGGCCCGCTCAACAACCGGTTCTTCCCGCCGATGGGATCGATCCTGTACTGGTTGCGGCCCAAGACGATTCGGCTGCCACCGTGGCCCGGTCGGGTACCTCTGACCAAGGGCGACAGCCGCGGCGTCGTCGACGTCGCCCTGTACGGGGCACTGCTGGTGATGCTGGTGGTGGCGTTGGCCTCGCAGGGCACTGGTCCCATCCCCGCACTCGGCAGCGAGATCGGTGTGCTGCCGGTCTGGCAGACCGCCGCGATCGTCGGTCTGCTGGCCGTGGCCGGTCTGCGCGACAAGGTGATCTTCCTGGCGGCCCGCGGCGAGGTGTACGGATCCCTGGCGGTCTGCTTCCTGTTCAGCGGGGCCGACATCGTCATCGCGGCCAAGTTGGTGTGCATGGTGATCTGGCTCGGGGCGGCCACCTCAAAGCTCAACAAACACTTCCCGTTCGTCATCTCGACGATGATGAGCAACAACCCGGTGTTCCGGCCGCGGTTCATCAAGCGCAAGTTCTTCGAGCACTTCCCGGATGACCTTCGGCCAGGCCGCCCGTCACGTTTTGTGGCGCATTTCTCCACGGCCGTCGAAGGGCTGGTTCCGTTGGTGCTGTTCTTCTCCCACGGGGGCGTGGTGACCGCATGCGCTGCCTTCGTCATGTTGGTGTTCCACTTCGGCATCCTGAGCTCCATCCCGATGGGTGTACCGCTGGAGTGGAACGTCTTCATGATGTTCTCGGTGCTGGCGCTGTTCGTCGGGCACGCCGGTGTGGGCCTGGGGGATCTCGGCAGCCCGTGGCCCATCGTGCTGTTCGCGGTGGTCGCAGGCACTGTGGTGCTGGGAAACCTGTTCCCGCGCAAGGTTTCGTTCCTGCCGGGTATGCGCTACTACGCGGGCAACTGGGACACCTCGCTGTGGTGCGTCAAGCCGTCGGCCGCGGAGAAGATCGAGAAGAACATCGTCGCGATCGCCAGCATGCCCGCCGCCCAGATGGAGCGGTACTACGGCAGCCCCGAGGTTGCCCAGATGTACCTGTACATGGGATATGCGTTCCGCGGCTTCAACTCTCACGGCCGGGCGCTGTTCACGCTGGCGCACCGCGCGATGGCCGGCTGCAACGAGGACGACTATGTGTTGACCGATGGCGAGCGCATCGTCTCGACGGCCATCGGCTGGAACTTCGGTGACGGGCACATGAGCAATGAGCAGCTGGTGGCGGCTCTGCAGAAGAGGTGCCATTTCGAGCCGGGGGAAGTGCGGATCGTGATGCTCGACGCGCAACCGATCCAGCATCAGACCCAGCAATACCGGCTGGTCGACGCGGCCACCGGGGAATTCGAGCGGGGATACGTCAACGTGGCCGACATGGTGACGCGCCAGCCCTGGGACGACGAACTGCCGGTCCATGTCCAGCGAGATGACGTCACCGCCTGAGCCGGTAGCGGTATGGATCGACCGGTCCGGGCGGTTGATGAGCGACCTGGGCGGGGTCGCTCGAAACTGCGCACGGATCTTCGGAACTGCGCACAGATCGCAAAATCGCCGTGAAACGGGATCTGAGCGCAGCGTCGGTGGGCTGGGCGCAGGGTCGGCGGAAAGAGGGATCAGCGCATGACGTCGCGGACCTTGACGCTCTCGATGTCCTGCAGCATCAGGATGCGTGCGGTGTCGAGGTGCTTGCGCCAATGTGCTTCGGCGGCATCGCCGTCACCGGAGCGGATGATCTGGATCAGCTTGCGGTAGGACCGCATGAGCTTGTCGTAGTCGGTCTTCGACACCGGCCGGCGCTCTTTGAACAGGAAGGCGTGGTGGCGCACGGTGATCTCGTGCAGCATGCCGGCGATGATGCCCAGCGTGGCGTTGCCCGACAGCTCCACCACCCGGCGGTGAAAGTCGCCGGTGGTCGCGGCCAGTTGGTCCGACAGATGGTCCTTGGGGATGTGCTCGTCGAGCATCTGCTCCAGTTCGGCGAACGCCGCCTCGTCGCCCTTCTCGGCGAGCAGTCGTGCGGCCATCGGCTCGATCGCCGCACGGCCCACCAGGAGATCGGCGATGTCGGCACCGGAGAGTTCGAGCAGCAGACCCGCCGGGCGGGCGACGATCTCGGGGCCCGGAACCCGGACGCGGGCTCCGGTCCGCGAGCCGCGGCGGACCTCGACCAGGCGTTCGGATTCCAGCACCCGCACGGCCTCACGCAGCGTCGGCCTGCTGACCCCGAAATGCTCCATGAGCTCGGCTTCGTTGGGCAGGAAGTCGCCCTCTTTGAGCTGGCCGTCGACGACCATGCGCCGTAGGGTGCCTGCGACGAGCTCGGCGGTCTTCGGGGAACGGACCGGTGCCTGCGGTGCGATCGCGTCGGGGCCGATCATCGGCGCCAGCGGTGTGGTTCGAGCCACCAGACACTCCCAGGTGAGACAACTTTTACGCTGGCCGGATGGTCAGCTGTACAACTCAGTAAACCATCTGTTCACCGTGGGAACGGTACATCGACGTCTACCAACCAGTAGGTTGACCTAGTAAACCTACTGGTCTATTTTCACCTCGAGTGCCCCAATCGGGTCCAACCGGGGTAGCGCCCCACCCTTCAAAGGAGAAGTCATGGCTGAAGCCGTCATCGTCGAGGCCGTCCGGTCACCAGTCGGGAAGCGCAACGGCGCCCTGTCCGGTGTGCATCCGTCAGAGCTGTCGGCCCAGGTGCTCAACGGTCTGGTGCAGCGCGCCGGTATCGACCCCGCCCTCGTCGACGACGTCATCTGGGGCTGCGTCATGCAGGCCGGTGAGCAGGCGCTCGACATCGCCCGGACCGCCGTGCTGACCGCGGGCTGGCCCGAGACCGTCCCCGGTGTCACCGTCGACCGCCAGTGCGGTTCGAGTCAGCAGTCCCTGCACTTCGCCGTGGCCGGGGTTGTCGCCGGGCACTACGACGTCGTGGTCGCCGGTGGTGTCGAGTCGATGTCACGCACCCCGATGGGTTCCTCGCTGGCCAACGGCGGCCACCCCTACCCGGAGGCGTTCCGGGAGCGCTACAACGGCCAGACCCCGAACCAGGGCGTCGGTGCCGAGATGATCGCCGAGCAATGGGGCCTGTCGCGGACCCAGCTCGACGAGTTCTCCCTGCGTTCGCACGAGAAGGCCGCTGCCGCACAGGATGCGGGCGCGTTCAAGGACCAGATTGTCGGGATCAAGGATCAAGACGGCAATGTCGTTTTGGAAGATGGTGGCATCCGCCGCGGCGGCACGGTCGAATCCATGGCCGCCATCAAGCCGGCCTTCAAGGAGGACGGTGTGATCCACGCCGGTAACTCCAGCCAGATCTCCGACGGGTCGGCCGCGCTGCTGATCATGTCTGCGGAGAAGGCAAAAGACCTGGGGCTCAAGCCTCTTGCCAAGGTGCACACCGCAGTGCTCGCCGGGGCCGACCCGGTCATCATGCTGACCGCGCCCATCCCGGCCACCCAGAAGGCACTGGCCAAGTCCGGCCTGAGCGTCGACCAGATCGGTGCGTTCGAGGTCAACGAGGCCTTCGCCCCGGTTCCGATGGCCTGGCTCAAGGACATCGGCGCCGACGAGGAGCGCCTCAACCCCAACGGCGGAGCCATCGCGCTCGGCCACCCGCTCGGCGGCTCCGGTGCGCGCATCCTGACCACGCTGCTGTACCACATGCGGGACAACAACATCCAGTACGGCCTGCAGACCATGTGCGAAGGTGGCGGCCAGGCCAACGCGACCATCCTGGAGCTCCTGTGACCGAAACCGACACCCAGCCCGGCGCGCTTGTCGAAAAGCGCGGCAACGTACTGCTCATCACGATCAACCGGCCCGAGGCGCGCAATGCGATCAACGCCTCGGTCAGCATCGCCGTCGGCGATGCGCTGGAGCAGGCGCAGAACGATCCCGAGATCCGGGCCGTCGTGCTCACCGGATCGGGCGACAAGTCGTTCTGCGCCGGCGCCGACCTGAAGGCGATCTCGCGGGGAGAGAACCTCTTTCACCCCGAGCATTCGGAATACGGATTCGCCGGCTACGTCAGCCATTTCATCGACAAGCCGACCATCGCCGCGGTCAACGGCACCGCCCTGGGCGGCGGCACCGAACTGGCCCTGGCCAGTGACCTGATCGTCGCCGAGGAGAGCGCCAAATTCGGTCTGCCCGAGGTGAAGCGCGGCCTGATCGCCGGTGCCGGCGGCGTTTTCCGTATCGCCGAGCAGCTGCCCCGCAAGGTGGCCAACGAGCTGCTGTTCACCGGTGAGCCGATGTCCTCGGCCGATGCGCTGCGCTGGGGTCTGATCAACCAGGTCGTGCCCGACGGCACTGTCGTCGACGCCGCACTCAAGCTGGCCGAACGGATCACGGGCAACGCCCCGCTGGCCGTGCAGGCCAGCAAGCGCGTCGCCTACGGCGTCGACGAGGGCGTCATCACCGGCGACAAGGACGGCTGGAAGCGCACCAACCGCGAGTTCAGCACTCTGCTGCAGACCGAGGACGCCAAGGAAGGGCCGATGGCCTTCGCGCAGAAGCGCGAACCTGTTTGGAAGGCAAAGTAAGCCATGAAGCGACAGATCTACACCTCGGAGCACGAGGCATTCCGGGAGACGGTCAAGGAATATATCGAGCGTGAGCTCGTCCCCAATTCCGAGAAGTGGGAGACCGAGCGCATCGTCGACCGGTCGGCGTACACCGCCGCGGGCAAGTACGGCGTCATCGGGTTCAACATGCCCGAGGAGTTCGGCGGCGGCGGTTCGGATGACTTCCGGTTCAACGCGATCATCGACGAGGAGATCGCCAAGGCCGGCGTGCACGGCCCGGCGCTGAGCCTGCACAACGACGTCGTCGGCCCGTACTTCAAGGACCTCACCAACGACGAGCAGAAGCAGCGCTGGCTGCCCGGCATCGCCAGCGGCGAGACCATCATCGCGGTCGCGATGACCGAACCGGGCGCAGGCAGCGACCTGGCCGGCATCCGCACCTCGGCGGTACGTGATGGCGACGACTGGATCATCAACGGCTCCAAGACGTTCATCTCCTCGGGCATCAACTGCGACCTGTGTGTCGTGGTGGCGCGCACCGACCCCGAGGCCGGCCACAAGGGCTTCACGCTGTTCGTGGTGGAGCGCGGCATGGAGGGCTTCACCCGCGGTCGCAAGCTCGACAAGATGGGCCTGCACAGCCAGGACACCTCCGAGCTGCACTTCGAGAACGTCCGGGTGCCGAACGCCAACCTCCTGGGCAAGGAAGGTCGCGGGTTCTACCACCTGATGACCAACCTGCCCTCGGAGCGGCTCTCGATCGCCATCTCGGCGATCTACGGTGCGCGTGCGGTCTTCCAGGAGACGCTGCAGTATGCCAAGGACCGCAAGGCCTTTGGTCAGCCGATCGGCAGCTTCCAGCACAACCGGTTCCTGCTTGCCGAGATGGACACCGAGCTGGAGGTAACCGAGAACTACCTCGACCGCTGCCTGCAGGGCGTGGTCGACGGTGAGCTGACCGCGGTCGAGGCGGCCAAGGCCAAGTGGTGGGCCACCGAGGTCGCCAAGAAGGTCGTCGATCAGTGTGTCCAGCTGCACGGCGGCTACGGCTACATGATGGAATACCGCGTCGCGCGGGCCTACGTCGACGGACGGATCCAGACGATCTTCGGTGGCACCACCGAGATCATGAAGGAGATCATCGGCCGCGACCTGGGCGTCTAGTTCTTTCGCCGAGCAGTCCCCCGCAAGCGGGAGGGGCCCCCACCAAAACTGCCCATTTCCACACGGAAATGGGCAGTTTTGTGTCTGCTGGCGCAGAAAGAGATCAGCCGATCGGGGCGTCGGCGGCCGGGGTCTCCGGGGCCTTCGTCGTGGTCGTGGTCGTGGTGCTGGAGCCCGACGGCACGATGGCCTCGGGCGGGCTGTTGGGATCCAGCACGGTGTCGATCAGGTAGATCCGGGCGTTGGCCGCCTGGATGGGACCGCAGACCAGCTTGGCGGTGTCGTTGACCTTGATGTCGCCACCCTTGCCGGTCACCTTGACCTCGGCGCCCTGCTGGGTGGGCCGCTGACCCTTGACGTCGTCGGGGCCGAGGAGGCCCAGGAACGCGTGGTAGTAGTCCAGGCTGGTGAGCGCAGCCACGTCAGCCTTGAGCGCGTCGAGCTTGCCGGGCTCCATGGCCGCGAACGCGTCGTTGGTCGGCGCGAAGATGACGTACGGGCCGTTGTCGAGCACCGGGACGATGTTGACGGCCGGGTTCATCCCACCCGAGATCGCGGCGTTGAACGTGCTGATGTCCGGGATGCTGGCCAGAACCTTGCCGGTCGGCAGGTCCGCGAGGCTCTTCCAATCCGGCATGGCCTTCTTGAAGTTGTCGCAGCCAGAGCCCTGCGGGTCGGGGATTTCGACCACCGGGGCGGTGGTCGTCGTCGGCGCCGGATCGGCGTAGGCGGTGACTGCCAGCGGCAGCGACGCCGAGATCGCGGCGACGGCCGCAGCAACGCCCAGTGTCTTGGTGCGAGTCTTCATTTGGTGGGTTTTCCTCCCGCTCATGCCTAGCCTGGTATTCGTCGGCTGTCGGTGACGCGTTACGCGGTTCTCCGCGCGACTATGGCGAGCGACCACGAGCAATGACAGCCTCAGCGTTCCCCGCGGCGCCGCATCGGATGTTAAGGGTTACGAAGCGGTTACGGCAAAGCCGAAGTGTCAACTGTGACCAGGTCGGGGCTTGTGACCTGCGGTTTTCGAATACTGAGGCACAATGCGGCGGCTACGAAACACAGCCCGGCGGCCAGTTGGAAGGCCAGGTCGTAGTCCCCGTTCAGATCCCGCAGCCACCCCGCACCTGCGGCCGCGACGGCCGCGCCGACCTGGTGGGAGGCGAACACCCAACCGAACACCACCGGCGAACGGTCCCCGAAGTGGTCCCGGCACAGCACGATGGTCGGCGGGACGGTGGCCACCCAGTCCAGGCCGTAGAAGATGACGAACACCCACGTGCTTGGTTCGGCGTGTGGGGAGAGCAGGGACGGCAGCAGCATCAGTGACAGGCCGCGGCCGGCGTAGTAGACGAGCAGCAGCAGCCGGGGGTCCACGCGGTCGGTGAGCCAGCCGGAGTACACCGTGCCCGCGACGTCGAGGATGCCGATGGTGGCGAGCAGGCCCGCGGCGACCGTGGTGGGCATGCCGTGGTCGTTGGCCGCGGGGATGAAGTGTGTGCCGATCAGACCGTTGGTGGTCATGCCGCAGATCGCGAAGCTGGCGGCCAGCAACCAGAACACGCGGGTCCGTGCGCCGAGGCGCAGGCCGTCGAAAGCGGCCGCGAATCCACCCGTCGGAGCCGACGCACCCGCGGCACGTTCGGTGGCACCGTACGGGGCCAAACCCACGTCGGCGGGGCGGTTGCGCATGAACAACGCGACGAGCGGGACGACGGCCAGCGAGGCCGCCGCGACGATCAAAGAGGCCCAGCGCCAACCGTATTGGGTGGTGACGGCCGCGACGATCGGCAGGAAGACGAGCTGTCCCGTCGCACTGGCCGCGGTGAGCACGCCGGTGACCAGACCGCGGCGCTGTTCGAACCAACGGGTCGCGATGGTCGCCACGAACCCCATCGAGATCGACCCGGTTCCGATGCCGACGAGCACGCCCCACAGCAGCACCAGCTGCCAGCTCGCGGTCATCAACGTGCTGACTGCCGAACCCGTCGCGATCAGCAGCAGCGACACCGTCAGTACCGGGCGGACCCCGAAGCGATCCATGAGTGCTGCGCCGAACGGCGCGGTGAGTCCGTACAACATCATGTTGACCGACATCGCCAGCCCGACCGTGCCGTGCGACCAGCCGAATTCGTGATGCAGCGGGTTCATCATCACGCCCGGGATGGATCGGAACCCGGCTGCGCCGAGGATCGCCACGAAGCTCACCGCGGCGACCACCCAGGCCCAGTGGATGCCGACGCGGGTCGAGGTAGACGAGGTCACCCGAACACTGTTGCCGAGGATGGCCGCCGCGACCAGTGACATAAACGACAGCAATCATCAAAAACGTGCCACAATTGGCGTCGTGCACCGTGTGGCCGTCCTGCTGCTGGCGCCGGTGGTCGGGTTCGACGCGGCCATCGCGCCGACGTTGTTCTCCAACGCCACCGACAGCGACGGCAATCCGCTCTACGACGTGGTGACGTGCGGGCTCACCACTGACCCGGTGCCGTCGACGACCGGGTTTGCCATGGTGCCCGGCGCGGCCGCCGAGGCGCTGGAATCGGCCGACACCGTCGTGATCCCTGGCACCAGGTACGCGCCGGCCCGTGCCGGCGGTGTGTTGGGCGCCGAGGTGACGGAGGCCCTGTCGCGGATCCGCCCAGGCACCCGGCTTGTTTCGATCTGCACCGGAGCTTTCGTACTGGCCGCCGCCGGTCTGCTGGACGGCAGACCGGCTACCACGCACTGGCGCTTCGCCGCGGACCTGCGCCGGCTGTACCCGGGCGTTCGCCTCGACGAGGACGTACTGTTCGTCGACGACGGCGACGTGCTCACCTCGGCCGGCCTGGCCGCGGGAATCGACTTGTGCCTGCACATCATTCGCTCCGATCACGGTGCGCAGGTGGCCAACACGGTGGCTCGCTACTGCGTGGTGCCGCCGTGGCGGGAGGGCGGGCAGGCGCAATTCATCGATCACGGGCCGACGGTGAACGACCATGCCTCGACCGCCGCCACCCGTGAGTGGGCGTTACAGCACCTCGCCGAGGAACTCACCGTGACGCGCCTGGCTGCGCACGCCCACATGAGCGCCCGCACGTTCAACCGCCGCTTCCGTGAGGAGACCGGGCAGGCGCCCGCTACCTGGGTCCGCAGCCGCAGGCTGGACCTGGCGCGCGAACTTCTGGAATCGGGGGACCTGCCGGTGGACGAGGTGGCCAGGCGTTCGGGTCTGGGCACGTCGGGCAATCTGCGTCATCACCTGCGCCGCGGGCTCGGGATGTCACCGTCGAGCTACCGCAAGGTGTACCAGGGCGCGTGAGCCGGCCGGTCGGCTGTCTACCATGACCGGCATGCCTGAGCCGCTGATCGTCTCCGTCGCTGGTCACACCCCGCTGATCGACCCGGACGCCTGGGTTGCCCCCAATGCCAGTGTGATCGGCCAGGTTTCGCTGGCCGCCGGTGCCAGCGTCTGGTACGGGGCGACGTTGCGTGCCGAGGTCGAGCCCATCGAGATCGGCGAACGCAGCAACATCCAGGACGGGGTGACCGTTCACGTCGACCCCGGTTTCCCGTGCCGGGTCGCCACCGGGGTCACCGTCGGCCACAACGTGGTGCTGCACGGCTGCACCGTCGAACAGGACAGCCTGGTCGGGATGGGTGCCGTGGTGCTCAACGGCGCGGTCATCGGCGCCGGTTCGCTGGTGGCCGCGGGTGCGGTGGTGCCGCAGGGCATGGTGGTGCCGCCGCGCTCACTGGTGGCCGGTGTGCCCGCCAAGGTGCGCCGCGAGCTCAGCGATGACGAGGTCGGCCACAACCAGCTGAACGCCGCGGCCTACACGCATCTGACGGGTTTGCACCGCGACGCGGAGTGACCTGCCCGACGATTGCGGCCGCGCCAAGCCGGGTATCAACCGCCGCGTGACTGATACAGCGAGTAAACGGATTCTGGTGATCGGTGCGAGCGGCTACGTGGGTTCGCGTCTGGTGAGTGTGCTGTTGACGGCCGGGCACCGCGTGGTGGCGGCCGGGCGCAGCCTCGACAAGCTCGCCGACTACGGCTGGTTCCACGACGTCACCGCGGTGCAGCTCGATGCCGACGACCCGCTGTCCACCAACGCCGCGTTCGAGCAGATCGGCCCGGTCGATCTGGTCTACTACCTGGCCCATGGGATCGGGAAGTCCGGCTTCCGGGAGGCGGACTGCCAGGCCGCTGCCAACGTCGCCGCCGCGGCAAATGAAGCCGGCGTCGAACGAATCGTGTACCTCGGCGGTTTCGTGCCGGATTCGACGAGCCTGTCGGACCATCTCGCAAGCCGGGCGGAGGTAGCTCAGGCGCTGCGCGTCGACGGCGGCCCGGAGGTGGTGTGGTTGGGCGCCGCATTGATCATCGGCTCGGGGTCGACGTCGTTCGAGATTCTGCGCTATGTGGCCGACCGGTTCCCGGTCCTGCCCGCACCGGGCTGGATGGCCAACCGGATCGATCCGATCTCGATCCGCGACGTACTGCACTACCTGGTGGCCGCTGGTGAATCGAAGCAGGTGCCGGCAGGCGACTACGACATCTGCGGACCGGACATCACGACCTATCGAGACCTGGTGGCGACCTATGCCCGGCTCGCGGGCAAGCGCCGACTGACCGTGCCGATCGGTGGGCCGGCGGCCGGTGTGGCGGCCCGCGTGTCGGCGGCCACCTTGCCGATTCCCGGCGGTCTGGCAACGGACGTGATCACTTCGCTCGACCATCCGATGAGCGCCGCACGCGAGGGCATCCGCACGGTGGTGCCGGATCCGCCGGGCGGGCTGCTGGGTGTCGACGAGGCGATCCGACGGGCCTTGGGACCCGACGCCCTGCCGGCCGAGCGGCGGCCGGTCAGCGCACTGGTCGATCCGCACCACCTGGCCGACACCGACCCGGTGTGGGCCGGCGGTGACGCCGCTCGGATCCGGCAACTCACACCCGGCTTCGTGCGGCCCGTGCTCGGCCTGCTGCCCCCGATCCCCGGCCCGGTCGCAGCCGTGGTGCGCTCCGGCCTCGATGCGGCGGCCCGCCTGGTTCCGAGCGGGGCCTGAAGGCCGGCGTGCCGGGGGTGACGACGGACCAACCGGCCGGGCTGCTGCGCCGGCGGGTCGTCGTCGGCGTGGTACTGCTTGCCGGGGCCGTTCTGCTGGCGGTGTCGCTGGGGGTCGAACCGGGCGAGAGTTCCTTCTACTGGCTGACTTTGGCACTGGCCGGGGTCTGGGCGGTGGGTGCGCTGATATCCGGTCCGTTGCAGCTGGGCACCGGTCGCCGGCCGGTGCTGCTCGGCGCGGCGGTGGGTCTGGCCCTCGGTCTGGTGTTCGTGGTCGGCGCGCTGGTGGCCCGCCTGATCCCTGGTGTGCGCGAATATGTCACCGCGGTACTGGAATTCGCGCATCACGGCAGCCTGGCGGTGGTCGTGCTGATCACGCTGATCAACGGGGTTGCCGAGGAATTGTTCTTTCGCGGCGCTTTGTACACCGCGCTGGGTGACCACCGCCCGGAGATCATCTCCACGGTGATCTACGTGGCCGCGGTGATGGCGTCCGGCAACCCGATGCTCGGGTTCGCCGCGATCCTGCTCGGCGCGGTCTGCGCGGTTGAACGCCGAATGACCGGTGGCGTACTGGCGCCCATGCTGACCCACTTCTTCTGGGGCCTGATCATGGTGCTGGCACTGCCGCCGATCTTCGGCGTCTAGCGCAGCGGGTGCGCCAGCTCGTCGCGCGGCATCCGTGCTGCGGTCACGGCCACCGCGGCCAGCGCGGCGGGCAACAGCCCGGCCACCAGGAAGATGGCCTCCATCGAGACGACTTTCGACAACGGGCCGACGATCGCGAACGACAGCGGCATGAAGGCCAGCGACACGAAGAAATCAAGGCTCGACACCCGGCCCAACATCTCCGTCGGGACCCGGCGCTGAAGCAGCGTTCCCCAGATCACCATGCCCGCACCGTCGGTGACGCCGATACAGAACGTGGCCAACGCCATCAGCGGGAACGACGAAGTGACGCCGACTACCACCAGCGGCACCGAGCCCAGGCCCCACATCAGCATCATCGTGGTCAGGTAGCGCCGCGGCATCCGGCGGGAGGACACCGTCAACGCCCCCAGTGCGCTGCCGAATCCGAAGAACGCCAGGATGAATCCGTACGCCCGCGCGCCGTCGGCGAACCGGTCCTGGGCGATGAACGGCAGCAGCACCTCGATCGGCCCGAGGACGACGAGCACGAACATGCTCGCGAACAACAGCGTCGCCAACAGCCACGGTGTTCGCACCATGAACGCGAAACCGTCACGCAGATCACGCAATACGTGCGGGCGCTCGCCGGCATCCTGTGCCGCAACGGAATCCACGGTGGGGCGGGTGGCGACCAGCAGGACCAGGCCCGCGCCGAACAACACCGCCACCACGACCGCGCCCAGGGACGGGAAAGTCACGGCGATCACCATGCCTGCCACTGCAGGCCCCACCGAACGCTGGAACACAGGCCGCACCACGCCCTCGACACCGTTGGCCGCCAACAGCTGTTCGGGCGGCAGGATGCGGGGCAGCAGGGCGCTGTAGGCCGGGAAGAAGAATGCCGCGGCGATGCCGAGAATGCCTGCGGCGACGGCCAGATGCCAGATCTTGAGCAGGTCGAGCAGGCCCAGCGTCGCGACGGTCGTGACCGTCACGAGGTTGACGGTTTCCACCGCGATGATGATGGTGCGCTGGTTGATCCGGTCGGCGGTGATCCCGCCGACGAGAACGAAGCCCACGAGGCCGACACCCATGCAGGTGGCCACCAGCGACAGAGAGGTCGGATTGTTGTCGATCGCGATGACCTGCAACGCCATCACCACCGACCACATGCCCTCGGCGAAGATCGACAACGTGACCGCGGCGATCAGCAACCGGTATTCGCGGACGCGGAAGGGTGCGAGCACACGCCACCCGCCGGTCTGATCGACCGGCGGCTGGATGTCGTGCTGCATGCTCACAACATTCGATGGTGCCCACCCGGAGTGGGTTGAGTCCAACGATTTTCGCCGTGAGCCCCGGCCGGCGCCTACTGCTGGGTGAACTCCGGACGCCGGTTCTGCTGGAAGGCCTTGGTGCCCTCGCGGAAGTCGTCGGACACCAGCAGCTGCAGCTGGCCCTTGCGCTCGCGGGCGAAGGCGCCCTCGAGCTCGGTGAGCGTGGCCGCGTTGACGGCCTGCTTGGTCTCACGCAGGGCCACCGCCGGGCCCGAGCGGAGCTTGGCGATGATCTTGTCCACTGCGGCGTCGAACTCGTCGGCCGGGTACACGGCGCTGATCAGACCCCAGTCGAAGGCGTCGGTAGCGGTGAGGCGGTCGGCCAGCAGCGCCAGCCGCATGGCCCGGATCCGACCGATGTTCGCGGCGACCAGAGCAGAGGCGCCGCCGTCGGGCATCAACCCGATCTTGGTGAAGGCCAGCAGGAAGAAGGCCGACTCCGAGGCCAGCACGACGTCGCATGCCAGTGCCAGCGACACACCGACGCCGGCGGCGGGCCCCTGCACGACAGCCACGACCGGCTTGGGCAGCGCCACGATCGATGCGACGGCGCGGTTGGCGGCGTCCAGCACGCCTTCGGCGTCGTGGCTCTTGGCGTTCTGGTCGTCCTCGCTGATGCCGGCGCCGGAGCTGAATCCGCGGCCCGCTCCGCCGAGGCGAACCACGCGTACCTCGGAGTCGGTGGCGGCCAGATCCATGGCGTCGGCGATCGCCACGAGCATGTCCTGCGTCAGCGAATTGAGGCTGTCCGGCCTGTTCAGCGTCACCGACAGCACACCGCTGTCGAGGGACACGGTCACGTCTTTAACGTCGGGGTACTCGCGGGTCACGGTCATCTATGCACCTTAGGTCTGGCGGGCCTGCGGCCCGCCCCGGGCGGGGGCGGCTATGGCCATACCGGGTCGAGAAGGTTATACAAGTAAGCTATGTCACCGGTCAACCGAGACCCACACGCGAAGGGGCGAAAGAGCATGGCTGGACCACTGCAAGGTTTGCGCGTTGTCGAGTTGGCGGGCATCGGCCCTGGCCCGCACGCGGCAATGATCCTCGGCGATCTGGGTGCCGACGTGGTGCGGATCGAACGGCCCGGGAAAGGCTCCGGTACGCCCAGCGCCGACACCATGTTGCGCAACCGCCGGTCGGTGGCCGCGGACATGAAGAGCGACGAGGGCCGCGAGCTGGTGCTCAAGCTCATCGGGAAGGCCGACGTCCTGATCGAGGGTTTCCGTCCCGGTGTCACCGAGCGTCTGGGGCTGGGACCCGAGGACTGCGCCGAGGTCAACGAACGGCTGATCTATGCCCGGATGACGGGCTGGGGCCAGGAAGGTCCGCGGGCCCTGCAGGCCGGCCACGACATCAACTACATCTCGCTGAACGGTCTGCTGCACGCCGTCGGGCGCAAGGGCGAGCGGCCGGTGCCGCCGCTGAACCTGGCCGGTGATTTCGGTGGCGGGTCGATGTTCCTGCTCGTCGGCATCCTCTCGGCCCTGTTCGAGCGGCAGACCTCGGGCAAGGGGCAGGTGATCGATGCCGCGATGATCGACGGGTCCAGCGTGCTGATGCAGATGATGTGGAGCTTCCGCAGCCAGGGTCTGTGGTCCGACGAGCGCGGCACCAACATGCTCGACACCGGTGCTCCGTACTACGACACCTACGAGACCGCCGACGGCAAGTACATGTCGATCGGGGCGATCGAGCCGCAGTTCTACGCCGAGATGCTCAAGGGCCTGGGTCTGGATGACGCCGATCTTCCGGACCAGAACGACATGGCGCGGTGGCCCGAGCTGCGCGAGGCGTTCACCAAGGCATTCGCCGCGCACGACCGGGATCACTGGGCCAAGGTGTTCGCCGGTACCGACGCGTGTGCGGCTCCGGTGCTGTCCTTCGCCGAGGTGCTCACCGAACCGCACATCGCCGAGCGCAACACGTTCTTCGACGAAGGCGGCAACCTGCAGCCGATGCCGGCGCCGCGGTTCTCCCGCAGCGTCCCGGCGGTGCCGACGCCACCGGGCCCGCGCGGCGCCGACACGGAAGCTGTTCTGCGGGACTGGGTTTAGTCCAACCACTGTTTGGTTCGACCATAGGGGTCGGTGGGAACGCCGGCCGGAAAGGAATGCGGTACATGGAGATCAAGGACGCGGTAGCCGTTGTCACCGGCGGTGCCTCCGGCCTCGGATTGGCCACCACAAAGCGCCTGCTGGATGCGGGTGCCCAGGTGGTGGTGATCGACCTCAAGGGTGAAGAGGTGGTGGCCGAACTGGGTGATCGGGCCAGGTTCGTCGCCACCGACGTGACCGACGAGGCGGGCGTGACCGAGGCGCTCGACGTCGCGGAATCGCTTGGCCCGGTGCGGATCAACGTCAACTGCGCGGGCATCGGCAACGCCATCAAGACTCTGAGCAAGAACGGTGCGTTCCCGCTCGACGGCTTCCGCAAGGTGGTCGAGGTCAACCTGATCGGCACGTTCAACGTGATCCGGCTGTCGGCCGAGCGGATCGCCAAGACGGAGCCCCTCAAGAATGAAGAGCGCGGCGTCATCATCAACACCGCCTCGGTGGCGGCGTTCGACGGTCAGATCGGGCAGGCCGCCTACTCGGCGTCCAAGGGCGGCGTGGTCGGCATGACCCTGCCCATCGCGCGCGACCTCTCGCGTGAACTGATCCGGGTCTGCACCATCGCGCCGGGTCTGTTCAAGACCCCGCTGCTGGGCTCGCTGCCCGAGGAAGCGCAGCGCTCGCTGGGCCAGCAGGTGCCCCACCCGGCCCGCCTCGGCGATCCCGACGAGTACGGCGCCCTGGCCGTGCACATCATCGAGAACCCGATGCTCAACGGCGAGGTCATCCGCCTCGACGGTGCTATCCGCATGGCTCCCCGGTAATTAAGGACTGATATGGCATTGAAGACGAAGTTCACCGAGACGTTCGGGGTCGAGCACCCCATCGTGCAGGGTGGCATGCAGTGGGTCGGCCGCGCCGAACTCGTTGCGGCCGTGGCCAATGCGGGTGCGTTGGGTTTCATCACCGCGCTCACCCAGCCCACCCCGGCTGATCTGGCGAAGGAGATCGCTCGCACTCGGGATCTGACAGACAAGCCGTTCGGGGTGAACCTGACGATCCTGCCGACGATCAACCCGCCGCCATACGACGAGTACCGCCAGGTGATCGTCGACTCCGGCATCAAGATCGTCGAGACCGCGGGCTCCAACCCGGCGCCGCACCTGCCGATGTTCCACGACAACGGCATCAAGGTGCTGCACAAGTGCACCTCGGTGCGCCACGCTGTGAAGGCCCAGAGCCTGGGTGTGGACGGCATCAGCATCGACGGGTTCGAGTGCGCCGGTCACCCCGGCGAGGACGACATCCCGGGCCTGGTGCTCATCCCGGCGGCATCGGCCAAGATCGACATCCCGATGATCGCCTCGGGCGGTTTCGCCGATGCACGTGGTCTGGTGGCCGCACTGGCGCTGGGCGCCGACGGCATCAACATGGGTTCGCGGTTCATGTGCACCGCGGAGTCGGCGATCCATCAGAAGGTCAAGGAAGCGATCGTGGCGGGCACCGAGCTCGACACCGAGCTGATCTTCCGCAGCCTGGGCAACACCGCGCGGGTGGCGAGCAACACGGTCTCGCGTGAAGTGGTGCAGATCCTCAAAGATGGCGGCCAGTTCGAGGACGTCAAGGATCTGGTGGCAGGCAAACGCGGCGTGAAGGTCTATGAGATCGGTGATCTCGACGCGGGCATCTGGTCGGTCGGAACCTCGATGGGCCTGATCAACGACATCCCCACCTGCGGCGAACTCGTCTCGCGGATGGTGGCCGACGCCGAGGAGCTGATCAGTGGGCGCCTGGCGAACATGATCGGCGCGGACGAAGCCGAGCCGGAGAAAGAAGCAGTCCTCGCCTGAGACGAGGACTGCGGCCCGTAACGGGCAAACTCAACATGGGAAACGCGCGCCGTGAGGCGCGCGTTTTCTCATACTGCGGTGGGCAGCTCTTGGTAGTCGTCAAACTGCTCCGAGGTGTCGCCCTCGACGAGGAAATCGCCGTGGTAGAGGGCCTCGAAGTCGACCTTGATGACATCTGCACTGGTGTCGTCGATCCACATGACACTGAGCGTATGGGTCACTATTAAGGAATCATTGAGTCACGGTTCGGAAAATGGTGGCAATCCTACTTTTGGGTAGGTTTCTGGCGAGTAGCCCCGGCGGGCGTGCGTGGTTGCACCGTGAGACCGCGGGGGCGGGCGTGGCGGCTGCGCCGCGAAAATGTGATCAGGCACCTGGCTTGGTGAAGTGGATCGGATTGCTGGGGTTCAGCGCGACCCAGGTCACCACCGCGACGACGACGCCGATCACCAACAGGCCCACCGCAGCCCGGGCCGATACCCGGGAGCGGCCGAACACCCGGTGA
This sequence comes from Mycolicibacterium peregrinum, assembly GCF_001665785.1. Lineage (GTDB taxonomy): Bacteria > Actinomycetota > Actinomycetes > Mycobacteriales > Mycobacteriaceae > Mycobacterium > Mycobacterium peregrinum_A. The sequence goes on from NZ_LZSO01000017.1 coordinate 142,573, forward strand.
TCGACCGAGAACGCGCCGGCGCCGGTGAACAGCAGTGCTACGGCGGCGAATGCGGCCAGGAACGGAACGTTGAACGGCTGGGACCAGAAGGCGTCGGCCGAGACGTTCACGGCCCAGGCGTCGACCATCGCACCGATCACCGCGCAGGCGGCCAACGGGGTGAGGATGCCCAGGAGCAGGCCGATGCCGCCGAGGGTTTCGGCGGCCGTGACCATGAACGCGCCGAATGCGGGTAACCGCCAACCGGTGGATTCCATGAATTCGACGGCGGTGCCGAAGTCGAAGGCCTTGATCAGGCCGGCCTGCAGCATGGTCGCGCCGGTGGCGATGCGCAGGATGAGCAATCCGGTGTCGGTCATGCCGGTAGTCGTGGTTCCGGAGTCGCTGGTGATCGTCATGCCCTATTAGACGCACGGAGGCCGCCGAATTCATCGCACGGGGGAGTTGAACTCTTCGGTGCCGGTCGCCGTGTGTAGAGCGAGACCCACGTTGACGCTGGAAACTTACCGTTGTTAACTTAACAGCGGTATTCATCGGCGGAAGGACACGCAGTGCTGCACCGAATCGCCCATCTGGCCCTCGCCGCGCCGAGGCGGGTTCTCGTCGTGGCGGCACTGGCGATGGTCGCCGCAGGCATCTTCGGCATTCCGGTCGCCCAGAGCCTGTCAGCCGGCGGATTCCAGGACCCGACGTCGGAATCGGCACGGGCCGCGCAGCTGCTGTCGGACAAATTCGCCCGCGGCGACATGCAGTTGGTCATCAGCGTCACCGACGACAACGCCGGCGCCCAGAGCCCGGGCGCACGAGCCGTAGGCGCGGACATCGCCGCCCAGCTCAAAGCATCGCCCTTCGTGACCGAGGTCAGCTCGGCATGGACCGTGCCCGCACCGGCGGCAGCCACGCTGATCAGCAAGGACGGCAAGACCGGGCTGATCCTGGCCGGCATCACCGGCGGGGAGAGCGGTGCACAGAAACACGCCAAGGAGCTCACCGACCAACTCGTGCACGACCGCGACGGCGTGACGGTGCGCGCCGGCGGCGAGGCGATGATCTATGTCCAGATCAACGGGCAGAGCGAAAAAGACCTCTTGATGATGGAATCCATCGCGATCCCGTTGAGCTTCCTGGTCCTGGTGTGGGTGTTCGGTGGATTGCTCGCCGCGGCATTGCCGCTGGCCGTCGGGGGCTTCGCCATCCTGGGATCGCTGGCGGTGCTGCGCGGGTTCACCATGGTCACCGACGTCTCGATCTTCGCGCTCAACCTCACCGTCGCCATGGGCCTGGCGTTGGCCATCGACTACACACTGCTGATCGTCAGCCGCTACCGCGACGAACTCGCCGAGGGCGTCGACCCCGACCGGGCGTTGGTGCGCACGATGGTGACGGCCGGACGCACGGTGCTGTTCTCGGCGATGACGGTGGCGCTGTCGATGGTGGCGATGGTGTTGTTCCCGATGTACTTCCTCAAGTCCTTCGCGTACGCGGGCATCGCGGTGGTGGCGCTCGCGGCGTTCGCGGCCATCGTGGTGGCGCCGGCCGCCATCGCACTGCTGGGTGACCGCCTGGACGCCTACGACGTACGCCGATTCATCCGCCGCGTCCTGAGCCGGCCCGAGCCCGTGCGTAAGCCCGTGGAGCAGACGTTCTGGTACCGCATGACCAAGCGCGTCATGCGCCGGTCGGTTCCGGTCGGACTCGCCGTGATCGCGCTGCTGCTCATGCTGGGCGCGCCGTTCCTCGGCATCAAATGGGGATTCCCCGACGACCGGGTGCTGCCGTCGTCGGCCTCGTCCCGTCAACTCGGCGACGAACTGCGCAACGACTTCGCCGTCGACTCGTCCACCGCCGTCACCGTGGTGTTGCCCGACGTGACCCGTCTGGCACCCGCCGAGCTCGACCGCTATGCCGGCGATCTGTCCCGCGCCGCCGACGGGGTTTCCGTGTCCGCGCCAGGGGGCACCTTCGTCGACGGGCGCCGGGTCGGACCGCCGACGTCGGGAACCGGAATAGCCGGGGGCAGTGCGTATCTCACTGTCGGAAGCCATGTGCCGCTGTTCAGTGATGCCTCGGAAGCCCAGCTCGACGCCCTGCGTGCAGTGTCTGCGCCGGCCGAGGTGCAGTTCACCGGTATGGCGCAGGTGAACCGAGACAGCTCGCACGCGATCACCTCCCGGTTGCCGTTGGTGCTCGGCATCATCGCCGCGATCACTTTCGTGCTGCTGTTCCTGCTCACCGGCAGCGTGGTGCTTCCACTGAAAGCGTTGGTGCTGAACGTGTTGTCGCTGTCGGCGGCGTTCGGCGCGTTGGTGTGGATATTCCAAGACGGGCACCTCGGCGCGCTCGGCACCACATCGACGGGCACCTTGGTGGCCAACCTGCCGGTGTTGTTGTTCTGCATCGCATTCGGGTTGTCGATGGACTACGAGGTGTTCCTGGTCTCGCGGATCCGCGAATACTGGCTCGAATCCGGCCAGACCCGCCCCGACGGCACCGAAATGTCCCCGCGCGAACGCAATGACGAGAGCGTCGCGCTCGGGCTGGCCCGCACCGGTCGGGTGGTGACAGCCGCGGCACTGCTGATGTCGATCTCGTTCGCAGCGCTGATCGCCGCTCAGGTCGCCTTCATGCGGATGTTCGGCCTCGGCCTGACCATTGCGGTACTAGTCGACGCCACGTTGGTGCGCATGTTGTTGGTGCCGGCCTTCATGCACCTGATGGGGCAGTGGAACTGGTGGGCGCCCGCACCGTTGGCCCGGCTGCACAAGCGAATCGGGATCAGTGAGTCGGGCCCGGATGAGCCGGACCCCAGCGGAGGCGGTGACGCTCCCGCGGATCGGGACAAGCGTGAGCCGGCCGATGCCTGCGTGAAGGACGCTGGTTAACGTGGTCATCCAATCGCGCAGGCGGCGCCGTGCCCCTCGTGGTTCCGGGGAGCTCCTGCGCGATGAAATCCTCGACGCCACAACTGAACTGCTGCTGGAAACCGGTCACGCCAAGGCCGTCTCGATCAGGTCGGTGGCTCAGCGGGTCGGGGTCACACCGCCGTCGATCTACCTGCATTTCGAGGACAAGGACACGCTCCTGGATGCGGTGTGCTCGCGGTATTTCGAGAAACTCGACGAGGAGATGCAGCGCGCCGCCACCGATCACACCTCGACCATCGAGGTGCTGCGCGCGCAGGGACACGCCTACGTGAACTTCGCGAGACGCACACCCGAGTTGTACCGGCTGGCCACGATGGGTGAGGGCAGGCCCGGCAGTGACGTCGACGTCGCGCTCAACAGCTCTGCGTTCCAACACATGCGCGCTGCCATGGAGGCGCTGATCGCGGAGGGTGTGTATCCGCCCGGCGATCCCACGATGCTGGCGCTGGAACTGTGGACCGCGGCGCACGGGGTTGCCGCGATCCTGATCTCCAAGCCGTATCTGCCCTGGGGGGATGTCGAGGCGTTCACCGACCGCGTGCTGCGTGCGGTGTCCACCGGTCAGATCGTCTCGGGGATCATCGGACCTGACCTCGCACCTGCCGAGGCGATCGCAAGGTTGCAGGGCTTGGCCGGTGAACACGCCGACGAAGGCGCCGAAGAAGGGTAGAAGCCGTGACTGACAAGACCGTAGACAATCCGTTCTTCGCCCGCGTGTGGAAGACGCTGTCGAGTTCGGAGCCCAAGGCGCTGCGCCGACTTCGCGGTGACAACCTCGCCGGACTCAGTGGGCGAGTGCTGGAGATCGGTGCAGGCACCGGGACGAACTTTGCCTTCTATCCGTCGACGGTGACCGAGGTGGTCGCCATCGAACCCGAACGCCACCTTGCCGAAGTGGCCCGCAGCGCGGCGACGCAGGCCCCGGTGCCGGTGACCGTCACCAGTGACACCGCCGAGAAGTTCAGCAGCGCAGAGCCATTCGACGCCGTGGTCTGCTCACTGGTGCTGTGCTCGATCGAACATCCCGATACGGTGCTGCGCCAGTTGTTTTCGGTTGTCCGGCCGGGTGGGGAACTGCGGTACCTGGAGCATGTCGCCGGCAACGGCTGGCGGGCCGGGATGCAGCGCGTGGCCGATGCCACCGTGTGGCCGCGGCTGTTCGGCAATTGCCACACCCACCGGCACACCGAGCAGGCGATCGCAAACAGTGGATTCCAGGTTGAGACGGCTCACCGTGAGATGGCGATGCCGGCCTGGGTGCCGCTGCCGGTGACGGAGTTTGCGATCGGGCGTGCGGTCAGGCCGGCGTAGCTGATGTCGCGGGTTCGAAGTCAGCCGAGGCTGCGTTGTCCTGCTGCGCGGATACCTCGGTCAACCGCAGCGTGAGTGCCTCGGTCATCAGCGCCCACGCGTCGGAGCCCAGCACCAGGCGCCGCGGCGGTGCATCGGAGTCCGCGGCCCGCAGGATCGCGGCGACCGTGCGCTCAGGGCTGACCGGCATTTCCTCGACTGTCAGCGGCGCCCGGTCGGCCGGCCCGCCCTGGTACGGCGTGCTGGGTGCGACTCGGGTTGCGGCATCGAAGAATCCGGTGCGCACCACGCCGGGTTCGATGAGTGTGGTGTGGATGCCGAACGCTTCGATCTCGGTCGACAATGCGTCGTAGAAACCTTCGATGCCCCATTTGGTCAGGTGATACAGCGAGAAGCCGGGGAACGTTACGTGCCCACCCATGCTCGACATCTGCATCAGCAGCCCGCCGTGCTGCTTTCGCAGGTGCGGTATCACCGCCCTGGCCAGCTGAACCGAGCCGGTCAGGTTCGTCGCGACGATCTGGTCGATCTGATCGTCGTTGAGGTCCTCGGCTGGGGCGAATACCCCGTAACCGGCGTTGGAGACCACGACGTCGATCCGGTCATGTGCGCCGAACGCCTCGGCCACCACATCGCGCAGTGCAGCAGTGTCGGTGACGTCGAGCGCATGCCGCCAGAGGCGATCTCCGTGCTGCCGAGCCAGATCATCGAGTTGGTCGGGACGGCGAAGGGTGGCCGCCACCCGGTCGCCGCGTTCCAGTAGTTGTTCAACGAGCTCGCGCCCCATCCCCCGGGAAGCTCCGGTGATGAGCCAGGTCTTGTTCATGTCAGTCCTTCCTTCGGTGTTCACCTCGATTGCAACCACGAGCGGAAGCGGCCCAATCCATGCTGTCCATGATGGTTTCGATGAATACCCATAACTGATCGTTATGGGTAGGGTGAGGCATGACCGGCATCACTTTGGAGGGTTTGCGGATCTGCCGCGAGGTCGCGTTGTTGGGATCCTTTACTGCTGCGGCACATTCACTGGGATTCACCCAGCCCGCAATCTCCCGGCAGGTAGCGGCGATGGAGTCCGCGGCCGGCTACACGCTGTTCGTCAGGGAGGTCCGCGGGGTCAGTGTCACACCCGCCGGCGCGGTCGTCGCCGAGCACGCCGCCCGCATCCTCGGCGGGATCGCGGTCCTGCACCGCGACCTCGAGGCACTGGGCGACCGGCTCGCCGGGAAGGTGGCGCTGGGGGCGTTCCCGGCAGCCATGTCCGTGTTGATCCCCGGTGCGGTCGCGCATCTCACCGTTGCTCATCCGGGGTTGGTCGTGACGCTGACCGAAGAATCCACCCCCGGACTGCTCCGCGATCTGCGCGCAGGTCGCCTCGGCGTGGCGGTGATCGGGATCGGTGCCGGGCTGCCGGACTACGACCTCGACGGATTGCGCCGATATCCGATCTCTATCGGGGATCTCTGTGTGGCCGTCGCACATGACCACAGGCTGGCGTCGCGCCCGGAGGTGTCGGTACGCGACCTGGTCGACGAGGCATGGATCGCCGGAACCGGCACCCCGGGTGATCCGCAGTTCGCGGCCTGGCCGACGCTGGTCGACCCACTGATCCGTTATCGGGTGCGCAGTTGGCCGGCTCGGCTCGGGCTAGTGGCTGCCGGGCTGGGCGTCTGCCTGCTTCCTGCGCTTGCCGCACCGTCCGTGCCGGCCGGTGTGACGGTGGTGACCGTCGATGATCCGAACTGGCTGGGCCGCCAGACTGTGGCGCTGACCAACCCGGATCCCACTGAGCCGGTGCGAGCAGTGGTGGCCGCGTTACGTGCCGCCGCAGACGAACTGCGAGCCACGTAGCTCAGGACACTCGGCCGAGCAGTGCGGGCAACCGCTGCAGCAGGTTCGGCAGGGAGCCCGCCGCGGTCTCGCGCAGCGAGAGCGTCGCGCTGTCCGAGAGCGGGGTGCGTTCCGGATTGACCTCGACCACCACGGTGCCTGCGGCGACGGCGGCTTCGGCCAGGCCCGCCGCGGGATAGACGATCGAGCTGGTGCCCACCACGATCACCACATCGGCGCTGCTGACCGCCAGCACTGACCGTTGCCAGGCATCGTCGGGCAGTGGCTCGCCGAACCACACCACGCTCGGCCGGATCAGGCCGCCGCACGGGCAGACCGGAGGTTCGATCGTCTCGACCGGCTCAGGCATCTCGGGCAGGTTGCCCTCGAACTTCGAACCACATGCATCGCAACGGAACTCGAACAAATTTCCGTGCAGGTGGTAGACGTTCGTACTGCCGGCGCGCTCGTGCAGGTTGTCGACGTTCTGGGTGATGACGTGGACGTCGGCGAAGTCCTGCCAGGCGGCCACGGCCCGATGTCCGTCGTTGGGCTGGACGTGGGACATCATGTAGTGCCGCCACAGGTACCAGGCCCAGACTTTCTCCGGGTGCCGCTGCCAACCTTCGATGCTGGAGATCTCGTAGGGGTCCACCTTTGCCCACAGGCCCGTTTCGACGTCGCGGAACGTAGGTACACCGCTCTCCGCCGAGATCCCGGCACCACTGAGGACAGTCACTTGCACATCACCAACGTAGTCGGTTTGGGTGATACTTGAGCACGTGGTTGAGTTGGGGGATTGGGTTCTGATTGATTCGAGCGCGGAAAAACCGCTGTTCGATCAACTCCGGATCCAGATTATCGAGGGCATCCGGCAGGGGCGCCTGTCGCCGGGTACCCGGTTGCCGACGGTGCGTGAGCTGGCAGGGAAGGTCGGGCTGGCGGTGAACACCGTGGCCAGGGCTTATCGCGAGTTGGAATCGGCGGGGGTGTTGGAGACCCGGGGGCGGTACGGCACTTTCGTCGCACGGGCCGATCCGGCCGATGCCGCGATGGCCGCAGCCGCGCATTCGTTCGTCGAGGCGGCCCGTGCGCTGGGGATCGGCAAGGCCGACGCCCTGCGTTATCTGGACAGCGCGTTCGACTGATCCGCGCTGGCGCTCAGCCGGTCCGAATGCCGTGCCAGCGGTGCACATCCAGGGCGACGGCTACCGCGACACTGTTTTCGGTAAGCGGGCGGGGCAGGAGCTCGTCGGCGCGGACCAATCGTCGCAGCAGCGTGTTGCGGTGGAGGTACAACCGTGCTGCGGCGCGTGAGGCGTTGCACTGTTCGTCGACGAATACCCTTACCGTTTCGTGTAATTCGAGGTCGGCGGTTTCGAGTTCGCCGAGATTGCGGCTGACGAACTCGGCGGCGCGATCGGGGTCGACGGTGGCCAGGGCGACGAGTTCCACGTCGGCGAACCGTGCGATCTGCTGTGTGGAGTGCAGCCGGGCCATCATCTGCTGTGTGGTGATCGCGTCGAAGTGGCTGCGCCGGAATCCATCCAGACCGTCGGACGGCGGGCCGATGGCGATCCGGACGCCGTCCCACTCTGCGGCGACGCGGGTGAGTGCCAGGAAGCCGTGCTGGATGTCGGCGCCACCTGCGGCCCACACCCAGCGGGTGGCGGTGCTGGCCAGCACGCTCAACGGCCGCGGATCGCCGCAGTCCTGGCCGAATGCCTCAGCGGCCCGGTCCAATCCGGACAGGTCGCCCGCCGGGTCCTCGCTCCAGATCACCGCCGCGGTGTGCGTTCCCGTGAGCGCGTGACCCAGGCGCGCCTCGGCGCGCTGTCGGGGGATCGGGGCGCCCTCCAGCAGGAGTGCGACGGTCTCGCGCCGCTCGGCGTGGGTGCCGCGGGTCAGGTCGTCGCGTTCCAGATCGATCTGGGCGGCGATGCCGGCCAGGGTGGCGTCGACGAATGCACTGATGGACTGCGAGCACACGTCGAGCATCTCGTGCAGCTCGCCGGGGTCGGACGTGAGATCGAAGGCGATCTCCATGAGCCGGCGCCACGCCACCCCCTCGCCGACCCGGTACGCATCGAGGGGGAACGCGCTGACCCCGCGGCGCACCAGTTCCCGCGCGATGCTCAGCGGCTCCGGACCGGTGTTCGGCGGCACCGGAGCGCCCGGGTCGCGCACATTCGCCGTGCCCCAGAAGAACAGGTTGGCGTGGTTACTGCGGACGACCGCGCCGGCGAGCTCCGGGTCGGACGCGATTGCCGGGCTGGCGGCCAGTACGGCGGAATCGAATTCGTCGAGCCATTCCTGGCGGGGGTTGAGCACTATCTGTGCGCATTGCCGGATCAGGTCCTGCACCCGCGGTGACGGTGGCTTCCACGCCATCACCCCAGCGTAGATCGCTGGTGCAAAGTGCACCATCGGATAGCTGAATTTTGGGACTTCCGCCCTTGGGTGGCAGTCGGCTGACCGCAACCATTGAGACATGAACCACACCGAACACGTCGACGTACTCATCATCGGCGCCGGGATCTCCGGCATCGGTGCCGCCTACTATCTGCAGCGCGAACACCCGGGCCGCAGCTACACGATCCTGGAGGCCCGGGGCGCCACCGGCGGCACGTGGGACCTGTTCCGTTACCCAGGCATTCGGTCGGACTCCGACCTGCACACCTTCGGGTACGAATTCAAACCGTGGCGCGACGAGCACGCCATCGCGACCGCCGACAAGATCCTGGCCTACCTGCGCGAGACGGTGTCGGAGAACGGCATCGACCGCCACATCCGGTTCCAGCACAAGGTGCTCGGCGCGGCCTGGGACTCCGCGACGGCCACCTGGACCGTGGACATCGAGCGGACCGGCGGTGACGGTGCGGATCCCGAACTCGTGCAGATCTCGGCGAACTGGGTGTTCTGTGGTGGCGGGTACTACCGCTACGACCAGGGCTACACCCCGGCCTTCGAAGGTCAGGACCGGTTCGCCGGACGTATCGTGCATCCTCAGCACTGGCCCGAGGATCTCGACTACACCGGCAAGAAGGTCGTCGTAATCGGCAGCGGTGCCACCGCGGTGACGCTGGTGCCGTCGATGGCGCCGACTGCCGGGCACGTCACGATGCTGCAGCGCTCGCCCACCTACGTGCTTCCGGTTCCGGCCAAGGACGCCTTCGCGAACACCGCGAGGCGGCTGCTGGGCGATCGTCTGGGCTATGCCGCGGCCCGCCGCAAGAACATCATCAAACAGCGCTCCGTCTACGTGCTGTGCCAGAAGTACCCGACCGCGGCGCGCTGGCTGATCCAGAAGATCAACGCCGCCAAACTGCCCAAGGGATACCCCGTCGAGGAGCACTTCGCGCCCCAGTACAACCCGTGGGACCAGCGGCTGTGCGCCGTACCCGACGGCGACCTGTTCGAGGCCATCAGCAACGGCAGCGCCTCGGTGGTCACCGACCGCATCGCGACGTTCACCGAGAACGGAATCCTGCTGGAGTCCGGCCGTGAGCTCGACGCCGACATCATCGTCACCGCAACAGGTCTCAACATCCAGCTGTTCGGCGGGATGTCGCTGACCGTCGATGGCGCGCCGGTGGACCTCGCCGGCACGGTCGCCTACAAGGGCATCATGCTCTCGGGCGTGCCGAACTTCGCCTTCGCCTTCGGTTACACCAACTCGTCATGGACGCTCAAGGTCGGACTGCTCTGCGAGCACTTCTGCCGGCTGTTGAAGCACATGGACGACAACGGTTTCGACGTTGTCCGACCGGAGTTCGCCGGTGGTCAGACCCGCCCGCTCCTGGACTTCGGGGCCGGGTACGTGCAGCGTGCCATCGACGAGATTCCCCGCCAGGGCGTCGACGGACCGTGGCAGATGACCATGAACTACACGCTGGATGCCGAGACGTTGCGCAACGGACCCGTCGAGGATTCCGCGCTGCGGTTCGTGTCCCGCCGGACGGCCGATGATCCGGACCGCTCGCGTCAACTCGTTCTCTGAGGTTGATTCCCAGGGGCAGCACACGTTGCGTGGCTAAGCTCGCGCCCATGGAGACGTTCTCACCGGCGGTGCCGCCCGAGATCGACGGTGTGCCCTCGGCCGTCGGGATGGAACTACCGCACGGGCCGGTTCCGGGCCGGCCCTACGCGCTCCCCGCGGACCTGCTCGCCGAGCAGTTCGGGCCGCTGTACTACGCCGACTTCGGTGGCAGCCGGCGGCTTTACGCGTGCTCGTTGGCATTGGTCGAGGAGCTGTGCGATGAGACTCGCTTCGCGAAGGGTGTCACCGATCGTCTGGACCGATTCCGGGTGCTGGCAGGCAACGGCCTGTTCACCGCCTATCCGGGTGAAGACGGGTGGCAGCAGGCGCATGACGTTCTGATCCCAGGGTTCAGCTTCAGCGGCCTGCGCCGTTACCACCCGGCGATGCTCGACATCAACCGTCAGCTCATCGCACTGTGGGACAACGCAGCGGGACACCACTCGGTCGATGTCGCAGGGGACCTGGCCAAGCTCGCCATGGACACCGTCGGGCTGGCCGGATTCGGGGCGCGATTCGACTCGTATCACCAGGACCGGCTGGCCGAGATCCCCGCCAGCTTCGCCGCCGCGCTGGAGCAGATCATTGCCCCGGGTGGCGGTGACGCACAGGTGTTTTCGACCGAGCGGGACAAGCTGTTCAGCTTCGTCGACGACCTGATCGCCGGGCACCGCGCCGGTGTGGTCGAGATCGACGATCTGCTTGCCCTGATGCTGCGCCCGGCAGCAGACGGAACCCCGCCGCTCGACTATGCCCTCGTGCGCAACCAGATCATGACGTTCATGATCGCGGGACAGGACACCACATCGACCCTGATGCCGACCGCGCTGTACAGCATCGTCAAGAACCCGGCAGTGCTGGACCGGGCTCGCCTCGAGGTGGACACGGTGTTCGGGTCCGACGATGAGCATGTGCCCGCCTTCGACGAGATCGGTAAGTTCACCTACATCCGGCAGATCGTCGACGAAACGCTGCGGCTGTCCCCGCCGGTCCGCGAGTTCGACCGAATAGCATTGGCGGACACCGTTATCGGCGGACGGTATCCGGTACACAAGGGTGAGGTCGTGACCGTGACGACGGCCGCACTGCACCGGCAGCCCGAATGGGGCGACAACGTCGACATCTTCGACCCGGACCGGTTCGCCGCCGATCGCACCGCGAAGCGGCCGGTCAACCTGTTCAAGCCGTTCGGCACCGGAGCCCGGTCCTGCATCGGCCGGCAGTTCGCGTTGCACGAGGCGACCATGGCGCTGGCCACGCTGGTGCACCGGTACCGCTTCCTCGACGTTTACCACTACCAGCTGCGCACTCACAGCGATCTGTTGCGCAAACCGATCGGATTCCACCTCGACCTGGTGCGGCGGACACCGCCGGAACGTCAGCACGCCGCGGCCCCCGTACCGGAGGCAGCGTCGGCGGCACGTCCACGCGCAGCGGCCGCACCAGGATCGAAAGTGACTGTGCTGCACGGATCCAACCTCGGCAACTGCCGATCGCTGGCACAGCAGCTGGCCGATGAGGCCACCGACCTCGGTTACCAGACCACGGTGGCCGCGCTCGACACAGCGGCCGGAGCGCTGCCGCCGGAGGGAGCGCTGGTGGTGGTCGCCGCGTCGTACAACGGGCAACCCACCGACGACGCGCGGCGATTCGTCGAATGGCTGGACGATCCGGACACGCAGGCGCAACCGGCGATTCCGTACGCGATCCTCGGGATCGGAGACCGGAACTGGGCCGAGACCTATCAGACCATTCCGAAGCACATCGATCAGCGTCTGTCGGAACTGGTTGGTCCACCGCTCATTCCGCGCGGCGAGGCGGACACATCGGGCGATTTCGCCGCGGCCGTCGAAGACTTCTCCGCCGTGCTCTGGGCCGCTCTGGCCCCCACCGACGGCGAGCGGGAGCCCGCCGACGCGACTGACGATGAACCCCTGTACGAATTGCGTGCCATCGACGGTCCGGTGACGTCGGCGATCGATGCGCGTTTCGAGGTGCAACCGGCCACGGTGCTGGACAACGTCGCCCTGGTCGGCTCCGACGACCAGATGGGAAATGCCAAGCGACTTGTCCGGATAGCGCTGCCCGATGACGTCGACTACCTGACCGGTGATCACCTCACGGTCTTGCCGGACAACAGTCCCGAAAGCGTCGACGAGGTCGCCGAGCTGCTGGAACTCCGGCTCGACCGCCGGATCTCGGTCAATCCTCGACGCAGTACCCGCCGTGCCATCGCGATCGACCGTGAAGTAAGTGTGCGGGAACTGCTGACCCATTTCATCGAGCTCCGCAAACCTGCCAGCCGCAGTCAGCTGTTGCGCCTGGCGGCGGCCAACCCGTGCCCGCCCGAGCGTGCGGCTCTCAACGAACTTGCCGAGCATCCCGAGGCCCGGGCCATGTGTGTCACCGAATGTCTGGCCGAGTTCCCGGCGACCGAACTGTCCCGGTCCGAGCTGCTGGAGCTGTTCGAGCCGATGGCGCCCCGGCACTACTCGATCGCCTCGTCGGCCCGCCGGGTGCCGCATGAGGTCGAACTGGTGGTCAGCGTGCTCGAAGGTCCGGCTCGTTCCGGCTACGGCGTGTTCCGCGGCGTGTCGTCGAGTTATCTCGCCGATGCGGTACCGGGACAACAGATCCGGATGCGCGTCGACAGCGCGCGCCGGGCGTTCCGGGCCGGCGCCGAGCCAGCGAAGAACGTCATCCTGGTGGGCGCGGGAACCGGTGTCGCCCCGTTCCGGGGGTTCGTCGGGGACCGGCTGGCGGCGATGGGCGCGGGTGAACCATACACGTCGGCCCTGTGTTTCTTCGGTGTCCGTCACCCGGACGTCGACTATCTGTTCCGCGACGAATTCGAGGTGGCCGAACGCGCGGGCGTGGTGCGAATGCGCCCGGCGTTCTCGCGACGGCCCGACGACGAGGTCCGGTACGTGCAGGATCGCATCACCGCCGACGCACACGAGGTGTGGGCGATGCTGGGCGACTCGGCGCTGGACGCCCACGTGTACGTGTGCGGCGACGGGGCCAGGATGGCGCCCGCGGTGCGCGGGGCGTTCCGCGACATCTACCGCCGGTTCACCGGAGCCGACGATGACGCCGCGGCGCGCTGGTTGGCTGATCTGGTGAATTCAGATCGCTACGTCGAGGACGTGTGGGCTCAGTAGCCCTCAGCCGAACTCCAGCAGACCTACCACCGGGCGGACGGGGTCGAAGATCGACAGGTGTTGTGCCTGCAGCAGGGCGTTGAAGATCGCGCCGCGGCCGGGCGGCATCGGCAGGTCGCGCACCGTCCGCACCCCGGGGACGGTGTTGACCAGATCGGCAAGCTCGTCCGGCGACAGGCTGAACGGCATGGGCGGCACCCGATAGCGCATCGAGGTCGGCATCCCCTTGCGGGTGAGAAACGCGAAGAACGCCGGAGGCAGGTCGAACATCATCTGTCCGCCCGGAAAGCGTTGCGCGCAGGCACGGATCAGTGACATGGACTCCTCGGGCTGCAGATACATCAGCAGGCCCTCGGCGGTGATGAACACGCCGTGATCGGTGTCGACGCGGTCCATCCAGCTGAAGTCCAGTGCCGACTGGGCGCATTGTGTGACCCGGTCGGGCTTGGGTAGCAGCTTGTTGCGGAGCTCGATCATCGGCTCCAAATCGACTGACAACCACTGGAACTCATGTCCCAAGCCGGCGTCGTCCAGGCGGTAGAAGCTGGTCTGGAGCCCCTCGGCCAACGCCACCACCGTGGCCTTCGGATGCTCGCGCAGATAGTCGCCGGTGATCCGGTCGAACAGCAGTGAGCGCAGGGCCATGTCCTGCCGGCGGGTATAGCCGAACTTGGCGAAATCAAAATCGATCGAGTCGACCAGTTGCACCGCCACCGGATCGTCGATCAGACCGTCCGGACGGCGCGCCTCGTGCGCGCGCACCTGCAGGGTCAGCAGTGCCGTCTCGGAGACACCGGTGAGCGCACTGCCGCTGACCTTCTCTGAGCCACCCGTCATGGCGCGAATGTACCCGCGTTCCGCCGGCCGGTGCCAACACCGTCGACCGCACGCGCAAAGATGACCTCAACCGGTGATTCGGTTCAGCTGGAAGGAGTCCGCCGTGCCACGCTTCGCGGCCAATCTCTCCATGATGTACCCCGAACACGCCTTCCTCGACCGCTTCGCCGCCGCGGCGGCCGACGGGTTCACCGCGGTGGAATTCCTGTTCCCGTACGAGTATCCGGCTGACCAGCTGCGCGGTCGCCTCGATGCCTGCGGCCTGGAGCAGGCGTTGTTCAACTCCCCTCCCGGCGATTTCGCGGCCGGGGAACGCGGCACCGCCTCCCTGCCCGGCCGAGAGGCCGAGTTCCGGGACGGCTTCGTCCGAGCACTGGAATACGCCGAGACGCTGAATTGCCCACGGGTGCACGTGATGGCCGGCCTCGCCCCGACCGGTGCCGAGCGCGAGGAGCGGCTGGCGGTGTACCGCCACAACCTCACCTGGGCCGCCGATCAGGCGGCGGGCCGCGGCGTCGACGTGCTGATCGAACCGATCAACCAGCGCGACATGCCCGGCTACCTGCTGAGCAGGCAGGACGAGGCGCACCGGATCGTGGGCGGGATCGGGGCGTCGAATCTCAAGGTGCAACTCGACCTGTACCACTGCCAGATCACCGAGGGAGACGTGACGGTCCGGCTGCGGTCTGACATTCCGACCGGTCGCGTCGGGCACCTGCAGATCGCCGGAGTCCCCGATCGGCACGAACCCGACAGCGGAGAACTGGCGATCGACTATCTACTCGCCGTCATCGACGAGACCGGTTACGACGGCTGGGTGGGCTGTGAGTACCGCCCCGCCGCCGGCACGAGCGCAGGATTGGGGTGGCTGCGAAGAGCGCGCAGGTGACCCTCAGCGCAGCACCTTGTCCAGGGTCCGCAGATTTCTGGTGGTGGTGCAAGATTTGTAGCGCTTCTTGCCCATGGTCTTGCCGATTGCGCTGCCGAGTGTCGCGGCTCGGGGCACCTGCCAATAGAGCACCCCGTCGCCGCGCTGCACCTTTTCGTCGTCGCCGGGGGGCAACGCCGCGAGCTCGTCGAGCAGGTCGGCGTCACTGACGAACGTGACATAGGAGTGGTGGTCGGGGACTTCCCTCTCGAACGGATAACCGGCGGAGATTTTCTGCAGCGTGGGGATGTCGTAGACCAACACCCATGCCTCGTAGCCGAAGGCGTCGCGCAGTGCCTTCTCGGCCGCGGTGCGGACCTTCGGGGCCTTGGAAGGGCTGTCCAGCAAGACATTTCCGCTTGCCAGAATCGTCCGAACCTCGGTGAATCCGGCCGCCTCCATGGCTTTCGCCACGTCGGCCATCTTGAGATTGACGCCTCCGACGTTGACGCCGCGCAGGAACGCGATGTAGCGGGTCACCGCTTCAGCCTAGCCAGTCACTTCACCGGCAGCTGGTTCAGTTCGGCGTGCGACGTTGCGGTGATGAGGTGCAGCACCCGCTGGAAGCTGGGGGAGTGCGTCGACATGATCGACGTGTGGTTCTCACCGGGGAGCAGTTCGACGCTGGCCCGGCCGCCGCGTTTCTTGAGCGCTGCGACATAGCGCTGCGAATTAGCCGGTGCCACAACGGTGTCGAGGGTTCCGTGCACCGCGATCACCGGCACGTTCGGGTCGAGGTTCTGGATCGGATCGACCGAGGCGTACCGCTGTGGCACCTGGGCTGGGCGGCCGCCGAGCACCGCGATGATGCGGTTGTCGCCGTGGTCGGCGGCGTAGACCATGTCGAGCGGACCGGCCAGCGAGATGACCCTGGTCGGCCGGAAGCGAGGCCGGGATCCGACCTCGTCACCGCGCAGATCCTGGCGGGTACTGGCCCATACGGCCAACTGAGCTCCGGCACTGTGGCCGACGACGAGCGCATCGTCGATGGCCAGTTGCGGATACTGCAGGGCGACCTCGGCGACATAGTCCATGGCGCCGGCCACGTCGTCGAAGGTGGTCGGCCACCCACCGCCCGATCCCATCCTGCGGTACTCGACGTTGTAGACGGCCATGCCGCGGCGGCTGAGCTCTCGGGCCCATCCTTGGAACAGCCCTGCGCCCATCGTGCTCTGCCATCCGCCGCCGTGGATGAGTATCACCAGCGGGACCGAGTTGAACGCATGCGCGCCGGCGGGCAGGTAGAGATCGGCCCAGTTCTGGTCGGGGTACCCGGGGGTGGGGCTGGCGTCGGACCGGTAGTGGACGCGGGTGACGGTCACGTCGTGCAGGGTGAGGGCCTCGGGAACCACCGCGACCGCAGCGGACCTCTTTTCCGTTTTCGCCTCGGTCGCGCAGGACGGCGTGACACCGACGACGAGCAAAGCGGTGAGCGCGATCAGCGCCCGCCGGTACCGCCGGCGATGCAGTCCTGAAATCAGCACAGTCGTCTCTTTCTCGATCCCTCGGGTCAGAAGTCCAGTGCCGTGATGGACGGCCTGATGCGGTGGATCGCGCCGATCCGGTCCAGCCACGGCTCGGCAGCCAGCTTGAACAGGCCGCGCCCGGCCTGCAGGGGCACGTCCCGGGCCGACCTGACCCCGGCGATGGCTCCCGGTCCCGTCCCGGCCATGGCCAGGCCCTCTTCGGCGGTCAGCGCGAACGGCATCGGTGGCGCGATGTAGCGGTCGGACAGGTGCAGACCCTTGATGGTGCGCCGGCTCACCCAGTGCGGGATCGAATCGAACACCATCCGCCCGCCGGGAAACCGTGCCGCGCAGTCGGCGATCAGGCTGCGCACGTCGTCGGGTTCCAGGTACATCAAAAGGCCCTCTGCGGTGATGAACACACCGTTGGTGGCGTCGACGTGATCCATCCAACTGCGGTCGAGTGCCGACTGGGCCAGGGCGACGATGCGGTCGTCATGAGGCAATAGTTTGTCCCGGATCGCGACCACAGGCGGTAGATCGACTGAATACCAGGTCAATTCGTCAGCCACCCCGGCCTGATCGAGCCGCCAGAAGCTGGTCTGCAGGCCCTCGGCCAATGCCACCACCGCGGCCTTTGGATGCGTCGAGAGGTAGTCGCGGGTCTCGACGTCGAAGGTGCGGGCCCGCAGGGCATGGGCCTGGGTGGGCCTACCGAACTTGCGGTAGTCGTAGTCGATCGAGTCCCGTAGGGCCACGGCCCACGGGTCGCGGATCACGCCGTCGGAACGTCTGGCTTCGAGACCGCGGTTGCTCAGGGTCCACAGCGACGTCGCCGAGACGCCGTCGAGGGCGTTGCCGTCAATCACACTCATCGAACCGATGGTAAAGACGTACGCTCGTGACATGGGGCGCCAGGTTTTCGACGACAAGCTTTTGGCCTTGATCGGCGGCAACTCGATGGGAGTTCTCGCGACGATCAAGCAGGACGGTCGTCCGCAACTGTCGAATGTCTCCTACTACTTCGACCCGCGGGCAGTGCAGATCCAGGTGTCCATCACCGAGCCGCGGGCCAAGACCCGTAACCTGCGGCGTGATCCCCGGGCATCCATTCATGTCAGCTCCGACGACGGCTGGTCGTATGCGGTTGCCGAGGGCGATGCAATCCTCACCCCGCCCGCCGCCTCGCCCGACGACGATACGGTCGAGGGGCTAATTGCCTTGTACCGCAACATTGCCGGAGAGCATCCCGACTGGGACGATTACCGGCGCGCCATGGTCGACGATCGCCGCGTGTTGCTGACCCTGCCGATCACCCACGTGTACGGGATGCCGCCGGGCCGTCGGTAATACGCGTGACTATCGCGTCGTTGTCGGGCTACGCTGCCGCGTATGGCTGACGAGACTCCGGAAGACGACAACAAGCGCAAATTCCGGGAGGCCCTGGAGCGCAAGAAGGCGCAGTCGTCCGCGGGCGCCGTGCGCAAGGACGGCAGCCGCAACCAACCCCGGGCGCACGGCCCCGTGGAGAATCGCCGCGAATTCCGTCGCAAGAGCGGGTAGATACAGGTTCGCGTCAGTCGCCTCGCCGAGTAGCGATCTGGTCCCGTTTCTCTATGGCGTCGAGCAGGACCTCCACGCTGAACTCGAAGACCTCGGCCGTGTCCGGGTAGATGGTCGGGGCAACGCTGGCTGAGGATGGAAAGCGACGGGGATCCAGCGCGGCGTAATGCCTGCGCTGCTCGTCGCGTAACTCGATGTCGGTCAACCACGGTGACAAGGCGGCGACCAAGCCGTTTCCAACTGTGTGGTTATAGATGGTCTGGTGGTAGAGGCCGAGTTCGCTCTCGCTGACGCCGGCACGAATGAGCTCACGGACAGTCCATTCGGTGAGGTGGAACAGTTGCGGCTCGTCGTCGGGCTGGCCGGCCATGGCCGCGGCCAGACCCTCGTGCCTGCGATAGATCTGCCACCACTGGAGCATCAGTTTGCGGAGGTTGTCACGCCAGTGGCCCTGTGGGTCGGGCTCGTCGACTTCCAACCGAAACAGGTCGTCGATCAGAGCTGAGATCAGCTCGGCCTTGTCCCGGAAGTGCCGGTACATCGCCGTGGCGTCGACTCCGAGTTCGTTGCCGAGCCGCCGCAAGGTGAGTGCACTCAAACCGTCGCGGTCACAAATCTCCTGAGCTGCTCGCAGGATCACGGCGCGGTCCAGCCGAACAGCACCGCTACGGGTGGGCGATCCCTGGGCTCGTCGGCTGCGGTCCACGGTCCACAGCATCGCACGCGCAGCGCACGGATCGACGCAACTGGTGTCAACTATGGGGACAACATAGTTGTCATCACTGTTGACATAGCTCCGAAGTATCGCCAAGATCACACCGTCCGGACCATCAGCCGGACCGCCGCACCGTCGGCGAGCCCACCCAGGTGTCCATCAGAAAGGCGCCGAATGAGCGGAACGCAGCCCGGCAGGCCCAAGGCCTACAAGCAAGAACTCAAACGGGACCTCAGTCTGTGGGAGAACACCTCACTGGTCGTCTCCGCAACTACTCCGGCCACGGGCGCGTTCATCATCGCGCCGGTGCTCTTCGGGTTGAACGGGACCGGCGCTGCGCTGACGTTCTGCATCGCCGCGGTGCTCGGCCTGTCGCTGGCCTATTGCTGGGCGGAGTTGGGTGCGGCGTATCCGATCGCCGGTGGTGACTACACGTTCATCGCCCGCATCCTGGGGCGCGCTCCGGGTTTCGTCTCGATGTTCATCACCGGACCGGTGCAGGCGGTACTCATCCCGGCGGTGGTCGCACTCGGGATGGCGGAGTACCTGAGGGTCGTCGTCAATGTGGACGCGAATGTTCTCGGTGCCGTGATCATCATCGGCGGCGCCGTGATCGCGCTGTTCGGTGTTCGGCTCAATGCGATCGCCGTGACCGTCCTGCTCGTGGTGGAGATCCTGGCAGTGGTGCTCGTGTCGGTCGCTGGGTTCATCAAAGTGCAGCGACCGGTGACCACCCTGCTGCATCCTGAGGTCATCGACGCGCACGGGATCGCGAGCCCGCTCACCCTCAGTGCACTGATCGCGGGAATCGCGGTGGGAAGCTTTGCCTACAACGGTTTTCAGGGTGCACTGATCTTTTCCGAGGAGACGGTGAGCGCGCGCCACAATGTCGCCCGCGCCGTGTTCATCGCGCTGGGTGTCGCCGTCGCCTGCGAAGTATTCCCCGTCGCGGCCGCCACCCTCGCCGCGCCCTCGCTGGCCGAGCTCTCGAACTCGGCCAACCCCTGGCAGTACGTGCTGACCGCGATCGGCGGCGACACCTTCAACACCGTGATAAGCCTCGGTATCGCCGTTGCCGTACTCAACGCCGTCATCGCGTTGATGCCGTACTACGCGCGAATCCTGTTCAGCACCGGCCGAGACATGGCGTGGCCCGAGCCGATCAGCCGGGCGCTGCGGGGTGTGCATCCGAAATACGGAACACCCTGGCTGGCAACGATTCTGGTCGGGATCGGCGGTGCGGTCATGATCCTGTGCTCAGACGTCGCGACGTTGACTACCTGGACCGGTGCACTACTGGCCGTAGAGTTCATCCTCGTCGCAGCCTCCGCCCTCGTGAGCCGACTTCGCACCCCTGGCCTCGACCGCCCGTATCGGATGCCGTTGTGGCCGCTCTGGCCGATCGTCGCGATCGTCATGTCGATCGCCGTGCTCAGCCAGCAAGTTCGTGCCGACCTCATCGTCGCCGGCGCATCTGTTCTGCTTGCCTTGGCCTACTACGTCCTCTACCTCCGGCCGCGTGGCGAAACCCATTTCCTGATGCTGGCGCCACCGGACGAGGAGCATCGTGAATTGACAGCGGGGATGGCCTGATGCAGTTGGATTTCTCCGTCGTTGACGACATCGCCAAGCAGTTCCACGACCGGAGGCGTGCCCCGGGACTGCAGATCGCAGTGCTGGCCGACGGCGAGGTGGCCCATTCCAGCGGTCATGGAGTCACCGATTGCGCCACCGGTGCGGTTCCGGCCGTGGACTGTTTCTTCCGGATCGCTTCGATGTCGAAGAGCTTCACCGCGGCTGCGATCCTGCAACTGCGTGACCGAGGACTGCTCTGCCTCGACACAGCTGTGACCGATTACCTGCCGTGGGCGGAGGGGCTGACCGGCCCGACCGCGGACTCGCCGAAAATAACTGTGCGCCATTGCCTGACGATGAGCAGCGGCCTGCCCAGTGACGATCCGTGGGCAGACCGGCAGGAGGAGATGACGCAGTCCGATTTCGACGACCTGCTACGCAGTCCGGTATCGGGTGCCTATGCGCCCGGCACCGCATTCGCCTACTCGAATCTGGGGTATGCCATCCTCGGTCGTGTCGTCGAGGTGATCGCCGGACGGCCCTTCGTCGAGCATCTGGCCAGTGAGTTGCTGCGGCCGCTGGGCCTGACGGACACCACCTACGACTACCGCTCGGTGCCGTCTGGGCGCCTGGCACAGGGTTACCGGCCGACCTCATCCGGAGAGTGGGAACCCCAGACGTTCACCGCGCCAGGAAGTTTCTCCGCCATCGGGGGTCTGCTGAGCACCGTGACGGACATCGGGAAGTGGGTCGCCTGGCTCGCCGAGGCGTTTCCGCCCCGAGACCGGAACGACGATCGGATCCTGTCCCGAGCCTCCCGCCGTGAGATGCAGCAGTCGTACCGCCTGCTGCCGTTCGACATCGTGGAGGAGCCAGGCCAGCGGAACCGGTTGATCAGCAAGGGTTTTCCATGGGGATTGTCCGGCTACGGGTACGGGCTGTTCGTCGAGACTGACCCCGCCGCCGGTGCGGTCAGCCAACATCCCGGCGGCTATCCGGGCTTCGGTTCGTACATGGGCTGGCACCAGGCCAGCGGGCTCGGCGTCGTGGCCTTCGCCAACGGCACCTATGCCCCTGTCGCAGCACCTGCGCGAGCTGCGCTCGATGCGCTTCTGTGCCAATACCAAGCAGTCCCCGAGATGCGTCCAACCGAACATCTGCGGACAGCCAGCGATCTGGTCGAACGTGTCATTGCAGATCCGTCGATGTTGCAGGGGCCCGCTTTCGCCGACAACGTGCTTCTCGACATCCCGCTGGCCGAGCGGATCGCCGCCATCACCGCCGCACGGCAGGCGATTGGTGAGTACAAGGGACAGAACGAAGTCGAGGTTCTGTCGCCCACCGAGGCGATCTACCGGATGATCGGCGCCTGTGGCGTGATCGAGGTGGCTCTCGCGCTGACACCGACGGATCCACCGCGTATCCAGACATTCGCGGTCGAGGTCAAGGCCTGACACTCGACGCGTTGTGCGCAGTGTCGACGCGTCAGTCGCGGGCCAGCGCCCGTGCCGCGACGAGGGCGGCCAACATGACCGCCACGCAGTACACGCCCTGATCCTTCAGGCCCCAGGCGACCGAGGTCAGCGTCGCCGCACCGGCCAGGCACAGCAGCAGACCCACCGTGGCGCTGCGGATCCCCGTGGTGGCCACCGCGCCGCCGTCCCACAGCGGCAGCGGTGAATTCTCCAGCGGCCGCAGCGCGACGAAGGCGAGCGCGACCAGTCCGGCCATCACGGCCAACTGCAGCACCGACAGGGCCACGAAGCCGGGGGCGGACGGATCGATGCGGTCGGCGCCCAGGTAGTCGAACACCAGGTGCAGGCCCAGCAGCAGCGGCATGTGCCACAGGTACAGCGTCATGGCACCGGAGTTGCCGATCGCGGTCAGCCACCACACCCGCGGCCGCTGAGCCCACCGGTTGATGGCGGGGGCGGCGGCAATCGCGAACGCGCACATCATGATTGCGTGGCCGGCCAGCAGCAGCGACGGCGGCGTCATGTTCTTCAGGTGCTGGGTCTCGATGCCGACCAGGCTCAGCTCGTAGGGGCCGAAGTACAGCAGGGCGAGGTTGACTCCGAGCATGCCGATCCCGATCTTCAGCGCGGCGCTGCTGGACAGCAGGTGGCGACGGTAGGCGACACCGAACACGCCGGGGATCAACCAGACCACGGTGTTGAGGTAGCCCAGTGTGGCGTAGCCGTCCATATTGATCCGGATTGCGTCGACGGCGGCGATGAACGCGTAGGTACCGATGATCGCGCCGGCCATCTGCCCGGTGGTGGTGATCCGGGCCAGCAGCGGTACCGCCGCCAACACCAGGACATAGGCGCCCAGGAACCACAGCAGCTGGATGGAGATCCCGGCGATGGGCTCATAGACATGTTCCGGCAGGACGAACCGCAACACCGCGAGGGTGACGGTCCAGAAAGTCAGGTAGTAGAACACCGGCCGATACAGCCGGGTGCAGCGTCGCAGCAGCCACCCGCCCCACGACGAGCCGGGCTTCCAGGACTGCACCGAGGCGGCCACGCCGGCGAAGAAGAACAACGGCATGATCTGGAACACCCAGGTCAGCGCCTGAAACACGACCGACGCGGTGAGCAGGTTGCTCCAGATGAACACGTCGTCACGGATCGTGCTGGTGGCCATGATCGTGTGGCCGAACACCACACCGACCAGGGAGACGATCCGGATGACGTCGATGGCGCGGTCCCGGTCCGGCGGGGTCTGCGCCTCGACCTCGGCGGGCGAGGGGAACAGCCCGGCTTTCGCGGGGGCTTTCTTGGCAGCTGTGTCAGCAGCAACGGTCATGGCTAGAACGCTATGGCCCCGCCGCTGCGTAGTCCCTAGGTAGAAATACGGGATTCACTTCGCCGGGCCTCCGCGAACAGGATCGCGGTCAGACAGACCGCGGCCAGCACCGCGACCGTGATAGCGAACGTGATGCCCGCGGTACGCAGGCCCAGTGATTGAGCGGCCAGGCCCTCGCCGATCACCGGAAGCGAGATCGCGACATAGGCGACGACGAAGTACGTGGAGCTGACCTCAGCGCGACGCTGGGCCGGGGTGCGCTCGACGACTGCGGCCAGGCCCCGGCTGAAGCTCATGCCCTGGCCGATGCCGGACACCACGGCAGCTGCGATCAGGCCGGGCAGCGAGGAAAAATACAGTGCCGCAGTCAGAATCATCATGCCCACGATCAGCAGTCCGCAGCCGACCGCCACTGCCCGCTCGGCGGCCATTCGGTTCGCGGCGACCTGGGTCAGCGCCGACGCCGCGAAGATCGAGCAGGCCATCGCGCCGGCCACCGCATGGTTGCTGATGCCGATGACATTCGACAGGAAAGACGGCGCGACCGCGGTGAACAGTCCGGTCACCGCGAACCCGGCGAAGGCGGCCAGTGCGGCGATGGCGAAGACGGTCCGCACCTCGGTGGGCACGGACAGCCGCTGCAACCCGATCCTGCCGATGCACGCCGACGTCTCCGGCACAACGAACACCGCGATCCCGGCCAGCACCGCGAGGCCGATATGAATCAGGAACGGCAGGTGAAGGGGTTGCGGTGCGTACTGCACCAGTAGACCGGCCAGCAGCGGGCCGGCGCCCAAACCGCCGATGTTGGCCACGGTGGCCACCGCCGCGGCCCTGGATTTCCAGGCCTGTGGGGCGGCCTCGATGACGGCCGCCGTGGCCGTTCCGGTGAACAGACCCGCCGACAGACCGGACAGGACCCGGCCGATCAGCAGCAGCGGCACGGAATCGGCGAACAGGAACACGGCGGCGCTGGCCAGGGCCGCCGCCACGCCGGCCAGCAGCATCGGCCGCCGGCCCACGGCATCCGACCAGCGGCCGAACACCAGCAGCGCGAACAACACACCGCCGGCGTAGGTGGCATAGATGACGGTGGTGGTCAGCACCGCGAAATGCATGCGGTCTGCGTACAGCGCGTACATCGGCGTGGGCAGGGTGGTGCCCACCATGATCGCGGCGAACGCGTAGGCGAGGAGAGGAAAGGAGAGGCGGCGCACGCTGAATGGTAGCGGCGCTACCTAACCTCGTATTCCGCTTATTCCGCCGAAACGGCATTCCAGCAGGCCACTACTCGCAGCTTCTCTGCCGGAATGCCGTTTCGGCGGAGTGGCGTCTAGTGGCTGACTGCCTTCTCGGCGCCGACGCCGGTCAACGACCGCACCTCCATCTCCGCATTGAGCTCGGGGTTCCCGGTGTCGGGCGAGGTGAGCGTGCCGATGATGCCGAGCGCGAACGCGAGCGGAATGGACACGATGCCCGGGTTGGCCAGCGGGAAGAAATCGAAGTCCGCGCCGGGGATCATGGCGGTCTTCGAACCCGATACGGCGGGGGAGAACACGATCAGCACGATGGTCGAGATCAGCCCTCCGTACATGCTCCACAGGGCGCCGCGGGTGTTGAACCGCTTCCAGTACAGCGAGTACACGATCGTCGGCAGGTTGGCCGCGGCCGCGACCGCGAATGCCAGGGCCACCAGGAACGCCACGTTCTGGCCGTTGGCGAGGATGCCGAGCCCGATCGCGAACACGCCCAGCACGACAGCGGTGATACGCGAGACACGCACCTGCTCGTCCTCGGTCACCTTGTGTGACTTCAATACCGAGGCGTAGATGTCGTGCGCGAACGACGCCGACGCCGTGATGGTCAGCCCGGCCACGACGGCGAGGATCGTCGCGAACGCCACCGCCGAGATGACCCCGAGCAGGATCACCCCGCCGAGTTCGAACGCCAGCAGCGGGGCCGCGGAGTTCACGCCACCGGCCGCCCCGAGGATCCGGTCCGGGCCGACCAGTGCGGCCGCACCGTAGCCGAGCACCAAAGTGAACAGGTAGAAGGCGCCGATCAGCGCGATCGCCCAGACCACCGACCGCCGAGCCTCTTTCGCGGTCGGCACGGTGTAGAAGCGCATCAGCACGTGCGGCAGTCCCGCCGTGCCGAGCACCAGCGCGAGCGCCAGCGAGATGAAGTTGATCTGCGACGTGAGCGAACCGCCGTACTGTGCGCCCGGGGCCAGCACGTCACGGCTGGACACGCCCTTGGTGGTGGCTCCGGAGATGGCCGACTGGGCCGATCCGAGGATCTCGGAGAAGTTCAGCCCGAACTTGCTCAGTACCATCACGGTCATCAGGGCGGCACCGGCGATCAGCAGCACGGCCTTGATGATCTGCACCCAGGTGGTGCCCTTCATACCGCCGACCAGGACGTAGACGATCATCAGGATGCCGACGACGGCGATCACGATCGACTGCCCGGTCCGGCTGTTGACGTCGAGCAGCAGGGCGACCAGACCGCCGGCTCCGGCCATCTGGGCCAGCAGGTAGAACAGCGACACCGTCAGCGTCGAAATGGCCGCGGCCAGCCGCACCGGGCGCTGCTTGAGCCGGAAGCTCAGCACGTCGGCCATGGTGAATTTACCGGTGTTGCGCAGTAATTCGGCCACCAGCAGCAGGGCAACCAGCCAGGCCACCAGGAAGCCGATCGAGTACAGGAAGCCGTCGTAGCCGTAGACGGCGATGGCGCCGGCGATGCCGAGGAAGCTGGCCGCCGACAGGTAGTCACCGGCGATGGCGATACCGTTCTGCGGGCCGGAGAAGCCGCGGCCACCGGTGAAGAACTCGTCGGCGGTCGCGTTGCGCTTGCTGGCCTTGATCACCACGATCATCGTGACGACGACGAAGAGGCTGAAGATGCCGATGTTGGCGACGGGGTTGCCGACGGTCTCCGCGGCGAGCGTTGTGACGGTCATCGGGTGCCCTCCAGTTCTTCGCGGATGGCGGTGGCCCGCGGGTCGAGCTCCCGGTTCGCGAAGCGCACGTACAACCCGGTGATGAGGAACGTGGTGAGGAACTGGCCCAGCCCGATCAGCAGGCCGACATTGACGTTGCCGAACACCTGGATGGCCATGAAGTCGTGGGCGAATGCGCCGAGAGCGACATAGAGGCCATACCAGACCAGGAAGAACGCGGTCATCGGAAAGACGAAGCGGCGCAAGCGGGTACGCAGCTCCTGGAACTCAGGACTTGCCTGCGTGGCGAGGAATTGCTCCCCGGTGGGGGTAATCCTCTCGGGAAGGTCGGTTTCGGTCACCCGAGAACTCCTGACAATTGGCTGTGAGAGCGGATAGCGCCTGAACCTAATTGAGAGCTGGGTCACATGGGCGGGGTATCGGGGTCGATACGCCGAATTCGGTCATCGCTGCGCCGAGCGGTCGGTCGTCGGGGCTGAGCGGCAGGCGGTTCAGCCTGCGGGCACCCGCTCGACGCCGAGTCCGAGGCGTTCGGGCACGTGCATGCGTGCGAAGATCTGCGCGACACCCGGGATGGGCCGGGTGAACATGCTGACGACGATCATGGTGAGGAAGGCGATCGGCACGCTGACCGCCGCCGGGTAACCGACCATCACCGCGGGCCAGCCGCCGAGCACGTCGTCGTCGACACCGCCGGTGATCGCCACGAGCGCCGCGCTGCCGCACACACAGCCGCCCACCACGAGGCCACATGCCGCGCCGATCGCCGTCAGGCCGCGCCACCAGATACCGAGCACCAGCAGCGGGCAGAGGGTGGACGCGGCGACCGCGAAGGCCAAGCCGACGCTGCGCGACAACTCGAGTCCGGACACCATCAGCGACAACGGGATCGGGATGAGCCCACCGAACACTGCGGCGATCCGGAAGTCGCGCACCCGGCCGCGCAGCACATCGGTGGCCAGGGCGCCGGCGACGCTGATCAGCAGACCCGAAGAGGTGGCCAGGAACGCCGCGATGGCGCCGGCGGCCACCAGGGCGGCCAGTAGTTGGCCGCCGATTCCGCCGACGGCCGCGCCGGGAGCCAAAAGCACTGCAGCGTCGGCAGTTCCGGTGATGAGCAACTGCGGCACGTACAACCGGGAGAACACCCCGAGCAGGATCGGGAAGAGATAGAACACGGACAGCAGCGCCACCACCGCGAGCGCGGTACGGCGGGCAGCCCGACCGTCGGGGTTGGTATAGAAGCGGACCAGGACGTGCGGCAGGCCCATGGTGCCCAGGAACGTCGCGACGATGATGGACAACACCTGATACAGCGGATGTCTACCGCCGAGGCCGCCGCCCGAGGCGATCCACTCACTGCCGGTCCCGGGCGTGCCGGCCACCACCGGCGTGGCCGCACCCGCGGCCAGGGTGAGCGTGGTGCCCGCGCCGAGGGTATGTTGCCCGGGCGCGGTGATCCTGGCGGAGTCGACGTGACGGCCGTCCAGGTCGCCGGACACGGTGATGCCCGCCGGGTCGATCACCTGGACCACCACTGCGGTCTCGATCTGCACGGTGGTCTGCTGTTGCACAGTGGGTGGCAGCGGGCCGCCCAATTCGCCACGGTCTCCGATGAACAGCCCGAGCAGGGCCAGTGCCGGGACCGCGATGGCGGTGAGCTTGAGCCAATATTGGAAGGCCTGCACGAACGTAATCGACCGCATGCCCCCGGCCACCACATTGGTGATGACGATCGCGGCGACCAGCAGCGGCCCGATCCAGACCGGGACGCCAAGAAGCGTTTTCAGCGCGAGCCCGGCGCCCTGATACTGCGGCGCCAGATAGAACAGGCAGATCACCACGACGACGAGCATGGCCACCTTGCGCAGACGGACCGAGCCCAGCCGGAATTCGGCGAAGTCAGGGACGGTGTAGGCCCCCGAGCGTCGTAGCGGTGCGGCCACGAACAGCAGCACGCCCAGATAACCCGCGGTGAACCCCACCGGATACCACAGCGCATCGGCGCCGTATTTTGCGATCAGCCCGGCCACCCCGAGAAACGAGGCGGCGGAGAGATATTCACCGGAGATCGCGGCGGCGTTCCACTGTGGGCCGACGCTGCGCGAGGCCACCAGGAAGTCGGAGGTGGTGCGCGACAACCGGACTCCGTAGGCGCCGATGGCGATGGTGGCCACTACGGCGGCCAGCAGGGCGGCGGCGGTCAGCGGTGCGCCGGTCACGGTTCGCTGTCGACGACGCGGACGAAATCGCGTTCGCCCTGCTCGGCCAGTCGGATGTAGAGCCGGCCTACGCCGTACAGCAGGGGATACAGCAGCCCGGCGAGAATCAGCCAGTTGAGCCGGATGCCGAGTACGGTGAGCGCGGCGAACTCCGGTACGGCGGAATTGAGCAGTACCAGCGCCACCACGACCGTGACCACCACGGCGGCGAGGCGCAAGGCTAGCCCCAATTGGGTGCGCACCAGGCCGCGTACCAGTGCGTCGCCCACCTGTGTCTGCTCGGCCACCTCGATGCGCGTGCGCACCATCCGGGTACCGCGGCGGTGGGCGAGCACCACCCGCTGCCGCTGGGGGCGGTCACTCATCGCTGCCCGCCGGTTTGAGGGAACGCATCGGATCGCGGACCAGTCGGTCCCGCAGTTCGCGGGCCTGCCGCCGGCTCACGGGAAGCTCCACGGCGGGGGAGGTTCCGTTGGCGCGTAACCGCACCAGCACCGCGCCTTCGGCCGTACGCAGCCCGGTGACCTGTCGCAGTGAGACCAGGTACGACCGGTGAATGCGCTGGAACCCGTGGTCGCGCCAGCGGGTTTCCAAGGTGCTCAACGGGATCCGCACCAGGTGGGCGCCGGTGGCCGAGTGCAGCCGGGCGTAGTCACCTTCGGCCTCGACCCAGCCGATGCTGTCGCGGGGCACCAGGTGGGTGATGCCGCCCAGTTCGGCGGGAACGACGTTCCAGTCCCGGTCCTCGGGCGGTGCCGGTTCAGCGGCTGTGGCCTTCGGCGCGGCGGACGCGACCCGGCGCACGGCTTCGTCGAGGCGGTTCTGCCGGATCGGCTTGAGCAGATAGTCGACGGCGCCGACATCGAAGGCCGCCACGGCCTTGTCCTCGTGGGCGGTCACGAACACCACGGCCGGCCGGTTCGCGTAATTGGCCAGCACCCCGGCCAATTCGATGCCGGACAGGCCGGGCATGTTGATGTCCAGGAACACCGCGTCGAAAGCGTGCTGGTTGAGTTCGCGTAGTGCCGAGGTGGCGTCAGATGCGGTATGCACCGCACCGACGTCGGTGTGCCGGCCCAAGAGGTAGGCCAACTCGTCGAGGGCGGGTGCCTCGTCGTCGACGGCGAGCACGGTCAGGCCAGAACTCATGCGAACGCACCTCCGCCGGCTCGGACCCCTGAACGGAACTTCGGCACGCGCATCACCACTTTGGTGCCCGCGCCGACCGCTGTCTCGACCACCAGACCGTAATCGTTGCCGAATGCCGCGCGCAGCCGATGGTCCACATTCGTCAGCCCGACATGCGCGGACTCCCCGGTGCGGTCGGCCAGTGCGTCGCCGGGGCCGGCGCGCAGTGTGTCGGGATCGATGCCGGCACCGTCGTCCTCCACGGTGATCACGCATTCGGTACCCGCATCGCGGGCGACGATCTCCACCGATCCGCCGCCCTGCCCCGCCAGCCCATGCCGCACAGCGTTTTCCACCAGCGGCTGCAGCGCCAGGAACGGCACGACGACGTTGAGCACCTCGGGGGCCACCTGAAGCCGCACCCGCAGGTTGGTGCCGAACCGGGCCCGTTCCAGCGTCAGGTAGCGGTCGATGTTGCGCAGTTCGTCGGCGAGCGTGGTGTACTGCCCGGCCGCACGGAACGAGTAGCGGGTGAAATCCGCGAATTCCAGGATCAGTTCGCGGGCCCGGTCCGGGTCGGTGCGGACGAACGAGGCAATCGTGTTGAGTGCGTTGTAGATGAAGTGGGGGCTGATCTGGGCACGCAGCGCCAGCACCTCGGCCCGGTCCAGTCGGGCGCGTGACGCGTCGAGTTCGGCCAACTCGAGCTGGCTGGCGGCGTAGCGCGCCACCTCGCCGACCGCGCCGAGCATGCCCGGGCCAGGGCTGGCCGGTGCCAGCACCACGAGGGCACCGAGTACCTCGCCGCCCTCGGTCAGCAGCGGTTGTGCCACGACAGCCGTAGACCGCGCGGTGTGTAGTACCCGGCGACCCGCACTGATCGACTCGCGGGCGGTGTCGGCGCAGACGTCGACGGTGTCGGACTGCCAGATCGCCTCGTCGTCATGGTCGCGGGCCAGCAGGGCCGCGTCATCGTCGAACAGCGCCAGCCCCGCGGTGCCGGTCAGCTCGCGCAGATACGGCGCCGCGGTCTGGGCGGAATCGGTGTCCAGGCCTTGACGTAACGCGCGGGCGGCCTGCGCGGCGGTGTGCAATGCGGCATGCACGGCGCGTTCGGTAGGGGTGGCCACCACCCGCCGGGTGCGCACCACGACGACGGCGGCGACCGCCGCCAAGATCAGCGCCAGGGCCAGCGCGACTGCCACTTCGCCGGACATCGTGGGCCCACCTTAGATGGCTGTGTGGCGAAACCGCAGCTAGCTCACCTACTGAACGGGGCAGGCGTACTTCCTGGCCACGTCGTACACCCGCTGCTCCGCACCGGGGCCGATCACGCCCTGGGCGGCCAACTCCCAACTGATGTACCCCGGGATGCTGCCCGTACACGCCTGGTGAGCGACGCGCCATGCGGTATCCGGGTTGAGGTGGAATCCGTTGCGGTCCAGGCCCTGCATGTAGTTGTCGAACTCCGGCGTGCCCTGATCGGGGATCGCATTGGCCGTGGCGGCCAAGGCAAGCGCGGTAACCACCGCTGCAAAGAAGGGTGCAACGACGCGTCTCATGTCCATCTCCTATGGGCACATCACCGGGTAACGCGTACACATTCGCACACTCCACCGACACAGACGTCAAAAACGTGGCTAGTCCTAGACTGGCGACGTGGGAAAACTGCAGCTAGTCCAAGACCCGGAGGCAGACGCCCTGCTGGAGTCCAACCCGTTCGCGCTCTTGGTCGGGATGTTGTTGGATCAGCAGATTCCGATGGAGACGGCATTCGCCGGGCCCAAGAAGATCGCCGACCGTCTCGGCGGCGTCGACGCCCGCGAGATCGCCGACTACAACCCGGACGAGTTCATCGCGCTGGTGTCGCAAACCCCTGCCATTCACCGGTTTCCAGGGTCGATGGGCAAGCGGGTACAGGACCTCGCGCGGGCCATCGTCGACGAGTACGACGGCGACGTGACCGCACTGTGGACCGGTGGTGACCCCGACGGCAAAGAGGTGTTGCGCCGGCTCAAGCGGCTACCCGGGTTCGGAGACCAGAAGGCTCGAATCTTCTTGGCGCTGTTGGGCAAGCAGTACGGCGTGACGCCGAAGGGCTGGCGGGAGGCGGCGGGGGATTACGGCAATGCCGGCAGCTTCATGTCGGTGGCCGACGTGGTGGACCCCGGGTCGCTGCAGAAGGTGCGCACGTACAAGAAGCAGATGAAGGCTGCCGCCAAAGAAGCCAAGGCCAAGAGTTGATGTCTGCGTCGAGCGTGCGCTGAGATCGCGTTTCGCGGCGAAATCGCAATCTGGGTGCACACTCGGGGTTGAAAGCTCGTCTACCTATGCAATGGTGAACATATGGCGAAGACACATCTGAACTGCCCGTGTGGAGAAGCGATCAGCGGGACCGATGAGGACGACCTGGTCGAGAAGGCTCAGGCGCATCTGGCTCAGCAGCACCCCGGGCGTGAGTACGACCGCGAAATGATCCTCTTCATGGCCTACTGAGGCCTCCAGACTCAACCGAAAACAGCCCTACACAAAATTCCCGGTCGCCGGCCATCAGGCAAGCGACCGGGAATTTCGTTTCCCCATTCATATGGTGTGGTCAGGGCACCACCGTGGATCCGATGGTGGGCATGAACTGGCACTGCTTCTCGGTCGTGGTGACCTGGCCGAAGACCGTCGTCATGATGCTGCCCGATCCGGTGTCGGCAATCGCGGTCAGCGTGGTCGGTCCTTCGGGGTTGATGTCCGAGCGCGGCTGCAGCGTCACGCTGCCGGACTTGCCGGTGGTCAGGTTCACCCACGTGGCGTTCAGCGGCAGCTTCTGTTCGGCGGCAGGGCCCGGGGTGCCGATCGCGGTGAACACGTAAGCGGTCTGACCGGCCTTCGGGCCGGGCAGCGGGATCGTGGCCGGGCCGGCCACCGAGATCGCCGTCGCCAGAACGTTTCCGCCGTCCTTGAGGCAGCCATTGCTGATCGACGGGTACATGAAGTCCTGCGTCGTCGGCGTGTCGGGCCCGAAGCCCGGGGCGGGAGCCGGGGCGCCCGCCGGGGCGGCCTCAGGCGCGGGTGCCGCTTCAGGTGCCGGCGCCGGGATGGTGGCCGCGACCGGGACTGCCCCCGGAGTCGGGGCGGGCGCGGGTGCAGCTTCGGGTGCTGGAGCCGGTGCCGCTGCCTGTGCCGCCGGGGCAGCGGGTGCAGCAGGTGCCGGAGCGGGAGCCGGCGCGGCCTCGGGTGCCGGAGCGGGTGCCGGCGCGGGCAGCGCCTCAGGGGCCGGCCCGGCCGCGTGGGCCGGGTCGACACCCATCGGAAGGTGTGCGTCGCCGCCGGCACCCAGAGCAGGAACATGCTCGGGTGCGGCGACGGGCTGTGCCGCGAAATGGTTGACCGCCGTGGCGACGTTGCGGGATTCAGCCGATTCCGATTTGTTGGCAGCGAACGCCTGCGCGGCTGCCATCAGCAGTTGCACGGCACCGCCGGGATCGGCTGCGGCCTGCTGGATGATCGGACTGAGATTCTCCATCGCCGGCAGACCGGGAGCCTGTATCGCGTCGATCGGCAGCGGTGCCGGATCGGCGTTCGCTACGGCGCTGCTGAACAGCAACAGGGTGGTGGACCCGACTGCGGCGGCGGTGCCGAACATCGTTTTCAGAGACATACGCGGAGACATGGCTTTCCCAATCGTTTCGGGCGGTCAGACCAGTTCGGGGATCAGGGCAGGCCGGCGGTCAGCAGTGGCGCCAGCGCCGCGACCTCGGGGTTGAGGGCCGCCGGAGCGGCAGCGGCCGGAGCCGCAACCGCCGGAGCTACCGCCGCTGCCGGGGCCAACGGCGACGCCGCAGCAGGCAGTGCCGTCTGAGCGGCAACCGGAGCCAGCGAGGCCAGATCACCCGGGATGTTGACCTTTTGGGGGAGCGGGATCGGCATTCCGGGCACCTGCGGGATCGTCAGCTCCGCAGAGGGGATCAGGGATGCCGGGCCGGAGGCCGGAGCCGTCGCGGCCGGAACGGCGGGTGATGCGGCCGGTGCGGCGGCGCCGGGCAGCAACGAGCCCAGCGGTGAGGTGGCAGCCGGTGCGGCAGCCGCCGGTGCCTGCGGCAGCGTCACCGAGGCGGTAGCGCCAGGAACCGGAGCCGGTGCGGCGGCAGGTGCGCCGGTCAACGCGGAACTCACACCCTGCAGCAGTTGCGGCGCGGCGGCCGGCACGCCGGCGAGTTGGTTGACGATCGGCAGGTTCGGCGCCGGCACCGGGGCCGGGGCCACCGGTTCGGCGTTCGCTGAAGCGCTGAGGGCCAACGCGACCGGGACTGCGCCGGCGGCCGCGATCATGCTGGTGGAAAGTGTTTTCCAGGTGAAGATCATGGTTCTCCCAATCGGTTGCTTGCACGTCTGAAGGGAAAACTATCGAGTTACTGATGGGACTCAAGTGACACGTGTGGCGGTTATTCAACCGTTACTGCCCTGACCGAATTCGTTATCTCGCAGTGCCTTGAGCGTGACGCGCCGGGATCGGGAACCTCACCATCGGGGCCAGGCTGCGGGCGGCCCGTCACTTCAGCGTGACCCTCAGCGGCGAGAGCCGCGCTGGCGTGACAAACCGCCGACGAGACGAACCGGGCGGGTCGCTAAAGTCGTGTCCGTTAACACCGAACCGTCCACCCACGTCTCAGCAACCGCGCGGCTCTACCGTCTGGCGCCTGTGTTGCTGGTCCTCAGCATTGCGGCACGCCTGGCCTGGACGTATCTCGTTCCCAACGGCGCGAACTTCGTCGACCTGCACGTCTACGTCGGCGGCGCCGCCACCCTGGACGGTCACGCGGGCGCGCTCTACGACTACGTCTACGCGGACCAGACACCGGATTTCCCACTGCCTTTCACCTACCCGCCCTTCGCCGCGGTGGTGTTCTATCCGCTGCATCTGCTGCCCTTCGGGTTGGTGGCGTTCTGTTGGCAGATCGGCATCATCGCCGCGCTGTACGGCGTGGTGCGGATAAGTCAGCTGTTGCTCGGCGGCCCGGCGCCCCGGCGTGTCGCGATGTTGTGGACAGCCGTCGGTGTCTGGACCGAGCCGCTGCGCAGCACGTTCGACTATGGGCAGGTCAATGTCGTCCTGGTGCTGGCGGTGCTGTGCGCCGTCTACAGCAACCGCTGGTGGCTGTCGGGGCTGCTGGTCGGTCTGGCCGCGGGGGTCAAACTGACGCCCGCGGTCTCGGGGCTCTACTTCCTCGGTGCCCGGCGGTGGGGCGCTGCGGCGTTCTCGGCCGTGGTGTTCTTCGGAACAGTCGCGTTCTCGGTGTTGGTGATCGGCGACGAGGCGCGCCGGTATTTCACTGAACTTCTCGGTGACGCAGACCGGATCGGGCCGATCGGGACGTCGTTCAACCAGTCCTGGCGGGGCGGGATCTCCCGGATCCTCGGCCATGACGCGGGATACGGTCCGGCCGTCCTACTCGGCATCGCCGTCACCGCGGTCCTTGCCGTGCTGGCCTGGCGGGCCATCGGCGGTAGCGCCGACCGGCTGGGCGCGATCGTGATCGTGAGCCTGTTCGGGTTGCTGCTTTCACCGATTTCGTGGACGCACCACTGGGTCTGGCTGATTCCACTGATGATCTGGTTGCTGCACGGGCCGCTGGCGAACCGGCTGGGTGCGCGGGTGCTGGGTTGGGGTTGGCTGGCGCTGACACTGGTCGGCGTGCCGTGGTTGCTCAGCTTCGCCCAGCCGACGATCTGGGAGATCGGCCGGCCCTGGTATCTGGCCTGGGCCGGGCTGGTCTACATCGTCGCGACGCTGGCGACGCTGGCCTGGATCGCGACGACCGCGCCTAGCCCGGCTGGTCGGACAGAATCCGGTTGATCTCCTTGGCCATCTGGATGTCCTTCTCGGTGATCCCGCCGGCCGAATGCGTCACTAGCGCGAAAGTGACTGTGCGCCATCGGATATCGATATCGGGATGATGGTCTTTTTCCTCGGCGAACTCGGCGACACGGCGCACGGCATCGATGCCGTCAAGGAACGTCGGGAATTTGGTGGATCTGCGCAGGGCACCCGCCGCGCGTTCCCAGCCCGGCAGATCGGGCAGTGCGGCGTCGACCTGATCGTTCGATAACACGGCCATACCCGACGGTATACCGTCGGGCGCGATGGATGCGCAGATCGTGGTGGCCGGTGCTCTGTTCTCGGCGGCTGGGCTGTTGGTCGCCCAACGGCAGCGGCCGCCGGAGCTGGCCGGTCTGTGGGAGTTGCCCGGTGGCAAGGTGGCCGCCGGTGAGAGTGACGCCGACGCACTGGCCCGCGAACTGCGGGAGGAACTGGGCGTCGAGGTGAGCGTCGGTGACCGTCTCGGCGTGGATGTCGCACTCAAGGCAGGCATGACCCTGCGCGCCTACCGGGCCACCCTCACATCGGGCAGTCCGCAGCCGCACGATCATCGGGAGCTGCGCTGGGTGACGGCCGACGAGCTCGACGCGCTGGCGTGGGTGCCGGCCGACCGGGCCTGGCTCCCGGACCTTGCCGAAGTACTTTCTCGGCCGAGCGGTCCCCCGCAAGCGGAAGGGGCCCCCAGCGAAAGTGCCTGAAACGGCCCGATTTCAGACACTTTCGCGATTGGTCACACAAAAAGGGTGACCGCACAACAGGATTAATTTCGACATATCGATGTTGCGGATTACATTTCCGTGAAACTGCCTGCAACGTTTCCGGGAAAATGACGCGACCGTGCCGAACATGATGTTTTGCTGTTCGGGTGACCACGGCAAGTACGCCGTACCTGGGCCGAGGACAGGGCATGAATCTTGTGCTGGCCACCTGGGTCTCGGCCATCAATTTCTGGGCCTGGAACATGATCGGCCCACTTTCCACTACTTACGCCGGCGACATGAAGCTCAGTGCCACGCAGGCTTCGATGCTTGTCGCCACGCCGATACTGGTCGGATCGCTCGGCCGCATAGCGGTCGGCGCACTGACCGACAGGTACGGCGGTCGCACCATGTTCCTCGCGGTGACGCTGGCCTCGATCGTGCCGGTGCTGGCCGTCGGTGCGGCGGGTGAGGCCCGGTCGTATCCGATGTTGTTGGTGTGCGGATTCTTCCTGGGAATCGCCGGTACCATATTCGCGGTCGGAATCCCGTTCGCCAACAATTGGTACGAGCCGTCCCGCCGCGGATATGCCACCGGAGTATTCGGCATGGGAATGGTCGGCACAGCGCTGTCGGCATTCTTCACTCCGCGATTTGTGCGGTGGTTCGGATTGTTCCCGACGCATCTCATCATCGCGGTGGCCCTGGCACTGACGGCCGTGTTGTGCATTGTGGTGATGCGCAATTCACCGGCATTCCAGCCGAACACCGACCCGGTGCTGCCGAAGCTCAAATCGGCGCTGAAACTTCCGGTGACGTGGGAGATGTCGTTCCTGTACGCGGTGGTCTTCGGTGGGTTCGTCGCATTCAGCAACTACCTGCCCACCTACATCAAGAACGTGTACGAGTTCTCCTCCGTCGAAGCAGGATCCCGCACAGCGGGCTTCGCACTGGCCGCGGTGCTGGCCCGACCGGTCGGTGGTGCGCTCTCGGATCGGATACCGCCCAAGTACGTCGTGCTCACGTCCTTCGCCGGAACCGCGGTACTCGCCTTCATTGCGATGTTCCAGCCGCCCCCGGACGTGTGGTCGGCGGCGACCTTCATCGGACTGGCGATCTTCCTGGGCATCGGTACCGGCGGGGTATTCGCCTGGGTGGCGCGTCGTTCACCGGCCAAAGAGGTGGGCTCGGTCACCGGAATCGTCGCCGCCGCAGGTGGTTTGGGCGGCTACTTCCCGCCGCTGGTGATGGGCGCCACGTACGACGCTGTGGATCACGACTACTCCGTCGGGCTTGTGCTGTTGGTGGCGACGGCATTGGTGGCGTTCGGCTACACCGCTCTACGACTGCACGCCCACGAACCTCAGCAGGCCAAGGAGGCCCATCGATGAGCAAGCCCCACGTCGGCGGATCGATCGAGGAATTGCTCGAGCGCAGCGGGAGGTTCTTCACCGCCGGTGAGTTCTCCGACGACCTGCGTACGGTCACACGCCAGGGGGGCCGTCAGGGCGACGTGTTCTACCGCGACCGGTGGAGCCACGACAAGGTGGTGCGCTCCACCCACGGGGTCAACTGCACGGGTTCCTGCTCCTGGAAGATCTACGTCAAGGACGGGATCATCACCTGGGAAACCCAGGAGACCGACTACCCGTCGGTGGGGGCGGACCGACCTGAGTACGAGCCACGCGGATGCCCGCGCGGTGCGGCGTTCTCCTGGTACACCTACTCGCCGACGCGGGTGCGGTACCCGTACGCGCGTGGCGTGCTGGTGGAGATGTATCGGGAAGCCAAGGCGCGCCTGGAGGATCCGGTGCTCGCCTGGGCCGACATTCAGGCCGATCCGGAACGCCGCAAGCGCTATCACCGCGCGCGCGGTAAAGGCGGCCTGGTCCGGGTCAGCTGGACCGAGGCCACCGAGATGATCGCCGCCGCACATGTGCACACGATCAAGACCTACGGGCCGGACCGGGTGGCGGGTTTCTCGCCGATCCCGGCGATGTCGATGGTGTCGTTCGCGGCCGGGTCCCGGTTCGTGGAGCTCATCGGCGGGGTGATGACGTCGTTCTACGACTGGTACGCCGATCTGCCGGTGGCCTCTCCGCAGGTGTTCGGCGATCAGACCGATGTGCCGGAGTCCGGCGATTGGTGGGACGCGTCGTATCTGATGATGTGGGGCTCGAACGTCCCGGTGACACGCACGCCCGACGCGCACTGGATGGCCGAGGTCCGCTACCGCGGAACCAAAGTGGTGACGGTCAGCCCGGATTACGCCGACAACACCAAGTTCGCCGACGAGTGGATGCCGTGCGCGGCGGGCACCGACGGGGCGCTGGCGATGGCGATGGGCCACGTCATCCTCGACGAGTGCTTTGTGCAGAACCGGATTCCCTATTTCGTCGACTACGTTCGCAAGTTCACCGATCTGCCGTTCCTGGTCAAGCTCGAAGAGCGCGACGGTGTGCTGGTTCCCGGGAAGAACCTCACCGCAGCAGATCTCGGCGGCCCGACCGCCGAGCAGGAGAACGCGGCGTTCAAGCCGGTGCTGCTCGACGGCGCGAGCAACAGTGTCGCAGTCCCGCAGGGCTCGCTCGGGTTCCGGTACGGCGCCGACGGTGTCGGCAAGTGGAATCTCGATCTGGAGGATCTGGTTCCGGCGCTGACGGTGTCGGGGGACATCTTCGAGACCGCCGAGATCACGTTGCCCCGGTTCGACACCGTCGACGGAAGCGGCGCGACCATGCAGCGCGGGGTGCCGGTGCGACGGGTCGGCGAGCACCTGGTGTGCACGGTGTTCGACCTGATGCTGGCTCAGTACGGCGTGCACCGTCCCGGACTGCCCGGTGAGTGGCCCACCGGAAACGACGACGCCACCCAGCCGTACACCCCGGCCTGGCAGGAGCAGATCACGGGGGTGTCGGCGGGCCAGGCCATCCGGGTGGCACGCGAATTCGCCCGCAACGCCGAGGAATCCGGCGGCCGGTCGATGATCATCATGGGCGCGGGTATCTGCCAGTGGTTCCACGGCGATGCCACCTACCGGGCCGTGCTGGCACTGCTCCTGCTCACCGGGTCGATGGGCCGCAACGGCGGTGGCTGGGCGCACTACGTCGGCCAGGAGAAGTGCCGTCCCGTCACCGGGTGGGCCGCCATGGCGATGGGTACTGACTGGTCGCGCCCGCCGCGGCAGATGGCCGGTACGTCGTACTGGTACGCCCATACCGACCAGTGGCGGTACGACGGGTACCGTGCCGATGCCCTGTCCAGTCCGGTCGGGCGGGGCCGATTCCGCGACAAGCACACGATGGATGTGATGAGTTCGGCGGTGGCCATGGGATGGACACCGTTCTTCCCCCAGTTCGACCGCTCGAGTCTGGACGTTGTCGACGAGGCGAAGGTCGCCGGCCGAGAAGTGCCGGAATACGTCGCCGAGCAGTTGGCAAGTGGCGGGCTGAAACTCGCGGTCACCGATCCCGACAACCCGGCGAACTGGCCTCGCGTCCTCAACGTCTGGCGGGCCAACCTGTTGGGCTCGTCCAGCAAGGGCAACGAGTACTTCCTGCGGCACCTGCTCGGCACGACGTCGAACGTGCAGGCCGAGCCGGCCGGGGCGGAGTTGCGGCCCAAGGACGTGGTCTGGAGCGATGACATCCCAGAGGGCAAGCTCGATCTGCTGATGTCGATCGACTTCCGCATGACGTCGACCACGCTGCTCTCCGATGTCGTGCTGCCCGCGGCGACCTGGTACGAGAAGGCCGACCTGTCCAGCACAGACATGCACCCCTACATCCATGCCTTCAGCCCGGCGGTCGATCCGCCATGGGAAACCCGTTCGGATTTCGAGGCCTTCGGTGCGATCGCCCGGACCTTCAGCACGCTCGCCGCCCGGCACCTGGGCACCCGCACCGACGTGGTGATGGGCACGCTGCAGCACGACACCCCGGGTGCGATGGCTTATCCCGGTGGCACCGAACACGATTGGCGGGTCACCGGTGAGACACCGGTGCCGGGCAAGACGATGGGCCCGCTGGTCGTGGTCGAGCGCGACTACACGGCGATCGCCGAGAAATGGGCGACACTGGGCCCGCTGGTCGAGAGCCTGGGCCTGACCACCAAGGGCATAACCACCCATCCCGACCACGAGGTCGCCGAACTCGCTGCCAAGTTCGGGGTGATGGATTCGGGTGCCGGCCAGGGCCGCCCGGCGATCACCACGGCCGAGCGGATGTCCGATGTGATCCTCGCGCTGTCGGGCACGTCCAACGGCCGGCTCGCAGTGGAAGGCTTCCGGGAACTCGAACGACGTACCGGGCGCAAGCTCATTCACCTGGCCATCGGCAACGAGGAACGCCGGATCACCTACGCCGACACCCAGGCCAGACCGGTCCCGGTGATCACCAGCCCCGAGTGGTCGGGCAGTGAGACCGGCGGCAGGCGATACGCGCCGTTCACGGTGAACATCGAGGAGCTCAAGCCCTTCCACACTCTCACCGGCCGAATGCACTTCTACGTCGACCACGACTGGTTGGAGGAACTCGGCGAACAGTTGCCGATCTACCGGCCACCGTTGGACATGGCGCGGCTGTTCGGCGAATCGAAGCTGGGCCGCGACGGTATCGGCCTGACCGTGCGGTACCTGACCCCGCACTCCAAGTGGTCGATCCACTCGGAGTACCAGGACAACCTGTTCATGCTGTCGCTGTCGCGCGGCGGCCCGACCATGTGGATGAGCCCGTTGGACGCCGCGAAGATCGATGTGAAGGACAACGATTGGATCGAGGCGGTGAACCGCAACGGCGTACTGGTGTGCCGCGCCGTGGTCAGCCACCGCATGCCAGAGGGAGTGGTGTACGTCTACCACGCTCAGGAACGGACCATCGACGTGCCGCTGAGCGAAACCACCGGAACCCGCGGCGGTATCCACAACTCACTGACTCGGCTGTTGGTCAAGCCCAGCCATCTTGCCGGTGGGTACGCCCAGCACTCGTTCGCGTGGAACTATCTCGGCCCCACCGGAAATCAGCGTGACGAAGTGACGGTGGTCCGCCGCCGCTCGCAGGAGGTGAAGTACCAGTGAAGGTCATGGCCCAGATGGCGATGGTGATGAACCTCGACAAGTGCATCGGGTGTCAAACCTGTTCGGTGACCTGCAAACAGGCCTGGACCAACCGGGCCGGCACCGAGTACGTCTGGTTCAACAACGTCGAAACCCGTCCAGGGCAGGGTTATCCGCGTA
This sequence comes from Mycolicibacterium peregrinum, assembly GCF_001665785.1. GTDB lineage: Bacteria > Actinomycetota > Actinomycetes > Mycobacteriales > Mycobacteriaceae > Mycobacterium > Mycobacterium peregrinum_A. The sequence continues at coordinate 183,851 of NZ_LZSO01000017.1, forward strand.
CCTACCAGGACCAGGAGAAGTGGCGCGGGGGGTGGAAGCTGGACCGGCGTGGCCGGCTGCGACTGCGTGACGGCGGTCGGCTGGCCAAGCTGGCCAGGATCTTCGCGAACCCGAAGTTGCCCTCGATCGACGACTACTACGAGCCGTGGACCTACGACTACGAGAACCTGACCTCGGCGCCGCTGGGTGAGCACATCCCGACCGCGCCGCCGCGCAGCCTGATCACCGGCAAGCCCATGAAGGTGTCGTGGTCGGCAAACTGGGACGACGACCTGGCCGGGTCGCCGGAAATCGTGCCAGGGGATCCGGTCCTCAAACAGGTCAGCGAGCAGATCAAGCTGGAGTTCGAGCAGACCTTCATGTTCTATCTGCCCCGGATCTGCGAGCACTGCCTGAACCCGGCGTGTGTGGCGTCCTGCCCGTCGGGCGCGATGTACAAGCGTTCCGAGGACGGCATCGTGCTGGTCGATCAGGACCGGTGCCGCGGCTGGCGCATGTGTGTGTCCGGATGTCCGTACAAGAAGGTGTATTTCAACCACAAGACCGGCAAGGCCGAGAAGTGCACACTGTGCTACCCGCGGATCGAGGTCGGGTTGCCCACGGTGTGCTCCGAGACCTGCGTGGGCCGGTTGCGCTACCTCGGTCTGGTGTTCTACGACGTCGACCGGGTACTCGAAGCGGCGTCGGTGCCCGACGACAAGGATCTCTACGAAGCGCAGCGGCAGATCCTGCTCGACCCGACCGACCCCGAGGTGATCGCCGGGGCCCGGGCCGAGGGCATCTCCGACGAGTGGATCGAAGCCGCTCAACGATCCCCGGTGTACAAGTTGATCCACACCTATGGTGTTGCGCTGCCGCTGCATCCGGAATTCCGGACGGTGCCGATGGTGTGGTACATCCCGCCGCTGTCGCCGGTGGTCGACGCGGTCAGCCGCGACGGACACGACGGTGAGGACGTCGGCAATCTGTTCGGGGCCCTGGAGGCACTGCGGATCCCGATCGAGTACCTGGCGGGGTTGTTCACCGCGGGGGACACCGCCGTCGTCGAGGGAGTGCTGCGCCGTCTTGCGGCGATGCGCTCGTACATGCGTGACATCAACCTCGGGCGCGACACCCAGCCGCACATCCCGGCCGCGGTGGGGATGACCGAGGAACGGATGTACGAGATGTACCGGCTGCTGGCACTCGCGAAATATGAGGAGCGCTACGTCATTCCGACTGCGTACAGCACCGAGGGGATACCCGGGACGGAGGAGCCCGGTTGTTCACTGTCCTTCGAGGGCGGGCCCGGAATGTACGAGTCGGGTCCTTTCGGCGAGGCCAGCGGTGGGCCGGTTCCCGTGGCGGTGGAGACGTTCCACGCGTTGCAACACCGGCAGACCAGCGACGGCATGGCCGCCAACGCCGACCGGCCCTCGCGCGTCAATCTGCTCAACTGGGACGGCAGGGGAGTGCCGTCCGGAATGTTCCCAGGTGGTGATCGGTGATGAAGCGTCGCAACCGAACCCGCGACAACAGCCTGATCCGTCGCTCCCGCGACAACACCATGCAGGACCGCTTGGTGTGGCAGGCGGCGTCGCTGATGCTGGCCTACCCGGACGACGGGCATACCGACCGGCTTCAGGCCGCGGCGCGCCTGCTGGACCACGTCACCGGTGACGCCAGGGCGCTGCTCGGCGAAACCGTTGTCGGGTTGAGCCTGCGCCCCACCATGGAGTTGCAGCAGGAGTACGTCGACACCTTCGACCTGCAGAAGCGGTGCACCATGCTGCTGACGTACTGGACCTCGGGGGACACCCGGAACCGGGGAGCCGACATGGTCGAGTTCACCCAGACCTACCGGGGCGCAGGCGTCGAAATTCCGAAAGATGAGGCGCCCGACCATCTTCCGGTGGTGCTGGAATTCGCGGCCACGGTCGACCCGGAGGCGGGGCGACGGCTGCTCGCCAAGTACCGGGTGCCGATCGGTGTGGTGGCCGAGGCGCTGGCCGAGCGGAAATCGCCGTACGCGCCCGTCGTCGCAGCGGTGGCCCGAACCCTGCCGACGCTGGCTTCGGTCGATGACGTGTCGCGTCTGATGATGTCCGGACCGCCTGCGGAATCGGTGGGGCTGCAGCCATTTCAGCTGACCGTACCGCCCCGCCGGGTACAGGAGGTGCTGTGATGTCGGGCTGGGAGATCTTCTGGGATGTGGTGCCGTATGTGACCTTGGCGATGGTCGCCGTGGGCACCTGGTGGCGGTACCGCTATGACAAGTTCGGCTGGACCACCCGCTCGTCCCAGCTCTATGAGTCGCGGTTGCTGCGCATCGCCAGCCCGATGTTCCACTTCGGCATGCTGGTGGTGTTCGTCGGACATGTCATCGGCCTGTTCATCCCCGAATCGTGGATGGATCTGGTGATGAGTGACCACATCTATCACCTTCAGGCGGTGATCCTCGGCGGGATCGCCGGCATTGCGGCCCTTGTCGGCATCGCACTGCTGATCTACCGCCGCCGCGCCACCGGCCCGGTGTTCATGGCCACCACTGTCAACGACAAGACGATGTATGTGGTCCTGGTGGCCGCGATGGTGGCCGGGTTCGCCTGTACGGCGATCGGGGCGACGCCCGAGGGCGCCGAGCACGACTACCGCGAGACCGTGTCGCCGTGGTTCCGCTCGATCTGGATCTTCCAGCCCCGCGGCGACTTGATGGTCCAAGCGCCGGTGTACTTCCACATCCACGTGATGATCGCGCTCGTGCTGTTCTGCCTGTGGCCGTTCACCCGGCTGGTTCACGTCTTCAGCGCGCCGATCGGCTACCTGTTCCGGCCCTACGTCGTGTACCGCAGCCGGGACGTCGCCAAGGAGAGTGAACTGGTCGGATCCCGCCCGCAGCGTAGGGGTTGGTGAGCGCCTGAACTAGGGACTTTCGGCCCTGCCGTGCGGGTTCTGGCCAGCGGACGATTGCGGTATGGAGCAACTGACCGCACTCGACGCGGGGTTCCTGGAAGCAGAGGACTCCGACCGGCACGCGAGCCTGGCAATCGGGGCGATCGCCGTGCTGGACGGACCGATTCCCGGCGCCGATACCGTCGTGGCCTCGCTTGCCGAACGGGCCATGAGCGCACCCCGCCTGCATCAGCTGCTGCACACCCAACCCCTCGACCTCGGGGCGCCGCGATGGATCGAAGACACCAACTTCGACGCGGCACACCACATCCGGTACGCGGCGCTGCCCCAACCCGGCGACGATGCGGCGCTGTACCGGTGGGCCGCCGACATCATGGAACGCCGCCTGGACCGGGACCGACCGCTGTGGGAATGCTGGGTCGTCGACGGCCTGGCCGGCAACAGATGGGCGATCCTGTTGAAGGTCCACCACTGCATCGCCGACGGGATAGCGGCCACCAGGCTGCTCAGTCGGCTGTGCGACGACGGCGACCTGACCGGCCATGCCGCAAAGCAACAAACCGCCGGTGGGACAGCGATTTTCAACCCTGTCGAGTGGATCGGTAAGGCGTGGCGCATTTCGACCGGGCTGCCCGGGGCCGCGATGCAGGCCGTCCAGGGCGCGGTTGGCATCGTCACCGGCCTGCTGCGTCCGGCGGCCGCCACCTCGTTGACCGGCCCGGTGACCAGCATGCGGCGCTACGCCGCCGGTGAGGTGTCGATGGACGACGTCGACACGGTATGCCGGGAATTTGGTGTGACGGTCAACGATGTTGCGCTGGCGGCGATCACCGACAGTTTTCGCCGCACCCTCATCCGTCGCGGCGAGAAGCCCAGCCGGGATGCGCTCCGCACCTTGGTGCCGGTCTCGGTGCGCACCGCGGATGCGGATGATCGGACCGACAACCGCGTGTCGGTGATGTTGCCGTACCTCCCGGTCGACAAGGCCGATCCGCTCCAGCAGTTGCGCGCCGTGCATTCGCGGCTGTCCCGGGCCAAGAGCAGCGGGCAGCGCGAAGCGGGAAACATCCTGGTGTCGGCGGCCAACGCGATCCCGTTTCCGCTGACCGCGTGGACGGTGCGGGCACTGACCCGGTTGCCGCAGCGCGGCGTCGTCACCGTGGCCACGAATGTGCCGGGTCCGCGGAATCGATTGCGTGTCATGGGTTGCGACATTGTCCGGCTGCTTCCGATCCCGCCGCTGGCGTTGCAGCTGCGCACCGGTGTGGCCATCATGAGCTACGCCGACCGGCTGGTCTTCGGAGTGATCGGCGATTACGACGCGGCGCCCGATGTGTCCGAATTGGCCCGTGGCATCGAACGCGCGGTCACCCGTCTGGTCGATATCGGCATTGGGCACTGGCGGGCCACTCCCGTGGGTACTCTGCAACTCGTACAGGGAGGTTGACCGATGAAGGGATCTGAACTCGGCGTTCTCACCCGCAGGCAGTGCCTGGATCTGCTGGAGGGAGTACGCGTCGGCAGGTTGGTGTTCACCGAGGACGCCCTGCCGGCCGTGCAGCCCGTCAATTTCCGGGTGTGGCATGACGATGTGGTGATCCGGGTGGCCGGTGGGCCCAAGCTGATCGCCGCGACCGATCGTCAGGTGGTGGCATTCGAGGCCGACGAACTCGACCCCGACCTACGCAGCGGCTGGAGCGTGACGATCGTCGGGCATGCCGAGCACATCACCGACGTGGACGAGCAGGTGCAGGTCGCCGGAACGTTCGTGCAGCCGTGGGCCGAGGGGCGGCGCGATCATTTCGTGCGGATACGGTCGGAGAAGGTCACCGGGCGTCAGCTCCGGAACCATGCGATGCCGCACTACGGTGCGGCGGGCGGCGGTTAGTACCGAAGCCGGTCGTCGACGACCCGCACAGCGTGACCCGGATGCTGCGTCGCGTACAGCGGGTGCATCAGCATCGGGTGACGGCAGTGCGCGCAGGAGGCCTGCGGCTCGTTCGCCGACGCGAAGGTCAGGTGGTGGCATTCGCTGCAGCGGACCATGTAGCAGGCGCCGATCCAGTTGGCCATACCCACGTAGATCGCGACTGTGGTCCCCGCAGCGAGCACCATGATCAATGCGACCGTGAGCGCTTCATAAACCGTCATGACCGGCACCTCCAAGCTCGCCTATCGCAACGTGACGGATACCTGAAACGGTACTCGCGAAACCTAGGACTTCCTGGCCCGTTTGAAGACCTTGTCCAGTTCTTTACCGTGCAATCCGTTGTCCTCGGCCTTGCGGACTTTGTGCAGAACCAGAGGGCAGCGTTTGCAGCGCGGCTTGCTTTTGCAGCACTTTTTCTTGGGCTTCAGGCCGGCGATTTTTGCGGACTTCAACGTGACGGGGCTCTCTCGTTTTCGTGATCGACCGGCCAGCCTGCGAGAATGTCGGTGTGGATTCACGCCCGAGCTTTCGCAATGTCGCCATCGTCGCCCACGTCGACCACGGCAAGACGACCCTAGTCGACGCGATGCTGCGACAGTCCGGTGCCTTGACGCACCGCGGCGACGACGCAGTCGAGCGCCTGATGGACTCCGGTGACCTTGAGAAGGAAAAGGGCATCACCATCCTGGCCAAGAACACCGCGGTGCACCGGCACCATGCCGACGGCACCATGACGGTGATCAACGTCATCGACACCCCTGGTCACGCCGATTTCGGTGGGGAGGTGGAGCGTGGCCTGTCCATGGTCGACGGCGTGGTCCTGCTGGTGGACGCCTCGGAGGGGCCGCTGCCGCAGACCCGGTTCGTGCTGCGCAAGGCGCTGGGCGCGCACCTTCCGGTGATCCTGGTGGTCAACAAGACCGACCGGCCCGACGCCCGCATCGCCGAGGTCGTCGAGGAAAGCCACGACCTGCTGCTCGACGTCGCCTCCGACCTGGACGACGAGGCCCAGGCAGCCGCCGAGAAGGCACTGGATCTGCCAACCCTGTACGCCTCGGGCCGGGCCGGCATCGCGTCGACGAAGCAGCCCGCCAACGGTGATAACCCTGACGGCGAGAACCTCGACCCGCTGTTCGACGTCCTGATGGAGCACATCCCGGCACCGTCGGGTGACCCCGAAGCACCGCTGCAGGCACTGGTCACCAACCTTGACGCCTCGGCCTTCCTGGGCCGTCTCGCCCTAATCCGCATCTACAACGGCCGGCTCAAGAAGGGCCAGCAGGTCGCGTGGATGCGCGAGGTCGACGGCTCGCCGGTGATCACCAACGCCAAGATCACCGAGTTGCTGGCCACCGAGGGCGTCGACCGTAACCCGACCGAGGAGGCCGTTGCGGGCGACATCGTCGCCGTCGCAGGCATCCCCGAGATCATGATCGGTGACACTCTGGCCGACCCCGACAACTCGCACGCGCTGCCGCGCATCACCGTCGACGAGCCCGCCATCTCGGTCACCATCGGCACCAACACCTCGCCGCTGGCCGGCCGGGTATCGGGCCACAAGCTGACCGCCCGCATGGTGAAGAACCGTCTCGACGCCGAACTCGTCGGCAACGTGTCGATCCGCATCGTCGACATCGGCCGCCCCGACGCCTGGGAGGTGCAGGGCCGCGGTGAGCTGGCGCTGGCCATCCTCGTCGAGCAGATGCGGCGCGAGGGCTTCGAGCTGACCGTCGGCAAGCCGCAGGTGGTCACCAAGAACATCGACGGCAAGCTGCACGAGCCGTTCGAAGAGCTGACCATCGACTGTCCCGAGGAGTTCGTCGGTTCCATCACCCAGCTGATGGCCAACCGCAAGGGCCGGATGGAACAGATGACCAACCATGCCGCGGGTTGGGTGCGCATGGACTTCGTGGTGCCCAGCCGCGGACTGATCGGCTTCCGTACCGACTTCTTGACCGAGACGCGTGGCACCGGCATCGCCAACGCGGTGTTCGAGGGCTACCGGCCGTGGGCCGGGGAGATCCGGGCCCGCCACACCGGCTCGCTGGTGAGCGACCGGTCCGGTTCGATCACCCCGTTCGCGATGATCCAGCTGGCCGACCGCGGACAGTTCTTCGTCGAGCCGGGTGAGGACACCTACGAAGGCCAGGTCGTCGGGATCAACCCGCGTGCCGAGGACCTCGACATCAACATCACCCGCGAGAAGAAGCTCACGAACATGCGGTCGTCGACTGCCGACGTCATGGAAACCCTGGCCCGGCCCCTCGACTTGGGCCTGGAGCAGGCAATGGAGTTCTGCGCCGAGGACGAGTGCGTCGAGGTGACCCCCGAGGTCGTCCGCGTCCGCAAGGTCGAGCTGACCGCCTCGCTGCGGGCACGGGCCAAGGCTCGGGCCAAGGCGCGCGGCTAACTTCCGCTTTCGGTCGTCGAATGGCCAGTTATTGCACCGCTTTTCGGGCGTAAAGTGCGATAACTGGCCACTCGTGGTGAAGGGTCCGGCGGTGCGGCCCAGTTCTCAGGCCGCGTCGCTCTTGGAGTCGGACTTCTTCCCGGCGCCGTCATCAGTGGTGGCGGAACCGGTGGTGGTGGCTTTGCCCGCGGTTGGGCTGTTGCCACCCTTGAAGCCGAACTTCTCCTTGAGCTGATTGACGCTGGTCGTCAGATCGGTGGTGACGGGCTTGGGCGGTGTCGACGTGTCCGAATCCCCGGACACCTTGGTTCCGGTCTGGTGCGTGCTGAAGTTGAGGCTCTCGCGAAGCTGGCTCCGTGCCTTCACGAGGGGCGTCGTCTTCTCTACCGTGGGCTTCTTGACCCCCACCGACTCCGCCGGGACCTTCTCCGGTGTCGGCGGTGCAGTTTCGACGTCCAGGCTGACCAACGTCTTCGGAGCGGGAAGTTTGTTCACATTGCTGGTGACCAAGGTGTTCTGCGGATTGTTCGGATTCTCACTCGGATCCACACCGAGCGCCTCGCGGACGACTTCACGGACGGAGTTCGTCGCCTTCCACAACACGTCGTTGCGGAAGTCCTGAATACCGTCGGCCCGGTTGGGCAACAGCGCCTTCAGTCCGATCGGGATGGCCTGCTGGGTCGGACCGGTGCCCATGAAGGAGTCGGCCACCCACAGCGGGGCGCTGATGAAACTGTCGAGCATGTGGTACACAGCGACGTTGGGCTCCATGCCGCCGGCGATGTCGACGATCGCCTTGAGCGGTGCGAACGGGGCCAGCGCGAGGCCTTCCACCAGTCGATAGCCGGAGTCGAGGGCGCCCGCGGCGAAACCGGCGAGCGGGGTGAGCACGTCGAGGGGAGTGCTGGTGTCCTCGACCCCGAGGAGGTCGGCGATCGAAGATCGGAAACTATCGGTCGCTGCCCACAGCACGTTGTTGCGGAAGGCCTGGATATCGTCGGCGTGGTCGGGGAACAGCGCCGCCAGGCCCTTGCCGGTGAGTGACGTCTGGTTGATCCCGAGGGCGGGGTCGATGACCCATAGTGGGGCATCGATGACCTGGCGGATCGAGTTGTAGAAGGCCTGGGGGTCGCCGTCGGCGATGGCGAGGGCGGCGGCGATGGCGGCCACCGGCAGCTCAGCGATGCCTTGGACGAGACGCAACCCGGACTCGGTGAAACCCTCGAGTGCCGCAATTGGATCCGGTGTCGCCATGAGGTTGATATCCGCAACATGTGCGGCTCGCAGTGCTGCCGGCGCCTGCGTGCCGACCGGTCCGATGGCCGGGCCGATGGCGATCGCGCCTGCGGCGAGTAGCGCTGTGGCTCCGGTCATCGATTGCTTCACACCGACGTGCATAGTGCCTCCCCCTGATTTTGGTTGCTCGGGTCTGAAACTGACGTCCTCGACGATATCGCCCGCTTAAGAATTTCTCAGGTGAATTTGAGATTTTGCATACACAAATACAGTCCGGGCAGCCAAGTTCTGTGGCAAGTTGTGTCATGCAAACGAAAGTCGCGGGCCATTATGCGATCGGTTTAGCTGAGGGGCGGGAGTAGGCCGGAAACATCTTTCGGGTGTGACAGGCCGATCGGCGTGTCGTGCGCGGTGCCCTGTCGAATTCCCTGGCAATATTCGTATTTCGACGACGTTGAGCGGGTTGCGGCGGCGTCGCCGCCACGCAAACCGGCGTGTTCGTCCTTCGTGTTGTATTTGCGGCTTCGCGTCAAACGCTGGCTCGTGCCGACCTGCGATGTCCGACAGCAATCAGATTTGATCTTGTGGCAGATGTCCCGATCGACCAGTTTCTGGCGCCCAATGTGAATCCATTGCGCATTTTTGCGTGAATTTTCGCCGCGGGTTCACACGCGCGATGCCCGCCGGTCACCATTTGCGGGCCATGGGGTCGGGACGGACTGTCGGTGTGGGGCCAAGCGCGCTTCCGGGCGGTCGATACCCTGAGTAGCGTGCCGACACCCCTCCGCCGCGCCCAGTTGACGATCGGGGCGCTCATATCGGTGCCGGCGCTCCTGTTCAGCGGTTGCACTGTGAGTCCGCCGCCGGCTCCGCAGAGCACCGAGACGACCGAGACGACACCGCCGCCCCCGATGAAGGCGACGCAGATCATCATGGCCATTGATTCGATCGGCCCGGGGTTCAACCCGCACCTGTTGTCGGACCAGTCTCCGGTGAACGCCGCGGTCGCCTCGATGGTGCTGCCGAGTTCCTTCCGGCCGGTACCTGACCCGAAGTCTCCGACGGGTTCGCACTGGGAGCTCGATCCGACTCTGCTCGAATCGGCCGAGGTGACCAACCAGAACCCGTTCACGGTGACCTACAAGATCCGTCCGGAAGCGCAGTGGACCGACAACGCGCCCATCGCCGCGGACGACTACTGGTACCTCTGGCGCCAAATGGTCAGCCAACCGGGAGTCGTCGACCCGGCCGGCTATGACCTGATCACCGGTGTGCAATCGGTGGAGGGCGGCAAGCAGGCGGTGGTCACCTTCTCCCAGCCCTATCCGGCGTGGCGGGAGCTGTTCAACGACATCCTGCCGGCCCACATCGTCAAGGACATTCCCGGTGGCTTCGGCGCCGGCCTGGCCCGCGCGATGCCGGTCACCGGCGGGCAGTTTCGGGTGGAAAGCATTGATCCGCAACGTGATGAGATCCTGCTCGCCCGTAACGACAGGTACTGGAGCGCGCCGGCCAAGCCTGACCTGGTGTTGTTCCGGCGTGGTGGAGCGCCGGCCGCCCTGGCCGATTCCATCCGCAACGGCGACACCCAGGTGGCCCAGGTGCACGGTGGCGCAGCCACTTTCGCGCAGCTGAGCGCGATCCCCGACGTTCGCACCGCGAGGATCGTGACACCGCGGGTGATGCAGTTGACGCTTCGCGGCGGGCAGCCCACCTTGGCCGAAGCCCAGGTGCGCAAGGCGATCCTGGGTCTGATCGATGTCGACCTGCTGGCCTCGGTGGGCGCGGGCGACGACAACACGGTGACGTTGGCGCAGGCGCAGGTGCGCTCACCCTCGGATCCCGGCTACGTACCGACAGCCCCGCCGGCGATGTCGCGGGAGGCTGCGCTTGATCTGTTGCGCGGCGCGGGTTACCAGATCGAGCCCGCGGCCGAGCCGCCCGCTCCTGGCGCGCCACCGGCGCCGGACAACGGGAGGCAGCGCATCACCAAGGACGGCGCCGCGCTGACGCTGGTGCTCGGTGTGGCGTCCAACGATCCGACGTCGGTCGCCGTCGCCAACACCGCGGCCGATCAGCTGCGCAACGTCGGAATCGACGCCTCGGTGCTGGCCCTGGACCCGGTTGCGCTCTATGGAGATGCGCTGACCAACAACCGGATCGACGCCGTCGTCGGCTGGCATCAGGCCGGAGGGGATCTGGCGACCAGCCTCGCATCGCGCTACGGCTGCCGGGCGTTGGAGGCGACCGCCGTCTCGACCGCGGTCCCCGGGGTCACTCCCTCGTCGTCGCCGAAGCCCACCACCACGGTCGCACCCCCGGCGCCGAGCACCACACCGACACCCGCTCAGCCCATTCCGGCTCCCGAGTCAGGTGATCTGGTGCAGGCGCCCAGCAACATCACCGGGATCTGTGATCACAGCATTCAGCCGAAAATTGATGCGGCACTGGATGGTTCGCAGAATATCGCCGAGGTGATCCAGGCTGTCGAGCCGCGCCTGTGGAACATGTCGACAGTTCTTCCGATCCTGCAGGACACGACGATCGTTGCCGCAGGGCCGAGTGTGCAGAACGTCAGTCTGACCGGTGCCGTGCCGGTCGGCATCGTCGGCGACGCGGGCAGCTGGACCAAGGGCCGCTAGCAGGCGTGCAGTGGGCCCCTCATACGAGGAGGCCCACTGACTGGTGTGGATCAGGATGCGTCGCCCGATCCTGACGATGACGAGCCACTGCCGGAGTTCGCCGCGCGGTGCTTGCCGGCCTTGGCGCTCTTGCCGCTCAGCCCCTCGGTGGCCTTCTTCAGACCGTCGGTCACGCTCTTGACGGACCCCTGGAGGCCCTCACGGACCTGTCTGGCCGAGGCGGACCGGTTGGTCGAGAGGGTCTTGCCGGGCTCGGCCTTGGGACTGTCCTTCACCACCGGAGTGGAGACACTGGACGGCGCTTTCGTTGCAGCGGAATCACCTGCAGCAGTTTCGGTTTCAGCAGGTGCGGCCACAACCGGAGCGGCCTCGACCACAGCAGCGGCAGGTGCCGGCGACACAGCGGCGGCCTTCGGGCCGACGTCCAATGTCACGACCTTCGCCGCGGACGTGAGGGTTGCGTCCGCCGCCGTGCGCGCGGCGTCAGCGGCCGGCGGTGTGATCGCGGCCGCGATCAGCTCGCGGGCCTGTCGCAGGGTGCTCAGCAAGCCGAGGCTGGGACCGAACACGCCGCCGCCGAGCGCGTCGCCGTTGAGGAACGCATCCGCGACGACGGCAGGACCGCCGAGCATCGCGTTGACGACTCCCAGCGCATCACCTGCCGTGGCAGAGTCAACGATGTCCTGGCCGACGTTTCCTGCCACCGTGACTGTCCGGTAGGCGACGTTGAGGAGGCCGAGGGCGGGCAGTGCCACGATCGCCGGGTTGCTCAGCACGTTGGCCAGGTTCTGCACCGGCTGCCTGATGGCATTGATGGCAGGTTCGAGCAACGGAAGCGCCGCCCCGGCGACCGGGGTGAGGAATGCGCTCCAGAGGTTGGCCACCGCGCCGTTGATGTTGCCCGCGAGGAGATCGGTGAGAGAGGCCTGCAGCAGCGACGGGATGCTCCACGGATTCGACGGGTCCAGCGCGTTGCCCAGCGCGGTCGCGGAGCCCTGCAAGGCTGTGAAGAGCGATCCCGCGGTGGTGAGCTGATTCGTGATCGCCTGTAGCAGGACAGGTGCGGGGTCGGTCACTTCCGTGCCGATCAGGGCCGACACATTGGCGATCGTGTTCGCGAACAGGTCCGCATAGGCCTGGATTGGATCGGTTGCTGCAGACAGGCTCACCGCAGCCGACGAAACTGCCGGAACCGCGATGTCTGGCATCGGCGGAGCGACGGGACTCATCGCGATGGCACTGGCTCCGAACAACGCGACGCCGGCGGCGAGATAGGGACGAGCTGCGACTGGCATTGCTTCTCCTCTAGATGGATCCAATCCCCGACGAGGCTGAAGCTACCTGAGAGTAACTTTACAAATTCGCGATTTTGAAAAGTTGTCGCCAAAGAGCTCGTGGCGGCTACTGCGGTCGTGAGCAAGGTGAACTAGCTGCTAGAAGGCGGTGATTAGGTGATCTTGAAAATGTCACGAGGCCCGGCCTGTCGAGGGGGCGGGTAGCAGCCGCCAACGTCCGTTGAATATAACGAGTTCGCTGATTCCGTCGTTCGGCGCAGAAAGTCTGGTGAAACACCACGCGGCGGGCCGATCTTGATATTTGCGAAATCAACGGTTCCAGGCGCCAACGCGGCGGCCGTCTCTCGGGCTCTCGAGTGGGAGTGGAAGCGCGTCGCCCGCTGCGCTGCGGACCCCACCGGAGAGTTCGCCATACCGTTGCTGGGGCAATGAAAAGTCGGAGGCTGTCATTTTGCGTCGACACGGGTCCGCAGCGCCCCTTCGGAGCGCACAGCTGAGTGGAGGCTGAGAACTTCCGAAGAAGCGAAAGGCCCCCTCCATCGGGTCGATTGAGGGGGCCCGGCGCTGGTGCTGGGGCTACTTGTTGTCGGAGCCCTTGTCGGAGCCGCTGGACGACTCGGACTTCTTCTGAGCGCCCTTCTGGGTGCCGGCCTTGTCCTTCTTCAGGCCGTCGGTCAGCTTCTTGACGGCGGACTTCACCTGGGTGCGGACGGCCTTGGCGGAGGTCGCCTTCTCCTGTCCCTTGGCGGCCTTCGGCGATGCCTTCGTCGACAGCTTGGTGGCGGCCTTGGTGGTGTCGTCACTGTCGCTCGCGTCCGTACCGGCGCCGGCGGAGTCTGCGGCGTCGGCCTTCGGCGCAGCCGCACCGTCGGCGGAGTCCGAGACGGCGTCAGGGGCGGCACCATCGACGGCGTCAGAGGCATTGCCCGCGTTGGTAACTGGGGCCGATGCCGGCGTCTCTTCCTTCAGCGTCGAGACCTCGATCGTCACGGGTGCCTGGGCAGTCAGGGCCTTGGCCGTCGGGAGCTCGATCGGGGGGTCGAACGGCTTGGGCTTGAGCTGCTTGAAGGCGTTGGCGAAGGTGTCCTCGATGTAGTTGCCCATGGAGATCGTCGCATCGGTCTGGAAGACCACACTCTCGGCGAAATCGGCGATGCCGTGCTGGAGCGCGTTGATCACCTTGACCGGATCGCCGGTGGTGACGGCGTTCACCACGTCCTGAGCTCCGACGAGGGCCTGCTTCAGGATGGCACGCGGCTGACCGTCCAGGTCGTACCCGACGCCGACGGTCGCGGCAGCCAGTCCGATCACGACACCGAGTGCGGCCTCCGATGCGGCGTCGATGAGCGGCTGCGGAATGTTGAGTAAATGCCCGACCGCGTTGATCTCGGGGGACACCGCGAAGATCAAGATGTTGATGATGGGCTGCATCCCGTCCAACACCAAGCCGTCGAGCGCACCGCCGGGGTCACCGGCGGCGATCTTCGCCATTGCGGCCTCGAGTCCGGCGGGCAGACCGGCACCCAAGTCGCTCAAGGCTTCACTGAGAGCGGTCCCGGCCGCAGACGTGGTTTCGCCGAGTGCTGCGAGGTTGGGGCCGAAATTCTGGGCCGCGATGACAGCGTCGGCCAGTACCTTCGCGATCTGCCACGCCGGGGGAGTGGACAGCGCCACCTGATAACCGGCGACCGCGTTCTCGACGAGCTGCTTTGCGATCGGTGCCGGGTTGGTGGTCTGGCGCTCGATGATGTTGCTGATCATCGTCTGCGTGGCGGCGAAAGCGGGCTCGAAAACCGTCAGCGGGTTGTCCACGGCGGCGGTCAGGGCGACCGGCATGTGTACCGACGGGGCGGCCGGCACGGCCGGAGCCATCGGGCTGACCGCGATGGCACTGGCACCCACGAGTGCCACGCCGGCGGCCAGGTATGACCGGGGAGCGAGTTGCATTGAATCTCCTTACGGGAGCGTAACTAACGTCGGCGCAGAAGTTACCCCAAAGTAAGTTCGGTTGTCTGCAAATTTTCTTAACCAATTTTCAGCTCGTCGGTACCCGTGTATGCCTCCGCAAATGAACCCCAGGTATCTGGGATATTGCTGGTAGTCGGGATTTCCCGTGGTCGCGCCAGCCCATTGCGCAACCGATCGTAGCGTTATGAGGTAGGGCATCGGTCCGCCACAGCAAATAATTGGCTGATCCTGTCACTAGGTTGCCAGCGAAGACTTGATCGATGTGCCGGGCCAGGTTACCCAGCGGTAATGTCGCCTGGGCGGCGGTTGGAAAGTTAGCGCGCACACAGTGGACATTGCGGTGTGATCTGTAAAACAGAGTCACCATGGATGCGGCGCCGCCCACTAATGGGACCAACGGTCTCGGTATTCGCACCGTGCTTGCGTTGGCAACTATGTGGCAGGCTCGGTCAGTTTCAAAATCTACGGATTTCGTTGCCGAGTTTGCCTGGTCTAATCAGTCGACCATTACTTCGCGCCGTCTCTCGGCAAGCGATTGCAGTCCGTGGGCCGCGAGCGCGGCGGCAAGGAACGGCAGCAGAACCCAGTACGGCGGACGGGCCAACTCCCAGACGAAAAGTGCCGCCCAGATGGGAGCCCGCTGCGTCACCGCAAGCACGCCGGCGGCACAAGTCAACGACACCGCGGCGATGCTCACGGTGTGTTCGGTCCAGGTATTGATCGACAAGGCGATCACGGACCCGAGGGCCGCACCCGTCGCGAGCGACGGCGTCAGCATGCCGCCCACCGCACCCGCACGTAGAAAGATCGCCGTCAGGAGCGGCTTCAGCAGCAGTATGGCCGCTGCCGAGCCCACGGTCAGGGCACTGTTCAGACTCACCGTGAGAATGCTCTTGCCGTTGCCCGGCAGCTCCGGCAACCACACCGAACCCAGGCCCACCAACAGCCCCGCAAGGGCAATGCCGGGAACTATCAGCCACGACGTGACCGGCGCGGCTGGTCGCGCCATCGCCATGATCCGGTTGAACGCCGCCCCCACCGCGAATGCCAGCGGCGCCATCACCAAGGCGAAGGCGGTGAGTAGATACGACAATTCAGGCTTCGGCCAATCGAGCGGAGCCCGCACATGGGTCACCGGCGATGCGACTGCCACGGCGAGCGCCGAGGTGATCAACGCGGCACCGACGGCTCGTGGGTGCCACGTGTGCATCATGATCCGGATCGCGAACAGGGCGCCACCGACCGGGACGCTGTACACCGCGCCGAGTCCGGCCCCTGCGGCGCAGGCGAGCAGAATCTCGCGGTCGTGGGGTGTCAGTGCCCACCGGGACGTTCCGATGTCACTGAGCACCGCAGCCATCTGACGCGGCGCGCCCTCACGTCCCAGGGACGCGCCCGCGCCGACGACCAGAACCTGCAGCCCGGCATCGAGCGTCATCGCTACCCGGGGGATGGGCCGGTGATCGGCGATGGTCGAGGCCAGCCCGGGTACCTCGTAGTGCCGGCGCAGAATCCACCAGCCGAACCCTGCCAGTGCGCCACCGATCATCGGTCCGACCGTGCGTCGCACCGGGCTGCTGTCGGTGACACCGTCCAGCAGCGAGCCGAACGTGAAGTCGTAGGTGAGGTGTTCGACGAAGTGCAGAAGGACCGTCGTCGCCATTCCCGCAACGCCCGCCAACAACCCGATCACGACGATGCTGCAGCCGAACTCAAGCTCGCGCCGGGTCACGTGAGTGAATGTAGGCGCGGAGGTGGGGCAGTGCTCGACTTTCTGCGCGGCCCACGGCGTGTCGCTATCGTCAGTCACGATGCCCAGCGAAACGCCCCGACTGTTGTTCGTTCACGCCCACCCGGACGACGAAACCCTCACCACCGGCGCCACGATCGCGCACTACGCAGCGCGCGGAGCCGACGTTCGGGTCGTCACGTGCACGCTCGGAGAGGAGGGGGAGGTCATCGGCGACCGCTACGCCCGGTTGGCCGTCGACCAAGCCGATCAACTCGGCGGATACCGGATCAGCGAGCTGGCCAAGGCCCTGAGCGCACTCGGCATCGGGGCACCGCACTTCCTGGGCGGCCCCGGCCGATGGCGGGACTCGGGGATGGAGGGTTCACCGGCGCGCAAGCAGCAGCGCTTCATCGACGCCGATTTCGACGAAGCCGTGAGCGAACTCGTGCACATCATCGAGGAGATGCGACCGCACGTCGTCGTCACCTACGACCCCGACGGTGGGTATGGGCACCCCGACCACAAGCAAGCCCACCGCGTCACCACCGCGGCCGTCGCGGCCGCCGGATGGGCCGTGCCCAAGTTCTATTGGACGGTCATGGCGAGCTCCGCGATGCGGGCCGGCCTCCAGAGCCTGCGGGATGTGCCGACGGACTGGATCCGGATCGATGTCGGGGATGTTCCCTTCGGCTACTCCGACGACCGGATCGACGCCGTCGTCGATGCCACCGCCCAGTTGCCCGCCAAGATCGCCGCGATGCGCGCGCACGCCACCCAGGTCACCGTCGCGGCCGACGGCAGTGCCTTCGCGCTGTCCAACAACCTCGCCCTGCCACTGCTCGGTGAGGAGCACTATGTGCTCGTCTCGGGCGACGCGGGGGAGCGAGATGCACGCGGGTGGGAAACCGACCTGCTGACCGGACTGAATCTGCAATAGCCAAAACAGGACGATGTAAGCTCGCCACTCAGAAGCGTCGAAGGGACATTCATGGACCCCGATCTGGATCCGAATCTGCAGCACTGGCAGGACCGTTTTGACAACTACCAGTGGGTAGTGGGTTCGATGGTCGGACTGCTCGACAGCATTCCCACCTGACCCCGCCCTCGGACCTTGTGCTGGGTCGTATAGTCCTGGCACTGCTCGCGGTTGACGGCATCATCTCCGCCGTCGTAGGCGCACTTCTGCTGCCTACATATATCGGACCGATCCCGTTCCCGGTGAGCGCGCTGGCGGCCGGAGCGGTCAACACCGCGCTCGTATGGGCAGCCATGTACTGGACCGACTCCATGCGGATCGCGGCGCTGCCACTGTGGACCTGGCTGGCTGCCGTCGTTGCGATGACCTTCGGTGGGCCCGGCGGCGACATCATCTTCGCCGGCCCAGGAGTGATGGCCTACGGCTCGCTGATATTCATCGCCGCCGGTGCGCTACCACCGGTGGCGATGCTGCGACGGCGTCACCGCCGCTGACCTACTTCTTGTTGTCCTTCTTCGACTTGCCGCTGTCGCCGGAGTTCTTGGACTGCTTGGCATCCTTGGGCTTTGCGTCCTTGGGTGAAGCCGCCTTGTCCGCGTCCGTCTTGTCCGCCTTGGTCTTCGGCTTCTGCGCCAGGTTCTTCACGGCCGTCTTCACCGCGTCACGTGCGTCGTCGCCGGCCTTCGTCGCGTCCGTTGTGGCCTTGTCGACCGCTGCGCGGACGCCTTGTCGCACCGAACGGGCCGCCGGCTTGTCGGCAGAGACCTGGTCGGTGTCGGTCTTGACGGCTTGTTCTGTGTCAGCGTCGGTGACAGCCGTGTCGGCAACGGTGTTCCGCAGCGACTGACGGACCGAGCGCGGGACCACGCCGATCTCGTCGGTGACCTGCTTGAACTGCTCGCCGACGTTGCCCGCGGCGTCCTTGACGGTCTCGTTCAGGCCGGTCGCGAGGTTCTCTGAAGCGTCCTCGATATTGTCGATGGCGCCTTCGACGGCCTGGTCGACCGAGCTTCCGGCAACTTCTGTGACCGGCGTCTTTTCGGTCGCCGCCGCTTGCTCTTTGAGCCGGTCGGCGAGGGTCGCGAGACCGGTCCCCTCGGTCAGTGACTTGACTGCCGTGGCGAAGTCGTCGCGGGCCTTGGTGATCGCATCGGTGAGGTGGGTGAGCGGGTTCTGGACGGCGCCTTCGAGGGCTGCTGTCGGTGCGGCGAGCGTGCTGGCCAGGAACGGTCCCTGCAGCGGCGGACGCGGCGGCAGGGGGATCGGCGGCAGCGGGATGAACGTACCGACGACGTCGATGCCCAGCCATGCGACTGCCAGGACGGCATCCACGCCGAAGTCGGCGAGGTTCTGGATGATGCCGCCGTCACCGCGCAACCAGTCGGTGAAGTTGAAGACCCCGCTGGCGACGAGGGACTCGCCGAATGTGTAGGCGTCCATGAGCAGGCCGCCGGCCCATCCGCCGACCCAGGGGATCCATCCGAGTGCGTATGCGCCGACTTCGAATCCCCACTGCACCCAGGGCTCGACCGTCACATAGACCTGGTCGATCGTGTTGGCCAGGTTGGGGGCGATCGCGATGGCGGTCGGCGCCGCGGTGACATTGCCGGTCGCCGCGGCGGCTGGGGCCGCGCCGAAGGCCGGAGCCGAGCCTGTCTGACCCGAGAGATTCGGCGCGACTGCGGCAGTCATCCGGCTCGCCGCGGCGAGCAGATCGACCATCGCCTGCGTCAGCTGCGGCTGAGTCGATGTCGGGTGCGCGGGGACTGCAATGTCGGCCGGGGCAGCCTGTACCGGGGTGAGCGCGATGGCGGTGGCGGTGGCGGCTGCAGCGCCCGCTACGAGATACGAACGAACACTTGTGGACATCACGACTCCTCCGGTATCCCCTTCCCGACGGAAATAACTTACGCGGTCGGCAACCCGTTCGTCGCACCTTTAAGTTGTGTGTCCAGTAAGGGCCCCGCATTGCAGTGACTTGCACGGTCTACTGTGGCCGGTATGCCGGGCGCATTGGTTTCAGAATGTGAGACGCGTGGATGATCGTGCACAACGACGGGGTTACACGGAAGTGGCTCTGAATCCCCAGCACGGCGCCGATCTGCCTACCCCGGCCGTCCCACCGAAGCCTGATGCGCCCAGCGCGCCGCCGACTTCGGCAGCCCTACGCCGAGTGTTGCGCCGGGCCCGTGACGGCGTGACCCTCAATGTCGACGAGGCCGCGATCGCGATGACCGCGCGCGGCGACGATCTGGCCGATCTGTGTGCCAGCGCCGCCCGGGTGCGCGATGCGGGCCTGGAATCGGCGGGCCGGCGTGGAGTTAGCGGTCGGCTTCCGGTCAGCTACTCGCGCAAGGTCTTCATTCCCGTCACGCATCTGTGCCGCGACACGTGCCATTACTGCACCTTCGTGACCGTGCCCGGCAAGCTGCGCGCGGCGGGCATGGGCATGTACATGGAGCCCGACGAGATCCTCGATGTCGCCCGCCGGGGCGCCGAGCTGGGCTGCAAAGAGGCGTTGTTCACCTTGGGCGACCGTCCCGAGGAACGCTGGGACGAGGCCCGGCAGTGGCTCGACGAGCGCGGCTACGACTCCACGCTCGACTACGTGCGGGCCATGGCCATCCGCGTGCTCGAGGAGACCGGCCTGCTGCCGCATCTCAACCCGGGTGTCATGAGCTGGTCCGAGCTGTCTCGGCTGAAGCCCGTCGCACCGTCGATGGGCATGATGCTGGAGACCACGTCGCGGCGCCTGTTCGAGGTCAAGGGCGAGGCGCATTACGGCAGTCCGGACAAGGATCCGGCGGTGCGGCTGCGCACGCTGGACGACGCGGGCCGGCTGTCCATCCCGTTCACCACCGGCCTGCTGGTCGGGATCGGCGAGACCCTGACCGAACGTGCCGAGACGATGCATGCGATCCGCAAGTCCCACAAGGAGTTCGGCCACGTTCAGGAAGTGATCGTGCAGAACTTCCGGGCTAAGGACCACACCGCCATGGCGTCGACGCCCGATGCCGGGATCGACGACTTCATCGCGACGATCGCGGTGACGCGCCTGGTGCTGGGGCCGAAGATGCGTATCCAGGCACCGCCGAATCTGGTGTCGCGCGACGAATGCCTGGCGCTCATCGGCGCCGGCGTCGACGACTGGGGCGGCGTGTCACCGCTGACCCCCGATCACGTCAACCCCGAACGCCCCTGGCCGGCGCTGGACGATCTGGCCGACGTCACCGGCGAGGCCGGCTACGACCTGGTGCAGCGACTCACCGCCCAACCGCAGTACGTGCAGGCCGGTGCGGCCTGGATCGATCCGCGGGTGCGCGGGCACGTCGATGCGCTGGCCGATCCGGACACCGGGTTCGCCCTCGACGTCAACCCGGTCGGACGGCCGTGGCAGGAACCCGACGAAGCATCAGAATCGTTGGGCCGCACCGATCTGCACTCCGCGATCGACTCCGAAGGCAGGCTCACCGAGACCCGAAGCGACCTCGACAGCGCGTTCGGCGACTGGGAGTCGATCCGCGAAAAGGTGCACGAACTGGCCGCCCGCGCTCCCGAACGCGTCGACACCGACGTGCTGGCCGCATTGCGTTCCGCCGAACGCAATCCGGGCGGTTGCAGCGACGACGAGTACCTCGCGTTGGCCATTGCGGACGGTCCGGCGCTGGATGCCGTTGCCGCCCTGGCGGATTCGCTGCGTCGCGATGTCGTCGGCGACGACGTCACCTACGTCGTCAACCGCAACATCAACTTCACCAACATCTGCTACACCGGCTGCCGGTTCTGCGCCTTCGCGCAACGCAAGGGCGACGCCGACGCCTATTCCCTGTCCACCGCCGAGGTGGCCGACCGGGCCTGGGAGGCGCACGTCGCCGGGGCCACCGAAGTCTGCATGCAGGGCGGCATCGACCCCGAGCTTCCCGTCACCGGTTACGCCGACCTGGTGCGGGCCGTCAAGGCCCGCGTGCCCTCGATGCACGTGCACGCGTTCTCGCCCATGGAGATCGCCAACGGCGTCACCCGCAGCGGGTTGTCCGTACGCGAATGGCTGACGTCGCTGCGCGAGGCCGGGCTGGGATCGATCCCCGGCACGGCCGCCGAGATCCTCGACGACGAGGTGCGTTGGGTGCTCACCAAGGGCAAGCTGCCGGCCTCGGAGTGGATCAACGTGGTGACGACCGCGCACGAGGTGGGGCTGCGCTCGTCGTCGACGATGATGTACGGCCACGTCGACACGCCAAAGCACTGGGTGGGCCACCTCAACGTGCTCCGCGGCATCCAGGACCAGACCGGCGGCTTCACCGAGTTCGTTCCGCTGCCGTTCGTGCATCAGTCCTCGCCGCTGTACCTGGCCGGCGGTTCTCGTCCCGGGCCGACGCACCGCGACAACCGGGCGGTGCACGCACTGGCCCGGATCATGCTGCACGGCCGGATCCCGTCGATCCAGACGTCGTGGGTCAAACTCGGTGTCGAACGCACCCAGGTGATGCTGCGCGGCGGTGCCAACGATCTCGGCGGCACGCTGATGGAGGAGACCATCTCCCGGATGGCCGGTTCCGAGAACGGGTCGGCCAAAACTGTGGCCGAGCTCGTCGCGATTGCCGAGGGTATCGGTCGCCCGGCGCGTCAGCGCACCACGGATTACTCGCCGCTGGCGGCATAACCAGCACCGCCAGCGTGCGTGTCTGCGGCTGGACACGTCGCTGTTTGCCGCCATTTTGCGCACGCTCGCCGATGCGGGGCGCCGCGCATCGGAACAGAGTCATGCTCTCCGTACGGGCCCCTTCATCCCTGCCCTGAGCGTGCCCGAACTGCCGGGATCTTGAGGTGTACCGAGCAGTCGACACGCACCGCGCCCCAGAAAGGCAAAAAAATCTTCGAAACCGGGAATTGGTTCGGACTGCGGTCCGGTTATGTCTCGTGAAGGTGCCGGAACGACCGGGCCGCACAACCCAAGGAGACACCATGACCGTCGCAGCAGCCACCGACCTGACCGCAGGCACCTGGGCCATCGACCCCGTGCACTCGTCGATCAACTTTTCCGTCCGCCACCTCATGGTGAGCAAGGTTCGCGGCAGCTTTGAGACGTTCAGTGGCGCGATCACCGTCGCCGAGGACGGCACGCCGTCGGTCAGCGCCACCATCGACGTCAACTCCATCAACACCCGCAACGAGCAGCGCGACGCGCACGTCCGTTCCGCAGACTTCTTCGACGCCGACAACCACCCGACCGCCACCTTCGTTTCCACCGGCGTGCGCCCCGACGGTGACGACTACATCGTCGACGGGGACTTCACCCTCAAGGGCGTGACCAAGCCGGTCTCCCTCAAGCTCGAGTACAACGGCGTCAACCCCGGCATGGGCCAGGGTGCGGTCGCAGGTTTCGAGGCCTCGGTCGTATTGAACCGCAAGGACTTCGGCATCGACATCGACATGCCGCTGGAGACCGGCGGCACCGTCGTCGGCGACAAGGTCACCATCACCCTCGAGATCGAGGCACTCAAGCAGGCCTGATCTGCCGCGCGTCCCACCGGTTTGGCACGCTGGAGTGGCTCTCGGGGGCGAGGGCCACTCCAGCGTGATATTGGCGGGTCGGCGGCACTGGCGTCGGCGGGGTAGGCGCCCGCTTCAGTGCCGGCCCACGTGCGACTCGGCCCTCATCCGTTCGACCATATGCGGGTAGTGCAGCTCGAAAGCCGGCCGTTCGGAACGGATCCGGGGCAACTCGGTGAAGTTGTGCCGCGGGGGCGGGCAACTCGTGGCCCACTCCAGTGAGTTGCCGTAGCCCCACGGGTCGTCGACGACAACAGGTTCGCCGTAACGCCAACTCTTGAAGACGTTCCACACGAACGGCAACATCGACACGCCCAGGATGAAGGCGCCGATGCTCGAAACCACATTGAGCGTGGTGAAACCGTCCGACGGCAGGTAATCCGCATAGCGGCGCGGCATGCCCTCGTTGCCCAGCCAGTGCTGCACCAGGAATGTGGTGTGAAAACCGATGAACGTCAACCAGAAATGGATCTTTCCCAGGCGTTCGTCGAGCAACCGGCCGGTCATCTTCGGGAACCAGAAGTAAACCCCTCCGAACGAGGCGAACACGATGGTGCCGAACAGCACGTAGTGGAAGTGTGCGATCAAGAAGTACGTGTCGGTGACGTGGAAGTCGATCGGCGGGCTGGCCAGCATTACACCCGACAGTCCACCGAGCAGGAACGTGACCATGAAGCCCACGGAGAACAGCATGGGTGTTTCAAAAGTCAACTGTCCCTTCCACATTGTGCCGATCCAGTTGAAGAACTTGATACCTGTCGGCACTGCGATGAAGTACGACATCAGCGAAAAGAACGGCAGCAGAACGGCTCCCGTTGCGAACATGTGGTGAGCCCAGACCGCCATGGACAGGGCGCCGATGCTGATCGTCGCGTAGACCAGCGTGGTGTAGCCGAACAGTGGCTTGCGGGAAAACACCGGGATGATCTCGGTGACGATGCCGAAGAACGGCAACGCCACCACGTAGACCTCGGGATGGCCGAAGAACCAGAACAGGTGCTGCCACAGGATGGCTCCGCCGTTGGCGGGGTCATAGATGTGGGCACCGAGGTGTCGGTCAGCGGCCAGACCGAACAATGCGGCGGTCAGCAGCGGGAACACCATCAGCACCAGAATGCTGGTGACGAGGATGTTCCAGGTGAAGATCGGCATCCGGAACATCACCATGCCGGGCGCGCGCATACACACCACGGTGGTGATCATGTTGACGGCGCCGAGGATGGTGCCGAGCCCGGCCACGGCCAAACCCAGGATCCACAGGTCGCCGCCGGCGCCGGGGGAGTGGATGGCGTTGCTCAACGGGGCGTAGCCGGTCCAGCCGAAGTCTGCGGCGCCGCCAGGGGTGATGAACCCCGCGAGCGCAATGAGCGCGCCGAACACGAACAGCCAGAACGAAAGCGCGTTGAGACGTGGGAATGCGACGTCGGGCGCGCCGATCTGCAGAGGCAGCACGAGGTTGGCGAATCCGAACACGATCGGGGTGGCGTAGAACAGCAACATCACGGTGCCGTGCATGGTGAACAACTGGTTGTACTGCTCGTTGGAGAGGAACTGCAGCCCCGGTTCGGCGAGTTCGGTGCGGATGAACAACGCCATCAATCCGCCGGTGAAGAAGAAGACGTAGCAGGCGACCATGTACATGATTCCGATCAGCTTGTGATCGGTGGTCGTGATGAGCTTGTAGACCAGGTTTCCGCGTGGCCCCAGGCGTGGCGGGAAAGGCCTCGTACTGACGAGGTCGGTGCCGATGGATGAGGTTGTGTGTGCCGTCATCACGTTGCTCCAGTTTTTACAAACAAACCTTGTATAAACTATGGGCCATGACATACGTGATCGGCAAGCCATGTGTCGATGTGATGGACCGCGCGTGCGTCGAGGAATGTCCGGTCGAGACCTACAAGGACGACAACGACGCGTTCTTCTCGGAGACGCTGTGGGGACGGGACGGGCCGTTGGGTTCGCCCGGCGGGGCGGCCAAACTGGGACTGGTGGCCGCCGACGGGCCGCTGGTGGCGAGCCTGCCGCCCCAACAGTCATGAACGCGCCGCGTGGAAGACGCCGCGATGTCCTGACGCTGCTGCGCGACGCCGATGCGCCGATGAGTATCGCGGAAATCGCGGAAAAGCTCGATGTGCACGTCAACACCGTGCGATTCCACCTCGATGCGCTGCTCGAGCAGGAACAGATCCGCCGGGTCACCGGGGTACGTGACAAGCCTGGGCGACCGCCGCAGCTGTTCGCCGTGGTCCGCGGCATGGACCCTGGCGGTCCGCGACACTACCGGTTGCTGGCCGAGGCATTGGCCGAGTCGGTGGCGTCGGAAGCGCTGGGCGCGGGTACCGACGAGGCCGGGCGCAAGATGGGTGCCCGGTTGGCTGCCTCCCGATCCGATGGCGCCGATCGAACAGCCGTGGAGAAGCTGGTCGTCTTGCTCGACGGCCTCGGCTTTGCTCCAGAGGTCGACGCCGCAGGCGCCGAAATCTCCTTGCGGCACTGCCCATTTCTGGAAATTGCACGGGTTCGCCCCGAGGTGATCTGCCCGATTCACCTGGGCCTGATGCAGGGGGCGATGACGGCCTGGGACGCGCCGGTCACGGTCAATGGCCTGCGCCCGTTCGTGGAATCCGACCGGTGCGTTGCACAACTGAGCGGCTGATCAGCGGCGAGTCAGGCCTAGAGGGCCGCGGCCAGTTCGGTGCCCTGTTTGATTGCTCGTTTCGCATCGAGTTCAGCTGCCACGGCAGCGCCTCCGATGATGTGGGGTTCGATACCGTTGCGCCGAAGGTCCTCTTCGAGATCCCGTACCGATTCCTGCCCGGCGCAGATCACCACGTTGTCGACCGGAAGCACGCGTCGGTCCCGGTGTTCGGAGCCGAAGCTGATGTGCAGACCCTCGTCGTCGATGAGTTCGTAGTTCACTCCGGAAAGCTGATGCACCCCTTTGGCTTTCAGTGAGGCTCGATGCACCCAGCCGCTGGTCTTGCCGAGGTTGCGGCCCTGCGGGCCCTTGGTGCGTTGCAGCAGATACACCTCGCGCACGGCGGGCGCGGGCAGGGGAGTGGTGAGCGCGCCACGGGCTTCCTGGGGATCGGCCACACCCCACTCGGCCTTCCACTCCTTGAGGTTCAGGGTGGGAGACACATCGGTCGTCAGGAATTCGCTCACGTCGAAACCGATCCCGCCCGCGCCGATCACCGCGACCGACTTGCCCACGGGCGCACCGGTGATGGCCTGGGCGTAGGTGAGCACCTTCGGATGGTCGATCCCGGGAATGGCGGGAAGGCGCGGAGTGACCCCGCTCGCGAGCACCACATCGTCGAAGCCGGCCAGGTCGCCGGCTCCGGCCCGAACTCCCAGCCGAACGTCGACCTCGAGTTTGTCGAGCATCGTCGTGTAGTACCGGATGGTCTCGTTGAACTCCTCTTTGCCGGGAATCCTTCTGGCCAGGTCGAATTGGCCGCCGATGACCGGTCCCGCCTCGAACAGCGTGACCCGGTGACCGCGCTGGGCGGCGTTGACCGCGGCCGACAACCCGGCCGGGCCGGCGCCCACGACGGCCACCGAACGTGCCCGACGCGTCGGGGTGAGCACCAATGCCGTCTCCCGCCCCGCCCTCGGGTTGAGCAGGCACGAAACCTTCTTGTGCACAAAGGCATGGTCGAGGCAGGCCTGATTGCACGCGATGCAGGTGTTGATCTCGTCGGTACGCTCCTCGGCGGCCTTGAGCACCCAGTCCGGATCGCTGAGCAGGGGCCGCGCCATCGAGATCAGCTGCACGTGCGTGTCGGCCAGGATCTGCTCGGCACTCTGGGGCATGTTGATCCGGTTGGACGCCACCACCGGGATGGAGACGTGCTCGGCCACCGCACTGCTGATGTCGGCGAAGGCGCTGTTGGGCACCGAGGTGACGATCGTGGGTACCCGCGCCTCGTGCCAGCCGAAGCCCGAATTCAGGATCGTCGCGCCGGCTGCCTCGACTTCGGTTGCCAGCGCGACGATTTCCTCCCAGGTCTGACCGTCCTCGACGTAGTCGGCCATCGAGAGGCGGTAGCAGATGATGAAGTCGGAGCCGACCGCCTCGCGCACCCGCCGCACGATCTCGACGGGGAAGCGACGGCGTTTCTCCGGGGTGCCGCCCCACGCGTCGGTGCGCTTGTTGGTGCGCGGTGCCAGGAACTGGTTGAGCAGATAGCCCTCGCTACCCATGATCTCGACGCCGTCATAACCCGCTTCGCGGGCGAGCAGCGCGCAGCGGACGAAATCGTCGATGGTGCCTTGGATATCACGGAGTCGTCGCGGCTTAAATGGGTTGATGGGCGCCTTGATCGACGATGCGCTCACCGAAAGTGGGTGGTACGCATAGCGTCCGGCGTGCAAGATCTGCAGCAGGATCTTGCCGTCGGCGTCGTGCACGGCGCCGGTGATCCGGCGGTGGCGTCGCGCCTCGGTGGAGGACACCAGTTGTGAGGCGAACGGCAACAGCCAGCCGGTCTTGTTGGGGGCGTAGCCACCGGTGATGATCAGCCCGACGCCGCCGCGGGCCCGTTCGGCGAAGTATTCGGCGAGCTTCGCGGTGTCGCCGGCACGGTCCTCGAGGCCGGTGTGCATCGAGCCCATCACGACCCGGTTGCGCAGCGTGGTGAAGCCGAGGTCCAACGGCGACAAGAGATGCGGATAGGTCAACCCCATGTCCGCAGGGTAGGTGGGACCGACGGTCCTATGCAACTAATTGACTGACTTGGGTTGGGTAAAAGAATCGGTCGGGCGGCTAGGCGAGCTGTATCTGCGACGGCTAGTATCAGTTACCACGCGCCACCCATAACTGGGTGACGCGTGAAGTTAGGACACACTGAGACGCGCGTCCAAGTATCGGCAACGCATACTGTGACGTCGAACTCAACAGAGTCCCGACCACCGAGCCCAGCAGCCCACTGGACAGGAGAGACATCAGTGACGTACGTCATTGCCGAACCCTGCGTCGACGTCAAAGACAAGGCATGTATCGAAGAGTGCCCGGTCGATTGCATCTACGAGGGTGCCCGCATGCTGTACATCCACCCCGACGAGTGTGTGGATTGCGGCGCGTGCGAACCGGTCTGCCCGGTCGAGGCCATCTACTACGAAGACGATGTGCCGGACCAGTGGAGCAGCTACGCGCAGGCCAACGCTGACTTCTTCTCCGAGCTGGGTTCGCCCGGCGGCGCATCCAAGGTCGGCCAGACCGACAACGATCCGCAGGTGATCAAGGACCTGCCGGCCAAGGCCGAGGACTGAGCACGGTCGAATCCGGCTTCGAGACTGACGTGGTGCGACAGCGTCGTTCGGCGGCACTTCCAGAGTTTCCGTGGGACACCCTGGCCGACGTCACTGCTCTGGCCCGCTCGCACCCCGACGGAATCGTCGACCTTTCGGTAGGCACTCCGGTAGATCCGGTCGCGCCGGTGATCCGGGAGGCACTGGCGGCCGCCAGTTCGGCTCCCGGCTATCCGACGACGGCCGGTACCCCGGCGCTGCGCGCCTCAGCCGAAGCCGCACTGCGACGCCGGTACGGCATCACCGACCTGGCACCGGATGCGGTGCTACCGGTGATCGGCACCAAAGAGCTGATCGCCTGGCTGCCGACGCTGCTGGCGATCGGCCCCGGCGATGCCGTCGTCGTCCCCGAGCTGGCCTACCCGACCTACGAGGTGGGAGCCCTGCTCGCCGGGGCGCAGGTGCTGCGCGCCGATTCACTGACCCAGCTGGGCCCGCAGCGTCCCGCGCTGATCTACTTGAACTCACCGAGCAATCCCACCGGGAAGGTCCTCCCGGCCGACCACCTGCGCAAGGTGGTGGCCTGGGCTCGCGACCGCGGCGTGCTCATCGCTTCTGACGAGTGCTACCTGGGCCTGAGCTGGGAAGCCGAGCCGCTCAGTGTCCTGCATCCATCGGTCTGCGACGGTGACCACACCGGGCTGCTCGCGGTGCACTCGCTGTCCAAGACCTCCTCGCTGGCCGGCTACCGCGCCGGGTTCGTCGCCGGTGACCCGGCTGTGGTCGCCGAACTGCTCGCGGTCCGCAAGCACGCCGGAATGATGGTGCCGACGGCGGTGCAGGCCGCGATGGTCGCCGCCCTCGACGACGACGAGCACGAAGCGGTGCAACGCGAGCGGTACGCGCAACGCCGAGCGGTTCTGCTGCCTGCACTGCAGGCGGCCGGATTCACCATCGAGCATTCCGAGGCGGGCCTGTATCTGTGGGCCACCCGCGGCGAACCGTGCCGCGACACCGTCAAGTGGCTGGCCGAGCGCGGCATCCTCGTGGCGCCGGGCGAGTTCTATGGCCCGGCCGGAGCGCAGTACGTCCGGGTCGCGCTGACCGCGACCGACGAGCGCATCGCCGCTGCCGTCGCCCGGTTGGCCTAGTCCTCCCGCTAGGTCCTCCCGCGAGCAGACACTCCGGTACCCGAAAATGCCCATGCTGGGGTACCTCCGCGTCTGCTCGCGGGAGAAAATCAGCCGAGCAGACCCAGCGACATCGCCTTGGTGACTGCCGCCGTGCGGTCGGACACCCCCAGTTTGTGGAACGCCCGCAGCAGATGCGTCTTCACAGTGGCCTCGCTGATGTGCAGTGCGCGGCCGATATCGGCGTTCGTGGCACCCGTGGCCACCAATGCCAGCGCCTCGACCTCCCGCACCGACAGTGTCACCGCAGGCGCCCGGACCGCGTTCACCAATCGGTCGGCGACGCCGGGGGCCAGCACCGTCTTGCCGCGCGCGGCGTCGCGCACCGCGCGGGCCAGCTCGGCGCGGGACGCATCCTTGAGCAGATAGCCCGTCGCGCCGGCCTCGACGGCGCGAAGGATGTCGGTGTCACTCTCGTAGGTGGTGACCACGACGATGTGGATCGAAGGATCGGCGGCCAGAATCTGGGCAGTGGCGGTGACGCCGTCGATTCCGGGCATCCGCAGATCCATCAAGATGACATCGGGGCGCAGCGTACCGGCCAACCCGATCGCCTCGGCCCCGGAACCGGCCTCACCGATCACCGTCAGGTCGTCCTCGGCGTCGATCATGCCGCGCAGGCCTTCGCGGACCACGGGGTGGTCGTCGACCAGCAGGACTTTCGTCGCGGTGCCTGTCATGCCGGCACCGCCACGATCAGCCGCACGCCGCCACCGTCGGGGACCGACAGCGTCAGGGTGCCACCGACCTGATCCAGCCGGGCCTGCATACCCCGCAGGCCGAAACCGTCGACGTGGTCGGGCTGCAGGCCGATACCGTTGTCGGACAGGGAAAGTCGTACCCCGTGCGGTACGGGCTCAAGGTGGACCCGGAGTTCACTGGCCTGCGAATGCCGGCGCACGTTCGTCATCGCCTCCTGCGCACTGCGCAACAACACCACATCGGCGGCCATGCCGAGGGGGGGTAGGTCGTCGTCGATATGTAGGTCGACGGCGATGCCGGTCTCGGCGGCCAGTCGCTCGCACTGGCGGCGCAGGGCGGCTGGCAGAGAGCCCTCCTCCAATGCGGCCGGGGTCAGTCTGGTGACCATCGTGCGGGCCTCGGCCAGGTTGTCGCGCGCGGTGTTGCGGATCAACTCCACATGCCGGGCGGCGGCGGCCGGGTCGATGTCGCTCTCGGCCTGCACCGCCTGGGCGAGCGCCACGATGCTGGTGAATCCCTGAGCCAGGGTGTCATGGATCTCGCGGGCCAGCCGCTCCCGTTCGGCGGCCACGCCGGCCTCCCGTGACAGGCGGGCGGCTTCGGCCCGGCTGGCCGCCAACTCGGCGACCGTCTCCGCCAACCGCTGTCGCTGGCGCAGGGTCGTCATGATGGTGGTACCGATGATCGGGGCGGCTACCGCGCCGACGAGGGTCACCGCCGCCACCGGCGGCAGGCTCGGCCATCCCAGCCCGTGGATGGCCACGGCGAGGCCCAACGGTGCGAGGGTGACAAGGAAGGTCAGCGTCAACGCCGCCGCCAACGGCAACGTGGCGAAGATCAGCGGGAAGAGCGCCGGAATGGCCGCGACGGCCGGCGCCGCTGCCAGCAGCGCGAGCAGCCAGAGGCCGATCATCACTGCCACGAACGCCGCCGTCCGTGCGCTCACCGGGCCGGCGATCGGATCCGCATCGTGAATCACGCTGCGCCCGAACACCAGAACGATGACGACCATTGCGGTGAGTGCGCCGCACGCCACTCCAATGTTGCCGCCGAGGGTGTGTCGCAGCAGCACCACCGCGACGATCGCCGCGACGCACAGCCCGCAGACGTAGGTTTCCCACATCCAATGCCAGTCCGACGGCTCCCGCAGGACTGCTGTGGTGGACGGACCGGTTTCGGTCATCTGCCGATGTTAACGGCTGCCGGCGCCTTCGGTGGCCACCCAGTTTCCGTGGAAGCCGTGCGGAACCCGGACCGGAATGTGAACGGTGGCAACGGGTGCCAGACTCTGACCATCCAGCAACACGAGATCGCTACGGTTCTCGGCCCGGTCGTAGACGAAACCCATCACCACGCCGTCGTCCTCGTCGGCGTCCGGCCCCGCCGGGACGAACACGAATTCGCCGGGCTCACGCCCGGGCCCGAAGTCGACCCTCTGGGTACTGCGGTCGCGCAGGTCGTGGCGCAGGATCCCGGACGGTGCGTCGTCCGGTCCGGCCGCGAAGCCCACGGTGTAGCCATACCGGTGCTGCCGGCCGACGAAGCGGTCGTCGACGCGAGGGAACTCCTGGGCGTCGTCATGGAGTCGATCTTCGCGTACGCGGCCGGTGCGAAGGTCAATCGTCCACCGGTCCAACGTGATCGAGTCGGTGAACAGCCGGTCCCCGGTGGTGAACACCTCTGGGTGCCGGACCACGTCGAGTACGATCTGCTCCCCGTCGGGTCCGGTGTGGTCGTAACCGTTGAGGGCGTGGAACACGTAGCACGGTGGTACGTCGAACCAGCGGACGTCGGCGGCCGAACCTTCACGCGGCAACACCCCGACCCGCCCACCATGCTCGGGTGCCCACCGGTAGGGCATTCCCGTTGTCGGCAGCGCTGCCCGTTCGGATCCGCGCATCGCCGCGCGCAACACGAAGTCCGGCGCCGCGTGCCTGGCCACAAAACCGGTCAGCAGTCGGGCCGCGGCCTGCGCCGGAGCGCTCTTGACCATCTGCGACAGGTCCAGCAGTACCGGCAGGTCGTAGAGCACGACGTACTTCTCGGTCAGGGTGAAATCGTGCATCATCGTCTGCGAGGGCAAGGCGATGTCGACTGCGCGCCGGACCCGGCCATCCACCCCGGTGACGGTGTAGCGCACCAGGTTGCCGCGCAGCGGGTTGTATGAAACCGCGTGTAGTTCACCGGTTTTCGGGTCGTGCTTGGGGTGCGCGGTGAAACCGCCGAACAGCGTGCCACAGAAATCGGACGGGCCCACCGTGTCGAGTTCGTCGGTGAGTTCATAGGGTCGCGCGCCGGCCTCGGTGATCACCAGCGTCTTGCCGGCGTGGCCGATGATGTTGGTGTTAGCCGGGAAATCGAATCCTCCCGCGTGCGCGCCACCGGCCCACTTCTCGCCGAGCTGACGGGCGACCGAGGCCGACCGCACCCAGCGGTTGCGGTACCAGGTCGCCGCGCCGTCGCGCAGCCGGATCCCGTGCGCCATGCCGTCGCCCAGGAACCAGTGGTGGTGTTGCGGGTCAGGAGCCTGCACTGGGTTGGGGCCGGTACGCAGGTAGCGCCCGTCGAGGTAGTCGGGAATGGACCCGGTGACCTTGAGGTCGGTGACGGTCAACTCGTCGTGCACCGGCGCGAAGTTCCCGTTCAGAAACGGATGTTCGGATTCCTGCTGAATCTCTGCGGTGGTCATACCCCTACGGTGCCGCTTCGTCCGCGTCCGCGCGACGCCTTCACGGCTGATTCGTATGTCAACCGAACGATGGACAGGGGCCCACATTTCTGGCGAGCAGACGCGGCGGTACCCGACACGCCGAGCATCTGGGTACCTGAGCGTCTGCTCGGCAGGGGAGGCGACTCACGCTGTGGCACGCAGACTCAACGCGAGCAGCAGCCGGACATCGGCGTCGTTGAGGGAGGCCGCCATCAGCTGTTCCACGCGGCGGATCCGGTAGCGGACGGTGTTGGGGTGTACGTGCAGATGCTGTGCGGCCGCGGCGACGTCACCGAAGCAGTCCAGGTACACACCGAGGGTTTCCGCGAGCACCGGTTCGTCGGCCCGCAGCATCCGAACCCGCGGATCGATCAGCCGCTCGTCGGCGGCGATGGCGGTGACGATCTCATCGAGCAACACCGTGGTGCGCGCCTCGGCCAGCGAGGTGACGGCGGCCAGTGTTCCGGGGTGGCGTTCGGCCGTGTCGAGCACCCGGTCGACATCGGTGCGGGCGGCCGCCGCACCGGCCAACCCGGCCACGGGGCTGGCGATCACCGCGTGCAGCTCCAGTCCCAACTCGCTGCGCAACGACGCCACGGTGCCCCGAACCCACGACGTCACCGCCTTACCCGTGCTGGGGAACAACACATAGACCCGCGATCTCGCCGAGGCCATCTGCGCGTCATGGCGAAAAGCACTGGCGCTCAACGCCAGAACATCAGCCAGTCGGCTCGCCTGATGGCCTCCGGCGCGGCTGTCGAAGCCGATCACCGCCGCCCGGCCGTCAACGGCCACGCCCAGTTCCCGGGCAATCAAGTCCACCTCGACGGGGGCCTCCGCCTCGCCCAGCCCCAGCAGCTCCTGTACCCGCACAGCATGCGTGGAGGGCGCGGCAGCCAGGCGCGCCATGATCCGTGCGGCCAGAACAGCGGCACCGCGCATCACCTCCTCGGCATCCTCGGCGAGTGGGCGACTGCCCTGCTGCACCCAGATGGTGCCGACGAACGCAGGGGCCCGGCGCTCGTCGACGGCAGGCGCGAAGATGCCGATCGCCAGCCTGGGCCGCAGCCCGAGTTCGGGGCGCTCGGCCACCCGCACCGCCTCCGGTCGGGAACGCAACGCATCGAAGATGCCCCACTGGGCGATCCACGCCAGATGCTCCGGTGGACCCGCTCGCCCGAGAATCGACAGGCGACGCAACTCATCGGCTTCGTCGCTGGACGCGGAATAGGCCAACACGTGTGACTGGGCGTCCTCGATGCTGACCATGCCGTGCGTGCGTTCGGCCACCGACTGGGCCAGGCCGAAAAGATCGGTACCCGAATCGTGCAGCGCGCCGTCCCCATGGTGCTCGAAGACATGGTTGACCAATCGGTACAGCCGCTCCCAGCGGGCCCGCGGATCGACGGCAACCACCGCGGTGCCCGCTGCCACCGCTCGTTCGATGACCGCATCGGAGGGCTTCTTGATGAAGATCGCTGCGGGCGCCCGGCGTGCGGTCTGCTGTTCGACCCACCCCAGTGCGTCGGCTTCGGACACTCCGAGCAGGAAGAACACGTCCGCGGCGCCTGCGGACGGGGCCAGGCCCAGGCGCACGTCGTCGGAGTCGATGAGCGCGGCCGAGGCCACCGCCAGATCCAGGCCGCGGGGTGCATCAACCAGTCTGACCAGGGTGGCATCCAGCGCCAACAACAGTTGGCCCAGGCTGACACCGGCGGTCCGCATGTTGTCGGATTCTACTGATCGGAGCGGTAAGGCTTGGCGGAACAGACAAGTGTTGCGTGGGTCACGTCGGGGATTCTTGACTCATGGATGCCATCACCGACGTGCCCTCGCCGGCCAATGAGCCGGTTCACGACTACGCACCGGGCTCGGGGGAACGTGCCCGGCTCGCCACAGCGCTCGGCGAACTCACCGGCGCCCCGATCGACCTGCCGCACGTCATCGGCGGCAAACACACCATGGGCGGCGGTGCGCGCATCGATGTCGTGCAACCGCATCGCCACGGAGCGACGCTGGGCACCCTGACCAACGCCGAACACGCCGATGCCAGTGCAGCCATCGAGGCCGCGCTGGCCGCCAAGGCCGATTGGGTCAGGATGCCGTTCGACGAGCGCGCCGCGGTGTTCCTGCGCGCGGCCGATCTGCTGTCCGGACCCTGGCGCGAGAAGATCGCCGCCGCCACCATGCTCGGCCAGTCCAAGACCGCCTACCAGGCCGAGATCGACGCCCCCTGCGAGCTGATCGACTTCTGGCGGTTCAACGTCGAGTTCGCCCGTCAGATCCTGGCGCAACAGCCCATCAGCAGTCCCGGCGTCTGGAACCGCACCGACCACCGGCCACTCGAGGGCT
Source organism: Mycolicibacterium peregrinum (assembly GCF_001665785.1). GTDB lineage: Bacteria > Actinomycetota > Actinomycetes > Mycobacteriales > Mycobacteriaceae > Mycobacterium > Mycobacterium peregrinum_A. The sequence continues at coordinate 218,692 of NZ_LZSO01000017.1, forward strand.
TCGTCTACGCCATCACCCCCTTCAACTTCACCGCGATCGCAGGCAACCTGCCCACCGCACCCGCCCTGATGGGCAACACCGTGGTGTGGAAGCCCTCGCCGACCCAGACCTTCGCCGCCTATCTGACGATGCAGCTGCTCGAGGCCGCCGGACTGCCGCCCGGTGTGATCAACCTGGTGACAGGTGACGGGGTTGCGGTTTCCGATGTGGCCCTGGCAGATCCGCGACTGGCCGGCATCCACTTCACCGGATCGACCGCCACCTTCCAACACCTGTGGCGCGAGGTCGGCGCGAACATCGGCAACTACCACACCTATCCACGACTGGTCGGCGAAACCGGCGGCAAGGACTTCGTCGTCGCGCACGCCTCGGCCCGCCCAGATGTCCTGCGCACCGCGCTGATCCGCGGGGCCTTCGACTACCAGGGACAGAAGTGCTCGGCAGCATCGCGGGCCTTCATCCCGCGCTCGGTGTGGCACCGGATGGGCGACGACTTCCTCTCCGCCACATCGGACCTCAAGTACGGCGACGTCACCGACCTGACCAACTACGGCGGAGCCGTGATCGACGAACGCGCCTACGCCAAGAACGTCGCGGCGATCGAGCGGGCCAAGGGTGCCGCAGGTGTCACCATCGCCGCCGGCGGTGAGTATGACGACAGTGAAGGCTATTTCGTGCGGCCCACGGTCCTGCTCTCCGACGACCCGACCGACGAGGCCTTCTCCACCGAGTACTTCGGCCCCATCCTGGCGGTCCACGTCTATCCCGACGGGGACTACGAGCGCATCCTCGACGTCGTCGACACCGGCGCCCGCTACGCGCTGACCGGAGCGGTGATCGCCGACGACCGTTCCGCCGTACACACCGCCGCCGACCGGCTGCGCAATGCGGCGGGCAACTTCTACGTCAACGACAAGCCCACCGGCGCAGTCGTCGGACAGCAGCCCTTCGGCGGATCGCGCGCCTCGGGCACCAACGACAAGGCCGGCTCCGCGCTGAACCTTTTGCGCTGGACCTCGGCGCGCTCCATCAAGGAGACGTTCGTACCGCCCACCAACCACACCTACCCCCACATGGAGGTCTGACATGGGCGTATTCCAGCGCGTCGCCCGCCCGGCGATCCTGGCCGCATCGCGCTCGCCGCGGCTGCGCCACACAGCCGAACGCCTCCCGATCACCCGCAAGGTGGTGGACCGCTTTGTTGCAGGGGAGACCGTGCCCGAGGCACTCGGCACCGTTGGTGCACTGCGAGATTCGGGTCGCTTCGTCACCGTCGACTACCTCGGCGAAGATACGACGAGCAACGACGACGCCGAACGTACCGTGCAGGCCTATCTGACCCTGCTCGACGGGCTGGCCCGACGCGGCGACATCGACGCCGCGGTGCGACCGCTGGAGGTGTCACTCAAACTCTCGGCGCTCGGTCAGGCACTGCCGCGCGACGGTGAGAAGATCGCCTACGAGAACGCGCACACCATCTGCACGAAGGCCCGCGAGGTCGGAGCCTGGGTCACCGTGGATGCCGAGGACCACACCACGACCGACTCGACCTTGTCCATCGTGCGTGATCTGCGCACCGAGTTCGACTGGCTGGGAACGGTTCTGCAGGCCTATCTGCACCGGACCGAGGCGGACTGCCGTGAGTTCGCCGCATCCGGAGCCCGGATCAGGCTGTGCAAGGGCGCCTACGATGAACCCGCCACGGTGGCGTACCGCGATGCAGACGAGGTCACCGACTCCTACCTGCGCTGCCTGCGGGTGCTGATGGCCGGATCGGGCTACCCGATGGTGGCCTCACACGACCCGGAGATCATCGACGCGGTACCCGATCTTGTCGATGAATTCAGCCGGGGCGTGGACGGTTTCGAGTACCAGATGCTCTACAACATCCGTGACGCCGAACAACGCCGGCTCGCCGAAGCAGGCAACCACGTCCGGGTGTATGTGCCGTTCGGCAACGAGTGGTACGGCTACTTCGTACGGCGACTGGCGGAGCGCCCGGCCAACCTGACGTTCTTCCTGCGGGCTCTGGCCGAGCGGCGCTGAGTCAGGACGTCAGCTGGGACTCAGGTCGTAGGCGACCTTGAACTTGTCGAGCAGATACGGTCCCGACGCCACCGGTTCATGCCGCGCCGGGTTGTCCACGGTCGCACACGTGGGGATGCACTCGATCACGGCGTCGAAGTTGGGCTGGTGGAAGAACGGGAGGCTGTACCGCTCGGCGGTGGGAGCTCCGGTACTCACCACGCGGTGCACCGTGCTGACCCACCGGTCGTTGGTCCACCGGGCCAGTAGGTCACCGATATTGATGACGAACGAGCCGGGCACCACCGGGACGTCGAGCCAGTCCCCGCGATCACCCCGAACCTGTAGCCCACTCTGGGTTTCGTCCTGCAGCAAGATGGTGAGGTTGCCCCAATCGCTGTGTTGGCTCAGCCGGACATGCCCCGCAGGCTGATTGTCCGCGGGGTAGTGGTTGGCCATCAGGTTGGAGTTGTGCCGGTCGATAAGCGTGTCGAACCAGTCCTCACGCAGACCCAGGGCCAAGGCGAACAGCCGGGACAACTCGGTCGCAAGCGCAGCCATCTCGTCGTAATACCGTTGGTAGGCCGTGCGGAATCCCGCGACCTCGGGCCACCGTTCGGCGACCGCCACCCGTTGGTCGGTCCATCCCGGGCCGTCGACACCCTCCGGATTGCCCAGCGGGAAGTACACGAATTTCTCCACCTGGTCCGGGGATTCGTGCTCGGCCGCGTGGTCGGCGCCGTCGTTGGTGGCCGCGAGGCTGCCTGCGCTGCTGAATCCGCGGGCCAGCGGATCGGCAGGGTCCGCCTTGACCTGTTCCTTGAGGGCCCTTGGCAGCGAGAAGAATTCGCGCAACGCGCGGTTGACGTCCTCGATCACGCCATCGGGCACCCCATGGCCGACGAGCAGCAGAAACCCGCTGCTTTCACAGCATCGCCCGATAGCGTCGGCGACTGCTTGGCGTTGACGATGGTCGCCGTTTCGGGCGCTGCTGATGTCGATCAACGGGACGAAGCCGTCGCGCAGGACAACTTGGTCGACCATCACCTCTGGTTGGCTCACGCGCTCGACGGTAGAACCTCAACCTAAGTTGATGTCAACGCTGAATTTCCCTCTCGCGCAACAGCAGAAAAGTCAATGCCGCCAGGCTCTGGGCATCGGTGATCGCTCCGTCCCGGATCATGTCGTTCAACTCCGGTCGGGAGAACCACGCGCTGTGCATGTCCTGCTCCTCATGCTCGCGTTCGTGTTCACCCTCGGTGAGGCCGGTCGCCAGGAACACCCAGCCGCGCTGACTGCTCATCCCCGCCGCCACATCGAGTTGGCCGAGCCTTTCCATGGTCTCGGCGCGCAGACCGGTCTCTTCACGAAGCTCGCGGTGGGCGAGCGCGGTGGCCTCCATCTGTTGATTCTCTGGTGCTGTGCCCTGAGGGAACTCCCAGCGCCGCAACCCCAACGGATAACGGAACTGCTCGACGAGGTGAAACCGATCGCCATCGGGGTCGTACGGAATCACCAGGGCGTAGGTCTGCTTGTCCACGACGGCGTAGACGCCGGTGCTGCCGTCGGGCCGGACGATGTCGTCTTCGCGCAGCGTCAACCAGTTGTTCCGGTACACCTCGCGCGTCGCGGTCCGGCGGATGGCGGCCGTCAGCCCGGTGCGTAGCCGCTCCGGCGCGATGTCGTCGGTGTTCTCGATGTCGTCGGCAAGGGCGGCGGCGAAATCGAGGAGGTGGGCGACGTCGATGTCGTAGGGCGCCGGTGTTTCGACGAGCGTCAACCGGGCGGTGGCGCGTCGCAACAGGGCGGCAGCGCCGGTCCGGTTGCCACGCTGCACATGCGTGATGCCCACGGCCAGCTGTGCCAATCCCTGCCAGAGCGGACGTTCGTGCTCCGGGCCGTTCTTCCACGCCGCCTCGAGAACTTCATGCGCGCCGAAAGCCTCACCGCGGTCGATCAGCTCCTGGGCGTAGGCGAGTGTCTCGGCCGGCGAGAGCTCCAGGTCATCCGGGATCCGTGCGACGCCTTCACTGCCATAGGGCAACGGCCGGCCGAGTGGGTCACGCGGGCGGGTGTTGCGTGGCCGGCCGGAGTCGTCACGGTCGCGTCCAGCTGCGGTACCCATAGCACCCGACGGTAGCCTCACAAGCGTGTTGCTGGCCTCCTTGAACCCCGCGGCGGTCGCCGCCGGTGCCGAACTTGCCGACGCCGTGACCATCGACGGCACCGTGCTGAGCCGCAGTGACCTCGTCGGCGCCGCCACGTCGGTGGCCGAACGGGTGGCCGTCGCGCAACGGGTCGCCGTGCTGGCGACACCGACCCCGACAACCGTGCTGGCCATCGTCGGATGCCTGATCGCCGGCGTGCCGGTGGTGCCGGTCCCGGCCGACGTCGGCGCGGCAGAGCGCCGGCACATCCTCGCGGACTCGGGCGCCCAGGCCTGGCTGGGGGAGATGCCTGAGGACGGCGATGATCCTGCGGGGCTTCCATTGATCCCGGTCCGGCTGCACGCGCGGTCCTGGCACCGCTACCAAGAACCGGCAGCTGATTCGACCGCGATCATCATGTACACCTCCGGCACCACCGGAGCGCCTAAAGGCGTGCCGATGAGCCGGCAGGCCATCGCCGACGACATCGACGCGCTGGCCGAGGCGTGGCAGTGGACGCCTGCCGACACCCTGGTGCATGGGCTGCCGTTGTTCCACGTGCACGGCCTGGTGCTTGGCCTGCTCGGCTCGCTGCGGATCGGGAACCGCTTCGTACACACCGGGAAACCGACACCGGCCGCGTACGCGCAGGCCCAGGGCACGCTGTATTTCGGAGTGCCGACAGTGTGGTCGCGGGTGGTCAAGGACCTGGACTCGGCGCTGGCCCTGTCCACGGCGCGGCTGCTGGTCTCCGGTAGTGCGCCGCTGCCGGTACCGGTGTTCGACGAGTTGGTCCGGCTGACCGGTCATGCTCCGGTGGAGCGCTACGGCAGCACCGAATCGCTGATCACGCTGAGCACCCGGGTGGACGGTGAGCGTAGGCCCGGCTGGGTCGGGCTGCCGCTGGCCGGGGTGCAGACCAGGTTGGTCGACGACGAGGGTGCCGAGGTGCCGCACGACGGTGAAACCATCGGGCGGCTGCAGATCAAGGGCCCCATGGTGTTTGGTGGCTACCTCAACCGGCCCGAGGCCACCGCCGAGGCCTTCGATTCAGACGGTTGGTACCGCACCGGCGACGTTGCCGTCATCGATGCCGACGGGATGCACCGCATCGTCGGGCGTGAATCGGTGGACCTGATCAAGTCCGGCGGCTACCGCATCGGCGCGGGTGAGATCGAAACCGTGCTGCTGGGCCATGACGGCGTCGACGAGGTGGCCGTGGTCGGCATGCCCGACGAGGATCTCGGGCAGCGCATCGTCGCGTTCGTCGTCGGCACTGCCGCACCAGAAGTATTGATCGAGTTTGTCGCCCAACAACTTTCAGCGCACAAGCGGCCCCGCGAAGTGCGGCTGGTGGACAGCCTGCCCCGCAACGCCATGGGCAAGGTGATGAAAAAGGAAATGGCGCAATGGGACTGAGGTTCTCCGAGATCTGTATCGATGCCCACGATCCGGAAGCGCTGGGAGCGTGGTGGTCGAAGGTACTCGGCTGGCCCCATCGCACCGATGCCGACGGCGACGTGATCCTCACCCCGCCACCCGGTGCCGGCCCCATCTGGTTGTTCACCGCCGTGCCGGAGGGCAAGGTGGTCAAGAACCGAGTGCATCCAGACTTCACCCCCGACGATCAGCAGGCCGAGCTGGACCGGTTGGTCGGTCTGGGTGCGCGACACGTCGACGTCGGCCAGGGCGACGAGACCTGGGTGGTGTTGGCCGACCCTGAGGGCAACGAGTTCTGCGTGCTGGCTGCCGAGTAGGTCCGGCTCCGCCGACGTGTTAACAAAAGGCGTAGCTTGGTCGATAGAGAGATTAGAAAGCGCACGTCAACCTGCAGATGTTTGGAGGCCACACGTGAATCTCAAGAAGATCGTGGGAACGGCAATGATCGCCGGTGCACTGGGCGCCGGATCCCTCGGGTTGGGCGCGGCTTCAGCGCAGGCTGACCCCGGCCCCCGCATTCCGTGGGTTCCCGGTCCGGGCTGGGTTGACTGGAATCCAGGCCCGAACCTACCGCCAGGGCAGATCAAGAAGTGGTGCCCTTGGCAGTCCCCGCCAGGTCACTGGATCGGCGGCCCGCACGGGATCCCCTGCACATAGCCTGAGTCCCCGGACGGGGGCTTGTGTGTCTCCTGTCCGCGATTTGTGACACACAAGCCGACGTTCGGCGGAAGAAAGCTAGTTGGCGTGCAGCGCCTCGTTGAGCGTGATGCCGGTGCCGTCACGCTTGACGACCTCGACGGCGCCCGAGAGTGAGTTGCGGCGGAACAGTAGGTTGTTCGCGCCCGAGAGCTCGACGGCTTTGGTGGTCTGCCCGTCGGCGGTGGTCACCTTGGTGCCGCCGGTGACATAGAGCCCGGCCTCGATCACACAGTCATCGCCCAGCGAGATGCCCAGGCCGGCGTTGGCGCCCAGCAGGCAGCGCTTGCCCACCTTGATGACCTCTTTGCCACCGCCGGACAACGTGCCCATGATCGACGCGCCGCCACCGATGTCGGAGCCGTCGTCCACCACGACACCGGCCGAGATCCGGCCCTCCACCATCGAGGTGCCCAGGGTGCCGGCGTTGAAGTTCACGAAGCCCTCGTGCATGACCGTCGTCCCGGCGGCCAGGTGCGCACCCAGGCGGACGCGGTCGGCGTCGGCGATGCGGACGCCCGCCGGCAGCACGTAGTCGACCATGCGGGGGAACTTGTCGACGCCGTAGACCACGACGGCTCCGCGGCGGCGCAGCTTGGCGCGCACGGTCTCGAAGCCTTCGACCGCGCACGGACCGAAGTTCGTCCACACCACGTTGGTCAGAAGGCCGAAGATGCCGTCGAGGTTGGCCTCGTGCGGTTTGGTCAGCCGATGGGAAAGCAGGTGCAGCCGCAGCCACACGTCATGCGTATCGGCCGGCTTGTCCGCGAGGTCGGTGATCGTGGTGCGCACCGCCACCACCTCGACGCCGCGGTCGGCATCGGGGCCGGTCAGGCCCGCGAACTCGGCGGGGACATCGTCACCCGTGAGCTTCACCGTGCCGGCGTCGCCGGAGGCGCTCAGCTCAGGGGCGGGAAACCAGGTGTCCAGGACGGTCCCGTCGGCGGTGATGGTGGCCAGGCCGACGCCAGATGCTGCAGTCACGTTGGCCAAGGTTACTGGACTACCGTTGACGGTCATGGGGCTAGACCTGCGCGCCGATCCGATCGCACTGACCGCCGCCTTGGTGGACATCCCCAGCGAGTCACGGCATGAACGGCTCATCGCCGACGAGATCGAGGCCGCGTTGCGTACCCAGGCACCGTGGTTCGAGGTGATCCGCAACGGTGATGCGGTGCTGGCCCGCACCAACCTGGGCCGATCGTCTCGGGTGATGCTTGCCGGACACATCGACACCGTGCCCGCCGCCGACAACCTGCCAAGCCACATCAAGAACGGGGAGATGTGGGGCTGCGGCACCTCGGACATGAAATCCGGTGACGCGGTGTTCCTGCACCTGGCCGCCACCATCGCCGAGCCGAGTCACGACATCACCCTGGTGATGTACGACTGCGAGGAGATCGAGTCGAGCGCCAACGGGCTGGGCCGTATCGAACGCGAGCTGCCCGACTGGCTACAGGCCGACGTCGCGATCCTCGGCGAACCGTCGGGCGGTTACATCGAGGCCGGTTGTCAGGGCACCATCCGCGTCGTCGTCGGCGCGACCGGCACCCGAGCGCATTCCGCGCGTTCCTGGCTGGGCGACAACGCGATCCACAAACTCGGTGCAGTGCTCGACCGGCTCACCGCCTATCAGCCCCGCAATGTCGACATCGACGGCTGCGTGTACAGGGAAGGGCTGTCGGCGGTCCGAATCGACGGCGGCATCGCCGGCAACGTCATCCCCGACGCCGCCTCGGTGACCGTCAACTTCCGATTTGCTCCCGACCGAAGTGTCGATCAGGCCGTCGCCCACGTGCACGAGGTGTTCGACGGCCTCGACGTCGACATCGAATTGACCGACGCCGCCGCCGGCGCCCTGCCGGGCCTGGCCAAACCCGCTGCCGCCGCGCTGGTGGCCGCTGCCGGGGGGCAGGTCCGCGCCAAGTACGGCTGGACCGACGTATCGCGGTTCGCCGCGCTGGGGATTCCCGCCGTGAACTACGGACCGGGCGATCCCAACCTGGCCCACAAGGTCGACGAACGCGTCGAGGTCGCCCAGATCACCGCGGTCACCGACATGCTGAGGCGCTATCTGTCGTGAGCACCGTCCGTGTCGACAGCTGGATCTGGGCGGTGCGCATCACCAAGACCCGGTCCGCGGCGGCGGCCGCCTGTCGCGGCGGTCATGTGCGGGTCAACAACGTGCCGGCCAAACCGGCGCAGCACGTCAGTCCGGGCGACGAGGTGCGGGTCCGGCTTGACGGGCGAGAGCGGATCGTGGAGGTCATCCGCCCGATCGCCAAGCGGGTCGGTCCCGTCATCGCAGCGGAGTGCCTGATCGACCGCAGTCCGCCACCGCCGCCCAAGGAGATCCTGGCGGCCGCGCCCGTCCGCGATCGGGGTGCCGGTCGCCCGACGAAACGTGAACGGCGCCAACTGGATCGGCTGCGCGGAACCTTCTGAACCTAAATCGGTTGCACGCGTGCGTACTATGGGTAACGCATCTGCTGTCAACCGAGGTGGGCCGAAAGCATGCTGGGAACTGACGATATCTCCGGGTGATCCCGAGAGTCGATTCGTCTTCCTGTCCCTCTGTGCGGTGCCTTCATGCCCGCATCACCTTGGAGTACCAGCATGTCTATTGTCTGTTCCCATTTGTCGTTCTCCTGGCCCGATGACGTCGAGCTGTTCTCGGATCTGTCGTTTTCGGTCGGCCCCGGCCGCACCGGACTGGTCGCACCCAACGGTGCCGGAAAGAGCACGCTGCTCAAGCTGATCGCCGGTGAGTACCTGCCGTCGGCGGGTTCGGTGACGGCTGACGGCGCCGTCGGCTACCTGCCCCAAAGCTTGCCGTTCACTTCTGATCTCACCGTGGCTGCGGTGCTGGGGATCGCCCCGGTGCTCGACGCGCTGGCCGCCTTGGCCGCCGGTGACGCCAGTGACGAGGTGTTCACCACCATCGGCGACGACTGGGACATCGAGGAACGCTCGCGTGCCCAGTTGGACCGGCTCGGTCTCGACGACCTGGCGCTGGACCGCCGGTTGGGGACGTTGTCCGGCGGGGAAGTGGTGTCCCTGGGGCTGGCGGCTCAACTGCTGAAGCGGCCGGGTGTTCTGCTCCTCGACGAGCCCACGAACAATCTGGACAGTGCGGCCCGGCACCGCCTGTACGACGCGCTCGACAGCTACACCGGCTGCCTGTTGGTGGTCAGCCATGACCGGGTGTTGCTGGACCGGATGGATCAGATCGCCGAGCTGTACCGCGGTGAAATCATCTTCTACGGAGGCAATTTCACCACCTACCAGGAAACGGTAGATGCGGCGCAGTCCGTGGCCGAGGGCAACATCCGAAACGCCGAACAACAGCTCAAGCGTGAGAAGCGACAGATGCAGGAGGCGCGCGAGCGCGCTGCCCGACGCTCGTCGAACGCGGCACGCAACGTCAAGGATGCCGGGTTGCCCAAGATCGTGGCCGGCAAGCTGAAGCGCGATGCGCAGGAATCGGCGGCCCGCGCCGATGACGTACACGCGAAGCGGGTCGATGATGCGCGGACCCGACTCGACGAAGCTGAACGAATGCTGCGCGAAGACAAGGTGATCGCGCTGGACCTGCCTGACACGGTGGTGCCTGCCGGCCGTACGGTCTTCGCCGGAGAGGAGCTGCAGATCAGCCGTGGCGGGCAGAAGCTGTTCGCCGGCAACGGTATTGGCTTGTCCATTCGCGGTCCGGAGCGCATCGCCCTGACCGGTCCCAACGGGGCGGGCAAGTCGACCCTGCTTCGAATCATCGACGGCACGCTGGAACCCGACTCGGGGACGGTGCAACGGGCCGACGGGCGTATCGCCTCCCTGTCGCAACGCCTGGATCTGCTGGCCGAGGACCGCACAGTGGCCGAGAGTCTGGCGGCTGCAGCGCCGAGTCTCTCGCACACTCGACGCATGCATCTGTTGGCACAGTTCCTGTTTCGCGGTGACCGCATCCACCTGCCGGTGGCGGCATTGTCGGGCGGGGAGCGCCTACGGGCGACGCTCGCCTGCGTGCTCTATGCCGAGCCCGCACCTCAACTACTGCTGCTGGATGAGCCGACCAACAATCTGGACCTGGTCAGCGTCGGTCAGCTGGAATCGGCGCTGAACGCCTATCAGGGCGCTTTCGTCGTGGTGAGCCACGACGAACGGTTTCTCGAGGCCATCGGCATCGACCGCTGGCTGCGGCTGGATGGCGGCGAGCTGAGCGCTACTGCCGGCGCTGGCTGATGTTGTGGGCCTGGGCCGGGAACGTGCTGACGCCATAGCCGTCCTCGGGCCGCACACCGGCCGAGGCTCGGTCGCCCAGCTGCTCGTTGTACCCGAGGGCACTGGCGCCGGCCTCGGCCCGATGGCCGGGTTCACCGTCGTGTTTGCGGTGCTCAGCGTCGTTTTTGTCGTCTTTTCCGTCGTGCTTGCCGTCATGCGGATCCGCGGGGCCGCCGTCAGTGCCGTCGCCCTGGCCGTCCCCGGGGCCCTGATGGCCGGCGGCGTTGGCCTTGATGGCGTCCTCGGCTCCCGTGCCGCCGACATCGGCAGCCGTTGCCGCAGCATCGCCGCCGCCTCCGGCTGCCTGCGTGGCGGCCTCGACGATGCTTTGCACTCCCTGCATGACCTGCTGCGGTACCTGCGTCGCGGCCTGGGTCAGGCCCTGCAGCGGCTGAGTGACCGACTGCATCATCTGCCCGGCCATCTGGCTGAATTGGCCCATCATCTGGCCCGCGCCGTCGGCGCCGCCTCCGCCCGCCCCGCCGCCCGTGGCTGCCGAGGAGCTGCCGCCGAGCGCATCGGCCTGTGCCTTGAGCCGCTCGCCGGCGGCCTGATCGCCGCGCTCGTAGGCCTTCGACGCCTGGCCGAGCAAATCGGACATCCTGCCGGTAGCGACCTGGGTGGCGCCGAGGGCACCGTCCCGGGACGACATCGCGCCGCCGTGAGCATTCAGAGCCGGGGAGGCGATGACGCCGAGGCGGGATGCGAGGTCGGACGGCCCCGAGAACGAATTCTTGAAGTTGTCCATGTCTTCACTGACACTGCCGACGATCCCGCCCAATTTGTTGATGGCGGCCGTGTCGGCGACGAACTGGTTCATCGAGCCCCCTCGAGATCGGTCTAAGTGGGCATTCTACGTTCGGTCCGGGTGTGAGCCAGACGAAGAGTTGCTCAAGCGGAGGCCTGGCGTTCGGCGTCCCCGGCGGCGGCGAGCATCCCGACGTCGCGATACCGCTCGGCGACGTCGGTCAACGCCGCACCATCCCCAGCGGCCAGCGCACGCGCGTGGTCCAGCGTCAGCTGCCCGAACAGGCAATCCAGCTCGACGCGAGCGAGCGCGTCGACCGCGCGCGTATCGCCGAGTCGCACGCCGTCGTGCAACGCCCGTAGCATCACCGCGGATTGCTCGCCGCGCTCGGCGGCCTTGGCCGCCTCGCGCGCCGCAGTCACAGCACCCACCGAATCCTTGCGGGCAAAGCACGTCCAGGCGCGGGCCAGGGACAGTTCCGGCGCGAACAACATCGACTTGAGTCCGTGTCGAGATTCCGCACGCGACAATGCTTTTCCGGCCTCGACCGGCATGCCACGTTGCCCGAGGGCCTGAGCCGACAGCATCCATGCCAGCGGGCCCCAGGAGTACCCGGTCGGTGCCAACGCAGCAGTTGCCTTGCGTAACAAGGCAATCGCCTCATCGAGCTGACCGCGCACCAGCAACACGTCGGCCATCAGCACCCCGCCCACCGCGCGACCGGGCTGGAGTAGCTGGGTGAAATCGGTGATCCTCTGAGCCAGTTCCTCGGCGCGGTCCAGCCGGCCGGTCATCAGTAGCGCCGTGGTTTGACCGAACCCGCTGGTGAACCGCAACAGGCCCGGATGCCCTGCCGTCAATGCGCGCTCGGCCATCGCGTCCACCCGGTCGAAGGCGCCCAGGCGCGCGCAACTGAGCGCCGCCGTCGACCCCGCCCAGCCGACCGCGGTGTCATCAGCGGCGGGGGAGGCCAGCACCTCCAGTGCCAGGCCCAAAGCCCGTTGTGGCGCACCTGCATTCATCGCAAAGGTGGCTGCGAGTGCGTCGAGCGTGGTCTGTGCCCTCGGCGTCGACACCCGTCGGCGGGTGGCCTTCAGGAACGCGGTGGCGCGTTCGGGTTCTGACAACATCCAGAACTGATTGGCCGCCTGCGGCAGCGCCCACGCCATCAGTTGATCCTCTGACAGGTCGGCCGGGTCGATCTGTCCCAACACGGCATCGGCCTCACGGCCGCGGCCCTGCCAGGCCAACGCATACGCCAGGGTCAGCAGACCCGTGAATTCGCCACCGGACGCTGTCGCGGCCCGTGCCAGCCGTTCGCTCAGCTCCAGGTCGCCCAATCGCAGCGCCTCGCCTGCCGCGCCGACGAGTTGCCCGGCGGGAAGGGGCACGTCGCTGTCGAGGGCCAGTACCGCCACACGCAGCCGATCGACGACGCCGGGCCGCGGCGCCGCGGACAATCTGTCGACCACCGCGTTGCGCAACCGCCGCAGGTCGGGACCGCCGACGGTGGCACGCATGGCGCTCAGAAACAGCGGATGCACACAGTGCACCATCCCGTCGTCGACGCGAACCACGCCGCTGTCCTGTGCCGCCTGCACAGCACCCGTGCTGGTCAGCGCCGCCAGATCGGGAAGTGGCAGCGGATCGTGCACCGCCAGTTGTCGCAATACCCCGGCCACGTCGTCGGGCAGGTCGGAGAGAAACGTGTCCACCTGATCGGCCAGTCGGGTGTCGTCGTGGCCCGGCGGCGACATCTCGACGCGGTTCACGAGCCGGTCACCCCACAACGCCGCGACGTGGTCGGGCGCCCCCGCAGATGCGGTCACGATGAGTTTGGCCGCGCCGGTCACGGCGAGTTGGTAGACGAGCGCCGCCGACAACCGATCCAGCAGATGAGCGTCGTCGACGACCACTAACAGCTCGGATCCGAGCGACTCACGCGCCGCACGCATCACCTCGGCGGTCTTGCCTGTCGAGGGGATGTCGATCAGGTGCGCGACCGCTGCAAAGGGAACTGCCGCAGCCGATTCCGTGCCGGTGATCCACAGGACGCGACGGAAATCCGCCGTGAGATGCTCGGCTGCGGTGCGGGCCACCGACGACTTGCCCACCCCGGCGGGACCGAGTAACGCCGCACCGCAGCGTTCGTGCAGGCCCGCTTCCAGGCCGTCGAGCGCACGGTCACGCGGTGCGATCACCCAGTCGACAGCCATCCACCGAATCCTATGGTGGGCTGCCGCCGTTCAATGCTGATTCGACATCCGGGTGCGCCGAGATCGCATCGTCCATTCCGCAGCCTGCGATGACTCGTCGGATGCTCGGCAGCGTGATGACGAGTCGGACCGTGACTCCCTGCTGACGGCTGTCGACCGCCTGTTTGGCCAGGGCGACGAGCGCCCCGCAGCTCATGAAATCCAGGGATCCGGCGTCGACGACGAGTATCGAACCCGCGGGAGCGGCGGCCGCCGACTCGCCGAGCATGCGTTCCCACGTGGACTCGTTGTGGGCATCGACCTGTCCGAAGGCCTGAACGACGAGGCCTTCGGGAACGGGGTGAGCCATCCAGTGCAGCTCTTGCGGGTTCGATTCCACGATGAAACCGAGCATACCGATCTTGGTTTACGTTGTAAACGGAGCTGCTCAGTGCCCGTCGAGCCAGGTTTCTATCCGATCGAGGAGGGCTTCCATCGCTTCCTCGAACTCGTCGGCGCTGTGATCCTCGGCCAACATCGGTTGCAGTCGTCGCAGGTTCGGATAATCGGCCAGCGAGGTATCGGGCCGCGGCTCGTCGTCGAGAGCTGCCTCGTCCGGGCTGAGCCGGACCCCACGCGCCGACACCTCGAGCAGCAACTGGCCCACCAGGAACGTGGTGTACGTACGGTAGGCGGCCACGGCCGCGTCATCGTCGAACCCGTAGGAAATCAGCGTCTCGAGGAAGGTCTCCATCCAGCGCAGGCTGCGCAGCGGCGGCCGCACCCACGGGGCCTCCGGTGCCTCGGTCGCCACGAGCGGGAATACCGCGGGATGGTCGAGGGCGATCTGGCGCACCCCGTGACCCAGCCGCAGCAGGAAGTCCTGCCAGCCGTCCTCCTGTCGGCGCGCGGCGAGCTGATCGGCGTAGAGGCGGTCGACGATGTGGTTGACCACGCCGGTCAGCAGATCGCCCCGGCTGTGCACATAGCGGTACAACGCCATGGCTTCGACACCGCACGCAGTGCCCAGCCGTCGCATGGTCAATTTCGTCAGACCGTCGCGGTCGATCAGCTCGATCGCGGTGTCCAAGATGAACTCGCGATTCAACCTTGCCGGTTGATCGACATCTTCAGTCACCAGGATCGTCCCTCCGCGTTCAGCTCAGTCTCCCTGCGAGCCGGTGCTTAGTCCATCAGCAACGGACATCAGCCAACAGACATCGCCCACCCGACATCAGCCGACGGACATCGCCCACCCGACATCGACGGTTCACCGCCACCCTCTAGGTTGTGTGCGTGTCCGGTGAAACTGACCGCGAGTTTGCGGTGTGTGTCTATTGCGCCTCGGGTCCCACCCATCCCGAGCTGCTCGCCCTGGCCAGTGAGGTCGGGGTGGCGATCGCGAAGCGCGGATGGACGCTGGTCTCCGGTGGCGGCAACGTGTCGGCGATGGGGGCGGTCGCCCGGGCGGCGCGATCGAGCAACGGTCGCACGGTCGGCGTGATTCCCAAGGCGCTCGTTCACCGCGAGCTCGCCGACGTGGACGCCGCTGAGCTGGTGGTCACCGACACCATGCGGGAACGCAAGAAGGAGATGGAGGACCGTTCCGACGCCTTCATCGCGCTGCCCGGCGGCATCGGCACACTGGAGGAGTTCTTCGAGGCCTGGACGGCGGGCTATCTCGGGATGCACGAGAAGCCGGTGGTGCTGCTCGACCCGTTCGGTCATTACGACGGCTTGTTGAAGTGGCTGCGCGGGCTCGTCGCCTCGGGTTACGTGAGTGATGCAGCCCTGGATCGGTTGATTGTCGTCGACGAGGTCTCCGCCGCGCTCGAGGCGTGCGAGTCGGTTACCTAGAACCGGCGGTAACGGCGGTTACCAGCGCGGCTATGGTGTTGCCCACACGAGAGCCACTTCGAGACCCATAACAACGCGCAGGGGGAGACCGCATGACCGACCAGAAATCGGGCACCAGGAGCAGCGTCGGCCTACTCGACCTCGCCAGCCAGGTACCCGGTCTGCTGATGGATGCGCCGGTCATCGTCCGAGGTGTGGTCACCGGAATGATGGCCCGGCCGACCGCCAAGACCTCGATCGGCAAGGTGTTCCAGGAGCGGGCCGCCCAGTACGCCGACCGGGTCTTCCTCAAGTTCGGCGACGAGCGCATCACCTACCGCGAAGCCAACGAGACCGTCAACCGGTATGCGGCCGTCCTCGCCGCCAAGGGCGTCGGCCACGGCGACGTCGTCGGGGTGATGCTGCGCAACTCACCCGATGCCGTGCTGCTGATGCTGGCAATCGTCAAGTGCGGTGCTGTCGCAGGCATGCTCAACTACCACCAGCGCGGCAAGGTACTGGCCCACAGCTTCGGGCTGCTCGATGCCACCGCCGTGGTGGCCGAGTCCGATCTGATCGAGCACGTCACCGACTGCGGGGCCGAGGTCAACGGCCTGATCACGGTCGAGGAGCTGCGTCGGCTGGCGGCCACTGCGCCGACCACCAACCCGGCCAGCGCGTCGGCCGTCCTGGCCAAGGACAAGGCTTTTTACATCTTCACCTCGGGCACCACCGGCATGCCCAAGGCGAGCGTCATGACGCACTACCGCTGGCTGCGCGCCCTGGCCGGGTTCGGTGGCCTCGGGCTGCGGCTGCACAGCAACGACACTCTGTACTGCTGCCTGCCGCTCTATCACAACAACGCCCTGACCGTCTCGGTCGGTTCGGCACTGAACTCGGGGGCCGCCCTGGCCCTGGGCAAGTCGTTCTCGGCATCCCGGTTCTGGGACGAGGTCATCGCCTACGACGCGACCGCCTTCGTCTACATCGGTGAGATCTGCGGCTATCTGCTCAACCAGCCGCCCAAGCCCACCGACCGCGCGCACAAGGTCCGCGTGATCGTCGGCAACGGGCTGCGCCCGGCCATCTGGGACGAGTTCACCCAGCGGTTCGGTATCCCGCGCGTCTGCGAGTTCTACGCCGCCAGCGAGGGCAACACCGCCTTCGTCAACGTCTTCAACGTGTCGAAGTCCACCGGCATCTGCCCGAGTCCCGTCGCCTTCGTCGAATACGACGCCGACAGTGGTGAACCGGCCCGCGGCGCCGACGGCCGGCTGCGCAAGGTCAAGCGCGGCGAGCCTGGGCTGATGCTGTCGAAGATCAACGCGCTGCAGCCGTTCGACGGCTACACAGACAAGGCCGCCAGCGAGAAGAAGCTGGTGCGCAACGCCTTCAAAGAAGGCGACGTCTGGTTCAACACCGGCGACCTGATGCGCTCTCAGGGGCTGGGTCACGCCGCATTCGCCGACCGGCTCGGCGACACGTTCCGGTGGAAGGGCGAGAACGTGGCCACCACGGAGGTGGAGGCGGCCGTTGCGAGCCATCCGCTGATCGAGGAGTGCACCGTGTTCGGTGTCGAGGTGCCCGGCGCCGGTGGTCGCGCCGGGATGGCCGCAGTGCAGCTCAAGGACGGCAAGGAATTCGCAGGCAAGGAACTGGCCGACGCGTTCTACGAACACCTGCCGGCCTACGCCGTGCCGCTGTTCGTCCGCGTCGTCACCGAACTGGCGCACACCTCGACGTTCAAGAGCCAGAAGGTCGACCTGCGCAAGCAGGGCTACGGCGACGACGTCAAGGATCCGCTGTACGTGCTGGCCGGCCGCGAGGAGGGCTATGTGCCCTTCTACCCGGAATACCCCGACGAGGTGACGGCCGGTAAGCGGCCGAAGTAGGCGGAAACCGGCGCGAATACTGCGGTGGTCGAGCCACCGGGCACTATGGAGGCGTGTTGACGACGTTCTGCGGGCGCCCGGTCGCGGCGGACCGTGCCCTGATCATGGCGATCGTCAACCGGACGCCGGACTCGTTCTACGACCGCGGCGCCACCTTCACCGACGACGCGGCCAAGGCCGCTGCCCAGCGCGCGATCGACGACGGTGCCGACGTGATCGACGTGGGCGGCGTCAAAGCAGGCCCCGGAAGCATGGTCGACGCCGAAGAGGAGATCGTCCGCGTCGTGCCGTTCATCGAATGGCTGCGCACGACCTACCCCGACCAGTTGATCAGCGTCGACACCTGGCGCGCCGCCGTGGCCAAGCAGGCCTGCGCGGCCGGGGCCGATCTGATCAACGACACCTGGGCAGGAGCGGATCCGGGTCTGCCCGAGGTGGCCGCCGAGTTCGGCGCCGGCCTGGTCTGCTCACACACCGGCGGCGCGGTGCCGCGCACCCGGCCGTTCCGGGTGAACTACGGGATCACCGAACGCGGCGTCGTCGACGACGTCATCGCGGAGGTGACCGCGGCGGCCGAGCGGGCGGCAGCAACGGGTGTGCCACGCGACCGGATCCTGATCGATCCCACCCATGATTTCGGTAAAAACACTCATCACGGTCTTAGTTTGTTGCGTCACGTAAAAGATCTTGTTAAGACCGGATGGCCAGTCCTGATGGCGCTGAGCAACAAGGATTTTGTCGGGGAGACTCTGGGTGTGGATCTGACCGAACGCCTGGAGGGCACCCTGGCCGCGACGGCACTGGCCGCCGCGGATGGAGCCGCGATGTTCCGGGTACACGAGGTCGGACCCACACGGCGCGTGCTGGAGATGGTCGCGTCGATCCAGGGAGTGCGGGCACCCGCACGAACAGTGAGGGGGTTGGCATGACCGCTCTGCCTGATCTGTCCGTCGCCGACGGAGTCGTCGGCCACCGCTGGCTGACCGACCACAGCTGGAACCGGCCGAGCTGGACCATCGCCGAGCTGGAGGCCGCCAAGGCCGGCCGCACGGTCTCGGTGGTTCTGCCCGCGCTCAACGAGGAAGAAACCGTCGCGTCCGTCGTCGAGACCATCACCCCGTTGCTCGGCGGGCTGGTCGACGAGCTGATCGTGCTCGACTCGGGTTCCACCGACGACACCGAGATCCGCGCCGTCGCCGCCGGGGCCCGCGTGGTCAGCCGGGAGGTGGCGCTGCCCGAGATCGCGCCGCAACCGGGCAAGGGCGAGGTCCTGTGGCGGTCGCTGGCCGCCACGACGGGCGACATCATCGCCTTCGTCGACTCCGACCTGATCGATCCCGACCCCATGTTCGTGCCAAAGCTGCTGGGCCCGCTGCTCACCGCCGACGGGGTGCACCTGGTCAAAGGGTTCTACCGGCGGCCGCTCAAGGTCAGCGGCGCCGAGGACGCGAACGGTGGTGGCCGGGTCACCGAGCTGGTGGCACGCCCGCTGCTGGCCTCATTGCGTCCCGAGCTGAACTGCGTATTGCAGCCGTTGGGCGGCGAATACGCGGGCACCCGTGAACTGCTGACCTCGGTGCCGTTCGCGCCCGGCTACGGCGTGGAGATCGGCCTGCTGGTCGACACCTACGACCGGCTCGGCCTGGATGCCATCGCACAGGTGAACCTCGGCGTCCGGGCGCATCGCAACCGGCCGCTGACCGAGCTCGCCTCGATGAGCCGGCAGGTCATCGCGACCCTGCTGTCGCGGTGTGGGATCGCCGATTCGGGGATGGGGCTGACACAGTTCTACGCCGACGGTGACGACTTCACCCCGCGGGTGTCGTCGGTCTCTCTGGCCGACCGTCCGCCCATGGTCACCCTGCGCCCGCGCTAGGTGTCGCATGCGTGAGGCAGTATCGAGGGCGTGACACTGATACTGCTGTACCTCGTGGTGCTGGTTCTGGTGGCCACGGTGCTGTTCGGGCTGGGCAGCGTCATCTTCGGCCGTGGTGAGACGCTGCCGCCGCTTCCTCGCGGCACGACCGCCACCGTCCTGCCGGCCTCCGGGGTGACCGGTGCCGATGTGGATGCGCTCAAGTTCGCCCAGGTCGTGCGCGGATACAAGACCAGCGAAGTGGACTGGGTGCTGGATCGGCTGGGGCGCGAGCTCGACGCGGTGCGCGGAGAGCTGGCAGCGGTGCGCGCTGCGTACGGTGTGCCCGAGGACTTCGAGGCCGACGCCGACTTCGAAGCCGCCGACGACGGCGGCACAATTGTCGGCACCGCCGACGGCGAGGTGTCGGCCACCGCAGGTGAGGTCCGCACCGCGGACGAGTCATGACCGACGACGGCAAGACCCGGTGCGGGTGGGCAGTCTCAGCCGCGGGAGACACCCTCTACCGCGACTATCACGACACCGAGTGGGGTCGCCCGCTCCGGGATTCCGGTGCGCTGTTCGAGCGGATCAGCCTGGAGGCCTTCCAGAGCGGGTTGAGCTGGCTGACCATTCTGCGCAAGCGGGAGAATTTCCGGGCCGCGTTCGACGGGTTCGACGCGGGCACGGTCGCGCAGTACACCGATGACGACGTCGAGCGGTTGATGGCCGATGCGGGCATCGTGCGCAACCGGGCGAAGGTTCTCGCGACCATCGCCAATGCGAGGGCGGTCACCGAACTCGACGTAGACCTCGCCGAGCTGTTGTGGTCGTTCGCGCCGCCGGCCCGGCCGCGGCCCGCTGACCTGGCCCAAGTGCCTGCCGTAACCCCGGAATCGACCGCGATGGCCAAGGAACTCAAGCGGCGGGGCTTCAAATTCGTCGGTCCCACCACGGCATATGCGTTGATGCAGGCCACCGGGATGGTCGACGACCATGTCGCGACCTGCTGGGTCCCGGCGCAGTAATTGTGACCGGTAAAACATGCCTTCGGTCGGTATCCGACGGGTCTTTGCACAAGCACAGCCGCGGATAAGGAACAATAGGGCTAGTTCAGTAGCAGTTCAACGCCGGGTGCCGCCAACGAGTGGGCGGCTTCGGCCCCAACCTGGCCCGCTGACACGGGTCGGCACTGTTGGAGGGAGCACTCGATGGCGGCGATGAAGCCCCGGACCGGTGACGGTCCACTGGAAGCAACCAAAGAGGGGCGAGGAATCGTTATGCGAGTACCGCTGGAAGGCGGTGGCCGCCTCGTTGTCGAACTGACTCCCGACGAGGCCGCTGCGCTGGGCGACGAACTCAAGGCCGTCACCAGCTGATCGGCTCGCAAGGTGTCCGCTCAGGCGGACACCTTGCGGTATATCTCCAGGGTCTGTTCGGCGATGTGCGCCCAGGAGAACTCGGCGATGCAGCGCTGGCGCCCGGCCTCGCCGTACTTTCGGGCGGTTTCCGGCTCCGCCACGAGTGAGTTGACCGCATCCGCCAGGCGCATCTCGAAGAAGCGCGGATCGTCGGCGTCGTAGTGCACGAGCAGCCCGGTCTGCCGGTCGGCGACGACCTCTGGGATGCCGCCGACGTCGGACGCGACCACCGGCGTCGAGCACGCCATCGCTTCCAGGTTCACGATACCCAACGGCTCATAAACGGATGGGCATACGAAAACTGTTGCAGCGGAGAGTATTTCGCGAATTTTGTTGATCGGCAGCATTTCGCGCACCCAGAACACGCCGGTGCGGGCCCGGGCCAGCTCGGCCACCGCTGAGGACACCTCGGCAGCGATCTCGGGGGTGTCGGGGGCGCCGGCACACAACACCAGCTGCACCTCGGGGCTGAACCGATGGGCCGCGGCCACCAGGTGGGCCACGCCCTTCTGGCGGGTGATGCGCCCGACGAACGCCACGATGGGCCGGCTCAGGTCGACCCCGAGCTCGGCGAGCACCGAGTCGGTATCGGCAGGCGGAGTCGGGTACCAGACGTCGGTGTCGATCCCGTTGCGCACCACGTGGACCCGGCCGGGATCGAGTGCCGGGTAGGTGCGCAGCACGTCGTGGCGCATGCCGGAACTCACTGCGATCACCGCATCGGCGGCCTCGATCGCGGTGCGCTCCACCCAGGAGGACACCCGGTAGCCCCCACCGAGTTGCTCGGCCTTCCACGGGCGCAGCGGCTCGAGGGAATGCGCGGTCAGCACGTGCGGGATGCCGTAGAGCAGCCCGGTCAGGTGCCCGGCCATTCCGGCGTACCAGGTGTGTGAGTGCACCACCGTGGCAGCTGCGGCCGAGTTGGCCATGTTGAGATCCGCGGACAGCGTCGACAGGGCCGGGTTGGCGCCACGCAGCGCGGGATCGGGTTGCGCCACGAAGGCGCCGTCACGCGGGGCGCCCATGCAGTGCACGTCGACGTCACAAAGTTGACGCAACTGTGCGACGAGTTCGGTCACATGCACACCGGCACCGCCGTACACCTCGGGTGGATATTCCCGAGTCATCATGGCCACCCGCATATCCGAGACGGTAGTAGGTCTGGGCGGGTCTAGCTACGCGCCGCAGACTTCTGTTGCCATTGGCTGGCCGCGTTGCTGGTTGGCGGATAGGTTTGGAGCCATGAGGGAGTTGCCACATGTGCTGGGCATCGTTCTGGCCGGGGGAGAGGGCAAACGGCTGTACCCGTTGACCGCCGATCGCGCCAAGCCGGCAGTTCCCTTCGGCGGTGCCTACCGGCTGATCGACTTCGTGCTGTCCAATCTCGTCAACGCCCGTTACCTACGGATCTGCGTTCTGACGCAATACAAGTCGCATTCACTGGACCGTCACATCAGTCAGAACTGGCGCCTGTCGGGTCTGGCCGGTGAGTACATCACCCCGGTACCGGCCCAGCAACGGCTCGGCCCGCGTTGGTACACCGGCTCGGCGGATGCGATCTACCAGTCGCTCAACCTGATCTACGACGAAGATCCCGACTACATCATCATCTTCGGCGCCGACCACGTGTACCGCATGGATCCCGAACAGATGCTTCGGTTCCACATCGACAGCGGGGCCGGGGCGACTGTGGCCGGCATCCGGGTGCCCCGGGCCGAGGCCAGTGCGTTCGGCTGCATCGACGCCGACGACTCCGGGCGCATCAAGGATTTCGTCGAGAAGCCCGCGAACCCGCCGGGCACGCCCGACGATCCCGAGCAGACCTTCGTGTCGATGGGTAACTACATCTTTACCACCAAGGTGCTCATCGACGCGATCCGCGCCGATGCCGACGACGACCACTCCGACCACGACATGGGCGGCGACATCATTCCCCGGCTGGTGTCCGACGGGATGGCGGCGGTCTACGACTTCAACAACAACGAGGTGCCCGGGGCCACCGAACGCGACCACGGTTATTGGCGCGACGTCGGAACCCTGGACGCCTTCTACGACGCGCACATGGACCTGGTGTCGGTGCACCCGGTGTTCAACCTGTACAACAAACGCTGGCCGATTCGCGGCGAGATGGAGATGCTGGCACCGGCCAAGTTCGTCAACGGCGGCTCGGCGCAGGAGTCGGTCGTCGGCGCCGGGAGCATCATTTCCGCCGCGTCCGTACGTAATTCGGTGCTGTCTTCCAACGTGGTGATCGACGACGGCGCCATCGTGGAGGGCAGCGTGCTGATGCCGGGCGTGCGGATCGGCCGCGGCGCGGTGGTGCGTCACGCGATCCTGGACAAGAACGTGGTGGTGGGCCCGGGCGAGATGGTGGGTGTGGACCTCGACAAGGACCGGGAACGGTTTGCGATCAGCGCGGGCGGTGTGGTCGCCGTCGGCAAAGGCGTGTGGATCTGACGCGTCCGACACATCGCCCAGCCGGTTTCACTCCCAGGGGTCTACCGCGGCACGGCGGGGAGCTGCATTGCTGCGTGCGTTGACGCCGATCTTGGCTTCAGTGCGTCGTCGGCGCCACCGCCACAGCCGGAAGGCACCCCAGATCAGCGCCAGCAGCGCGACGAGCACCAGGATCGGCAGCAGGATCGCCACGAAGACCAGTCCGACACTCGTGACGTCCTCGACAGTGGACAGCACCGGGGCGGCTACGCCGGCGGTGGCGACGTTGGCGGCCGGCCGGACCGTCGACTTGGTCAGCGACACCACGAGCGCGGTGACCGCGCCGATCGCCACCGGAATCCACTGGCCGGACTGGGCGAACGCGCCGGGGTCGGCGACCGCAGCGGTCTGAGACGCGGTGCCCGAGCCGAACACGATGCCGCCCGCGGTCGGGCGCACGAAGGTCTGGATGGTGTCGTTGATGGAGTCGAGTGCGGGGATCTTGTCGGCGACCACCTCGACGATCAGCAACACCGCGACGATCGCCATCACCCAGCCGTTCTCCAGCCACGACCATCCCGCCGGCAATGACACCAGATGGGTGAAGCGTGACAGGAGGCCCAGGGCCAGCAACGGGATGTAGGCATTGAGCCCCGCCGCAGTGGCCAGGCCGAAGCCGGTCAACAGTTCCATTACTGCAGTATGCGGCGAACTCCGCCCCCGACCCGGCGGTTCGTCGTTATCGGCTCTGGGTCGCCTTGCTCCACGCCAGCGGATTCAGCTCGCGGTAGGGGTCCTGGGCGCGGAGGGCCAGCAGATCGTCGAGACTCTGCTCCAACGATTCCTGGGTGCGCTGCTTGACGGTTTCGACCCATTTCGCGTCCGTGGTCCGGGCCGGCTTCGTGGTGCCGATGGGCACCTCGAAGCGCAGATACATGCGTTGGGGACGCGGAATCAGGGTGGGGCCGATGCCCCGGACCAGCGGCACGGCCATATCGCGCTGACCGGTCAGCTTCTCGCCGACGGTCTGGCTGAGCCGACCGAGCCAGTGGTCGCGGGTCGTGACGCCCACGTACACGTCGTCGCCGCCGACGAGCGCGAACGGGACGATGGGGTAGCCGTGCTCGATCGCGATGCGGGCGAACCCGGCTCGACCCTCCCAGCGCAACTTGTACTGCTCGCCCTTGAACTTGCCGATTTCGCGGCCGCCGCCGGGAAAGACCATGACGGGCTCGTCGTGCGCCATCAGCTCGCCGGCGCCCTCGGGGGATCCGACAACGGCTCCGCAGGCCGCCATGACGTCGGAGACCGGGCGGGGCATGTCACCGAATCGACGGTCGGTCAGCGGTCGCACCCGCATCCCGATCTCGCGGCGCACCACGTACGGGATCAGCAGGGTCTCCGTGCCGAACTGGGTGTGGTTGCCCACCAACAGAAATCGGCCGTCACGGGGCAGGTTTTCCAGACCGTCGACATAGGGGCGGTAGAGGTTGACCAGCGGGCCGATTCCGTCGGCGATGGTTTCCACCGCCCGCCGCAGGGTCTGGACATGGCTGGGTTGATTCATGATCTCGTCGATCTTGGTGACGGACATGGGTGACTCCTCGGGGTACGTGCTGGGGCTGGTGCCGGCTGGTCGGAGTCCCGACATGTTCGGACCTGTTGACCACGATCGTACCGAACGAACTAGTTCGTCTGGCTATGATTCACCTGTGAGAAGTACGACCGAACTACGCGGTGAGATCCTCGCGGCGGCGCGCGCCGAATTCGCCGGCTACGGCCTGGCCGGGGCCCGGATCGACCGGATCGCCCGCGCGGCCCACGCCAGCAAGGAACGGCTCTACGCCCACTTCGGGGACAAGGAAACCTTGTTCCGCGAGGTGTTCGCCGCCGACGGCGCCGAGTTCTTCCGATCGGTGACCCTCCGGCCCGACGTCGTCCCCGACTTCGTCGGCGACATCTACGACCTGGCGTACCGCCGTCCCGAGCATCTGCGCATGATCCGCTGGGCCCAACTGGAAGGGTTCACCCTCGGCGAACTCACGGTCGATGGCCCGCCCCCGCACGCCCAGGCGGTGGCCGCCATCGAGCACGCCCAGGCCGGCGGCCATGTCGACCCGCGCTGGGATCCGGCCGAGCTGATCGTGCTGTTGTTCGGTATCGGGCTGGCCTGGGCTCACATCCCACATCCGGACGTGATCACCGACGATCCGGCCGTCCTGGCCTCCCGACGTGCCGCCGCCGTCGAAGCGGCCGCGCGGGTGGTGGCTCACCAGACATAGGGCAGCAGCCGGTAGGGGACCTTCTGGGCGTATTCGTCGTAACCGTCGAGTTCGGCGCGCAGCAGCTTCTCCTCGTCGATGATGCGCACGCCCAGCACAGCCGCCCCGGGGATGAGGAGAAGCAGGGCCCAGTACGAGCCCAGAGCCAGCGGCAACCCGATCACCATGATCACGTTGCCGAAGTACATCGGATGCCGGACGAACCCGTACAGACCGGTCGTCACCACGGTCTGACCTGCTTCCACCTTGACGTTGGCGGCCGCATAGCTGTTCTGGACCACCACGAGCATGGCGATGCCAAGTCCGGTCGCCACCAGCACATTTCCGAGCACCGACACGGCCGCGGGTACGGCTGACCATCCGAAGCGGTAATCCACCACACTGGCCACGATCGTGACCGCGATCAACGAGAACGCCACCGCGCTCGCGAATTTCTGCGCCGGCCGGGTCTCGTGTGTCGGCCCGGCCTCCATTCGGCGCCGGAGCGCCGCCGGATCGTGCACCGCGAGGTAGATGCTCGGCAGCAGCGAGGCGACGGCGAACACCGCGATGAACACCCAGCCCCGCCAGTAGTCGAACGTGCCGGCAGGCCCGAACACGAGGATGACGAATACTGCGAAGCCGACGACGGAGGCCACGGTTGCCTGGAGACCGACCTTCATGTCGCACTCCTCACCAGACGTAGGGCAACAACCGGTAGCGCACCTTCTGGGCGTATTCGTCGTAGCCGTCGAGTTCGGCGCGCAGCATCTTCTCCTCGTCGGCGATCCGTACTCCGAAAACCGGTATCGAGACGATGGACACGAGCAACGCCCAGTAGGACCCCAGCGCCAGCGGGGTGCCGAACATCATCAACACCGCGCCGAAGTACATCGGGTGACGGACCAGTCCGTAGAGACCCGTAGAGACAAGCTGTTGTTCGTCCTCCACCTGGATGCTGGCGCCGGCGAAGCTGTTCTGGAAGACCACTGTCTGCGCCAGGACGAGGCCGACCGCGACCAGGGCGTTGCCGAGGACGACCACCGCGGTCGGCACGCTGGACCAGCCGAACCGGTGGTCGAGGGCGCTGAGGACGAACGCTGCGACGGCCGAGCCCGTGACGGCCCAGATGACGATCTTCTGCACGATCCTGGTCTCCGCTGTCGGCCCGCCGTGTAGGCGCCGCTGCAGGGCCGCGGGGTCCTTGACCGCGAGGTACATGCTCGGTACCACGGTGGTGGCCATGAACAGGGCGATGAAAACCCAGGCCTGCCAATAGTGGAACGTGCCGGCCGGCCAGAACAGCGTCGCGGCGAAGAATGCCAGACCGAGCACTCCCGATGCGATTGCCTGAAGCACGAGTTTCATCAGTTGTCTCCTATCGGGTTCACACCGCGTCACGGTTGCGATAGATCCAGCCCGCGACGGCCGCCAAAG
This sequence comes from Mycolicibacterium peregrinum, assembly GCF_001665785.1. GTDB lineage: Bacteria > Actinomycetota > Actinomycetes > Mycobacteriales > Mycobacteriaceae > Mycobacterium > Mycobacterium peregrinum_A. The sequence goes on from NZ_LZSO01000017.1 coordinate 245,359, forward strand.
CCGTTGCGGCGATGAGCATCACTGCCAGTGCCATGGCGGGGAACTGGCTCGGCACGGTGGTCTGCCCCACCGGGGACAGCTCGATCAGCCATCGCGGCAGCCGCAGCAGCGCCCCGAGATACAGCGCGGTGATCACGAACGTGACTGCCAGCCAGGCGATCCAGGGCGCGCGCAATGCCACGGCCAGCGCCGCGATCGAGGCCACCACGGCCAGCGCGGGCAGAAAGGCCAGCGCGGCCAGGGTGAGGCGGATGATCGTGCCCGGCTCGCCCAGCGTCAGTCCGGCGCCCAGGCCGTTGCCCAGGCCGGCGCAGAACATCAGGATCGCCGCCCCCGCCAGTGCACACCACACCGCACCCAGCAGCCACCGCCACCGCGACACCGAACCGGCCAGCACCGGCTCGCCCAGCCCGTTCTGCTCGTCGGCGTACACCCGCAGCACCGCCGAGGCGACGTACGCGCTGGCCGCCGCGGCCAGGAACTGGGTCATGGTGGTGTAGATGCCGTCGTTGCCCGTCGTGGACAGCAACCGGGCGATCAACTCGTTGGTCTTGGCGGCATCGAGCAGCGCCTTGGTCATCGAGCCGAACACCAGCCCGGCGACGAACAGTCCCACGGCCCAACCGATCGTCTGGCCCCGTTGCAGCGTGAGGTGCAGTCGCAGCGGGCCGGTGATCGTGGGCGCGTCGGGCTTCTCTCCCGTCGATGCGATGGTGCCCGCGTCGTATTGACGACGACTCTCCAACACCGCGGCCAAGGTCATCAGCCCGACGGCCAGGATGACCAACAGCCCGAACGGCCACCAGCGCAGATCGGTGAACGGACGCATCTGCTGTGCCCACGCGATGGGGGAGAACCAGCTCAGGGCGCTGCCGGAATTGTTGATGACGTCCCCGGCCCCGCGTACCAGCGCGGCCACCGCGAGCGTCCCCATCGCTGCGCCCGACGCGGTGCGGGCCTGGCGCCAGAGTTGGGCGGTCACGGCGGCGACCGCGCCGAACACCATGGCTACCCCGGTGATGCCCAGACACATGGCGGCGGTGTCGACCACCGCGAAACCGGTGGATGCCATCGCCAGGGTCATGGTGAGTGCCAGCACGGCGTTGAGCCCACCGACCAGGATCAGTGCGGCCGCGGTCCGGGCGTACCGACCAACCACCGAGGAGAGCACCAGTTCGGCGCTGCCGTTCTCCTCCTCGGCCCGGGTGTGGCGAATCACGGTGAGAATGGCCAGGATCGAGGTCGCGATGGTCAATGTGAGAGTCAGCTCGTTGGCCATCATCACGCCGAGGTCGGTCTCGTTGACGCCGAACATCGGGCCGCCCAGCATCGTCCCGGCAGGTGTTTTGAGCAGGTTGACCCGGGCCAGCCTCTGCTCCTCGCCGGGGTAGGCCAACCGAATAGCGTTGGGCGCGTACACCATCATCAGGGTCAGCGCGCCGGCCCACACGCTGAGCCGTACCCGGTCCCGGCGTAGCGCCAGCCGCAACAGTGTCGCGGTACCGGTGAACGGCGATGTGGTACTGCGGACCGGACCGGTGGGCCTGACCGGAGCGCTCGCGGTGGTCACCGGCTCGCCTCCTGGTACTCGCGCAGGAACATGTCCTCCAGGGATGCCGGTGCGACGGTGAGATCTTCGATTCCGAGGTCGGCCAGGTGCTCCAGGACGAACTCCAGTTCGGCCCGGTTCACCGAGAAGCTCACTGTGCCATCGCGGCTCGTGAAGTCATGCACGTACGGGGTGTTCTGCAGTGCGCGGCCATCGGAGCGGGTGCGCGCCGTGACCTTGGTGCGCATCAGGTGCCGCAGTTCGGCGAGGGAGCCGGAACGCACCGTGCGCCCGGACCGGATGATCGTCACGTTGTCGCAGAGCTTTTCCACTTCGGCCAGGATGTGGCTGGACAGCAGGACCGCGGCGCCCTGGCCGGCGACCTCGGCCACACATTGCTGAAATGCCCTTTCCATCAACGGGTCCAGTCCTGATGTCGGCTCGTCGAGAATGTAGAGCTCGGAATGGCAGCTGAACGCCGCGACGATGGCGACCTTCTGCCGGTTGCCCTTGGAGTAGGTGCGGGCCTTCTTGTGCGGGTCCAGCTCGAACCGTTCGATCAGGTCGTCGCGGCGCCGGGTGTCCACGCCGTTGCCGCGCAGCCGGCACAGGAAGTCGATGGCCTGCATGCCGGTCAGGTTGGGCCACAACGTGACATCGCCGGGGACGTAGGCGATTCGGCGGTGTAGGGCGACCGCGTCGCGCCATGGGTCGCCGCCGAGCAGTCGCACGGAACCCCCGTCGGCGCGCAGCAGACCGAGCAGCACCCTGATCGTGGTGGACTTGCCCGCGCCGTTGGGCCCGAGGAAGCCGGTGACGTCGCCGGGGGAGACCGTCAGGTTCAGTCCATCGAGGGCCTTGGTGTGCCCGAAAGACTTTGACAATCCGCGGATTTCGACGGAGTTGTTCACGCTGGCTCCTTGGTGTCGGTCTTGGTTTCGGACTCTGAGCTGAACGGGATGCCTTGTTCGCGTTGGTGCAGGAACGCCTCGTACATGGTCGAGTCGGTCATCAGGCCCTCGGTGTAGAGCTCAAGGGCGGGCAGCATCATGTCTTCGCCGTAGTCGCGCAGCACCCGGCGCAGATCCGTTGGGTCGTCATGCATCTGGAGGTACAGCAGAAACCCGCCGCCACTGCAGATCGCCATGAACCGCGCCCGGGCCCGCGGGTCGCGGCTGGGTTTGAGCACTCCGGTGCGCACGCCCTCTTCCAGGTATTCCTCGGCGTTGGCAACCATGGTGCGCCAGAACGTAGTCGCCAGGTCACTGCCGGACTGCATGCTGCGGACCAGGTAGGCCATCAGCGGCGCATAGGACTCGATCTCGGACATCTGGGCCAGCCAGGTCGCGGGGTCGCTGCTCTGCAGGGATTCGGTCTTGGCCTCGCGCACCACCTCTGCCACGTAGGCGTCGCACGCCTTGCGTAGCCCTTCCTTGGAGCCGAAGTGGTGGATCACCAGGGCGGCGCTGACGCCGGCGGCCTCGGCGATGGTGCGCAGCCCCACGCTGAATCCGCGCTGCCCGTACTGCTCGATCGCGGCGTCACGGATCCGGGCCATCGCTGTTCGATCATCGACTGAACGCATGTTTAATACGCTAAACATGCGTTCAGTTCGCGGTCAAGGGGATGCCGCGTCAGGAATCTGTAAAGAAAAATCCGGCCTCACCCCAAAGCGAGGGGTGAGGCCGGGAGGGAAGCGAGGCAAGTCAGTCTCGAGCGGCGGCCAGGAGGCCGTCGCCCAACGGGATCAGCACCGGGGTGAGTCGTTCGTCCTCGGCGATCAGCCGGGCCGCTTCGCGCACGGCGCTGACCTCGGCATCATTGGCCGAGGCGTCGCCGGCCCGGCCGCCGAGCGCGGCCCGGTGCAGCACGATCGCGCCGCCGGAACGTAGGAGGCGCACCCCCTCGGTCACGAACTGCGGCTGGTCGATCGGCTCGGCATCGATGAACACCAGGTCGTAGGACTCGTCGGCCAGGCGGGTCAGCACCTCCTGGGCGCGCCCGCTGATCAGGCGGGTCCGCCCGGGGCCGACACCGGCCTCGTGGAACCCCTGCTTGGCGATGCGCTGATGCTCGGGTTCGACGTCGATCGTGGTCAGCACGCCGTCGTCGCTCATGCCGGACAACAGCCACAACCCGCTGACGCCGGCGCCGGTGCCGACTTCGACGACCGCCTTGCCCCCGGTGAGCCGCGCGAGCACGCTCAGCAGGGCTCCCACCGCCGGGGTTACGGCGCCTGCGCCGAGTTCTTCGGCCCGCTCACGCGCAGCCGCGACGATCTCGTCTTCGGAGATCGACCGTTCGGCATGCGTGACGATCGCCTCGGCGTGACCGGGGTTGGAGCTGACCATGCCCGCAGCGTAGGCCAGACCCCGGGGGCGCCGTCGCGACACGCCCGTGCGTGGCGGTTATCACCGACGGATATTCGCTGGTTCGGGCAGGTGACCGGACGTATCGTCGGCATTCTCAGGGAAAGTTCAGATTGCTCATATATCCGCCACACCGGGATCAGGAACGGTATCCGCATGGAACACGGCGCCCGCTGGCGCACTGCCCAGCACAGCCAGGACAGCAATCGGAATAACGAAGTGATCAGTCGTGTTGAGCTGAGTGAAATCTGTGATCAGGAGGATCCGACGAGCACCACCGCTGTTACCTCGAACCCCGCCACCCAACACGCCCCGGTGTCAATGGCACATCTGGAGCAGTTCACCGCGGGCGAGTGGGTCGAGCCGTCCGATGAATTGACCGGTACCGCGGTTTTCGACGCCACCGGCGACCAGGCCGCCATGCCGTCATGGGACGAGCTGGTGCGTCAACACGCGGACCGGGTGTACCGACTGGCCTACCGGCTCTCGGGTAACCAGCACGATGCCGAGGACCTGACCCAGGAAACCTTCATCCGGGTGTTCCGCTCGGTGCAGAACTACCAGCCGGGAACCTTCGAGGGGTGGTTGCACCGCATCACCACCAACCTGTTCCTGGACATGGTCCGTCGCCGTGGCCGCATCCGGATGGAAGCGCTGCCCGAGGACTACGACCGGGTGCCCGCCGACGACCCGAACCCCGAGCAGATCTACCACGACTCGCGGCTGGGGGCCGACCTTCAGGCCGCCCTGGACTCACTGGCGCCGGAGTTCCGCGCCGCGGTGGTCCTGTGCGACATCGAGGGTCTGTCCTACGAGGAAATCGGTGCCACGCTGGGCGTGAAGCTCGGAACCGTGCGCAGCCGCATTCACCGCGGTCGTCAGGCGTTGCGCGATTATCTGGCGAAGAACTCGCCGGAAACCGCCAAATCCGCCTAGCGGTGGTTGGTGTCCAGCGCGCCCGGTCGCGCTACATTCGGGTCAGGACATTTGGTCGTGGCGAGAGGAGCTGGGCGATGGTCGACCCGGGACATGTGTTCCGTCGGGCATTCTCCTGGCTGCCCGCGCAGTTCGCTTCCCAGAGCGATGCGCCGGTCGGCGCGCCTCGCCAGTTCGGTTCCACCGAGCACCTCTCGACCGAGGCCATCGCGGCCTTCGTCGATGGTGAGCTGCGGATGAGCGCTCACCTTCGGGCCGCACACCACTTGTCCCTGTGCCCGGATTGCGCGGCCGAGGTCGATGCCCAGGGCCAGGCCCGCGCCGCATTGCGGGACTCCTGTCCGATAGCCATTCCGAATTCCCTGTTGGGACTGTTGTCGCAGATACCGCACCACAGCCCGCAGCCTTCGGCCGAGGTCGATGAACAGCCTCCCTTTGCTGATGACCCGACGCAGAGTCGGCGTAAGCGCCGGTAGGCTGGACACAAGGCGATCAGTGACCGGCGTCGGCCTATCTGGCTGGGGCGGGCGCTCCAACAGAGAGTGATACACCGGTGACCAACCAGGACCAGTCCGACGAGAGCGGCCGTCTGGAACCGCGCCCTGTCGAGCGGCCTCCCGTCGACCAGTTGTCGCAGCGGACGTTCGGCCGTCCCACCGGCGTCGATGGCTCGTTCCTCGGTGCGGAGAAGTACCAGGACCAGGGCGAGTACGCCCCCAAGGATCTCCCGCCGGACCCGGTGCTGGCCGAGGCCTTCAGTCGACCCTCCGCCGGCGGTGAGTCGCTGCAGCGGCACCCCACCGACGCCGGGGCACTCGAGGCCGAGCGGACCGCAGGCGAAGACGACTTCGACGACCCATGGCGCAACCCGGGCGCCATCCCGGCGCTGGGCACACCCGCGCAGGCACCGGCCGCTCCGGTGATCGTGCCTGCTCCGATCGGCAAGCTGGGTGCCCGCGAAGTGCTGTTCGGTGGCCGGGTGTCGTGGCTCGCGTTGGTCGTGTTGCTCCTGATCACGCTCATGGTCGGCGCGATCGGTGGCTGGGTCGGGCAGAAGACCGCAGGTACCGTGCAGGCCTTCACCACCTCGAAGGTGACGCTGGAGACCGGTGACCTGCCGTCCCCGGACGCAGGCCGGTTCGCCACGGTGGCCGCGGCGGTCGAGGACTCGGTGGTGACCATCGAGGCCAAGAGCAAGACCGAGGGCTCTCAGGGCTCCGGCGTGGTGGTCGACGGCAAGGGCTACATCGTCACCAACAATCACGTGATCTCCGATGCGGCGAGCAAGCCTGCCGACTACCAGATCACCGTGGTCTTCAACGACGGCAAGGAAGTGCCGGCCAATCTGGTCGGTCGCGACCCCAAGACCGACCTGGCGGTACTCAAGGTCGACAACGTCGACAACCTCGTCGTGGCGCGGATGGGTGATTCCGAGAAGGTGCGCGTCGGCGAGGAAGTCATCGCAGCCGGCGCCCCGCTGGGGCTGCGCAGCACGGTCACCCACGGCATCATCAGCGCGCTGCACCGGCCGGTTCCGCTGTCGGGCGAAGGTTCCGACACCGACACCGTGATCGACGGGCTCCAGACCGATGCCTCGATCAACCACGGCAACTCCGGTGGCCCGCTGATCAACATGTCCTCCGAGGTGATCGGGATCAACACGGCCGGAAAGTCCTTGTCGGACAGCGCCAGTGGCCTCGGTTTCGCCATCCCGGTCAACGAGGTCAAGCAGGTCGTCGAGAACCTGATCAAGGACGGCAAGGTCGCGCATCCGACGCTGCTGCTCAGCGCCGTCACGGTGAGCAACAGCGTGGCCTCCGGTGCGCAGGTCCGCAACGTCAACGCCGGTGGCCCGGCCGACAAGGCCGGCATTCTGGAGAACGACGTGGTGGTCAAGGTCGGGGACCGCAAGGTTGCCGACGCCGACGAGATGGTGGTCGCGGTGCGTCAGCTCCACATCGGACAGGAAGCCCCGATCGAGGTGCTCCGTGACGGTCGGCCCATGACCTTCATGGTCACGCCCATCGGCGACGATCAAAAAGCGCAGTAGCGATGTTCGCGAACATCGGGTGGGGGGAGATGCTGGTCCTGGTGATCGCCGGTCTGGTGATCCTGGGGCCCGAGCGCCTGCCCGGTGCCATCCGGTGGACCTCCGGCGCTCTGCGTCAGGCACGTGACTACGTCAGCGGCGCCACCAGCCAGCTGCGCGAAGACCTGGGCCCGGAGTTCGACGATCTGCGGCAGCCCCTGGCCGAGCTGCAGAAGCTACGCGGTATGACGCCGCGGGCCGCGATCACCAAGCATCTGCTCGACGGCGACGACTCGTTCCTGACCGGGGCGTTCGACGACAGTAAGAATCAGCAGCCGTCGGTGCCGGGCGACAAGCCGGCCAGCGAGATCGAGAGCAAGCCGGCAGACAAGACGGCCGGCACGTCGTTCGACCCCGACGCCACCTAACGGCGCGCGGTATCCAGACCCAGCGACATCCCGGCCAGGCCGCGCTTGCGCGCCGACAGTCCTTCGGCGATCTTGCGCAGCTCGGCCCCGGCCGCTGATTCGGGCGCCGACAGGACGAGCGGCACTCCAGAGTCACCGGCTGCCACGAGCGCCGGGTCCAGTGGGACCTGGCCCAGCAGCGGCACCTCGGCGCCCACCGAGCGGGTGAGTGACTCCGCGACCTGACGGCCGCCACCTTCACCGAACAGCTGCATGACGGTGCCGTCGGGCAGCTGCAGGCCGGACATGTTCTCGACCACGCCGGCGATGCGCTGACGCGTCTGCAGGGCGATCGCGCCTGCGCGCTCGGCCACCTCGGCGGCAGCCATCTGCGGAGTGGTCACCACCAGGATCTCCGCGCCGGGGATCAACTGGGCCACCGAGATGGCGATATCGCCGGTTCCGGGCGGCAGATCGAGCAGCAGCACGTCCAGATCGCCCCAGTAGACGTCGGCCAGGAACTGTTGCAGGGCTCGGTGCAGCATCGGCCCGCGCCACACCACGGGCGTGTTGCCCTGCGTGAACATGGCGATCGAGATGACCTTCACGTCGTGTGCGATCGGCGGCAGGATCATCGAGTCGACCTGCGTGGGCCGGTCGCTGGTGCCCATCATGCGCGGCACCGAATGGCCGTAGATGTCGGCATCCAGCAGGCCGACGGACAGCCCGCGGGCCGCCATCGCCGCGGCCAGGTTGACCGTCACGCTGGACTTGCCCACGCCGCCCTTCCCGGAGGCCACCGCGTAGACCCGGGTCAGGGAGTTGGGCTGGGCGAAGGGGATCACCGGTTCGCGGGAATCGCCACGCAACAGCGTGCGCAATTCGGCGCGCTGCTCATCGTTCATCACGTCCAGGCTCACCTTGACCGCGCCGGTGCCCGGCACATCGGTGGTGGCGGCGGTGACGAGGTCGGCGATCTCGGTCTTCTTGGGGCAGGCCGCGGTGGTCAGGTAGATCTCGACATGGACGCCGTGGTCGGCGTCGATCGAGATGTTCTTGACCATGCCGAGTTCGGTGATCGGCTTCCGCAATTCGGGGTCGATCACCTTGGCCAGCGCAGCGCGAACCGCGGATTGCAGCTCAGTGGCAGATTCGGACATCACCGCCGAGTCTACGGCGGCGGCACCGCGAGCTGGATTCAGGCCAGCATCAGGCCGGACCCGGTGCCGGACCCGGCGCGGGTCCGGGTGCCGGCCCGACAAGTGCCGGAGCGGCGGGCGCGGCCTCGATCGGTGGGCCGACCGGTGCGGCAGGCAAGGGTCCCGGCGGGGGCGCCTGCTGCGGTGCGGGGATCGGGCCCGGTCCCGGAGCGGGGGGCGGACCCAGCGGCGGCGCCGGAGCAGGCGGGGGAGCCTGCTCGCCCAGGCAGAACACCACGCAGGCAGGCTGGCGCGGTTGCTCCCAGGGCGGGACCCACGGCGGCGGGGCGGCGGGCGTCTCGGACGGGATGGCCTGGGCCGGTCCGGGCAACGGGCCGAGTACCTGCCCGGGCGCGAATCCCGGGACGTTCTGCGTGCCGGTCTCATTGCGGTTGAGCAGCGGGATCAGGGCCAGCGGGTCGCCGGCGGGCAGCCCGGTGGCGTCGGCCGGCAGGCCCGGGCCGAGGCCCTCTGGATTGTCCAGGTGCGAATCACCGATCGGCGGAATCGACCCGGTGATCTCCGGCAGGTCGACCGGCACCACGCCCGTGGCGTACGCGGCGGCCCAGCCCAACACGTTGCGGGCGTAGGCCACCGAGTTGTTGTACCGGAGGATGGCGGTCATGACCTGGGACTGGTCCCGCAGGTTCAGCCCGCCGCTGCACAGGTAGCGGGCGGCGGCCAGCGCCGAGTCGAACACGTTCTGCACGTCGGCCTTGCCGTCGCCGTCGCCGTCGGAGGCATATCGGGCCCAGGTTCCGGGCAGGAACTGCATCGGCCCCATGGCCCGGACATAGGAGATCCGCCCGGCCTGCGCGCTCTGGACGATGATCTCGTTGCCCGGCAGGGTGCCGTCGAGGGCGGGACCGTAGATCGGGCGCACCGCGGTGCCACGGGCATCGGTGGCGCCGCCGTTGGCGTGCCCCGACTCGATCCGTCCGATGCCGGCCAGTAGGTTCCAGCTGATCCCGCAGCCGGGGTAGGCCGCGGCCATCATCCGTTCGGCATTGCGGTAGGCCTTCAGTGACGTACCCGGAATGCCAAGGGCGCCAGGGGTATTGACGACGAAAGCGGGCGGCGGAGCCGAGATCGTGGTCATCGCCTTGATGCGGAAGTTCGTGGGGGGCCTGGCCGCGGCAACCACCGCGGGACCCGAGCGGTCGATCTGGGGTTCCACGGCGGCCAGCGGTGTGACCGCGGTATTGGACATGTCGACGTCCGATGTGGAAGACCCGGCACCGGCGACCAGAACGATGGGGGCCAGGACGGCGACGCCGAGCACAGGTGAGCGCATGAGCTGGCTCATACGGCGCCGAGCGGTCTCGAACACCGCTCCTCCCCCTACGCGCAATTGCCTGTCCTTAGGTCAGCTTTGGCCAAATACCATGTTGTGAACCAAGTCACCATACATAGTCCCGGTTTCCGTTGTTACGACAATGGTCGACAGCGAGATCAACCACCGCGTTTGGGCCGGCGTTCACCCCCGTCGGATTTGCTCGGGTTCGCCCGGTCGCCGTCGGCAGGCAAGGTCATCTCGGTGATCAGGTCACGCAGTTCTTCCAACTCGCGGCGCAGGTAGTCACGGGTGGCGACCTCGCCGACGGCCAGCCGCAGCGACGCCAGTTCCCTGGCGAGGTACTCGGTGTCGGCCTTGGTCTGTTCGGCCCGGCGCCGGTCTTCCTCGAGGGAGACCCGGTCCCGGTTCTCCTGCCGGTTCTGGGCCAGCAGGATGAGCGGGGCGGCATACGCGGCCTGGGTCGAGAAAGCCAGGTTGAGCAGGATGAACGGGTACGGATCCCACTGAAAGGTGAAGACGCCGATGTTGAGGGCGATCCAGACCAGCACCACGATGGTCTGAATGGCCAGGTAGCGCCCGGTGCCGAGGAAACGCGCGATCGACTCGCTGAACGCTCCCACTGCCTCGATGTCGACGTGCAGCCCGAAGCCGCGGGTCGCGCGCGGGGTGTCCAGCCGCTGACGCGCCGAGGTTTCGCTCATGAGCCCGCCACCGGGAGCTCAGGCTCGTCACGTTCACGCCAGTCGTCGGGCAGCATGTGGTCGAGCACGTCGTCGACCGACACCGCCCCCAGCAGGTGGTTCTCCTCGTCGACCACCGGGCCGCACACCAGGTTGTACGCGGCGAAGTAACGGGTAACCGCGGCGAGTGAATCGGCCGGGCTCAAACTGGGCAGATCCGTATCGGCGATGCCGCTGACCAGTGCCGCCGGCGGTTCTCGCAGCAACCGCTGCAGGTGGACGCAGCCCAGGTACTGCCCGGTCGGGGTGGCGCTGGGCGGCCGCGTGACGAAGACCATCGAGGCCAGGGCCGGCGTGAGGTCGGGGTCGCGGATCCGCGCCAACGCCTCGGCGACGGTGGTGTCGGGCGACAGGACCACCGGCTCGCTGGTCATCAGACCACCCGCGGTGTCGGGTGAGTGGGCGAGCAGCCGTCGCACATCCTCGGAATCCTCCGGGTCCATCTTGCGCAGCAGGGTCTCGGCATCGGCCGGGGTCATCGACCCCAGCACGTCGGCGGCGTCGTCGGGGTCCATCGCCTCCAGGACGTCGGCGGCGCGTTCGGTGTTCAGCTGGCGCAGCACCGCGGCCTGCTCGTCCTCGGGGAGCTCCTGCAACACGTCGGCCAGCCGCTCGTCGTCGAAGGCCCGGTACAGCTCGTAGCGCCGCTTGGTCGGCAGTTCGCGGAGGGCCTCGGCCACCTCGATGGGTCGTTGTCCCTCGAACTGTTCGAGCAGCGAGGCCACCCCCTGGTCTGGCATCGCCAGGCCGGACGGGGTCAGGCCGTGCACGTTCTGCCACTCGACGACGTGGATGTTGGTGCGCCGCCCGAGGCGTCGTTGCGGACGCACCGCCACCCGGGTCACCACCCAGTCGCGGGTCCGGGTCTGCTCGATGCCCAGATCGACTACCACGACGTCGATTCCGGTCAGTTGCTCCAGATCGGGATCGTCGACCCGCACCCGGGTTTCGAGCACCTGGCCCAGAACCAGCACCTCGCCGGGGCGCTGGGCGAACCGGCGCAGCGACACGCTACCGGTGGCCAGCGTCACCGAACCGGGTTCGATCGCGGTGACCCGCAGAATCGGAACGAAAATCCTTCGTCGGGTGAGCAATTCGACCACCAGGCCGAGCACGCGCGGCTGCTGGCGGACGATGCTGATGCTGATCACCACATCGCGGACACGGCCGATGGACTCCCCGTCGGGGCCCAGCACGACCATCCCCGCCAGCCGGGCCGCGTAGACCCTGTTCACCGCCGCCATGAGTCAAAGGGTAGAGACTGTGGTCGTGGAGAACACGTATCGACCCCGCCGAACGTGCCTCTCGGTTCCGGGCAGCAGCCTGAAGATGATCGAGAAGGCCAAAGCTCTGCCTGCTGACGAGGTGTTCCTCGATCTCGAGGACGCGGTGGCCCCCGAGGCCAAGGCGTCGGCCCGCACACAGGTGGCGGCGGCGCTTTCCGGTGACGGCTGGGCCGGACAGCTGCGTGGGGTACGGGTCAACGACTGGACCACCCCGTGGACTTATGCCGACGTGATCGAGGTGGTGTCCACTGTGGCTTCAGCGGGGGCGTCCATCGATCTCATCGTGCTGCCCAAGGTGACCGAGGTGGCCCACGTGCAGGCGCTGGATCTGCTGCTGTCGCAACTGGAGGTCACCCACGGGCTGGAACCCGGCCGGATCGGGATCGAGGCGCAGATCGAGAATGCGCAGGGACTGACCAACGTCGACGCGATCGCAGCAGGCCCGCGGGTGCAGGCCCTGGTGCTCGGGCCCGGGGACATGGCGGCCAGCCTCAACATGCGCACCCTGGAGGTCGGCGGGCAGCCCGACGGGTACGACATCGGCGACGCCCACCACCACGTGCTGATGCGCATCCTGATCGCCGCGCGCAGTCGCGGGATCAACGCGATCGACGGGCCGTACGTGAAGGTGCGCGACGTCGACGGGTTCCGCCGGGTGGCCGGCCGTTCAGCGGCACTGGGTTACGACGGCAAGTGGGTGCTGCACCCCGACCAGATCGAGGCGGGCAACGACATCTTCAGCCCTCGCCAGGCCGATTACGATCACGCCGAGCTGATTCTGGACGCCTACGAGTGGCACACCTCGCAGGCCGGTGGGGCCAGGGGAGCGGTGATGCTCGGCGACGAGATGATCGACGAGGCCAGCCGCAAGATGGCTCTGGTGATCGCGGGCAAGGGTCGTGCGGCGGGGATGAACCGGCTGGCCGATCCCTTCCGGCCGCCGCGTTAGGTCGGACCCTGCTGTGCTGCACCAGTTTTGGCGCAGTGTGGCCGGGCTATGAGCCGAGGGCGCTGCCGATGAAGAACAGCAGCCAGACGCCGTTGATCAGGGTGCCGAAGGCGCCGACAGCGATGCCGGCGATTGCCAGTCCGCGGCCCGGTTGCTCGACATACGGACCGTAACCGGGCGGTGTGCTCTGCTTGATCTGATTGAGCGCGACGATCCCGAGACCGATTCCGACCAGGGCGGCGAGCAGTCCGACCCCGCAGGCGAAGAACATGATCAGCGACAGGACCGAGGCGACCAGCGATCCGATCGCCATGCTGTTGGTGGGGTTGGCCGGCGGCATCCCGTAACCGCCTGGGTATCCGGGGTAGCCGGATGCGCCGGCGGGGTAACCGCCCGGCGGTGCGTAACCCGGGGGTGCGTAACCCGGCGGTGGTGGTGGATATCCGGGCAGCGGCGGGGGATAACCGGCACCACCCGGCAATGACGGCGGCAGCCCCGGCGGCGGCGGGTAGTCGTACGGAATGTCAGCGGGGTAGTCGATCGCAGGCGGATAAGGCGCGCCGGCATCGGGGGTCGGCGGCGCGAACTCGTACGACGGTTGCGCCGCGCCGGTATCCGGCCGATCCTGAGAGTGCTCGATCGAAGGTGCTTCGTAGCCGCTGGACGACAGTTCAGACGGCTGGGAACCGGGGTTGGATGGTGGCGTTTCGCCCGCGTTGCCGTCCGCGTTTGTCATGCTGATCAACCTAGCGCACGGACAATGACGCCAAGGGGGCGTGACTCCGGCACCAATTCCGGTGTGAGGGCGTTGCTGTAACGAGAGCAGCCGCCGAGCAGGCGGTGCGGAGGAGAGTGAAGTTCGATGACGAGCCCATTTCAGTCCGGTCAGACACCGGGTGCCGCGCCCACGGCGCGCGGTGCGCTGCCGACGCCGCCCAAAGGCTGGCCGATCGGCTCCTACCCGACGTACGCGGAGGCCCAGCGTGCCGTCGACTACCTGTCCGACCAACAGTTCCCCGTGCAGCAGGTGACGATCGTCGGGGTGGACCTCATGCAGGTCGAGCGGGTCACGGGCCGGCTGAGCTGGCCCAAGGTGCTCGGCGGCGGTGTGTTGTCCGGCGCCTGGCTCGGCCTGTTCATCGGCCTGATCCTGGGTTTCTTCAGCCCCAACCCGTGGAGCGCGCTGCTCACCGGTCTGGTCGCCGGTGTCTTCTTTGGCTTGATCACCTCGGCGATCCCGTACGCGATGGCTCGCGGCACAAGAGATTTCAGTTCGACCATGCAGCTGGTCGCCGGCCGCTATGACGTGCTGTGCGACCCGCAGGGTGCCGAGCAGGGTCGAGATCTACTGGCCCGCTTGACGATCTGACCCGTCCCGCCACCAGGGGCGGGCCGCGGTGGCAAAGTTCCGCAGGTCACGATTGTGACGCGGCGCGCCCGGCACTGTTGCACATATGCTCCGCATGGCTCTACGGTTTGCGCGCGGGAGCCGCTCCGGCGTCGTGGGGGCCGCTCCGGCGGCGAGAGATGACTCGGACGGGAGGCAGAGCGGTGCGCGCTCGGCGGCTATGTGCTGCGGCAGTGGCCGCGTTGACGACGGCCTCGGTGGTGTCGGCTTGTGGCAAAGGCGACGACGGGATCGTCATCAACTACTACACCCCGGCCAACGAGATGGCGACTTTCACCGCCGTGGCCAAACGCTGCAATGACGAACTCGGCGACCGTTTCACCATCAAGCAGGTGAGTTTGCCGAAAGGCGCTGACGACCAACGGTTGCAGCTCGCCCGGCGGCTGACCGGTAACGACAAGACGCTCGACATCATGGCGCTCGACGTGGTCTGGACCGCCGAGTTCGCCGAAGCCGGCTGGGCCGTGCCGCTGTCCGAGGATCCGGCCGGTGAAGCCGAGTCCGACGCGGAATCCAACACCCTGCCCGGGCCGCTGGAGACGGCCCGCTGGCAAGGCAGGTTGTATGCCTCACCGATCACCACCAACACCCAATTGCTGTGGTATCGCGCCGATTTGATGGACGGGCCGCCGTCGACCTGGGACGGGATGGTCGCGGAGGCGACACGACTGCACGCAGCGGGCAAGCCCAGTTGGATTGCGGTGCAGGCCAAGCAGTACGAAGGCCTGGTGGTGTGGTTCAACACCCTGCTGGCCAGTGCCGGCGGCCAGGTGCTCTCCGAGGACGGCAAGACCGTCACCCTGACCGACACCCCGGAACATCGTGCGGCGACGGTCAAGGCGCTGCAGATCATCAAATCGGTTGCCACCGCGCCGGGCGCCGATCCGTCGGTGACCCAGACCGATGAGGGGACGGCCCGACTGGCCCTCGAACAGGGCAAGGCCGCGCTCGAGGTCAACTGGCCGTTCGTGCTGCCCTCGCTGCTGGAGAACGCCGTCAAGGGCGGGGTGAACTTCCTACCCCTCGACAAACGTGCCGACCTGACCGGCGCCATCAACGATCTCGGCACCTTCTCGCCGACCGACGAACAGTTCGAGTCGGCCTATGAGGCCAGCAAAGACGTGTTCGGCTTCGCGAACTACCCGGGGGTGTCCGAGGGCGAGCCGGCAAAGGTGACCATCGGTGGGCTGAACCTCGCGGTGGCCAAGACCAGCCGGCACAAGGCCGAGGCCTTCGAAGCCATCCGCTGCCTGCGCAATGTCGAGAATCAGCGCTACACCTCGGTCGAAGGCGGTCTGCCCGCGGTGCGGGAGTCGCTGTACGACGATCCGGCGTTCCAGGCCAAGTACCCGCAGTATGCGATCATCCGCGAGCAGTTGACCAACGCCGCGGTGCGGCCCGCGACGCCGGTCTATCAGGCTGTGTCCACCCGCATTTCGGCCACCCTGGCCCCGATCACCGACATCGATCCGGAGCACACCGCCGATGAGCTGACCGAACAGGTGCAGAAGGCCATCGACGGCAAGGGGCTGATCCCATGACTTCGGCGACGACCTCCACGACGGCCAACCGCGCCTCCGAACGCAAGCTGGCGTTCGCGCTGATCGCGCCCGCGGTGGTCCTGATGATCGCGGTCACCGCGTATCCGATCGGTTACGCGGTGTGGCTGAGCCTGCAGCGCTACAACCTGGCCGCCCCCGACGACACCGCCTTTGTCGGGTTCGCCAACTACCAGACCATCCTCACCGACCGGTACTGGTGGACCGCGTTCGTGGTGACCCTGGCGATCACTGTCGTCTCGGTGACGATCGAGTTCGTCCTCGGCATGGCACTGGCACTGGTCATGCACCGCACCATCTTCGGCAAGGGCGTGGTCCGCACCGCGGTGTTGATCCCCTACGGGATCGTGACGGTGGCAGCCTCCTACAGCTGGTACTACGCCTGGACGCCGGGTACCGGCTATCTGGCCAACCTGCTGCCCGACGGCAGCGCACCGTTGACCGAACAGTTGCCCTCGCTCGCCATCATCGTGCTGGCAGAAGTGTGGAAGACCACGCCCTTCATGGCGCTGCTGCTGCTGGCCGGGCTGGCGCTGGTGCCGCAGGATCTACTCAACGCCGCCGAGGTCGACGGGGCCGGGGCGTGGACGCGGTTGGTGAAAATTATTCTGCCGCTGATCAAACCGGCCATCCTGGTCGCCCTGTTGTTCCGCACCCTGGACGCCTTCCGGATCTTCGACAACATCTATGTGTTGACCGGGGGAGCCAACAGCACCGGGTCGGTGTCGATCCTGGGGTATGACAACCTGTTCAAGGCGTTCAACCTCGGATTGGGTTCGGCCATCAGCGTGTTGATCTTCCTCTCGGTGGCAGTCATCGCGTTCATCTTCATCAAGCTGTTCGGTGCGTCGGCGCCCGGTGCAGAGGCGGAAGGTCGCTAATGTCTGAGCGAGTGGGTGCGCGGCGCGCGACCGGGTGGACGGTCGTGAACATCCTGGTGGTGCTCTACGCGTTGATACCGGTCTTGTGGATTTTGTCGCTGTCGTTGAAGCCGACATCGAGTGTCAAGGACGGCAAGCTGATTCCGTCGCAGATCACGTTCGACAACTACAAGGGGATCTTCGACGGGAACATCTTCACGTCGGCGTTGATCAACTCGATCGGCATCGGCCTGATCACCACGGTGATCGCGGTGACCATCGGCGGCATGGCGGCCTACGCGGTGGCCCGACTGGACTTCCCCGGCAAGAAGCTGTTGGTGGGGGTTGCCCTGCTGATCGCGATGTTCCCCCAGATCTCGCTGGTGACCCCGATCTTCAACCTGTGGCGCAGTATCGGCCTGTTCGACACCTGGCCCGGGCTGATCATCCCCTACATCACCTTCGCGCTGCCGCTGGCGATCTACACGCTCTCGGCGTTCTTCCGGGAGATCCCTTGGGATCTGGAGAAGGCCGCGAAGATGGATGGGGCGACCCCGGCGCAGGCCTTCCGCAAGGTGATCGCTCCGTTGGCGGCCCCGGGCATCGTCACGGCGGCCATCCTGGTGTTCATCTTCGCGTGGAACGACCTGCTCCTGGCGCTGTCGTTGACCGCGACCGAGCGGGCGATCACCGCGCCGGTGGCGATTGCGAACTTCACCGGCAGTTCCCAGTTCGAGGAACCGACCGGGTCGATCGCGGCCGGTGCGATGGTCATCACGATCCCGATCATTATCTTTGTTCTCATCTTCCAGCGGCGGATCGTCGCTGGCCTGACATCCGGTGCGGTAAAGGGGTAATTGGATGGCCGAAATTGTGTTGGACCGGGTCACCAAGAGTTACCCCGACGGTGCGGGCGGCACGAGAGAGGCCGTCAAAGAGTTCTCGATGACGATCGCCGACGGCGAGTTCATCATCCTGGTGGGACCGTCGGGGTGCGGTAAGTCCACCACGCTGAACATGATTGCCGGGCTTGAGGACATCTCGTCGGGCGAGCTTCGCATCGGTGGCGAGCGGGTCAACGAGAAGGCGCCCAAGGACCGCGATATCGCGATGGTGTTCCAGTCCTATGCGCTGTACCCGCACATGACGGTGCGGCAGAACATCGCCTTCCCGCTGACCCTGGCCAAGCTCAAGAAGGACGAGATCGAGGCCAAGGTCGCCGAGACCGCCAAGATCCTGGACCTGACCGAACTGCTCGACCGCAAGCCCGCACAGTTGTCGGGCGGGCAGCGTCAGCGGGTGGCGATGGGGCGGGCAATCGTGCGTCGGCCCAAGGCATTCCTGATGGATGAGCCGCTGAGCAACCTGGACGCCAAGCTGCGCGTGCAGATGCGCGCCGAGATCTCGCGACTGCAGAGTCGGCTGGGCACCACCACGGTCTACGTCACGCACGACCAGACCGAGGCGATGACCCTGGGCGATCGGGTTGTGGTGTTGCTGGCAGGCGAGATCCAGCAGATCGGCACGCCCGACGAGTTGTACAACAACCCGGCGAACCTGTTCGTGGCCGGCTTCATCGGATCACCTGCGATGAACTTCTTCCCCGCCACGTTCACCGACGTCGGGGTGCGGCTGCCGTTCGGCGACGTCACCTTGACCCAGCAGGTGCATGATCAGCTGGCGCGGCATCCCAAGCCCGACAACATCATCGTCGGAATCCGGCCCGAGCACCTGGAGGATGCCTCGCTGCTCGACGGGTACGCGCGGATCCGGGCGCTGAGCTTCCCGGTGCGCGCCGACATCGTCGAGTCGCTCGGTGCCGACAAGTACGTGCACTTCACCATCGAGGGTGCGGGCGCCGAGGCGGCGCAGCTTGCCGAGTTGGCCGCGGATTCCGGCGCCGGTGCCAACGAGTTCGTGGCCCGGGTGTCTGCCGAGTCCACGGCCGCGGGTGGCCAGCAGATCCAATTGGCCTTCGACACCTCGAAGTTGGCGATCTTCGACGCTGCGACCGGGGTGAACCTGACCCGTACCGAGCCCGCCGAGAAACCCGAGCTGGCCGAGGACACCGCGGAGGGCGAGACCGGGTCGGAGGAGTCCGAGAAATCCGAGGCACCCGCGCCCGCCGAGTCGGCCGAGCCGGCCGGAGAACCGACAGCAGAGTGATCGACGTCCTGGCTGCCGTCCGCGCCCACGTGGGCGAATACTTCGGTGCGGCAGGCATCACCGCGGAACCCGTCAGTGCCAGCGTGACGTTTCTGGGTACCGAGCGCATCGACGTCCTGCGGTTCGGTCCGGACCTGCGCTCGGGCGGAAGCGGACAGGATCTGTATCACTATGTGACGGTGGGCTGTTCGCGTCACCCGATGTTCGATCCGACCGAACTGGTCTCCGATCCGATCCACGGCCCCCGAGCCGAGGTGGTGCTCTCGTTGCGGGGGCCGACCCCGGGTGGGCTGGCCCGGTCACTCGCCGTGCTGGCCGCCGCACCCGCGGTGGAAGGTCTGGTGCTGGAGGCCGACGCGCTCATCGATCTGGAGACGCAGTTGTTCGACTCCGCACCGTTCAGTGCATTCCTGTTGGGCCCCAGCGATATCGGCGAGGTGGCCCTGGCTGATCCACTGTCGCCGGTGACCGTGCTCTCGGCCACGCCCATCACCGCCACCGAGGCAGCCTGGGTGCGACTGAAGGGTGCGGACGCCATGCGGGAGGCGTGGCAGACCGATGGGGTGGACGTGCTGGATCCGACCAGACGGGCAGCGAGCCCCAGCTAGAGCCAGTCGTTGTGGCGGAACGTGCGGTAGAGCACGAAGCAGATGGTGGCCATCGTCAGAAGTACGGCGGGATAGCCCCAGGTCCACTGTAATTCGGGCATGTGCTCGAAGTTCATGCCGTAGATTCCTGCCATCGCGGTCGGTACCGCGGCGATCGCCACCCACGCCGAGATCTTGCGCATGTCCACGTTCTGCTGCATGGCGACCTTGCCCAGTGCCGCCTGCACCAGTGAGCTGAGCATCTCGTCGTAGCTCGTGACGCGGTCGGAGGCCTGCACGTTGTGGTCGTGCACGTCGCGCATGTACCTGCGCACCTCGACCGAGATGAGATCGTTGTGGTCGGTCAGCAACCGGGACAGCGCGAGCGTCAAAGGTGCTACGGCCCGGCGCATTTCGACGACCTCACGCTTGAGCAGGTAGATGCACTCGATGTTGGTGCGCGTGCCGGGGGAGAAGATGTCCTCCTCCATGGAGTCGATGTCGGTTTCCATCAGATCGGTCACGTCGAGGTAGCTGTCCACCACGTGGTCGGCGATCGCGTGCATGACCGCGAATGGTCCGAGTTTGAGGATGGCGGGGGAGGATTCCAGCCGTTTGCGTACACCGGCCAATCCACCGTGCTCGCCGTGGCGGACGGTGACCACGAAGTCCGGTCCGACGAAGATCATGATCTCGCCGGTCTCGACGATCTCGCGGGCCAGTGCCACCGACTCGTGCTCGACGTAGTTGATGGTCTTGAGCACGAGGAACAGGGTCTTGTCGTACCGCTCGAGCTTGGGCCGCTGGTGGGCGTGCACCGCGTCCTCGACCGCCAGCTCGTGTAGGCCGAAAACGTCTGCCACCGATTGCATCTGGAATTCGTCGGGTTCGTGGAGGCCGATCCAGACGAACGCCTTCTCGCCCGCTGCCTGCAATTCTCGGACCTTGTTCAGCGCCGCGGCATGGGTGTATTTGCCGGGCAACCGGTCTCCGCCGCTGTAGACCCCGCAATCGACCATGGCCCGCGCGACGGGGACGTGGATCGACTTGGCGTCGGGCTCTGCCGGCCGGGGCCTCGGTGTCGTCCGCAGGGCCGGCGGCAGCGCGCGGAATGAGGGCATTTGTCCCCACCTTCCTGCACGGTTCGCAGCAACCTGATCAGCACAACGAATGCTACGCGCACCTACTGTTAAGTAACCCTCACCAGCGGGGAACCCGGCCATGTGAGAAATGGCATTGAAGTACCCTTGCGCCGTGTCGGAAAGTACAGTCGCCTCCTCGCCCGAGCGCTCGTCAGCGGAGCGCACCCCGCAAGTTGTGATCGAAGACGCCGAGATCTTCGAACACCATGAAGGCGGAAAGCTCTCGGTCGAGTTGAAGGAGCCGCTGGACACCCAGCGTGCGCTGTCGATCGCCTACACCCCCGGCGTCGCCCAGGTGAGCCGGGCGATCGCCACTGACCACACTCTCGCGGCCAAGTACACGTGGGCCAACCGCCTGGTCGTGGTGGTCAGCGACGGCACTGCGGTGCTGGGCCTCGGCGATATCGGTCCCGCGGCGTCGCTCCCGGTCATGGAGGGCAAGAGCGCGCTGTTCAAGTCCTTCGGCGGGCTGAACTCGATCCCGATCGTGCTCGACACCAAGGATCCCGACGAGATCGTCGAAACCCTGATCCGGCTGCGTCCGACGTTCGGCGCGGTGAACCTCGAGGACATCTCTGCCCCGCGCTGCTTCGAGATCGAGCGCCGGGTGATCGAGGCGCTGGACTGCCCGGTCATGCACGATGACCAGCACGGCACGGCGATCGTGGTGCTGGCCGCGCTGCTGGGCGCCACGAAGGTGCTTGAGCGTGACATCCATTCATTGCGTGTGGTCATCTCGGGCGCAGGTGCGGCGGGAGTGGCCTGCGCCAACATCTTGCTGAACAAAGGCATCACCGACGTCGTCGTGCTTGATTCGCAGGGCATCGTGCATTCCGGCCGCGACAACCTCAACAGCTTCAAGGCCGAGCTGGCCGGACGGACCAATCCGCGCAAGCTCACCGGTGGCGTGGCCGAGGCGCTCGAGGGTGCCGACGTCTTCCTCGGGGTGTCCGCAGGCGTCGTGCCCGAGGAGCTCATCGCGACCATGGCGCCCAACAGCATCGTCTTCGCGCTGTCCAACCCGGATCCGGAGATCCACCCGGACGCGGCCCGCAAGTACGCGGCGGTGGTCGCGACCGGACGCAGCGACTTCCCGAACCAGATCAACAACGTGCTGGCCTTCCCCGGGGTGTTCCGCGGTGCGCTCGACGCCGGTGCCCGCAGGATCACCGAGAAGATGAAGGTGGCGGCTGCCGAGGCCATCTTCTCGGTCGTCGGCGACGATCTGGCGGTCGACCACATCGTGCCCAGCGCGCTGGATCCGCGGGTCGGCCCCGCGGTGGCGGCGGCGGTCGCGGCGGCGGTTGACCCCGCAGAGTCCTGAGTTCACCGATGCGCCGCATGCTGGCGTCGGCGCTGCTGGTGCTGTTCGCGCTGGCGTCAGCGGGTTGCGGCCACTCGGCTCCCGCCGCTCTCGCGGTCGGTGCCGGGCCCGCGCCCGAGTCGGTGTTGCTCGGGCACCTGTATGCGGCGGCGCTGCGCTACTACGGCACGCCGGCCGTGGTCACCGAGACCGACGGCGTGCCCGGCGTGCTCGATTCGGGATCGGTCACGGTGCAGCCGGGGTTCACCGGCCGGTTCCTGACCGCCCTGAATCCGACTGCCACGGCCCGCGCGGATGAACAGGTCTACCGGGACCTGGTGTCGGCGCTGCCCGAGGGTGTCGCCGCCGGTGACTACACCATGTCGGCCCAGGACAAGCCGGCGCTGGTTGTCACCGAGGCGACGGCCAAAGCCTGGGGTGGGACGGATCTGAGCGCGGTGCGGCGCAACTGTGCCAAGGCCCGGCCGGGTGCGGTGGCCGGCGCCAAGACACCCACGACGGTGGGTTCCTGCGCCCTGCCCGAGCCCGGCAGGTTCCCCGACGCGAAGAGCCTGTTCGCCGCCCTGCGGGCCGGCACGATCAACGCGGCCTGGTCGACGACGGCCGATCCGGCCATCCCGTCGGACCTGACCGTGCTGGCCGACAAGACCGCATTGATCCGCGGTGAGAATGTGGTGCCGCTGTATCGCCGCAACACACTCGACGAGCATCAGATCCTGGCGCTCAACGAGATCGCCGGCGTCCTCGACACCGGGTCACTGGCCGATATGCGCAGGCAGGTCGCCGAGGGCAAGGATCCTGCGGCGGTGGCCGATGCGTTCCTGCAGGCCAACCCTCTGGGCCACTGACCGGAGCGTCAGCTCGGCATGGCCTTTCCGACCGCCGAGGCGAACAGCCGCTGGTACCCCGAGCCGGTGATCCGGACGATCACGTCGAGGATCTTGGCATCGGGCCCGACGAGCACGCGCGCCTTGTTCTTGCGCACTGCCTCGAGGATGATCTTGGCCGCGCGCTGCGGCGTGGTGTTGGCCAGCTTCTTGTCGAAGGACTCGGCGAGCGCCTTCTGGTCCAGCCCCTCGGCGGTGGTCGCGTTGCGCGCGATGGCGGTCTTGATCCCGCCGGGATGCACGCAGGTCACCTTGACCGGATGCTTGGCCACGATCATTTCCTGGCGCAGGGCCTCGGTGAAGCCGCGCACCGCGAACTTGGCCGAGTTGTAGGCCGCCTGACCGGGCACCGAGAAGATGCCGAACAGGCTCGACACGTTGACGACATGTCCGTCGCCGGAAGCGATCAGGTGCGGCAGGAACGCCTTGGTGCCGTTGACGACGCCCCAGTAGTCGACGTCCATCACGCGCTCGATGTCCTTGAACTGGCTGACTTCGACATCGCCGGTGAAGGCGATACCCGCGTTGTTGTAGATCTGGTTGACCTTGCCGAAGTGTTCCTTGACCGCGTCCGCGTACAGCAGGAACGCCTCGCGCTCGGTGACGTCGAGCCGGTCGGTCTTCACCTCGGCGCCGATGGCCTTCAGGCGTTCCTCCGTGACCGCCAGACCCTCGACGTCGACGTCGCTGATCGCCAGCTTGGCCCCGGAACGTCCGAGTTCAATGGCCAGTGCCTGTCCGATTCCCGATCCGGCGCCGGTGACGACGGCAACCTTTCCGGCGAAGCCCTCCATAGAACACTCCCTTGTGTGGTTCGAATGGTGTCGAGATTAGCCGGTACCCGCGGTCCCGTGTGAGTCGGGCTACGACGCCGCCGCGCTGACGGGGCGCCACACTTCGGCCAGCGTTTCCAGCGGGATTCCGAGAGCGTCGCTCAGACCGACGACCGTGCCGAACGCGGGGGAGGGCAGCCGGCCCGTCTCGATCTTGCGCAGGGTCTCCGGGGAAATGCCTGCGTGCTCGGCAACCTCGTCGAGCGATCGGTCGGCGCGAGCGGCCCGCAGTGTCTCGCCGAGCCGTCGGCCGGCGGCGATCTGTGCGGGGGTGAGCGGGGTGCGAACCACGACACCACGGTAGCGCCGGTATTTATATACCGCTAGTGTTGGTATTTAAATACCGGAAAGGATGTGGACATGGTCGAGCTGAAAACCGCCGACGAGATCGAGAAGATGCGGGTCACCGGGCGGTTCGTGGCCGAGGTGCTCAGCGAGTTGAGCGGGCTCGCCGAGGTCGGCATCAACCTGCTCGACCTCGAACATCACGCCCGCGACATGGTGAAACGCCGTGGAGCGGAGTCCTGCTACTGGGACTACGCTCCGTCGTTCGGCCGGGGTCCGTTTCGCAACGTCATCTGCCTGTCGGTCAATGACGCTGTGCTGCACGGTCTTCCGCATAACTACCGGCTCAACGACGGCGACGTGTTGAGCATGGACTTCGCCGTGTCGATCGACGGCTGGGTCGCCGACGCGGCCCGCACCGTGATCGTGGGGACGCCCGCGGCCGCCGACGTGCGCCTGATCCGGGCCACCGAGGAGGCGCTGGCCGCCGGAACCGCCGCAGCTCGACCCGGCAATCGGCTGGGCGACATCTCGGCGGCCATCGGAGCCGTCGTCGCCGATTACGGCTATCCGGTCAACCTGGACTTCGGCGGGCACGGGCTGGGCCGGACCATGCACGAGGACCCACACGTACCCAACCGGGGCACGCCGGGCCGCGGCATGCCGTTGCGAGTGGGGATGACGCTGGCGCTGGAACCGTGGCTGGCCGCGGGCACCAACCGCATCGTCTACGACCGCGACGGCTGGACCATCCGATCGGCCGACGGGTCACGCACCGCGCACAGCGAGAACACCGTCGCGATCACCGATGCGGGCCCACAGGTACTGACGTGTTGAGCCTGCCGATCAGTGCTCCGGCCGCAACAGCAGGGTGGCGACGACGCTGACGACCGCGGTGGCCACCAGATATCCGCACGCCAGCCACGGCGTGCCGCCGCCGGCGGCGATCAGCGCCGTGAGGATCAGCGGGGTCAGGCCCGAGGCGTAGACACCGGAGAGCTGATACACCGTCGACAGCCCGGTGTATCGGGTCCGGGTCGGGAACAGCGACGCGTAGAGCGTGCCCTGCGCACCGTAGAACCAGGCATGAATGACGCCGAACGCCAACACCATTCCGATCGCATACGCCACGATGCTGCCGGTGCCGAACAATGCGAACGCCGGGAACACCACGACGCCATAGGCGGCGATACCGGACGCGTAGACGGCTTTCGGGCTGAACCGGTCGGCCAGCAGACCCGACACCGGCAGCAGCACCGCCATGAGCAACGCCGCCGCCGTCACCACAACCAGCACCGGCACCTTGCCCAGATGCAGCGTGGCGGTGGCGTACGAGATGGTGAACACGCCCCAGGTGTTGAACGCGGCGCCCTCGCCCCAGCGCGACAGCAGGCCCAGCACGGTCGAGCGCAGCACCGGAGGGCGGAAGATCTCCTTCACGGGGACCGCAGAGCGTTCGTCGTCGTCGCGCAGTTTCTCGAACGCCGGTGTCTCGGCCACCCGGAACCGCACCACGACGCCGAAGATCACCAGCACCACGCTGAACAGGAAAGCGATCCGCCAGCCGTAGGTCTGGAATGCCTCGGCCGACAGCCACACCTGCAGCAGCACGAACACGCCGGTGCCGAGGGCAAGGCCCAAGGCGAGTCCCACCTGAGGGATGCTGCCGAACAGCCCGCGGCGATTTCGGGGGCTGTGCTCGACGGCCAGCAGCACCGCGCCTGCCCATTCGCCGCCGAGGGCGAATCCCTGGACCACGCGCAACACCAGCAGCAGGACCGGGGCCAGCACACCGATCTGCGCGGCGGTGGGCAGCACACCCATCAGCGCGGTGGCCGCGCCCATCAACAGCATGGTCAGCGCCAGCGTCTTCTTCCGGCCGATGCGGTCGCCGATATGTCCGAAGACGAATCCGCCGATGGGCCGGACCAGGAACCCGACCGCGAACGTGGCGAAGGCCAGCATCGTGCCGACGAACGAGCTCTGGTCCGGGAAGAACGTGTGGTTGAACACCAGGCTCGCGGCCGTGGCATACAGGAAGAAGTCGTACCACTCGATGGTGGTCCCGAGCACGCTGGCCAGCACGGCGGTGCGCACCGTTGCGGGAGTGTTGGGTGTAGCTGGCTCTTCATCGACGACCGGGTCAGCTGCGATAGTCACCCTAGATGAGTAGCCGCCCGCGCCGACCCGGCCCACCGTTGCGCGCACGGTGATGTAAACCCCTCGCCCAAAACCACGAAATGGTCGCTACCGACGTGCGGCAGCGACCATTTCGTTGATCCGGGCGCCGCTCAGCCGAACGCCTCGTCGATGATCTCCTGTTGTTCGACAGCATGCACCTTCGACGAACCCGAGGACGGCGCCGACATCGCCCGCCGCGAGATCCGCTTGATCCCGTAGAAGCGCTCCGGCAGCACCTCGGGCAGGGTCAGGCCGAGTGACGGCCAGGCACCCTGGTTGGCCGGCTCCTCCTGGACCCAGAACTTCTCGGTGACGTTCGGGTAGCGGTCGAGGGTCTCGGCCAGCCGGCGGCGCGGCAGCGGGGCAAGCTGTTCCAGACGCACGATCGCGACGTCTTCGCGGTTGTCCTTGGCCTTGCGCGCGGCGAGGTCGTAGTAGATCTTCCCGCTGCAGAGCAGGACCCGGGTGACCTTGCCGCGGTCGCCCTCGCCATCGGTGTAGACCGATTCCTCCAGGACCGAGCGGAACTTGTTCTCGGTGAAGTCGCGGATGTCGCTGACGGCGGCCTTGTTGCGCAGCATCGACTTCGGGGTGAAGACGATGAGCGGACGCTGGATGCCGTCGAGTCCGTGGCGGCGGAGCAGGTGGAAGTAGTTCGCCGGGGTCGACGGCACCGCGATGGTCATCGAACCCTCGGCCCACAGTTGCAGGAAGCGCTCGATGCGGCCCGAGGTGTGGTCGGGACCCTGCCCCTCGTGGCCGTGCGGCAACAGCAGCACGACGTCGGAGAGCTGGCCCCACTTGGCCTCGCCGGAGGAGATGAATTCGTCGATGATCGACTGGGCGCCGTTGACGAAGTCGCCGAACTGCGCCTCCCACAACACCATCGCGTCGGGGTTGCCCACCGAGTAGCCGTATTCGAAGCCCACGGCGGCGTACTCGGACAGCGCCGAGTTGTATACCAGGAACTTGCCGCCGGTCGGAGTGCCGTCCGTGGTGGTGGCCAGCAATTGCAGCGGCGTGAACTCCTCGCCGGTCTTGCGGTCGACGATCACGGAGTGGCGTTGGGTGAAGGTGCCGCGCTGGGTGTCCTGGCCGCTCAATCGGACCAGCTTGCCCTCCGAGATGAGCGACCCGAGCGCGAGCAGCTCGGCGAACGCCCAGTCGACCTTGCCCTCGTAGGCCATCTCCCGGCGCTTCTCCAGCACCGGCTTGACGCGCGGGTGCACGGTGAACCCGTCCGGCAGGGCCAGGTGGGCATCGCCGATCCGGGCCAGCAGAGACTTGTCCACCGCGGTCGCGAGACGCTGCGGGATCTGCTGGTCGGCCTCGACGGACTCGCTGGGCTCGGCCGCGTGCTTCTCCAGTTCGCGAACCTCGTTGAACACGCGCTCGAGCTGGCCCTGGTAGTCGCGCAGGGCGTCCTCGGCTTCTTTCATCGAGATGTCGCCGCGGCCGATCAAGGCTTCGGTGTAGGCCTTGCGCGAGCCGCGCTTGGTGTCGATGACGTCGTACATGTACGGCTGGGTCATCGACGGGTCGTCGCCTTCGTTGTGGCCGCGGCGGCGGTAGCACAGCATGTCGATGACGACGTCCTTCTTGAACGCCTGGCGGAAGTCCACTGCCAGGCGCGCGACCCAGGCGCAGGCCTCGGGATCGTCGCCGTTGACGTGGAAGATCGGCGCGCCGATCATCTTGGCCACGTCGGTGCAGTACTCGCTGGAGCGCGAATCCGTCGGCGCCGTGGTGAACCCGATCTGGTTGTTGACCACGATGTGGATGGTGCCGCCGGTGCGGTAGCCGTCCAGCAGGGCGAGGTTCAGTGTCTCGGCGACCACGCCTTGCCCGGCGAACGCCGCATCGCCGTGCAGCATCAGCGGAACCACTGGATATTCACCGGAGCCGTCGGCATCCTTGCCGCTGTCGAGCAGATCCTGCTTGGCCCGCACCAGGCCCTCGAGCACCGGGTCGACCGCTTCGAGGTGCGACGGGTTGGCGGTCAGCGACACCTGAATGTCGTTCTCGCCGAACATCTGGATGTAGTTGCCGGATGCGCCCAGGTGGTACTTCACGTCGCCGGAGCCGTGGGCCTGGGACGGATTGAGGTTGCCCTCGAACTCGGTGAAGATCTGGCTGTACGGCTTGCCGACGATGTTGGCCAGCACGTTGAGCCGGCCGCGGTGCGGCATGCCGATGACCACCTCGGCGAGCGCGTGTTCTGCGCACTGGTCGATGGCGGCATCCATCATCGGGATCACGGTCTCTGCGCCTTCGAGCGAGAACCGCTTCTGCCCAACGTATTTGGTCTGCAGGAACGTTTCGAACGCCTCGGCCGCGTTGAGCTTGCTCAGGATGTACTTCTGCTCGGCGACGGTCGGCTTGTCGTGCTTGATCTCGACGCGCTCCTGGAGCCAGCGCTGCTGCTCGGGTTCGAGGATGTGGGTGTACTCCACGCCGATGTGGCGGCAGTACGCGTCGCGCAGCACCGAGAGCACGTCGCGCAGCTTCATGTACTGCTTGCCCGCGAACCCGTCGACCTTGAACTCGCGGTCCAGGTCCCACAGCGTCAGGCCGTGGGTGTTGACGTCCAGATCGGGGTGGCTGCGGAACCGCATGTTGTCGAGCCGCAGCGGGTCGATGTCGGCCATCAGGTGACCGCGGTTGCGGTAGGCCGCGATCAGCTCGATGACGCGCGCGTTCTTGTCGGCGATGGAATCCGGATTGTCGACGCGCCAGCGCACCGGCTCATAGGGGATGCCCAGTTCGCGGAAGATCTCGTCGAAGAACTCGTCGTCGAGCAGGAGCTGGTGGATGGTGCGCAGGAAGTCGCCGGACTCGGCGCCCTGGATGATGCGGTGGTCGTAGGTCGAGGTCAGGGTGATCAGCTTGCCGATACCCAGGTCGGCGATGCGCTCCTCGCTGGCGCCCTGGAACTCGGCCGGGTACTCCATGGCTCCGGCGCCGATGATGGCGCCCTGACCCTGCATGAGCCGCGGCACCGAGTGCACGGTTCCGATGGTGCCGGGGTTGGTCAGCGAGATGCTCACGCCGGAGAAGTCCTCGGCGGTCAGCTTGCCGTCGCGGGCCCGGCGCACGATGTCCTCGTAGGCTGCGATGAACTGGCCGAATTGCATTGTCTCGCAACGCTTGATGGCGGCCACGACCAGTGATCGACTGCCGTCCTTGCCGGGTAGGTCGATGGCCAGGCCCAGATTGGTGTGGGCCGGCGTGACCGCCGCGGGCTTGCCGTTGACCTCGGCGAAGTAGCGGTTCATGTTCGGGAACTTCTTGACCGCCTGCACGATGGCGTAGCCGAGCAGATGGGTGAAGCTGACCTTGCCGCCGCGGGTGCGCTTGAGGTGGTTGTTGATGACGACGCGGTTGTCGATCATCAGCTTGGCCGGGATGGCCCGCACACTCGTCGCGGTGGGCACCTCCAGGGAGGCGTTCATGTTCTTGACGACGGCCGCCGCTGCACCGCGCAGCACCTGTGACTCGTCACCTTCGGCAGGAGCCGGACCGGCCTTCGCGGGTTTGGCCGGAGCCGGCTTTGCCGGAGCTGCCTTGGCAGGAGCCGCCGGAGTGGCCGGAGCGGGAGCCGCCGGGGCGGGCGCTGCCGGAGCTGCCGCGGCAGGTGTCGCGGGTGCGGCAGGCGCTGCCGGTTGACCGTTGGCGGCGGTGCTGTCGGTGGTGGGCTCAGGGGAGTAGTCGACCAGGAATTCGTGCCAACTCGGATCCACCGAAGAGGGATCCTCGCGGAACTTGCGATACATCTCCTCGACCAACCACTCGTTCTGCCCGAATGGTGAAGGTGAACTGCTCACGGCAGACACTCGCCTCGATTCTTGTGTCCGGCTCGCCGTCACAAGGAGGCGTGCCGCTTGTGTTCTTCTGTGTGCGGTTGGCCCCGCTCGACCGCCGCATAAAGGCTATCGCCTTTCGGCTCCGCCTGAGGTCGGCATGGGGTTGGCTGACGCGGCGGACGGCAGCACATGCAACGTTGCAGGCCACCGCGGCGGGGGCGCGCCGAACGCCTGGCGGGCGTTGGCGACGATCTTCTTACCCATCAACCGGTTGCCGACACCGCCGATGACAGCCCCGATACCCACCGGCAGCATCTTGCCGAAAGCCATCGCGCCGCGCTTGAGCGTATACCGCTTGACGAAGTACTTGAGCAGCCGGGAGTTGAGCTGCGAGACCGCGGGCAACGGCAGTGTCGCGGCGCCGTCGGACAGCCACGCGCCGCTGGTGCGCCCGGTGCCCAGGAGGTCGGCGATGGCGTGCTTGCTGTCGTCGCCGACCAGGACGGAGAGCACCAGCGCGCGACGTCGTTCGCGGTGGTCGGCGGGGATGCCGTGCACCTCGGCGACCGCGAGCACGAACACCGACGTGGCTTCCAGGAAGACGACGGTCTCCCCGGCCACGGCCGACAGCGCAGCCAGGGTTCCGATGCCCGGGAACGCCGCCGCGGAGCCGACGGCGGCACCGCTGGCCATCACCGCGGCCAGGTAGTGCTTCTCGAGCCGGGTGACGATCTCTGCCGGGGTGGCGTTGGGCTGTTGGCTGCGCAGCCGGTCCACGTAGGCCTTGACCGCGGGGGCCTGAACGCGCGAGCTGCGTTCGATGACATGGGACAGCACCTTGGCCGCCGCGCTGGGGTCTTCGGTCTCCTCGACCTTCGCCGGCAGTTGCTTCGACCGCGCAAACACTTCGGGGCCTCCCAGTTGTGAACCCATCGTCGGTTGCCAGGCTAACCCGTGGCCTGTCGCAGGGAGAACGAACGACGGCAGGCTTCGGGTGCCCGAGGGTGACGGCTGTCACTGGGTATACCCGCCGGACGCAACCGGGAACAAAAAACTCGAATGCGGGGCTGTTCAACTTCATGGCATCATCGCCCGACGTGAGGAAGGCAGCATCGGTAACTGTGCACAGTCCGGTGCCGAGCCGGATCCGGATGATTCTCGTGTTGGGGGCTCTCGTCGCGCTGGGTCCGCTGACCATCGACATGTATCTGCCGGCTCTGCCCCGCATCGCCGACGAGCTCACGGTCTCCTCCTCGGTGGCGCAGCTGACGCTCACCGGCACGCTGGCCGGCCTGGCCCTGGGGCAGCTGATCGTCGGTCCGCTGTCGGACTCGCTGGGCCGTAGGCGCCCCTTGATGGCGGGCATCGTGCTGCACATGGTGGCCTCGGTGCTGTGTGTCCTGGCGCCCGACATCGCGATCCTGGGGTTGGCACGTGCACTGCAGGGCATGGGTGCGGCAGCCGCCTCGGTGGTGGCCATCGCCGTCGTCGGTGACCTGTTCAGTGGAACCGTGGCGGCCACCGTGATGTCGCGGTTGATGCTCGTGCTCGGGGTGGCCCCGGTGCTGGCGCCATCGTTGGGCGCGGCGGTGCTGTTGCACGGCTCGTGGCACTGGGTCTTCGTCGCGCTCGTGGTGGTGGCCGGCGGACTGCTGGCGATGGCCGCGCTGGCCCTGCCCGAGACATTGCCGGTTTCGCACCGCCGCCCACTGGCGGTGCGCGGGATCATCGGCACCTACGCCGAGCTTCTGCGTGACGCGCGATTCGTCATCCTCGTTCTGGTCGCCGCGCTCGGCATGTCGGGACTGTTCGCCTACATCTCGGCAGCGCCGTTCGTGCTGCAGGGCGACTACGGTCTGGACCAGCAGGCGTTCGCGCTCGTGTTCGCCGCCGGCGCGGTCGCGCTGATCGGCTCCACCCAATTCAACGTGGTGCTGCTGCGCCGGTTCTCGCCCCAGGCCATCACGATGGCGGCGCTGAGCTGGTCGGCGTTCGCCGGGTTGGTGTTCATCGTGCTGACCGTCGCGCACGTGGGCGGGCTGGCGGCGTTCGTGGTCCCGGTGCTGGCGATCCTGGCTGGGATGGGCCTGGTGCTTCCCAACGCCCCGGCCCTCGCGCTGTCGCGTCACCCCGACGCCGCGGGCACGGCGGCGGCGTTGCTGGGCGCGGCGCAGTTCGGGCTCGGTGCCGCTGTGGCTCCGGCGATCGGGGCGCTGGGCAACGGCGCGCTGGCGTTGTCGTGGGTGATGACGGCAGGCATGGCGGTCGCCTTGGCGGCGCTGCTGCTGGTCGGTCGGCGTAACGGCGAGGATGAGCCTGGCGAATATTCAGGCGA
Source organism: Mycolicibacterium peregrinum (assembly GCF_001665785.1). Taxonomy (GTDB): domain Bacteria; phylum Actinomycetota; class Actinomycetes; order Mycobacteriales; family Mycobacteriaceae; genus Mycobacterium; species Mycobacterium peregrinum_A. The sequence goes on from NZ_LZSO01000017.1 coordinate 277,490, forward strand.
CACGCTCGACGTCGCTCCAGAGGCGGTTGTCGAGCCGGCCTGACCCGGTCCCGGGTAGCGTCAGCTGGGCCCGCCAACTACCCAACAAAGGTCGAACCCGAGGCCCAACCCACCACATTCGACATGTCGCCAGCGCTCAACGCCCGTACGTCCAGCCCGCAGGGCAGTGTGCCCGCGCGTGCGGACAATCCGTGGAACGCGCTGTGGGCCATGATGGTCGGGTTCTTCATGATCCTGGTCGACGCGACGATCGTCGCGGTCGCAAACCCGACGATCATGGATGCCCTCGGCGCCGATTACGACGGCGTGATCTGGGTGACCAGTGCGTACCTGCTCGCCTACGCTGTGCCGCTGCTGGTCGCGGGCCGGCTGGGCGATGTGTACGGGCCCAAGAATCTCTACCTCGCCGGCCTGGCCGTGTTCACCGCGGCCTCGCTGTGGTGCGGCCTGGCCGGCAGCCTCGGGATGCTGATCGCCGCCCGGGTGGTGCAGGGGATCGGCGCGGCGCTGTTGACGCCGCAGACCTTGTCGACGATCACCCGGATCTTCCCGCCCGAGCGGCGTGGGGTGGCGATGAGCGTGTGGGGTGCGACCGCCGGGGTGGCCACTCTGGTCGGCCCGCTGGCCGGCGGCGTGTTGGTCGGGGGACTGGGCTGGCAGTGGATCTTCTTCGTCAACGTGCCGATCGGAATCCTGGGTCTCGGGCTGGCGGTGTGGCTGGTTCCGGCGTTGCCGACTCAGTTGCACCGATTCGACGTACTGGGCGTCGTGTTGTCCGGAGTCGGCATGTTCCTGATCGTGTTCGCCCTCCAGGAGGGCCAGTCGCGGGACTGGGCGCCGTGGGTGTGGGCCACCGGCGCCGTCGGCATCGCCGTGATGGTGGCGTTCGTGTGCTGGCAGGCGGTCAACACCGCCGAGCCGCTGATCCCGCTGCGGATCTTCCAGGACCGCGATTTCAGCCTGGCCAATCTGGGTGTCGCGACGATCGGGTTCGCGGTCACCGCGATGATCCTGCCGTTGATGTTCTATGCCCAGACGGTGTGCGGGCTTTCGCCGATCCGCTCGGCGCTGCTGACGGCGCCGACCGCGATCGCCAGCGGTGTACTGGCTCCGGTGGTGGGCCGCATCGTCGACCGCGCGCATCCGACACCGGTGATCGGCTTCGGCTTCTCGGCCATGGCGATCGGGTTGACCTGGCTGGCGTTCGAGATGACGCCGACGACGCCGATCTGGCGGCTGCTGCTGCCGCAGTTGGTGATGGGCATCGGCATGGCGTTCATCTGGTCCCCGCTGGCGGCCACCGCTACGCGCAACCTGCCGCCGGACCTGGCCGGGGCCGGCTCCGGTGTGTACAACGCGACCCGGCAGGTGGGGTCGGTGCTCGGCAGTGCCGGGATCGCGGCATACATGACCTCGCGCATCGGCGCGGAGATGCCGGGAGTGGCGAGCGCGGTGCCCCGCGGCGAGGGTTCGGCCGCCGAGCTGCCCGCGTTCCTGCACGCGCCGTTCGCCGCGGCGATGTCGCAGTCCATGCTTCTGCCTGCGTTCGTCGCGCTGTTCGGTGTGGTGGCCGCGCTGTTCCTGCTCGGTTTCGATGCCGAGCCGGCATTGACGCCGCATGCGAACCCGGAGCCGTACCTGGATCCCCGCGACGACGATGACGACGACTACGTCGATTTCCTGCTGAGCCACGACGACGAGGACGTGCTCGACGACGACGAAGCCGTCACCGACGCATTCCATGCTCCGCAGTGGGAGACCGTCTACGCGGAGTTCATGGCCGAGCGCGACGGAACAGCACGGCGGGATTCAGATAGCCGTCCGGATCGAACGCGGCCTTGACCGTGCGCATGGCGGCGATATCGGCTTCGGTGCGGGACATCGCCACGTAATCGCGCTTGCGTGAGCCCACGCCGTGTTCGGAGCTCACGTTGCCGCCGTGCTCGGCGATCAGCGCCATCATCGCGGCGTACAGCCCCGCCTCGGCGTCCGCCCCGCAGCGCAGCACGTTCAGGTGCAGATTGCCCTCGCCGATGTGGCCGAACAGCACCGGAATGGCGTCTGGCGCATGCCCGGCGATCAACCCACCGGCTGCCTCGGCGAAGCCCTGGATCGCCGACAACGGCAGCGAGACATCGAATTTCAGTGGCGGACCGAACAATCCGAGCACCTCGGCCACCGACTCGCGCACCTGCCACAACCGCTGCTGGGCATTCGCGTCGACACCGACTGCTGGTTCGCCGCAGATGTCGGCGCCCTCCAACGCGTCGGCCAGGCGTTCGGTCTGGTCGCCGGCGCCGGCCAATTCGATCAACAGCTGCCAGGCGCCCTCCACCGGTGCGCCGACGCCCAGGTGTTCGGCGGTCAGCGCACTGGCCCGGGCGTCGATCAACTCCAGCGCGGCGATGCCCTCGAGATCACGGAAGGTGCGGCCGGCGTCGGCAAGCGCATCCAGGTCGGCGAACCCGCAGATCGCGGTGACCCGGTGGGTCGGGGTGGGGTGCAGCCGGAGGTCCAGGGCAGTGATCACGCCGAGCGTGCCCTCGGCACCGATGAACAGCGAGGCCAGGTCGTAGCCGGTGTTGTCGCGACGTACCCGGCTGTGCCGGTGCACTACCGACCCATCGGGCAGTGCGACGTCCAGTCCCAGCACCTGCTCGCCCATGTTGCCGTAGCGCACCGTCCGCAGACCCCCGGCGTTGGTGGAGGCCATCCCGCCGACCGTGGCCGACTCGCGTGCGGCCAGGTCTACGCCGAAGACCAGTCCGGCCGCTGTGGCGGCCCGTTGCACGGCGGCCAGGGTTGTCCCCGCGCCGACGCTGACGCGGCGATCGACGGTGTCGACGGCGCCGATCTCGTCGAGTCGTTCGGTGGACAACAGGATGTCGTCGTTCTCCGGCACTGTCCCGGCGACCAGTGAGGTGCGGCCGCCCTGCACCGTGACACATGCTCCCGCGTCGCGGCAGGCCCGCAGCACCGCGGCCACTTCGCCGGCGTCACCGGGGCGCACCAGCGCCGTGGCCTGCCCGCGGTAACGCCCGGTGTGGTCGACGCAGCGGCCGTCCAGCACGTCGGGATCGGTGGTGACATAACTTGAACCGACAATCCCGGCAAGCGTTTCGGTAAGCGTTTCAGTCACAGGTCGGGTGTATCACAGGATCGGTCAGACCCAGGAATGCGCCGAGCGCGACCAGGCTGTCCGGCTGGGCCGGCAGATAGTCGGTGAGTTGTGGCGAGCGCACGATGTAGGCGACGTATTTGGCCCGGCTGATCGCCACGTTGAGCCGGTTGCGGTTCAGCAGGAACCCGATTCCCCGGGGCACGTCGGCGGCCGATGACGCCGTCATCGAGACGAACACCACGGGCGCCTGCCTGCCCTGGAACTTGTCCACCGTGCCGGCCTGCACGTCGGTCAGGCCCGCCGCGTCGAGGGCTCTGCGCACCGTGGTCACCTGGGCGTTGTACGGCGTCACCACCAGCACGTGGTCCTGGTCCAGCGGCGTGCTGCCGTGCTCGTCGGTCCACGTGGTGCCCAGCAACCCGGTGATGGCCGCGACGATCGCGTCGGCCTCTTCGGGGCTGTCGGTCGAATTGCCGAGGTGCGGGACTTCGAGTGCCCGGACTCCGGGTTGGATGCCGTCGAGTTGGCGTGCGGCACTGATCTTTTCGTGTGACTGCAGCCGACCGTCATACGACAGTCGCGACACCGGCCCGCACACCGCCGGATGCATCCGGAATGAGCAGTCCAGGAAATAGCCGCGCTCGGCAGGCAACGTGTGCGCACCCTCGACCAGCCAGCCCAACGCGGAATCGTCGACCGGAGCCGGGTGGGTGCCCTGGCAGACCTGGGGTAGTTGCTGCGGATCTCCCAGGAGCAGGAGGTTGCGCGCGGCCGGCGCGACCGCGATGGTGTTGGCGAGATTGAACTGGCCGGCTTCTTCGAGCACCAGCAGGTCGAGGCATTGCCGTGGTACCCGGGTTTCGTTCGCGAAATCCCATGCGGTACCGCCGATCACGCATCCCGGGTGGTCGGCGATGAACGAGGCGTAGTGGTTCTGGTCGATCTCGGTCCAGCGCGGGTCGGCGCCCTTGCGTTTCTTGGCGACCTGTTCGGGCGTCACGCCGGCGTCGAGGACCTGGTCGAGCAGGTGCTCGATCACCGCATGCGACTGCGCGACGATGCCGATACGCCAACGGTTTTCGTTGACCAGCCGGGCGATGATCTGCGCCGAGGTATGGGTCTTGCCCGTGCCGGGTGGCCCGTGCACCGCGATGTAGGAGCAATCCAGATCCAGCAGGGCCGCCGTGATATCGGCTGCGGTCTCACCGGTGCGGGGCAGCGGCCGGCCGCTCATGGTGCGTGGCGCCCGCCGCAACAGGATGTCGGTCACCGCGTCGGCGGGAAGCGTAGGCAGACCGGCGCTCACGCTCGCCGCCGTACCGTCGATGGACACTTGAAGCGGCCGGGTGTTGATCGGCGGACCGGGTGTCAGCGCGAACGGTACCTGGGCGAAGGCGTCGCCGCCGGTGGGCTGGCGTTCGGTGATGAGCACCTCGGTCGGCCCGTCGGGGTTGTCGCAGCCGATGACGGTGGCGCTGCCGAAGCCACGACGGTCCGGGTCGTCGGACAGCCCGGCCGGGGCCGGCGCGGCGTAGAGCGCGTAGACCTCGGTACCCAGCTCGCCGGAGTCGATGGCGCCGGTCAGCCGGACCTGCCGTTGTGGTTTGCGCGCCCGCGGCGGGATGTGCCAGTCGGTGACCACCTCCGCCTCTTCGGCGACGAAAACGCCTGTGCTGTCCGCCCATTCGTCGACAGGATTGTTGAGCCGGTCGAAATGGCCCCACCAGAACGGTTTGTCCTCACGCTTGTGGAAGCCGCGGGCTGCGGCGATGAGTGCCGCCGCCTGCTGCTCGGCGGTTCGAGGTTCCACTCCGTCGCCGGCGAAGCGCAGCAGCTTGCGGTCGACGGCGTCGGCCTTCTCGATCGGCGCACCGTCGCGCACCGGTTGCGGGCCACGCGGTGGCACCCCGGCCTCGAACGCGCGGTTGATCAGCCAGTCCCGCAGTCGGTGCGTGGACCGGCAGTCGTAGCGGTTGTAGTCCTCGATCTCCTTGAGCACGGTGGCGGCCTCGTCGTGATGACCGGCGTCGCGCAGTGCGCAGTAGCGCGCGTATTCGGTGATCGAATCGGTGGCCTTGGTGACTTCACCGCCGCGCAGCTCGTTACCCATGTACAGCGGTTCCAGCGATTTGATGCTGTAGTTCTCGGTGCCGACGCGAATGCTCTTGCGCACCAACGGAAGAAGGTCGACAAGGATACCGTTGCGCAACAGATCGTCGACGTCGTTCTCGCCAACGCCGTAGCGGCCGGCCAGACGCAGCAGCGTGCTGCGCTCGTACGGCGCGTAGTGGTAGATGTGCATCTTGGGAAAACGCTTGCGCCGCTTGCGGACCAGATCGAGGAAATCGATGAGCACCTGGCGTTCGCTGGACCGGTCGTGCGCCCACAACGGCTGGAAGTGCCCTTCCGCGCCCAACACGCCCCACAGGTATTCCAGGCCCCAGTCCTGGCCGTTGGCCGTCCACAGCGGGTCGCCTTCGTAGTCGAAGAAGAGGTCACCCTTGTCCGGATCCGGCAGCAGCATCAGTGGTTGCGGATCGATGACTTCGTACGGCGGCTTGCCATCTGGCTGCGGCGCCACCTGTAGGCGGGCCTGACCCCTGAGCGCAGTGAGGGAGCGCTGGGCCAACCCGGGCACCGCATCGGTGTGGCCGGCCAATTGACGGGTGGTGGTGACACCGGCCTCGATGAGCCGGGCCCGTTGGCTTGCCCGCATACCCGCAACGAGGAAGAGGTCGTCGGTGGCGCGGACCTGCTGTTCGCATTCGCCGCACCCGAAGCATGCCCGCACCGTGTCGTCGGACCAGTGCACGGCCGTACCGCCGGCGAGATGACCGTCGAGCAGTGCCTGGAGTGCGGTGCGCCGCGGCCGGTACACCGCCAGCAGTTCGGCGACGCGGTAACTGGACATCCCGCCGTCGCCGAGGACCAGATCGACCTCGTCCGCGACCGGCACGCCGGCACGCGACAGCACATCGGCGTAGGCGGCCAGCTGAAGTAGTGCCTCGACCTTCACCGAGCGGGACAGTTTGGTGTCCCGCAGGCGGTAGCGGTCACCGTCCCAGATCAGGAAATCGGCGAATCCGGCAAACCGGCCGTCGAACATCGCGGCCTGGTAGATCACCGGATCCCGACGTTGTGCCGCGTCGAGGGTGGCCGCGGCCGCCGATGTCAGCCCGGCCACCGTGTAGGCGGGCCGGCCGATCACCGTCACCCCAGACGGTGATGCGTCGGCGCGCAGTTCATCGAGGTGGCGCTGCTCGTGCTCGTCGCCGAGTTCTGCTGTGCGGGCAAGCAATTCGTCATCAGAAGACACCGCAGGGCCTCGACCCAGCCGGGCGTCGAACGAGCGCAGCAGCGCATATTCACAGCGGGCGGCCGCAGCCAGGTCCGACGCGCTGTAGATGACCGTCGGCCCCGACGCGCCTTCGTCGGTGACGAACACGGTGCCACTGTAGGTCAGCGCCCCGACACTGTGCGTCTCCGTCGCGAAACAGCATGTGTGGCTGCTAAGCCGCCGGCTTGGCAGACCTGGCTTCTGTCTCGCGCTGGGCCCAAGCCGCCCGCACCCGGTTGAGCACCTCGCGGGGACGGTCTTCCTTGATGACGCGTATGTGCAGCCAGCCCTGGCGCTGGATCATGCGCAACCGTGTGGCGTCCCAGGCGTACCGCTTGCGGTCGGTCTGGTGCTGAATCCCGTCGTACTCCAAGGCGATCATGGGGTCGTCCCAGCCCATGTCGAGATAGGCGAACTCATTGCCGTAATCGTCGAGGACAGGGATCTGGGTGCGGGGTCGCGGGTAACCGGCGTCCACCACCAGCAGGCGCAGCCAGGTCTCCTTCGGCGAATCAGCGCCGGCATCCATCAGTCTGAGCGACTCCCGGCACCCCCGCATTCCACGGGCACCCGCGTACCGGTCGATGAGCGCCATGACGTGCTCTACGTTCAGGTCCGTCGCCCGGGCGAGCGCGTCGAGATGCTCGACCGCGGCGCGGCGGGGCAGGTAGCGGCCTAGGTCGAGCGCGGTCCGGGCCGAGCTCGTGACGGCCATGCCGTGGATCTCCTCCACTTCGTCCGGAGCGAATCGGTCGTTGTGGGTGACGATTCCGCGCGGCGGCCGATTGTTGGCCCAGATGAGTTCGATCGGCGCATCCTCGTCGACCCATTTGGCACCGTGGAGTGCCGCGGCGGCTCGGCCGGTGATGACTCCACCCCGCTTGGACCACAACCACGCGCCGACTGTGTGTTGCCGTACAGCGAGGGTTCAGCCATCCGCGGGTGTAGATGTCCGGAAAGATCGCCCGATATGCAGAGCGCAGGCGGCCCCTGGTGAGTTCGCCTCGTGCGATGGCCTCGCTGCCGACGAATATCGTTCCCATGCGGCGAGAATGCAGTCACTGTCCGACATTCAGGCCCGGACCTTCGCGAAACAGCGCCTGCGGTTGCCAAGCCGACGATTTGACGACCCTGGCTTCTGTCTCGCGGGTGAAAAGCTACATGTTGCCCATCAACTCCACACCGCCGCCGTTCCAGCGGAACTTCACCGTGCTCGCCAGTCCGTGGAGTCCGCCGGAGTACTGCAGAGCCACGGTGTCACCGGTACTGGCCGTCTTGTCGATGCTGTTGAAGCCGTATGTGTCGGGCACACCGGTGGGGATGAACTTGCCGAGGTGGAACAGGACGGCCCGGGTGTTGGGATGTGCGGAGTTGGTGTTGGCCCGCACGATCACCGCCGACAGCTGCGCGCACTCGTTGTAGTTGCCCGCGACCGGCTCGGGACTCCAGGCCTGGTTGCTGCGCGGGTCTCGCGGCAGCTCGGAGACGGCCTTGGCGATCTCGGGGGCGGCCAGGTTCACCGCGCACGGATCGGCCTGTGCTGGTGCCGACGTGGGCGCGGCCTTGGCGGCGGGTGCGGTCACCGAGGTCGGTGCGGGGCCGGGTCCGGCGTCGGGCGTTTTGGAGACGGTGGAATCACCCGATCCGCACGCGGTGAGGGTGAGCGCGGCCGCCAAGATGGCCCATGGCGCCGTCGCGAACGTTGCGACGCGTTTCACAGTTGGGCAACCTACCGTGACCCCGCGGCGGGTTTGTGCAGGCGCGCGGCCAGGATTCCCGTCGATTGGCACTAGACTTCTGAACCGATGAGCTCGCCAGAACCGGATTCGGGGGATACCGCCCCAACGTTTGCCGACCTGCAGATTGACCCTGCGGTGTTGAAGGCAGTCACTGATGTCGGCTACGAAACGCCTTCGGCGATCCAGGCCGCGACCATTCCGGCGATGCTGGCGGGCTCCGACGTGGTCGGCCTGGCTCAGACCGGTACCGGCAAGACCGCGGCTTTCGCCATCCCGATCCTGTCCAAGATCGACACGTCGAGCAAGGCCACCCAGGCGCTGGTGCTGGCCCCGACTCGTGAGTTGGCATTGCAGGTAGCGGAGGCATTCGGTCGGTACGGCGCGCATCTGCCCGCGGTCAACGTGCTGCCGATCTACGGCGGCGCGTCCTACACCGTGCAGCTGTCCGGGCTGAGGCGCGGTGCGCAGGTGGTGGTGGGCACCCCGGGGCGCGTGATCGATCACCTCGAGCGCGGCACGCTGGATCTGTCGAACCTGGACTACCTGGTGCTCGATGAGGCCGACGAGATGCTCACCATGGGGTTCGCCGAAGAGGTCGAGCGGATCCTCGCCGACACTCCGGAGTACAAGCAGGTGGCGCTGTTCTCGGCCACCATGCCGCCGGCGATCCGCAAGATCACCACCAAATACCTGCACAATCCGGTCGAGGTCACGGTCAAGGCCAAGACCGCCACCGCCGAGAACATCACGCAGCGGTTCATCCAGGTGGCCGGTGCGCGCAAGCTGGACGCGCTGACGCGGGTGCTCGAGGTCGAAGAGGGCGACGCGATGATCGTGTTCGTCCGCACCAAGCAGGCCACCGAGGAGGTCGCCGAGCGGCTCAAGGCACGCGGTTTCGCGGCCGCGGCCATCAACGGTGATATCAACCAGGCCCAGCGCGAGCGCACCATCGCCGCGCTCAAGGACGGCACGATCGACATCCTGGTCGCCACCGATGTCGCTGCCCGCGGCCTGGACGTCGAGCGGATCTCGCATGTCGTCAACTACGACATCCCGCACGACACCGAGTCCTATGTGCACCGCATCGGCCGCACCGGCCGGGCCGGCCGCTCCGGACATGCACTGCTTTTCGTCACCCCGCGTGAGCGCCACCTGCTCAAGTCGATCGAGAAGCACACCCGGTCGAAGGTCATCGAGGCCGAGCTGCCCAGCGTCGACGATGTCAACGCGCAGCGCGTGGCCAAGTTCCGTGACTCGATCACCGACTCGCTCAACGCCGACGGGCTGGAGTTGTTCCGCCGGATCATCGAGGACTTCGAGCGCGAGAACGACGTGCCGATGGTCGATATCGCCGCGGCGCTCGCGCTGCAATCGCGCAACGGCGAACAGTTCCTGATGACCGAGCCGCCGCCGGAGAAGCGCAAAGAGCGGGATCGCGACCGAGATGATCGGCCCCCGCGCAAGGAGCGTCCGCGACCCGAAGGCCTGGCGACCTACCGGATCTCGGTGGGCAAGCGGCACAAGGTCGGGCCGGGCCACATCGTGGGCGCTATTGCCAACGAGGGCGGTCTGCACCGCAACGAGTTCGGCCACATCACCATCCGCGGGGACTACTCGTTGGTGGAGCTGCCCGAGAAGTTGCCCAGCAAGACGCTCAAAGCGCTGGAGAACACCCGCATCTCGGGCATGCTGATCAATCTGGAGCCCGAGCGTGGCGGTGAACGTGCCGACCGTGGGCCGCGTCGTGAATACCAGGGCCGCTCCGAGTACAAGGGCCGATCCGAGAACAAAGACCGCTCGGGGAAGCCGCACCGGAAGACCAAGTGACGGTTTCCCGCAGCGTGACGGATCCGTCGGATCAGGGTGGTCTCGAATCGGTCGACGCCCCGGCGTCGTCGTCCATCCGCGTCGCTTCGCTGACCGGGATCCGCGCGGTGGCCGCCATTCTGGTGGTGCTGACGCATGCGGCCTACACCACCGGGAAGTACCCGCAGGGATATGTGGGGCTGGTGTATTCGCGTGCCGAGATCGGGGTGCCGATCTTCTTCGTGCTCAGTGGGTTTCTGTTGTTCCGGCCCTGGGTGAAGGCTTCTGCGACCGGTGGTGCGCCACCGTCGGTGCGCCGCTATGCCTGGCACCGGGTACGACGGATCATGCCGGCCTACGTGGTCACGGTCCTTATCGCCTACCTGCTCTACCACTTCCGTACCGCGGGCCCGAATCCCGGTCACACCTGGATGGGCCTGTTCCGCAATCTGACGCTGTCCCAGATCTATACCGACAACTACCTGTTCTCCTACCTGCACCAGGGGTTGACCCAGATGTGGAGCCTGGCGGTGGAGGCGGCGTTCTACGTCGTGTTGCCGCTGGTCGCCTATCTGCTGCTGGTGGTGTTGTGCCGACGACGCTGGCGGCCGGGGTTGTTGTTCTTCGGCCTGGCGGTGCTGGCCGCGGTCTCGCCGCTGTGGCTGACGATCGTGCACGATTCCACGGGCCTGCCCGACGGTGCCCGATTGTGGCTGCCCACGTACATGGCCTGGTTCGTGGCGGGTATGGCGCTCACCGTGCTGAGCCAGCTCAAGGTGCGCGGCTACGGAATGGTCTGCGTGCCGTTGGCGGTGGTGTGTTATTTCATCGCGTCGACGCCGCTGGCGGGGGAACCCACCACCTCGCCCGCCAAGTTGAGCGAGGCGTTGGTCAAGACATTCTTCTACGCGGTGATCGCCGCGCTGTTGGTAGCGCCGCCGGCACTCGGTGACCGTGGTTGGTACAGCCGGTTCCTGGGGTCGCGGCCGATGGTCTTTCTCGGTGAGATCTCCTACGAGATCTTCCTGATCCACCTGATGATCATGGAGCTGGTGATGGTCGAGGTGATGCGCGATCCGGTCTACACGGGGTCGATGCTGAACCTGTTCGTGCTCACGATGGTGTTCACCGTCCCGGCGGCCTGGGTACTGCACCGGTTCACGCGCGTCCGCTCCTGAATATTTAGTTAGGGTATGCTTACCTAACGAAGATGTTTCTCGGGAGGTGGGTATGGCTGAGCAGAAGGCGTCGCGCGGGCTGGAAGGGGCCCTGGTCAAACTCTGCCGGGGTGGCGATTACGAGCTGACGGTGTCGGGTCGGACCGAGCTGACACCGAACTACCTGAGGCTGCACTTCCGCGCGGAAAAGCTGCTCGCCGAGCAGCTCGTGCACCCCACGATGTGGGTGCGTGGTTGGTTCCCTGACGAGGGCAAGGCTCATCAGCGCGGCTACACACTGGTCAATCCCGACCCGCAAGCCGGAACCGTCGACATCGACTTCGCCATGCACGACGGCATCGCCACCCGCTGGGCACGGGCAGCCCAGCCCGGCGACGTTCTGGACGTCACCGTCCTCGGCAGCAACTTCACACTGCCCGAACCCACGCCGGCCGGTTACCTGATCGTCGGCGACACCGCGTCGCTGCCTGCCATCAATTCGCTGCTGGATGCCATCGGGGATGTCCCGGCCTGGGTGTTCCTGGAGGCCGGGTACGAGGACGACCGCGAACTGCCCGTCACCGGGGGTGCGGAGATCGTCTGGGTGGACCGATTCGACGAGGATCTGCTGGAGACCCTGAGCGCATCGGCCTTCGATGCCTCGGATCACTTCGGTTGGGTCGCCTGCAACAACCGCACGACCCGGGCCGTGGCACGGGTTTTCCGCGAGGAGTACGGGATCCCGCGCAAATCCATCAAGGCGCAGGCGTACTGGGTGGCCTGAGCGCCTGCTCTACAACACCGTCCGGATCGGGGCGGGCGTCTCGGCGATCTGGTCGAGCACCCGAACGTTGTGGGCCACATCGCGACTCTCGCGCGCAGCGATCTCCTTGATCGCCAGATCGAAGGCGCCGACCAGGCTGGGTGGGTCGAACACGGCCTGCGCCTGCCGGCTCACCTGGAGGTCTCGTGCCCAGATCGTCGGTGGCCGCGCGAATCCGGGTTCCAGCGCGAGCACCGTGGCGAACCGCCATGCGCTGTCACGCAGAGAGCGGATCGCCTCGTTCAAGACGAAGATCTGATGCTGTTGGAGCACGGCATAGATGTCGGCCAGTGCCGGCGACAGCTCGTTGATGTCGTTGACCACCCCGGCGATCTGGCTCGCCAGCACGGCGTTGATGGTGTCGAAGTCCTTGTGCAGCGACGGTAGCCGGCCCGCGCCCACGAGGCCCTGTACCGCGATACCGAGGTCGAGAACGATGTGGGCAGTGACGCCGGCGAGCATGTGCTGCACCAGGATCGGTGCAGGTTTGTCGGCCCACTCGAAGGTGACCCGCCAGGACCGGGTGGGTTTCGGGTACCGGTCCGGGTGGAAGTAGCCGTTGAGCGCATCGAAGTAGCGCTGCGCGAACGCCGCGTCGAGCCGGTCCATCCGTGGACCGTCCTCGAATGCCCCGCCCTCGACCGCGGTGCCTACGGCGATGGTGATCCGCTTGTACAGGGCGGCGAAATAGCCGAGCCGACTTGACGTTTCCACAGCCCAGTCGGTGATCGTGTCGATGGCCGAGACAACCTCGGCAATGCTGGTGACCGCCGGGAGCGGCGGCAGTGGCGTCGGGTGGCTGGCCATACTCGAAAGTATGGGGCAGGTTCGCCCTGTGTGCCGGGCAATCGGCTACTGTGCGCGCTGCTTTGCCGGGATGACCAGCGGGGCGACGAACTCGGCCAGCATGGTCCGCTCGTCCGCCTCGTCGACGCCGGGGAAGACCAGCAGCGACACCATGACGCGCACCAGCCACCTGGCGCGGCGGCCCACGACGTCGTCGCTCTGCCCCGTTTCGCCGGCGAGCGAACGCACGAAGCCTTCCACCAACGCGCGGATCACCTCGGAGTGTTCGGCCATCTCGCCGCCGATCGGCGGTTGAGCGGCGGCGAACCACGACGACAGTGCCGGGCTGTCACGCACCGCCCGCAGAGCGGTGATCACGCCCTCGATCAGGCGCTGCGCCGGATCGGTGACCGTGGCCACCTGTTCGCTGACCTCTTCGTACAGCCGCCGTGCCTCGCGGTGTACGTAGGCGGTGTACAGGGCTTCGCGGTTCTCGAAGTAGCGGTACAGCGTGGCGCGGGAACAACCTGCGGCGGCAGCGATCTCGTGCATACCGACGGTCGCGGCGTTCTGCTGGGTGAACAGCGAGTCGGCGGCGTCGAGGATATGGTCGGCGGCCACTTCGGACCGCCGGGCCGACAACCAGTCGCGGGGCATCAGGCCCCGGCTCGGAACGGCACGGAGAACGGCCGACGCACATAGCTGCCGCCGGCCCACACCACCGCGTCCAGGTCGACCTCGAAATCAGGGTAGCGGGAGAGCAATTCGGTCAACGCCACCCGGGACTGCATGCGGGCAGCTGCTGCGCCGAGGCAGAAGTGTGCACCGTGGCTGAAGGTCAGGATGTTGCGCGGGGCACGTCGCACGTCGAGTTCGGCTGCGTTCTCACCGAATTCACGTTCGTCGCGGTTGCCCGAGCCGTACAGCAGCAGAGTCTTCCGTCCGGCCGGGATGGTGGTGTCGCCGATGGTGGCGTCGCGGGTGGTGGTGCGGGCCAGACCCTGCACCGGGGAGGTCAGCCGCAGGAACTCGTCGACCGCTTCCGGGATCAGCTCGGGGTCGTCGATCAGAAGTTGACGCTGATCGGGCCGCTGCTGCAGGAGTTGCACTGCGCCGCCCAGCATTCCGGTCGTGGTGTCGTTGCCGCCGGTGACCATGGTGAACGTGAAGGCCAGGATCGACAGCACGCCGGCGATGTCACCATCGGCGCCAACGCCTGCGGCCACCAGGTGCGAGATGGTGTCGTCGCCGGGCTCGCGGCGCCGTCGTTCGATGAGCTCGGAGAAGTAGCCCATCATCGAGGCCACTGCAGCGCCGGCGGTGCCCATCGCCGCCGTGATGCCGCCGGCCGAGCTGTTGGCCGCGACGATGGCGTCTGTCCAGCCGTCGAACTGGTCCCGGTCTGCCTCGGGCACCCCGAGGTAGTGCGCGACGACCATCGAGGGCAGCGGCTTGAACAACTCGGCGGCGATATCCCCGCCGCCATTCGAGCGCAATCCCTCGAGGCGCTCGATGACGAACTCCCGCACCTTGGGCTCCACCGCTTCCACCTGACGCGGGGTGAACCCGCGCGAGACCAGCTTGCGGAACTCGGTGTGCACCGGTGGGTCCTGCATGACGAACGGCGGGTTGTCGGCCAGCCCGATCATGTCCAGCTCTCCGTAGGTGACCGTCAGACCCTGCGCCGAGGAAAAGGTCTCGTGGTCCCGGGCGGCCGCCCAGATGTCGGCGTGCCGGGAGAGCACATAGTAGTCGTGCTCCGGAGACTCCTCGGGCACGACGTGGTGCACCGGGTCGTGGTCGCGCAGGGCGGCGTACATCGGCCACGGATTGGGCCAGGTGTCGGCGTCGGCGGGAACGAACCGGGCGGAGCTGTGAGACAAAGTCGCTGCCATGTCTTATTGGTACGACAGACGTGGCATCTGTGTCAATAGTCTGACCCGCATTAGGCTCGGGCGTGATGAACACCCCTGGCACGCCGCAGCTACCTGCCCAGACGCCGACGTGTTACCGGCATCCGGACCGTCCCACCTACGTCAGCTGCACCCGCTGCGGGCGCCCCGTCTGCCCCGAGTGCATGCGCTCGGCGGCCGTTGGCCATCAGTGTGTGGAGTGCGTCAACGAGGGCGCCAGGTCGGTCCGGACCGAGCGCACGCAGTTCGGCGGGGTGGCGCGTGCCGGGGCACCGATCCTGACCTACGCGCTGATCGCCGTGAACGTGGTGATGTTCGTGCTGCAGATGGCCTCGGGGGATCGGGTGACCGAGGAGCTGACGCTGTGGGCCCCTGGGATCGCGGTCTACGACCAGTACTACCGGCTGGTGACCTCGGCTTTTCTGCACTACGGCGTGATGCACCTGTTGTTCAACATGTGGGCGCTCTACGTGGTGGGGCCTCCGCTGGAACAGTGGCTGGGCCGGCTGCGATACGGAGCGTTGTACGCGCTCAGTGCCCTGGGCGGCTCGGTGCTGGTGTATCTGCTCACGCCGGTGAATGTCCCGACCGCCGGTGCATCCGGGGCGATCTTCGGCCTGTTCGGCGCCATCTTCGTGGTAGCCCGCAAACTCCAACTCGACGTCCGCATGATCGCTGCCGTCGTCATCATCAACCTGGTGTTCACGTTCGCCGGACCCGCACTGGGGACCGGGGCGATCAGCTGGCAGGGCCACATCGGCGGCCTGATCACGGGCGCGGGTATCGCCGCCGCCTACGTGTATGCGCCGAGTGCGCGTCGGAATGCCGTCCAGGCCGGGGTCTCGGTGGCTGTGCTGCTGGCGTTCCTTGCGTTGATCGCCTGGCGCACAAGCCATCTGCTGACCATGTTCGCAGCGGCCTAGATCCAGGTTAGATCGCGGCGCCGGGGTTGAGGATGTTGTGCGGGTCCAGGGCCCGCTTGATCCGGTGATTGAGTTCCACGGCGTCCGGGCCGATCTGGCCGGCCAGCCACGGTTGCTTGAGCCGGCCCACGCCGTGCTCACCGGTGATGGTGCCGCCCAGGCCGATCGCGAGGTCCATGATCTCGCCGAATGCCAGCTGGGCCCGCTGTGCCTCGTCGGCGTCGGCCGGGTCGAACACGATCAGCGGGTGGGTGTTGCCGTCACCGGCGTGGGCGATCACCGAGATCAGCAGTCGCCGCTGGGCGGCGATCTCGGCCACCCCGCTGACCAGGTCGGCCAGTGCGGGCAGCGGCACGCCGACATCCTCCAGTAGCAGTGAGCCCTTGGCCTCGACGGCTGGGATGGCGAACCGGCGGGCGGCCACGAAGGCCTCGCCCTCGTCGGGGTCGGAGGTCGAGAACACCTCGGTGGCACCGCATTCGGTGAACACCTGCGCCATGAACGCGGCGTCGTCGGCGCCCGCGGCACCCCGATCGTCGGAGGCGGCCACCATCATCGCCGCGGCGTTGCGGTCCAGGCCCATCTTGAGCTTGTCCTCGACGGCGTTGATCGCCACGGAGTCCATGAACTCCAGCATGGACGGCCGGATCTTGCCGGTGATCTTGACGACCGAGTTCGAAGCGGCTTCCACGGAATCGAACGTGGCCACCACGGTGCAGGGGGAGTGCTGCGGAGGTAGCAGCCGCAACGTCGCCTCGGTGACCACGCCCAGCGTGCCCTCGCTGCCGACGAACAGCTTCGTCAGGCTCAGGCCCGCAACGTCTTTCAACCGCGGACCGCCCAGCCGTATGGCGGTGCCGTCGGCCAGCACCACCTGCAGCCCGAGCACATAGTCGGTGGTGACGCCGTACTTGACGCAGCACAGCCCGCCCGCATTGGTGGCGACATTGCCGCCGATGCTGCAGATCTCGAACGACGACGGGTCCGGTGGGTACCAGAGTCCGTGTGCGGCAACGGCCTTCTTCACTTCGGCGTTGAGTAGGCCGGGCTGCACGACGGCGGTGCGGGTGACCGGGTCGACGGTGATGTCACGCATCTTCTCGGTGGACAGCACGATGCCGCCGTCGAGTGCCGTCGCTCCGCCGGACAGACCGGTGCCCGCGCCGCGCGGCACCACAGCCACCCGGTGCTCGCCGGCCCAACGCAGCACGGTCTGGACTTCCTCGGTGCGGGTCGGGCGAACCACGGCCAGCGGGGTGCCCGCCGACGGATCTGCGGCCCGGTCCTGGCGGTAGGAGGCCAGGATGTCGGGATCGGTGACCACGACCCCCTCGGGCAGCTCGCTGATCAGCATCGGCAGCGCGGCGACATTCACGCTTCGATGCTAGGTGGGCCGGTCCAGCTCACGCAGCGCGGTCAGGAACACCGCGCTGACGCCCAGCAGCAGCATCGGCAGGGACAGGGCCAGGAACGTCGCGTGCAGGCCGGCGGCGTCGGCTAGCGGCCCGGCCAGGATCAGCCCGAGCGGGCCGGCGGCGTAGGCCAGTGAACCCATCACCCCGACCACGCGGCCACGCAGGTGCTGCGGGGCGGTGGTCTGCATGACGTAGTTGTAGATGGGCGCGATCGGCCCGTAGACGAACCCGACGATCGCGCACAGCACCAGGATCAGCGGAAGCGGTGGCAGGAACGCGATCACCGTCATCGCGATGCCGAGTGTGATCACCGCGGTCAGCATGGTGGCCCGTCGGCTCATGTACGGTGCCCGATTGACCGCCCGCGGTCGTGACAGCACCGCGTAGCCGAGCGCGCCCAACAGCCCGCCGATGCTCAGCGCCATCAACACCCAGCCCAGCTCGGCAGGCTCGTTGCGGTCGGTGAAATATTTGGGGAAAAGGACCGATTCCATGGGCATGTACAGCCCGGTGGCCACCAGGTCCACGATCGCGAGGGTGCGCAATACCGGTGTGTGCCAGACGAATCGCAGGCCCTCGGCGATCCCGGCGAGCACCCCCTCGGTCAGCTTCGAGCGGTCCGGCGTGCCCGCACCTTCGAGCCGCAACACCGAGATGGCCAGGATCGAGCAGCAGAACGTCGCAGCGGTCACCCACATGGTGTTGATCCCGCCGACGGTGGCGATCAACAGGCCGCCGACACCCGGACCGACGATGTAGGCCAGGTTGAACACCGCCTCGTACACGGAGTTGGCGTGGTCCAACGTCCACCCCGCGCGGCCGGCGGCCTCGGGCAGCATGGTCTCGCGGGCCGTCATCCCGGCCGGATCGAAGAAGGCGCCCAGGCCGGCCAGGACTGCCAGCACCGCGACATTCACCGCGTCCACCCCGAAGGTCAGGGCCAGCGTCGGAACCGCCGCCACGGACAGGGCCGACAGGAGATCGGAGATCATCGAGACCCGTCGCCGGCCCAGATAATCCACGGCGGCCCCGGCGATCAGCGTGGCGACCAACAGCGGCAGTGTCCCGGCCATCGCGACGATCGACGCGTCGAGCGCGGAACCGTTGCGCTGCAACACCAACCAGGGGAACGCGACGATCGTGATGCCATTGCCCGCCCCGGCCATCAGCGCGGCGAACAGGATCAGCAG
The DNA here is from genome assembly GCF_001665785.1 of Mycolicibacterium peregrinum. GTDB lineage: Bacteria > Actinomycetota > Actinomycetes > Mycobacteriales > Mycobacteriaceae > Mycobacterium > Mycobacterium peregrinum_A. The sequence goes on from NZ_LZSO01000017.1 coordinate 295,700, forward strand.
CAGTGGGCCGCGCTTGGTGTCGGTCATGGGCTATCGCGGCCGAATCTAGCAGCGTGCCCGCACCCGTCGCGACGGAATTTCGGGCACAGTGAGTTGATGGAGCTCGCTCATCCAAGGACCGGAGAACTGTTCACATCCCCGGTACCGCCAGGCTCGGGCTGGCCCGGGGACCCGGCCACCCCCTCCACTCCGGTGGCGAAGACCGCCGCGCAGGTGCGGCGGCTGGCTGCCCGGGCCGCGTCGGTGGACGAGTTGGACGCGCTGATCTCGGTGTGCCGGGCCTGCCCCCGGTTGGTCACCTGGCGCGAAGAGGTGGCGATCGCCAAGCGGAAATCCTTTGCCGATCAACCATATTGGGGTCGGCCCGCGACGGGGTTCGGTTCGGAGCGGCCACGGATCTTCATCGTCGGGCTGGCGCCGGCCGCCCACGGTGCCAACCGGACCGGCCGCGTGTTCACCGGCGACCGTTCGGGGGATTTCCTGTTCGCGGCGCTGCATCGGACAGGCTTGGCGAACCAGGCCGAGAGCGTCGACGCGGCCGACGGCCTGCAGTTGATCGGCACCCGCATGGCGGCCGCGGTGCGCTGTGCTCCTCCGGCGAACGCGCCCACCCCGGCCGAGCGGGCCACCTGCGCACCATGGCTGCAGGCCGAATGGCGGCTCGCCGGACCGTCGGTGCGGGTGGTCATCGCATTGGGCGGCTTTGCCTGGCGGGCGGCGCTGGAGTTGATCGGGGACCGCCCCAAACCCGCCCCAAAGTTCGGCCACGGTGCAACGGCGTCGCTGACCTCGGCGTACGGCCCGGTCACGCTGCTCGGATGTTTCCACCCCAGCCAGCAGAACACCTTCACCGGCCGGCTCACGCCGACCATGCTCGACGACATCTTCGTCACCGCCGAGCACCTGGTGACCGAGGCGGACGGGAACGAACCGGGCCGCTCATGACGTTGACGCTGTCATGCGGCTTTCTGTCCTCGACCTCGTCCCGGTTCGCACCGACCAGTCCACTGCCGATGCCCTGGCGGCCACGACACATCTCGCGCAGACCGCCGACCGGCTCGGATACACCCGCTACTGGCTCGCCGAGCACCACAACATGCCCGCGGTGGCCGCTACCAGCCCGCCGGTGCTGATCGCGCATCTCGCCGCGCACACCACGCAACTGCGGCTGGGGTCGGGCGGGGTGATGCTGCCCAACCACGCACCGTTGGCGGTGGCCGAACAGTTCGCGCTGCTGGAGGCCGCCCATCCGGGCCGCATCGATCTAGGCATCGGTCGGGCCCCGGGGTCGGATCCGGTCACCTCGCTCGCCCTGCGTGGCGCCGCCGGGCGCGACGATCGCGATATCGAGGCGTTCCCGCAGTACCTCGACGACGTGGTGGCCTTGATGGGTGCGCGCGGTGTCCGGGTGCCGTTGCCGCGCGACCTGATGCGGGAGAACTACGTGCTGAAGGCGACGCCTGTCGCGGTCACCGAACCGCGGATGTGGCTGCTCGGCTCGTCGATGTACTCGGCGCACTTGGCCGCGGCCAAGGGGCTGCCTTACGTGTTCGCCCACCATTTCTCCGGGCACGGCACCGCTGAGGCACTGGCCGTCTACCGCGACGAATTCCAGCCCAGCGATCTGGCGTCCGAACCGGTGACCTTCCTGACCGTCAACGCCTCGGTGGCCGAGACCAGCGAAGAGGCCAGGGCTCTGCTCCTGCCGCAGTTGCAGATGATGGGCCGGCTGCGCACCGGCCAGCCGCTCGGCGCTCTCGATCTGGTCGAGGATGCGGAGGCGACGACCATGACTCCGCAGGCGCAGGCCGTTGTGGCCTCCGGGCTTGCGCGCGCCGTTGTCGGTTCACCTACCGAGGCGGCCGACCAGGTCCGGGCCCTGGCCGAGGAATTCGACGTCGACGAGGTCATGGTCAATCCAGTGGGCTCGGCGCGCCGCGGCGCCGATCCGGCCACCGCGACCGCCCGTGACACCACCCTGGAACTGCTGGCCAAGGTGTTGTTCTAAGGGCTGAGCACGATCACCGGGATCGGACGTGACGTTCTCTTCTGGTAGCCCTTGTAGCGGTCCTTGTTCCCTGGCATCGCGTTGACGATCTCCCATAGCCGCGGGTAGTCGGGGTCGCCGGGCGGTACGGCTTTCGCGGTGACACCGAACCGTTTGGGTCCCACGTTGATCTCGACCTGCGGATGGGCCTTGAGATTGTGGTACCAGCCGGGCGCCGTCGGTTCACCACCCTTCGAAGCGACCACGAGGTAGTCGTCGCCGTCTTTTGCGTAGGTCAGCGAATTCGCGCGCTGCAGACCGGTTTTGGCGCCCACCGTATGCAGGATCAGCGCGGTCGGACCGCCTGGGATGTGATGGCCGATCCGGCCGTCGGTGGCCTTGTAGACCTTGTCGTGCAGCAACAGCAACGGGAGGCCGATGTAGCGCTCCCACCAGGGCATGCTCATGGGCTCAATCCTGCGCGGATTCGTCGAGCTTTGCCAACGCTGCACGTAACAGGCGTCCCGATTCCTCGCGGTCCGGATCGCGGCGCACCATCATGCCCTTGACGAAGGACAGTTTGTCGCCGGTTTGGCGCGGCACGACGTGCAGATGGATGTGGAAGACGCTCTGGAAGGCGGCTTTGCCGTCGTTGATCACGATGTTGTTGCCGTCGGCGTGCAGCCCGGATCGGCGGGCTGCACGCGCGATGCGTTGACCGATGCGGGCCATCTCAGCCACGGTCTCGGCCGGCGTATCCGTCAGGTCGACGCTGTGTAGCTTCGGGATCACCAGGGTGTGTCCGCGGGTGAACGGCCTGATGTCGAGGATGCCCAGGTAGTTGTCGTCCTCGTAGATGCGGATGGCAGGGGCTTCACCTGCGACGATGGCGCAGAACACGCAAGACATCCCGCCACGTTAGCCGCCGGCCGTGGCCGCCCATTCGGCGACGCGTCGTTCGCGTTCGGCCGGCGTGAGGTTTTCGACGCGGGTCATGACGGTCCAGCGCAGACCGAACGGGTCGAGGACGGACGCGAACCGGTCACCGGTGACGAACGTCTGCGCAGGCTCGCGGATGGTTGCCCCGGCTTTCTCCGCGCGGGTCACCACGTCATCGACGTCGGGGCAGTACAGCCCCATCGAATAGGTTGCCGGGGCGCCTGATGCGGGAGCGGCGATCTGAAAGGCCTCCTGTGGGTCGCCCAGTTGCAGTCGGCCGTTGCCGAAATCCAGCTCGGCATGCGAGACAGTGCCATCAGCGCCGTCCATCCGCTCGACGACCGTGGCACCGAACACGTTCTGGTAGAAGGCGATCGCGTCGGCAGCGCCGTCGACGCAGATGAACGGGGTCAGGCTGGTGTAGCCCTCCGGAATCGGTGTGACACTCATGTCGACCAGTTTCGTAGGCTGGGGTCGATGCCGGCTTGGAAAAACGCGTCACAGCAGAACGCGCCGATGCGCGGCGTCGTCGGGCGCGCGGGCAGTGCCTCGGCATTCGACCTCCAGCGGTGGGCGCCATCGGAGGCGGCTGCGCGCTTCGTCGAGCACTTCTGGTCGGTGACCTGGGACCGCCATGAGGCAGGTCCATTCGAGAGCACGGTGATCACCTTTCCTGCCATGCATCTCACCAGCGAGTGGGGCGATGATGTTGTGCGCCATGGTCATCGACTACCCGCCACGTTGCTGCACGGGGTGGTGCCCGAGGTTTTCCGCATCACGATCAGCGGTCGGGGCGGTGTGGTGGGGGCGCGATTTCGTCCCGGTGGTTTCGTCGGCCGTTTCGGTGGGGACGCTGCCGCGCTCACCGGCCGCGTGGTGCCGGTCGACGACGGGTTGTTGGGCTCACCCGATCTCGACGAGGCGATCGGTTCGACGACCGGTGAGCCGGACCAGACCTACCGCGCGCTCTGCCCGTTGATCGACCGGATGCGTGACGACGCGACATTGCAGCGGGTGGAGCAGGTCATGGAGCTCTCGCCGTGGAGTACACGAACCACGCAGCGGGTGTTCCGGCGCTATGTCGGGGTGACGGTCAAGTGGGTGCTGTGCCGATATCGGTTGCAGCAGGCGGCTTTGGAGATCGAGACCGTGCCCGGAGTCGACTTCGCTGATCTCGCAGTTCGACTCGGCTGGTATGACCAGGCCCATTTCATCAACGACTTCCGCTCCATGCTGGGCAGCACGCCGGGGGAGTACGCCGATCAGAACGCGGCCAAGGGTTGATCGCCCGTGTTCAGAAGGGTGGTGGTGGTCCGTATTCTTCGGCGAGCCAGGCTTGGTAGTCGCGTTCGGTGGCGAGGTCGTTGTTGA
>NZ_LZSO01000018.1 GCF_001665785.1 Mycolicibacterium peregrinum
GGTGCATGCCGCCGCCACCGCGCCCACCCCGGGGTTCACACCCGACCCCGCCACCCGTACCGGCGCGCAAGCCCACAGCCGCCCCCGCACCGGTGCGCAAGCCCCGCCGGCGACGCCACTGGGGCCGTCTGGTGTTCGTGGTGTTGCTCGTCGGCGTGCTGGCGCTGATCGGCGGTGGTGTGTGGATCGACTCGTCACTGCACCGGATTCCGGCGCTGGCCGACTATCCCGACCGGCCCGGGGCGGCGCACGGCACCACCTGGCTGCTGGTCGGATCGGACAGTCGCCAGAACCTCAGCCCCGAGCAGCAGGCCGACCTGGCCACCGGAGGGGACATCGGCAACGGCCGCACCGACACGATCCTGCTGGTACACGTTCCCGGGATCGGTTCGGGCACACCGGCCACCATGGTCTCGATCCCGCGGGATTCCTATCTGCCGATTCCGGGCTACGGCGAGGACAAGGTCAACGCCGCGTTCTCACTGGGCGGGGCACCGCTGCTGGCGCAGACGGTCGAGCAGGCAACCGGCCTGCGCCTCGACCATTACGCCGAGATCGGTTTCGACGGTTTCGCCGGCCTCGTCGATGCCGTCGGCGGGGTGACGATGTGCCCGGACGAACCGATCAGCGACCCGCTGGCCGGGATCGACCTTCCGGCCGGTTGCCAGGAGTTCGACGGCCGCAACGCGCTCGGCTACGTCCGCAGCCGCGCCACGCCACGCGCCGACCTGGACCGGATGATCCACCAGCGGGCGTTCATGTCAGCGCTACTGCACCGGGCCACCAGCCCGGAGGTGCTGCTCAACCCCCTGCGGTGGCAGCCCATGGCCCGCGCGGCCACCAACTCGGTGGCCGTCGACCAGGACGCGCACGTCTGGGATCTCGGCCGGCTGGGCTGGGCGATGCACGGCGACATGGTGACGACGACGGTGCCGATCGGCGAATTCACGGGCAGCGATTCGGGTGCGGTGGTGGTCTGGGACAGCGACGCGGCAGGCCGGCTGTTCACCGCACTGGCCAACGACACTGCCGTTCCGGACGACGTGATCGAAAAGCCGCAACCCTGAGCTTAGGCATAGCTAAATAAGGCAATAGCAAATTCTGCACAGCAAATGTAATGCGCACCACACGGCCGCGGTACAACTAAGGTAAAGCTGACCTCAATGAGGTCTGCCTTCGATGACAATGGGTTCTGACCTGCTATATCCTCGCGATCATGACGATGACCGGTGAACACGACACGAAATTCCATGCACTTGTTCAGGACCAGATCCGCAGCGAGTTCACCGCGTCACAGCAATACATCGCAATTGCGGTTTATTTCGACGGCGCGGACCTTCCGCAGCTCGCCAAGCACTTCTACGCGCAGGCGGTCGAAGAGCGCAACCACGCCATGATGCTGGTTCAGTACCTGCTCGACCGGGATATCGACGCCGAGATCCCCGGTGTCGATGCGGTGTGCAACCGCTTCGACGCTCCCCGGGACGCGCTCGCACTGGCGCTCAGCCAGGAGCGCACCGTCACCGAACAGATCAGCCGGCTCGCCAGCGTTGCCCGCGAGGAGGGTGACTACCTCGGCGAGCAGTTCATGCAGTGGTTCCTCAAGGAACAGATCGAAGAGGTCGCGTCGATGGCGACGCTGGTGCGTATCGCCGACCGCGCCGGTTCCAACCTGTTCCACATCGAGGACTTCGTCGCCCGCGAAATCGCCGGCGGAGCCGGTGCGGACGCAACTGCGCCGAAGGCCGCGGGCGGCAACCTCTAGCCCTCAGGCCCCGTCAGTCCCGGCCGGCACCGGTCAGTCCGTTCTGCAGCCAACTCTTGGTGCGGCCGGGATGATTCGTGGCCACCCACCCCACGCCGATGTCGCGGCAGAACTGGACATCCTCGTAGTGGTCGACGGTCCAGCAGTACAGGGCACGCCCCTGGGCGGCGGCCCGGTCGACCAGTTCGGGGTGCTCGCGCAACGTCGCGATGGACGGGCCGACGGCGGTAGCCCCGACCGTGGTGGCGGCACTACCGCCCAGATACCGCGACGTCTCACCGAGCAGCACCGTGGGGAGCATCGGGGCGGCCCGGCGAATCCGCCATACGGCTGCCGCCGAGAAGGACATCACCACAGCGCGGGACAGATCGGCCGAGGCGGGCGCCGCGATTCCGTAGCGGTGCAGCAGCGCCAGGACCTTGTTCTCCACCAACGCGCCGTAGCGCACGGGATGTTTGGTCTCGATGAACAACTTGACCGGTCGGTTCCAGTCGAGCACCAGCGATACGAGGTCGTCGAGGGTCAGCAGTCCGGTGTCTCCGATGGTGCCCTCGGCGCCCGCGTCGTCGGAGCCGGCGTCGGCTGAACCGGCACCGTCGTCTGAACCGGCGCCGTCGTCGGCGCGCCCGCCGGCGTGCCACGACCCGTAATCCAGCTTGCGCAACTCGGCCAGCGTCATCTCGCTGACCAGACCGGTGCCCGTGGAGGTGCGGTCCACCCGGCGATCGTGCACGCACACCAGGTGCCCGTCGCGGGTCAGCCGCACATCGCATTCCACGCCGTCGGCACCCTCACGCAGCGCCAGGTCGTATGCGGCGAGTGTGTGTTCGGGCTTCTCGGCGGACGCTCCCCGGTGGGCCACCACGAACGGATGCCCAGGCCCCGGGGTCGCCTGCGCAGCGGCTCCGCCGTCGCCCGTTTCCATACGGCCTATGCTGCCGGGTTCTGCCCCTGGGTCTCAACCGGAACGGCGGATTCAGCGGAATCCTCACGATTCTGCGAACTGTCCGCCGCCTCGGTGTCGACCGGGGACGGGTCGGGAGTGGGTGTCGGATCAGAAGATTCGGGCTCGAGCACCACCCAGCGCCGGACGCTGCGCTCGGCCGTGGCACCGCTGCCCTCGAACCCGACGAACACCTTGGCCGTCAGCAGGAACGCCGCCAGCGCCAGCAGATACCCCACGATCGCAGTCACGGTGTTGTTGGCGATGTTCTGCGGGGTGTCGTTGAAGAACGTCACGTACACGGTGCTGACCATCGACGCGAATGCGACGACCGCGCTGAACACCCAGACGATCCACCACACCACGATCTGGCGACGCAGATGCGAGAGGCGCCCTTCGAGTGCGGCCAGTTCCCACACGAACACCGGTGCCATCACGAGGTTCACCCCGGGCAACAGGCAGCACAGCCACAGCGTCCTGGTGCTCCGCGGATCCACCTCACCGTGCGCGGCGAACCCGGCGGCCCGCCGCGTGATCAGCCAGCGCACCAACGACACCACCGCGACGACCACGACGCCCATCGCCACCACGCTGGCCAGCAACCCGATGGCCACGCCGCCGATCGCGATCAGCGGATGCAGCAGCACGCTGCGGTTGATCAGCAGCAGCACGTAACGAATCACGTGGGCGAACGCGGCGATTCCCAGCACCACCATGGCTGCGACGAGCATGAGGCGCACGGTGCCGGCGTCGGTCTCGCCGTCGGTTTTCTGCGGCTGTTCCTCGAGATCGAACTGCTGGTGCAGCCCCCAACTCGGAATCGAACGGTAGTGCGGCGTCGGGCCGAGGGGGCGCCGCTGCCTGCGCTGGTGCGGCGGAGGGCCGGGACGCAGGGCGATCCAGCGATAGCCCGGGGCGAGGTGCGGCGGAGTGCGCTGCGCCGTCGGCGACGTCTGTGCCGGCGCCGGAGGCTGGGCGGACGGTCCCCACTGTGACTGGGGCGCCGAGGGCGCCATCAACGAACCGCCGCACCGGGGACACCACGACCGCTGCCGGTCACGAACGTTCCAGCGCGTCCCGCACTGCGAACACACCTGGATCATCCGACCAGCCTAGCCACGATCTCTGAACAGGTCCTTGGCGGTCAGACGGTTCCAGGGCCACCGGCGTCGGTGATGACGGGACGTCCGGCCCCGGCCCACGCCAGCATGCCGCCCTCGACATTGACCGGGGTGTATCCGTTGCGGGCCAGATAGTTCGCCACCCGCAGGGACCGTCCACCCGCGTGGCAGATCACGTACAGCTCGGCGTCCGGGTCGATCTCGGCGATTCGCGCCGGCACATCACCCATCGGGATGTGCTGGGCCCCTTCGGCGTGACCGCGTTGCCATTCGTCGTCCTCACGGACGTCGAGCAGCACGACAGCCCCTTCGAACGTGGTGGGTACCGCAGCGATATCTGCCTGCCCGACTTCCACATCGTCCATGCCGTCAATGCTCGCATGCCGACGCCGGTGAGCGCAGCCGCCCCTGATCGCTCGTCACGGCGTTAGCAACGGAAAGCTATCCACAGTTTCCACAGGTTCATCCACAGGGCGGGCACCTGGAGAAAAGCCTCCGAAATGGGAGTTACTGGGCGGTAGCTGTCCACCACTGTGGATAAACCTGGGGTGTTCACGGCAGCGATCAACAACCACCACCGCCGCGGAGCGAAATTAAGCACTCGGCTAAACCTCGGTCACCGGCACGACCGGTCCGGTTTGGGATCAGCCTGATTCCAGGCCCGTAAATCGACGCGGAGGCCGATTTTCCCCTGGCCATTACACGGGCTATGATCGGCGTCACACCAGCTGTTGTGACAGAACTCACTGGGGGGCAAGCATTGATCGTGCAGGTCAGGAGTTGTTGATGGCGTCACATCCGATCGGATCGGGATCAGCCCTTCCGCAGCCCGAATGGCACTCGTCCGGGCATCTGCACACCCGAAACCAGTTGATGTCGTTCCTTCGGGCCAGCGTGATCGCAGTGCTGCTGCTCGGCGTGCTGGCCATCATCGTCTTGTTCTGACCGACGCCCGATCGGGTATACGTGTGGTCGGCGCGCGCGTCCTTGCGGTGCGCCCTGCGATGGAGCAATGTTGGCGGTGATCTTGAGTGTCGAACCTGAGGCTCGAACTCGACGATCTCTGACGAACGCCTGGCTCCATCGATCGATAATGAGGAAGGAATCTCGTGGCTGAATACACCTTGCCGGACCTGGATTACGACTATGGAGCGCTGGAGCCCCACATCTCCGGGCAGATCAACGAACTCCACCACAGCAAGCACCACGCGGCGTACGTCAAGGGCGTCAACGACGCCGTCGCCAAGCTCGACGAGGCGCGGGCCAACGGTGACCACGCGGCGATCTTCCTCAACGAGAAGAACCTGGCCTTCCACCTCGGCGGCCACGTGAACCACTCGATCTGGTGGAAGAATCTGTCCCCCAACGGTGGCGACAAGCCGACGGGTGACCTTGCCGCGGCGATCGACGATCAGTTCGGCTCGTTCGACAAGTTCCAGGCGCAGTTCACCGCCGCCGCCAACGGACTGCAGGGTTCGGGTTGGGCCGTGCTCGGCTACGACAGCCTCGGCGACCGGCTGCTGACCTTCCAGCTCTACGACCAGCAGGCCAACGTGCCGCTCGGCATCATCCCGCTGTTGCAGGTCGACATGTGGGAGCACGCCTTCTACCTGCAGTACAAGAACGTCAAGGCCGATTACGTCAAGGCGTTCTGGAACGTTGTGAACTGGGAGGACGTGCAGAACCGCTACGCGGCGGCCACCTCCAAGACCAACGGCCTGATCTTCGGCTAGTTCCCGTCTCGGTTCGACTGAGGGCTGGATCGGTTTTCTGATCTCTCACCAAGGGGCGTCGCGCAGATTGCGTGACGCCCCGCCCTCGTTTCGGGGGACGGTCGTTCTTGGCCGGCTCGTTACCGGTCCGGATACCGTGTCGCCTTGCACCGCCCGGGTTGCTGCCGCATTCTGATCTCATCGACCCACAGACGTGTCGGAGCACCGGTTAGCCGGCGAGCCAACACCGATGTCCCGGAGGCGATATGGATACGACGGGGTCCGGCCGGGCGATTGAGATCGCCCCCTTCCATTCCGGCGGTGCCCTCAAAGGGTTTGTCGTGCTGGGCCGGTGGCCCGATTCGACCAAAGAGTGGGCGCAGCTTCTCATGGTCACCGTCCGGGTCGCCTCGCTACCTGGGTTGCTTTCCACCACAACGATTTTCGGGGTCCGGGAGGAATTGCCCGAGGCACCCCGCCCCGGCACCGTCGGCATCGTCATCGCGGAGGGTCCGGTAGTCGGCGAATCCGCCGTCCCGCCCGGATATTTCGCCGAGCACCAACCGCCGGCACTGCTGATGTTGCATCCGCCCTCGGAAACGACACCGTCGCTTCCCGAGTGCACCGGCGCCGCTTCTGGCTGCGTGTTACTGCCCGGCCTTCCACATCTCGGACTGGAACACCGCGCGGCCTGGGTGGAAGCAGAATCCGACGGCACGGTGACGTCGATGGTCAGCAAGGTGGGTGTTGATCCGATCAGTCACCCCGATACGGCGATTCTGGCGATGCTTTTGGCGGCGTAGGTACACCAGGAGCGGGACATCTTCTCCACCAAGGAGAATCCAGCTACCGAAAATGAATAAGAAACCTGGCGGGTCGGCCAGACAGCGGCTATGGTCCTCTAGATCAGCGAAGGGCGGAAGCCCCGCAATCGTCGTGTCGACACGCTGGCCTTGAGCCCGGCCGACAACCTGCGATGCGGTGGGCGACACCTTCGACCGTATTTGGGTGAGCCGCGCAAGCGGCAGGTATCGGCGGTGTGTCGAAAGGTCGCCATGTCCGCAGGCGCAGGTGTCAGCGTCATAGCAGGATCGTCGATGCCGGCGATCCTGCACGGGCTCCAGGTAGCCGTGACGTCCCGCCGCAACCGTGGCCGTTGCCGCATTTGTGCCAGTGATTGTCTGGCGACGACGGATCCCTCCGCCCGTTTCCGCCCGGCAACTACGTTCCGGAATCGGTCCCAGAATCCAGCCAGACCCGTCTGGCTATCGCGCGCAAGGGGGTTGACGGGTATTCCACCGCCCAACCTGTAACGTGTTCCACGTCGTCCGACAACGGCCTCGCGCGGAATCCGACGCGACCGGAGGTCGGTACTCTAGCAAATATCTGTTTCCGCTAGTCACGACCCTGCGTCGGTTGCCCGCCAAGAAGTTGATCATGATTGGGCACCCCTGTGCTCGCAGCTCACCGCGCCCAATACAACGCAACCGTCACCTTTTGCATTGCCAGACGGTGCAATCCCGCCCACCCCTCACGGCGAAGGCACGGGTATCCGCAGCCGAGGGGGTCAAAACGCAAAGCCAGTTTAACTTTTGTGGCGTTTGCACTTGGTTGTCGTCACAACACTCGCTACGATGGTCAGCAAATACGCCGCCTAATTCGTACCGCTCATGAAGCATGTGGAGGTCAAATCGATGAGCAAGACGTTCGCCGCCCGCCTAAACCGCCTGTTCGATACGGTTTATCCACCTGGGCGCGGACCCCACACGTCTGCCGAGGTGATCGCCGCACTGAAGTCCGAGGGCGTCACCATGTCGGCTCCGTACCTGTCCCAGCTCCGTTCGGGCAACCGGACAAACCCGTCGCAGGCAACCATGGCCGCACTTGCCAACTTCTTCCGGATCAAGCCGGCTTACTTCACCGACGACGAGTACTACGAGAAGCTCGACAAGGAACTGACCTGGCTGGCCAGCATGCGTGACGAGGGGATCCGCCGGATCGCTGCCCGTACTGTCGGGCTGTCCAACGAAGCTCAGCAGGATCTGGTCCAGAAGGTCGATGAACTGCGCCGCCGGGAACACCTCGACGACTGATTCGTCGGTTTCGGCCGGCACCGTCGTGCGCTGAAACCCACGTCAGTGGGGCCCATCCGGCTCCACTGACGTGGGTTTCAGCTGCGTGTCGCCGTGCCGTTCATTTCCCGGTAGCGATCGGAAATCGCGAGAATCCATTCCCGGTCGGAATACGATTCGGGCTGGCTCAACCAGGCAAGCCCCGGAAACTCGGAATCCTTGTCACCCTCGCGGGTGTCGTAGATCCACTGGGCGATGGCCTCGGCCTGCTCCCGTGGCGGCACGTCGGGTCGCTCCACCTCGTCCAATTGCGTTGTGTCGCTTGACTTCCCCGATGTGCTTGAGCCCCGCGGCGCAGCGGACTCATGCTGCCGCGCATCAGCGGCGGTTGCCTCCAGGTAGAGCGCATCGGAGATCAGCGACATCCGTTCGGCGACGCGGAACACCAACGGTCCGCGCGGACGCACACCGATGCCGACATCGGGCTGGCGCCGGGCCAATTCGTTCAGAAGTGGCTTGATGGTCCGCAATTCGTGGTGCGCACCGAACCAGTCCTCCACGCTCGGCAGCAGTGATCCGGCAGCCACGACGACCATCGCACAACCGAGAAGGGTGGCTGCGGCGCCGACTCCGACGGGTTCGGTCCGGCCGACGGCTTTGAGTAGGACGAAGCCGCTGGCAGCCACGATCAGCACCATGCCGACGGTGAACAGGAAGAGTGCCCGTCCACGCCGGCTGCGGTTCGAGTAGCGCAGGCCGGCCCAGACCACCAGGGTGAGCGCCAGGAACACGTAGAGCAGTGGCAGCAGCCACGACGCACCGTGGGACCCGAGGTCCCGCCGCAGGTACTCGGCCGGGGACATCTCCGGTTGCCTGCCTGCGCCGAAGAAGATCACCAGGCTGATCACCGCGACGACGCAGGCAATGCCGTACTGGATCAGCGCGATTCGACGGGTGAGCGTGGCTGAACGGCTCGAGGAGGCGGTCGTGATCATGACGCAACTGCCTGCCGCACAGGCGATCAGCGCGACCTGGCTGAGGCCGGCTGCGATGTTGGGCCAGTGCACCACCGTGTCGATCAGCAGGGCGAGCGGCTCCCAGTTCAGCGCGGCTACGACACCGAGGCTGCCCAACGACAGGATCATCGCGGAGCTCACCAAGGATTGCTTGTTGACCAGAGCCCAACCGATGCGCAGGCCGGTAGCCAGACCGAGCAGGCCGGCGATCACCCAGACGATCAACCAAACGCCTCTCCGAGGCGGACCTGCACGATCGACGACCGGTCGGACGGCAACCGGCCGAGGCGGTAGAGCAGGAGCGCGGCGAAATCCTCGGCCTCCTGCTCGATGTCCTCGCCGTTGGGTCCCATACAGCCGGTCCGCTGGTTGAGCATGTAACTGATCAGATCAGAGGTGGCCACCTCTGCGGTGGCGGCGGCTGCGTCGACGATCGAGATGCCTTCGTGGCCCAGGACCAGGTGTCCGAGTTCGTGAGCCAGGGTGCGGTCCCAGGCCGGCAGACCCTGCTGGATGAGGAAGACGTCGCGGTCGGCGTACTGCCGCCACTGTCCGCACACCCCGGGTGGAAGTTCGGCCATGGTCAGCTCGATGGGTCTGCCGCGATCTTCACTCACCGCGTCGACCAGACGGGTCAACGTGACTTCACCCTGTCGCGGGGCGAGGTCGAGAACCTCGTTGACAGCGCGCGTGACGCTTCGACTGGCTGACATGATCCCCCTTTCCACCCTGGATTCTTCCAAGTCGTGCTAACTCATGAACCGACTGGCATCGATTCGGACCGTACGGCCGGCTTTCGCCTGCCGGTAGCCCACGAATCCACCGAGGCCGGTCAGGGCCATCATCCCGGTAACTCCGGGCAGCGCGACTGCCGCGAGTTCCATCGTGTTCGCGGTGCGCAGGTAGTCCGCATACCCCGCCCGGAAGGCCACGGGCATCGCGGCGTCCAACCCGACGGCGGCGGGCGGCGGCGACCCGGTGCGCATCTTGATGCTGGGCTGCACCGGTCCCGACCATGGCCCGGACTGCGGCCCGTGGTCAGAGCCCGGAGCGCCCAACGGGACTGCGAGCGGCGGCACGACGACCGGCAGGGCGATCACCGGGACGGCGATCGGCGGCACCCCGGCCGCTGCGGCCAGTCCGGGCGGGGGTGGCACAGCCACGTCGGGAGCCTGTGCCTGCGCTGCCGACACGTACATGTCCGGAGGGCGCGGGTAGTTGAACGGCGCCGGGACACCGCCTCCGCCGCCGCCGCCGCCTGCTGCGCCGCCGACGAGGGTCGTGGTGGTCGCCGTTGTCGGAGACGTCGTAGCCGAGGTCGTCTCGGATGTCGATGGGGTCGTAGCCGAGGTCGTCTCGGATGTCGATGGGGTCGTCTTCGTGGTCGTCGGCTCGGTGGACTTCGTGGTGGTCACCGTGGTCGACTCCGTGGTCGATGTCATTTGAGTCGTCGATGGCGTAGTCGGCGCGGTTGTCCCAGCTGTCGTCCCAGATGTCGTTGTGGCCTCGGAAGTGGTCGGCTCCGCTGAAGTCTCCGACGGGTTCGAGGTGGGTGGCGTCTCGGTGCCGGAGGCCGTCGCGGTGGCCGTACCCGTGCCCGTCCCCGTTTGCGGGGGTGTGCCGGTCCCGGAGGGCTGACCTGTTCCCGTCGGCCCTCCGCTTTCAGAAGGTTTGCCGGTTGGCTTGGTCGGCCGGCCGGTTGTCTTGGTCGGCTTGCCGGTGGGACGGGTGCCGCTGTGGGACGGACGCGTGCCCGGCGAGCCGCTGCCGTCGCCGTCCTCGCCCTGGGAGTCGCCGTCCTGGGAGTGACCTTGGCCATGGTCCTTGCCGCCGTGCCCGTCGTGGCCGTTGCCGGCGCTGTTCGAGGAGCCCTGGCCGCTATCGGGCCGACCCCGATCGGGATCGGCAAACGCCAATGCCCCTCCGACACCGGCGGTGATCAGGCCCGTAAGCACCAGACCGGTCGAGGCGGCGACGCGCAACCGCGAACGCACGTTGTCACCACCCTTTCGCGCACCGCCCAACAGCTTCGATTGATGAATCTGATTCTTGCACAATAGGGCAGTCCAAATTTGCTAGCTGCGGCGATTACCCGGGCTCGTAGCGGGGAGCCGCAGCAGAGCAAATCCACCGGACGATACTGTGGGTCTGCAGCAGTTCTGCGGTGACCACGAACACACGACGAATTGACCGGGAGGCAACCGGAATGGGCCTGTTCACGCGACGAAAAAGCCGCGCCACCCGCCGCGCCGAAGCCCGCGCCATCAAGGCCAAGGCCAAGCTGGAGGCCCGGCTCACCGCAAAGAATGAGGCTCGTCGCATCAAGTCGGATCAAAGATCTGCGCAGCGGGCCCTCAAAGCTCAGGTCAAAGCGCAGCGGGACAGTGACCGCAATGCCCTCAAAGTCGCCGAGACCGAGTTGAAGGCGGCCCGTGAGGGACGTCTGCTCTCCCCCACCCGGATTCGCCGCGTACTCACCGTCACACGTTTGCTGGCACCGGTGCTCGTGCCGTTGATCTACCGGGCCGCCACGGCCGCCCGAGGCGCCCTGGACGAACGTCGTGCCGATCGTCTCGGCGTCCCGCTGGCCCAGCTCGGTCAGTTCTCCGGACACGGCGCCGAGTTGTCCGCGCGCATTTCCGGGGCCGAGCAGACCCTGCGACAGGTCGCCGACAAGAAGCCCAAGGATGCCGAGACGAAGCAGTTCGTGTCGGCGATCAACGAGCGGCTCACCGATCTGGCCGCAGCGGTGACGGCGGCCGAGAACATGCCGACCGCACGCCGCCGGGGTGCCCACGCGGCGATCGCCGCTCAGCTCGACGGCATCGATGCCGATCTGATGGCTCGGCTCGGGTTGGTCTAGCTCAGCTCCATGACCGGCGCCGCCCGTATCGACTCCGCAGCCCCGCTGCGCGGTACGGCCGTCGGCGCACTCACCGCTGCGCTGGCCATCGCCGCCCATGGCGTCGCCGGGGGCGGCCTGCCGCCGGACGGGGCCGTGGCTGCCCAACTCCTGGTGCTCTCGGTGACATTGGGTGCGTTGGCCGCGACCCTGGCCGGCGCGAACCGCACCGCGGTGCTGTGGGGCCTCCTGGGTACCGGCCAACTGCTGGCGCACGCGTTGTTGGCCACGGCCGGTCACGCGCACGACGCTCAGCCGGGCGTGGCCATGTTGAGCGCGCATGTGGCAGCGGTGTCGCTCGGCGCGGGTCTGATCGCTTGTGGTGCGCGCCTGTCTGCAGCGGTTTCGCGGGTGGTCCGCGTGATGGTGCGGAATGGCCGCGTCGTACCCGGATTGGCGGTCGGCGGCACGGCACGCAGCGCTGATCAGCCGTTGCACTCAGCCCGTCTCCTCGCCGCTTCGGTGTCGCATCGGGGTCCGCCGGTCGGCGTCATCGCCTGACCATCCGACCCGACCCACGAAAGACACCAATGCAACCCTTCACCGGGGCGTCCTCGCGCGCCCTACTCACGACCGCCGCGGTAGCCGTCACCGGTCTGCTCACCGCCGCACCGGCCTGGGCCCATGTCCACGTCGACGCCGACAATCCGACGCCGGGGACCACCTCGGTACTGACCTTCCGGGTTCCCGGCGAGTCCGATACCGGTGCGCTGACAACACAATTGAAGGTCGACCTGCCCAACGTGGCCTCGGCCCGCACCGAGGTGATGCCGGGCTGGGCCGCCAAGCTCGACCGTGACACCGCGGCGGGCACGGTCCGGACGGTGACGTGGACGGCGGCGCCCGGGGTGGGCATCTCATCCGAGCAGTTCGCGCTGTTCCGGGTGTCGGTCAAGCTTCCCGACGCGGCGACCGCGAGCTTTCCCGTCACCCAGACCTACTCCGACGGCTCGGTGGTCCATTGGGATCAGCCGCCCCTGCCCGATGGCAGTGAGCCCGAGCACCCGGCTCCACAGCTGGCACTCACCGGAACCGAGGCCGCTCCGGATCCCGGCCAGACCGCTCCTGCCGTCGCACAGCCCGCAGGCACCGTCGACAACTCCGCGCGCTGGCTCGCCGGCGGAGCGTTGATCGTGGCGGCGGCCGCAGTGGTCGTGTCCATGCTGAACCGGCGCCGGTCATGAGCCGCCTGGCGGCCGCCTTTCTGAGCGGACTGATCCTGGCCGCGTCCGCACTGCTCGGGGCCCCTGCTGCGTTCGCACATGCGGCCCGGATCGCGGCCGACCCGGCTGAACATTCCTCGCTGAGCAGCTCACCGCCACGGGTGAGCGCCACGTTCAACGAGGCGCTGCAGCCCGCCTTCGCCAACATGACGGTCGTCGGGCCGGACAACAACCTGTGGTCCGAGGGCGATCCGACGGTGGCCGGCGCGGTGCTCAGCGTCGGGGTCCGCCCGCTCGGCCCGGCGGGGACCTACACGGTCAATTACCGGGTGACTTCTGCCGACGGCCACGTGGTTTCGGGTTCCTGGTCGTTCGACCTGACGGTGGCCGGATCGGGCACACCGGGCGCGGCCGCATCGACGCCTGCGCAGTCCGACGGCGGCATCGTGGTGTGGCCGTTCGTGCTGGTCGCCGTCGTACTCGTCGGCGGCGGAGCCTGGTGGGCGGTCCGACGCCAACGGTGACCGGCGCGCTGATCCGGGCGCTGGCTGACGGCGCCGCCATCGTGACCCTCGGCCTGGCCGCGGTGCCGCTGCTCGAATCCGACCGTTACCGCGCCGAATTGCGTCGCAGAGCCGCGGGACCGCTCGGGCTGGTGGCAGCCGCCTGGCTGTTGACCGAGGTCGTGCGGCTGACTGTGGAGGCGGCGCAGACGGCGGGCGTCGGGTTCTGGCAGATCGGCGTCCACACCTTGACCGACTTCGGCCTCCATACGACCGCGGGTCGTTCGGGGCTGGTCGGTATGGCGGCCGCGTTGATCGTCGCTGCGGTGGCGATCCTGGCCCCGCGCGGTGCGACCACAACGGTCGTCACGCTCGGTCTGGCGGCAGTCGGTATGGCGGCCAGGACGCTGACCGGGCATCTCTCCGAGAGTCCGGTCGGCGGAATGGCCGTGGCGGTGCACGCACTGGCCGCCGCGGTGTGGTGCGGTGTCCTCGCCGCCCTGGTGCTCACCGTGACGCACCGGGGTCAGTGGGCGAGGGTGTTGCCAAGGTTCTCGCAGTTGTCTCTGTCGTGCGTGGGCGTGCTGCTGGTCGCCGGCGTGGCCGGGGCGGCGATCAGGTTGAACTCGCCGGCCGACCTCTGGACGACTCCCTACGGCCAGGTGTTGACGGCAAAGATGGTCGTCACCGCGGCTCTGCTGGTGTTGGCCTGGCGTAACCGGTCGCAGTGGCTGCCTGCGGCACGAGCCCATCGCAGCAGCGCCGCACTGTCGCAGAACCGTTCGTTGGTGGAGTTGGGCATCATGGCTGTGGCGGTCACCCTCGCCGCGGTTCTGGCCGTCACGGGTTGACCGCTGCGGCGCCTGGCATGATGGGAAACACTGCCGGCCCTACCCACCGCGCTCGCGCGGAACACCGGATACTGCAAAGGAGCAGCCAGATGGCAGAGCAGCAGGATCAACCCGCCGAGAAGCCCGAAACCGGGGCCGAGTCGGCTGCGGCCGACGCGTCAGCGGCCGGCGCGGATCCTGCTCCGCCCACTCCGGCCTCTCCCACTCCGGCCCCCAAACCCGGCCCTCCGCCGGCCAAGAAGGCCGCCGCGAAGAAGGCTCCCGCCAAGAAAACTCCGGCCAAGAAGGCCCCGGCCAAGGCCGCCAAGAAGGCTGCAGTCAAGGCACCCGCCAAGAAGGCCGCAGTCAAGAAGGCGGCGGCGAAGAAGGCCGCGAC
>NZ_LZSO01000019.1 GCF_001665785.1 Mycolicibacterium peregrinum
CCCACCCGCCTGGGCACTACTCGACCACCCCGACCCATGGCAACGCATCGGCAACGACTACACCGGCGCAGGCAAGGGCGTACGCGGACCCTAGCGAGGCAATACATCCGGGGGGCGATCGAATGGGCCCGCTAGATCGGGTTGAACGACGAGATCAGCCAACTCCCATCGATTTTCGTGAGCCCAACCTTCACGGCACTGGCGGCCTGTGCCGGTTCCGGGTTGTCGCGGCTGGTTGTCGCCTGGTTCAGATAGACCAACACCTCCGCGGTGTCGGACTGCACGATGACCGGAGCCGCGCGGACAACCGACGCAGTCGCGTGTATGTCCTTCTGCTTGGCTGCCGGCGCGACGAACTTGTTGGCGAACTCGCTGTAGTAATCCAGGAAGTCACCGGTCAGTTTGGATTTCGCCGTAGCGAAGTCCTGATCCAAACTGTCTGGCGCATAGGACAACAACGCGACTGAACCTTCGGAAGCCGCATCGACGACCGTCGCAGACACTGCGGCACTCCCATGATCGGCGCGGTACACACCGAAATAGAGCGCTGCCGCTGAGCTCGCCGAGGCCAGCAGTAGACAGACGACCGCGATCGGTCGCCACCGCCGGGCAACGCGATGGACCCACCGCTCCTTGACCTGTGTTGGCTCCTCGGGGCTCGCGTCGACTTCGGCGGCCTGCGACTCCTCGGGGATCGTTGCGGCGTCCGAGGGGATTCCGGCGTCAGATTCGATGCTGGCACTGGGTTCTGCTGTGCTGGTACTCACGGGACGAACTCCACCTTCGACATCTTGATCTGTCCCCCGTCTCGGACCATCGTGACGCTCAGCCGCCAGTTGCGCAGCTGCTGATTGGCGCCGGCCGAGTTGCTCACCGTGGTTGCGGTGCTGACGAGGACGACCGCGGAGTCCGCATCCATCGACTGGACAGCCGTGGCTTTTGCCGTGGCCTTCGTCGTCGCCTTCGAATCCTGCGCGGCTCTCACCAGGTCCTCGGCCGACGATTCAATGTCCTCTTTGAACTGTCCGGTCGAGTTGTCGACGATCTGCTTGACGTTGTCCTCCGCCTTGGCGCTGTCGATCGACATCAGGGTGACGGCAGCTTGCGACGCCGCTGCCGAGAATTCCGCGCGGCGCTGCTGCTCACGGTCGGTCTGCTGGTGAAACCAGATCACGTATCCGCTGGCTGCCAGCAATGCACCGCTGACAAGGATGGCGACACCGGCGAGCACTGTCGCGAGTTTCGGTTGCCATCTGCGTTTTTCGTCGGAAGCCGACGCCTGGTCGTCAGTGTCTTCCTCGTCCGGAGGGGCGTCCTGATCTGACGAATCGACGTCGTCGTCGCTCAGCGGCGAGTCGGTGTCGTCGACGTCATCGAGCACGGTCGGCTCAGTTTCCTCGTCGGGGCGGCTGAGTAACCGCATAGTGCACCTCCGGTTGGTCTCGGCGGGACGCTAATGCGGCCGGAACCGTTGTCGACGGCGGTGTCCCACCCAGCGGACAAATCCGTGCTGACGGATCGTCACCATCACCAATTCCGCAATGAGCACAACGCCCCTTTGGGGCCGGCAGCGCGGTGGATGACGATCCCGTCGATGGCCAGCTCGCAACGCAGAGTCTGGCTGGGTTGCGGAGCCAATCCGGCCGTGGTGACGGTAACCATGGCCCATTTCATGGGGTCGGCGAGCATCGTCTCGCGGATCCAGGGCTTTCCCGGTTCCAGCGTCAGATCGTCCCTGGGGCTGAACTCGTAGGGATTGTGGCTGTAGTCGGCCCACGTCGGCGGGTCGACCTCGCGGAAGTAGATACCGACGGTTGTCGGCTGCTCCGCGGTGACCGTGTAGGTCACGCGGTGGGGCATCGGCTCTTCGTCGGCGTATGCCGGGGTCGCCACAGCGAGACCGGCACCCAGGCCGGCGGCGAGAACCGCGCTGACAGTGCCTGCGCGCCAACGCTTCAGCACCGCGCGCTCCCCCGCATCACAGGTCACCACGAAGCCACCTGCTCGATCCGTCACTGGACACACAGCTCAGGAAGAGCCCGTCGGGCGCCTGGGCGACGGTGTTCTCGAAACCTGTGCATGGGGTGTTCTCCTCGCGAATACCTTTGAGCGGCGGCGACCGGAAGTAGCGCGGCTCGTAACGGCGCGGGGACCCGCAGAACACCACCCGGCCCCACGAAGTGGTGCCGAAGACGTAGTACGCGGTGTCCGAGCACGGCGCGCCGAGCACGACGCCACCGGTGATCCCGGGTACGCACGAGGGTTCACTGCAGCCGACAGGCTCTGCGCCCGCCGGCGACGGAGCGATCATCGCCGCCGCAACGAGCAGTCCTGCCGTGGCTACCACCGGTATTCGCACGTACGACACTGTGGCACGGCTGAATCCGGCTGCCAGCTCATGGCCCACTAGGTGGGACATTGTCCGTCAGAAGGCGGGAGAAGTTGCACAGTGAACACTGCCGCGGCGACCACCGGTGGCCGGCGTACAGAGGAGTTTGGTCATGCGGGTGTCGAGTGCGTTCATTGGGGCGGCGGTGCTCACCGCCACCGGGGTGGCCGGCTTGTGCAGCCCGGTTGCCGCGGCATCTCCGAGTTGGGGCCTCAACGGCACGTACACCGCCACGTCGAACGGCGAGTGGGCGAAAACGAACGACATCTTCCACGACGAGGCCAGCATTCGTGGTACCTGGACGATCTCCACGACGTGCAGTTATCCCAGCGAGTGCACCGGCACCGTCGACACCGACTGGGGCTGGAGCGCGCCGATCTACAAGAAGAGCGGCGTCTGGTTCGTCAAGAAGACGGTCGACAACTGGCAGCCATGCGGGGACGGCACCGCAGGCCCCGGCCTGCAGGTATACCGCTTCTTCCCCTCCAACGCGGACGCCACCGCAACCGATCCGGCGTCGACGACACTGCTGGGCGAGGACTCGACCACCGGCGTCAGCGGGTCGTGTGGCAGCAGCAGGGTCGTCTTCATCACGATGCCGTTCAAACTCGTGAAAACAGACTGACCGGACGGCTTTTCAGCCACTTGGCCAGGTATGTCGAACCCCCGCAATGGCTTCCATTGCGGGGGTTTTGGCATTCACCGACACTCAGGTGGTGAATAGGTCTTTCCACGTCGGGTCGCCGGTCTGCGGCACCAGATCGGTCTGCCGGTACACCTTGCCGTCCGGTGTGGCGTACCGGCCCGTGCGCGGGTCGTAGGTGGCGATCGCGACCGACGGGCCGGCAGATCCGTTGGGAGTGAACGCACTCGGCGCCATCGTGGGCGCGTCCGGGCTCGCAGGCACCTCACCTGCCGGCGGCGCGACCGGCGGCAGGACCGGCGCCTCGGGCGGTGCCGCAGGCGCGGCAGGCACGGCAGCCGGCGGCATCGGGGTGTCCTCGACCGGTCCGTGGATGGCGGCATCCCGATCCGCGCGCGAATCGGGCGCTATCCCCTGCGCCAGCAGATTGGGATCGATCGGGTAGGGGCCGAGCGGGTGCTGACGCATCGCCAGTGGCTCGTACGGCCGGTCGCTGTCACAGATTTCGACGGTGGGGGCACGTTTCCCGGGTTTCCCCATGCACGGGTAGTTGCGCGCTCCGCGGACGCCGATCGGCGAATCCTGCGGCAGTTTGCAGTACAACCCGTCAGGAGTGTCGATGTCGCTGGTGTCCTCCGGAGACCGCCACGCCGACGGCGGTAGGAATCCGACGGTGCACGCAGGCGGATCTCCGATGTTGAGGGTGAAGTCTCCCAGCGACATTCCAACCGGGTTGTTCTTCGGTGCTCCGTATGACTGTGTAGAGGCCACGACCGGGGGCAGCAGGACCAGCAGTTGCTCCAGCGAGGGATGATAAGTCACCCCGACCTGACCCAGGCTCGTGAGGTTGGCGAGCAACAGAGGCAACGTGGGCTTGACTTGATTGAACAAGCGGGACGCTTCGTCGGCGGTTCCCGGCCCGTCCTTCAACAGGGTGCGCACATGCTGGTCGTCGTCAGCGACCTGCTTGGTTATTCCGGCCATGCTCCGGGCCCAGGTGCGGATCGCATCGACCGACTCGGCCTGCCCGTCGAGCAAGGGCGCACCGTCGTCGATGAGTGCCCGGGACTGATCGGAAGCAGCATTCGCCTCGTTGATCAGTCTCGACGAGGAGTCCAGCAGCGCTCCCATGTCATTTCCGGTCCCGTTGAACGCCTTGAAGGTTTCGTCGAGCAGCGGGCTGATCTTGTCCTTCGGGATGCTGCCCATGAGTGAACTGACCTGATCGAGCATCGGCCCCACGGCTTGGGGAATCGACGTGCTCGATGCCGGGATGACCGACCCGTCGTGGAGATACGGTCCCGAGTCGTTGCGGGGCTGCAGATCGACGTACTGCTCGCCCACTGCCGACACGCTGAGGACCGCGGCGTGCAGGTCCGCGGGCACCTTGGGCGACGTGTTCAGCGACAGGGTGGCCACCGCTCCGTCACGGGTGGGCCGCACCTCGGTGACCTTCCCCATCTGCACGCCTCGGTACGTCACGTTCGAGAACTGGTACAGCCCACCGGTTCCGGGCAGTTGCAGGGTCACCGTCATCCGCCCGATCCCCAGCAGGGTGGGTGCCTGCATGTACACGATGCCCATCAGGGCCATCCCGATCACCGACGCCACCGCGAAGATGACCAGCTGAACTCGGACAAAACGGGTGAGCATCAGTTGCCACCTCCGTTCGGCGCTGCCGCAGGGTCGGAAGGCGGTGTTGCGGCGGGCGGATCCGCCTGCCCTTCGTCCGGAGCCGGGTCGACCAGCGGCGGCATCGTCGCCACTGCGGGTGGTGGCGGAGTCAGTGGCATGTTCAGGGGATCCTTGGTGTAGTTCGAGAACCAGGGATCGCCGGGAGCCGGTGTCAACGGCAAGCCCTCCTGACCCCATCTGGTCCCCAGGAACAACCCCCTCTTCAGCCGCGGGACGGTGAAGTCGAAGGTGATGAACTGGTTGAGGTAGTCCCCGCGAATCGCCCGGTCGATGAAGTTCTGCGGATAGGGGAAAGCCGGTGCGTAGGCCAACACGGTGCCCAGATTCGGGCCGACGTCGGCGAGTGCCTTCACTGTGGGTTCAAGGTTGCGCAGGTTGGTCAGTAGATCATCCCGCGTGGCATGGACGAGCTTGGTCGCGGTGTCGCTGAACTGCCCGAACTTCTCCAAAGCCGTGGTGATACGGGGGCGTTCCTTCACCAGGACGTCCAAGGCCGGAGGGATCCGTTGCAGCGCCGTGGTGATCACCTCCTGCTGCCCGGACAGCGTGCCCGCCAGCCGGTTCAGTGCCGTGATCGAAGCGTTGATGTCGTCGCGCTGGTTGGCGAACATCCCGACGATGTCGTCGAGTCGGGTGAGCAGATCGCGAATCTGGTCTTCACGGCCGCCCAGCGCTGCGTTGAATTCGGTGACCAGGTCGCCGATCTTGCCCAGACCGCCACCGTTGACGAGCACCGACAGCGACGACAAGGTCTGTTCGGTCGACGGATAAGTCGAAGTCTGGTTGAGCTCGAGCGTGGCGCCCGGCGACAGCCGTCCTGACGGCGACTGCCCCAGCGGAGGGTCGAGTGCGATGTGCATGGACCCCAGCAGGCTGGTCTGACCGACGGTGGCGACCGCGTTGGCCGGAACGACGACGTCGGGCTTGACCGAGACCTCCACGTCCGCGTGCCAGCCCTTCACCACCATGCGGGAGACGCTGCCCACGATGACATCGCCGATCATGACAGGCGAATTGGCCTCCAGCGTACCGATATTGGCGAGCTCAACATGATAGGTCGTGGCGTCAGCCCCGCGCCCCACCGTGCCGGGCAGGGGCAGCGAGTTCAGTCCGTGGAACGCACAGCCCGTTAGGGTCGCCGCTGCGCAGGCAGCTATCACGGTCAGGCGCGTCAATGACCTCCGAGCGCTCATGGGGTGCCTCCTGGGGCAGGGGGTGCGGCTGTCTCTTATACACATT
>NZ_LZSO01000020.1 GCF_001665785.1 Mycolicibacterium peregrinum
ACCCGGACCCGGGCGTCGAGAGCCAGGGTGCGGTGTGTCAGCTGCAGGTGTGCCCGGAAGCCAGGCACAACTTCGTGCTGGACCGCTCGATCAAGTCGGTGACCATCCTCGGATCCGGGGACATGCCCGGCGTGGTGCCCTACCTGGTGTCACCGTCGGGACAGACGGTCGAGCTGCCGCGCAAAGACGGCTCGACCGACATCGACGTCGCGGGCGTCAAGGTGACGTACGAGTGGCTGTCCGAGACCGGACAGAACATCGTCATGCAGAACACCGGCGGCGGGGAGTGGATCGGCCAGTGGGGCATCGTCTACGTCGACACGGCCGGTAAGCACCCCGACGCGGTGTCGAAGGTCAGCATCCACATCTCCACCGACATCTTCCCGGCCCTGGTCAGCAGCGACGGTAAGAAGGGGCCTGACGTCACGTGGCACAGCGGTCAGACCCTGGACGGGGTGACCTTCGGCCTCGTCGACGGGCAGAACAAACCGATGACGCCCACCGATCTGGTTGGTTCGGCCACGCTGTCGGCGCAACTGGTGCCGGCCGGGGCCGCACCCATCGAACTGCTCGCCAATGTCCCGAAGGAGGACATCGGCAAACCGGTGAAGGTCGATCTGAGCCAGGTCGAGCCCGGCCCGGCCACGTTGAAGATGTCATTGGTGGTCACCACCGCACCAGCAGTGGACCTGACGGGTGTGCAGGTTGCGCCCGGTACCCAGCTGTCGCCGCAGAACGTCGACGTCAACCTGCAGATCCTGCCGAAGCTGGGCCTGCCGTCGCCGGGCGAGCGGATCGACTTCGGCAGCGTCGAGGCCGCACAGGGAGCGACGGCGTCGCTGAACATCACCGGGCCGGGCTGCGTGTGGATCGCCGATTCCGACGCCGTCACGGTAGAGGCCGGCCCGGAGGGCATCGGCACACCGAAGGTGACCTCGGCGGCGAACTCGCCGGGCAACTGCCTGAAGCTGCAGGAGGGGCAGACCGGGAAGCTGGAAGTCAGCCTGCGCACCGAGCAGGACGGGCACGGCGGCCTCAACGGCACGGTCCCACTGCACGTCGCCGCGCTGGAGAACCCCGACGACTCGCAGACGGTTCAGGTGCCGTTCACCGCATCGCTGATCAAGCCGTTGAGCACCGTCAACTTCGTGCTCGTGCTCATCGCCGCGCTCCTGCTCGGCCCCGGCATCCCGCTGGGGTTGCTGTACCTGTCGAAGTGGTGGGTGAGCAAGATCCCCGACATCCCGCTGTTGGCCGAACGGATCCGGGCCGAGGTGCGCTCGGACATCGCGCTGCGGGACGGCGAACCGTTCGCGATGGTCGACACCGACCTGGTCAATCCGGTACCCGGGCTGGCCGGCGGTACGCGTCGCCTCTCGGTGCTGGGAACGACGCTGACCGTAGTGCTGGGCCGCAGCCCGTTCGGCGCGGGCCACGTCAGCGTCGACGCCGGCCACCTGGTCACCACCGGTTCCGAATTGCCTGCCACCGACGCCACGGGCCTGCACGCGGTGCTGCCTCTGGCGGTGCACAACACCTGGGTGGTGTTGCACGATCCGCGTGGGCCGTCCACCGAGGCCGAAGTGTTGTTGCTGGTCAGCGGCAACACGGACATCGCGGCGCGGGAAAAGCTCTACGAAGAGGTGGCGCGCCGGCTGCCCGAGGTCCTCAACGGCCTGCGGTTGCGGGCGGTCCAGGCCGGGCTGGCGTCACCGCACGACGATGCCGGACCGGGCGCATCTCCGTTCGGTGACACCGCCGTGGGAGCGCCGGTTGGCTACGACCCGTTCGCCGACGGTGCACAACCGTCGGGCCCGCCGTCGATGGGGCCGCCCCCGTCGGGCCCGCCGCCGTCGGGGCCCGGACCCGGTCGGCCTGGGCCGGCCCAACCACAGCGGTATGACAGCGATCCGTTCAATCCGTTTGGAGAAGGAGCCTGATGCGACGATTCCTGGTAGTGGGATGCGGCGGTTCGGGTGGCGCCACGCTGGCGTTCATGATGGACCAGCTTCGCTCCGAACTGCACGCCGCCGGCGTCGACAAGGTGCTGTCGGGTTGGCAGTTCGTGCACATCGACGTGCCCAGCGCCGCCGAATCGGGGCCTGAGGGTCTCGCCAACGTGCCCGCGCAGGGCGGCAGCTACATCGGTTGTGGTCCGCAGGGCAGCAGCTACGCGATCCTCGACGGCGCACTGTCGCAGCGGCTGGCCGCCGACGGTGCGCTGGACGCGATCGCCACCTGGGCGCCGCGCAATCCGCAAGAGGTGACGAACCCGATCTCGGCAGGCGCGGGGCAGTACCGCGCCATCGGCCGGATGATCACGCTGAGCAAGGCCAGTGAGATCCATGCCCGGCTGCAGGCGGCCTGGGATGCGTTGTTCCGGGTCGAGACCATCTCGGAGATGTCGACGGTCAGCGTGCCCGGCATGGGCCGGTTCGACCCCAACGAGCCGCCGCTGGTGCTCGTGGTGTCGTCGATGGCCGGCGGTGCGGGCGCGTCGATGGCGCTGGACATCTGCCGGCTGCTGACCCTCGTCACCGGCCTGGACCCGAAGCTGATGGGCGTCTTCATGGTGACCCCCGACATCTTCGAGTCGCTGCCGGAGAGCGCGCGGATCGGTGTCCGGGCCAACGCGCTGGCCATGCTGGGCGAGATCGTCGCCAGCCAGACCGGCGCGGCCCGCGAACACGACGTGCGCATCCTGCGGGCGTTGGGCCAGCATCACGGTGACGGCGAGCCGATTCCGTTCGCCCGCGTCTTCCCGGTGGGCCGCTACATCGGCGCCGACCGCACGCTGTTCGGCGACGGCTCCCAGTACGCGGTGTACCGCGGTCTGGCCCGCGGGTTGGCCGGCCTGATGATGAGCGGTAAGGCCAGCGACCAGTTCGTGTCCTACGACCTCGGCAACACCGCGTCCCCGACCGGGGACCGTGACGTGCTCGGCTGGGGTATCTCGTCGTGGGATGTGTTGCCGTGGGGCACTTACGGTTTCTCCAGTCTGAGCATGGGACGGGACCGGTACGCCGAGTACGCCGCGCAGCGCCTGGCCCGCAGCTGTGCCGACAAGCTGTCGTTCGGGCACCTGCAGGCCGGCAATCCGGCGTCCAGCAACGAACAGCTGGACACGCTGTTGAGTAGCCAGTGGCAGGCGCACTGCAACGAGCTGCGGATGCCGGCCGCGGCAGGCGACGAGCAGGCCCGCGTCGGCATCCTGGGTAACTGGATCGCCAACGGCGCCTTCCCACCCGAGGCGGTGTCCTCCACCGTCAACGGGCTGATCGAGCGGCAACTGCGCGGCTACCTGCCCAACCCCCAGGGCATGTCCGCCGAGCAGTGGGTGCCGGTGTTCCGTCAGGCCGTCATGAACCGGCGCGCCGACCTGGCCCGGGCCTGCTCCGAGACCGCATACGCGATGGTGTTCTCCTGGCACCGGGAGTTCGCCGACCAGGTGGAGCAGATGGTCGGTACCGCGGCCGCCTCGCTCGGCCTGCCCTACGCCCGCGAGCTGATCGACCGGCTGCGCCTGCACCTCGACAGCGTGCTGGCGCCCGGCATCGCACAACTCGGCGCCATGGGCCCGCCCGATATCGTCGCGATCCCTCCGCAGGTCGACGCCGCCCTGCGGTCGCTGCGCGGTGTGATGACCAACGCCGACCAGGTGCTGGGCATCGCACTGGATGGTTTCCGGTCGACGGTGCGCCGCCAGCTCTACGCCGACGCCGCGGCCCGGATGGCCGATGTGCTGCGGGTGATGGGCGCCGAATTGCTGGCGCCGCTGCGCGATGCGCTGGGCGAGGCGATGATCCTGCTGGAGAAGGCCCGGTCCGAGCCGCCGTCAGACGTCGGCCTGGCCCGCCTGTCCACCGACCAGTACGTGGCGTGGCCGTCCGACGCCGACGAGCTCGTGCCCTCACGGTTCGCCGAAGCCAACAACGAGGTGCTGCTGATCAGCTCCTCGGCGTTCAAGCAGCGCTACGAAACCGACCTGCCCAAGGCGGTGGGCGGTTCGAACGCGATGATTCCGCTGCGCACCGCCGTCGACGACGCCACCACCCGGGTGATCCTCGGCCTGTGGCAGACCACCGGCGGCACGGCAGCGCCGGGCGGGCTCATCGAACGCACCGCGACGTGGGTGACCCGGGCATTGGGGACCGACCCGGAGAACGGGCGGCCGCGGGTGCCGTCGATGGCGCAGTTCGACGTGCACACCCGGCCCGCCGAACTGCTGGCGCGGGCCCGGCTCTACGTGGGGCGGCCCGGCGAGTCGTTCGAGGAGTTCTGCAAAGTCTCGTTGCGGGACTACGTGCAGGGCGCGGGCGCCTCGGAATCGGAGCTGGTCAATCGGCGTCGTGACATCGACACCAAGTTCGCCGAGGCCCTGTCGCTGGCCCGGCCGCTGGCCAGTGTCAACGACCAGGCGTTGCAGCGGGTGCACCCCGGCCAGCAGGTCGAGTACCGGTACAAGTTCTCCGAGATCCCGTTCGCCGGCCAGCCCGTGGCCGAGACGTTGGCCGAGGTGCTGCGCGCCAACCCGCGTATCGACCAGGCCACCAAGGACAACTACAGCCGGTCGCTGTCCGACGAGGACAGCGTCACCCGTATCGACATCTTCGGGTCCTATCCGAACTACTCGCCGCTGGTGTTCGATTCGGTGCTCAAGCCGGCCGCGCAGCAGTGGGCGCAGACCGCCGGTCCGGGCCGTGGGGCGTTCTGGCGCTATCGCCGCTCGCGGCCGTTGTCGGCGTCGCTGCCGATGACCGACGCCGAACGGCGCACCATGACCGCAGGATGGTTCCTCGGGCAGATGCTCGGACGGATCCAGATCCCGGCGTCGCCGTTCACCGATCCGGTGCGCATCTACGACGGCGACGACAACCAGTGGCTGAGCTTCCCGAATCCGCTGCTGACTCCGCCGTCGGCGTTCACCGCGTCCTACGACTGGCTGCCCGCCGTGCTGGAGTCGAGCCTGCTGGCCATCGCCACCTCCCATGAACCGCCGGTGATGCGATCGCTGCGGCCGTACACGGTGCTGCGTGCGCTCTATGACTCGCACAGCCAGGACCCGGCCAGCGGCATCGTCGAACTGTCGGCGGCGGCACTGGTGCGGGAGTTCCTCAAGACCGGAACCTCCGGTCCGGGCATCACTTCCCGGGTCGGCCCGATCGCGGCCGCGCAGACCGCAGAGGATCGGCAGGCGGCCGCCGAAACATGGTTGGGCAACGTCCGCGACGTTGCGGCCCAGTACCTGCCGGCCGACACCCCCGGGGCCACCCCCGATGGTGCGTTCACGACCGTCGCCACCCGGTCCAAGGCGGCCAAGACGCCGATCTTCCGTGACCTGGCGCCCGATGTCTTCTGGGCGACCGAGGCGCTGATCAAGCTGTTGCAGCGCGAAGGTGCGGCTTTGGCTCAGGGTGAGACGGCCGGTGCGGGCGCGTTCTTCGATGACGGCGGCTCCGTCGTCATCCCGGACGGGGGGACGTTCTGACGATGTCGCTGCCCGGGACAACTCCGACCGCCGCGCCGCAGCGGGCGTTGACGGTGCTGCTGGCGCCCCGCCCACAGACCGAGGAGATCCTGTCCGTCCTGGTGGATTACTCCGCGGTCGGTCTGATCGGGTCGTTCGTGTGGGTCGACGCGGCCGAAGTCGGCGACAGCTCCACGCACGGAACGCTGGTTCGCGACGGACAGTGCGAGCCGGTGGTGTTGCAGCAGATGCTGACCGGTGAGCGCTATGACCGGATCCGGATCGCAGTGCTCGTCCCGGTCGACGTGCCGGCGACCGATCGGGTCCCGCTGGCGGTCGAGCAGGCCGTGGAGCAGACCGTCCGCAGCAGTTCGATGGGTGCCCCGATCAACCTACTGCGGCTGTTGTTCACCCGCGGTGACGCGATCCCCACCACGCCCGATCTGGCGTTGGTGCTCGAAGGCTGGCACAACCTGTTGATCGCGCCGGAAGATTCGGCGGCGCCCGGTCTGGGGGCGGTGGCCTGGGGTCGTCTCACCGATCCGTTGGATGTGGCGCAGTTCGCCGCTCCGGTGGTGGCCGGCGTGACGGGGTTGTGGGCCGGCGTGGACCAGGGTCCTTTCGACACGTTGGAGATCCTGCCCGGGCAGACGGTACGCGCGGTGCGGGCGTTCTATCGGTGGCTCGACACCGACGGCGTGGAGGAAGGCCTGCGGGCGCATCTGTTCGACCCGACCGGCAGGTTGCCGTTGCCCCGCGGCGGGCAGGTGCCGGTGGTCTATGTCGAGGATGTCCCGACCGCCGCCCAGTCGATGGCGCGCGCGTTGTGGACGAAACACCGTGACGTGCTGCGCGGTCCGAGGATCGCGGCGACCGCGGGCCCGGAGCAGGCCATCTCGATCTGGGCCGCGATGAAGATGTTCCTCAAGTTCATGGGTGCGGCCGTGCGCAGCGCGCCCGCGGCGTGGTGGTCGGCAGTGATGGGGACGGTCACCTCGGCGGTGGTCACCACGGTGCAGAGCACCGTCTTCGGCCGTACCGACTCGGCGTTCGCCGTGGTCGCCGACACCACCCAGTCCGACTGGCAGGACCTGGGGCGCAGCGCGGAAACCCTGAGCAATGCCCTGGGTGGGCAGCCGGAACACTTCGCCCAGCAGGACATGAGTGGGTTGTGGACCGACTTCGTCAACGGCGCACTGACTTTGGCCGATGGGGGCCGCCGCGCCGGTGGGCTGGAGCCCGTTCAGGTCGGCGCGGCCATCGGGGTGGTGTACAACGCCGCCGACGTGGTGCCGAGTGCGGCTGAACGCTTCCAGGGCATTCCGACGTCACTGGCGGCGGTGATCGGCGTCAGCTCGGTGGAGGGCGCCGACGTGCTCGGTGCGGCCAACCTCCGGGATCGGCTGCAGCGCGCGTACTCCGACCCGGCGGCCGGTGTGGAGGCCCGGAACACCGGGACCGAGCTCGACCGCTGGCAGGCTTCCGCCACGAAAAGCTATGCCTGGCAGGTCAGCTCGATCCTGGCCGATTTCATGCACCGGGGCCGTGCCGAGGTGGCGGACCTGGTGTCACAGATTCAGGCATTGGCGAACCGCGGTGCGGTCGACGAGCGGCTGAAGGCGCGGCAGCAGGCCATCAGCACCATCCTCAAGACGTTCACCTGGGCGCTGCTGGCTGTGCTGGTGATCCTGATCGGTGTGGCGGCCAT
The DNA here is from genome assembly GCF_001665785.1 of Mycolicibacterium peregrinum. Lineage (GTDB taxonomy): Bacteria > Actinomycetota > Actinomycetes > Mycobacteriales > Mycobacteriaceae > Mycobacterium > Mycobacterium peregrinum_A. The sequence goes on from NZ_LZSO01000020.1 coordinate 7,176, forward strand.
GGACTGGGTGCGGTGGAAGTTCGCCCTGGCCACCGGCGGAGCCCTGATCGGCCTGTACATCGTCGTGTCGATGGCGTTGTTCCTGCTCGGGCAGAGAGACCTGTTTGCCGAGATGAACATGCGCAAATCGCAGGCGGCCGAACTGGACGCCTTGCAGGCGAACCTGCGTACCGCATTGCAGGACGTGGGCCGGCTGTCGACGGCCTACGGCCAGCTGCTGGCCTGGTGCCGGACCCTGGGCACCGTGCTGCGGGCGCCCTTCGGTGCGCCACCGCCGGCACGCCCGCCGGTCGGTCAACTCGTCGCTGGGCTACCGCGGTCCACCCAGGTCGGAGTGGCGATGGCGTCGACGGAGCAGGCCGACAACGCCATTCACGGCATCCAGAGCCGGCTCTATGCGTTGGGCTGGCTGAGCAAACCGTGGGAGGACATGGTCGGTGAGGCGGCCGCGCGGTTGCGTGAGGAGCCGACGGCGTTGTTCAAGCAACCCGGTGTCGGCTCGTCCTCGGGTCTCGATCAGTGGTCTCAGGCAGTGATCGGCGGCCGGGTGAAGCCCACCGGCGCCGACGCGCTGTGGGCCCGGGTGGAGCACATGTTCAACGACAGCGGGACTGGGGTGAGCGACACGTTGACCCGAAATGTCCTGGTGCCCACCATCGGTCGGCAGGTGCCTGCCCAGCAGTTCAGCGCCGGGATCACCGATCACCGGCCCGGTCATGCCGCCCCGTTTGACGCGTCGCTGTTCACACATGCCGCTGTGACAGCGGGCCGTTCGGCGGTTGCCGTGGACAAGGTGACCGTCAAGCGTCGCGGGCTGGGCTACCGGGCGGTCGTAGTGCAGGCCAGCGACGGCCTGCCGCCGTACGACTTCGCGTTGTTCGAGACACCGGTGGCGGTCATGCCCGGGGTCGAGGACGAACAGACCACGATGATCAGCCGGGCCGACCTTGGTGTGCCGCCCGGGGAGGACATGGTGTTCTAGCGATGAATGAACCACGCCCCACCCCCGACAACGACGACGATCCGCGGTTGGCGCCGCTGCTGGCCTGGCGTCAGCAGTTGCTCGACTCCGGGGTCGTGGCTGCCCGCAGCTTCAAGGAAGCCCATGTGCGCCTGGTGTTGCGTTCGGGTTGCACCGACGTCGAACGGATCCGGGCCATGCTGCCGGGGTCGGTGGCCGAGCATGCCGAGGACATGGCCCGGGTGCTGGCCGAGTTGGGTGACGCAGGCCCTGGGCCCGGCGCCGCCTCGGGGCGGCACCGCTCCGGCGAGTCCGTAACCGAGTCCGTGACCGAAACCGTCGAGACGCCGGCCCCGCCGGTGCCTGCTGCGCCGGTTCCGCCGGCCGAAACAGCGCCGCCGCCTCCTGCGCCTGCCGAAACGCCGTTGAGCGCAGCCGATTTCGCACCGTTCGCGTTCGGTGCCCAGCAGCCGCCGAGTCACAACATCGCGTTGCGTCGACGCCCGGACGGCGCCGCGCTGGACCTGAGCTGGCCGCCGTACGAGTCGGCTGAACCGGTGGTGCTCTACCGCCTGGTCAGCGCCGAAGGCGACGCACCGTATGCGCCGGACCGGGCCGATCTGGTGGCCGCCACAACAACCCCGTACGCCGAGGACGCCCGGCCCGCCACATCTGCGGCCCGGCATTTCCAGGTGTGGGTCAACGTCGGGTCGTCGCGTGCCGATGCGCTCGCCGCCCAACCGGTGCTGTACGCCGCCGGGGTACTGGTCAGCCCGCTCACCGCCTTCGACATCCGGGAGGATTCCGGGCGGGTCATCGGACAGTGGGCGGTGCCGACCGGGGTGAGCGCGGTGTTCGTCTACCGCATCCCGGCCGAAGAAGCCGGCCGCGACGGCCCTCAGTATCGGATCCTGGCCGACAGCGCCAACCTTTCCGGGTTCATCGACACCGACACCGTTCGCGGGCAGCGCTATCTGTACCGGGCCCGGTGCGCGGCCAACGTGGACGGCGTGCTGCGACTGTCCGAAGCGGTCGAGGTCGACGTCGCGGTGTCTGCGGTGTTGGAGCCGGTCACCGACCTGGCGGTGGTGGCAGGTGGCGACGGCTCGGTGTTCGACCTGACCTGGACGCCTCCGCCGGCCGGGCGGGTGGTGATCTACCGAAGCGAGAACGGGCCCAACGCCGGCGCCGATTCCGCCGAACTGGCCGAGGACGCCCTCGAACAGGTGGGGCTCACACCCGATCTGCAGCTGACCCAGCCGGTGGTCACGCGGCACACCCCGGACGGCAGGCCGGAGTCGGTGTTGGTCGCGGTGTCGTGGCCGGCCGACTGGAGCCGTGCCTACCTGACCCCGGTGACGCTGCTTTGCGGGCGCGCACTGCTGGGCAAGACGCTGTCCTCGGTGCGCACCGGCACCATCACCGACATCGAGCTGGCCGAGTACTGCAACAAGCAGGTGCTGACCTTCGACTGGCCTGACGGCGCCGCCGGCGTCGTGATGTACCTGGCTCCCAAGGGGCACGATCCGCGCGACGGGCTCACCGGAAAGTCGTTCGAGATCTCGCTGCAGGAGTACGAGAAGTACGGCGGCATGCAGTTGACCGGGCAGCTGCCCGTGGGTGGCTGCTCGCTGCACCTGGCGCCGGTGGCGTTCTCCGGCGGCCGGCGTGTCACCGGCACGGTCACCAGCACCGAGTACGCCGGGCTGCTCCGCCTGCAGTACGCCGTGCAGGTTGTCCGTGACCCCAACGGTTTTCCGGTTTCCGCCACGATCGCGATGCGCTCCGAACATGACCTGCCGGGGTCTCCGGCTTTCGTATTGGTCAACAATCCACAGCGGATTCCGCTCGGCGTGCATGACGGCCAGGCCGTCGACGTGGCACCGCTCACCGAGCAGGGCCAGATCGGCGACCGGCCCTCGAAGGAATTGCGCTGGACGGCCCTCACCACGACCGGCGCGGGCGAGCTGTGGGCCGCTGACGTGCGTGGCTTGCAAGGATGGATCAGGTTGTTCGTGAACACCCCCACGCCCGCGCGGCTCCGCGTCATCGCTCTGCTCGACCCGCCGGTGGAGACCCTGCGACTCACCCCGCCGGCGCGATGACCACTCGCTACGGCCAGTTGGCCTACACGTCGTTCGACAAGGTCGGGTCTGCCGGCGGCTGGCAGGTCAAAGAGTCCACCGGAGGGTTGACCGCCGACGAGACACAGCAGTTGATCGCCGGTGTGCGCACGGTGTTCCATCCGGTGGAGCCGTTGCCCGCCTACCCGACACCCGAACAGTTGGAGAGCGGCCCGCGCCGGCTGGCCTACCGCCCGCTCGACAGCGGGGCGGCCGGCTTCTGGCATTCGATTCCGGCCGGGTCCGACAGCACCGGCCGGCCGGGCAACGTGTTCGCCCACGTGTTGCTGGACCGTCAGCCCGATGCCGCGCGCCGACCGATCGAATGGTGGCGGTCGGCCCAATGGCTGCGGCCGTACGGACCTGCCGCGGTTTCCCGTGCGGCCCTGCCGCCGCGCGCTCCTGAGCCGGGTGCGGTGGTGACGAAGGACAGCGTGATCGCGTTCGCCCTCGATCCCGCCACGTGGCGCCTGAGCATCTTGTTCGGGCTGCTGGATGCCGTCGTCGCCGCGCTCGCCGGTGGTCCGTCGGTGGTTTTCGGCGCTGAATCACCCGAATCGGCCGCGCAGTGGATCGGCTTGGTCAGCTTCCTGATGTCGTCCGGTACCGCAGCGGACTTGAGTTTCTCCACCTTCGACCGCGCCGATCAGCTGGCTCTGGCGCTGCAGAGCGGCCAGCATCTGACCGCGGTGCCGATCGGGGACCTGGGCGCGGTCCCGCCGGGAGTCGTCGGTATCGGGGAGACCGAGCTGATCTCGCTCGGTGAACTGGGCGGGGAGCCCCACCGCACCGCGGCCGGGCAGACGATCGAGGTCACCCCGTGGTCGGCCATGGCGCAGGTCGTGTTGCTGGATCCGGCGTCGGCGCGGATCCTGCTCGACGACATCGACCGGTTCGCCGCGGAGGTGTCCGATGCCGGATTGCATCCGGCGTGGCCGATGGCGATGGCGGTGACGGCCAACCCGGAGTTCGCCGACGCGATCGACGAGGCGCACGACGTCATCACCACGTATTCGCCGCCGGGGGTGCCCGCGGGATCTGCCGCGGCCCGGACCATCGCCGGTGTGCTGGGTGAGGTGGTGGGCACGACCACTGCCGAGGCCTGGCAGGCGGTGCAGAACCTGGCAGGCGGCGCCGCCGCAGATTTCGCCGACGTCAGCTATCTGTGCCGGGCGATCGGCGACGACACCTGGCTGGTGCAGCCTGGTCCGATTCCATTGGGGCCGAGAGTGTTTCACGGTAAGGTGACGCCGGTCGAGGTGCAGGCGGCGATCGGACCGGCGTTACAGCGGGCGCGCGAAACCGGACCTGAGCGGGTACTGAAAGTGGTGGACGTGCTGCTGCGGGCCGGCGTGCGGGACGACCGGCTGGTGCCGGCGTTGCGTGGTGACGTGGTGGCGCAGCTCGACGATCCGTCGCGCGCCGCCGACCTGACCCGACGCCTCGGCGACGAGGGCAGGCTGACTTTGGCGGCCGCGCTGCTCCGCACCTCGGGCGGCGACGTGGCGGCCGGGGCCATCGGCGACGGCCTGCTGGACTGGCTGGTCGAGGGCGTCGACTTTCCCACCGCCGCAGAGCTTTCCCGGGCGCAGCCGTGGGATTCCGGCTGGACCCGGGCGGCCGTGCGCGGAGTACGTGCGGTGCGGCGTGGCCCGTCCGCCCCGGGTGATCGCGTGGCCGAGCTCTGGTGGCTGGGCGCGTCGGGCTCTCCCCGGTTCGTCCAGGTGGCGGGTGACACCGTCTGGGATCCGGCCGACCTGCTGGCCGTCGTGGGCGACGGCGCACTGCCCGGCGCAGCCGCGGTCCGCACGCTGCTGGGTGCCCCCGATTCTCCCGAGCTGGACCGGTTGGCCGCCAAGGTGATCGACGGCAATGACGACAGTGCTGCCGTCGCGCATGCCGCGGTCCGGCACATCACCCCGCAGCAGTGGATGCAGCAGCGCTACGTCGACACCCATCAGCGGGCCTACCTCCCGTTCTGGGAGCAGGCACTGACCACGGCCCGGCCGGGTGAGGTTCACCGTGATTTCCTGGCCGGTCTGCTGACCTTCGCGGTGTTGGGAACCATTGCCGGCCAGCCCTTCCCGGACAGCTGTCACACGCTGGCTGCAGATCCGGAACTCGCTGCCGACGCGGTACGCCGGGTGCTCCCGCTGGTGGACGGATACGAGATCTCGCCGCATGTGGTGCTGGCCATCAGCCTGCTGCACACCGTGGCGGCCGAGGACACCGAGATTCCGGTCAGCGGTGTCGAGGCGGTGCTGGCGCAGCTGGCCGAGCAGGTGGCAGCACCGCTGCAGAATGACGACCACGAGGTCGAGGGGGTGGCGGCGCTGATGGCGCAGATGTCCGGAGACATGTCCGATGGCGCGCTGCGCCGATACCGAAAGATGGTGAGCAGGCTGTTGACGCGCCGCGCTGATGCACAACCGTCGCTGGCAGCCCGACTGCGGGGGAGCCGCTGATGCCGATCTATGTAGTGGGTGCACGCAACCAGCGTGTCCAGATTCCGAATCAGGCACTGACAGTGTCGATTACCGGCGCGGTCGGTGGTGCCGCACTGGAAGTGCAGGGTGGGCCGGACCAGCCGGTGGTGCGTTCGACGGCACACCAGGCGGTGCTGCCGAGCCTGACCGGGCCGGTCACGATCGTGGTGCGCCCGGTCGGCGCGGACCGGTTCAATTCCGGCACGCTCATCCACCTGGCGATCGCGCACGACAACCCCGGTGATGTCGACCCGGTGCAGGTGATGTTCGATCCTGTCGACGTCGGCGGCGACACGGTCGTCACCTTCGCCGCGCTCACCCCGAACGGTACCCAGATCGAGGTGGCCGTCAGCGCGGTGGCCGATACGCCGATGAGCCCGTTGGCGTCCGCGGCCCGGACGTCTGCGCGCAAGGTCACCGGCCGCGGCCCGGGGAACTCCGGCGGCTCGGTGGTGCTGGCTGTCGACACGTCGGCGTCGATGCGGCGATGGTTCGCCGACGGCAGTACGTTCGCGGCGGCCGACATCGTGGTCGGGGTGGCCGATGCGCTCGGCGTACGGGACGTATCGGCGGTGCTGGTCGGCGCCGAGGTGACCCCGGTACCGGCCGGCGACGCCGCCCTGGTGGAGGCGCTGCGCCAGGCCGAACCCCGGTGGTCGGCGGGTGCCCGGTGGTCGCGGCTGCCGGCCGGCCCGGCGCGCACCGTGATTTGCTCCGACTTTCCCACTCTGGCTGTGCGGCAGCAATTTCCGGTACTGGCGCTGTCCAACGACCGGCGGCTCGACGCGGACGGTGCGCGGCTGCCGTCGCCCCGCCCGGGCAACGAGGCCGGGGCCGAGCTGCTGGCGCATCCGCCGGTGCTGGACCGGATCACGGCGGCGTTGGTGCGGGCGCTGAAGTGACGAAGTGCCCGCGCTGCTTCTCGGTGCTGAATCCCAATCATTTCCTGTGGACGTTGATTCCGCAGCCGGGCGCACCTCGCTACCGTGACGACGTGGCGTCGGCCTTTCTCGGCGCGCCCGCCGAGTGTGGTCCGCTCTACACCTGGACCAATCAGGGCCACGGCGGTCCGCCACCGACGACGGCGGACGCCAGCCGCGCACTGCAAGGGCCGGCGGTCGAGATCTGCACGGTGTGCCACTACACGCTGCCCGAGGGGTGGCGGCACGGGCATGCGATCTGCATCGCGATGGCGGGGGCCCGCGCCACCGGCAAGAGCCTCTACATCGCCGTTCTGGTCAAACAGCTGGAGCTGCTGTGCGAACGGCTCGGGGTGTCGATGGAACCCGTCACCCGGGCCACCGCACAGGCCTACGAGGCGAATTACGAGACCCCGCTCTTCGTGCAGCGGGGGTTGATCCCTCCGACGCCGACGATGCACACCCAGGCATCGAGTCAGCGGGAGCCGCTGGTGTTCTCGATCGGCGGCTGGCACGGGATTCGGCGGTTCCTGGTGCTGCGCGATGTGGCCGGGGAGGACATGGAATCCGGCGACCTGCACACGCCGCCGTTCCGGTTCTTCGCCAACGCCGACGCGGTGTTCTTCATGTTCGATCCCCTGCGGGTCCAGACGATCCGTGATCAGTTGCGAGATCTGTTGCCGGCGCAGCAGTTCAGCGGCGGCGATCCCCGGTCGGTGCTGAACAACCTGCTGATGGCGGTGGGGCAGGGGCAGCCGAAGCTTGCGGTGATCCTGTCGAAGTTCGATGCGCTGCGAACGTTGCGGAATGTCGAGGGCTCCGAGTGGAGCATGATCATGTCCAACACCGGCGCGGCGTATCTTCGCGATACCTCCGATTCACCGCGCTATGACGAGCTCGGCGGGCAATTGCTGCACGAAGAGGTCCGGAGCCTGCTGACCCGGCTGCACGGCGGCGCGATCGTGGCCGCGGTGGAGAATCCGTCGACGGGAATAGTGTTGCCGCACCGCTATTTTGTGGTGTCTGCGCTCGGGCAGCCGCCCAGCGGCAACAAGCTTCATTCCCGGGGGATCGCGCCGTTCCGGTGTGCCGACCCGATCCGGTGGGTCACCTCCAGCTTCGGGGTGTTGTAGGTGACCACTCAAGATCCGTTCGGGGGCAACCCGTTCGGACAGAATCCGTTTGGGCAGTATCCGCCGGGGCAGTACCCGCCACCGGGGCCGTCGCCATATGGTGGGCCGCCCGTGGTCCCTGCGGGACCGCCGCCGCGTGACGAGGCCAATACGTTGGCGACGTTGTCGGTGGTGTTCGCGGTCGTGTTCGCCCCGGCGGGTGCGGTGTTGGGGCATCTGGGTCTGTCGCAGATCAAACGCACTGGGCAGCGAGGTCGTGACCGCGCCCTGGTGGGGTTGAGCCTGTCATACGCGTTGATCGTGGTTGCCGTTGCCGCGCTGGTGATCTGGGCAGTGATCCCGAGTTCTTCCAGTACCACGACGGCCGAGACGACGACGAGGACCACGGCTCCTGTCACGACAACGACAACGACGACCACTCCGGCGCCACCGCCGCTGGTCACCGAAGCTCAGTTGGCGGGTCTGCTCCCGAGCCTGGCCGAAATGCAGGAGATCACGAAGAACCCGCAGTTGGGTGTGGGAGAGCCGATGGAAGAAATCACTCTGCCAAGTGATCAGACCTACAGCCCGGTCGAGTGCGCCAGTTCGTTCAGCTTGTTCACCCCACTCCCGTATGAGAACAGCGGCTATCTCAAGATCGCTTCGGCCATTCAGTACGAGGAACCCGCGGTCAACATGCAGGCGGCCGAGGGCGTGGCGACGTTCGCTGATGCCGGGTCGGCGCAGCGGGCATTGGCCCACTACGTAGAACTGTGGCACGGGTGTGCCGGTAAGTCATTTACCTGGAAGGTCGAAGACGGCCGTACCACGCATTTCGCGCTGGGTGGCCCGGAGGATAAAGAAGACGGAATCATCGCGTTGCGCAGCAGCAATCAGGGCTCGGAAGTGTGGCTGCTGCGCGCGATCGGCGCCAAAGCCAATGTTCTGGTCGATGTGCACATGATGGGACTTGGGCTGACCGATGAGGCGGTCACCGTGGTCCAACGA
>NZ_LZSO01000021.1 GCF_001665785.1 Mycolicibacterium peregrinum
GGCGGGTGCGGTCCAGGCGGTGGCGGGGTTACGCGCAGCTTTCGACGCGTTCACCGCGTGTGATCTGGCGTCGTTGACCCGCGCTGAGCTGGTCGCGGTGCTCGACGAGTACGAGGAACTGCTGTGTCAGCTGCCCTCGGTGGGGCATCGGATGCTCGCACAGTTACAAGCCGAGACCACACCTCGGGAGATGGGCGCCAAAACCTGGAACGAGGTGCTGCGGATCCGGTGGCGGCTATCGACCGCTGACGCCGCCCGGCGGTTGGGTGAGGCCGCCGAGTTGGGGCCGCGCCGCACGCTGGCTGGGGACCCGTTGCCTGCGGTGTTGCCGGTGGTCGCCGCCGCGCAGGCGGCCGGGTGGATCAACGCCGATCACGTCAAAGTGTTGCGTGATGCGGTGCACCGGTTACCGGGCTTCGTCGACCAGCTGACCCGGGAGCAGTTCGAAGCCGACCTGGTGCGCGTCGCGATCGGGGTGGGTCCCAAAGAACTCAAAGACACCGCCGAGTTGCGGTTGTTTCTGCTCGATCAGGACGGCCCCGAACCCGACGATGCCGAACGGGCCCGCACACGCGGGGTCAATATGAGCAAGCAGAGCCGTGACGGCATGACCGCGTTGACGGCGAACCTGACACCGGAAGCGGCGGCGGTGTGGGAAGTGCTGTTCGCCAAGTTCGCCGCGCCCGGGATGTGCAACCCCGATGACGAGCAACCCTGCACGTCGGGCATCCCCACTCAGGCCCAGATCGACAATGATCACCGCAGTCTGGCTCAACGCCAGCACGACGCGTTGGTGGTGATCGGGCGGATCGCGTTGATGA
>NZ_LZSO01000022.1 GCF_001665785.1 Mycolicibacterium peregrinum
TGAATCGCCCCGAGTTTGATGCACACGTGGTTATGGGTGTGCAGCCTCTGATTGGGCTGTGTTTGTAGCGTAATAGATGGCCTCGTATTCGGTCGGCGGGATGCGGCCCAGTCGGTGCATCAGCCGGTCGGTGTTGTACCAGTGCACCCAGTCGGCGGTGAGCAGTTCCAGGTCAGCCAGCCGCTGCAGCGGGCCCCGTCGGAACGGTGAATCGTCGCGGACGGCTTCGGTCTTGTACAGCCCTATGGTCGTTTCGGCCAGGGCATTGTCGAAGGCATCCCCGACCGTCCCAATTGACGGGATCAGCCCCGACAGCGCCAGGGTCTCCCCGAACCGCACCGACGTATACTGTGAGCCCGCATCGCTGTGGTGAATAGTGGTGCCCAACAAGGGATTACCTTCATTAGATCTGAGTTGTGCGGCGTGCCGAATGGCTTGACGGACGAAACGATCCTCCTTGCTGGCCGAACACGTCCAACCCACGATCCGCCCCGCGTAGGCATCGATGGCGAACGCGGTGTAGACGAACACTCCGCTGGACAGCCGGACATAGGTGAAATCCGCCACCAGCAGCACGTTGGGGGCCGGTACCCGGAACCGCCGTTTGACCAGATCCGCAGCACGCGCTGCAGCCGGATCAGCGATCGTGGTGCGGACCTTCTTGCGGCGGGTGACTCCCTGCCAGCCGTTGGCCCGCATCAGGCGTTCCACGGTGCAGCGGGCCACGGTGATGCCCTGGCGTTGCAGGTGAGCCCACATCTTGGTCGCGCCGTACAACGCCTCGGGCTTGCGGCGGCCATCCTCGTCGGGTTCGTAGTAGCCGGCCAGCACCTCGGTGATGACGGTGTCCCACAAGGCCCGTGCTGACGGGGGTCGGGCCAGCCAGGCGTAGAAGGTTCTCGGGGCAATCTTGACGCCGTGCTCAGACAGCACGCGACAGATCGGAGCGACCCCGAACCGAGCGCGATGCTCGGCGATGAACGCACAGATCAGCGGCGTCGCGGGTCGCTCTCCCGCGCGAAGAAACTTGTTGCCGCCTTGAGGATTTCGATGGTTTCCTCAAGCTCACGATTCTTGCGCTTGAGTTCGCGCAACTCGCGCACCGTATCGGTCGGCACCCCGCCGCGGGCCCCGGTGTCGACCTCGGCCTGGTTGGCCCACCGGCGCAGCGATTCGTAGGACACTCCCAATCGCTTGGCGACCGCGGTGATGCAGGCCGTGCGGGTGTCGTACTCCTCGGCATGATCGGTGACCAACCGCACCGCCCGGGCCTTGAACTCCTCGTCGTACTTCTTCGGCATGATGCGAACAACCTTCCCTCGAAAGAAGGTGTGCATCAAACTCGGGGCGGTTCA
>NZ_LZSO01000023.1 GCF_001665785.1 Mycolicibacterium peregrinum
CTCCTCCTCCGCCTCCTCCCGCGCCGCCGCACGACAACCGTCAGGCACCCCCCCACCAGGCCCCGCCGAACATGGGCCATCCCGAACCCCGGCCAGATGCCTGGGAACAGGGCCCGCCCGGCTGGCAGCTTCCATCGCAGCGTCCTCCGGGCCCCGGCGGCCCACCGCAACCGCCGTACGGACCACCACCCGGCCAACCCTGGCCCGCCGAAGGCGGATTCGCACCGGATCCGGGTGCGCCCGCACCCGGTGTACCACCTCTGCCGACCGGTTCCTACGCCGACCGGATCCGGGTCAACGACCTGGTTCCGCCGAAGCGTCAGCCACCGGCCAGCGGTTGGCGATTGTTCGTGTACCGGGCCACGTTCGGGATGATCAACCCCGGCCCGTCGCCGGAAGATCTCCGGGTCGCCGAGCTGGAGACCAAGATCAAGGGGCTCCTGCGCGGGCACTACAAGGTCGGGGTGATGGGCAAGGGCGGGGTCGGCAAGACCACCGTCTCGGCCAGCGTCGGATCGATCTTCGCCCAGCTGCGCCAGGACGATCGCGTCGTGGCCATCGACGCCGACACATCGTTCGGCAAGCTCGGCAGCCGCGTCGACCCCCAGGCCCAGAGCTCGTACTGGGAGCTGGCCAATGACAAACACCTGGACTCGTTCGCCGACGTGCGCAGCCGGGTCGGCAACAACGCCGCGGGGCTGTTCGTCCTGGCGGGCGAGGGCACCCCGGCCCGCCGCCGCGTGCTCGACGCGGCCATCTACCGCGAGGCCACCACCCGGCTCGACAAGCATTTCTCGATCTCGGTGGTGGACTGCAGCTCGACGATGGACTCACCGGTGACCCAGGAGGTGCTGCGTGACCTCGACGGCTTGATCGTGGTGTCCTCCCCGTGGGTCGACGGAGCGGCGACCGCCGGACAGACACTGGACTGGCTGGCCGCCCACGAGATGACGGAGCTGCTGCAGCGCACTGTCGTGGTGCTCAACGACTCCGACGGCCACGCCGACAAGCGCACGCGGACGATCCTTGCCGGACAGTTCTCGGGTCAGGGGCAGCGGGTGATCGAGGTGCCGTTCGACGGGCATCTGCGTCCCGGTGGTGTCGTCGATCCGCGGGAGATGTCGATGCCGACCCGGCGCCGGTTCCTGGAGATCGCCGCGGCGCTCGCCGAGCACTTCCCCACCCACGACGAGCGGCGGGACCGCTAGCCGGGCCTGCTCAGCGCATCGCGCCGATCAGCGCCTCCAAGGCGTGGACGGCAGCTGCGTCGACGGGGTATTCGGCCTCGGCGCGCGCCACGATGTCTTCGGAAACACCGGCGGCCGTTGCGGTCTCACTGATGGTGAGATTCGATTGCCGACGGGCGGCATACAGGCGCTGCCCGAGCGTGGCGCCGGGGGCGCTGGCGGCGAGGGTGGTCAGCTCGTCGATCTGGCGCCGCACCGCACTGAGGGCCTTGATCAATGCCGGCGTCACCATGCTCAGCCGCGCGGCGCGGGCGGCTACCGCCTCGAGCTGACGCAGATCGGCCAGTACCGATGTGACCCGCGGCGTGAAGTCGGGTTCCCCGACGCCGGGCAACGTGGCGATCGTCGACTCGAGGGTGCTCACCGCGGTGAGGACCGCCTGGGCGATCAGTGGTACCTCGTCACTGGCCGGCGGTGTGGTCGTCAACGGGACTGCTGCCGGCCGCGCGGTGACCACTGTCGGCGGCTCGATGTGCGGCGGCGCGGGCATTGCCGGATCCGGTACCGGCCCGCCTTGCCGGAGCCGGGCGATCGTGCCCGGTGGCCAGCGCAACACCTCTTCGAGCTTGAGCCGGGTGCGCTCGCGGGGCCAGCTGCGGCCCTTCTCGAACGAGATGAGCGCCCCGGCGTTGATGATTCCGTCGGCGGCGAGGCTGCGCTGGCTGATGTCGAGCTCGCGGCGCCTGGCCGCGGCCGCGGCACCCGCGCGGATGAGTCCGACATCGAACTCACCAGTGGCGAGGTCGTACTCAGCGTCGGTCATACGGGGCTGTTTCCTCGCCGATGTGCTCAGCTCAGCGCGAGTGCTGAAGCGGTTGCCGGGACCTCCCAATCCTAACCCCAGACCGAAGCACCGCTACACCTTGGGTTTTTCGCATCTGTAGCAAACAACCCCGACGCTACGGCTTCTTGACCGGACAAACCGCAGCCCTGCTACGGGTACAGCGAAGTACCTGTCGGCGGCCTGACGTGCAGGTTTAGATCCATATCGACTTTCCGCTGGTGATTCCGCATCGTTACCTTTGCAAATTTCCGTAGCGTTGCACCGCTGCGGTTTGGATCAAACTGTTGCATCGCTACGGTTATTGCTATAGCGTTCCCCTCAACGCGGAAGACACCGCAACAAAGAGCCCTAACAGGAGCAGCAGCATGAACGCACTCATGGCCAACGGCATCCCGCTCGGCGTCTGCACCACCAACCCGGAGCGGTGGACCTCCACCCCTGACGACCAGGCCAAGGTCATCTGCCGGGAATGCCCCCGGCGCTGGCTGTGCGCTCGCGAGGCCTGCGAACTGCCCCGCGCCGAAGGACTTTGGGCCGGCATCATGGTTCCCGAGGCCGGCCGTGGCCGTAGCTTCGCGCTCAAGCAGCTGCGATCGCTGGCCGAGCGCAACGGCTATCCGGTGCGCAAGCTCGGCCTGGTCTTCCCCGAAGCCGCCTGATCCCGCTCTCGCAACACCGCTTTCACCAGATCTGTTGTCTGGCCCTTTCGCTGCCGATTCGAGGGGACGGCAGGGCAGGGGCGAGTTTCCACTGGGGGAGGAATAGGGGCCCGGGGTGTGTCGTTACACCCGCAGACGGTGCCGGGCATTGCCCCGGGCCCCACACCAGAATCGTCGCTTCGAGCGACCACTCGCCGCGAGGCGCAGTGACGGCACCGTCCCCGAACTTCTTCTCCCGTTACCGCTCGAGCGTGACGACCACCGCGTCGAGCAGGTTGTCCACCTCGTCCTCGTCGTAGCCGCGCTGAAACATCGGCGGCTTCGGGAACACGATGTTGCGGACGTCATCGGGACCCAGGTGCCCGCGCCCGTCGAGCCTGCGGGCCACCAACGCCAGAAAGTCGTCGACCGACTTCTTGTCATAACCCCGCTTGCCCAACGGCGGCTTCGAAAATTCGGTGCTGCGAACATCTTCGGCAGTCAATCCCCCGGTCATGCCGGTCATGCTAACCGCGCACCGAGGCCGCCGGACGCGGTTACCGTGAGGTTCATGAGCAATACCGACACGGCTCCCGCCGAAGTCACCTGCACCAACTCGGAGTTCGCCGGGGTACTGCATCCGCGGGAGGTGCCGCTGGGCGGGCCGCGCGCCCTGCTGGTCCGGCGCACCCTGCCGCAACGAGACCGCTCGATGATCGGCGCCTGGTGTTTCGCCGACCACTACGGGCCGCACGACGTGCGAGCCGCGGGCAGAGGCATGGACGTAGCGCCCCATCCCCATACCGGGTTGCAAACCGTGAGTTGGCTATTCGAAGGCCTGATCGAGCACCGCGACAGCGCCGGGGTGCACGCCATGGTCCGCCCGGGTGAACTCAACCTGATGACTGCCGGCGCCGGGATCTGCCACTCAGAGGTCTCGACGCCGGAGACGACGATCCTGCATGGCGTCCAGCTGTGGGTGGCGCTGCCCGATGCCGCCCGCGACACCGGCCGCGACTTCGCACACCACACGCCCCCGCCGCGGACCGTCGACGGCGCCACGATCCGGGTGTTCCTCGGCGAACTCGAGCAATCGCAGTCACCGGTGCACACCTTTACGCCCTTGCTGGGCGCCCAGATCGACCTCGACCCTGGTGCCGAGTTGACGCTGGACGTCGATCCGGCCTTCGAACATGGCGTGCTACTGGACCAAGGTGCGATCGAGGTGTGCGGCACCACGCTGGCGGTCGCCGATCTGGGCTATCAGGCTCCGGGACGTGCGCAGCTTCACCTGGCCAACCGCGGTATCGGCCCGGCCCGGGCGATTCTGCTCGGCGGACCGCCGTTCACCGAGGAACTGGTGATGTGGTGGAACTTCGTCGGCCGCAGCCACGACGACATCGCGACCTACCGAGAACTGTGGCAGGCCAACGACGCACGCTTCGGCGGCGTGCAGGGCTATGTCGGCAACATCGCCCGGTTACCCGCGCCGCCCTTGCCGAACGGGCGGCTCAAACCCCGGCCGCGCCCCTCGAGCTAGGTGTTCAGATACTCGCGTTCAAATACTGCGCAGTGCTGCCGCCCACCGGCATCTCGGGCAGTCCGAGCTTGCGGTGGTCCCAGCTGCGCAGCCGGCTGGGCACGACCCGCACCGCGATGCGGTTGTTCATCATCTGGTCGACGAACGGGCGCATCTCCTCGGTGTAGGGACCGGTGTAGCGCTCCCACACGCTGATACCCACGCGCAGAATGGTTTCCGGGTCGTCGACGATCTCCGCGGTGCCGTCGATCGACACCCCACGCAGCGTGTTGTAGGTGTCGCCGTCCTCGATCATCGTCGTGATCGTGGGGTCGCGGCGCAGGTTGACCGCCTTCTGCGACTTGGCTTTGGTCTCGAACCAGATCTCACCGTCGAGCACCGCGTACCACATGGCGACCAGGTGCGGTCGGCCGCTGGGCAGCACGGTGGCCATCGTCGCGGTTCGGCTGTGCTCGATGAATTCGGCGATCTCATCGTCACTCATGACGATCTTCGTGCGCTCGTTCTTGCCCACCTGTCACCTCTCTGATCGGTCAGCCCACCATAGCCACGGCCTCACCGGCCTGAGCGAACGCGGTCGGTAACCCGGTCGGCCGCCTACAGCACGCCGAACTGTGAGGTCACCCATCGCACCGGATCCACACACCGGAATGGGGCAATCCCCCTGGCGTGCAGCCGGTTTCCGGTCGGCGGATGCCCAAGCGCGGACACCGCGAAGTACCGGGTGGCCAGCCGCGCTCCGGCGGACGGGTTCTCGACGGCTGACACGATCGAGCCGCCGTGCAGACGGACCAGCAGGCTGCGCACCTCCTGATCGAGCAATTGGCCGTCGACGTCGTCATACTGCTTGCCGTCGGAGGTGTCCCGCAGGAAAGCCGCTCCCCCGTTGGACATGACCAGCGACCATTCCGAACCCTGCACGTCACGCAGGGCCCGCAGCACGTCGAACTTGGACAGGATCACCGCGAGCTTGGGCTGACCCGGGTTGACCGCCACCAGCAGATTGCCCAGGACCGAACGCGGCTCCCCACCGCTGAACGGCTGAGGCGGCAGCAGGTCCTGCAGTTGATCGCGGATGGCCTTGACCCGCAGCGGGTCGAACATGAAGAACACCGCGTCGGCGTGGCCGAAGAACTGGAAGGGCGGCGCGCGCAGGTCACCGTTCTCCAGGTCCTCGCCCGCCACATCGCGCAGTACCAGGAATCGGCGCACGCCGTGCCAGATCCCGATCGAAAACACCAGGGGTTCACGCTGATTCGGAGCCTGGGTGTGCACCGTCGGGGTGGGAGGCAGCAGGCCCCGCTGCACATACAGCGGGCCTTCGTAGTTGGTGGCGTAGTTCTGCGCCGTGGCCCGGGTCACCGGTTCCAACACCACGCCGAACCGCTCGCAGAGCAATTCCAGCTGCTTGATCAGCACGGCGATGTAGAGGCTCTTGCCCGTCGCCCGCGCGCCGGCCAGCGCGATGCAGATGGCGTGGCCCTCCCGGAAACCCTCGGGGAGGGTGAAGTGGCAGACCGGACAGATCTCCACCGCGGGTCCCTGCAGCGCCCGGTTCGCCTCGGACACCGGAGGCGGCGGACCGTTGTATCCCGGGGACCGGGTCCAGGTGTACAGCGGGCCGCAGTCGGCGGGTGCGCCCACGTAGGCCGAGGCGACATCGTCGCGGTACCGGGTGCCGCCGGCCTGGGCGGGCAGGGTCCACAGATGGTTGTTGGGACTCAGCAGGGTGAAGCAACGCGGGCACTTGCTCATGTCAGCCCCGGCTCCCCCTCAGTCGTTCCGCCAGCGACGGATTAGCACCCCGCCGCGTCAGCAGCCTGTCCACCATCTTCCGGTACCCGCGCATCGTCCCCTCAGAGGAATCACCCGACAACTGCGCCATCAACACCACCACGGATTCCGCGTCGGCGCCGTCCATCGTGGCAGCCAGCTTTCCGGCCAGCACGCCCGCAAGCTGCTCCACCGGGTCAGGGGCGTAGGCGGCGGACTCGGCGGCCGCGTTGCGCAACAGGCTGAGCGCCACCACCGTCACCGGCGCCAACTGGCCGCCGTCGACCAACGGTAGTACCCGGGCCACTGCCTGTGCGCCACAGCCGGTTTCAGCGGCCAAAGGGTTACAGGCCTGCGGATAGGGCTGCCCGGCGAGCACGCCCAACAGGGCGAACGCCAGCAACCGCACCGAGAAATCCGGGTGGACGGACTCCGGTTCCACCTCGGCCAGCACCTGATCCCACAGCGGCGTGTACGCGCTTTGGTGGGTGTGCAGATACCGCTGCTGCAACCAGTTGCGCGGCTCGATGTGTCGGACCGCTGCGCAGGCCACGACCACGCCGTCGCCGTCGTCGTTGTCGTCGATCACCTTGCCGGCCAACTGTTGCAGCGCCGCCGAGTCCGCGGCACCGAGAAGTGTGCGCACCGCTGCCCGGCCGGGCAGCTTGTCGGCACCGACGGCCAGCAGGAGATCCCGCGGATTCCAGACCGAGGCTGCCGCGGCGGCCTCGAAGCTTTCCGGATCGGTCGTCCGCAGCCACCACAACTGCGCGCCGGCATCACCCGGATGCCGCGCTCCGCTCCGACGCGACCGCAGCCCGCGCAGCGCGGCGCGGATCCACACCGAATCCCAGGGCTGGGCAGCGGTGAGTTCAGCGGGCTCGGGCACCGGGCCGGCCTCGGCCAACCAGTCCAGCACGTCGTCGCCGATGATGCTGCCCTCGGCGTCGCCGTCGCGCAGCAACCATGTGCCCAACGCCAGCCGGTCGGCGCCGCCGATCACCCCGCGCACGCGCGGATCAGCCAGGCCGGGCAGCACACCGTCGGTCAGGGCGACCTGCAGTCGGTCGTCGACAACCCCCGCTCGCAACAGCAGGTCGACGACCCGTAGCAACCGGTCAGGGCCCTGCTGCCCGCTGCGCTCCAGTGCCGGCCCGATGGCCACCCGCAACGACGAAGGTGTTGGTTTCCCGTGAAACGTTCTCGGCCCCAACGGGATTGGTCCGTCCTGGGCCATCCACGCGTCGTCGACGATGGCCCTGGCGAAGTAGGTGGCATCGGCGTACGTCGCTCCGGCTCCCTCCGGCAGCTCGTACCGCGCCCGCCAGGCGTCGGCGGTGGTGGCACCCACCACAACGGCGAGCACGTCGGCGATGATGTAGGCCGCGGCGGATCCGACCAGCGCACCCGCCGGGGAATGCGCGGCGATCACCTCGTGGGCCTCGGCCTGCGCGTCCGCGAACTCCGGGTTCCCGGCCACCGCCATCGCGATCGGCCAGGCCGGATGCAGCCCGTCGTCACGCACCTGGCTCGAATACGTGTCGATGTCGTCGAGAACACCGCGCGCCGACGCCACATCGAGCAGCACCACCTGCGCCATCACCGACCACCGGGTCACCTCGATCCGGTGTCCGCCCGCCGTGCGGTGCGGATCGCCGCCGAGCTCACCCAGCGACACGTTCTCGGATTCGCTGATCACCACCATGCCGGGCTCGACCGCGGAAAGATCCTCGACCGGCACCGCACTCAGCACCTGACCGTTGTGCGGCGCGACCTGCTCGGCACGGTCGAAGGTCGAGAAACTGAGCCTCGCCGCGGTGCCCGGCGACATCAGGAAACTCACCAGACCGATCCACTGTGCCGCCGCATCGGGGGATTGCACGCCGAGCACCACCGGCGGCCCGCCCGCGAGTGCCGCGGCCACCGCATCCAAGAGCGCGAACAGTGTGGCCAGCCGCCAGGTGGTGGTATCCAGCGCGAACGCGACCACGCTGTCCTTGGTCACCGCGCCGCCCAGCATCGGCAGGTCCCCCGGGAGCTCGGCCCGGGCCACCGCAGCGGCGCCGTACGGCTGCAGCCAGTGCGGTGACCGCCACCGTTCGATGGCCCGGCAGCGCGGGTGGGTTTCGGGCGCGCGGTCCAACAGCACGTGGGCGAACACGTTGCCCGGCCGGCCCAAGCTGTCCGACCCTGCCGGGAAGGTGTGCCAGTATCCGGCGCCGCCGGGGACGTCGCGGTATGCCAGCCGGCGCGGGCCCTGCTCGAGCTGCTCGGGGGTCGGGAAATCGGGTGGCTGCCCCACCGGTCGGAAGACCGTGTGCACGCCCGCCATCAGCGCTTGGGTCTCCGCGGGCGTGAGCCCACCGGTCGTTTCCTTGACCTGCCAGCCGCCGACTGTCCCGACGGCATCGAACGACGTGTAGGTGAGCTGGCCGTAGCGCGACGTCATAACACCGTCGCGGTGAGCTGCAAGGTCTGCGACGGCGGGTCCAACAATGCCATGGTGCGCAACTGGAGTGGGTCGGTGATGTTGAGGAACAACCGGATCCAGCCGTGCAGCCCACTGACGTTGGCGGCCCACAGTTCACCGGGGCCCGACGCCGTCGCCGCCGTCCAGCGCAGGTACTTGGACGGGTGATCGGCCAGCTGGCCCTGCGCGTCCAGCGGTGCGACGTCGACGGGATTACCGTCGTGCACGCTCAACGGCATCCGCTGCGGATTGTTGACCAGGACGAACGCCGGCGAGCCCGGCAGTTCGTACTCGGACCGCACCGCGACGGTGGCCGTGGTGGGGAACCCGCCGGGGTCGCGGCCGATCCGCACTGCGTACTGCAACCTCAACATGCCCGGGTACTCGATGCTGGCGACCGGTCCGGTCACCCTGCGGCCGCCGGAGAACGCCACCGGCGCCAGGTGCAGTGAACATCCCCCCACCGGGAGCGCACCGGTCAGGTGCATACCGCCGTACTTCTCGTAGTCCTCCAGGGAGATCTCGAAGGATCTGCCGGTCAGGCCGGCCCGGGGATCGTGCCCCTTCGGCGCGAGAGTCACCACCACACCGGCTGCGCCGGCCGGCCATTCGAACGTCAGCACCTGCTTGTTGCAGTACTCGACCAGTTCGACATCGCGGATGGTCCCGGTGTGTACGGCCGACACCGTGCGGCCGAGCACGGCGCGCCCGGCCAGGACGGTCACCGGCGTGACATAGGCCCGGCTCCACCCCTGGGGCCACGGCACCCCGGTCATCAGCGTGCGGGTGCTGCCGTCGGGTTGTGCCTGATTGGCCACCGGCTGCCGCAAACGTAGGTCCGGGGCCAGCCCCACCTGCTCAAGGGCGTTCTCGGGAAGTTCGGTGGAGACACTCCCCGCGCTCGGACCGGTCTGGCTGAGGTAGATCGCCACCTCTGCTCCGGGAGCCGCCCAGGACACGTCGAACGACTCGCCGTCGAAGGCGGTGTCCACCGAGATGTCGGTGACCGCGGCGAGCACCGCAGACACCTCGACGTCGGCGTCGACGGGTTCCGACAGCTGCACGGCCCCGTCGACGTCCACCTCGCAACGCACCCGGTAGCGGTAGCGCATACCCCGGGCCGCCCCGGAGTCGACGAAACCGGTCCGGTGCTCGCCGTCGGCCAGGATCCGGTAGCGGGACTCGTCGATCGTGGGTCCGTCAGCCTCCTCGAGCGGGATGCGGTACACGTGCACGGCCCTCGTCGCCGGCGGTGACGTCCACTTTCCGATCACCAGGCCGCTGTCCTCGCGGATGGACACATCACCAGGCGGGGCGACCAAGACCCCACTGGCATAGAGCACCGGCCGGGTGCTGAGGGCGTCCGCGCGAGACGTCCCGGTGATGACCCAGACCTGGTAGTAGCGCACGGGCCCGGTCAACGGCCGGTCGTCGCTGGCCGCCGACAACGGCGTCGCCGCGACGAGGTCAGCGTTCTCCGATGATCGGGGCGCCCGGTCCTCGGCGCTGACCACCCGGTACAGCACCACTCCCCCATTGGCTTGATAGTCCGGCCAACTCAATTCGACGACGCCGGGGCGGGACTCGCCGTGGCGGAAGGCAATCGGGTGCACGTCACCGGCCGTCGGTGGCTGCTGCGGCCTTTCGGGGACCTGGGTCTCCAGCTCGGCCAGTACCCGGGCCATCTCCTCGGCATGTTCTGCCACCGAACCGGGCAACATCTCGCGGATCTGCTCGACATCGGTGCGCCCCGACCGGAGCACCAGCCGGAGATGGGCTTCTTTGAAACTGCGCGCTGCGACCGCCCCGGAATCGACCAGTTGCTGACGCCAGGCCAGCAACGGCGCCAGCCGGGGATCCGCGTCGTCGGGATCGTCGACGGGATACAGATCGGGCATCAGAACACCAAATCCCCGCCGGACATGAGCGCTACGCGTCACCTGCTCCGGCAGCTCGAACAGCGCGAACTCCTGAGGTGCCAGGCCCACACTGGCCGACACACCCAGAAACGCTACCGCAGCACCGGCCTGGTCACTGCCACATGGTGGGGCGGGCTGAGACGACATCATCGGACACACGGCATAAGTTCAGAGCATGTCTTCTGCCGGCTCGTCGGAACCTGACCCGCTGCCTGCACTCCGCGGTGTGGGCGCTACCGGCCCGATGCCCGCGGCGTTCATCGGGCACGGCAGCCCGATGAACGCGCTCGAGTCCAACCGCTTCACCACGGCCTGGCGCCGTTTCGGTCAGACCGTTCCGAAGCCGCGGGCGATTCTGGTGATCAGCGCGCACTGGTACATCAACGCCACCGCGGTCACCGCGATGCCGAGCCCGCGGACCATCCACGACTTCTACGGATTCCCGCGTGAGCTGTTCGAGGTTCGATACCCGGCGCCGGGGCTGCCGGAGCTGGCCGAGGAGGTCAGCGACGTGGTGAAGCCGACGTGGGTGGGTGCCGACCTGGACAGCTGGGGCATCGACCACGGCACTTGGTCGGTGTTGCTGCACGCCTTCCCTGACGCGTCCATACCTGTTGTGCAACTGGCGATCAACGCCAACGAACCGGCCGACTACCACCTGCAACTCGGCGCCAGGCTGGCGCCACTGCGTGAGCGCGGCGTGCTCATCGTGGGCAGCGGCAACATCGTGCACAACCTCGCCGGCATGGACCCCGCCCAGCCCGAGGAAGGTTTTGCCTGGGCCAAGCGGTTCGACGACGCCGCCCGAGAACAGCTCACCCACTCCCCCGCCGACGTCCTCGATCTCGCGGCACATCCGGACTACGCGGCCGCCGTGCCCACCCCGGACCACTTCATCCCCATGCTGTACTTCGCCGGGCTCGCCGGTGGCGCACCAGATTCCGGGAGGTCGGTAGACACCCTGGTCACCGGCTACACCTACGGGTCGTTGTCGATGACGTCCTATGTACTGCGCTGAGGCAGCTCGATTCGTCGAACCCTCCCTCGACGGCACGCTATGGTGACGGGCGTGTTGAGCCATGACGAGCAGTTGAACCCCGTCGGGGTGTAGGCAGGCGTGCGCGGAATCATCCTGGCCGGCGGTTCCGGCACACGACTTCATCCGATCACCATGGGTGTCAGCAAGCAGTTGCTGCCGGTGTACGACAAGCCGCTCATCTACTATCCCCTGTCCACGCTGATCATGGCCGGCATCCGCGACATCCTGGTGATCACCACACCGGTCGATGCCCCGGCGTTCCAGCGGCTCCTGGGCGACGGCTCGGCCTTCGGGGTGAACCTGACCTACGCGGTCCAACAGCAGCCCGAGGGCCTGGCTCAGGCATTCATCATCGGAGCCGAGCACATCGGCACCGATTCCGTAGCACTTGTGCTGGGCGACAACGTCTTCTATGGCCCAGGCCTGGGAACGAGTCTGCGCCGGTTCCAAAATGTCAGCGGCGGTGCGATATTCGCGTACTGGGTGGCCAACCCGACGGCCTACGGTGTCGTCGAGTTCGACTCGAACGGCGCAGCGCTGTCACTGGAGGAGAAGCCCGTCGTCCCCAAATCCCAGTACGCGGTGCCCGGGCTGTATTTCTACGACAACGACGTCATCGAGATCGCCCGGTCGCTGCGCAAGTCGGCCCGCGGCGAATATGAGATAACCGGCGTCAATCAGACCTACCTGAGCCAGGGCCGACTCTCGGTCGAGGTACTGGCCCGAGGCACCGCGTGGCTGGACACCGGCACCTTCGACTCGTTGTTGGACGCCAGTGACTACGTCCGCACCATCGAACGCCGCCAAGGGCTGAAGATCGGTGTGCCAGAGGAGATCGCGTGGCGGGAGGGCTACATCGACGACGCCCAACTGGCGGCGCGCGCCAAAGAACTGCCCAAATCCGGCTACGGCGACTATCTACTGGAGCTTCTGGCGCGCAAGTAGGCGACGCACTTACGGCGTCTGGTCGCCTACCACGTCGTCTCCGAACATCGTGGCAAGCAGCGAACCCTCCCGCACCGGCAACGGTTCACCCTGCCGCACGACCAGCGGTGCCCCGCCGC
This sequence comes from Mycolicibacterium peregrinum, assembly GCF_001665785.1. GTDB lineage: Bacteria > Actinomycetota > Actinomycetes > Mycobacteriales > Mycobacteriaceae > Mycobacterium > Mycobacterium peregrinum_A. The sequence goes on from NZ_LZSO01000023.1 coordinate 12,475, forward strand.
CTACGAGCGCCGAACAGTCCGGCGGCAATGCCAGGAAACCGATGATGGCCGGGTTGGCCACGGCGAGCTCGTACAGGGTGGCGTGCCGAAGGTTCGCCTCATCGTGGTCGTGGTCGTCGCCGGGACAGCCGATGTACCAACCGGACTCGTCCTCATCATGGGGATATCGATGCATCAAGACGGTGTCCGCGCTCGCTAATCGCTCGCAGGTCATCGCGTACTGGATGTAGCGCGGGAAGTCCAATTCTTCTGCGAGTCCGACACTTTCGGCAACCTCACGCTGATACCACAGCTGACTGACGGTGTTCGTTGCACCGGCGACAAGGTTCGGTGGGACATTCTCGAAATCCGGCTCGCACAGTCCCAGCGTGCCGTCGCCGAGATCGGTGACGTAGCAATTCAGCCACCCGATGGCGATGCTCTCTCCGACCGAGAATCGGGTGCCGCTTCTGATGCAGCTCTCCAGCCAGGACGCCAGCCACTCGATGCCCAGCTCAGTTACCACCTCGGGCTCGTACTCGAGGGTGAATTCCGGGTGCCCGGACGCTCCCGCCGTCGTTCTACGCTGCGCCACGTCTGTTCTCCATATTCGCGATCACGGGTCGGGCCGAGTGTGGCACATTCGGGCTTCTGGGGTGGCTGTGCGTCGCATAGGGTCCGACCATGTCGCTCGATCAATTGATTTCGCTCGTGCCGCCGCCGAAGTCCGTGCCCGACTGCGACTTCGGCGCCGACTCGTCAGCACCTACGGCAGCGGATCATTCGGTGGATACCTGGGGGTGATGGCCCCCACCCAGGATGAATTGGTCTTCGGCGGCGCGGATTGCCGACAGTCCCTGACCGACCTGCGTCACACCTATGCCAACCACAGCTGGATCTATCCGGACGGGTCGACGGCCCCCAATGGTGCTCGGGGACGTCGATCCAGTGCCCTATTACGGATGGGGTGGTGCCCCAGGTGGGGAAACCGGTTACTGGCACGTCGACGGCGACGACCCCAACGGGTGGGCGGCCGTTGTGATCGGCGACGGCCTGACGAACGACTACCACCCGCACGGACTAGTCGCCTATCTCACCGACCTCATCGCAGGGCGGTTTCCGACCGAGGTGTTCGGCGACGACGCCTTGGAGCTCATCCGTGCGACGTTTCTACCCAGATGACCTAGACGAGTTGCCGCGCCGGTCAGCCCTTACCGTTGATCTTCGTGCCGATCTCACGGGCGACCGAAAGGCCGGCCGTCACGTTGTCACTGCTGCATCCCCGCACATCAACGACTACGTTGGCCCGTCGCGACACCCCACGACTACAGGTGATCGCATTGGCGGCTCCGCTGGTGTCGGTGAGAATCGACATGTTCAAGAACTCTTTGGCTTTGTCCTCACCGTTGCCCGTGGTCTTCACCGTGTCGGTGCCCAGGCCGTCATAGGTGGCATTGAGTGTCTTGAATCGACACGCCGTCCAGTCGGAGGCCTGCTTCTGGAACGCCGCCTCGGCAGCCGCCTCATCCGGGAACAACACCGCGGCCTGAACCAAGTGGAGTCCGTTCCCGCCCTGCGCGGTCTGGATTGCCACGCCCGTGTAGCCGGAATCGCCATAGGTCGATTGAGCACCCGGAGCCCACACGCCCGCGCAGTTCGGGGGTGTGACGGGATCGGTGGACAGTGACGTCTCGACCGGGCCGGTCGTCACGCCGGAAATATAGAGCTTCTTCTCGATCTCACTGGCAGACAACAACACACCCTCCAGCTCCGACGCCTCCACGCTGCCGTCGGCGCCGGGCAGTGCTGCCGTTGCCGAGCTGGTCGCCGGGCTCTTCGACGTGGTCTGGTTGGAACCCGACGGACGTGCGCTGGTGGTGCCGGTCGCGACCGCACCATCACTCGGCTCATCGCTGCCACCCAGATTGACTGCGACAAGGACGATCGCCAGCACCAAGACGACCGCGCCTGCAATCACGCCCCCGATGATCCACGGCCCTTTGTTGTTGCCGTTGTCGGGCGGCTGGCCGTAGGGCGGGTTCATCATCGGCGGTGCGTTCCACGGACCGGGTTGACCGGCCTGCCATTGCCCGCCGGGCATCGGAGGCGGCGGATACGGCGCCGACGGCGGTCCCTGCGGAGGGCCCGCCGGAGGCCAGGGCGACTGCGACGGGGCAGGCTGATTGCCAGGCCAGCCGCCGCCCTGGAATGGGTCGTTTCCACCAGGATTCATTGGTCCTCCATATCTTGTTGTGAAAGAGCTCGAGCCACATGTCCTAGTCGCCGGCCCGATATCCGCGAAGGGCCTCGACGGCGGGCGCTTCGGTGCCTTCTCCTGGTTCCCGGTCGAATTCCCTGCGGGCAGGTATCGCTCGGTTCGCATGCCGCGGACGCATTGCCACAACTGCCCCCTGGCCCGGAAGATCCCGGCATACGGGTCTGTGTCGAACGGATACTTCGGGTCTTCCGCCGGCCATCACTCGCATTGGTCGGCCACCCGCGCGGTCGCGGCGGTCAAGCACGGTAATCGGGTCTGCCGCTGCGCCACCGCACATCGGACAGCGCAAAGGACCCCCCGTTCTGTGGTGCTCTGGACAGCCCGCCCACCCTAACCCCGCTGATCACCGGCTGAGGACACCAATTTGGCCGAACCGCTGCCCTGCACGCCCCTTCCGCGCACCATAACCGTGGCGGTCGCAACATGGATGACAGGGAGGGAAGTAGACGACGTCAGATTGTCGTCCCGTGGCGGTCATCCCCCTGGGGTTACCACTCGCTTGAACCCCGTGGCCCTCGGCGTTGACATTCACGCCCCCGACTCGCCTCGGTGAATTGAGTCCGGACTCCCGGCGCGGGCCACCAAACACATGGGCCACCAAACACAAAGGCCGCGAACCCGGTTGGGTTCGCGGCCTTTGAGTTGCGATTCGTAGAACCGCTCTCTGTGGGCGAAGGGGGACTTGAACCCCCACGTCCCGAAGGACACTGGCACCTGAAGCCAGCGCGTCTGCCATTCCGCCACTCGCCCGAATGACCGAGGCAGCGTAACACTGCGAGCCTGCGGTTCCCAAACCAGCCGATCAGCGGGCCGATCAGGTGGCCTTCAACCTGTCAGAAAACCCTTAACCTCATCTAGATCGGGTCACTGACCTGCATCGATCGGATTCTCAGAGTTCTGTTGGTCCCGCATTACGGCACCAGGCCGATACCATGCTTGTGAGCAGTGTGGCCAGAGCGACACGCGGGAGCACGGGCTGCCGTGCCGAGGCGACGAACGACAACGAGAAAAGGCGGGCGGTGACATGGGTCTGGTCGACCGCATCGAACGCAAACTCGAGTCGACCGTCGGCGATGCGTTCGCCCGGGTCTTCGGCGGCTCGATTGTGCCCCAGGAAGTAGAGACGGCGTTGTGCCGGGAAGCCGAGTCCCGAGCCCGTACGGTGGCCGGTGGACGAGTTTTGGCACCGAACGACTACGTAATTACGCTCAGTGGCACTGACTATCAGAAAGTAAGCGCCGATACTGACCTGACCTCGACCGCGTTCGCCAAACATCTGGGGGGATTCATTCGTGATCAGGGGTGGCAAACGTATGGTGATGTGGTCGTTAGATTCGAGCAATCACCGAACTTGCACACCGGACAGTTCCGCGCACATGGCGCGGTTAACCCCGATTCGACCGCTGGCGAATCCGCGCGAGCCCAAGGCGACCATGCGTTCACCGCAGAATCAGGAGAACCACCTATGACCGATAACCCGAATTACCGCGGCGGCCAGGGACAAGGGCGGCCCGGCGACGACTATTACGACGACCGTTACGGGCATCCCCAGGATGATCCCCGTGGCGGGCAGTACCCACCGGAGCAAGGCGGCTACCCCCCGCAGGATCAGGGTGGCTACCCTCCGCAGCGCGGCGGATACGGCGGAGACCGCGGCGGTTACCCCGACCAGGGCGGTTACCCTGATCAAGGCGGTTACCCCGACCAGGGCGGCTACCCCGATCAAGGCGGCTACCCCGATCAGGGCGGCGGGTACCCTCCGCAGTCCTACGAGCAGCAGCGCCCGCCCGCCGGCTACGGCGGCCAGCAAGCCGGCCAGCCGGGCGGTGGCTATGACCGCGGCTACGGCGGCCAGCCGGGCGGTGGCTACGGCCAGCCCCCGCAGGCCCCGCCGGGTGGCCAACCCGGTTACGGCGGCGGCAGCGACTACGACTACGGACGTCAGGACCCCCGCCAGGGAGGCGGCTACCCGGAGCAGGGTGGCGGTTACCCCGAGCAGGGCGGCTACGGCGGTGGCGGCGGACAGCCCTACGGACGCCAGGACTACGGCCAGCCGCAGGATTACGGCCGCGGCTACGCCGAGCCTCAGCAGGGCGGCGGCTACGGGGAGCCCGGCTACGGCGACGCAGCAGGTTATGGCGATCAGGGCGGCTTCGGCGGCGGCGACTACGGCGCACCGCAGGGAGGCCAGCCCGGTTACGGCGCCCAGCCGGGCGGCTACGGCGGCGGTGACTATGCCGCAGGTGGCGCTGCAGTGACGCTGCAGCTCGACGACGGCAGCGGCCGCACCTACCAGCTCCGCGAAGGCGCCAACGTGATCGGCCGCGGTCAGGACGCACAGTTCCGCCTGCCCGACACCGGGGTGTCACGCCGGCATCTCGAGATCCGGTGGGACGGCCAGGTCGCGTTGCTGTCCGACCTCAACTCCACCAACGGCACCACGGTGAACAACGCACCGGTGCAGGAGTGGCAGTTGGCCGACGGCGACGTGATCCGGCTGGGCCATTCCGAGATCATCGTGCGCGTGCACTGAGCCTGGCGAGACCGGACACACCTGAGTGGCAAGCACCCCGCTTAGCCCTCACTGCGAACGGCGTCCAAGTATCGTGACGTTGCCGACGGTAGCTGAGCGGTGCCAGTGGGGTGGAAACGGAGAGGACGTCAGATGCAGGGGTTAGTGCTGCAACTGACGCGTGTCGGATTCCTTCTGCTGCTGTGGCTGTTCATCTGGTCGGTGCTGCGCATCCTGCGGACCGATATCTATGCGCCCACGGGCGCCGTGATGGTGCGCCGGGGGTTGGCCCTCCGCGGTTCTCTGCTGCCGAGTCGGGACCGACGTCACATCGCGCGGCAATTGGTGGTCACCGAGGGCGCACTGGCCGGTACCCGAATCACATTGGGTGCCCAGCCGGTGCTGATCGGCCGTGCGGACGACTCCACTCTCGTGCTCACCGATGATTACGCTTCGACGCGCCACGCCCGGCTCTCGCCACGAGGTTCGGAGTGGTACGTCGAGGACCTAGGATCGACCAACGGCACATACCTTGACAGGGCGAAGGTGACAACAGCGGTAAGGGTTTCGATCGGGACGCCGGTCCGAATCGGTAAGACGGTAATCGAGTTGCGTCCGTGACGCCGCGCACGCGAGGAGCAGATCCGGCACTGCGCACGCGAGGAGCAGATCGGATACTGCGCATGCGAGGAGCACGAGAAACAACATGACCCTCGTACTCCGATATGCCGCGCGCAGTGATCGCGGGCTGGTTCGCGCCAACAACGAGGACTCGGTGTACGCCGGGGCACGGTTGCTGGCACTGGCCGACGGCATGGGCGGCCACGCCGCAGGCGAAGTGGCCTCACAGCTGGTCATCGCAGCGCTCGCCCACCTCGACGACGACGAGCCCGGCGGCGACCTGCTGGGCAAGCTCAACACAGCCGTGGCCCAGGGCAATGCGGCCATCGCGGCACACGTCGAGGCCGACCCTGAACTCGAGGGCATGGGCACGACACTCACCGCGATCCTGTTCGCGGGCAACCGGCTCGGCCTGCTCCACATCGGCGATTCCCGGGGATACCTGCTCCGCGATGGCGAACTCACCCAGATCACCAAGGACGACACCTTCGTCCAGACCCTGGTCGACGAGGGCCGGATCACCGCCGAGGAGGCCCACAGCCATCCGCAGCGCTCGCTGATCATGCGGGCGCTCACCGGCCACGAGGTCGAGCCGACCCTCATCATGCGCGAGGCCAAGGCCGGCGATCGCTACCTGCTCTGCTCGGACGGTCTGTCCGATCCGGTCAGTCACGAGACCATCCACGAGGCCCTCCAGATCGAGGACGTCGCCGAGAGCGCCGACCGGTTGATCGAGTTGGCCCTGCGCGGCGGCGGACCGGACAACGTGACCGTGGTGGTCGCCGACGTCGTCGACTACGACTACGGGCAGACCCAGCCGATTCTGGCCGGCGCCGTGTCCGGGGACGACGACCAGACCGCGCCGCCGGACACCGCTGCCGGGCGGGCTTCTGCGTTCAACCCGCGCCGCAACGAGCCCAAACGAGTGGTCCCCCAGCCGGCCGAGCCGGACCGCAAGCCGCGGTCGCGGCGCCGGATCCTGATCGCCGCGGTACTGCTGGTGCTGGTGCTCATCGCCGGGCTCGCGATCGGGCGGCAGATCATTCGCAACAACTACTACGTCGCCGCACACGACGGCACGGTGTCGATCATGCGCGGGGTGCAGGGCTCGTTCCTGGGCATCTCCCTGCAGGAGCCGTACCGCCTGGGCTGCCTGAACGCCCGCAACGAACTGTCGCTGATCGGCGTCGACGAGGACCGGAGCCGGCTCGACTGCCGGTTGATGGCGGTCGACGACCTGCGCCAGTCCGAGCGCACCTCGGTGGCGGCCGGCCTGCCCGGCGGCACGCAGGACGAGGCCATCAAGCAGATCAACGACATGGCCCACGGCTCCGTACTGCCGGTGTGTGCGCCACGCACCGCGCCGACGACATCGAGGCCCACCCCACCGCCCAGTCCGTCACCGTCGCCGACACCCGCTCCGGGCATCGTGCCGACTCCGGCACCAGGCGCGGAGACGCCGGCACCCGAAACTCCTGCGCCTGAATCCCCGACGCCCGGGACCGCCGTTGTGCCGGCCCCGGTCCTACCGACACAGTCCCCGACGGTCACCGCATTGCCGCCCCCAACACAAGAACCGGGGAAGAACTGCCGAGCCGTGTCATGACGACTCAACCCCAGTCGCCGGTTACCGTCATGCCGCCGCTACCCAATCGGCGCAACGCGGAACTTCTGCTTCTGGGGTTCGCGGCCTTCATCACCACCATCGCGCTGCTGATCGTCGAGGCCAACCAGGAGCAGGGCCTGAGCTGGGACCTGGTCGGCTACGTCGTCACCTTCATCGCCCTGATGGGCGTCGCCCACCTGGCCATCCGCCGGTTCGCGCCGTACGCCGACCCGCTGCTGCTGCCGGTCGTGGCACTGCTCAACGGGCTGGGCCTGGTGATGATCCATCGGCTTGACCTGGCAAAGGGTGAAACCGCGTCGGATGGGCTCGGTGGCACCGCGAGCCAGCAGATGACGTGGCTGCTGATCGGCGTGATCGGCTTCTCCGTCGTGGTCGCGTTGCTGACCGACCACCGCATGCTGGCCCGGTACGGGTACATCTGTGCGCTGACCGGCCTTGTGCTCCTTGTGATTCCGGCATTGCTGCCGACGAGATACTCCGAGCAGTACGGAGCCAAGATCTGGATCCAGTTCCCCGGCTTCTCGATTCAGCCCGCCGAGTTCTCCAAGATCCTGCTGCTGATCTTCTTCGCAGCGGTGCTGGTGGCCAAGCGCGATCTGTTCACCAGTGCGGGGAAACACTTCTTCGGACTCGACCTGCCGCGGCCCCGCGACCTGGCCCCCCTGCTGCTGGCCTGGGCCGCCTCGGTGGGCGTGATGGTCTTCGAAAAGGACTTGGGCACTTCCCTTCTGCTGTATGCCTCGTTCCTCGTGCTCGTCTACGTGGCTACCGAGCGCCTCAGCTGGGTGGTGATCGGGCTGACCCTCTTCGCCGCGGGAAGCGTTGTGGCATACCAGGTTTTCGGCCATGTCCGGGTGCGGGTGGAGACCTGGCTCGACCCGTTCGCCGATCCCGACGGCGCCGGCTACCAGATGGTGCAGTCCCTGTTCAGCTTCGCCACCGGCGGCATCTTCGGCACCGGTCTGGGCAACGGACAACCCGGCACGGTGCCCGCCGCAGCGACCGACTTCATCATCGCCGCGATCGGCGAGGAGCTCGGATTGGTCGGGCTCGCAGGCGTTCTCATGCTCTACACGATCTTCATCATCCGCGGCATGCGCACCGCGATCGCGGTCCGTGACAGCTTCGGCAAGCTGCTGGCCGCCGGCCTGTCCGCCACCCTGGCCATCCAGCTGTTCATCGTCGTCGGAGGCGTCACCAAGCTGATTCCCCTGACCGGGCTGACCACTCCGTGGATGTCCTACGGCGGATCCTCGCTGCTGGCCAACTACATCCTGCTGGCCATCCTGGTGCGCATCTCGCACGCCGCACGCCGACCGATCACCACCACACCGGCGCCCAACCCCACCCCGATCGCGGCGGCCAGCACCGAGGTGATCGAGAAGGTATGAACACCTCCCTGCGCCGGGTGGCAGTCACGATCATGGTGCTGATCGTGCTGCTGTTGGCCAACGCCACGATCACCCAGGTTTTCACCGCCGACGGGCTACGTGCGGACCCGCGCAACCAGCGGGTGCTGCTCGACGAGTACTCGCGCCAGCGGGGCCAGATCACCGCAGGCGGCCAGCTGCTGGCCTATTCGAAGGCCACCGACGGCCGGTTCCGCTTCCTGCGGGTCTACCCCAACCCCGAGGTGTACGCCCCGATCACCGGGTTCTACTCGCTGGGCTATTCCAGTACCGGGCTGGAGCGGGCCGAGGACACCATCCTGAACGGCTCCGACGAGCGCCTCTTCGGCCGCCGGCTGGCCGATTTCTTCACCGGCCGCGACCCGCGCGGGGGCAACGTCGACACCACCATCAACCCGCAAGTGCAGCAGGCCGCCTGGGATGCGCTGCAGCACGGCTGCAACGACGGCCCCTGCAAGGGCTCTGTGGTGGCCCTGGAGCCCTCGACAGGCAAGATCCTTGCCATGGCGTCGTCTCCCTCGTACGACCCCAACCAGCTCGCCACACACGACCTGGGCGCCCAGAGCCAGGCCTGGCAGCAGTTGCGCGACAACGAGCAGTCCCCACTTCTCAACCGCGCCATCTCGGAGACCTACCCGCCGGGCTCGACGTTCAAGGTGATCACCACCGCGGCCGCCCTTCAGGCCGGCGCCACTCCGGACACACAGCTCACCGCGGCGCCGCGGATCCCGCTGCCCGACAGCACCGCGACGCTGGAGAACTTCGCCGGATCCTCGTGCGGACCCGGTCCCACCGCGACGCTGCGCGAGGCGTTCGCCAGATCGTGCAACACCGCGTTCGTTCAGCTGGGCCTCAACACGGGGGCCGACAAACTCAAGTCCACCGCCCAGGCGTTCGGACTCGACGAAGCGCCGCCCACCATTCCGCTACAGGTGGCCGAATCGACCACCGGCCCGATTTCGGACGCGGCGGCATTGGGTATGTCCAGCATCGGGCAGCGGGATGTCGCTCTGACGCCCCTGCAGAATGCGCAGGTGGCCGCCACCATCGCGAATGACGGCATCGCCATGCGCCCGTATCTTGTGGATAGCCTAAAAGGACCCGACCTGGCCACGATCGCCACCACCGCCCCCGCCCAAGAGCGCCGGGCGGTGTCACCCCAGGTCGCAGCTACACTTACGGACTTGATGGTCGCCGCCGAGCAGGTGACTCAGCAGAAGGGAGCCATCGCCGGCGTGCAGATCGCTTCTAAGACCGGTACGGCAGAGCACGGGACGGACCCCCGTAACACTCCGCCGCATGCCTGGTACATCGCATTCGCACCGGCCAGTGACCCCAAGGTCGCGGTCTCGGTGTTGATCGAGGACGGCGGGGACCGGTTGTCGGCCACCGGCGGCGCACTCGCCGCCCCGATCGGACGTGCCACCATTTCGGCGGCACTGCGGGAGGCGTCATGAGTCACCTCGCCGGAGGCGAGAAATGAGCCCGCGCGTTGGAGTCACGCTGTCCGGGCGTTACCGGCTGCAGCGGCTGATCGCCACGGGCGGCATGGGTCAGGTCTGGGAGGCTGTCGACTCCCGGCTGGGCCGTCGCGTCGCGGTCAAGGTACTCAAGGCCGAGTTTTCCACCGATGCCGAGTTCGTCGAGCGGTTCCGGGCCGAGGCCCGCACGGTGGCCATGCTCAACCACCCCGGCATCGCCAGCGTGTACGACTACGGCGAGACCGAGCTGGACGGCGAAGGCCGCACGGCGTACCTGGTGATGGAGCTGATCAACGGCGAGCCGTTGAACTCGGTGATCAAGCGCACCGGCCGGTTGTCGCTGCGCCACGCCCTGGACATGCTCGAGCAGACGGGACGCGCCCTGCAGGTCGCCCACACCGCAGGCCTGGTGCATCGCGACGTCAAACCGGGCAACATCCTGATCACCCCGACCGGTCAGGTGAAGCTGACCGACTTCGGTATCGCCAAGGCGGTCGACGCCGCCCCGGTGACCCAGACCGGCATGGTGATGGGCACCGCCCAGTACATCGCGCCCGAACAGGCCCTGGGCCATGACGCCACCGCGGCCAGCGACGTGTACTCCCTGGGAGTCGTCGGCTACGAATCTGTCTCGGGCAAGCGGCCGTTCACCGGCGACGGTGCGCTGACGGTGGCGATGAAGCACATCAAGGAGACGCCGCCGCCGCTGCCCGCCGACCTGCCTCCCAACGTGCGCGAGCTGATCGAGATCACGCTGGTGAAGAACCCGGGAATGCGTTACAAGTCGGGCGGCCCCTTCGCCGACGCGGTGGCCGCGGTGCGCTCCGGTCGTCGGCCCCCGCGCCCCAACCAGGCTCCGACGCTCGGTCGGGCCGCCCCGGCGGCGGTTCCGTCGGCAGCGCAGGCGCGCGCCGCAGCGGACCTCAGCGGCCGCACCCCGGTGACCGCCACGCGGGCCAGGCCGACCACGGCCGCACACCGGCCCGCGCCCGCCCCGCGACGCACGTTCTCGTCCGGTCAACGTGCCCTGCTGTGGGCCGCCGGGGTACTCGGCGCGCTGGCAATCGTGATTGCCATCCTGATCGTCCTCAATGCGCAGGACCGCAAGGATCAGCCCCCGCCAACCGTCACCGACACGGTGACCCAGACGACGCCCTACCAAACGCCGGCAGCGTTGCCGGACCTGGCCTTCCACGCGATCGTGCCCAGGGGAGACGCCGCTCAGGTTGTCCCGAAGGCACCAGAACAGATACTGCAATGACGACGCCTCAGCATCTCTCTGACCGATATGAACTCGGTGAAATCCTCGGCTTCGGCGGCATGTCCGAAGTTCACATCGCACGCGATACGCGGTTGCACCGCGATGTCGCGGTCAAGGTCCTGCGCGCCGATCTGGCCCGCGACCCCAGCTTCTACCTGCGTTTCCGCCGGGAAGCGCAGAACGCGGCCGCGCTGAACCACCCCGCCATCGTTGCGGTGTACGACACCGGCGAGGCCGAGACACCCAACGGGCCGCTGCCCTACATCGTCATGGAGTACGTCGACGGTGTGACGCTGCGCGACATCGTTCACACCGAGGGTCCGATCCCGCCGAAGCGCGCGATCGAGATCATCGCCGACGCCTGCCAGGCGCTGAACTTCAGCCACCAGCACGGCATCGTGCACCGGGACGTCAAGCCGGCCAACATCATGATCAGCAAGGCCAATGCTGTGAAGGTGATGGACTTCGGTATCGCGCGGGCCCTGGCCGATACCGGCAACAGCGTCACGCAGACCGCAGCGGTGATCGGCACCGCGCAGTACCTGTCGCCCGAGCAGGCCCGCGGGGAAACCGTCGACGCTCGTTCCGACGTGTACTCACTGGGCTGCGTGCTCTACGAAATCCTCACGGGCGAACCACCTTTCATCGGTGACTCCCCGGTGGCAGTGGCCTATCAGCATGTCCGCGAGGATCCGGTCCCGCCGTCGAGCCGGCACACGGGCATCTCCCCCGAACTCGACGCCGTCGTGCTCAAAGCCCTGGCCAAGAATCCGGACAATCGCTATCAGACCGCGGCCGACATGCGCACGGATCTGATCCGTGTGCACAGCGGCGAGGCTCCCGAGGCACCCAAGGTGCTCACCGACGCCGAGCGGACGTCGATGATGAACTCCGGACCGATGCTGGCCCAGGGTGGCGCCGCGCCCACCCAGAACCTGGTGGTGCCGCGCCCCGCCGACCGCAACGCCTCGCTGGCCCGTTGGCTGATCGCCGTCGCGGTACTGGCGGTGCTGACCGTCGTGGTGACGGTCGCGATCAACATGTTCGACGACAAACCACGCGACGTGCAGGTGCCCGACGTGAGTGGCCAGCGTTCGGCGGATGCCGTTGCCACGCTGCAGAACCGCGGCTTCAAGACGCGCACCGAGGGCAAGGAAGACAACAAGGTTCCGCCGGAGTACGTGATCGGCACCGACCCGTCGGCCAACAGCATGGCGGCCGCCGGCGACGAGATCACCGTCAACGTCTCTCGTGGACCGGAGCAGCGGGTGGTCCCCGACGTCGCCGGTCTGTCCCCGAGCCAGGCCCGCCAGAAACTCAAGGACGCCGGGTTCGAGAAGGTCAAGGAATCGGCGAGCCCGTCGACGCCCGAGCAGAAGGGGCGCGTGCTCGCCACCAATCCGCCGGCCAACCAGACCGCGGGGATCATCTACGAGATCACGCTCGTGGTGGGTTCCGGCCCGGAGGACACTGCGGTTCCCGACTGCAAGGGTCAGAGCGCCGATGTGTGTAAGCAGATTCTGACCGCGTCGGGTTTCACCAACACGGTGGTCATCGACGTCGACAACACCGCGCCTCCGGGGCAGGTGGTCGACACCGAGCCGACCTCCGGAACGTCGGTTCCCAAGGACACCCCGATTCAGATCCACGTGTCCAAGGGCAACCAGTTCGTCATGCCCAACCTGGTCGGGCAGTTCTGGGATGACGCCTATCAGCGCCTGAGCGCGCTGGGCTGGACGGGTGTACTGGACAAGGGGCCGGACGTCCGCGACAGCGGCCAGCGCACCAACGCCGTGGTCACCCAAAGTCCGCCCGCCGGCACCGGGGTGAACTTCGGGTCGAAGATCACGCTGAGCTTCGCGTCGTAGCCGCGGCTACGGCGTGGGCCACCTCGGCCTCGAGGGCGGCCACCAGACGTTCCTCCGGGGCGGCACCGCAGACGCCGAGCCAGTTGGCCAGCGTGCGGTGTCCACCCTGGGTCAGGATCGACTCCGGGTGGAACTGCACACCGTGGATGGGGAGCTCGGTGTGCCGCACCGCCATGATCACTCCACTGTCGGTCCGCCCGATGACCTCGAGCTCATCCGGCACGGTCTCGGGCAGGATCGTCAACGAGTGGTAGCGGGTCGCGGTGAACGGATCGGGCAGACCCTTGAGCACCCCGGCGTCGGAGTGATGCACCACGCTGGTCTTGCCGTGCAGGAGTTCGGGTGCGCGGTCGACGGTGCCGCCGAAGGCGACGCCGATGGCCTGATGCCCGAGGCAGACGCCGAGTAGGGGCGTGCCTGCCGCCCCGCACGCGTGTACGAGCGGGATCGTGGCGCCGGCCCGTTCGGGGGTGCCGGGGCCGGGGCTGAGCAGCACGCCGTCGAAGTCGGCCGCCACCTTGGCGAGGTCCGCGTCGGTGGCCAGGCGCTCATCGTCATTGCGCCAGACCTGCGCGTCCACCCCGAGCTGGCCCAGATACTGGACCAGGTTGAACACGAAGCTGTCATAGTTGTCGACGACCAGAACCTGCATTGACTTAGGCTACCGGCCCCGAAAAACGAGATTAATAGCCGACAGGGCCCGCGGGTTTCGCATAGCGCATCCGAACCGGCTCGGTGTGCCCCGTCAGCTCTACCTCGGTCCGGGGCTCCTCGACATAGCCCAATCCGAAGCGCACCACGTACTGCTTGTACAAGGTGACCAGAGGGGCGGCCGCGAGCGCGGCCTGCATGGCCGGGGCGTCGCCGATCGCGGTGATGACGTAGGGCGGACTGTAGGTGCGGCCGTTGAGCAGCAGGGTGTTGCCGACGCAACGGGGCGCCGAGGTCGCGATGATCCGCTGATCCTGCATCTGGATGCCTTCGGCACCCGCACTCCACAGCGCATTGAGGACGGCCTGGATGTCCTGCTGGTGCACCACGAGGTCGTCGGGGGAGGCGTCGCGCGGGAAGCGGCCCTGGGCATCGCGTTGGGCATCGTTGAGGGTGACCACCAGGCCCGGCCCACGCATGGGCACTGTGCCTGCGTCCACGGCCAATTCCGCCGACCGTCGGGTGATGGCCTCGAGCGCGGCGTGCGACTCGGGCGATCCGCCGTGATGGCTGTCGATCTCGGTGGCCAGCGAATCGCGCTGGGCCGTCAGCCGGTCGACGGACTGTTGGGCCTCACGCACCAGGTCGACGAGCCGGGGTGCGTCGCTGCGGCGAATCTCGTCACCGCCGGAGACCCCGTGGGTGGCGGCCAGCAGCAAGCCGGCGGCCAGGCAGACCACCGGGACGCCGAAGCGCCAGGGGGATCGATCCGGTTGGTCCATCGCAGTCTCTCCTGGACGTGCAGCTACGTTAGGCTCGTGAGGCATCCTGCCTCATCGTCGCACCGTGTGACGCCGACTGTCCGCGAAGGTACCCATGCCCAAGTCCAAAGTCCGTAAGAAGAACGATTTCACCATCAAGCAGGTGAGCCGGACCCCGGTCAAGGTGAAAGCCGGACCGTCGAGTGTGTGGTTCGTCGCGCTGTTCATCGGTCTCATGCTGTTCGGCCTGTTGTGGCTGCTCGTTTTCCAGCTCGCCGCAACCAACCCTGTGGACACCCCGTCCTTCCTTCAGTGGATGGCCGATATGGGTCCGTGGAACTACGCGGTCGCGTTTGCCTTCATGATCAGCGGGCTGTTGCTCACGATGCGCTGGCGCTGACCCGAGGGCGGACGATAATGAATTCATCTTACGTTTTCAGCGTTACCAGCTCAGCAACGCCGGCGATGCTCAATCACATCGTTGTGATTCATCCCCATTGGGGATAGCACCTGTGGATAACTCCATTAGTCGCGGTAAGAGGGTGTGAAGAACGCGTGCAGCAAACTCACTGGAGCCCACCGGCCGCAGGAGTCGCAGGTTGCGCCATAGCCGGACTAGCGATGGCTATCGCAGCTGTGACCGTAATCACAGACCCGCCCGGACGTGTTCTTGCCGGCATAGCTGGGGTGGGATTGCTCACGTTCGCAACATTGTCGTGGCGGGCCCGGCCGAAACTGGCAATCAACCAAGACAGTCTCACCGTCGCCGGCTGGCTGCGGACCCGGACGTATCGCCGCGATGAGATCCGGAAAATCCGCATCACCGAATTCCGTCGCATCGCCCGCAAGGTCCGCCTCCTCGAGATCGACACAGTCGACGACCGGCTGGAGGTCCTCACGCGGTGGGACCTGGGAACAGACCCCCTCGACGTCTTCGACGCGCTCACCCAGGCCGGTTTCTCGGCCGGCTAGGCGCGGAAATGAAGTACCCCACACAACACGCGACGCCCCCGAGTCCGGGGGCGTCGCGCATTGGTATGTGCGGGGGAGTGCCCGTTATGACACGGTGATCGATTCGACGACGACCGGGTCGGTCGGGCGGTCGGAGCGGTCGGTCGGGGTGGAGGCGATCGCATCGACCACCTTCTGCGACTCAGGGTCGACGACCTCACCGAAGATGGTGTGGCGCCGGTTCAGGTGCGGCGTCTTGCCGACCGTGATGAAGAACTGTGAGCCGTTGGTGCCCGGCCCGGCGTTGGCCATGGCCAGCAGGTAGGGCTTGTCGAACTGGAGCTCGGGGTGGAACTCGTCGGCGAACTTGTAGCCCGCGTCGCCACGTCCGGTGCCGGTCGGGTCACCGCCCTGGATCATGAAGCCGTCGATCACCCGGTGGAAGATGACGCCGTCGTAGAACGGACCGGAGGTGCCGCCCGAGGCGTTCTCGGTGGTGTAGTCCTTGGTGCCCTGCGCCAAGCCGACGAAGTTGGCCACGGTCTTGGGAGCGTGGTTTCCGAACAGTGCGATCTTGATGTCGCCGCGGTTGGTGTGCAATGTCGCCGTCGCGGTCTGAATGGGGCTCGTCACGGCTACTCAGTCTGCCATCCCTGTTCGCGGCGAGGGTCAGATACCCCACCAAGCGCCCCAGACCCGCGCAGAGATGGCAGTCTGGATCTCAGCCGACAGATGGCCCGCCCGGGTCCGTCGCCAGTGTCCCGCCAGTGCCCAGAAAGGTGCCAGATGACCGCGAACGTCGATACCCGGTTGGCCCCCCGTCAGCGCCTAGCCCGCGGCTTGAAATACAGCGCGGTCGGTCCGGTCGACGTGACCCGCGGCGTGGTGGGCCTGAGCGCCAACACCGTGTCCGCCGTCGCCGCTGGGCTGCGCAAGCGCTACGACTCGGGCAAGCTGCGCCGTCAACTCACCGCCGCAGCGGAAGCGGTGGCCGCATTGCCCGAGGTATTCCAGGAGGCGGCTGCAGCGCCCGAGCCCAAGAGACGTCGCCGCCGGTTGGTGCTCGCCGGGGTAGCCGCGGCCGTCCTCGCCGGTGGGGCCGTGACGTTCTCGATCGTGCGCCGGTCCACCCGGCCCGAGCCCTCTCCGCTGCCGCCCAGCGTCGAGGTCAATCCGAAACCCTGACGCCGTAGCGGCAGCGCGCCCGGCTATTCGTTGAACTGCGACTCGGCCGGGTCGCACACCTTCCACGCGCCGGATTCCTTGCGCAAGTACAGCGAACCGGAGTGATCGGAGTTCGGTCGCCGGAATTGGACCTGCGCCACATCGTCTTTCACCGTGACGTCCGTGACTTCGAACGGCTGGCGGTTGTCCTTCGCCCCCGGACCCGAATCGCCAGGATCGAAGCCGTCGCCGTCGGTGACCAGGTCATGCTCCTCCTGACAGAGGGTCGCCAGCATCTTGTCCTGATCCTGGGTGTCTATCGCTTCGGCGAATTGGGCAGCGACGGCCGTGATCGCGCCCTTTTCCCGACTGGCGGACAACGACATCCAACCGCCGACACCACACAGGATCAGTAGCACCGGCACGGCGATCGCCAACGCAATCAACAACTTCGACCTGCGACGATCGCCATCGGTCGGTTGCTGTTGATTTCCCGGCCACGATTGTTGATATCCCGGCTGCGAGTATGAGGGCTGACCCGTGCCCGGAAACGAGTAGACCGGTGGGGGATAGCCCACCGGTTGCCCGTAATCCGTTGGTGGATAAGGTGATTGCGGTGACCCCCAGTCAGGCACGCCAGGGTGGTTCGGGCCACCACCGAACGGTGATGTCAGTCCTGTCATCGGACATCCCATCGGCGAGGGACAAGCCTGCCCACGTGATCGAATTCCATCTCCACCTGACTCATCCTCCGCTGGCCCTGACGAGATTGTTGACGACGTCCCGCAGCTGATTGCTGGTCTCGTTCTTGAGCTGCATCTGTTTTCCCGCCCAGCTCGCGTCTGGCTGCGGCAGGAGGCGCACGGCACTGCCGGAATCCGCTGCCGCGCTCGCCGTCCACGACTGCCACTGATAGTTCAGTGGCAGTCGCGAGAGGATGTACATCTGATCGGAGGTCAGCTTCAGAAAACCCGGGAGCTTGATCAGCTCGGCCAGCGAAACGATGTGGCTCGGCGAGACTTTCCCGTCGCCGGCCTGAGTTTCTCCGATTTTCAGTCCGGGATAGACCGGATCGGGAGCGCCCGGTCGCGGCGCGGCTGTTCCGGCAAGGCGGACATCCTTGGGAACGTCCTCCGGGCTTCCTCCGCGCAGCGCGTCATACAGGGGTCGTTCCGGCGCATCTCTCGGCACGACCTCTCGATCTCCCGCACGCGCCGGCTGCGGCTGATAGCCCGTCGGGATGCTCTTCCTCGCAGTGTCGATGGCGAGCCGTTGCGCCGCCGTCGGTGTCGCCAGCTGCAGACCCGACGGGTCTTTGGGCGTGACGACGGTGACAACAGCGTCACACGCGTCCAAACGCGGCATGAACTCGGTTCGTTCGGCTTCCAGTTGCGCCTTCTCCGCGTTGAACGCGTCGACGGCGGCGTTGTCGTAGGTGTCGATGCTGCCCGTGCGGTTGTTGTGATCGTCGGCGCGCTGTTTCCACGACGCGAACTGGGCGGCGACGTCGGGGCACATCTGTTGAAAGACATCGGCGGCGGCCACGGGAAGCACAGACCCGAGGATCATCGGCGACCACAGCAGACCCGATGCGAGTACCGGCGCAATCAACATGCTCACCACTTTGCGGACCACCGCTTGCCCCCCGATTGCCCGACAACTCGCAGGTACATTCAAGCACGCAGATCAGGGCCGGGCTGTGGGGCCGGGTACGACAAAAGCGGCCCCGGGATGGCTGTCACCGGAACCGCTTCGACTCAACTTTGATTGTGGAGCCTAGGAGATTCGAACTCCTGACATCTGCCTTGCAAAGGCAGCGCTCTACCAACTGAGCTAAGGCCCCTCATTTGGCCGAGGTGGCACATCTGCCAAGTCGTGCCAAACTTCTTCACCGTGTCGTGATCGCCACACGATCACCGCCGCGGCTGCGATGCCGGCCAGAAGCACGAACCGCATGGCACAACCTCTCGGTGATCACCGGCTACACCGGGTGTCGTGGGCCTAGGAGGACTCGAACCTCCGACCTCTTCGTTATCAGCGAAGCGCTCTAACCGCCTGAGCTATAGGCCCGAAAATTGGGATCGACCGAGCGCAGAGATTACCGCACCGGAGTGCAGAGTCCCAAATCAATCCCTGTCGGCCAGCGTGACCTCGACCCCGCCGACCAGATCGGTGGTCAGGTTGTAGATGAATGCACCGATGGTCGCCATGGCACACAGCACCACGATGTTCACCAGGCCGACCAGCGCCGCGCCGCCGAAGATCGTTCCGCTGGAGACCAATTCGCCTCCTGAGGCGCCGCTGGCGCTGGTGAGGAGGTCGCCGACATTGCTGTTGAGCTTGCTCCACACACCCATGGCGCCGAGCACCAGGTACAGGAATGCCACCGCGATCATCCACACGAAGAACAGCACCACCGACAACACCAGTGAGACCTTGAGCACAGTCCACGGGTCGACCCGTCGGATCTGCATGCTGGCCCGGACCGGCCCCTGATGCGTGCCGCGGTTGGCGACCTGGATCCGGGTGGTGGGGCTGTTGCTCGAGCTGCGGGCAGCGGGCGCCTCACCGGCTGTCTTACGTTGCGGGGTACGCGGTGCGGGCCCTGACAGGTCCGGGATCTCACTCGCGTAGGCCTCGGGCCGCACCTGCTCGGTACGCGTGGCCGACGGGGCAGGAGGCGCCGGACGGGCGGGCCGGGCCTGCTGCTCGGTGTCCTTGGTCTCCGTGCCGGCGACGAAGCGCTGCAGCCGGGCCTCCACGCCGGGGGAGTGGGAGCCCGGGGTACGGGCACCTTCCTCACGCGACTCGGGTGCCTGCGGCGGAGTGGTACGGGCGGCAGTGCCCCGCTGCCATGGCGGCGCCTCCCCGGTCTCGGTGATCTGGCCGCCGGCGGGGCGGGCCTGCGTCCCGGCCGTCTTGCCTGCGGCCGGGGTGGCCTCGGCACCTGCGGCCCCGGTACCCGAGCCGTTGGAGCTGCCGGACCGGTCGCCCGTTCGCGGGTACCCCGGCTCGTTCGGTGAACTCACCTAACAGCTCCTTAGCTCAGGCCGAGGTCCGGGTTGGGCCTCGGCGACAGCGTCACTCTTCGTCGGACTCGGCCTCATCCGCTTCCGAGTCCTCCTCGGCGTTGCGCGCAATCGCAATCAGTGTGTCGCCCTCGCCCAGGTTCATCAAGCGAACGCCCTTGGTCTGTCGCCCAGCTTTGCGAACCTGACGTGCGGCGGTCCGGATGACGCCGCCACCGGAGGTGATGGCGTACAGCTCCGTCTCGTCATCGACGATCAGCGCTCCGACCAGACTGCCACGTTTGCGGTCGTACTGGATCGTCAGGATGCCCTTGCCGCCACGACCCTGGACCGTGTACTCGTCGATCGCGGTGCGCTTGGCGTAGCCGCCGGCGGTCGCGACCAGCAAGTACGTGTCCGGTTGGACGACATTGAGGGACAGCAGCCGGTCATCCTCGTTGAACCGCATGCCCTGCACGCCGGAGGTGGCACGACCCATCGGACGCAATGCCTCGTCGGTTGCGGAGAACCGGATCGACTGGCCGTTGGCGCTCACCAGCAGCAGGTCGTCGTCGGCCGAGCACAGCACCGCGCCGACCAGTTCGTCACCTTCGCGCAGGTTGACCGCCACGATTCCGCCGGAGCGGTTGGAATCGAAGTCGACCAGCCTGGACTTCTTCACCAGACCGTTGCGGGTGGCAAGCACCAGGTACGGCGCATCTTCGTAGCTCTTGATCTGGATGACCTGGGCGATGCGTTCCTCCGGCTGGAAGGCCAGCAGGTTCGCGACGTGCTGGCCACGCGCGGTGCGTGAGGTCTCGGGCAGCTCGTAGGCCTTGGCCCGGTACACCCGGCCCTGTGTGGTGAAGAACAGGATCCAGTCGTGGGTGGAGCAGACGAAGAAGTGGTTGACGATGTCGTCGGCCTTGAGCCCCGCGCCCTGCACGCCCTTGCCGCCGCGCTTCTGGCTGCGGTACAGGTCGGTCTTGGTGCGCTTGGCATACCCGGTCTCGGTGATCGTGACGACCACGTCCTCGCGGGCGATCAGGTCCTCGTCGCTGACCTCACCGTCGGCCGGCATGATGCGGGTCCGACGGTCATCGCCGTGCTTCTCGGCGATCTCGGCAAGCTCGTCACGGACGATCGCACGCTGTCGTTCGGGTTTGGCCAGAATGTCCTCGAGATCGGCGATCTCGGCTTCGATCTTGGCGAGGTCGTCGACGATCTTCTGTCGCTCGAGGGCTGCCAACCGGCGCAGCTGCATGTCCAGGATGGCCTGGGCCTGGATTTCGTCGATGTCGAGCAGTTCGATCAGGCCGGCCCGGGCGATCTCGACCGTCTGCGACGCCCGGATCAAGGCGATCACCTCGTCGAGCGCGTCGAGCGCCTTCACCAGGCCACGCAGGATGTGGGCCCGCTCATTGGCCTTGCGCAACCGGTAGCGGGTGCGCCGCACGATGACATCGAGTTGGTGTGCGACGTAATGGCGGATCATCTGGTCGAGCCGCAGCGTGCGCGGCACCCCGTCGACGATCGACAGCATGTTGGCGCCGAAACTGGTCTGCAGCTGGGTGTGCTTGTAGAGGTTGTTCAGCACCACCTTGGCGACGGCATCGCGCTTGAGCTCCACCACAATTCGCAGTCCGACGCGGTCGCTGGACTGGTCCTCGATGTTGGAGATACCGGCCAGCTTGCCGTCGCGCACCTGCTCGGCGATCGAGGTGATGAAGTTGTCATGGTTGACCTGGTACGGCAGTTCGGTGATGACGATGCCGGTACGGCCCCGACTGTCCTCTTCGATCTCCACCACACCGCGCATCCGGATGGAGCCGCGGCCGGTGGTGTAGGCGTCGTGGATGCCCTGAGATCCGACGATCAGGCCGGAGGTGGGGAAATCGGGGCCCTTGACCCGCTCGCAGACCGCGGCCAGCGTGGCCTCTTCGTCGGCCTCGTGGTTCTCCAGGCACCAGTACACCGCCTCGGCCAACTCCCGCAGGTTGTGCGGCGGGATGTTGGTGGCCATGCCGACGGCGATACCGCCCGACCCGTTGGCCAGCAGGTTGGGGAACCGGCTCGGCAGCACCGTGGGTTCCTGCACCCGGCCGTCGTAGTTGGGGATGAATTCGACTGTCTCCTCGTCGATTTCCCGCAACATCTCCATGGCCAGCGGCGTCAGCCGGGCCTCCGTATAACGCATGGCCGCCGCGGGATCGTTACCCGGTGAGCCGAAGTTTCCCTGGCCGTCGACCAGCGGGTAGCGCAACGACCACGGCTGGGCCATCCGGACCAGGGTGTCGTAGATCGAGGAGTCGCCGTGCGGGTGGTAGTTACCCATCGTCTCGGCGACCGACCGCGCCGACTTGGCGTGGCTGCGGTCCGGGCGGAAGCCCGAGTCGTACATCGCGTAGAGCACGCGCCGGTGCACGGGCTTGAGGCCGTCACGCACCTCCGGTAGAGCGCGGCCGACGATCACGCTCATGGCGTAGTCGATGTAGCTGCGCTGCATCTCGTGCTGAATGTCGACCGGTTCGATACGGTCTGAGGTTCCGTCGCCGGGTGGCAACGTGGTGTCGGTCATGTGTTCCTCGCTCGTCGGCTCGGCTTCTTGCGGTCAAAGGCCATGCGGCGTGAATTACGGTGGCGCGCAGGGCAAGTGCATCTTCGGGGTCACAACGCCGCCGTGTGGTTGTACTCCCACTTTTCGATGCTCGGTCCCAGCTCCGTCAGGAAGGTCGCGACGTGCGGCGTGGTTCCGTGCGCATCCATGGACTCCCTCGAATCCCAATGTTCGAAGCACAGGAAGAGCGAGGGATCCTCGAGATCGCGATAGAACTCGTAGGTGATGCAGCCCGGTTCGGCCAATGTGGGATCGACCAGATTCTGCATCGCGGTCGCAGCGCGCTCGGCCGCCGCTGGGGCAACCTTGACCCGGATGAACGCTGTGTGCATCGTCGTTTCCGCCTAAACGTCCAGGAACCGAACGTCTTTGGCGTTGCGCGTGATGAAACTGCGGCGGGCTTCGACGTCCTCACCCATCAGAATGGAGAACAGTTCGTCGGCCGCGGCAGCATCGTCGAGCGTCACCTGACGTAAGACCCGCACTGACGGATCCATGGTGGTCTCCCACAGTTCCTTGGCATCCATCTCGCCCAGACCCTTGTAACGCTGGATACCGTCGTCGACGTTGATCCGCTTGCCGGCTGCCTTACCCGCCTCGAGCAGGCCGTCGCGCTCACGGTCGGAGTAGGCGAACTCCGGTTCTTGACGCTGCCACTTGAGCTTGTACAGCGGCGGCTGGGCCAGGAAGATGTGGCCGTGTTCGACCAGCGGTTTCATGAACCGGAACAGCAGGGTCAGCAGCAGGGTGGAGATGTGCTGGCCGTCGACGTCGGCGTCGGCCATCAACACGATCTTGTGATAGCGCAGCTTGCTGATGTCGAACTCGTCATGGATGCCGGTTCCCAGGGCCGTGATGATGGCCTGAACTTCGGTGTTCTTCAGAACCCGGTCGATACGGGCCTTTTCGACGTTGATGATCTTGCCCCGCAGCGGCAGGATCGCCTGGAACATCGAGTCACGGCCACTCTTGGCCGAGCCGCCGGCCGAATCACCCTCCACCACATACAGTTCGGACTTCGTCGGATCGGTAGAGCGGCAGTCGGCGAGCTTGCCGGGCAACCCGCCGATGTCGGTGGCGCTCTTGCGCCGAACCAGCTCACGCGCCTTGCGGGCGGCGATACGCGCCTGTGCCGATGAAACTGCTTTGTTCACCACAGTTTTGGCCTCGGCGGGATTCGCCTCGAACCAGTGGGTCAGCTGCTCGTTGCAGATCTTCTGCACGAACGACTTCACCTCGGTGTTCCCGAGCTTGGTCTTGGTCTGGCCCTCGAACTGCGGTTGGGCCACCTTCACCGAAATGACCGCTGCGAGGCCTTCACGGATGTCGTCGCCGGTGAGGTTCGGATCCTTGTCCTTGAGGAGTTTCTTGTCCTTGGCGTACTTGTTCACCACGGTGGTCAGCGCCGAGCGGAAACCCTCTTCGTGGGTGCCGCCCTCATGCGTGTTGATCGTGTTGGCGAACGTGTGGACCGACTCGGAGTAGCCGGCATTCCACTGCATCGCGATCTCGACCTCGTGACCGGGGCCCTTGCCGTCGAAATCGATCACGCTCGGCTGGATCGCCGTCTTGGTCCGGTTGATGTGCTTGACGAAGTCGACCAGACCACCTGGGTAATGGAAGGTCCGGTGCTTGACCTTGTGCGGCGCGGCGGCCTCGGCCGCCGTCTCCTCCGCAGATTTGGGGGCGGCGGCGGTGTCGGCGACCACCTCGTCGACGACCTCGTCCCGGGTGACCCGCTCGTCCGTCAGCTCGATGGTCAGACCCTTGTTGAGGAAGGCCATCTCCTGCAGACGCCGGGCAATGGTCTCGAAGTCGTACACCGTGGTCTCGAAGACATTCGGGTCAGCCCAGAAGCGGATGGTGGTACCGGTCTTGGTTGTCTTGTCACCCTGCTTGAGGGTTCCCGGCACCGAGTTGTCGTAGGTCTGGAACCACTCGTAACCGTCCTTGTAGATGTCAGCCTCGAGCCGGGTCGACAGGGCGTTGACCACGGACACACCCACGCCGTGCAGACCGCCGGATACCTGGTAGGCACCTTCCTCGAACTTGCCACCGGCGTGCAGGACGGTCATCACGACATCGACGGTCGGGATACCGGTCGCGTGCATGGCTACCGGAATGCCGCGGCCGTCGTCGGTGACCTGAACGCCGCCATCCTCGAGGATCCGCACGTCGACCTTGCTGGCGAACCCGGCCATCGCCTCGTCCACCGCGTTGTCGACGACCTCCCACACCAGGTGGTGCAGACCCCGCTCACCGGTGGAACCGATGTACATGCCCGGACGTTTACGAACAGCCTCCAGTCCTTCGAGCACCTTGATCGAATCGGCGCCGTACTCGGTTGGAGCATTCTTCTTCTGGGCAGCCACGTCGGACGCGTCTCCTTGGGGTTCGCGGGAAGCGGTTGCGTCGCCGCCCTGCAGATCTCGCCACAGTCTACCGGTCCAGACGGACAGGGCCGACTCTGTAGCGGCGTTTTCACCTACCTAACTGCGCCGTGCGCGGAATTTCGCGGGTCTCGGTGCCTTCGGACGCTTCAGAAGATCGCTTTCGGCCGTCTCGACGCTCTCAGCGCAATACCGCCCGGGCTAGCCGTAGGTATCGCGGGGACCTCGGCCGGGCACGTGATACCGACCTTTCCGCCACGACGGGCCGACCGGGCCCACGATCTTCAAGGAGGTCACCACTCCGTCCCCGACCGCGGCCGCGATCTTGGCCAGCAGCTGGGACTGCACCATCCGAAGCTGGGTCGCCCACGCAGTCGACTCCGCCGACACGGTCAACACACCCTCGTTCAAGGCAGTCGGATTCGCATGGTCGGCGATCTGGTCACCCACCACGGTCCGCCACCGACCGAATACCGAACCCTCGGCCACCCTCGAGCCCCAGCCACGGACCTTCGCCAGATCCTGGGTCGCGGACCCGAGCAGCTGCGGATCACGGACATCGGGGCCCGGGCCGGACCAGCTGCGACGCCGACCGGTGTTTCCCGCCGTCCGCCGAACCGGGGTTCTGCGGCCGCGGCCGACATCCTTACCTTGACTGCGGGCCGCCCCACGCGCCTCCTCCAGAGTCCGCCGCACCAGGTCCATGCCGCGCATGCGGCTGAGATCCTCGGGAGAAACGGCGGGGGAGGGGATGGCCGGCTGGTCGGTTTCTGCGGGTTCGTCCGTCATGACTGCACCACCGATATCCGCCCCTGGTCCCCTTCGGTCATCCTGATCTCGACGCGGTTGACCGCCCAGTCCGGCGGGATGTCCTCACCCACCGCCGCGGTGACCAGAACCTGTTCGGCCTCGCCGGCCACCGCGGCCAGCGCCTGCCTTCTCGAGGTGTCGAGTTCGGCGAAGACATCGTCGAGCAGCAGCACCGGATCGACCCCGTCGGAACGCAACAGCTCGTAGGCGCCCAGCCGCAGAGCCAACGCCATCGACCACGACTCACCATGGCTGGCAAAGCCTTTGGCGGGTTGGTCACCCAGCCACAGCTCGAGATCGTCGCGGTGTGGGCCGACCAGACAGACGCCGCGGTCCAACTCTGCATCACGCCGGCGGCTCAGCGCGTCCAAGAGCGCCGCCTCGTAGAACTCGACGGACTCGACGCCGGGCGCGTTCGCGATGGCCTCCACCCCGGAGCGGTACCGGATTGTCGCGGGGCGGCTCGAGGGCGCCAACAATTGATAGGCCTTCTGCACCTCGGGGTGCAGCTGCTCGACCAGCGCGATGCGTGCGGCGGTCAATGCCGCACCATGGGCCGCCAGGTGCCCGTCCCACACATCGAGGGTGTCCAATACGCTGCGATCACCCCGATAGCGGGCTCCCGCAGCGGTTTTCAACAGCGCGGTGCGCTGCCGAACCACCTTGTCGTAGTCGGCACGGACCCCTGCGACGGTCGGTCGGCGGGTGGTCGCCAACTCGTCCAGATAGCGCCGCCGGTCTCCTGGATCACCACGGACCAGTGCAAGGTCTTCCGGGCTGAACAGCACCGCCCGCAAGACCCCGAGAATTTCGCGCGGGGACCGCACCGGCGACCGGTTCAACCGGGCCTTGTTCGCCCGGCCATTGGTGATCTCGAGGTCGACCGCGAGTTCCCGGCCTTCGTTGACCACGATGGTCGAGACGATCGCACGTTGCTCGCCGGCCCGGATCAACGGCGCATCCGAAGCCACCCGGTGGGAACCCAAAGTAGCGCAATACCACAGTGCCTCAACGAGATTCGTCTTACCGAAACCATTCGGCCCGACGAATACGGTCCGGCCGGGCTCCAGCTCGAGCTCGATCTGTGCCCAGGACCGGTAGTCGGTCAGCCCCAGGTGACGGACATACATCGGAATCGCCTAACCGGACTCACTGATCCGGTGCACAGCATGGCCACCGAACTGGTTGCGCAGCGCCGACACTGCCTTCATGGTGGGGGAGTCCTCTTGCCTCGAGGCGAACCGGGCGAACAATGACGCGGCGATGACCGGCATCGGAACGCGATGGCTGATGGCCTCTTCCACGGTCCAGCGACCTTCTCCGGAATCCTCGGTGTATCCACTGATCGCCGCGAATCCCGGGTCTTCCTTGAGTGCTTTCGCCAGCAGCTGCTGCAGCCACGACCGCACCA
The DNA here is from genome assembly GCF_001665785.1 of Mycolicibacterium peregrinum. Classification (GTDB taxonomy): domain Bacteria; phylum Actinomycetota; class Actinomycetes; order Mycobacteriales; family Mycobacteriaceae; genus Mycobacterium; species Mycobacterium peregrinum_A. Next base: position 39,274 of record NZ_LZSO01000023.1, read on the forward strand.
CCGTGCCATTCGTCCAAGCCTGGATCACTGCCTGGGGATCGGTGATCAGCTCCTCGGCCGACAGCAGCTCGTAGCCCTCGGCGTAGGCGTGCATCAGGCCGTATTCGATGCCGTTGTGCACCATCTTGGCGTAATGACCGGCACCCACGGGACCGGCGTGTACAAAGCCGTCGGCCACATCACCCGCCGGACGCAGCGTGTCGAAGATCGGCATGGCTCGAGCCACGTCGGTGTCACTGCCACCGACCATCAGCCCGTACCCCTCCTTCAGACCCCAGACGCCGCCTGACACGCCGGCATCGATGAAGTTGATTCCCTTGTCGGCCAACAACTTTGCGTGCGGTCCGTCCTCGGTGTACCGCGAGTTTCCGCCGTCGATCACAAGGTCGCCTGCGCCCAGCACATCGGCCAGCTCGACAATCGTCTGGTGCGTCACCGTGCCCGACGGGACCATCACCCAGACCACCCGCGGCGCCTCGAGCGCGCCGGCCAGATCGGCCAGGCTCGCCACGTCGCTGACCTCCGGACGTGGGTCGTAGCCGACCACCTCGTGGCCACCGGTGCGCAGGCGCTCGCGCATGTTGAAGCCCATCTTGCCCAGGCCGACCAACCCCAGTTGCATGTGCGCCCTTTCTCGACCGCGCCGGTCAGCCAGGAAGGCGAACCGGCATCAACAGATAGACGTAATCGGTCTTGGCGGCCGGGAACGGGCCCGAACCACCACCGGTACCACCATCCTCGCTCGTGGGCCGCAACACGGCAGGACGACTCGGCGTGGTGAATCCGAACGTCACCCGGTCCGAATGCAGCGAGCTCAGACCGTCGGTGAGGTAGGTCGGGTTGAACGCGATGGTCAGCGGGTCGCCCGCGAACTCGACCGGCAGGTCTTCCTCGGCGCGGCCGACGTCGTCGGCGCCGGCCGAGAGCCGCAGCACGTCATCGCCGAACTCCATGCGGATCTGGGCTCCCCGGTCGGCCACGAGTGCCACGCGCTTGATGGCCTCGGTGAGCTCGGCCACGCCGATGGTCGCCACCGCGGTGTGCTCGTTCGGCAGCAGCTGACGGAACTTCGGGAACTCCGCATCCAGCAGCCGGGTGGTGCTGCGCTTGCCGTTGCTGCGGATACCGAGCAGCCCTTCCTTGCCGACCGATTCGCCGGAACCCAGCGACAGATGCACCTGGTTGCCGTCGGTGCCGGCCTTGGCCGCCTCGGCCAGAGTCTTCGCCGGTACCAGGACCGCCGCCTCGACGTCAGTGGCAGCGGTTTCCCAGGTCAGCTCACGCACGGCCAGCCGGAAGCGGTCGGTAGCAGCCAAAACCACTGATTCACCGGAGATCTCGACGCGGATACCGGTCAGCATCGGCAACGTGTCGTCACGGCCGGCAGCGACGGCCACCTGACCGATGGCCTCGGCGAACAGGTCGGACGACACCACCCCGGTCTCCTCGGGCAGCGTCGGCAGCGCGGGGTAGTCCTCGACTGCCAGGGTCGGCAGGGAGAACCGGGCGCTGCCACAGGTCAGTGCCACCCGGGTGCCCTCGACGCTGAGCTCCACCGGCTTGGCCGGTAGCGCCTTGGTGATGTCGGACAGCAACCGTCCGGATACCAAAACGCTTCCAGGAGAAGCGATCTCGGCACTGACACGCACCTCGGCGGAAACTTCGTAGTCGAAGCCGGAGATGGTCAGGCCGTCATCCGTGCCGGTCAGCAGGACCCCGGCCAGAACCGGGATGGTGGGCCGGGTCGGCAGATTGCGGGCCACCCAGGCCACCGCGTCCGCGAAGTCCTCACGCACCACGCGGAACTTCAAGTCGGTCAGCCCAGCCGTCGTCGTCGCCACGTGCTATGCGCCCCTTCGATGATCCCCATAACGAGCTCTACCAGCGTCTTCCCAGAACACCGCCATGCAGCATCGCGCTGAATGACAAAGCTGGAACCGCTGTCGTTGAACCACCGTAGAGCTTTCCGCATCAACTTGAAAGCTAATCCACCGGGGTGACATGGGGGCTTGCATGTGCTTCTCGAGCCCGGGCAGAGCCGAGGTTTCGTCCGGTGTCCCCAAGCCCCTTCTTCTAGAAAGAACTTTTAGAAGATATTTGAGTAACAGTATTAGGGACTGTGAAAACTGGGGATGAACGGGTGTTTGCCCAGTACTCCATGTGTGTCGGAATGTGAGTCGGCTGTGGAGACCGGTGGACGGACCGGCCGCCGAGTGTGGACAAATGACATCGTGTGGATGATTTTGTCATTCATCCCGTGGTTTGCCCGCAGGTTGTCCACAGCCGCATCCACAGCGGTCAGCTGTGACATGTGATGCCTCGCGGGGCGAAAGTTGTTACAAGATTTTTCGCCGGACGGGCCCACGGTGACCACCATGTGAGACGCCGGATACCCCGCCATGGCAGCACTAAACCCCCTCGGAGGTCATCTCGAGGGGGGTGGCGGGAGAGGTTTCAGCGCTTGGCGCGCTGACGAATGCGGGTGGTGAGTTCCTTGACGTGGTCGAAAACCTCACGTCGCTCGGCCATCTCGCCGCGGATCTTCTTCTCCGCATACATGACCGTGGTGTGGTCACGCCCGAACGCCTGGCCGATCTTCGGGAGGGATAGATCGGTGAGCTCACGGCACAGGTACATGGCGATCTGACGGGACTGCGCCAGTGCCCGGGTCTTGCCGGGCCCACGCAGCTCCTCGACCGTGGTCTCGAAGTACTCGGCGGTGGCCGCCATGATCGCCGCGGTACTGATCTGCATGGTGGTGGCGTCGGCGATCAGATCGCGCAACACAACTTCGGCCAGCGCCTTGTCGATCCGGGTCTTGTTGAGCGAGGCGAAGGCCGTCACCCGGATCAACGCACCCTCGAGCTCGCGAATGTTGCGCTCGATGCTGCTGGCGATGAGCTCGAGCACGTCGTCGGGCACGTCGAGACGATCCATCTGCGCCTTCTTACGCAGGATCGCGATGCGCGTCTCCAGTTCCGGCGGCTGCACATCGGTGATGAGGCCCCACTCGAAACGGGTCCGCAGCCGATCCTCGAGGGTGGCGAGCTGCTTGGGCGGCCGGTCCGACGAGATCACGATCTGCTTGTTGGCGTTGTGCAGAGTGTTGAAGGTATGGAAGAACTCTTCCTGGATACCTTCCTTGCCCTCGATGAACTGGATGTCGTCGACGAGCAGGATGTCGATGTCGCGGTAACTGCGCTTGAACGAGGCCTTGCGGTCGTCACGCAGTGAGTTGATGAAGTCGTTCGTGAATTCCTCGGTGGAGACGTACTTCACGCGCATGCCCGGGAAGAGACGTTGCGCATAGTTTCCCGCGGCGTGCAGCAGATGGGTCTTGCCCAGACCGGATTCACCCCAGATGAACAACGGGTTGTAGGCCCGGGCCGGCGCCTCGGCGATGGCCAGGGTCGCGGCGTGGGCGAAACGGTTGGACGCACCGATGACGAAGGTGTCGAAGGTGTAGCGCCGGTTCAGATTGACCGCGTTGTCGTCGCCGATCGTGGAGTCGCGCTGCGGGCTGCTGAAGTAGCCCGGCCAACTTTCTTCGGCGCTGACCTTGGCGGCACGGTCGTCGTCGATCTCGTCGGCGTCGGCGGTCGAGGCAGAAGCGGCCGTGTCGTCCCGGTCGTCGGTGGTGGACCCGGAATCCGACGTGGTGGAGGAGTCCTCGGATTCCTCGGGCGGGGTGGCGATGCGCACGCCCAGCTCGACCCGCTGACCCAGCTTGCGGCTGAGCGCGTTGATGATCGGTTCGCGGAGGTGCCGTTCGATCTCGTTCTGGACGAACGGTGTGGGAACCGACAGCAGAGCAAACCCCTCGGCGATGACGAGGGGTTTCACCAGCTTGAGCCATGCTCTTTGCTGAGGAGTCAGCGGGGGGAGCGCTGGATCGGAGTTTGCGTCCCGGTCGCCGTTGAGTTCGGCGACGACGCTGTTCCAGACTGCGACGAACGGTGGATCGGGGTCAGCTGGCAACGACTGTTCCCCCTTAGAGGTGAATCGAGGTCGACCCGGTGACGACCAAAAAGAACGATGACGAACTGTCCACATATTTATCCACAGCTTGTGGAGAAAGGACAGTCGTCGTCGCTCTGTTGTCTGTTGTGAGAGCGTCGTAGCCGGATACGTCGCATGCTGCGAGGGCGGGCCGCGCCGCGAGCTCTCGTTTCATTTTCCGGGGCCGATCCAGGCTCGGAACGGCATTGCCAGAAGCTAACAGTTTTCTCTCGATGTGCCAACAGTTCTGCAACATCCGATACGCACCATGTAGGCGGGTCGGCGCAGGTTTGACCGAGGGAAATCTCATCAGTACCCTCGAGCAGTCGCCCGCACGTGGCGATACGGCTGCGCCCGGGAGGTTTCCGGAGAACGCGCCGGTTAGTAAAGCACGACGGACGAGCTTAAACAGAGCTTGCAACGGCAACTGTTTTCGGCGGCACTTCGGTGTCGGTGGATGCGGGTGCCAAACGGAACAAGGAGAGATTGCCGTGGCCAAGGGCAAGCGGACCTACCAGCCCAACAACCGCCGCCGTGCGCGTGTGCATGGGTTCCGGCTGCGGATGCGCACGCGCGCCGGCCGCGCCATCGTCGCCAACCGTCGTGGCAAGGGCCGTCGCGCACTCACTGCGTGATACTGCGGCTCTCAGGCAGGATCTAGCGCGGTGCTTCCGGCTCGATACCGGATGAGGCGGTCCGCGGAGTTCAGTGCCACCGTCAGTCGTGGTGTGCGTGCAGTGCAACCTGATGTTGTCGTGCACGCGCTACACGAGGGAACGGACGCAACCGGCCCGCGGGTCGGTCTGATCGTGTCCAAAGCCGTCGGGAATGCCGTGGAGCGTCATCGGGTATCCCGGCGGCTGCGTCATGCCGCCCGTGCCGTCATCCCGAAACTGGATGCCACGGATCTCGTGGTGATCCGAGCTCGCGCCGGCAGTAGTGAAGCGCCGTCGCCGCGGTTGGAGCAACAGTTGCAGCGCGCTCTCGAGCGCCTGGAGGCACGGCGCAGGACGTCACCATGATCCGCAGGGCGGGTGCCGGTGCAGCCCGCGGTGTGATCTTCCTGATTCAGCTCTATCGCCACACCATTTCTCCGCTTCGACTGCCGTCGTGCCGATTCATGCCGACCTGCAGTCAGTATGCGGTCGACGCCCTCACCGAGTACGGCTTGTTCCGCGGTGCGTGGCTGACGTTGATCCGACTGCTCAAATGCGGACCGTGGCACCCGGGGGGATGGGATCCCATCCCGGACCGGTGCCCACACGATCACGAGTCCGTCAGTTCTGATGAGACCGTTTCTGGCGAGATCGCCGCCGCCGAAAACCTTGTCTGGGATACCCCAGCGAAGCGAGGGGAGAGCAAGTCGCGTGTTTAATTGGTTCAGCCTGGACATCATCTATTACCCGGTGTCGGCGATCATGTGGGTTTGGTATAAGGCATTCGCCTTCCTGCTCGGCCCCGAGAACTTCTTCGCCTGGGCGCTGTCGGTGATGTTCCTGGTCTTCACCTTGCGCGCGATCCTCTACAAGCCCTTCGTCAAGCAGATCCGCACCACGCGGCAGATGCAGGAGTTGCAGCCACAGATCAAGGCGCTGCAGAAGAAGTACGGCAAGGACCGCCAGCGGATGGCGCTGGAGATGCAGAAGCTGCAGCGCGAACACGGCTTCAACCCGATCCTGGGCTGCCTGCCGATGCTGGCGCAGGTGCCGGTGTTCCTCGGTCTGTACCACGTGTTGATGTCCTTCAACCGGACCCAGACCGGCATCGGCCGGTTGGGGTTGTCGGTGGAGGAGAACCGCAGCCTCGCGAACTATGTGTTCAGCGCGACCGACGTGAGCCACTTCCTCGACGCGAACCTGTTCGGTGCCCCGCTGGGCGCGACGATGGTTCAGCAGCACGGCCTCGAGGCGTTCACGGAATTCAACCGGTTGTCGGTGGTTCTGGTCGGCGTGCCGATCATGATCCTGGCCGGTATCGCCACGCACTTCAACAGCCGCGCCTCGGTCGCCCGCCAGAGTGTGGAGGCCGCCGCCAATCCGCAGACCGCGATGATGAACAAGCTCGCGCTCTACGTCTTCCCGCTCGGTGTGGTCGTCGGTGGGCCGTTCCTGCCCCTGGCCGTGATCATCTACTGGCTGTCCAACAACATCTGGACCTACGGTCAGCAGCACTACGTCTTCGGGATGATCGAGAAGGAAGAAGAGGCCAAGAAGGCCGAGGCGATCGAACGACGTTCGGCCAACGCGCCGGCACCCGGAGCGAAACCGAATCGCGCGCGTAAGGCCGAAGCCGCGAGTGCGGCGGCCGCTACGGAGGACGCTGAACCTGAGTCGGATGCGGCGCAGACGAAAGACCAGAAGGACGCGGCAGGTGAATCGGCAGCCCCGAGCGTGAACCGCACGCCCAAGCCCGGTGCACGCCCCAAGAAGCGGAAACGGTGACCAGTTCTCACGCTGGCTACAAGTAGGGAGAAGACGGATATGACGGACGCACAGACGACCGAGCCCAGCGCGGAGCTGGAGGAGGACACCCAGTCCGTGCCCAAGAGCGAGGACGACCTGGAGGAGCGATTGGTCGCGGAAGGCGAGATCGCCGGCGACTACCTCGAGGAGCTGCTCGACCTGCTGGACTTCGACGGCGACATCGATCTCGACGTCGAAGGTGATCGGGCGGTGGTGAGCATCGACGGCGGAGGTGATCTGAGCAAGCTGGTCGGGCGTAAGGGTGAGGTGCTCGATGCTCTCCAGGAACTGACCCGGCTGGCCGTGCACCAGAAGACCGGCGAGCGTAGCCGGCTGATGTTGGACATCGCGCGGTGGCGCCGCCGTCGCCGTGACGAGCTGGCTGCCCTGGGGGACAAGGTGGCCCGCCGGGTGCTGGAGTCGGGTGAGCGTGAGGAGCTGGCTCCCATGACGCCGTTCGAGCGGAAGATCGTTCACGACGCAGTGGCCGCGGTCGATGGCGTTCGAAGCGAGAGCGAGGGCGTGGAGCCGTCGCGACGCGTCGTCGTTCTGCTTGGCTGAGTTTTAGTTACAAGGGTGTAGTTCGTTTTGCGGCGACGGTGCCGTAGGGAGTGCGGAGGATGTTTCACGTGAAACATGGACCGGTCCCCGCGGCACCGGACGCCGCGGCGGAGGTCTTCGGAGAGCGTCTGGAGACCGCCGAACGGTACGCGGCGATTCTTGCCGGTGCCGGTGTCGAGTGGGGTCTGATCGGTCCGCGGGAAGTGGACCGGCTCTGGGATCGACACATTCTCAACAGCTCGGCTCTCGGAGAGCTACTGGCTCCCGATGAGCGCGTCGCCGACATCGGCAGCGGCGCCGGCCTCCCGGGTATCCCGTTGGCTCTGGCGCGCCCCGATGTACATGTCACGTTGATCGAGCCGCTGCTACGCCGCAGCGAGTTCCTCCGTGAGACGGTCGACGAATTGGGACTCGACATCGCAGTGGTTCGCGGTCGGGCGGAAGACTCAGACGTTCGTAAATCGGTGGGCGAGTTGGACGTGGTGACTTCGCGAGCGGTCGCCTCACTGGACAAGTTGACGCGGTGGAGCATGCCGCTCCTTCGCGTCGACGGAAGGATGCTCGCCCTCAAGGGTGAGCGCGCCGAGGCTGAGATCGAAGAGCACCGGCGTGGGATGGCTTCCCTGGGTGCAGTCGATGCCAGGGTGGTGAAATGTGGCGTGAACTATTTGAACCCGCCCGTAACCGTCGTCGCCGTGCGACGCGTGGCGGTGAGACCGGGCACCCGGTCAACGGGCAGAGCCTCCGGTTCGCGGGGGAGATCGGGCAGGAGATGAGGATGGGTTCTGATCGGCAAGCAGCCGCTGGCGCGGGTGCTACGCCCGCCGCCGTTTCACGTGAAACCGTTTCACGTGAAACATGGAACAACGGTGGCGGCGCCGCATGGTCCACGGACGCCAGCATGGACACCCCGATAGCGGCAGAGGCGGAGCAGGCGACCCGCGTGCTCCACACCTCGCACGGACAGCTTCCCCGACCGTCGCGCCAGCGCGTGTTCACGATCGCCAATCAGAAGGGCGGCGTCGGAAAGACGACGACCGCGGTGAACGTCGCGGCCGCGCTCGCGCTGCAGGGGTTGCGCACGTTGGTGATCGACCTCGATCCCCAGGGCAACGCCAGCACCGCGCTGGGCATCGAACATCGCCCAGGAACCCCGTCGTCCTATGAGGTCCTCATCGGAGACATTCCGGTGGAGGAGGCCCTGCAGCAGAGCCCCCACAGCGACCGGTTGTTCTGCATTCCCGCGACGATCGATCTGGCAGGCGCGGAGATTGAGTTGGTCAGCATGGTGGCTCGTGAGGGACGGCTGCGGTCGGCGCTCGCCGCTCTGGCCAACCACAACTTCGACTACGTGTTCATCGACTGCCCGCCGTCCCTCGGACTGTTGACCATCAACGCGTTGGTGGCGGCCCCCGAGGTCCTCATCCCGATCCAGTGCGAGTACTACGCGCTGGAAGGGGTGGGGCAGCTGCTGCGCAACATCGAGATGGTCAAGGCGCATCTCAACCCCGAGCTGTCGGTGTCCACCGTGATACTGACGATGTACGACGGGCGGACCAAGCTGGCAGATCAGGTGGCCGAGGATGTGCGCGAGCACTTCGGCGACAAGGTGTTACGCACGGTCATCCCGCGGAGCGTGAAGGTGTCGGAGGCTCCGGGCTACGGGATGACGATTCTCGATTACGATCCGGGTTCTCGTGGAGCGTTGAGCTACCTCGACGCCAGCCGCGAGATCGCCGAGCGCGGGGCACCGCCCCGCGCCTAGTGGGCGTGCCGGTACCACGACAGTGACCAACAGCCAGTAGACAGACAGCGGACGGCACGATGAGCAGGAGACGACCATGAATCAGCCGGCACGGAAGCGGAGTGGCTTGGGCAGGGGACTGGCAGCCCTCATTCCGACCGGTCCCGCTGAGGACGGTACCGACGTCCTGAGCCCAAAGATCGGCGCAACTGCAGCCGATGTTCTGCTCGGCCCGTCCTCCAGCTCGGGTGACGCGGGGACGACGGCCCCGGCGTCTCCTGCGCCCGATGGGTCCGACCCAGTCCTCGCCGGCGATGTGGGCGCCACCTATCGGGAGATCGATCCCAGCCTCATCCAGCCGAATCCGCGTCAGCCCCGCCAGGTGTTCGACGAGGAGGCGCTCAGCGAGCTGGTGCACTCCATCCGCGAGTTCGGATTGATGCAGCCGATCGTCGTCCGCGCGGTCGAGGAGAACGGTGAATCCCGCTACCAGTTGGTGATGGGGGAGCGGCGCTGGCGGGCCGCCCAGCAAGCCGGCCTGGAAGCCATCCCGGCGATCGTCCGTGAGACCGGTGACGACAGCATGCTGCGTGACGCACTGCTGGAGAACATCCACCGGGTACAGCTCAACCCGTTGGAAGAGGCTGCCGCCTACCAACAGCTGCTCGACGAATTCGGAGTCACCCACGATGAACTCGCCGCGCGGATCGGTCGCTCACGGCCACTGATCTCCAACATGATCCGTCTGCTGCGCCTACCCATAGCCGTGCAGCGCCGCGTCGCAGCCGGCGTGCTGTCCGCGGGACACGCACGCGCGCTGCTCGCCCTGGAGGGGGGAGCGGAGAAGCAGGAAGAGTTGGCCGCTCGCATCATTGCCGAGGGCATGTCGGTGCGCGCCACCGAAGAGGCCGTGACGCTGGCCAACCGCGACGGCAACACCACGCCGCCGGCGCCGCGACGCAAGCCGATCCAGATGCCGGGCCTGCAGGACGTTGCTGAACGGCTGTCGTCAGCGTTCGATACCCGGGTCACCGTGAGCCTTGGCAAACGAAAAGGCAAGATTGTGGTCGAGTTCGGTTCGGTGGATGATCTCCAGCGCATTGTCGAAATTATGAGCGCCGAAGACCACTGAGAACCCACGACCAACGACACCAGGTTGTTCCGTCACTGTGACACATCAGTGATCAAAGTCTGCGGTCGCGAGCGCGACATAGCGCAAAGCTTCTGTGCGGCATAGCATTTCACCTCGGAGGCGGAACTCGATGACTTTTTCAGGGCGCAGTGGTCCGACTCCGGCGGACTCTCCTATCCTTGAGGGGCAGCCACGCACACAGTGTGAAAGCCAGGGACCTCTGTGACAGCACGAATAACGCCGCTTCGGCTCGAGGGCTTCGAGCAGCTGCCCAAGCATGCGCGGCGCTGTGTGTTCTGGGAAGTCGATCCGTCCACCATCGGTGACGACCACCTGACCGATCCCGAATTCGAAAAAGAAGCCTGGCTTTCGATGGTCATGCTCGAGTGGGGATCATGCGGCCAACTGGCCGTGACGGCTCGCGCGGACGTACCCGACCAGGATCCAGATACGGGGTCAGATGCCGGCTCCGCGACCGCGTTCGACTTGGTGGTACCCGCCGACGCAGCAGACTTGGTGGGTCCGGAGGGGGAGGACTGGACGGCTCCGGCTGTCGTGGACGATCCGTGTCTGGGCTTCGCGTTCTATGCACCCCCCGGCGCCGTACCGCGGGCCCGGCTTTTCCCTACTGCTCCCGTCAGTGCGGATGCGATCTTGTTGACGGCGATTGGCGTGGAGTGTGCAGAAGACCGCGGGCTGTTGTCGCAGAGTCTGCTGGCCGCGGTGGTCAATGATCTGGTGCGACGCGGCGTTCGGGCGCTGGAAGCGTTCGGTTACACCTCGGCCGTGACCGAGCTGGCCGACGGCGGCAAGCTTCCCGATGACCTTTCTCCGGTGGTGGCGGTGCTGGGGGACTGTTCGGTCGAGGACTGCATGCTGACATCCGAGTTCCTCGAAGACGTCGGTTTCACGGTCGTCGCGCCCCACCCGTACTTTCCGCGGCTGCGACTGGAACTCGACAAGGGACTCGGCTGGAAGGCTGAAGTGGAAGCCGCCCTCGAGCGCCTCTTGGAGAGCGCGCGGATCGAACTGCCGATCGGGGCCGGGATGTCGGGAGCTGGCATCGGGGCGAAAAGTGTTGTCCGACACGACAGTCTGACGTAGACCGTCGACCGCAGACGTGCCGGTGGCCTCAGGAAGATCGTCGGCAGGCTGCGCGGGCAGCTCGAGCGCTGGCAACGCGGATCGCGATTGCGACGAGCAGCTGGCGGCCAGGAACAACGGTGGAGAAGCTGATCTCCGTTGAGATCCGGCTTCCATCGCCACGGGGCTCGACGGTGATCTGGCCGGTGTAATCACGGAACGGCAGCCCGGAGAGCAGTTCATAACGCAGCGTCGTCGGCGCGTCGAACGTCGTAATCCGTTCGCGGATAACCGTTCCGAACGAATGAATGGCACGGATGGCGCCCACCCCGTCTCGCTCGGGACTGCCGATCGTCTCCAGGACGATCTTGCGCGCAGGCATCCACTCAGACATCCGGTGGTGATCGGTGAGCACTTCCCAGACCACGAGAGGGTGGACGGCAACTGCGCGGCTGTCGGTGTAGCGGTAATGCCGGGCCATCTCGTCAGATAAGCACGCCATGGCCCCGACGTCGAGAGATCTCGACCCATCGCGATGACGAAGCATATCGAGCTCGCCGCGACTGTGATTCCGCCGAGCAACACCGGGCCCGGTGCTGCTCGCAGCGCACTCGTCGTCGACCGTCGGGATTCGGAGAACCGAGTGGCCGATCTGACCCACGCAGGATTCCACCAGATATGTGGTGTCACATGACGAAACGATCGCCGCATGGGTTGATGGTCAGTTGCGGGGCTGAATTGGCGCTCACGCACTCAGGTTGGACCGGCGCTCACGCGCTCAAGCTGAATTGGCGCTCAAGCTGAATTGGCGCTCACGCACTCAAGCTGAACCGGCGCTCACGCGCCGCGGCTCGCCTGCTCCACCGACAGCTCATGCGCCAACAACTCGGCGAAGGTGAATGTCCCTGTCGGCCGGTCGTTCTTGCCCAGCAGATACAGTCGCTTGACCGCCGCCAGGATGCCCTCGGCGATCGCGTCGCGGGTCGAGGTGGACAGCAGCAGACCGCGATCATGGGGGTTGGTGATGTAGCCGATGTCCACCTCGACGGTGGGCATCCGGGTCAGGCGCAGCAGATCCCAGGTGCGGCCGTGAGACCGGCAGTCACGTAATCCGGTGCGGGCCACCACTTCCCGCTGAATGAAGTCGGCGAGGTTACGGCCGATGGTCGACACCGACCCATGGGAATTCCCGAAGTGGAACGAGGCCACGCCATTTGCGGAGGGGGAGCGCTGACTCTCGCAACGCAGGCTGATCATCAGATCCGCACCGACGCGGTTGGCGGTGGCGGCACGTTCGGAATCCAGCGGGCTGCGGTTGGCCGGACGTGAGATGAACGTCTCCATGCCGATCGCGGTCATCCGGCCTTCGAGCCGACTTGCCAAGTCCCACAGGATGTCCGCTTCGCTGATCGGGCCGTCGGGCCCGTTCATGATCATCCCGTGATCGGATCCGCCGCGGCCCGGGTCGATGATGACGTGCTTACCCGAGAGCTGCGGACCAGAGCGCCGTACCAGCTCTTCTTCGCGGATCGCGTGCGGAGACCCACCGGTCACCCGCGAACCCAGGAAGTACAACGAGCGCAACGTTTCCGGGCCACAGATACCGTCGGGGTACAGCCCGTACTCACGCTGGTAGGACGACAACGCGTTGTGGGTCTGCAGGCCGAAATGCCCGTCGACCATGCCGGTATAGAAGCCGAGGTCCTGTAGGCGGGCCTGCAGGGTAGCCACGTCGTCGCCGTACATGGGCGCACCGAACTGGTGGGTCAGGGTGCGGGCCCCGAGCCGGTAGGAGGCCTCACGCAGAGCGCGGTAGGTGGCCTCCCCGACGATGCCGTCCACCAACAGGCCCCGGTGCTGCTGAAATGCCCGGACGGCGCGGTCGAGCTCGTCATCGAATGCGTCGAGCGCAACATGTCTGCCGGTGCTCAGGTCGGCGTCAGGGTTGTCGATCAGACCTAACGCGGCCAAGGCTGCCCGGATCTCGGTGACTGCTCCGCCACGGTCCCCGCGACGCAGACTCGACATTCGGCCCCTCCATGCTGGTTTCCGGCGATCTGCCAGGCTAGCTAGCCAGCATTGTCTCAGATTTCGGCCACAATCCGGAAAACGCCAGGCGTATCCGGGGTGTGTGGGGTGTGAGTGAACTCAGAGTGCGTCGGCAAGTTCCCGCAGCAGCGCGGCCTTGCCCTTGGCGCCGACGATGCGCTTCACCGGTGCGCCGTCCTTGAACAGGATGAGCGTCGGGATGGACACCACCTGGAAGTCACGCGCGGTGGCCGGGTTGGCGTCCACGTCGATCTTGGCAACCCGCAACTCGCCGGCCTTCTCGCTCGCGATCTCCTCGAGCACCGGGGCCACCATCTTGCACGGGCCGCACCAGGTGGCCCAGAAATCAACCAGTACCGGTGTGCTGCTGGTCAGGACGTCGTTCGAGAACGAATCGTCGGTGACCGTTACTGTTGCGCTGTCCGCACTCATGGAGCTCTCCTGTCGGGTCGAAATCTATTGGGGGTCAGTCGTTGTCGGCGAGCCAGCGCTCGGTGTCGATGGCGGCCGAACAGCCGCTGCCCGCAGCGGTGATGGCCTGGCGATAGGTGTGGTCGACGAGATCGCCTGCGGCGAACACGCCGTCGAGCGTGGTCGCGGTGGTGCGGCCGACGACCTTCACGTAGCCCTCGTCGTCGAGATCGATCTGGCCGCGCACGAGTTCCGAGCGCGGGTCGTGACCGATCGCCACGAACACGCCGGTGACCTGGAGCTTGGACTCCTCGCCGGTGACGGTGTCGCGCAGACGCACGCCGGTGACCTTCGGATCGCCCTCGATCTGGGTGATCTCGGTGTTGGTCAGGAAGGTGATCTTCTCGTTGGCCCGGGCCCGTTCCAGCATGATCTTGGAGGCACGGAACTCGTCGCGGCGGTGGATCAGGGTGACCGAACGTGCGAAGCGGGTGAGGAACGTCGCCTCTTCCATCGCCGAATCGCCGCCGCCGACCACGATGATGTCCTCGTCGCGGAAGAAGAAGCCGTCGCAGGTGGCGCAGGTGCTCACACCCATGCCGGTCAGGGCTTCCTCACCGGGCACGCCGAGGTGGCGCGCTGCGGCCCCCATGGCCAGGATCACCGATCGCGCCTGGTGGGTCTCGTCGCCGACGGTGACCGTCTTCACGGACCCGGTGAGGTCGACGGCGTCGACGTCCTCCATGCGCAGATCCGCACCGAAGCGCAGGGCCTGCTCCCGCATCTCGTCCATCAGCTCGGGGCCGGTGATGCCCTCACGGAACCCGGGGTAGTTCTCGACCTCGGTGGTGGTCATCAGCGCGCCGCCGAACTGCGTTCCCTCGAACACCAGCGGCTTGAGCTGGGCGCGGGCAGCGTAGATGGCTGCGGTGTATCCGGCGGGGCCGGAACCGATGATGATGACGTCGTGGACCGTCGCTGAGGAGGACATGTAGGCCTTTCTGCCGTACTCGGCACGGGTTGCAACGTCAGCCTAGGCCGGATGTGTTCCCACCTGGCTCGCAGGACACACTACGGACGTTTCGCCGGGTGTTTGACCACGGTGTCTGCCAGCGATCCGGAGTGAGTGGCGTCGCAGTCCGCGGGGACCACGACACCGACGACGGAGTCCGGGTCGGTCGGCGCGGTCGGCGGCACCAACACCAGCACTCCCTGGCGACCGGCCACGTCCACCGGGCGAGCGCCCAGAACCGGGACGCCGGCGGGGTAGCCCAGAGCCGACAGGCACGCATTGCGGCGTGGTGGGTCGGTCAGCGGTCCAAGATCGGGCGGGACCGACAGCAGCCCCTGGATCTGGGTTTCGGACAGGCCGATCGCGCCGCGTGGAGGTGAGACGGTGATGCGGCCGAAGCTGGTCAGTGTCGACGGGGCCTGGCCCGGCGCGCGCACCAGCACCACGCCTCCCACCACTGCGGCCGCCACGGCCGCGCTCGCCCCGGTGACGGCTGCGATCGACCTCCAGCGTCTGGGCGGTGCTGTTGGGGCGGGCTCGGCCCGCAGTATGTCGGACAGCCGGTCACTCACCTCGGCCGGCACCCGGGGAGCAGTGCAGCGGTCCTGGCCGAGCTGGGCCAGATCGCGACGCACCCGATCGAGGGCCGCGAGGGTGTGCCTGGCATCCGGTCCGGCGATCGGGTCGGTGCGTACCCGTCGGCGAAGCTGTGCGGCCGTGTCATCGTCGAGCAACCCGGCCTGCAGGTCGGCGAGCAGCTCAGCAGGAATCGGGCCGTCCGACGGCACTGGGGGTGTGCTGCCGTTCATCGCCTTCAAAGTACTGGAGCAGGCCTGCGAGCTTGTGTCTGGCGCGCGAGCACCGGCTCTTCACGGTGCCTTCTGCGACCCCGAGGAGCAGGGCTGTCTCGGCCACCGAATAGCCCTGCATGTCGACGGCCACCACGGCGGCGCGCTGCTCGAGCGGCAGCTGCATGAGCGCCCGCTCCACCACGATCGCGGTGGCGACCCGGGGTGCTGGGTCGCCGGCCGGGTCACGCAGGTGTAGGAGGTGGTCGAGCTCGTGTTCGGACGAGGTGGGCTGGTGGCGTGACCGGCGGACCCGGTCCAGGCAGGCATTCACCACGATCCGGTACAGCCAGCTGCTGACCGCCGAATCGTGGCGGAACGACGCGGCCGTGCGATGGGCCGACAACAACGCATCCTGCACGGCGTCGTCGGCGTCTTCGTGGTGATGGCTGGTCAGGAACGCCAACCGGCGCAGCTGACCGTGATGCCGGTGGACGAGTTCCTCGAATGCGTAGCGATCCCCGGCGACGTGGGCGTCCAGCAGTTCGGCATCAGTACGCGAGGCGGTGCCATGCCTCCGCAGCTGCGTCGTCGCCGGCTTCCCGGTCCCCCCGAACCTTCCCACACGCTGAACTTAAACGCTGTCAGGGAGCCGCCCGGACACTTGTTTGCCCGGAACGGTGTTACACCAGGTCAAGAAGCCATCGGGCCTGGGGACTACGTCCTCAGGAGGCCGCTTTGAGGGTGATCTCGGAGATGTCGGTGCGGCTCTTGCCGTCCACCGTGCCCAGCGTCGAGATCCACACCAGCACGTAGGAGGTGGACTGTGCCTTGTTCACCGAGATGGTGTTGGAGCCGGGCTTCAGCGGGGTCGTCGGCGTCAGTTCGGTGGTGTCCGACAGGGATGACGGGGTGGCCGACTGGGCCGCGCGGATCTGTACCGAGGTGCCGGTGCTGGTCACGTTCAAGGTGACCGCGCCGATCGTGGTGGGCTGCGGCAGTTGCAGCATCAGGCCGACGCCGTTCTTGAACCCGGGGAACGGGGACGGGTCCGAATACGTGTCGGTGGACCATGCCGTGCTGCTGTTGCCGTCGATGGCCTGCCCGGCGGTGGCCGGTGAATCGGCTTCGCCTTCGGGTGAGAACACAGTTGCCCGAACGGGTTTCACCGTGCTTCCGGTGGCGGCCGACGAATTGCCCTGGGTCTGCTCGCTGTTCTCCGACGGCGCGTTCAGGCCGAGCTCGTCCCGGTTGAGGCCGCCCCCGACGTCGCCGAAGATGCTGTTGAGGACGGACGCGAGCACCAGCAGTGCCACCAGGATGATGGCTGCG
This sequence comes from Mycolicibacterium peregrinum, assembly GCF_001665785.1. Lineage (GTDB taxonomy): Bacteria > Actinomycetota > Actinomycetes > Mycobacteriales > Mycobacteriaceae > Mycobacterium > Mycobacterium peregrinum_A. Next base: position 55,847 of record NZ_LZSO01000023.1, read on the forward strand.
CCCACGCTCACCCCGATGATGACGCCCTTGCGGCGACGGGCCTCGGCGGCTTCGTGTTCCTCAGGGGTCTCGTGTGCGCGGACCGGAGCTGCCGGGGCGGGCGTCTCCTCGACCGAACCCATCATGAGCTCGGTCCGATCGGCGATGGCGGTTGCCTGCTGTAACAGGTTCAAAAGGGTTGGAGCACTTCGAATTCCGCCACCGGGCTGGACGGCACGGGCGGCCGCCGCCGAGATCTGGAACGGAATGTCGCGGTCGACGGCGCGCGGTTCGACCGGTTGGCCGGCCGGATCCAGGGCCGCGGGCTCCAGCCCGCTGCGTGATCCGGATTCCGGCAGCGGCCACCGATTGATCAGCAACGCGTACAGCGCCGCGCCGATGCCGCGGATGTCGTCGTCAGGCGTGGCGTCGGGCATGGTGGCCGGGAAGGCCAGTGCCACATCGCCTTCGATGCTCACCCGCACCCGGCTGGGGTGGTCGATCGACAGCGCTACTCCGGCGCGGTGGGCTGCCTCGGCGGCAGCGGCCAGCGACTGGATGGCGCGGGCCCCGCCGATCGGGGAGGGCGAGGTGTCGGCGACCTCGGCCAGCGAGCCGCCGCGAATCCACTCCGAGACGATCAGGCCGCCCGACCCGCTGTGCGCGACGTCGAGTACCCGGGCGATACCGGGAACGTCGAGGCGGCTGAGTTTGAGGGTGCGCGAGAGGATCTCCTGCACCTGCGCGTCGGGCATGGTGGCATCAGGGTCGACGAAGGTCAGCGCCACCTGGCGGTCCAGTGCGGTGTCGAGTGCCTGCCAGAACTGCAGGTGCGGCGGGCCACCGTGGAACACCAGAAGCCGGTAGCGGCCGTCGGCGATGGTGGCCCCGGGGATCAGGTGCACATCGTCGTCTGTCGATTCCAGCGCGGCGTCGTGCGGCGGTGCGAACGAGATCGGCTCACGGGTCGGGTCACCGCCGTAGTCGGTGAGCGGACGCGTCGCCCCGTTGGACCGGTTCGCGGCGGCTTCGCCGGATCCGGTGCTCTCGTCCGACGATGCGGTGGTTGCCGGACCGGCGGGCGCCACATCGGGTTGGAACTCGTCGGCGGCCGGACGCGGCAACTTCGTCGTATCCGTCGTCATCCCGGAACTCGTCATCCCGGAACCAGAGGTGGCGTCCAGTGCCGCGTCGTCCGCAGATTCGTCGGTCACCGGTGATCCTTTCCACATCCCCGCTCCGGCAACGTGTGCCGGAGTCCCGCCTCCGGCGGCTGCCGGGCTTGACGGCCACCCAGTGGGAGAAGAATTCCTCTGATCAGGGTACGTGACGGGCGCTGCAGGTTGAGGCCCGACGGGCGGCGCAATTGTTTGCATGGCTACCTGTCCGGCCCCCGGCGCCGGGGCGGGACGCCCCCGCCCGAGCCGGCGGCGGACCATTGCCAGCGCCGATTGCGCCTCAGGAACCCGGGCGGCGATCATCACTCCGGCGATGATCGGAACCATGATCAGACCGAGGGCGAGCAGCCGCAGCAGTGAGCCCGCGGCGCCTGCGTGCTCGGTCAGTGAGTCCAGGCCCAGGAGCCGGTCGGCGGCGTGGGCGACCAGGCTTGCGAGCAACGATGCCGCGATCGTGACCAGGATGGTGCGGATGACCGTGTCGCGGAGTAACCGGCCGCCGCGCGGACGCAGGTTGGACTTCAGGAGCACGTAACCCATGACGGCCCCGGCGACGAACCCCAACCCGTTGGCCAGTCCGAGGTACCCGGCCACCATGTTGGGGTCGTCGGTCAGGTGCGGGGCGATGATCGAGCCGATGATCTTGACGGCCGTGATCACCACGATGATGGCGATCGGGGTCCAGGGCTTCTCCCGCGCGTAGAACACCCGCAGCTGCAGCAGGACCAGTGCATAGGGGATGAGCGTGAAGGCCGACAGGGTGATCGCCATGCCGAGGTAGCCGGCGTCGGAGGCGCTGAAGTTGCCGTACGCGAACAGTGCGCTGCCGATGGCGGGCCCGCCGACGGTCATCATCGCCACCACCGGGATGAGCGTCACCATGGTGAGCCGGGTGGCCAGGGAGTAGTCGTCGAGCACGGCCGGAATGTTGTCGGCGGCCGCGTTGCGGCTCAGGCGCGGCATCACCACGGTGAGCACCGTGACCCCGATCATCCCGAACGGCAGCATCAACACCAGCCAGGTGTAGTTGTAGATCGCGGGCCCGGTGTCGGCGGCCCCGCTGGCGATCTGATTGCCGACGATCAGGCCGATCTGGCTGATCAGCACGTAGAGCACCATGGCGGCGGCCATGGTGCCGAACTTCTTGAGCCGGTCGTCGATGCCCCACAGGGGCCGCAGGCTGATCCGTTCGGCGCGGATCGCCACGAGCAGCACGGCTGCCTGCGCAACCACACCGAGGGTGGTGCCGATCCCCAGGACCAGCAGCTTGGCCGTGCCCATGTGGGGCGGATCGATCGAGAACTCACCCGGCACCAGGACGAACACGCCCAGCGTCACGATCGCCACCACGTTGTTGACCACGGGGGCCCAGGCGGGTGGACCGAAGACGTTGCGGGTGTTGAGGATTGCCATGAAGACAGACGACAGGCCGTAGAACAGCACCTGTGGCAACAACAGGTAGGCGAACGCGGTGGTCAGCGGATTGTTGACCTTCGGATCACTGCCCAGCATCAGTCGCACCAGCAGTGGCGCGCACAGCACCGACAGCACTGTGGTGACCAGCAGCAGCGTCGTGGCCAGGGTCACCAGCCGCCGTACGAACGCGGTGCCGCCATCGGCGTCGTCGCGTTCGGCACGGGCCAGGACCGGCACGAAGATCGCCGTGAAGGTGGCCTCCAGCACCAGTGCCGCCACCATGTTGGGCAGCTGGTTGGCCACCGAGAACGAACTGGTCAGCGCTCCGCCGAGCATCGCCATGAGGAGCACGAACCGGAAGAACCCGGTGATGCGCGAGATCAGCGTCGCGAAGGCCATGCCCCACGAGCGCGAGACGACCGCGGCATCGGAGAGCTCGGCGCGCCCGGCAGGCCGGATCGGGCCGGTGGCATGCGGGATCCTCGGCGGGCCCGGTGGGCGGGCCGCTGGTTGGTCGGGCGAGGTCATCAGGGTCGATCCGGACTCGTCGCAGGCGCCGGCGGGGTGGCGGGTGCCTCGTCGGTGTTGTCGGCATCGGCGTCGTTGTTGAACGCCATCGCGACATCGAGCGGGTCGGGGTGCTCGCCCGGCGGGATGAGGTCGGCACGGTCGGGCTGGCCGCGGAAGCGGTGCCACAATCGGCGCCCGGCGAGCGCCACCAGCACGGCCCCGGCCGACAGGGTGATGAAGAACAGCACCTTGCCGTAGGCGTTCGAGTGCACCGACAACCGGACGGGCTCACCGAGTGTCAGTCCGTCGGTGGTCTGCAGGCTGACGTCGACCGCCACCCGCTGGGTGAAGTGCACCTCGATCGGTACCCGCAGCGGCAGATAGCCGGGCGGCAGTTCGATCTCGCCCATGTCGGTGACGGTCATCCCGGGCGGTGCGTCGACGTGCAGCCGGACCCTGACCGGGACCGGAAGGTCGTTGCGCAGGGCCAGGGGCAGGGGACTGCGTTCGGTGGCCAGCGTGTAGGCCCCGCCGGGGTTGACGATCGTGACCGCGCCGAACATGTCGTTCACACTGCGGCCGACGGTCTGCAACCGCTGCTCGGCCAGCCCTTCGCGGGCCTCCGGCGGCACCGACTGGCTCAGCGCCCGCAGCATGTCCTCACGCAGCGGCGCGGTGTACTGCATGCCGGTCAGTCCGGTGCGTTCATCGGTGGTCAGCGCCGCGGTCAGCCCCCACAGCCGGCTGACCGCCGCCGCGATGCCGCTGCTGATGTTCTCGTCGATGGCGCTGCGCGGGTTGCCGAGGGAATCCGGCGGCGGGGGTTGCACGGGTTCGGGCGGCGCCGCGTTGCCCTCGGCGATCACCGTGGGCAGTGGACGTGGCACGGCCAGCCCGGCGTGGATCGTGGTGGCCACCGAGGTCAGGATGGCCTGCGCGTCGTCGGCGTCGAGCGACCACACGAGCGGTGGCATCAGGATCTGGGTCCGGGGCTCCTCGGTGGGGGTGAGGCCCCGCCACAGCAGCGCGCCCAGCGCATCCTGGCGCCTGGCTGTCTGCGAGTCGTGACGAACCGGGATCTCCAGCGACGGATCCAGGTAGGACGGCGCCACCGGATCGGTGCCCGCACCGGCCAGGGCGGCACCGACCGCCGGGTCGAATCCGGCCGCGACGACCTCGGGCCCGTACCGCCGGGGGGTCACATCGGCGGTCTCGGGGGCGCCGGTGGCCGAGTCCTGGGCGGCGATCTGGGTGGCCGAGATGGCGACCGTCTGGCCCTGGGCTGCCAGCAGGTCCAGGGCGGGGCGGGTGAGCGGACCGTCACCCAGGATGCTGGCGCCCCGGATCGAGGTGACACCCAGGATCTGGTCGACGATGTCACCGGCGCCGTTGGTCGCGATCGCGCTCAACCCCGGATCGCCGACCCGTTGCAGCGCGGTCAGATCGGCCTGCGCGTAGTTGGTCGGTGCCACGCAGAGCCGCGCGGCCAGGCCGCGCAAGCGGTTCAGCCAGTTGACGGCGGCTTCCTGGCCGGTACCGGGTCGCGTCGGGGTGCCTGCACCGGCGTCGGGACCGTCGTTGACGACGTAGCCGCCGGTCATCGCGTTGACCGTGACGAGCAGATCCGGATCGACGGCAAGGCACAAGGTGGCGCGCAGTTGGCCGCCGGAGTCGACGGTCGGCCCGGTGGCGAAGTCGGCTGCCGACAGCAGGGTGTCGAGCCGCCCGCCCGGGGCCAGGGACGCGGCGAGACTGTCGTCGACCAACCGCACCGGCGTGGTGCCGCCTGGGGCGCCGGAAGCCAGTCGTGGTCGGTCGGCCAGCGGCCAGAGCATGGTCATTCGCACCGGGTGGGAGGTGTCCGGCGGTACCACCGAGCTGAGGGTGTCGGCGGCCGACATCGATTCCGGCGCGTTGTCGGCGGCCTGGTCGGGCGGCACCCCGAGGACCGGCAGCAGGAAGCGGGCGTCGTCGAGTTTGGCCGGCGCACCGTAATCCGGTGTCCCGTTGACGTTGATCAGCACGGGGTAGACGCCGGGTTCGCTGATGTGCAGTGACCCGGGGCCTTCGGAGCGCAGGGGATAGGACAGTGTGAAGCCCACCGATTGGCCGCGATCCATCTCGGGTGCCACGGTCACGAAGTCGGCTACGGGCTCGAACCGGTCGACATCTCCGGTGAGGTCGGTGCGCAGCTGGCTCGATGAGGTCACCGCGCGCGCGTGCTCCATGCGGATGTCCACGTCGCGGACCGGCCGGTCTCCGACGTTGAGCACGGCCCCGGTCACGGTCAGCACCGATTCACTCGTGGTGGTGACGACGTTGGGGGTGACGCGGTCGATGCGGATCTGGAGAAACGGCACCGCTCCCGGTTCGCTGGCGCTCGCGCGCGGCAGGAGCACCGGCAGCGCGGCGGTGGACCACACCGAGAACAACAACACCACCGCCACAAGCACCACTGTGTGCGCCAGGAGGGAGAACCCTCGGCGCACCGCCGGGGCGGCGGTCACGGCCCCTGTCCGCATCCGTTCGTGCGCCGGCGGGGCTGGGGTTGTGCAGAGTCGTCGCGGCGGTGGGAGCGGGCGTGCGAATGGGTCTGGGGACGCCGCCGGGGCGCGCTGCGGGGCAGTGGCGGCAGGGCGCCCGGCCCGTCGGTGTGCAGCTTGTCGATCAGCTCTCCGGCCACCTCGGCGAGCTTGCGCTCGTCGGCGTAGGCCAGGCGGGACGCCAGATCCCGGAGGGGGACCCAGGCGACCTCCGTCACCTCGACGTCGTCGTCGGACAGTTCGCCGCCCTGGAAGCGTAGGAGGTAGTGGTGCACGGTCTTGTGCACCCGGCGGCCCTCGGTGACGAACCAGTAGTCGATGCTGCCGAGCGCGGCGAGCACGTCGCCGCGGATACCGGTCTCTTCGGCAACCTCGCGGATCGCGGTCTGCTCGGCCGTCTCGCCGAGTTCGATGTGCCCCTTGGGCAGGGACCACAACATCCGGCCACGCCGGTCGACCCGGCCGATCAACGCCGCCACCTGGGTGTCCTTGGGCCCGTCGATTCCGTCGATGACCAGGCCGCCTGCGGACGTCTCGTGAACGGTGCGCAGCCGCTCCGGTGGCCGACGAGGACGCGACTTGCGTTGCTTGGACTGGTCACGCGGGGTCGGGGCGGAATTTGCGGTGCTGACGGGAGCTTCGCCCGGGCCGTCGGTGTGGCGTTCGGCATCGTTGCCCTGATCGCCTGCCGGTGGCCCCGCCGCCCTTTGTGCACGACGACGGCCACGACGCCGACTGCGGCGCCGTCGTGGTTTGGCCTGTTCGCCGTCCGACACCCAAGCGATAGTAGCTGCCATGGGGTTGGCCTCCTGCCGCACTCGCCGGTTGTGACCACACCGCGAGCATTAGGCTCATCGAACGTGTCCGACGCTGTTGTTACTGATGCCGAATTGCTGGCCGGCGCGCTGGTCGCGCTGAACCAACGCGCCGAGGTGCTGCGCGCGCTCGGTGCGGTGTTCGCTGAGGCGGGTCACGAGCTGTATCTGGTCGGCGGCAGTGTCCGCGACGCGCTGCTGGGCCGGTTGACCGAACACAGTGATCTCGATTTCACCACCGACGCCCGTCCCGAGCAGATGCTGAAGGTTCTGCGTCCGTGGGCCGACGCGCTGTGGGAGACCGGGATCGAGTTCGGCACGATCGGCGTGGGCAAGCGGGTGGGCGGGGTGGAGCACCGTCTCGAGATCACCACGTTCCGCGCCGACAGCTATGACCAGGTGTCGAGGAACCCGACGGTCGAGTTCGGCGACAACCTCGATGACGACCTGGCGCGCCGCGACTTCACCGTGAACGCCATGGCGGTGCGCATCACGGCCGACGGTCCGGCCGAATTCCGCGATCCTCTTGGCGGTTTGGCGGCCATTCAGGCCAAGGTGCTCGACACCCCGTCGGCACCGGAGGTGTCGTTCGGGGATGATCCGCTGCGGATGCTGCGCGCGGCCCGGTTCGTTTCGCAGCTCGGGTTCGGGGTGGCGCCGCGAGTGCTCGAGGCGCTGCTGGAGATGGCTCCGCAGCTGGAGCGCATCACCGTCGAGCGGGTCGCGGCCGAACTGGACAAGCTGCTGCTCGGGGCCGATCCGGTGGCCGGCGTCGATCTCATGGTGCAGACCGGGCTGGGCGATGTGGTCCTGCCCGAGGTCGGCGAGATGCGGATGGCCATCGACGAACACCATCAGCACAAGGATGTGTACTGGCATTCGCTGACGGTGCTGCGGCAGGCGGTGGATCTCGAAGATGAGGGTCCGGATCTCGTATTGCGTTGGGCCGCACTGCTTCACGACATCGGCAAGCCCGCGACCCGCAAGCACGAATCCGACGGCGGGGTGAGCTTTCACCACCATGAGGTGGTCGGTGCCAAGATGACCCGCAAGCGGATGCGCGCGCTCAAGTACTCCAAGCAGATGGTGGACGACGTATCTCAGCTCGTCTACCTGCATCTGCGGTTCCACGGCTATGCCGACGACAAGGGCAGCGGGAAGTGGACCGACTCGGCGGTGCGGCGTTACGTCACCGATGCCGGCCCGCTGCTGAGCCGGCTGCACAAGCTGGTCCGCGCCGACTGCACCACCAGGAACAAGCGTCGGGCGGCGCGCTTGCAGGCCAACTACGACGATCTGGAGAACCGGATCGGCGAGTTGGCGGCGAAGGAGGATCTGCAGCGGGTCCGGCCGGACCTCGACGGCAACGAGATCATGGAGATCCTCGGCATTCCCGCGGGTCCGCAGGTCGGCGAGGCCTGGAAGTACCTCAAGGAGCTCCGCCTCGACCATGGACCGCTGTCCCGTGAGCAGGCCGTCGACGAATTGTTGAAGTGGTGGAACGCCAGGAGCTGATCATGCGTCTGATCAGACATGGACTACTGCCTGGGTGAGCCTGACGGGACGGCGACCATCTTCACCGGCTCGCCGGATACGGATGTGGACGGGGATGGCAGTCCCGACGGCATCGGGCTCGATTTCGACGGGGACGGCCGCATCGACGACGTGATGGCCGATTTCGACGGGGACGGCATCGCCGAGCGGATGGTGCTCGATGCCGATGACGACGGACAGGCCGAGAGTTATTTCTCCGACGACGGTTCGGGGACCTGGGCTGTGAGTGTGGACCGGTCCGGCCAGGTGCGCTGGTTCGGTTTGGACGGGGTGGAGCGGGCGATCGGCGGGCAGGAGCGCAGCGACTCGGGAATCGATGGAGTAGCGGTGATCGATTTCGATGGTGACGGGGCTACCGACGACCGGTTGATCGACGTCGACGGGGACGGCCTGGCTGACCGGGTGCTGGCCGGGAACCTGGCGTACGTCGACACCGATGGCGACGGCCGTTGGGACATGAAGCTGGCGGATACCGATGGCGACGGGCGCGCCGATTCGGTGTCGTGAGCGCCGACTCGGCATCCTGAGCATCGACTCTGCGGTGAGGGCGCCGGCTACTCGAACTTTCGCGCCCTGAGCACAGAATCGAATTCCGCCAGTCGGCTGCTCAGCCCCGCCCGGCGCCCGGAGGCCCGGCGAAGGCCTGCGCGATCGTCAACCACTTGGCGGCGTCGTCGCCGACGGCGGTCACGTCCAGTTCGGCGGGGGCCCGGCGCTGGGTGACCAGCATGCAGAAGTCTTCGGCAGATCCCATCACGCGCTGCTGTGCGTCGGCCGGTCCCCATTCCCACAGCGAGCCGTCGGGCGCGGTCAGCTCCACCCGGAACGGCTCGGCGGGCGGGGTCAGCCCGTGCACAGTGAATGCGAAATCCCTTGTGCGAAAGCCGATGTGGGCGATCGAACGGAGCCGCTCGGTGGCGGGACGATGCACCCCCAACGCGTCGGCCACATCGAGACCGTGCGCCCAGGTCTCCATCATGCGGGCGGTGGCCATCGACGTCGCGCTCATCGGCGGGCCGAACCACGGCAGCTTGCGGCCCTCGGCCACGTTCACGAGTTCGGCGTGCAGTCGCGCGCGGGTTTCGCGCCAGTCCGCCAACAGCTGCCCGGGCGGCGTCAGCGCGAGTTCCTCGGCTGCGGCGTCGACGAATCCCGTCGGGTTCTGCATCGCCTCGGCGAGGACGGCGTCGAAGCCGGACTGGTCGGTGATCGCGATGACCGACACCCGGTCGGTCCACAACAGGTGGGCGATCTGATGGGCAATGGTCCAGCCCTCGGACGGCGTGGCGGTGGCCCAGCGCTCGGGCGGCAGGTCGGCCACCAGGGCGTCGAGTACATCGCTCTCGGCGGACAGGTCGGCCACGATCGGCCCGGCGCTCACCATGGCGGTCAGCCTAGACCGGGGGATCACACCCGCTTCGGGGATGCCACCGTCGCGTGCAGTCCGAGCCCGATCAGGTAGGCGACCGCCCCGGCGGCCACCAGGGCGGGCGATTGTCCGTCGTCGGGAATCACCGCTGCCGCCACCGCGATGGCCGCGACGAACGAGATCCAGAACAGCGCATCCTGCACGGTGAACACGTGCCCGCGCAGGGCATCGTCGACGTCGATCTGCATCGCCGAATCCGCGCACAACTTCACCAGCTGCCCGGCCGCGCCGAGCAGCAGGCCGCACGTCAGCATCACCGGGATGTGCAGGCCCATGGCCCCGAGCTGGATCACCACGGCCATGCCGAGAGCGCCGTTGGCCGTCGCGTAGCGCCCGAACCGGGCGATCACCGCAGGGGCGGCGACGGTGGCCGCGAACTGTCCGATCCCTCCGGCCGCCATGAACAGCACGGCGCTGCCCAACCCCAGACCGGTCACATCGGGGTTGTCGGTGTGCCGGACGATCACCAGCACCAGCAGCGAGTTGATGCCGAACGCCATGCGGTGCGCGGCGAGGCCGGCCAGGGTTCCCGCCACGGGCCGCACGGCCAGCACGGTGCGGGCACCGTGCACCCAGCCGGTGGACACCGCATAGACCACCGAGCCGTGGATGGCGCGTTTGCTCTCATGCGGGCCCAGCACGTGCGGACCGAAGCGCACCGACAGCCATAGCGCCAGCGCCACCGGGAGGGCCACCATGAACATGACCACCGAGGCACCGGTGTCGTCGGCACCGAACAGCTTGCGCGGCACCAGCATGAAGTCCGCGCCGAGGAAGGCCGCCAGCGAGCCGATCGCCGTGGCCACCGAGTTCATCGTGATCACCCGGTCCTGCGGCACCACATCGGGCAGCGAGGCCGACAGACCCGACGAGACGAACCGGGTGAACCCGTTGACGATCAGGGCACAGCACAGGATCGGCATGTCGCCGACGCCCAACGACAGCAATACGCCGACCGCCACGACCACGAGCAGCCGGCCCACGTTGGCACCGATCAGCACCAGCCGGCGGTCCCACCGGTCCAGCAGGGCCCCGGCGAACGGACCGAGCACCGAGTAGGGCAGGAACATCACCGCGAACGCCATCGCGATCTGCCACGGCTCGGCCTGGCGTTCCGGATTGAACAGGATCGCGCCCGCGAGCCCGGCCTGGAACAGGCCGTCGGCGAACTGGCTGACCGCGCGCAGTTCCAGCAGGCGGCGGAACTCGGTCATGCCACGCAAGGAGTGCCAGAGGGCACGGGGCGCGCGTACATGAACCACCCGATCAACAGTACAAAGGTGCGCCGAAATCCGACCGCGCCCGGGCTTGTTCGCCACGTCTTGGCAATCGCGGTGCCATGATGTAACCGTGGCGCAGTCAGAAGACCCGGAGGATTTCATCGCGCCTGCGGCGCATCGGGTACGGCCGGGCACGCTGCTGCTGGCCAATACCGATCTGCTCGAGCCGACCTTCCGGCGCAGCGTCATCTACATCGTCGAGCACAACGCCGGCGGAACCCTCGGCGTGGTGTTGAACCGGCCGAGCGAGACCGCGGTCTACAACGTGCTGCCGCAATGGTCGAAGCTCACCACCAAACCCAAGACCATGTTCATCGGCGGTCCGGTCAAACGGGACTCGGCATTGTGCCTCGCGACGCTGCGGGTCGGCATGCAGGCCGATGGCGTTCCGGGACTGCGGCACGTGCAGGGCCGCGTGGTGATGGTCGACCTGGACGCCGACCCGGACACGCTGGCCCCGGTGATCGAGGGTGTGCGGATATTCGCCGGATACTCCGGCTGGACCATCGGCCAGCTCGACGGCGAGATCGAGCGCGACGATTGGATCGTGCTGTCGGCGCTGCCGTCGGATGTGTTGATCGAGCCGCGGGTCGATCTGTGGGGCCGGGTGTTGCGTCGTCAGCCGTTGCCGATGTCGTTGTTGGCCACGCATCCGATCGACGTGAGCCGCAACTAGCCTCTGGACTACTTACAAGACAGGGTGCAGCTGGCGCACGAGCCGGCGCAGTCCGCTCCCGAGCCGGCGCCCGCCTCCGCCGCCGCGACGGCCTTGGCGCTCTGCCAGCAGCCGGCGGCGACCGTGGCGACGGCCCCGATGATGCACACCATGACGACCATCAGGCCGGTGTGGGGCGCGGCCGCCAGGGCGGCGGCACCTCCGGCGGCGAGCATGACCGCGGCGGCCAGTTGGGTCGGGGCCACAGCCCTCAGGACCGAGCGCACGGGATCACCGGTACGGGGCCTGGTCAACAACCACAGCCCGAGCACACCGACGATGACGGCGGCGCTCAAACACAGCAGCGCGGCGATCAGCATGCGCCACACAATACGAGGCGCCGGTCGGTATTGCGAGGTCGGGGCGGGTTCCGGTGGTTCAACCCTGCAGGCCCAGGAGCTGGGGCAAACCCGGTTGTGGCGCGGGGGCGGCCGGGGCGGGAGTAGCTGGCGGAGCGGGAGCCGCCGGGGCCGGCGCGCTGACCTTGAACCCGGACACGATCGCGTCGGCGGCGTCGGCAGCCGCGGAAACACCCTGGTTGGCGGCCGAGGAGTTCACCGACAACGACACCAGGTAACGGTCGGGGCCTGCGGTGGCCAGGATGTGCCTGCGTGACGTGTTGAGCACCTGGCTGCCGGACAGGTAGCTACCTTCGATAAATGCCGACGGGAAACCGTTGAAGTCACCCATGGCCATGTCGGTGGGGCGCCAGTTCTGCAGCTGCTGGGTATCGACGAATCCGTGGCTGACCGCTTCGACCGGGTCGAAGTTGCCGACGAGCTTGTAGACCACGACCTGTGCATTGGGGGTGTAGAGGTCGGTGCTGGCGCGGTCGGCGATCACCGCGAAGGCGTCGGGCACGTTGGGGTCGGGCACCTTGGTCCAGCCCGACGGCAGCGGCAGGACGATGCTGAGCGCCTTGAAGTCGTGGCTGACCTGAGGCTCCATCTTCACGCCCTTGCTCTTGAAGAATTCGGCAAAGGTGCCAGAGGAGGCCGGGGTGATGGTCTGGGCCGGTGCGACAGGCGCTGCGACCGCCGGCGCGGCGTTGGCTGCCGCACCCGGGGCTGCTGCGGCAGCGGGTACTGCGGTGGCCGGGGCCGCCGGGGCGGCGGGGGCTGCGGCAGGGGCGACCGTGACCGTCTGGGTCACCGTCACCGGGCCGGGAACGCTGGGAACCGGAAGGAGGGGTTCGGCAGAGGCGGTCTGACCGGTGAAACCGACAACCCCGGCCACGCCGATGGCCATCCCCGCTGCCAGCACCCGCCACCGGCGGGTCAACTCGATCATCGCTTGATTCCTCCCGCAAACCCGTGCCCCCACCTGGGGAGCGTCCACTGAGCGCCGAGACTATCCAGGGATGACGGCCCTTCACCAGCACCTCAATCGACCTGGAATCAACCCCTGACAGGGCCGCGACGAAACCGATACCAACCTGTGGCCTGCGTCATCGGAAGACGGGCGGTGAGCTGCCCAAACCGTGGCCTTATACCCTGAACGGCGTGATCGAACCCGCCGCCGCCGCCCAGTCAGGGCAGTCAGAGGACACCCCGCAGCACCGCTACACCGCGGAGCTGGCGGGTCAGATCGAGCAGTCCTGGCAGCAGACCTGGGCCGAACTCGGCACGTTCAACGTGGACAATCCGGTGGGCTCGCTGGCACCGGCGGACGGCTCGCCGGTGCCCGCCGACAAGATGTTCGTCCAGGACATGTTCCCGTACCCGTCCGGCGACGGCCTGCACGTCGGGCACCCGTTGGGTTACATCGCCACCGACGTCTACGCCCGGTACTACCGGATGACCGGGCACAACGTGCTGCACGCGCTGGGCTTCGACGCGTTCGGTCTGCCCGCCGAGCAGTACGCCGTGCAGACCGGGACGCACCCGCGAACCCGTACCGAGGCCAACATCGTCAACTTCCGCCGCCAGCTGGGTCGGCTGGGTCTTGGCCACGATTCGCGCCGCAGCTTCGCCACCACCGATGTCGACTTCTACAAGTGGACCCAGTGGATCTTCCTGCAGATCTACAACGCCTGGTTCGACACGGCGGCCGCGAAGGCCCGGCCCATTTCCGAGCTGGTGGCCGAATTCGAGTCCGGGGCACGCACTCTCGACGACGGCAGGGTCTGGGCCGAGCTGTCGGCCGCCGAGCGCGCCGACGTGGTGGACGACTATCGGCTGGTGTACCACGCCGATTCGATGGTGAACTGGTGCCCGGGCCTGGGCACGGTGCTGGCCAACGAGGAAGTCACCGCCGACGGACGCAGCGATCGCGGCAACTTCCCGGTGTTCCGGAAGCGGTTGCGGCAGTGGATGATGCGCATCACCGCCTATTCGGACCGGTTGCTCGACGACCTGGAGCTAGTGGAATGGCCGGACAAGGTCAAGGCCATGCAGCGCAACTGGATCGGCCGCTCCACCGGAGCATCGGTGGAATTCGGCACCGCGGCCGGTGATGTCGAGGTCTTCACCACCCGCCCGGACACCCTGTTCGGCGCCACCTATCTGGTGCTGGCTCCCGAGCACGATCTGGTCGACGCGCTGACCGCCGACGCCTGGCCCGAGGGCACGGATTCACGGTGGACCTTCGGCGCGGCGACCCCGGCGGAGGCCGTCGCCGCCTACCGCGCCGGGATCGCGGCCAAGTCGGATCTGGAGCGCCAGGAGAACAAGACCAAGACCGGTGTGTTCCTGGGTGCGTACGCCACCAATCCCGTCAACGGGCAACAGGTTCCGGTGTTCATCGCCGACTATGTGCTGGCCGGATACGGCACCGGCGCCATCATGGCGGTGCCCGGTGGCGACCAGCGTGACTGGGACTTCGCCACCGAATTCGGCCTGCCCATCATCGAGGTGGTCTCCGGTGGTGACATCACCGAGGCGGCCTACAACGGCGACGGCACGATGGTCAACTCCGACTATCTCAACGGGCTGTCGGTGACCGAGGCCAAGCAGGCCGTCATCGAGCGCCTCGAGGCCGACGGTCGCGGCCGGGCCAGGATCGAATACAAGCTGCGGGACTGGTTGTTCGCCCGGCAGCGGTACTGGGGTGAGCCGTTCCCCATCGTGTACGACGCCGACGGCCGCGCCCATCCGCTGCCGGAATCGGCTCTACCGGTGGAACTTCCGGACATCCCGGACTATGCCCCGGTGTCGTTCGACCCCGACGACGCCGACAGTGAACCGTCGCCGCCGCTGGGCAAGGCCACCGAGTGGGTACACGTCGAGCTGGATCTCGGCGACGGGCTGCAGACCTACACCCGCGACACCAACGTGATGCCGCAGTGGGCGGGCAGCTCCTGGTACGAGCTGCGCTACACCGACCCGCAGAACTCGGAAGAGCTGTGCGCCAAGGAGAACGAGGCCTACTGGATGGGCCCGCGTCCGGCCGAGCACGGACCGAACGATCCGGGCGGTGTGGACCTGTACGTCGGCGGTGTCGAGCATGCGGTGCTGCACCTGCTGTACTCGCGGTTCTGGCACAAGGTGCTGTTCGACCTCGGCTTCGTCAGTTCGAAGGAGCCCTACCGCCGCCTGGTCAACCAGGGTTACATCCAGGCCTTCGCCTACACCGATGCCAGGGGCAGCTATGTGCCTGCGGCCGAAGTCGTCGAGCGTGACGGGAAGTTCTTCTGGCCGGGCCCCGACGGTGAAATACAGGTCAACCAGGAGTTCGGCAAGATCGGCAAGAGCCTGAAGAACTCCGTCTCACCCGACGAGATCTGCGACGAGTACGGCGCGGACACCCTTCGGGTCTACGAGATGTCGATGGGCCCGCTGGAGGCGTCGCGGCCGTGGGCCACCAAGGACGTCGTCGGCGCACACCGCTTCCTGCAGCGGGTGTGGCGTGTGGTGGTCTCCGAAGAAACCGGAGCGACCGACGTCAACGAACACGAGGCACTCGACACCGACACGCTGAAGATCCTGCACCGCACCATCGCCGGTGTGACCGAAGACTATGCGGCACTTCGCAACAACACCGCCGCGGCCAAGCTGATCGAGTACACCAACCACCTCACCAAGGCGGGTGTCGCGGCTCGAGCCGCGATCGAACCGCTGGTGCTCATGGTGGCCCCGCTGGCCCCGCACCTGGCCGAGGAGTTGTGGAAGCGGTTGGGTCACGACACCTCACTGGCGCACGGGCCGTTCCCGGTGGCCGATCCGCAGTACCTGGTGGACGACACCATCGAGTTCCCGGTCCAGGTCAACGGCAAGGTCCGCGGCAAGATCACGGTCGCTGCCGATGCCGAGGCCGCGGACATCCAGGCGGCGGCCCTGGCCGACGAGAAGGTGCAGGCGTTTCTGGACGGTGCCACACCCAAGAAGGTGATCGTGGTCCCGGGCCGGCTGGTCAACCTCGTCGTCTAGAGATTTGGGTGCATCCAGTAACGGTCAGCGTTACTGGATGCACCCAAATCACCCGGGGCGGACGACGATTTCGTGGACGTGGCCATCGGGCGGGGTGGTGACGGCGGTCGCCACCAGGCCGGCCACGGTCTCGGGCTTGAGGAACTTCGTGGCGTCGTATTCACCGACGCCATCGGTTACCGCAGCCTCATAGGCCACCAGATCGCGCTGCATCTCGGTGTCGGTGCGCCCGGGGAAGATCGAGGTGACCCGCAGCGACGGTTCGTCCGCGCGCAGCGAGTCGGCGAATGCCCGCAGCGCGAACTTGCTGGCCGAGTACGATGCCATGCCGGACGAAACCTTCTGCCCGGCACCGGAATTGATGAAGACCACGTGTCCGCGGGCGGCGCGCAGGGCAGGCAGCAAGGCCAGCGTGAGAGCGACTGCACCGGTGACGTTCACTTCGAACGACGCCCGCCACTGTTCGGCGATCGACTCGGCAACTCGGCCGGGGTAGAGGACGCCGGCGTTGTGGACGAGTACATCGAGTTCGGCGAGTACCTCGGTGGCCGATTCGATCGAGTCCGCGTCGGTCAGGTCCAGCGGCCAGGTCGGCGCGCCGAGCTGTTCGGCGAGCGCGTCGAGGCGGCGCGACGGGCGACCGGCCAGGAGCAGTGTGTGGGTGGGAGCAAGGGCGGCAGCGATGGCTGAGCCGATGCCGCCAGAGGCTCCGGTGATCAGTGCAGTCGGCATTACTGCAACGTTACTGTGATGCCGAATGCGACGGGGCCGACCTGCGGACCGGGGCGCGGCGTCGCATCATGGTAGGGATGCCACCGGATCCCAGCTTCGCTCCCACCCAACTCGCCGCGCGCGCCGCCTACCTGCTGCGCGGTAACGACCTGGGTGTGATGACCACTGCCGCACCGTTGCTGTATCCGCACATGTGGAGCTGGGACGCGGCGTTCGTGGCGATCGGCCTGGCCCCGCTGAGCGTGGAGCGCGCCGTGGTGGAACTCGACACCCTGCTCTCGGCGCAGTGGGGCAACGGGATGATTCCCCACATCGTGTTCGCCAACGGCGTCGACGGCTACTTTCCCGGTCCGGCCAGGTGGGCCACCTCGGCGCTGGCCGCCAACGCTCCGCGGGTTCGGCACACCTCGGGCATCACGCAGCCGCCCGTGCATGCGATCGCCGTGCAGCGCATCCTCGACCACGCCCGCAGCCGAGGCCGGTCCACCAGGGCGGTGGCGGAGACCTTCCTCGATCGACGGTGGGCCGATCTGGTGCGGTGGCACCGCTGGCTGGCCGAGTCGCGAGATCAGGACGGCCACGGCCGCATCACGCTGTACCACGGGTGGGAGTCCGGGATGGACAACTCGCCGCGCTGGGACAGCGCCTACGCGAACGTGGTTCCCGGCACCGTGCCGGAGTACCAGCGCGAGGACAACGCGATCATCACCGACGCCACCCAGCGGCCGAGCGACCTCGAGTACGACAGGTACCTGTGGCTGCTCGAGGAGATGAAATCCGTTCGCTACGACGACGATCTGCTTCCGAAGGTGATGAGTTTCGCGGTCGAGGACGTGTTCGTCTCGGCGATCTTCTCGGTTGCCTGCCAGGTGCTCGCCGAGATCGGGGAGGACTATAAACGTCCGAACGCCGATGTCCGCGATCTCTACTCGTGGGCCGAGCGTTTCCGGGTCGGCGTCGTCCAGACCGCCGACGAACGCAGTGGTGCGGCAAGGGATTACGACGTCCGGGCGAAGAGGTGGGTGGCCACCGAGACCGTGGCGCAGTTCGCGCCGCTGCTGTGCGGGGGGCTGCCGCACGAGCGGGAACGCGCCCTGTTGCGGCTGCTGGAAGGCCCGCGGTTCTGCGGGCATCCGGATCTGAAGTACGCGCTCATCCCGTCGACGTCGCCGGTGTCGCGGGATTTCCGATCGCGGGAGTACTGGCGCGGCCCGGTGTGGCCGGTGATGACGTGGCTGTTCTCGTGGTGTTTCGCGCGGCGCGGTTGGGCCGAGCGGGCTACGACGCTGCGTCGGGAAGGGTTGCGTCAGGCCAGCGACGGGACTTTCGCCGAGTACTACGAGCCGTTCACGGGGGAACCCCTGGGCAGCATGCAGCAGTCGTGGACCGCGGCTGCGGTGCTGGACTGGTTGGGGTAGCCCGGTTACTCGGACTTGGCGTGGGCGGCGCCGGCCTGATCGTTCTGGCCGGCCAACCGCTCCAGCGGGGCCAGTGCGGTGGCCAGCGTCGCGAGATCGTCGGAGCTGAGGTTGGCCAACCGGGCAGCCAGATCAGCTCGTCGGGCGGCCAGCGATTCGCGGTGCTGCACGAGGCCGCGCGGGGTGACCTCGACGAGGACGGCGCGCAGGTCGGAGGGGTCGCGGGAGCGCTTGACCAACCCGAGCTTCTCGAGCCGGCGGATCGCCACGGTGGTGGTGGGGGTGCGCACGCGCTCACGGGCGGCCAGTTCGGTCATCCGGATCGGGCCCTGGTCGAGCAGGGTGAGCAGGATCGAGAGCTGGGCCAGCGTGAGCTCCCCGGCGGTGCCCTTGTTGGTGTCGCCGCGGCGCAGCACCGAGAAAACCTTGGAGAGTACGCGTTGCAACTCTCCGGCCAGCTCAGTGACCTGCGGTTCGGGCTCTCCCATAATTCGCTAGTCTAACCTGTCTGACGCTGCCAGGTTGTCAGCTTGTTCCGTTTGATGCAGGGGTTTCACGGCAAACTCACAGCACTTGGGACAGGAAGCGGCGCAGCCGATCTGTCTCGGCCGCCTCGAAGATCTGGTCGGGGGTACCCGACTCGACCACCTTTCCGTGATCCATGAACACCACCGAGTCGGCGGTGGAACGGGCAAAGCCCATCTCGTGGGTGACCGCCAGGATGGTCATTCCTTCGGCGGCCAGCTCGGCGATCAACTCCAGAATCCCCTTGACCAGCTCCGGATCCAGCGCCGAGGTGGCCTCGTCGAAGAACATCACCTGCGGCGCCATGGCGAGCGCGCGAGCGATGGCGACGCGCTGCTGCTGGCCGCCTGACAGGGTTGCCGGACGTACGTCGGCCTTGTGCCGCAGGCCAACCCGATCCAGCTGCTCCAGCCCCACGGTGCGGGCATGTTCGGGGCTGAGCCGCTTGAGCTTTCGCGGGCCAAGGGTGACGTTGTCGAGAACGGTCTTGTGCGGGAACAGGTTGAACTGCTGGAACACCATGCCGATGCGCTGGCGCAGTTGATCGGGATTGTCGGTCAGCACCGAGCGTCCGTCGAGCAGGATGTCACCACGGTCGGGTTCGTACAGGCGGTTGAGGGTGCGCAGCAGCGTCGATTTTCCCGATCCGGACGGGCCGATGATGGCTGTCGTCGTGCCGGCAGGCACGTCCAGGTCCACCCCGCGTAGCACCGCATTCGGTCCGAACGACAGGTGAATGTCGTTGGCGGCCAGCGCAACCGGCTGTGGTGCCGACATCAGATCATCTCCTGGGTGGTCGCCGGGGGGAGTGGATCTTCCTCGGCCGGGGGCCGGCCCCTGCGCAGGCGGTTGTCGACGAAGTTCACCAGATGGGTCAGCGGGATGGTCAGCAGCAGGTAGAAGAGCCCGGCCGCGACCAGCGGTGACAGATTGCCGGTCTGCGCGTTGAGATCTCGGCCCACCTGGAACAGCTCGCGCTGGCTGGCGACCAGGCCGAGGAAGTACACCAGCGACGAGGCCTTCAGGAGCGAGATGAACTGGTTCATCAGTGCCGGCAGCACGCGCCGGATGCCCTGTGGAACGACGACCAGTCGCATCGACGAGGCGTAGCTGAAGCCCAGCGCGCGTGAGGCTTCCAGCTGTCCGGGCTCCACGCTCTGGATACCCGAGCGGAATATCTCCCCGACGTAGGCCGCGGCCATGAGCCCGAGCGCCGCGATGCCCAGCGGGTAGGGGCTGTTGCCGGTGAGCGATCCGACCACCGGGCCGATGCCCAACCCGATCAACAGGATGATCACCACTTCGGGCAGGCCGCGGAAGATGTCGGTGTACACGCGGGCGGGCCAGCGCAGCCATCGCGACCGCGAGATGCCCGCCACCGCCAGGACCATGCCGAGAACGAGTCCGATGATGCTGGCGCACACGGTCAGGATCAGCGTGTTGGGCAGGCCGGTGCGCAGCAGGTCCGGGATCGCCTGCTTGTAGAGATCCCAGTCCAGGAACGAGTCCGCCAGTTGTGCGAGAGTCGATTTGGGCACCGCCGGACCCCCGGCGGCGGGTTTCTCGTTCGCGGCGGCGATCGCGGCGAAATCGGGCAGCTTGGGAGCGGGTGCGGCCTTGGAGCCTGGTTTCCATCCGGGTGGCAGAGCCCGCGGCACCCAGTCGGAGTACAGCTGGGCCCAGGTCCCGTCGGCGATGACGGCGTCCAGTCCGGAGTTCAGCGCGTCGATCAGCGGCTGGTTCTCCTTGGCCACCGCCCACGCCACGAAATTGTCCAGGCTGAAGGTGTTTTCGATGATCTGTGCCGGGTCGCCGGGCTGCACGGTGCCCGAGGCCTGTTGTGACGGTGCCACCCAGGCGTCGATCTGGCGGGTCTTGAGGCTGGCGTAGACGGTGTTGTAATCGGGGAACTTCACCGGCTGCAGGTGCAGGGTGTCGATGACATAGGCCTCCTGCACGGTGCCCTGCACCACGCCGATCCGTTGGCCGGCGGCGAGCTGGCCGAACCCCTTGATCGGTGAGCCGGAGGGCACGACGAGCGAGAAGTAGCCGAAGTCGTAGCCGTTGGTGAAGCCGACGGTGCGTCGCCGGGCGTCGGTGGTGGTGATCGAGCTGGACGCCACGTCGAAGCGGCGCGAGGCGGTCTGGGCCAGCAGGCCGGAGAAGTCGGTGCCGACAAAGTTGACGCGAAGGCCCAGCTTGCCTGCGATGGCGCGCAGCAGCTCGTTGTCGAAACCGGTGAACTGTCCGGCCGAGTTGATGCAGATGCTGGGCGGTGCGTCCGACAGCGTGCCGACGGTGAGGACGCCGGGCGTGCCCAGACCGAGGTTCTCGGGCCGCACCGCGTCCAGGGGTATCGAGGTGGCGGTCGTGTACTTGTCGGCGCCGGGCCCGGTGGCCGCGGCGGCCAGGTTGGTGGGCAGTGCGCTTGCACTGTCGACACCGGGTGGGGCGCACTGGTCGACGTCTGCCCCGGCCGGCGCTGCACATACCAGCCCGAGCAGCATCAGGACCGTGGTCAGCAGCGCGGCCGATCGTCTGGCGTCCATCTGATGCAACCTAGTGGGCAGGCGCCCCGTGATGAGTGATTCCGCTCAAGGGGACCGCAAGTCGCCGAACACTCCGCGCCGGGTCAGCTCGCCGATCATGATCTGCGCCATCTTCTCGGCGCGGTCGGTGCAGGCCTTGCGGGCTCTCTCGGGATCGCGGGCGTGGATCGCCGCCATCTCCTCCTCGTAGCCGTCGAGAAAATCGGCCTTCGCCTTCGGGTAGCTGATCCAGAACTCCGTGGGCGCAAAGCTCTTACCGGCACGGATGGTGGCATGCAGGCGCGGCCCGGCGTACTCGTCGTTGATCGAGTCGCGAAATACCCAGCAAGCCTCCTGGAAGCTCTTCGTGTCCTTTGCTGAACGCATCGCGCGCAACGTGTCATCGAGATGCGCGACGATGCGCGGAGTCGGGTTGGTGGCGCAGCGGGCGGAGGCGATGCCGTTGAGAATTCCGTACAGCTCATGGTGCTCGGCCACAGTGGCCTCATCGAAGCGGGAGACGAATGCGCCGCGGTGATATCGCGTCGAGAGAATTCCGTCGTGCTCGAGCTGAACCACTGCCTCCTGAATAGGAACGCGGCTGAGCCCGAGGTCACGGACGATCTCGTTGCGGTCGATGCGGTCGCCGGAGCGCAGCTTGCCCGTCATCACCAAATTGATGATGTGCGTGACAACCTGGTCCTTCTCCTTGACCCCGTAGTTCTTCGGCACCCTTGTTTATCTCCCCCTATGGCGATTATGTTTCGCCAGTTTCTCATGTGCCCGCCAGTTCGGAGACTTGAGTCGTTTCAGCTCAGTCGCTAAACTTTGCGGGCTCGGCCGTCGCGCCAGCGGCACAGGGCCTCGGCGCCCGTCAGGTCGTAGTCCGGACCGTTGACCCCCACGGTCAGGATGCTGACCCCCAGATCGGCCAGTGCGTCGGCCTCGGCGAGCATCGCGTCGATTCCGCCGGTCTCCTGCACCCCTGCCGAGCGTTGCACGGTCGCCGGGTCGCGGCCGGTGATACCGCAGTGTTCGGCGAGAACCTCCGCCTTGCCCGGGTAGGTATTGCGGTCGACGAATGCGTGCCAGATGTCGGCGTGCTCGGCCACCAGACGCAGGGTCTTGCGTTCCCCCTGACCGCCGATCAGGATCGGGATCTCACGGGTGGGCGCCGGGTTGAGTTTGGCCAGCCGGGCCTCGATCCGCGGCAGGGCTACCGCCAGATCGTCCAGGCGACTGCCTGCGGTGCCGAACTCATACCCGTACTCGTCGTAATCCTTTTGTTTCCAACCACTTCCGATGCCGAGGATGAGCCGGCCGTCGGAGATGTGGTCGACGGTGCGGGCCATGTCCGCCAACAGTTCCGGATTGCGGTAGGAGTTGCAGCTGACCAGTGCGCCGATTTCGATGCGCGAGGTCTGCTCGGCCCAGGCGCCGAGCATCGTCCAGCATTCGTAGTGCGCGCCTTCGGGGTCGCCGTAGAGCGGGAAGAAGTGATCCCAGTTGAAGGCGATGTCGACGCCGATGTCCTCACAGCGGCGCACCGCGTCGCGGATGTGGCTGTAGGTGGGGGAGTGCTGCGGCTGCAGTTGCACGCCGATGCGGATGGGATGGCTCACGTTGGTGAGCGTACCCACGAGGCTGCTCTTTGAACCCCCAGCACAGCGCTCCCCGGTGTGATGCGCGGGGTGCCGGATCAGCCCAGCAGGCCGCGCAGGATCTCGATCAGCTTGGCCGGCTGATCGCCCTGCACCGAGTGGCCCGAGTCGGCGACCACGTGGGTGCGCTGGAAACCTGGTGCGCTATTTGCGAACTGCTCGGCGTCGTCGTCGTTGACGAAATATGAGTTGGCGCCGCGGATCAGGGTGGTCGGCATGGTGATCGCCGGGACGTCGTCCCACAGGCCGTCAAACCCGTCACCCTTGCGGAACGTGTCGTAGCGCCACGTCCAGTTGCCGTCCTTGAGCTGCTTGGAGTTGTGGAACACGCCGCGCCGCAACGAGTTCCGGTCCCGATGCGGGGCGGCGGCGACGGTTACGTCGAGCATGGCCTGAAACGTCGGGAACGTGCGGTTCTCCTGCACGAGGGCGACGGTGCCCATTTGTGCCTTGGTCATCTCGTTGTGCCGCTCGGGGGCCGAGGGGGTGACGTCGACCAGTGCGAGTTCGGGAACCAGCCGGGGCTCGGTGGCCGCGATCCGCAGCGCGGTCAACCCGCCCAGCGACATACCCACCACCAGGCGTGGGGTGGGCGCGTGATCTTCTAGTACCGGAATCAGGCTGGCCGCATTGAGTTTCGGCCCGTAATCACCGTCCTCACGCCAGGCCGAGCGGCCGTGGCCGGGTAGATCTACGGCCAGGGCGGGCTCGCCGAGTCCGAGGATCACGGTGTCCCAGGTGTGGGCGTTCTGGCCACCGCCGTGCAGGAACACGATCCGGGGGTCGGCGGTGCCGAACTTCAGCGCGCTGATCGGTCCCTGCTCGATGCGTTCGACCGGTGGTATCGCGGTTGCGCCGATCTGTTCAGCGTTCTCGTGCAGGAGGCCGAACTCGTCGAGGTCGGTCAATGCGTCGTCGCTCACCACGCCGCCGACCTTACTTCCAAAACGACTCTGCGCCCAGGGCGTAGATGTGCGAGAAGCACACGCCCTGAGCGCAGAGTGAAAACGAGGAATCAACCCTCGATGAAGGTCTCCAGCTCGATGCGCGCGACGTCGTCGGCGATCTGCTTGGGCGGGCTCTTCATCAGGTAGGCCGAGGCGGCTTCGATGGGGCCGCCGATGCCGCGGTCCTTGGCGATCTTGGCGGCGCGCACCGCGTCGATGATGACACCGGCCGAGTTCGGCGAGTCCCACACCTCGAGCTTGTACTCCAGGTTCAGCGGCACGTCACCGAAGGCGCGGCCTTCGAGGCGCACGTAGGCCCACTTGCGGTCGTCGAGCCAGGCGACGTGATCGGACGGGCCGATGTGGACGTTCTTGTCCTCGACCTTGCCGGCCAGCGAGCCGGTCAGGTTGGAGGTGACGGCCTGGGTCTTGGAGACCTTCTTGGACTCCAGCCGCGAGCGCTCCAGCATGTTCAGGAAGTCCATGTTGCCGCCGACGTTGAGCTGGTAGGTGCGGTCCAGCGTGACGCCACGGTCCTCGAACAGCTTGGCCATGACGCGGTGGGTGATGGTCGCGCCGACCTGGCTCTTGATGTCGTCGCCGACGATCGGGACACCGGCGTCGGCGAACTTCTTGGCCCACACCGGGTCGGAGGCGATGAACACCGGCAGCGCGTTGACGAAGGCCACGCCGGCGTCGATGCAGCACTGGGCGTAGAACTTGTCGGCTTCTTCGGAGCCCACCGGAAGGTAGGAGACCAGCACGTCGACCTTGGCGTCCTTGAGCGCCTTGACCACGTCGACGGGCTCGAAGTCGGAGACCTCGATCGTGTCGGCGTAGTACTTGCCGATGCCGTCGAGGGTCGGACCGCGCTGCACCGTCACGTTGGTCGGCGGCACGTCGGCGATCTTGATGGTGTTGTTCTCGGAGGCGAAGATGGCCTCGGACAGGTCGAAGCCGACCTTCTTGGCGTCCACGTCGAACGCGGCCACGAACTTCACGTCACGCACGTGGTACGGGCCGAACTTCACGTGCATCAGGCCCGGCACGGACGCATTCTCGTCGGCGTTGTGGTAGTACTGCACGCCCTGGACCAGGGACGATGCGCAGTTGCCGACGCCGACAATGGCGACCCGGATTTCTCCTGCGTGCTCAGACATGGACGATCTCCTTACTCGTTCTGTGTGCTCGGCCTGGGGCCTTGTGCGGGTCTGTGCTCATATGTTTTCCGAGCGCCCCTGGGCCGTACGTTCGGCCGCGATCAACTCGTTGAGCCATTTGACTTCTCGTTCGCTGGACTCCAGGCCCAGTTGGTGCAGCTGACGGGTGTAGCGGTCGAATGAACTGCTGGCCCGCGCCACGGCTTCACGAAGACCTTCCCGACGTTCCTCCACCTGGCGACGCCGACCCTCAAGGATTCGCATCCTGGCCTCGGCCGGGGTGCGGTTGAAGAAGGCCAGGTGGACACCGAACCCGTCGTCGGAGAAGTTCTGTGGCCCCGTGTCGGCGACCAACTCGGTGAATCGCTGCTTGCCGGCATCGGTCAGCTGATACACCCGCCGAGCGCGACGCACCTTGGTCGGTCCCAAGGGGGCGGCGTCCTCGACGATCAGGCCGTCGGCCTGCATGCGCCGTAATGCCGGGTAGAGCGACCCATACGAGAACGCCCTGAACGCCCCCAACAGACCCGTCAATCGCTTGCGCAGCTCGTAGCCGTGCATGGGTGCTTCGAGCAATAGGCCCAGGACTGCGAGCTCCAGCATCGAAAACACCCCTTTCGACAGATCAGATGGAATTGATCGCTACGACGGATCAACACCTCGCCAAACTGTATCGCGCCGATATATTGCGTGCCAAGTGAATGCCACCGATTCACGCGGTGGGCCTTCGATTGGCCGTCGATTGTCACGCTGGAGCCCGAACTGCGGCGGCGACGGCGCAGCCGGCTCAGCGGTTGGCGGGCCAGAGCTGCTTGGTGGTTCCGTCGGGGTACAGCTCGATGCGG
Source organism: Mycolicibacterium peregrinum (assembly GCF_001665785.1). Taxonomy (GTDB): domain Bacteria; phylum Actinomycetota; class Actinomycetes; order Mycobacteriales; family Mycobacteriaceae; genus Mycobacterium; species Mycobacterium peregrinum_A. The sequence continues at coordinate 81,449 of NZ_LZSO01000023.1, forward strand.
CCGGAGCCGAAATCACTGTTGACGAAGATCTCGACGTTCACCGCCTCGGGGGCGGACGGGTCCTTGCCCGGCCCGATCCGCATCCAGACGTCTTTGACGTCGGCCCGTTTCACCCCGACGGTGTCGGGTGCTCCCCGCAGGATCGCCAGGGTCTTCTCGTAGTCGAACTTGGCCAGGTCGATCAGCCGGTCGTCGCTGTCGATCGTGCTCGGGGACGAACTGGGATCGCCCCAGCCGCCGCGGTAGTAGTAGGTCTGTTTGCGGCGGTTGTCCTGCGGATCGGGCCGGTCCAGCATCGCCATGTCGTCGTGGATGTCGATCTCGAAGCCCAAGGTGTTGCCGAACTTCTGGTGCATCTGCTCGAACAGACCCTTGAACCCGTTGAGCGATTGCAGCTTCGTCGGCGGGGTCAGCACCACCGGGTCGATACCGTCCGGCACGGCCCCCGGGTCGGGGTTGAAACTCAACGGTGACGGGGTGTTTCCGTACAGACCCCAGCCGATGCCGATGCCGAGCACGACCAGTACGGCGGCCGAGGCCACCCGTAACCCCCACCCGGAACCGGCGGGTTTGCGAATGCGGGGCAGCCGGGGCTCGGTCAGCGTCGGCATCGTCACCGGCGCATTGGAGTTCTGTAGATCGTCGACCAGGCGGGCCAGGTCTCCCAGGGTTGTGGCATTGGTGGCCGCTGACACCCGCTGACGGTGTTCTTCCATGGACAACTGGCCTTCGCCGAGCGCGTTGTCGAGCACCTTGCAGGTGTCGTCGCGATCGCTGTCCTTGGCCCGGGTGGTCGAGGTCTGCCGAGTTGCCACGGAAGATGATCGTAGGAGGTGTGACGCGGTCGCGCCTCGGTGTCCAGGGGGTCGACGTACTCTGGTCATCGTGCGATTGCAGAGACAGGTGGTGGATTACGCGCTTCGGCGGCGGTCCCTGCTGGCTGAGGTCTATTCGGGGCGCACCGGCGTCTCGGAGGTCTGTGATGCCAATCCGTATCTGCTGCGCGCGGCAAAGTTTCACGGCAAGCAAAGTTCGGTGATGTGTCCGATCTGCCGTAAAGAGCAGCTCACGCTGGTGTCGTGGGTTTTCGGTGATCATCTGGGCCCGGTGTCGGGCTCAGCGCGCACCGCGGAGGAGCTGGTGATGTTGGCAACTCGTTACGACGAGTTCGCAGTCCATGTGGTTGAGGTATGCCGCACCTGCAGTTGGAATCATCTGGTCAAGTCATATGTCCTGGGCGCGCCTCGGCCGCCGAAGGCACGTGGCACTCGAGGCACGCGCAAGTCGGCGCGTACGGCCAGTGAATAGCGAAGGGCGCCATAGCCGGTCAGCCAACGACATCCGTAGTGCGGCTGACCGCCTCGGCGCGCGTGAAAACCGGCCGCCGGCCCGGGAGAAGCCCCCGATGCTGGACAAGCCCCCGGTGCGGGAGAACCGCCCGCCGGCTCGCGAGAATGCGCCCACGGGACGGCCGAACGGTCCCACGGGCCGTCCCGGTCGTCCGGCGGTACCGCCCGATGATCGGCTCACCACGGTGCTGCCGCCGGTGCGTGACGGTGGGCCCGCCCCGCTCGACGTCGTCAGGGCGGCGATGGACGGCACTCCGCCGCCGAAACCGCCGCCACCCAAATCTCCCCCTCCGCCGCCGGGAGGTGGCCGCGGGAACAGGCCTTCGGGCCCGTCAGGTCCGTCGGGGTCGGGGCCCAAGGCGGCCCGGCAGTTCCACATCAACTGGAAGCTGGTCCGACGGCTGTCGATAGCCGCGGTGGTGGCGATGATCCTGCTTCCGCTGGTGACCTTCGGGATGGCGTACATGATCGTCGACGTCCCGCAGCCCGGTGACATCCGCACCAATCAGGTGTCGACGATCCTGGCCAGCGACGGCAGCGAGATCGCCAAGATCGTGCCTCCCGAAGGCAACCGCGTCGACGTCGGTATCGACAAGATCCCGGAGCACGTCCGCAACGCGGTGATGGCCGCCGAGGACCGCGATTTCTACACCAATCCGGGTTTCTCGTTCACCGCGCTGTTGCGCGCGATCAAGAACAACCTGGTCGGCGGGGATCTGCAGGGCGGGTCGACCATCACCCAGCAGTACGTCAAGAACGCGCTCGTCGGTGACGAGCGCTCCGGCATCGGCGGTCTGATCCGTAAGGCCAAGGAGCTGGTCATCTCGACCAAGATGGCCAGCGAATGGTCCAAAGACGCTGTGATGCAGGCGTATCTGAACATGATCTATTTCGGCCGCGGCTCCTACGGGATCGCGGCGGCGGCCAAGGCGTACTTCGACAAGCCGGTCGATCAACTCACCGTCGCCGAGGGCGCACTGATGGCCGCGCTGATCCAGCGCCCCTCGACGCTGGACCCCGCGGTGGATCCGGAGGGTGCTGCCGAGCGGTGGAACTGGGTGCTGGACGGCATGGTCGACATGGGCGCGTTGTCGGCCCAGGAACGCGCCGGCCAGGTGTTCCCGCCGACGGTGCCGCCGGACCAGGCGCGCCAGGCGAACCAGACCACGGGCCCGAACGGACTGATCGAGCGTCAGGTCACCAAGGAACTGCTGGATCTTTTCGACATCAGCGAGCAGGCGCTGAACACCGAGGGTTTGCAGGTCACCACCACGATCGACCCGCAGGCCCAGCAGGCCGCCGAGAACGCGGTGACGAAGTACATGGACGGCCAAGACTCCGACATGCGCACCGCGGTGGTGTCCATCGATCCACATGACGGCGCGGTCAAGGCCTATTACGGCGGTTCGGATGCCAATGGCTTCGACTTCGCCCAGGCCGGTCTGCCGACGGGCTCCTCGTTCAAGGTGTTCGCTCTCGTCGCCGCCCTGCAGCAGGGCATCGGTTTGGGTTATCAGGTCGACAGTGGACCGGTCGAGGTCAACGGCATCAAGATCAGCAACGTCGAAGGTGAAGGGTGCGGCACCTGCTCGATCGCCGAGGCGCTCAAGCGGTCGCTGAACACCAGCTACTACCGGTTGATGCTGAAGCTGGAGCACGGTCCCGAGGACGTCGCCAAGGCGGCCCACGATGCCGGCGTGGCCGAGAGTTTCCCCGGCGTCGAGCACACGCTGTCCGAGGACGGCAAGGGCGGTCCGCCCAACAACGGTGTGGTGCTGGGCCAGTACCAGTCCCGGGTGATCGACATGGCTTCGGCATACGCGACGCTCGCGAACTCCGGCGTCTACCACAAGCCGCACTTCGTCCAGAAGGTCGTGAACTCGTCGGGCCAGGTGCTGTTCGACGCGTCCAGCCAGGACAACGGTGAACAGCGGATCGACAAGGCCGTGGCCGACAACGTGTCGTCTGCGATGCAGCCGATCGCCGGCTGGTCGCGCGGACACAATCTGGCCGGCGGGCGGCCCTCGGCCGCCAAGACGGGCACCAACCAGCTCGGCGACACCGGTGACAACCGGGACGCCTGGATGGTCGGTTACACACCGTCGCTTTCGACCGCGGTGTGGGTGGGTACCTCCGACGGTGTGAAGCCGTTGAAGACTCCGTCGGGTGGCGCGGTCTACGGATCCGGTCTGCCGTCGGACATCTGGAAATCCACGATGGACGGCGCGCTGAAAGGTACCGACAACGAGAAGTTCCCGAAGCCGACCGAGATCGGGGGCTATGCGGGTGTGCCGCAGGCCCCGCCGCCCCCGCCCGCACCGGGTACTCCGGGTGGTCCACCGATCGCGGTGATGCCTTCGGAGACCGTGATTCAGCCGACCATCGAAGTGGCCCCGGGTATCACGATCCCGATCGGCCCCCCGACGACCGTGCCGATCGGACCGCCGCCGGGAGCTCCCGTTGTGCCTGGCGTGCCGGGCGAGCCGGTGCCACCGCCGCCTCCGTGACGGATCGGGTGTCCCCGGCGCGGCCGGCAGGGCTGGAATCGCCGGCTCCGCCGGCACGGCTGGAATCGCCGGCTCCGCCGGCAGAAGACCGGCGGAGTGCCGACGACCGCGACCTCCCCAGCCGCAATGACCGGCTGGCCGAGGCGCTGTCACAGACGGTGGGCGGGCCCGTCGGCCGACATGCGTTGATCGGGCGATCACGCTTCATGACCCCGCTGCGGGTGATGTTCATCATCGCCGTGGTGTTCCTGGCATTGGGATATACGTCCAAGGCCGCGTGCCTGCAGACGACCGGCAGCGGGACCGCCGGGCAGCGGGTGGCCAACTGGGAGAACAACCGGGCCTATTACGAGCTGTGCTATTCCGACACGGTTCCGCTCTACACCGCAGAGTTGTTGAACCAGGGCAAGTTTCCCTACAAGTCCAGTTGGGTCGAGAACGACGCCACCGGCAAGCCGCGCATGCAGTACGACGGTGCTCCGGCGATCCGCTACATGGAATACCCGGTGCTGACAGGGCTGTACCAGTACGCGTCGATGTCACTGGCCAAGACCTATACCGCACTGACGAAGCTGGTTTCGGTCCCGCTCATCGCCGAAGTGGTGATGTTCTTCAACATTGCCGCGTTCGGTTTGGCGCTGGCCTGGTTGGCGACGATCTGGGCCACCTCACGACTGGCAGGCCGGCGGGTGTGGGATGCCGCGTTGGTGGCCGGCTCACCGATCGTGATCTTCCAGGTGTTCACCAATTTCGATGCCCTCGCCACCGCTTCCGCGGCAGGTGCGATGCTGGCGTGGGCCCGGCGAAAACCGGTGTGGGCCGGGGCGCTGATCGGAATCGGCGTGGCGGCCAAGCTGTATCCGTTGCTGTTGTTCGTTCCGCTCGTGCTGCTCGGGTTGCGCACCGGGCGTCTGCGTGAGGTCGGCAAGACGGCGTTGACAGCGGTGGTGACGTGGTTGGTCGTCAACCTGCCGATCATGGTGATGTTCCCGCGCGGTTGGTCAGAGTTCTTCCGGCTCAATACCCGTCGTGGTGACGACATGGATTCGCTGTACAACGTGGTGAAGTCGTTCAGCGACTGGCAGGGGTTCGATCCGGACCTGGGTTTCTGGCAGCCGCCGACGGTGTTGAACACCGTCACCGCAGTGTTGTTCGCGGCGTGCTGCATTGCGATCGGCTACATCGCACTGACGGCGCCGCAGCGGCCACGGTTGGCGCAGCTGGCGTTCCTGGTGGTCGCCACCTTCCTGCTGACCAACAAGGTGTGGAGCCCGCAGTTCTCGCTGTGGCTGGTGCCGCTGGCGGTGCTCGCCTTGCCGCACCGCCGAATCCTGTTGGCGTGGATGACCATCGACGCCCTGGTGTGGGTGCCGCGCATGCTCTATCTGTACGGCGAGGCCAACAAGGGCCTCCCCGAGCAGTGGTTCACCACCACTGTGTTGCTGCGTGATCTCGCGGTGATCGCGTTGTGCGCGTTGGTTGTTCGTCAGATCTATCGTCCGGACCTCGACCTGGTCCGACACGGCGGCCGCATCGACGACCCCACCGGTGGGGTGTTCGACCATGCGCCCGACAACCCGCCGCGGTGGCTGCCGGACTGGCTGCGACCGTCGGCTGACCGGGTGCGTATCGAACCGGCTCCGGCAGAGCCTGTTTCGGCTCAGCCCTGATAGCCCTGATGCGGGGGATACCCCTGGAATGGTGAATAACCCTGAGGCGCAGGGTTCTGCGGATGCTGTGTCGCGCAGATCCACTTTGTGGTCGACTGCAGCAAGGCCAGTACCAGCGTCGCGATCGGGAAGATGAACCCCACCACCGCGAGCATGACGTAGGCGCCGGCCTCGCGGGTGGGTGCACCGGAGATGCCGATGAACAATTCTGCGAAGGCGAGCAGACCGAGCAGGATGGCCACAGCGCATCCTCCGACGATGAGCCAGCGGCCGGTCATCTTCCGCCGCCACAGCAGTATCGCCCCGCTGAAGAGCACCAGCCCGAAGGCGATGCCGAAGAGGCTGAAGACAACACCCATGGCGTCGAACTTGTGGTCACCAACAATGACCGCCACACTCAGCGCGCCGAACAAGATGCCGAAAAGGCCGCCCAGCAGTGCCAGAATGCCGGCAATGATCGCTGTGGCACCGCTCGGCCCGCGGGGTGGTGTCGGCTGAGGACTGCCCGGATGGCCGGCTTGTCCGTAGCCGGGCTGGTGCGAGAAGATCGGCGGCTGGACTCCGAAACTGGGCTGTGGTGAAAAGGCCGGCTGTTCCGGAAATCCCTGATCGTTGGGCCCACTGGGAAAGGTCATCGATCCCCCCGATTCTTGATGATTGACCGGCTCGCCTCACGCCGGCGTGCGCTCCGCTCAGTGGTGATATGGCGGATAGTACTGGGCTGCATCGGGACTGGCTTTCGCTTGGATCCATCGCGCCGTCGAAGGCACCAGCGTCAGGACGAGCGTCAAGGTCGGAAATAAGAGGCCCGCAATGAGGAAGGTGTCGACTGAATCGAAATCACGACGGGGCCGGTCCGAGATGCCGAAGACGATGTCGGCGAGGGCGGTGATCGCAAACAGGATGACGAGGGCGCATCCGATGACGATCAGCCGGCGGCTGTACGTCCTGCGTCGAAACAGAAAGATCGCCCCGACGACGAGCAACAGCCCGAACCCGAAGCCGATCAACGGTAACGAGTACATCCGGGCGTCACGTTCCTCGTGCTTTGAGATGAAGATCGCGATGGTCCCGGCCGATCCGAGGATGATGCCGACCAGTCCGCCCAGCAATGCCAGGATGCCGGCGATGATCGCCGTGGCTCGGCTCGGGCCGCGGGGCGGCGTCGGTTGATTCCCGCCCGAGTAGCCGGGTTGCTGTGGCCACCCGGGGGGTTGTTGTCCGAAGCCGGGCTGGTGCGAGTAGATCGGCGGTTGGATCCCGAAACTGGGTTGTTGTGAAAAGCCGGGCTGCTCCGGAAACCCCTGATCGTGGGGCCCACTGGGAAAGGTCACAGATCCCCCCGGAGTCTCGAAAGTTGACGGGCCCACTGTATCCGGGCGGCCGAGAACAAAGTGGTACCGCGGTAGGCGACGCTAGGTAGCTGCGACCAGTTCCTGTTTCGCCCGGATCCACGCCGCGGTCGACGGGAGAAGCGCCACCACGAGCGTGGCGACCGGGAGCGCCAGACTCAAGATGGCCAGTCCGCTGATGGTGTAGGACCCGTAGCGGGCTGTCGTGGCCAGGCTCAGTCCGAGGCTGATCAGGCTGCCGAGGATGATCAGCGCGCAGCCGATGACGATGAGGCGGCGGCCGGTCATCTTGCGTCGCAGCAGCGCCACCGTGCCGGCCAGGAGCAAGAGTCCGCAGACGACGCTCAGCAGGGTCGCGAGCACAGTCAGCGTCAATGGCCCAGGGGTTCTGAGGGCAAGAGTTCGCAAGCCCGCGTCACCGGCCAGCGCGGCGAGCCCGGAAAGGCCGGCAATGCCATTGCCGAGGGTCAGCAGGGCGCCGACCCCGGCGAGGACAGCCGTGACGATCGCCGTGATCCAGTGCGCCGAAACCTTCGGTGTAGCCGTCGGTTCCACCGGTTGGGATTCATCGAGCGGCTTCTCGGGCTGTTGACTCTCGGATTCTGAGGGAGAGGTCACTGCTGCTCCGATCGTGGGTGGTTGGTCGGGGTGTGTGGAATCAGCCCGGGTAGGGCGGATACGGCTGGGGCGCAATCGGATTCTGCTTCGCCCGGATCCAGGCCGCGGTCGACGGCACCAGGACCAGAACCAGCGTCACGATCGGGAAGAGGACACCCACGAGATCAGCACCGACGCCGCGGTCGTACTCGTAGTCGGCGATGGCCGAGGGTGTCCACGTGAGGTTGACCAGCGTGCTCAGGATGGACACCGCGCAGCCCGCGGCCACGAGCCAGCGGCCGATCATCTTGCGTAGCAGCAATGTCACCGTTCCGATCAGCAGCAGCAGTCCGGCGAGGATGTTCAGCGTCGTCATGACGATGAGCGGTGTCCACCCGCCCCAGGCGGAACCGGCTACCTCGGACGATCCGTCGATCAATACGGAAAGGCCGAAGGCCATCGCCAGGCCGCCGACAACGTTCGCCAAGCCGCCGAGGCCCGCAAGGACACCCGCGATGATGCCGGTGACCCCACTCGGGGACGCGGGTGGCGCGGGCGGCATGCCATAGGGCTGTTGCGGGTAGCCGGGCTGAGGTGCAAAGGCGGGCTGTTGTTGATACCCAGGCTGCTGGGGAAAACCGGACTGATCGGGAGAGCCCGGACCGTAAGGCCCATTGGGATAGGTCACGGCTGCCCCCGATCCTCGACGTTTGACGGGCTCACCCTATTCCGGATAGCGGCGGGCAGAGCGGCTTTGGCGTCAACTCCAGCCGGGGTACTGCGGGTAGGGCTGGGGCGCAATCGGATTCTGCTTCGCTCGGATCCAGGCCGCAGTTGACGGAACCACGGCCAACACGAGTGTCGCGATCGGGAAGATGAGCGATACCAGCGAGAGTGGGCTCGAGGCGCCGGGATACTCGGCGTAGTCGCCCTTGAGGCTCGCATCGGCACCGAAGCTGACCAGTCCGCTGATGATGGCAACAGCGCATCCGCCGACCACGAGCCAGCGGCCGATCATTTTGCGTTGGAACAGCAGTATCGCTCCGACAAGGAGCACCAGGCCGAAGGCGACGCTGAGCACCATCGCAACGACCGCCAGTCCGTACGTTCCGCCGGTGATGTGCCCGAGGCTGCCCAGAGCGACGAGACCGAAGACGGCGATTGCTCCGGCGCCCAGGCCGGTCACCCCGCCCAACGCCGCGAGGACGGCGGCGATGATCCCTGTGACCCCGCTGGGTTCCCCGGATGCCTGTGGTTGGGGCTGCTGTCCGGGATAGCCGGGTTGTTGGCCCAGCACCGGCGGGAAACCGGGTTGCTGTGTGTAGGGCGGCTGATAGCCGGTCTGGTCAGAGAACCCCTGACCGAAGGGCGAATTGGGAAAGGTCACAGATCCCCTCGATCCTGACGTCGAATGGTCCCGGTCATACGGATTTCGCAGATCAGGGCTATTTCCGGTAGCCTAACCCGGTTGCCGACGCAGGCGACCCTCCTGCCACGGAATTCGCCGTGGCCGTACACGACCAGAGGAGGTGATGAGGTTCTAATGCGTCCATACGAAATCATGGTCATTCTCGACCCCACACTTGACGAGCGCACCGTAGCTCCGTCGTTGGAGACGTTCCTGAACGTCATCCGCAAGGATGGCGGTTCTGTCGACAAGGTCGACATCTGGGGACGCCGCCGGCTGGCCTACGAGATTGCCAAGCACGCCGAGGGCATCTACGCCGTTGTCGACGTGAAGGCTGAACCGGCCACCGTGTCCGAGCTCGACCGTCAGCTCAACCTGAACGAGTCCGTGCTGCGGACCAAGGTGATGCGGACCGACAAGCACTAAAGGCTGTCAGTCGTCGGCGGGGCTACGTAGGCTTCGCGCAAACGGACATGCCTATCCCAGGAGGATCTCGTGGCTGGTGACACCACCATCACAGTTGTCGGAAACCTGACCGCTGACCCGGAACTGCGTTTCACTCCGTCTGGCGCAGCAGTCGCCAACTTCACCGTTGCGTCGACGCCGAGGATGTTCGATCGGCAGAGCAACGAGTGGAAGGACGGCGAGGCGCTGTTCCTTCGGTGCAACATCTGGCGTGAGGCGGCCGAGAACGTGGCCGAGAGCCTCACCCGGGGTTCGCGGGTGATCGTCACCGGCCGGCTCAAGCAGCGTTCCTTCGAAACCCGCGAGGGTGAGAAGCGCACCGTTGTCGAGGTCGAGGTCGACGAGATCGGTCCGTCCCTGCGCTATGCCACGGCCAAGGTCAACAAGGCCAGCCGTAGTGGTGGCGGCGGTGGTGGCTTCGGCGGTGGTGGTGGCGGAGGTTCGCGCCAGGCCGAGCCCAAGGACGATCCGTGGGGCAGTGCGCCGGCGTCCGGCTCCTTCAGTGGAGCCGACGACGAGCCGCCGTTCTGATCAACAACGAAATTTTTGCAAGGAAGAGATAACCAATGGCCAAGTCGAATACCAAGCGGCGGCCGGCACCGGAAAAGCCGGTCAAGACCCGCAAGTGCGTGTTCTGCTCCAAGAAGGGCAAGGGGCAGATCATCGATTACAAGGACACCGCGCTGCTGCGCACCTACATCAGCGAGCGCGGCAAGATCCGTGCCCGTCGGGTGACCGGCAACTGCGTCCAGCACCAGCGCGACGTTGCCGTCGCGGTGAAGAATGCCCGCGAGGTAGCTCTGCTGCCGTTCGGCTCGTCGACGCGGTAGGGGGCAGACCAATGAAGCTGATTCTCACCGCTGAGGTTGAGCACCTGGGCGTCGCAGGCGACGTCGTCGAGGTCAAGGACGGCTACGGCCGTAACTACCTGCTGCCCCGTGGGCTGGGCATCGTGGCCTCCCGCGGCGCCGAGCGCCAGGCCGAGGAGATCCGCCGGGCCCGCGAGGCCAAGTCGATCCGCGGCGTCGAGCATGCCAACGAGCTCAAGACCGCGCTCGAAGGCCTGGGCGAGGTGTCGCTGCCGGTTCACGCCGCTGCCGACACCGGCAAGCTGTTCGGTTCGGTCACCGCGGCTGACGTCGTGGCCGTGATCAAGAAGGCAGGCGGCCCGAACCTGGACAAGCGCACGGTGCAGCTGCCCAAGGCGCATATCAAGTCGGTCGGCACGCATCCGGTTACCGTCCGGCTGCACACCGGGGTGGAAGCCAAGGTGTCGCTGAACGTCGTCGCGGAGTAATCCGTAGCGGAGTAATTCCGCCGGCACTCAATCGCCCGGGTGGGGACCTGCAGAGGTTTCCTCCCGGGCGTTTGCTGTATCTCTGGCGAACTCGTTGCGGGAAACTCTGGACAGCGAAGCTAACTCGGTGTTAACCCGCCGGGTCCCGGGGCGCAACACAACACGCCCGGGACGGCAACCCGGCACGACACGCCGAAGAACTTCCCATACACAAACACTGACAACCTCCATGGCACCCTGACCAGGGAAAACAAAAGATCGCTCGGGAATGATCCACAGGTTCTCCCCAGAGGCTCAACACCGCGACCGAGACCTATCCCCATGCCATCCACAGGTTCATCAACAGGGGTGGTTTCCGGCGGTGCCAGCAACCGTCTACCGTGGTGCGTCGCAGCGCCGTCACGAGCTTGTCGGAGCCCTGTTTTACAGTTGCAATACCGATTCGAATAAACGTTCGAGCTTGTCGTGAGGCGGGTCTCGGAAGGGGGTGGGGAGTCCGTGGCGGTGGTGGACGACCTGGGGCATCCGGAGTCGGAGATGGATGGCCCTCCGCCTGGGGAGGACTTCGGCCGGCAGCCGCCGCAGGACATGGCGGCCGAGCAGGCGGTCCTGGGCGGCATGCTGTTGAGCAAGGACGCGATCGCGGACGTCCTTGAGCGCTTGCGTCCTGGCGACTTCTACCGCCCGGCACACCAGAACGTGTATGACGCGATCCTGGACCTCTACGGCCGGGGTGAGCCCGCCGACGCAGTCACCGTGGCGGCCGAGCTGGACCGGCGTAGTCTGCTCCGCCGCATCGGCGGGGCGCCGTATCTGCACACGCTGATCTCCACCGTGCCCACTGCGGCCAATGCGGGTTTCTACGCCGGCATCGTGGCCGAGAAGGCCCTGCTGCGCCGGTTGGTGGAGGCCGGCACTCGGGTGGTCCAGTACGGCTACGCCGGGGCCGACGGCGCTGATGTCACGGATGTCGTCGACCGGGCCCAGGCCGAGATCTACGACGTGACCGAGCGACGCGCCTCGGAAGACTTCGTCGCCCTCGAAGACCTGCTGCAGCCCACGATGGACGAGATCGATGCGATCGCCTCGCAGGGCGGTATCTCGCGTGGTGTGCCGACCGGGTTCACCGAGTTCGACGAGATCACCAACGGCCTGCACCCCGGGCAGATGATCATCATCGCGGCCCGACCCGGTGTCGGGAAGGCACTCGCGCTCGATACCCCGCTCCCGACGCCGAACGGTTGGACCACGATGGGTGACGTCGCCGTGGGCGACCATCTCATAGGTGCTGACGGTGAGCCCACGCGTGTTGTGGCGGCCACCGAGGTCATGCTCGGCCGGCCGTGTTTCGAGGTTGAATTCTCCGACGGCACAGTGATTGTGGCCGATGCCCAGCATCAATGGCTGACCGAAACGAGAGCCTCGAGGCGATCCGCGCAGGCAGCTGCGACGGGCTACAACCGTTACAAGAACCAGCGGACATTTGCTGCCGTGCGTACGACCGCGGAGATCGCCGACAGCTTGCGGTGCGAAACTGCCGACCGTCGACTGAATCATTCGGTAGTCAATACCGTTGCGCTCCAGAGTGGAGAGCGGGATCTGTTGGTGCCGCCATACACGTTGGGCGCGTGGCTGGGCGACGGGACCTCAGCCGCCGCGCAGATTACGACTGCCGACCCGGAGGTCATCGTCCGTATCGAGGCCGACGGATTCATCGCACGAAAGTCGGGCTCTGCGCAATACCGCTACCAGATCCTCCTGGCGGATGAGCCTGGGCCGGCGACACGGTCGTGCGTGGTCTGCGGCGCCGACTTCGTGCCGCAGACCAGCCAGGTGCGTACGTGCGGCCGTAGTTGCGGAGGACGTGCCCGATTCGTGTCCGAGCCGGTGCCGGCTCCGCAGTGCCCGAGATGCGGTGAGGCGTCGTGCGGGCTGCGCCTGTGCCAGACCTGCCGCAATGCGGTGGGGACACTGCAGGCACGCCTACGGACGATCGGAGTGTTGGGCGCCAAACATATTCCCGCCGAGTATCTACGGGCGTCTGAGTCCCAGCGGCGTGCACTGCTCGCCGGCCTGTTGGATACGGATGGAACGGTTACCGCTGGCGGGGCGGTCCAGTTCGCGGTCACGGACCAGCGACTCGCCGAAGACTTCGCCGAACTCGTGGTGAGCCTGGGATACAGATGTCAGACATCGACCAAGCGGGTCAATGGTCGCAGCGAGTCGTCGTCGACGTCATTCACCATCACTTTCTCGACGTCTGATGACGTCTTTGGCCTGCACCGTAAGACGTTGCTGCATAAGGAACGCCGGCATGCTGTCAGCACAGCGCGGTCGAACTCGCGCTTCATTGTGGATGTCCGTCCTGTAGCGACAGTGCCGGTGCGCTGCGTGGAGGTCGATAACGCCGATCACATGTACTTGGCAAGCCGATCGATGGTGCCCACGCACAACTCCACGCTGGGGCTGGATTTCATGCGCTCCTGCTCGATCAAGCACCGGATGGCCAGCGTCATCTTCTCGCTGGAAATGAGCAAGTCCGAGATCGTGATGCGACTGCTCTCGGCCGAGGCGAAAATCAAACTGGCCGATATGCGTTCGGGTCGGATGAGCGACGACGACTGGACGAAGCTTGCCCGCCGGATGAGCGAGATCAGTGAGGCGCCGCTCTACATCGACGACTCGCCGAACCTGACCATGATGGAGATCCGGGCCAAGGGGCGACGTCTCGCGCAGAAGGCCGATCTGAAGCTCGTCGTCGTGGACTACATGCAGCTGATGAGCTCCGGCAAGAAGTACGAGTCACGCCAGCAGGAAGTGTCGGACTTCTCCCGAAGCCTCAAACTGATGGCCAAGGAACTCGAAGTGCCGGTGATCGCGATCAGCCAGCTGAACCGTGGTCCTGAGCAGCGCACCGACAAGCGTCCGCAGGTCTCTGACCTTCGTGAATCCGGGTCGCTGGAACAGGATGCCGACATGGTCCTGCTGCTGCACCGCCCTGACGCGATCGACCGTGAAGATCCTCGCGGTGGTGAAGCCGACATCATCTTGGGCAAGCACCGCAACGGTCCTACCGCGAATATCACTGTGGCACACCAGCTTCACTTCTCGCGGTTCACGAATATGGCGCGGTAGCCGGACACACGCGGTGTAGGTTCTCACGCTGCGTGTCATATTGTCAGCGCCGATGTATGTAGTTGCCACCCGTCTCAAGTCCGTGTCATCCACCGGCTGCCCTCGTCCCCCGGAGGGTGGCTCGCCCGGTTGCGACAATGGCCAGCCCCGCGTTAGCGGCCTCAACATCGCCGCCGTGGTGTCAGGTACAGACCCGATCCCGGACAAGTGAGCACAGCCCCTATGACCTTGAACCACACCGTCCGCAACCAACTCAGCGTGATCACGTGCTTCGCCTCGGTTGCGCTCTTAGGGACAGGATGTCACGTGAGCAATCCATACAAGCCCACCGACGCTGGCCAAGCCAGCCAAGCAGTAGACGCGCTGAAGACCCTGCCGTCACTCGAAGACACGCAGACGCAAGTGGAGTCGGCGATCATGAAGCTCGGCCAGCAGATCACCGCCATCGCCCCATCTGTGACCTGGGAATGGCGGCGTACAGACAGCAGAGGCGGCTGCAATCCACCGTACGAGCAATCAGACGGGCAACTGATACTGCTACGAAACTACGTATCCGACAACCCAATTCCCGAACAGAACTGGAAGCAGGCTGTCACCCTGGCGCAACAAGCTGCCTCTTCGTTAGGAGCAACCGAGCTCACCGTATTCAAAGACCATCCCAACAATCACGACCTACAATTCACCAGCGACACCGGGACAACGCTGCGCTTCGGATCCCAAGCCGCAGCACTGATTACCGGCACCACCGGTTGCAGACTGCCAAGCAAGAACAGGTAGCGGCCTCTTCTCCGAACTGGCGCGGCGAGGAGGGCGTCGGTGCGTGTATGCAGGTCCCCCGAGGTGAGGTGGGAGTAGAGGTTGGCGCCGGGGCAGGCGGTGTCAGCGAAGTCTCGATGCCCGCCCAGGGTCATCGATTGCGAGGGCATTGTCGAACTCAGCGGTTGAGCGGTATGTGCCAGCCGGATCGAGGGCCGAACCTGATCGAACTGAATCCGGAAACTCCGTGGCCCATCGGTTGTTTCGGGGTGTCTAGATGTGCCCGCCAGGGAACATGGTCTTGACGGCTTGGGTGACGGTATTGCGAGCGGAGGCCTCATCGCCCGGTTCCAGGGAACTGATCGCCAACACATAGCGGGCGTCGAGGCCGATCGCTCCGGTGGACACGTGCAACTGGTTGGCGCCGCTCCAGCAACAGAACCAGCCCTGCTTGACGGCGACCGCCTCGGCGAAGAGCCCGTCGGGGATGCCGAAGCGTTGCGGGTATCCGTCGGTTCCCGTCGGTGTGGATTGGGCGAGGTTGGTGATGATCACGCTGGTCTGTTCCGGAGGCAGCCCGCCTGTGCCGTCGAGCAGCATGTCGTAATAGCGGACCAGATCACTTGCGGTGCTCTGGGTGACGTCCCAGTGTCCGTTGTAGGGCGCGGTGGTGCCCGACAACCCGTACCGCGCCACGACGCGCGAGATGATCGCGTTTCCGCCGCTGCGGTCCCAGAAGGTCTGGGCCGCACCGTCGTCGGAGGAGCGAAGCATGATGTCGAGCGACTTACGGTCCGCAGCAGACAGTTTCGTCTCGCCCTTGGATTCCTGCAGCAGTAGGTCGTCGGCGATGAACAGCTTCACCACCGAGGCGATGGGGAAGGGCTGGGTGGCGCCGTTGGAGACGATCTGGCCGGTGTCGCGGTCCATCACGACGACTTCGATGTCGGCTCCGGACTTGGCTGCGTCGGCGGTGGCCTGGCGGGTGCGGCCGTCGAGTCCGTCCCATGGTGAGAGCGGCTGGGCGTCGAGCTCGTCCGACGGTGTCAACGGGACGTGCGGGGCGATGACCGGCGCCTGGGCGATGTCCTGCGCCGCCGGCATGCACCAAGCTGGTGCCGCAGAACCGTTGACGAGCAGCGCCACGCCGACGATCGCCATGCACGTCATCGCAGGCTTCGACAGCCGCCCCCGCATAAGTCCTCCAAATGATCCATAGCCAGGGCAGCTGGGATGGACTCTGCGCCCGCCGGTCCTCCCAGCTTAATCGGCCACCCAGACGGCCCGGGCCGCGCGGCGGCCAACGTGGCCGGCGTCACCCTGGGCCCCGCTGACCGAAACGCGCGCGAACGGGAAGTCATCCCCTCGCGACGGGCAAGCTTAGGATCCGAACTGTCGGGAGGGGACAGATGAGAGTGGGTCCGAGTGCGGGATTCGTCTTCGGCATGGTCGCTGCTGTCGTGGGCAGTGTCCTGGTGGCATGCTCGCCGGGGTCTGTGCCGACCGCACTGATCAAGGACGTCCCGTTGCAGTCGGGTGAGCAGACCACGCTTCCGTTCAGCGGGTTTGACTACCGGGAGATGGGCGTCGATGCGAAGAACGTTCTCTATCTGGGTGGTATCGGTGGGTTCGCGACCTTGATCCCGGGGGCGGCCCAGCCGACGCCCATGAAGCCCAGCGGCAATCCTCCTGTGTCGACGTTCGGGGTTGCGCCGGACGGCCGGTTGTCCTTTGCCACTCTCGATGGTGCCGTCGAGACGATCGCACCCGGATCCACCACCTCGGGGCCGCTGCCTTTCGGCAGGCTCACCAAGCACGGCCAGATGGCGGTGGGCCAGGACGGGTCGGTTTACCTGGCCGACAACGAGCGCGACAAGTTGTTGAAGCTCGCTCCCGGCGCGAGCGCCCCGACCGAGCTGCCTGTCGAGATCACCAACGGGTTGGGGCACTTGGTGATCGACGCCGACGACAACGTGTATGCAGCCATGGACGAGAAGATCGTGAAGATTGCGAAGGACGCCGAGAAGGCCGAGCCGGTGGCAGGGGCGCCGGACGCAGTGGGCGGCCTGGCGGTGGACGCCGCGGGCAATCTGTACGCCACCGACCGCAAGGCCGCAACGGTGTCCCGGATGCCGGCCGGCGGGGGTGACTGGGTCGAACTCCCGTTCAACGGGCTTCAAAGCCCATCCGCCATCACGGTCGACGGCGACGGCAACGTGTACGTCATGAACACGAACCTCCGCGAGACCGCGACGAGAGACACCCTCGTCAGGCTCGCTGCCAAGTAGCCGGGTTGCGGAGTCAGAACATTTCGACGACCCATACCTCCATGTCGAACTGAGGATTCGCGGGATCGGTGGGGTCGGAGATGCGGTGCTGCTGGATGACGGTACCGAGGCTGAGGATGTCCGCGCGTGGGGTCGCGAACTGCACCTGGGTCGATGCGTAGGTGAACCGGCACCCACCGACGAGGGCTGATTGCGCCAGCCGTCGAATCTCCTCGAGCGTCACCTGATTGATGGGCGCGCTGCGCATGCAGATATCGCTGGCGCAACCACTGACCAGGTCGGCAGTCAGTGGCCGGCCATGAGCGTGCTGACTCTCGGTGGCGAAGTCGGAGAACCCGAGGTAGTCGGTTTCCCCCTCGCCGTAGATGTTGATCCTCACGGCGTTCCCGATCGGGTTGATCGGGGTCCCTTGATGCTGGGCACGGCCGTCGGGCCCCGGCGCGGATACACGTGGCGGGGTCGGGCATTGCGAATGATCGTGTGGGTCGCCCGCTTCGGTGGGTGAGACCAGGCCGTCCCCCGGTGGCGTCAGGCTCTCGAAATCCCTGACGTCGTCATCGAGATGTCTGATCGTGCCTTTTCCGACGATCCTGTCTGCGGTGACCTGCCCGGGGCCCAGGATCCCGCGCTTGTTCTTGTAAGCCTCCACCGCGTCGCCGGTGCCTCCGCCGTACACACCGTCCACGGAGAGCCCGGCGCCGTCGACCTCGTTCAGCGCGATCTGGATTCGCCGCACATGCTCGCCGACGTCGTGGATCCCCTCCCCGATGTGCGCCGGATCAGACACCAGGCAGGCCTCGAGCTGAGCGTCAGGAGCTGGCGAGGTGAGCAGCATGCTCTTGAGTCCCATTTTTCGTCCCCCTCTGGTTCGTGCAAGCGGGCTGCTTGCTGATGGATCCAATCCTGGGCGGGCATGTTTCGGGGTGCGTGAGTAGTCGGCTACCTGACTCTTCGGACTGACTCTTCGGATGGCGTGCCGATAAAGCAGATCAGGGAGACTCGACATCTCCCATGCCAGTTCGTAGCCTGTCCGAGACGTCCAAGCCGGGCCACGACGGTCCCCGCAGCGAAAGATCGTGACTAATCCGTATGACCTGGGTGCGCCATTCACTGCGGCGGGCGCTGTGCGGTTCAGCCGTGGCCGCCCTGGTGGTGGCGACGTCGATGGGCGCCGTGAAGGCGGAGCCCGGTGCTGACGCGCTGTCGAAGCTTCACGAGTTGTCCCGACAGGCGGTGCAGGGTCGCGAGGCGGTGACCGCCGCTCAACGCGATGTCGACGCCAAACTGGCTGCCCAGACCGCGGCCGAGGACCGCCACCGCGCGGACCTGGAGGCCCTTGACGTCGCGAACGTCCAGCTTGAGCCCTATCAGGCCGCGGTCAACCGGGTCGCGGCAATGACTTACATGAGTGGCGGCGACGGTCAGATGGCGGCGGTGCTGACCGCGGGTTCGCCGCGGCAACTGATCGACAAGCTGTCCCTGCAACGGGTCGTGGCCGCGAAGGCGGCCGATGACATGGTGGCCTTCAAGGAGACGCATCAGCGCGCGGCGGCGGCGGCCCAGGCGTCAGAGACCTCGGCCGCAGATGCCCGCGCCGCCGTCGAGCAAGCCTCCGCTGTGCGCGCAGACCTTCAGGCCAAATGGAGTGAACTGCAGCGTCAGATCGCCGCGGCAGAGGCGCAGTACGGGGCGCTGGCGCCGCATCAGCAAGCAATCGTCGACAACGCGGGATCACTTCCCGTGGGCGCTCCCGCAGATATCCCGGAAGGGTTGCCGGTCGGTGTCGCCTCCGAGGTCGGGTTACAGCCCAACACCATCCTGGCCGCCCGGGCTGTCAGCGCGCGTTTTCCCCAGATCGCCGACATCGACGGGGTCCGGCCGGACTCGAAGCCGTGGCATCCCAGCGGTCTGGCGATCGACATCATGATTCCCAACCCCGGCAGCCCCGAGGGCATCGCGCTCGGTGACGAGATCCTCGCGTTCGCGATGAGCAACGCGGCCCGATTCGGGTTGCAGGACGTGATCTGGCGCGGCACCTATTACACGCCGAGCGGGCCGCAGTCATCGGGCTACGGCCACTACGACCACGTGCACATCACCACGACGCCGCGCCACTGACCGTGAGACCGCGCCTGTCGGCCGGCTATCCCTCGAGCAGACTACGTTTGATGATCTTGCCCGTGGTCGTGCGCGGCAGCTTGTCGAGGAAGGTGACGTCGCGCGGAATCGAGAAGCGGCTCAGCCGGTTTCGGATGTAGTTCTTGACCATTTCCTGGTCGAGCGAGGCGCCGTCGGCAACGACGACGAACGCCGCGAGGCGTTGGCCGAACACCGGATCGGGAACGCCGATCACCGCGACTTCGGAGACCTGTGGCAACAGCGCGAGCGCCTCTTCGACGGGCCGCGGAAATACGTTCTCGCCGCCGGAGATGATCATCTCGTCATCGCGTCCGGCGACGAAGAGGCGCCCGCCGGCGTCGAGGTATCCGACATCGCCGGTGTCCATCAGTTGGTCTTTGATGGCAGGTGACGCGGCGTTGGTGTAGCCGTCGAACAGCATGTCGTTGCCCACGAAGATGCGACCGACGGCGCCGACGGGCAGGGGGTCACCCGCCTGATCGAGTATGGCGATGCGGGTACCGAGCGGCGGCCGACCGGCGGTGGTCGGGGCGGCGCGCAGGTCGGTCGGGTCGGCGATCGTCGCCCAGGACACTTCGGTCGAGCCGTAGAAGTTGTACAGGATGTCGCCGAAGGTATCCATGAACTTGATGACGGAGGCTCCGGGGATCGGCGACCCACTGCTGGCAACCACCCTCAGCGACGACGTGTCGTATCGATTGATCACGGAGATCGGCAACTCAAGAATCCGCTGCAGCATGACCGGCACGGCAATCAGGACCGTGCATCGGTGCTGCGCAATGGTTTTCAGACACTCTTCGGCGTCGAACCGTTCCGTCAGCACCACCGTCGCACGCAGCGCGGCACTGAGCTGCAGCGCGGCCAGGCCCCAGGCGTGGAACAGTGGCGCGGCCACCAGCATCACCTCGTCGCGACGCAGCGGCATGCGGGACAACATCGCGGCGATCGTGCCGAAGCCCTGTGGGGTGGGTCGGCGCGCACCTTTCGGTGTTCCGGTCGTACCGGAGGTGAGAACGACCAGCTTGCCCGGCTGTTTCGGAGGGGTCAGTGGCCCGTTGTCGGTGCCGGCCGAGATCAGGTCGTCGATCGAACGTCGCTGCGGTGCAGCCGAAGCGGGGCGCGTGGCGATGCGGGGAATCTCGGCGGGGAGATAGCGCACCTGCTGTTCGAACTCCTCGTCGACGAATACCGCGTCGACGGCATGGCGGCGGACGATCTCTTCGATCGGGTGCGCGGCCAAGCCGGTGTTGAGCAACACGAGGTCGGCGCCCAGCTTGCTGGCCGCCACCATGCACTCCACCATCGCCGAGTGATTGCGTGCCAGGATGGCGAGCTTGCTGTTCGAGCTGAAGCCAACAGTGGTGAGACCCGACGTGATGGAGGTGGTGCGCTCAGCCACTTCCGCATAGGTCGATTGCCCGAGGCTGTCGACCAGCGCGAGGTTTCGGGGGGATCGAGCAGCGGCGGAGGTGAGGCCGCCGGCCAGGGTGAATCCCCACTTGGAGAGGGAGTTGAGTTGCCGCAGTCCGCGATCGGGTCGGGATGCCCGCACGACGCCACTGACGACCATGGTCTTGGCGACGCTGAGCTGCAGGGAGCGCATGTCGCCCATGTTGACCAGGAGTGAGGTTGGCTTGGCGGCCAGATAGTCGTCAATTCGCTGTAGGCCTTCTCTGACCCAGTTCTCGACGGCGCTGTCGTCGATCTTGGCCAGGTCGGGGTGAAGCCGGCCGATGGAGAAGGCGGTCACTGCGATCCGGGTGTCGTTCGCTCCGGGAGTCAGCCGAATCGACACCGAACTTTCGGGCATCTGGGTGGCGTGGAGGAGCATCTCCCTGCCGGAGCGCCGAACTGTCAGGTGCATCTCGTGGACAACGACTGCGCCGCGGGGGGTGGAGAACCGGAGCTCGAACTGCTGTGCGTGGTCAGAGATCTGCCCGCACGACCCGAGTCCGCGAAAGAATCGCGGATACTCCTCAGGTGATTGCAGGACTTCCCAGATATCCGGACATGAGTGATCCAGCATCACGTCGAAATCGATCACGTCACGTCGCACGGGTGGTCCTGCCAGTCGATCGTCTGTTCGCTCGGCCGCCAACTGAGTGAACACATTGTGGTTCATCGGCCCGCGATACGGAGCAGTTCTGGCCCCAACGCCGCAACACTCAGCGGATGCAACAGGGGATACGCTTCTCGCGTGACGCCATCCGCTTCACGACGCCAAGTCTTCAGGTATGCCGCTGTCCTGGCTCCGGCCTTGGTTGTCCCGGGTGCGTTGGCTGCGTCAGCCGGCGCACCGACGGCCTCGGCCGACGGTCTGCAGATCGTCGATTTCGCCGACCGGCTGGTCCAGCCCGAACAGCTCAAGTCCGCGGGGTTCGGCGGCGCGTTGGTCTATGTGTCCGAGTTGCGGCCGGGCGCCACCTTCGATTTCAAGCCCGTCACCCGTGACTACGCCGATCGCCTCCGCGCGGCCGGCCTGCAGGTCGTCAGCTGCTACCAGTTCGGCAAACCCGGGTGGCCGACGCCGTCGGACTTCACCCGTGGGTATGACGGGGGCGTGGCCGACGCGCGGACGGCATTGGGACTCCATACCGCGGCCGGCGGGCCGGCATCGGCGCCGATCTTCTTCAGCGTCGACGAGGACATCGACGCGGCAACGTGGAAACGATTGGCAGTCCAATGGTTTCGGGGGATCAACTCGGTTCTCGGGGTGGCTCGTACCGGAATCTACGGTGGTCGCAGGCAATGTGGATGGGCGATAGCCGACGGTGTGGTCGGTGCCTCCAGCACCGCCGGCTTCCGGTGGGCCTGGCAGACGAAGGCATGGTCGCGGGGTGAGCGGGAGCCGGCTGCCGTGCTGTTCCAGCGCGAAGTCGTGACCGCATCCGATCCGGGTTTCGTGATCGACGGTATCCATGTCGACGTGAATGACGTTCTCGCAGCCGATTACGGCCAGTGGGATCTCGCCAGATGATGCACCAGGAGGAATCATTGTCATGACCGACACCGACATGCTGAACGCTGCCGCCGCCACCGGTGCGGCGATGGAGCAGGCGGTCGCGATTTTCATGCTGCATCCGGAGAACTTCGCGGCCAGTATCGCCGCCGGCTATCAGAACCCGTTGGCGGGGTATGTCGCTGGCCGCGGTGGGGTCCTGGGTGATGCGTCCGGTGCGACCGTCAGCGCCGTCTTCGCGGTATTCGAGCCGACCGGCCTTGCCGCGATGTGGGATGAAGGCGTCGCGGTACGCGGCGCTGACGGTGCGGCACAACAGTATTGGGAGCAGGCCGCGGAGTTCGGACGCAAGTATCTGTCCGCCGCCCAGGGATTGGATCGCATCTCCGAACTGGGGGAGAAGCTCATCGCCGCAACGCCGATCGCGGGCCTGCCGCTGTTCGCGGGGTGGCGCGCGATGCCGTTGGCCGACGATGCCGCGGCGCGGGCGCTGCAGGTGATGTTCGTGCTCCGTGAACTGCGCGCGGGCGTTCACTTCAACGCGCTGACGATCTCGGGTATCGCCCCGGTGGAGGCACACATGCTCAACAAGGGGCCCCAGTACACCGCGATGTTCGGTTGGCCCGAACCATTCGCCGACGGTGAAGACAAGAAGGACCGGTACGCCGAGATCGAGCTGGCGACCAACCGGCGGATGGTCGAGATCTTCGAAGCCGCCCTTGATCAGGCCGAGGCCGACGAGCTCGCCCGGCTGAGCACCGAAGCGTTGGCCACCTTCAAAGCCGGTGTCCCGGGCTGAACCGCCGTGGAGCAGCAGCCTGAGCGAGCGGAAAAGCGTGGTGTGTGGACCAAACTAGCGGCTGTGGCTGCGGTTCTGGTGGTCGTGTTGGGCGCCCTC
The DNA here is from genome assembly GCF_001665785.1 of Mycolicibacterium peregrinum. Classification (GTDB taxonomy): domain Bacteria; phylum Actinomycetota; class Actinomycetes; order Mycobacteriales; family Mycobacteriaceae; genus Mycobacterium; species Mycobacterium peregrinum_A. The sequence goes on from NZ_LZSO01000023.1 coordinate 104,269, forward strand.
GGCGTCGCCGTCGTGCTGACCTTCGCCTCGATGTACGAGATCCCTTCGGAGGCAATGGAACCAACACTGCAAGGCTGCGGCGTGTGTGAGAACGACCATGTCGTCGTCGACAAACTCAGCTATCGGTTCCGGCCACCACAGCCGGGCGACGTCATCGTGTTCAGGGCTCCGACGGCGTGGTACATGCCGGGTGCGACGGGTGAGAACGAACTGGTCAAGCGGGTAATCGCAGTCGGTGGGCAGACGGTCGAATGTCGTGCGGACGTGGGGTTGACGGTGAACGGCAAGCTCCTCGTGGAGCCTTACCTGGATCCGGCCACGATGGAGGCTGATCCCAAGGCGTTTCCGTGCCTGGGTAACGAGTTCGGTCCGGTCGATGTCCCGGACGGCCGGCTGTGGGTGATGGGAGACAACCGCACCCACTCGGCCGACTCCCGCACGTACTGCCGTAGTGCCGCGCCCGATATCGCCAGTGGTTTGATGTGCACGGGCGATCCCTCTGCGGGGACCGTGCCGGTCGCCGATGTCATCGGCAAGGTGCGGGCCATCGCGTTTCCGTCGCCGCGGCGTGGTCTACTCGCCGATGTGAATCCGCAGTTCGGCCCGTAGGTGCGGCCATGCGTTTGAGCCGAGACGAGCGCGAGCGGGTGTTCGCGGCGGTGGCCGACGAACGCCGGTCGATCGCCACCATGGTCGAGGGGCTCGATGCCGACCAGTTGGCCACACCGAGCCTGTGCGCGGGCTGGGACGTCAAGACGGTTGCGGCTCATCTGGTCAGCGATTTCACCGACGGGTTCTGGGGATTCCTGGTCAGCGGTGTCCGCCACGGTGATATCGACCGCGGCATCGACGCACTGGCCCGCCGCCGGGCACAGGCGTCAGCCGCCGAGATCGCCGAGACGCTCCGTCGTCGCGCCGACTATCGGCTCAGCCCGCCCATCACCGGTCCGCTGTCGGGCCTGACAGATGTGTTGGTGCACGGCGCCGATATGCGCATCCCGCTGGGATTTGCGCACCAGCCGGATCCCCAGCACGTCGCACGGGTTCTCGATTTCCTCACCGGCCGAACACAATTCGGGTTCTTCCCACACCGACGCCTGCGTGGTATCGCGCTACACGACGAGGACACCGGACGCACGTGGGGTGAAGGCCGGGCCGTCACCGGTCCGGGCGTTGCGGTCATGCTGGCGGTGTGCGGACGCAGCGTCGCATTCGAGCGCCTGTCGGGTCCTGGACTTCCTGTCCTGGTTTCGCGTCTGCAGTAGCGCACGGGGTCCTCGACCACGCATTTCGTCGCATTTTCGTCCGGCGGTCGAGGTTTGCTCCTTAAGCTGACGACGACCACCAGATCCTGTGGCCGTTCGAAAATTTCGAAAGGCCGGACGATGACAGCTGCCAATAGGTTTCCGACACGTGTACCGCGGTCACGTGTTCGATGGCCTTGGGAAACGGGTCGGGTCAGCAGGTGGCCGAAGGTTGCACTGGTCAACTTCGGGAGGCAGCGATGCTGACAAAAATATTCCGGAAGGTCTGGCTGCCGATCGCCATCGTGGTTGCCCTGTCTGTCGGCTTTCTCACGGTGTCGCACCTGAGGACCATCTTCGGCGCGCATCCGGTGCTGGTCACACCGTTCGGCGCTGACACCGCGGAGAAGTTCAATCCCAAGGTCGTCACCTATGAGGTGTACGGCTCGGGCGGTACGGCGGTGATCAACTACAAGGACCTTGACGGCAATCCACAGCGGGCCGGAACCGTGGGGTTGCCCTGGAGCTTGACGCTGACGACAACGGCCCCCTCGGCGTCACCGAACATCCTGGCCCAGACCGACGGCGACAGCATCGGTTGCCGGATCACCGTCGATGACGTCGTCAAGGACGAGAGGACGGCTACCGGAGTGAACGCACAAACCTTCTGCCTGGTGAAGGCAGCATGAGCGCGCCCGTGGACGACGCCCCGACCGCTCCCGTCCCGCGCCCTAGTCACAAGTCGCGGCCGGTCATCCCGCGGTTCATCCGGATCTTCGCCGTCCCGATCATCGTGGTCTGGATCGCCTTGATCGCAATACTCAACACCGTCGTGCCCCAGCTTGAGGAAGTGGGCAAGATGCGGTCGGTGTCGATGAGTCCCAACGATGCGCCGTCGATGATCGCCATCAAACGTATTGGCACGAAATTCGAGGAATACCGCAGCAGCAGCTCGGTGATGATCGTGATCGAGGGACAGGACAAGTTGGGTGCCGACGCGCACGCCTACTACGACAAGATGATCCGCGATCTGCGTGCCGACACCAAACACGTTGAGCACGTGCAGGACCTGTGGGGCGACTCGTTCACCGCAGCGGGAGCCCAGAGCGTCGACGGCAAGGCCGCGTATGTCCAGGTTTACCTCGCGGGTGATCAAGGCGAGGCGTTGGCGAATGAATCGGTGGACGCCGTTCGTCAGATCGCCGAGGAGAGCCCGGCGCCGCCGGGGGTCAAGGCGTACGTGACAGGCGCGGCGGCGACGAGCTCGGATCAGAACCGGATCGGCGACCAGAGCATGCGGATGATCGAGATGGTCACCTTCGGGGTCATCGTCGTCATGCTGTTGGTGATCTACCGCTCCGTGACCACCACGCTCCTCCTGTGCGTACTGCTCATCGCCGGACTGGCGGGTGCCAGTGGGCTGGTCGCATTCCTGGGCTACTACAACGTCTTTGGCCTGACAACCTTCGCGACCAACATGGTGGTGACCCTGGCCATCGCTGCGGTAACCGACTACGGGATCTTTCTGGTCGGTCGATATCACGAGGCGCGCCGGGCCGGCGAGGATCGAGAATCGGCGTATTACACCATGTTTGAGGGGACTGCGCACGTCGTACTGGCCTCCGGCCTGACCATCGCGGGCGCCACCTTCTGCCTACACTTCACCCGGTTGCCCTACTTCCAGACGATGGGCTATCCCTTGGCCGTCGGTATGGCGTTCGTTGTCGCGACAGCCCTGACGTTCGGAACCGCGCTCATCTCGATAGTCAGTCGTTGGGGCCGGTTCCTGGAGCCGCGCGGGAAGTCGAAGGCCAGAGGATGGCGCCGGGTCGGCACTGCGGCCGTCCGTTGGCCCGGCCCACTGCTTGTGTTGGCAGTGTCGGCGTGCCTGCTCGGTCTGCTCGCTCTTCCCGGCTACCACACCATCTACAACGATCGGAGATATCTGCCCCCTGACGTGTCGGCGAATGTCGGCTACGCGGCCGCGACCAGACACTTCTCCGAGGCCAGGATGAACCCGGACGTGATGATGATCGAGACCGACCACGATCTGCGGAATCCGGCTGACTTCCTGGTGATCAACAAGATCGCCAAGGCGCTGGCGGAGGTGCCGGGTATCGCCCAGGTGCAGACCATCACCCGCCCTGACGGCAAACCCATTGAGCACTCGACGATCCCGTACTCACTCAGCCAGAGCGGCACCGGTCAGATCATGGGCAACGACTACCAGCAGGGCGTGATCGACAACATCCTGGCCCAGGCGGGCGAGATGCAGACCTCCATCGACACGATGCAGAAGATGCAGTCCATCACCCAGCAGATGGCTGCGGTGACCCACAGCATGGTGCAGAAGACGAAGAAGACCTCGACGGATACCAATGAGATTCGCGACCACATTGCCGACTTTGATGACTTCTTCCGCCCGATCCGAAACTACTTCTATTGGGAGCCACACTGTTTCGATATCCCGGCGTGCTGGGCGTTGCGGTCGATATTCGACACGCTCGACGGAATCAGCACGTTGTCTGACGACATTCAGGATCTCGTGCCCGACCTGGAGCGCTTGGACGCCCTGATGCCGCAGTTGGTCGCATTGATGCCGTCGATGATCCAGTCGATGAAGAACCAGAAGCAGATGATGCTCAACCAGTATCAGGTTCAGAAGACGCAGCAGGATCAGACCATGGCGCAGCAGAAGGACAGCACCGCGATGGGAGAGGCGTTCGACAAAGCCCAGAACGATGATTCGTTCTACATCCCCCCGGAAGCCTTCGAAACCGACGATTTTCAGCGTGGCATGAAGCTGATGATGTCGCCGGATGGAAAGGCCGTGCGATTCACCATCATTCATCAAGGTGACCCGCTGACGCCCGAAGGCACGGCCCGTTCCGAGCTGCTCAAGAACGCAGCGGCTTCGGCCATCAGGGGAACACCGTGGGAGGGATCCTCGATCTACCTCGGCGGTACCGCGGCGATGTTCAAGGACATGCAGCAAGGCGCCGACTATGACCTGTTGATCGCGGCAACGGCGGCGCTGATGTTGATCCTCGTCATCATGATGATCCTCACCCGGGCCCTGGTGGCGGCGGCTGTCATCGTCGGCACGGTGGTGATCAGCCTGGCCACCGCCTTCGGGCTTTCGGTGGTGATATGGCAACACATCGTCGGGATACCGCTGCACTGGATGGTGCTACCGATGTCGGTCATCGTGCTGGTGGCCGTCGGCGCAGACTACAACCTGTTGCTGGTGTCGAGAATGAAAGAAGAGATCCACGCCGGGTTGAAGACCGGCACCATTCGCGCCATGGGTGGCAGCGGCCCGGTGGTCACCGCCGCGGGGTTGGTGTTCGCGTTCACCATGGCGTCGATGGCGGTGAGCAAGCTGATCGTCATCGGCCAGGTCGGCACCACGATCGGCCTAGGCCTGCTCTTCGACACGTTCGTGATCCGGGCGCTGATGACGCCGTCGATCGCCACCCTGCTGGGGCGGTGGTTCTGGTGGCCGCAGCGGGTGCGTCCCCGCCCGCCGCGCTCGCCATGGCCCAAGCCCATCCAGCGGGATCCGGCGGAGGTGGCGTCGTGACGGCGGGTCAGCTGAAGCGGATGTTCATCGTCGCCAGGCCGAAGATCTTCTTGCCTTCGGACTTCGCCGCGACCAGGATGACGCCGGTGCGGGTCTCGGGGTCCAGCGACTTGATCTTTCCGCTGAACTCGATATCGCAACCCTCCTTGGCCGACACGATCGCCGGCTGGGACAGCCGCACCGCGTAGCGGGTCACGGCACCGGGGTCGCCCGACCATGCGGACACAAACCCGGCACCCAGACCCATGGTGAGCATGCCGTGGGCGATCACGTCGGGCAGACCGGCCAGCTTGGCGATGTCCTCGTCCCAGTGGATCGGGTTGGCATCGCCGGCCACGCCGGCGTAGTTCACCAGGTCGCCGCGGGACAGCCGGGTGTGGTGCACCCCGAGTTCGTCACCGACCTTGAGGTCATCGAAGGACAGCGTTGCGGGCGTGCGGGTTGTGCTGTCGGCGATCCGCACCTCACCTTCGGGGCGCACGGTCTTCTGGTACTCGGCGTCGGATGCACCGATTCCGGAGAGGTCCACGTCGTGCATCATCGCGTTCTGGACGGCGGTCATCGTCGTCGGATCGATGTCGTCGGCGGTGACACCGACGACCGTGGTGTGCAGGGTGTGCACCCGCTCGCCGGCGGTGTCGGTGAAGGTGTTGGTGACGGTGATCATGTCGCGGCCGGCGATCCTGCGGATCGACGTCAGTTCGATGTCGATGCGCAGCTCGTCACCGGCCACGATCGGGCGGTGCTGCTCGAAGATTTCCTCGGTCTGCAGGTAGGTGTCATAGCCGACGACCACGGATTCGAACATGCGCCGATTGCAGGCCATGGCCGGGGTCGAGGTGAAGGTCAGCGGCGCGACCAGCCCGGAGTACCCCAGCTTCGCCGCGGCGTCGACGTCCCAGTGTGCGGGGTGATAGTCCTGCACTGCACGGGCGTACTCGCGCACTTTCTCGCGGCCGACCAAGTAGAGGCCGTCCGCCTCGTAGTAGTGGCCGACGCGGGCTTCGAGCGCCGATGCTTCTGGTGCTGCGGTCATGGATTTGCTCAACTTTTCTATCGGCTGTTCGCTGAAGCCGACGAAAGCACACTAACGTCTGTGCGCTACCTGGCGTAAAACCGGCAGATAGGGTTCGCCCATGTCCGGCCCCGATAACCCCGAGCTCGTGTCTTCCTACGCTGCCCAGTTCAACGGGCACGTTCTCGGCAGGCACGCGGTGGCCTCGCCGCTGGGGCTGTGGCTGTTGTTGGCGCTGGTGGGACCCGCCACACACGGAACTGCGCGCCGCGATCTGGAGGCCGTGCTCGGCACGACCGTCGACGATGCCGCCGCGCGGGCCCGTGCCCTCTTGAGTGATCCGCATCCGGCGGTATCAGCGCTTGCGGCGGTGTGGGACCGCAACCTCGGTCCGGCGTTCGACGACTGGATTCGCACGGTGCCCGACGTGGTGGACCGGGGCCCGGTGCCGGATCAGGCGCAGGCCGATGCCTGGGCGCAGGCGAACTCGAACGGGTTGATCAACGAATTCCCGCTTCAGCTGGACGTATTGACCAGGCTGGTCCTCGCCTCCGCGCTCGCCACCGACATCCGCTGGGCACAACCGCTGGGCACGACAAACGAGCTGGGTGGGGTTTTCGGCGACGCCATCAGCACCGCGCTGGAGCTCCGAGCGGGCATCCAGCTCGTGGTCGACACCGAGGCCGCCGGTCTGGTCGCGGTGGCTGCACCGCTCTCGTCGTCGGCGCTCGACGTCTTCAGCGTGATCGCGGCGCCCGAGGTCGCGCCCCACGAGGTGGACATCGCGGCACACCAGGTGGCGGCGATGCTGCGGGGCGACGAGCGCGGCGCGCGCAGGGTCCCGGTCGAGGAACTGGCCGCCGGGCACGCGTGGACGGTGACGGACCGACGCGAACGCCGGGTCGGGGGCCCGGACGTTCACGCCGAGTGGCGTAGCTGTCTGCCGGCCTGGTCGGCGACCAGCGACCACGACCTGAAGGATGCTCCCGGCATCGCCCCGGCGTTCGACACTCTCCGCGGCTTCGCGAGGCGCGAGGATCTGCCAGTGGAGTTCACCGCCAGGCAGTCGGCTGTGGCGTCGTATACGAGGGAAGGGTTCAAGGCGGCGGCGGTGACGGCCTTCGACATGGTCGCCGGATCGGTGCCGCAATTCCACGAGGTTCTGGTGCGCCGGATCGAGATCCGGTTCAACCGCCCGTACGCAGTGCTGGCCTGCGCGAACCGCTCGGACGGGCCGGCGGCCTGGCGCGGTGTGCCGGTGTTCAGTGCCTGGGTCACCGAGCCGCAGGAGACCGTCATCGAAGCGGTCGGTCCACCGCAGCCAGTCGCTGTTCGATGACGGCCAGCGCCCGGCTCGCCCAGTCGATGTTCTCTTCCTCGAACCGGATTCCGCGCATCAGCGTGAGGTAGGGGCCGATGCGGTCGGTCTCGGCGAGGTAGGCGTCTTCGGTACGTCCGGCCAGGAGGTGGTCCTGGCCGCGCCGGTAGCGCGCGAGCTTGGCGGTAGCCCATTGGCGGCGTTCGGCGAGCGCGGCGCGGACGGCCTCGATGTTGCCCGCGTCAACGGCCTGGATCTGTACCAGGAGGTCTTCACGGATGGCCCCTGGCTTCGGCGGCACCTCGGTGAACTCGAGCAAGGCCTTGCGACCCGCGTCGGTCAGTGAGTACAGGCGCTTGTTCGGTCGCCGGTCCTGCTCGACGAGCCGCGCTTCGATCAGCCCTTCCGCGGACATGCGGTCCAGTTCGCGGTAGAGCTGCTGGGGCGTTGCCATCCAGAAGTTGGCGACGGACGCGTCGAACCCTTTGGCCAGGTCATAGCCCGATGCCTCGCCGTCGAGGAGCGTGGCCAGGATCGCGTCGCGTAACGCCATGAGCCGATGCTAGCAGCAATGCGAATAATCAAAATGTTGACTATGAGAATGGGGCGCGCCTACCATCGCCGCTAGTCGATGAATGGGTTGAGGAGGTGTCATATGCATCCGTTCCGGGAGGCAGTCGAGGCGCGTGACGAGGCTGTGATCGAGGCATTGCTGGCCGACAACGTGGTGTTCACCAGCCCGGTGGCGTTCAAGCCGTATCCGGGCAAGCCGATCACCGCGGCGATCCTGCGCGGTGTCATGCGGGTGTTCGAGGACTTCCGCTACATCCGCGAGATCGCCGACGGCCGCGACCACGCCCTGGTTTTCGAGGCCTCGGTGGACGGCAAGAAGATCACCGGGTGCGACTTCCTGCATCTCGATGACGAGGGCAAGATCGACGACTTCATGGTGATGGTTCGGCCCCTGTCGGGAGCCACCGCACTGTCCGAGGCGATGGCTGCGCAATTCGAACAGATCAAAGCCGAAGCGGCAGAACAGATTCAGCGAGAGTCCGCTACTGCCTGATGAGCGGCCTGCTCACGGCCTGATCAGCGTCCCCGCATCCGACGCCGCCTTCTTCAGTTCCGGAATCGTCATGTCGGCGTAGTCGGCGTTCACCGGTCCCGACGCGTTGCCCAGCCACGGCACCACGCCAGGGTCGGGGGCGACGCCCAGGTGGTAGGCCTGGATCCCGGGCAGGTGGTACTGCAGGAAGTTCACCAGAATGTCGGCGACGAAGATCGCGGCGCCGATCGGTCCGGTGCTCAGCAGCGCGGCCGAGTTCATCAGCGGGATCGCGGCGTCGGGATTGCCGATCATCACGATCGACCCGTAGTGCGGCTTACTGCCCCCACCGGGCACGTACTCCGGCATGAACGGCTGCAGTCCTGGCAGGTCGGTGGAGAAATAGGCGGCGGTGTCGCCGTAGGTCAGCACATTGACGAACCCGGAGTCGGCGCCGTTGCCCGGCACCGTGGTGTTGAGGCCTGGGCTCTCGAAACCGACACCGCCGACGCCGGTCTGCTGTGCGACGTAGGCGGCTTCCCATCCGCCGAGTGAGTGCCCGGTGACGAAGATGTCTTCCTTGCGGTAGCCCTGCGCGATCGCTGCGGCCTCCACCTCCTGCTCGAAGGCCACGGAGTCGAGGAAAGCCTGGGGTGGGGTGTCGGTGAAGATCACCTGCGTATCGGCGATCACCTGGGAGATCGCGATCAGCGGGTTGTGCAGCAGGTTCGTGCCACCCGTCGTGCCCTGGTAGGCGATGATGATCTGGCCTTCCGGTGTCACCCACGCCTTGCCGGACATACCGGTCAGCACATTGGTCGATTGCATCTGCTTGCCATTGACCACGAACGGTTTCAGGTCGCCCGGGGTGCCGCCCCACACGTACGCGGCGGTCGCGGCGTTGAGGAACTGCGACACCGTCGGGGTCTTGCCGGTGGTGGGCCCGTCATACGTCATCGTGGGCGGTACCGGTTGCGCGGCAGGAGTTTTGGTCAGCCCCAGCTGTCCTTCGATCTCGCGGAAGGCCGCGAAGAGGGCGTTGTTGATCGGTGCGAAGTCGAGCGGGCTCTTCGGCCCGTTGGCGGACACGGTGATGTCCAGCACCTGCAGCACCGTGTTGACGATGCGGCCGGGCAGCTCGGCGATCTTCGCGATCGGCGAAAGCGGCTCGGGGGGCTTCGGTGTGGTCTTGGGTGTCGTGGTGACCGCGGCGACCTTGGTGGTCAGCGGGATCGCCTTCGCGGCGGTGTCGGGGGCGGTCCGGACGATCGCGGTGAGATCCGGCAGCGTGACCTTGATCGCCGGAGTTTGAGCCAACGTCGGCGCCGACGCCTGCGCCCGCGACGGCGTGGCGTCCGGGAGCGCTGACGACGTGATCGCGGCCAGGCGTTTCGGGGTGGCTCGTGGCGAGAAGTCGGATTTGGCCGGTTGCGTGCCGTCGGGCAGGACCGGAGCGGTGGGCCTGATGTCGCGCAGCTTCCCGCGGACAAAATCGGCAATCGACTCCTGCTGCGGCGCCGAAGAATTCGCCTTGGAGGTGATAGGGGACCGTACGGCGGATGTGTCGTCGCTTTCGTCCGACGAGGTCGGTGCGGGGGATGTGGTGCCGGCGGCTGGAGTCTTGGGCGAGGACGGAGATGTCTTGCCCGGCCGGTTGCCGCGACGGTCGGTCGGCTTCTTGGGGCCGTGCCCGGATCCCGCACTCGTATGGTTCGACGCCTGGCCCGATGAGCCGGAAGACCCGGAGGCGCCGGGGTCCGCCCATGCCACGGTGTGCGCGCTGGTGCCTGCGATACCGACACCGATGCCGACGGCTATGACGGACAGGCTGTACCGCAGCGGCATGCGCTTGGCGGTTTTCGGGCAGCGTGGACCGTGCGCCATTATCGATGTCCCCCTTGACATTCCCCGACGTTGTCCACATCCGCCGGTGACGGGAATGCCGGCCGCAGCGAACACATGCCGGCTCAATATATATGACAACGTGTGATGCCAGTCACGAATTCGGAACGAACCGCTTGACAACATACAACCAATCGGTTGTATATTTGAGAGGTGACCGAGCGTGACGAGGACCAGGCAGACGCCCTGTTCCACGCGCTCGCCGACCGGACCAGGCGGGACATCATGCGCCGGGTCCTGGCGGGGGAGCACTCGGTCTCGGTGCTTGCGGCGAAGTACGACATGAGCTTCGCGGCAGTGCAGAAGCACGTCGCCGTCCTGGAAAAGGCCGGGCTGATCACCAAGCGACGCAACGGTCGTGAGCAGTTGGCCAGCGGTGACGTGGAGGCAGTGCGGTCGGTGGCGTCCATGTTGACTGAGCTGGAACAGGTTTGGCGTGGCCGCATCGCACGTATCGATGAACTGATCGCATCCGATCCCAAGGAGGACTGACCCATGCCCGTGACCGACGTTCAACACGACCTCGACAAACTGACACTGACCATCACCGCCGACTTCGCGGCGCCGGTGCAGCGCATCTGGCAGGTGTACGCCGACCCGCGTCAGCTGGAGAAGGTGTGGGGGCCCCCGACCTACCCGGCCACCGTGGTCGACCACAGCCTCACACCCGGTGGCCGCGTCACCTACTTCATGACCGGCCCGGAGGGCGACAAGCACGCGGGCTACTGGGAGGTCACCGCCGTCGACGAACCGAGGAGCTTCGCCTTCGACGACGGATTCGCCGACCAGGACTTCAACCCGAACCCAGCGATGCCGGTTTCCAAGAACGTCTACACCTTTGCCGAGCACAACGGCGGGACCCGTGCCGTCTACGTGAGCACCTACGAGTCCGCCGAAGCGCTTCAGCAGGTCCTGGACATGGGTGTTGTCGAGGGTGCTTCGTCGGCGATCAACCAGATCGATGAGCTGATCGCGTCCTGACCGGCTGAGCGGGGATCGGGCCCGGTGGGAATCACTTGTCGCGATAAGCGATCCGGGCTCACCTCCGCGTCGTAATCTCAGGTATGCATCCGCTCAGGGGTCTCGCCGGGGTAACCATCAGTGTCGTGTCGGCCGCGGCGGTGGCCGCGGGATGCACGACGACCGCGGGAACCCCGGTGGCGAAAACCACCAGCGCGGTGGCGTCCGACAGCGCCTCGACCGAACCGGTTCGTACGACGACCGAGTCGCCCAAGGCGGCCGAGCCGACCGGGACGCCGGTGGGTACGGCGGTCATGAAGGTCCTCGGTGGATCCGCCCCGGTGACGATCCGTTACCGGATCAACGGTGGTGCCGAGCAAACCGAATCGAACGTGACGCTGCCGTGGGAAAAGCAGTACCCCGTCTATGAGGAGCTGGAGTCAGAGGTCGCCGCCGATGGCGGAAGTGCCACGCTCACTTGCACAATCACGATGGACGGCGACAAACTGGTGTCGTTCAAGACCGAGATGAAGCCCGTCTGCAACTTCTCCTACTGGGGTTAGCGCTTCCGCCTCACGGATACGGCAGCGGCGTCGCATCCCGCGTCTTCATCAGGTGCTCCATGAGCTGGATCTCCTGCGTCTGCTCGGTGACCATGGCCAGGGCGGTACGGCGGATCGCCTCGTTGGAGCCATCGCGGGTCTCGTCGAAGGCCATCTCGGCGCCGCCCTGGTGGTGGCGGGTCATCAACTGGAGAAACAAGGCTTCGTTGGCGGGGCCGGTGGCGCGCTGGAGGCGGGCCAATTCATCCGGGGATGCCATCCCCATCTGCATGCCGGTGGGCTGGTCGGTGTCGTGGTGATGGGACATGCCGTGTCCGGTGTGCTCTGTGGGCACCGTGGGGTTGAGCGGCTGTTCCGCCAGCTGCAGCCACCCGACCATGGTGCCGACCTCCGCCTGTTGCTGAAGTCTGATCTGGTCTGCGAGCGTGCGTATTTCGGGAGCGGCGTCCGCGCTGAGCAGGTCGCAGATGGTGATCGCCTGCTGATGGTGGGTCATCATCATCTGTGCGAAGGTCACGTCGGCCTCTGACATCAATGGCGGTGCATTGTCGTTGTGGTGGGACTCGGCGAACGCGCCGAGGAACGCGGCGGCAGCGATGACGACGGTGGCGCCGAAAATGCGGGCGGGTATGGAAGCGCTCATCGTGGCGGGTAGACGGTCGGGTCCAGCTTCAGGGTCATGAACCCGTTGTCGGAACACGTGACGTAGAGCAGGTTTCCCCGGAACTCCGGTGGTGACATGCACCAGTCTGCGGAGAAATCGGCCGGCTGGCCCCAGCCCGGACGGTTGCCCAGCACGATGTCGGACAGCTGGATCTTCCCGTCGAGGGCAGCCCGTCCCACCCCGAAGATCCCGGTGAGTGGCGGTGTCGCAAGAACCGAAAGGTTGTAGACGTGAATCGAATTGGGCAGGTCTTCGTACTTCTTGTCGGACTGCGCCGGTGGGTTGAAATAGGCGAGTTCCGTGATGTGCTCGGGGTCGCGAATGTCGAACACCCGGATACCCGACTGGATCCAGCCACAGGCCAGAGCCGTCGGATCGTCTTGCCGGTCCACGGAGCAGTAGTGCGAGTCGTAGGCGAACACCCCGTTGAATCCACCGCTGCTTGTCCAGTTGTCCATGTGCTCGGGCAGATTGATCTCGAGTTTGATGATGTTGCGCAGCTTGAGGTCGGTTGGGTCGGAGACGTCGAACAGCTTGACGCCCCCGGAACCGAGTTCGTCGATGGTGAAGATGTGCGGTACGCCTCGGTAGGTGACGTAGACGCTGTGCTGGGCCTCCTGCCCGTCCACCCAGGCTTTGTGGCTGTGGGCCGGAAGCAGTTGGTGCATGGTGAAATCAGGTGCTACCCGGTCCTGCACCGCCGAGGTATCGAGCACCGTCAATCCGCTGAACTGTGACATGTACATGGTCCGCCCGTCCGGCGCGAAGCCCATGCCGTGTGAGGCCCAGCCGACCGGCGCACTCCACACCACATGCGGAGCAGTCGGATCGGTGATGTCCACCGCACTGTTCCAGATGATGCCCCCGGCCCAGTAGGTGTTGCCGTCGGGCGAGAAGTTGCCCTCGTGGGTCAGCATCGGGATCCGTACGCCGGGAAGGGAACCGGCGCCCTCGTTGAGCAACCGGGGGTGCCGACAGTCCTGTGAGATGTCGTAGATGGAGATGTAGCCGCCCCCGAACAACAGGGGAACACCGGTTCCGACCAGCAACCCCCGGCCCGCGTGTACCTTCAGGGACTCCCAGGTTCCGCCGACCATCGCCGGCTCGGTGAGCAGATCAGCCTGGACCGGGTGGGCAGGGTCCGACGCGTCGATCACCTGGACGCCGTCGGTGTAGGGCCAGGTGGACCCGACGTAGGTGCAGTTCTTGTACGAAGTGCTCGTGATACCTGCGCCGGTGCCCTGGTGCTGACCCACCAGGTCGATGTTGCAGTTGTAGCCCTGCGCGCTGCGGTGGGACTCCCGGTCCGCGACCGGCACTTCGCCCTGCAATCCGGTCTCGACCCGATCGCCTGGTCGGCATTGCGCCTTGTCGACCGCGGTCGGCCAGATGTCGAAGCGCGTGTCGTACCCCGGCGGAAGTCCGGCGTGGGCCACAGCGGACGGCCCGAGTCCTGCGATGGCCACGAGAAGCGCGACGCATACCGTGCGGAGGAGATTGTCCAGCATCGACCGCATCATGGCATTGCGGAGCATCGCTGCGGACAAAAACTGTCAGATTCGGACAGTTTTTACAGTTGGGCGGCGAAGTGTTGCGCCTGTGGGGGCCGTCCTACCGGTGCCGCCCGGCCGTCGCTGCCACCGGGCGTGACTCGGATTCGGCGTTCTCGGCGCTGCGATCAGGGGCCAGCATCACGGCGGTGATCGGGACGACCAGCGCGAGCAGGCCGATCACGAAGACCGGGAACAGGAACGAGAACACCTCGGGCCCACCGGGAACCGGCATCGTGTGGTCGACATCCACCCGCACCGCGGCCATACCCGTGTAGTGCATGCCGACGACGGCGACACCCATCACGAGGCCGGCGACGAATCGGAGGCCGCGTGACTCGAGGACGAGGGTGAACCAGAGCGCGGCGGTGGCGGCGACGACGGCGATCACGAAGGACAGGACGACAAGCGCGGTGTCGTAGGTCATCGTGCCCTGCATCTGGACGGCCCACATGCCGGTGTAGTGCATCATCGCGACGGCGAGGCCGGTGATGACGCCACCGGCGAGCAGTCGCTTCAGATCGAAGGTGCGACCGATCGTGATCAGGCCGACGAACACCGCCGCGATCGCGATGACGGCCGAGGCGACGGTCCAGCCGAGGTGGTAGCGGACCATGCTGTTGGGAATAGCGAAACCGAGCATCGCGATGAAGTGCATGAGCCAGACGCCCACCCCGCCGATGGCGATCGAGGCCATCAGCAGCCAGCGGAGGCGGTCGCGTCCATTGGTGGCAGTTGCACCGCAACGGGTGCATGCCAGGCCGACGACCGATCCGGTCACCGACACGATGTATGCCAGGAACAGCAGCCAGAGGCCCATGTCGAAGTGATGTACCTGGTGGTTCATGGTGGATTCCTCGAGACTGTGAGACTGGGGGCTGTGGATCTAGGGCGCTGCGGTCGGAAGGCGTTCCAGCGCAAACGATGTGATGGCGATCAACGCGTTCTTCGCCGAGTCACGTTGCCGGGCGTCGACGTTGATGATCGGTACGTTCGGCGACACGGACATCGCCTCACGTAGTTCTTCGATGCTGTGGGTGGGGGAATCGTCGAACTCGTTGACGGCGATCAGGAACGGCAGGCTGCGGGCCTCGAAGAAGTCGACGGCGGCGAAGCTGTCCTCGAGCCTGCGGGTGTCGACGAGCACCACGGCGCCGATCGCGCCGTGGACCAGGTCGTCCCACATGAACCAGAACCGCCGTTGCCCCGGGGTACCGAAGAGGTAGAGCACGAGGTCGTCTGCGATGGTGATCCGGCCGAAATCCATGGCAACCGTGGTGGTTTCCTTGCCGGGAATCGCTTCGAGGTCGTCGTGTCCCTGCGAGGCGTTCGTGACGAGGGCCTCGGTGCGCAACGGCACGATCTCCGACACGGCGCCGACGAACGTCGTCTTGCCGACGCCGAAGCCGCCGGCAATCACGATCTTCGTCGAAGACACCGTGGAGCCGGAGTCAGAGTGCGCGTAAGCCACTGAGGGTCCTTTCGATCAGTAGGCGCCGTTCTGCAACGGTCGAGCGGTTGGTCAGGGTGGCGTGAACTCGGAGGTGGCCGCTGTCCACCAGGTCGCTCACCAGGACCCGGGCCACTCCGATCGGGAGACCGGCGTGAGCCGAGATCTCGGCGATCGACGGCCGGCTGCCGCACAACCGGACGATGACGGCGGGGATATCGCCTGGTGCGCAGTCGAGTTCACCGGGACCCAGCAGGGCCTCCACCGGAGCTTCGATCGGGATCTCGACCCGGGCGCGGGTCCGCCCGCCGGTGAGGGTGTACGGCCGGGCGCGGCTGGCGGTCTGCTTCTGCTCGGGTCTGTCCATGCTGAGCGTCATCGAGCACCATGGCCGGCGCGCGGAGTCGCCTCCACGGTCTTGCCGACCCGGTCGACGAGCAGGGCCATCTCGTAGCCGACCTGGCCGATGTCACACGAGGTCGACGCCAGGGTGGCGAGGTACGAGCCGTTGCCCACGCCCATCAGCAGCAGGAAGCCGTCGTCCATCTCGACGATCGACTGGCGCACGTTGCCGGCCTCGAACAGCCGGGCGGCACCGTTCGACAGGCTCGCCAAACCCGATGTCACGGCGGCCAATTGCTCGGCACGGTCAGCCGGAAGGTGGGAGTTCGAGGCCATCAACAGCCCGTCGGCCGACACCAGGATCGCATGTGACACGCCAGGCACGTCACGGACGAAGTTGGACACGAACCAGTCGAGGGTGCCGGAGGTCCCCGACGGTGTTGCAGCAGACCCCGCGGACCGATCCTGTGGTTGCGTGCCGGTGTTCATCGATCTCCTTCGATTCGGCTGTGTGCTGCGTCGGTTTCGGCCCGGCCCCTGCGAACGCCGGCCAGTTGTCGGCTCAGGATGTCGCGGATCGCCGCGGGGTCGTTGCCCCCGTTGGCCTTGGCCTGGAATTCTGATCTTGCCTCATCGGGCACCAGGCGCGCTCCGCGTTCGCGGATCGGCAGCCCGGATGCGGTGTGCCGCTTGGGTTCCTGCTCGACAGCCTTCGCTGCAGCCGCCCAGCCGGCGTCGGCGGAGCTGGACCAGACCCGGTCGCGGGATTCGGGCGCGGTGGGATCCATCAGCCACTCCGAGGCCATCCGCTCGAAGATCGGTGCACTCTCCAAACTCTCCGGCTCAAGGTGCGGTTGCCCGGACTCGGTGGTGGGTGTGGGCGCCGCGTCGGCGGGCTCGGCAGCGGCCGGGGCCGATGTTGCAGACGTGAAGAAGGACAGCGGGTTGCCGCGCTGTGGCCGGTCGGGTTCCTCGGGTGCGGCCGGAGACGCCGGGGCAGGCGCGGTCGATGCGGTCACCGGAGCGGGGGTGCCGTTGACGCCGCTGGCCCCGGGCGAGCGTTTCGGCAGCCCGTTGACGGTGGCCCGGGCCGGGGCGTCGGATCCTCGCTCCGCCGGCGACGACGCCGTCTGCGAGCCGTTGGCCTCGGCGCGCGCGCCGGCGGCGGCACTCGTCAGCGCATTCCGTCCTTCGTCGGCGGCCTGCGGTCGCGACCCGGTAAACGAGCCGTTGCGCAGATCGTCGAGTGACTCACCCACCCCGATGGGCGAGACCAGCGTGCCGGGGATGTGCACACTTGCCGTCACGCCGGGCCGATCGGTCAACGCCGAGGTGGTGCGCAGCCGCACGGTGACTTCGTGACGTCCCGCCAGCCGGCCGACCACGAAAAGTCCCATCCGCTTGGCGGTTTCGGAGGTCACCTCGCCACCGAGCGCGAGCCGGTCGTTCGCAGCGGCCAAGTCGTCCTTGGACATACCGAGCCCGCGGTCGGCCACCTCGACCAGCAGGCCGGCGTCCACCGCGCGTCCCACCGTGACCAACACGGGCGCATCGGGCGGCGAGTAGCGCAGTGCGTTGTCGAGCAGTTCGGCGACCAGGTGGCCGATATCGCCGGCGGCTGAGCCGGCGATCGAGACGTCGGCCAGGTGTCCGACCTGAACCCGGCGGTACTCCTCGACCTCGGACATGGCGGCGCGCAGCATGTCGGGCAGCGCGACGGGCGCGGACACCCGATGGCGTTCCACGGTGTCGGCGAGGACGAGGAGGTTGTCCCCGTTGCGGCGCATGCGGGTCGCAAGGTGGTCGAGGCGGAAGAGGTGATCCAGCCGGACGGGGTCTTCCTCGTCGAGCTCGAGTGTCTCGATGAGGGCCAGCTGTTCTTCGACGAGTGAGCGGCTTCGGCGGGACAGGGTTTCGAACATGTCGCCGATCTGCAGGCGGACACCGTGCTCGCCGGCCAGCCGGACGGCCTGGGAGTGGATGTCGTCGATCGCGCGCGCGAGCTGTCCGACCTCTTCATTGGTGCGGAACGGCAGCGGTTCGATCTCCGGTATGCCCCCGCCCTTGCTGAGCCGTTCGATCTCTTCGGGTAGCTCGACCTGTGCGACCTGCAGCGCGCCCCGGCGCAGACGGCCGATCGAGCGGATGAGCGAGCGGCCGACGGCGAGCGCGAAGACGAGAGCGGCCAGCACCGCACCGAGGATGATCGCGGTATCACGCAGGGCGTCGGACCGCAGGGCGTTGGCGCGATGGTGCAACGTGCCGTCGAGGTCGGCGGACAGGTCCTGGGTCATCGCGCGGTAGCCCTCGACGCTGGCCCGCATGGCGTCGGTGAACGCGGGCGCGCGCACGCTGTCGTCGGACGGCCGGGTGTAGGTGGCGCGACGAACGTCGGATTCCTTGGACAGCGCCGTGGCCTCGTCGGTGGCCGTCAGCCGGTTGAGTCGATCGATGGCGGCCGCTTCTGCGCCTGCCGCGTCTGCGACCTCGGTGCGCAGCTCATCTGAATCGGCGAAATCGGGTGCGGCGATCAGTATCCGCTGCGCCGTCAGTGCGCGTTGCGCCGCGAGGGCGTCCACGAGCTGGTCCGCGAGCGGGCGTACGGTGCGGTCGTCGACGGTGGCGGTGGTCGCCGCGATCGCGGAGACGACGCCGGAGGCCACGTTCTGCGCCCGCTCGGCGATCACCTGCTGGGGCAGTGGCCCCGACTTGAGGTCGTCACGCAACGTCTTGGCGGTGGAGGACGCGGTTGTCAGCTCGGTGGCGACGGTCGAGTCGAAAACGGTGGACTTGATCAGGGTGTCGAGCGTCTTGGCGCTCTCGTCGAATTGTGCGAGCGGTTCGTCGATCGGTGCACCCGAGGCGGCGGCATACGCCAGCCCGTCGAGGCGGTCGACCAGTTCCACCGCAGGCACCACGACCACGGCATTGTCCGACGCGAGGTTGAGCCGCGACGCGGCCGACAGTTCGTTGTTGATACGTACCGCGCCGAAGGTCGCCGCGAGCATGATCGGCAGCACCAGCGTCGCTGCCACTTTCCACCGCAGCGGCCAGCTCTCGATCGACGCGCGAGACGCCCGAGTCACGGTCGGACGCGCATGTTCTCCGACGCTCGGATCATGTGCATCCACAGCCGTACCACCCTTCACCGAGCTAATTGACGTTCTAGAAGGGCAGCTCGGCCACGGGACAGGTTAAATGATTGGTAACGATTGCGCATCGACGGGGCTAACCGCGGCGCGTTCGCTGGCGTGGTTCCTTAATTTGTGGCTGCCCCTACATGCGCGTTTCTTGCGAATGTAAGAAAGTGGCCCGATTCTTGTGGGTGCCCCTGACCGCCGATCGGGGAGGGGCCGTGAATCCGGTAGCTGGAATCCACGGCGGCGACGATGGAACACCCTGAGAAACTGAACAAAGTGTCCCCGGGTCACCGGTGGGGCGGGTTGCGATCGGCACTCGACGGCCTGCTGTATATACGGCAAACCGGGGGCCGGTTACCCGGTGGCCCGTCGCATGGGTCGGGTGAAGCTGTCGGGGAGCAGTGAGCCGCCTCTCTGAGTTTCGTGAGTGGCAGCCCGGATCGGGACGAGGACCGCAACAATCGACGGATTCCGCTGCGCCGGACGATGATGCGTGATCATCCGCCTTCGGCGGGTTGTCACGGATCCGGTGTCGGGGCAAGCTGGAGTCCTGCGAGGTCGGCGTGTTGCGGTCCCACGCCCGGCTGGGGCGTATGGGGTCATTGCGTCACCGTGACGCACTTCGACTTGCCGGAGCAGTCACAGCAAACAATGTCAAATTCAGGAATGTGAATTACGTCTCTGTTCAAGCTCTTTGGATGTGTAAAAGACATTTAAGAGGGATCCTTAAGGAGTCCACGGCCAACCCGATGCACCGTCTCAGCTTGGCCGAGCACGCTTGGCACTGAGTATGAAGTGTCGTGAAGCTCCGCTGGAGGTCATTGAACATGGCGACAAAAGCTGCCGGCTCGACGGTTATCGAGCTGGCGACGCACCCACTGTGGTGTTCGTCGCAGCGGTACGCCCGTGAACTCGCCGCGGCCAAGCGCAGGCATCCGTCGTCCTACCGGCTTGACGATGACGACGACGCTCCCGACGTGGAATCTCAGCGTCCGTCGCAGTCCGGCCTGCGGACCAACGCCCTGGTGACCCCTCTGGCGTGCGCTCGGGTCCTCACCTTGCACGCCGTCCGCGACGAGGCCATAGCGGACTGACGTCCCGAAGATCTACCGCGGGGTCACACAGGGGTCAGCGCACCCTCCGTACACCGCAACCGTGCAGTCGGCGAGGTAGGTCGCGGGCTCTTCGCCGCGGGCCCGACGCCGTAGCCGAAACGTGACGAACGCTTGACCGAATTGTCTACGTGTGACTACACATTCGGGCTGTCCGCGAGCCATACCATGACATCGTTCAAGATCATGGGGGCATCGCAGAGAGATCGGGTTGATGCGCGCGGTAGTTCAGGGTGTTCTCGTTCTCGTCGTAGTCGTCATGACCTATTTCTCTGGCGGTACGAACAGCGTCGACACGGCGGCGGTGAGCCTTCCGCTGACGTCGACAATCGAATCGATCGCGCCGGCCGCGGGCGCCGTCGTCGGGGTGGGACATCCGGTGGTGGTCACGTTCAAGAACCCGGTCGCCAACCGCCCGGTCGTCGAACGTGCCCTCGGGCTCAAGTCGACACCGGCCCGTTCGGGTTCCTACGAGTGGCTCGACGCCAATGTCGTGTCGTGGAAACCGGCCGAGTTCTGGCCGGCGCACAGCACCGTGATGTTGTCGGTCGGGGGCCTGCGGACCGAGTTCCAAACCGGCCCAGCCGTTATCGGTGTCGCGGACATCTCCGAGCACACCTTCACGGTGACCATCGACGGGATCGGTGAAGAGCCGCCGATCGATCTGCCTGCGCCGCACCACCTGCCGCACGCCGGCGAGGCGGGTGTGCTGCTGGCCTCGCTGGGACGTCCGGAGTATCCGACCCCGGTCGGCACCTACACCGTTCTGGGGAAAGACCGAACGGTGAAAATGGACTCAAGCAGTGTCGGCATTCCCGTCGATGCTCCGGACGGGTACCTCCTCGACGTGGACTACGCGGTCCGCTTCACCCAGCGTGGTCTGTTCGTGCATTCGGCGCCGTGGGCCGTGCCGTCGATGGGGCTGGACAATACGAGCCACGGCTGTATCAGCCTGATCCCGGCGGCTGCCGAGTGGTATTTCAACACGGTCCACATCGGCGATCCGGTGATCGTCCAGGAGTAGCGAATCCCGCTGCAGGGCAAGACAAGACGGCGCAAGGCAGGCCGGGACCAAGCTGCGGACTCCCCAAGACGCACGAAAGTGGACACGCAAAAGAAGACACGCAAAAAGGCGCCTGGCTCACGAGCCAGGCGCCTTTTCTGGCGCTGGGGGCGGGTTAGTCGGCAGGGCCGGGCAGCGTGGGCGTCCCGGCGACCGGGCCTCCCCCGGGCGACACGGTCGGCACACCCTTTCCGGTCCCTGCGGCGACCGTCACCGGAGCGGCGGCGATCGGTGCGGCGGCGGGGACGAGCGGAGCGGCGGGTACCACCGGTACCGGTGGGGGCGCCAGCGGTACGGGCGGAACGATCGGTGGCGGCGGTGCCAGGGGGACCGGCGGAACTACCGGTGGCGGCGCCAGAGGTACCGGAGGAACGGCTGCAGGTGCGGCTGCGGGAACAACGCCCGCGGCTTCCACCGCCGGCGCGGCGCACGGTGCGCCGGCCGCGGCGGCCCCGTCGACGCACTTATATCCGCCGGTCTTGAGTGGTAGCGCTGCCGCATGCGGGCTCAGCGCCATCGCGGCCGCCACTGCTGTCAGGCAAAACCCAGCGCCGATAGCAGTCTTGACGGTGATGTTGGCAAAGGTGGTCATCACGAGCGACTCCCTTTTTTGGTGCGGATAAATTACATCGATGAAAATTGTGTCGAGCGCAACCGTAGAGCTGCCCGAAATCGGTGTCCACACAAGTTCTCAGATGGTTGCGGGGTTGACACGTGAGTGAGCCGTACTCGTGACCGCATCGTTTCCAACCGCCCGCGTCTGGCATGGTAAGGAACGGTGTCGGCAGCGCGAAGTCTCCGTAAGGGCGTGATTTTCGCAAACATCACTGGCCGAGCTGCATCAGAATCCCTTTGGCCACAAGCTGTTCGAAGCTGTAGCTGAATTCGCCACGGCGTCCGACCGAAAGGACGTAGCGGTCCTCACCTTCGGTCAGCGGCACGGTGAACGTGAAAGTGCAGTTGGCGGTACCGCTTTTGCCGGGCCCCAGGGTGGTGGTGGCCAGGACGTCGCCCTTGCCGTTCTTGACGGTGACGGGTGTGCCGGCATTGACGTCGGCATATCCGTTCGCTCCCTGGCACTTTGCGCCGTCGGAGACGATGCCCTCGGCCCCGGAATTGTCGGTGAGTACGAAAGTGCCCGTGACATTAGCCTTTTCGAGGATGTGAAAGCCCTGCGAGAAAAGCGGACAGAAGGTGTCAACCGCGATCTTGTCGGCGAGCAGGCCCTGCTGGGGTTCGCCGTCTTCCAGATGACGGCAGACCTGCCGACCGTGGGCCACGGCGTTGGCGTCGGAATTGAACTGACCGCTGAGCCCGGCGTCCTTCAGTGCGTTGAGGTACCCGGCTTCCGGCGAGGGCGGTGGTCGGCGCCCGGCCACCAGCAGCACCCAGACCACGGCAGCGGTCATCACGATGATGGCCGCCGCGGCTGTGGTCCCCAACCAGGTCGCCCTGATCCCTGACGTCTTCAGTTCGAGGTAGTCCGGCAGCATCCGCCCGCCATCGGGATCGCTCGATGTGGTCCGGCCGTCGCGCACCCGGTTCGTCGGATGCCCGGTGACGAAGTAGCGGCCTTCGTGGCGCGCGGTGGGGTCAGGACGCCACCCTGTCGGGGCGGACGAGTGGATCTGCCCGCACCGGCTGCAGGTGTCGGCGGCATCGAGTGGAGATCCGCAATACGGGCAGGTCATCACTACCCGTTATATGCCGGTCGGGCCGTTCGCACAGCGGGCCGACGCATATTCGGTCAGGAAACACCCGGCCCTGAGCACTGCTGAGCAGTCGCACCAACCCCGCTGCGACGGGGCCTCCTACCGGCCACTACCGTGCTAGCCATGACACGGGTGACGGTGATCACGGGCGGCGCAGGTGGGATGGGGTTCGCCACGGCCAAGGTCGTCGGCCGCGACCAGACAGTGGTGTTGTGCGATGTCCGGCAGGACCGCCTCGACGCCGCCGCCACCGCTCTGGGGGACCTGGGGATCGCCGCCAGGATCGTCAATGCCGACGTCACGGACCGGGCCTCCGTCGACCGGTTGTTGGAGGCCGCTGCCGGGCTCGGGACCGTCAGCGCCGTCATCCATGCGGCCGGGGTCAGCCCCAGCATGGGCGACGCGGAGTACGTGATGAGGACCAACGCGCTGGGCACGCTGCATGTGAACGAAGCCTTTTTCGCGTCCGCGCCCGAGGGGGCGGCGATCGTCAACGTGGCGTCGATGGCGGCACATCTGCTGCCCGAGGAAGTCATTCCCACGCAACACTTCCCCCTGGCGCTGCAGGACCAGGACCAATTCCTCACCGAAATGCTGGCGGCGTGCGGCATGGCTCCGGAAGACATGCGTTCCGGTTTCTCCTATGCCATCAGCAAGGCCTTCGTGAAGTGGTACAGCTCGTCGCAGGCCGAGCGGTTCAACGGTCGTGGCATCCGGATCGTCTCCGTCTCCCCGGGCTCCATCGATACCGAGATGGGCCGGTTGGAGGAGCAGGCGGGCGCGGGCGCGATGGTGGCCGACGCGGCGGTACCGCGCTGGGGCAAGCCCGAGGAGATGGCTGATCTGCTGGCCTACTGCGCCAGCGAGCGGGCGGGTTACCTCACCGGCACGGACATCCTCAACGACGGCGGTGTCGTCGCCTCGATGCGGGAACGCGCCCGGTTGGCCGCTGCGGGCAGCTAGTCAGCCGAACTCCAGCAGCGTGTAGGCCCCGCGAATCTGGCGCGTGGGCTTGAACTGCCAGAACGCCGGAAACGCGGTGTGGAAGAACCATCCGCGTCCGCGCGGCATCGGCAGATCGTGCACGGCTTTGATGCCGGGCACGGTGTGAGTCAGGTCGGCCAACTGGGCCGGCGTCAGACTGAACGGCATGGGTGGCACCCGGTAGTGCCTCGAGGACCGCATGCCGTTGGGGGCGAGCTTCTTCACCAGCACGGGTGGCAGGTCGAAGATCATCTGCCCGCCGGGAAAACGCTTGGCGCACTCGGTGATCAGGCCGAGCGCTTCCTCGGGCTGCAGGTACATCAGCAACCCCTCCGCCGTGATGAAAACCCCGTCGGTGGAATCCACGTCGTCCATCCAGCTGTAGTCCAGCGCCGATTGCGCCCGCACGGTGATGCGCTCGGACGCGGGCAGCAGCCGCTTGCGCAGTTCGATGATGGGCGGGAAATCCACGGTGAGCCAACGAAACCGCGC
Source organism: Mycolicibacterium peregrinum (assembly GCF_001665785.1). Lineage (GTDB taxonomy): Bacteria > Actinomycetota > Actinomycetes > Mycobacteriales > Mycobacteriaceae > Mycobacterium > Mycobacterium peregrinum_A. Next base: position 128,408 of record NZ_LZSO01000023.1, read on the forward strand.
ACCCGGTAGCGCCGCATCGAGTCGCCAGAAACTCGTCTGCAGACCTTCGGCCAGCGCCACGACCGTGGCCGATGGGTGGTCGCTCAGGTAACCCCGGGCGGCCTTGTCGAAGGCCAGCGAGCGCAGCGCCATCTCCTGGCCCGTCCGGCGGCCGAATTTCGCGAAGTCGTAGGCGATGGAATCGGCCAGTTGGACGGCCATGGCATCATCGATGATGGGGCGGGGATGGCGGGCCTGGGTGGCCCGGCCGTTCAGGGTCAGCAGTGCGGTTTCCGATACGCCGGTCAGGGCGCTGGCCTCGGCCTTCTTGGGGACCTTCTCGTCGTCTGCGTGCTCCACCTGGGCAACGCTACCGGCGGATGCGGAGTCGACAACTCACCGTGGAGTTGGGATCCCTTGTGGTGGGTACTCGTCGAGCGTCACGGATTCGTACAGGAGATTGCCATTTGATTCGTAAAGCCATGCAGGCCAACAGGAAAGACGACGGCGCCGGTATGGGCCGTCGTGCCGCGTTCAAGTTGTCGCTGCTGATCACCGCGGGTCTGTCGGTGGCCAGGTCGCCGCGGGCTCACGCGCAGATCGACGGCCACGGAGCCCGCTGGTCACCGGAGCGGGCGCACCGCTGGTATGCCGCACAGGGTTGGCTGGTCGGCGCCAACTTCATCCCGTCGAACGCCGGCAATCAGCTGGAGATGTTTCAGCCGGACACCTACGATCCGCAGCAGATCGACAACGAGTTGCGGATCGCCCGGCTGGCCGGGTTCAACACGGTGCGGGTCTTCCTGCACGACCAGTTGTGGGCACAGGGGCATCTGGCCTTTCAGAACCGACTCGCCCAATTCGTTGCTCTCGCGTCGAGCCACGGCATCAAACCGCTGTTCGTACTGTTCGACTCCTGCTGGGATCCGTTTCCCCGGTTGGGGCATCAGCGCCGCCCCCGGCCCGGGATCCACAATTCGGTGTGGGTGCAGGGCCCGGGTGCACAGCACCTGGACGATCACCGGTACCGGCGACTGCTGCGCGAGTATGTCGTCGGCGTGATCAGCCAGTTCCGTCGCGACGAGCGGGTGCTGGGGTGGGACCTGTGGAACGAGCCGGACAATCCCGCGGCCAACTACCGCGAGGTGGAACGCCAGGACAAGGTCGCGCTGGTCGAGGAGTTGCTGCCGCAGGTCTTCGGCTGGGCCCGCTCGGTCAATCCCGTCCAACCGCTGACCAGCGGCGTGTGGGACGGTCCGTGGGCTGATCCGTTGACGCGCAGCCGGATGGCGACGCTGCAGCTCGACCTCTCCGACGTGGTGACCTTCCACAGCTACGACCATCCGGAAGGGTTCGAGGCCCGGATCGGTGAGCTGGCCCCGATGGGCCGTCCGATCCTGTGCACCGAGTACCTGGCCCGGGGGGAGGGCAGCACCATCGAGGGCGTGTTGCCGATCGCCAAACGACACAACGTCGGTGCGTACAACTGGGGCCTGGTCGCAGGTAAGACGCAGACCTATCTGCCGTGGGACTCCTGGGACAGGCCGTACAAATCTCCGCCGCGGGTGTGGTTCCACGATCTGTTCCATGCTGATGGCCGGCCCTACCGCGACGGTGAGATCCGCACGATCCGGAAGCTGACCGGACGGCCGTATCCCTGACGAGGTCAGCGTCCACCCATCCGGCTGACGTCGGCGATGGCGGCGACGAACTGTTCCGGCGCCTCCTGGGGGACGTTGTGTCCGATGCCGTCGAGGATGCGGTGTTCGTAGGGCCCGGTGTACAGCGAGCGGTAGGCGGCGCCGTCCTTGGCCGCACCGTCGAAGTCGGACCCGATCGTGATGGTGGGCACGGTGACGGGTGGCTTGCCGGCCAACAGGGCCTCGTCGGCGTCATAGCGCGCTTCGCCGGGAGCCAGGCTGAGCCGCCACCGGTAGTTGTGCACCACGATCGCGACGTGGTCGGGATTGTCGAACGCTGCAGCGGACAGATCGTAGGTGGCGTCGTCGAAGTGCCACAGTGGTGAGGCCTTGGTCCAGATCAGCCGGTTGAACTCCTTGGTGTTCTCGCGGTAGCCGAGTTCACCGCGCGGGGTGGCGAAGTAGTACTGGTACCACCACCCCAACTCGGCCTCGGGCGCCAGCGGCTTCAGATTGGCCGCCAGATTGACGGTGATGTAGCCGCTGACCGCGACCAGTCCCGCACAGCGCTGGGGCCACAGGGCGGCAACGTTGTTGGCGGTGCGGCCGCCCCAGTCGTATCCGCCGAGCACGGCCTTCGGGATGTTCAGTGCATCCATCAGCGCGATGACGTCGTGCGCCAGGGCCGCCTGCTGGCCGTTGCGCACGGTGTCGGCCGAGCGGAACCGGGTCGAGCCGAAGCCGCGCAGGTGGGGCACGATCACGCGGAAGCCCCGCTCGGCCAGCAGCGCCGAGGCGTCGGCGTAGCTGTGGATGTCGTAGGGCCAGCCGTGCAGCAGGATCACCGGGAGTCCGTCAGCCGGACCGGCCTCGGTTAGCCCACGTCGAGATCGCCGGCGTCGATCTGCTTGACCGGGTTCATGGGGTGCGACGGTTTCGGCGGGGCTCCGGCAGGGGCGGACGGGCCAGGAGTGGAGGACGGGCCACAGGCCGCCAAGGTGACCGCGCCGGCAGCGGCCGCCGTGAGGAAGCCGAAATTCCTTCTGCTCAAACCGTTCACCGTTGCTGCTCCTTCTCGCGGGCTCGTTGGTATCCATCTCACCCCCGCCTGGCCATCAAGTCCAACGATTGAATCTGATGAGCCCCATCGACGAGATAGATAGGCTGACACGGTGGAGTTACGCCAGATCGAACACTTCATTGCGGTGGCCGGTGAGATGAGCTTCACCCGAGCCGCGGAACGCGCGCACGTCGTGCAGTCGGCGTTGTCGACGTCGATCGCGAAGTTGGAGCGTGAACTCGGGGTGGCGTTGTTCGACCGGTCGCGGCAGCGGATCAGTCTGACCGCTGCGGGGGAGGCCTTCTCGGCACATGCCCATGAGGTTCTGCGCGCAGCCAGGGCGGCGGCCGAATCCGCCGCCCAGTTCCGTGGATCACTCATGGGCACAGTCGAATTCGGTTCGCTGATCTCCTATGGTCCGGTCGATGTCGGCCGCGCCCTCGGCGATTTTCACCGGGCCCACCCCCATGTCCGGCTGCGGTTGAGGCTGAGTCAGTCCGGCGCGTCGGCCTATCTTGCCGCACTGCTCGAGGGCTCGTTGGATCTGGCACTGGTGTCGCTGCCCAACCGGTTCCCGGCGCAGCTCGACATGAAGCTGCTGTTCGAGGAGCCGATGGTGTTCGTCTGCCGTGACGACCATGAGTTGGCGCGCCGTCGTCGCCTCGATCTGGGTGAGCTCGCCGGTGAGGATCTCGTCGGCTTCCCGCCCGAATTCGGGCTGCGGCGATTGATGGACGAGGCGTTCCACCGCGCCGGGGTGCAACCCCAGACGCAGTACGAGGTGCCCGCCGGATTCGCCGCGATCGCCGAACTCGTCGGCAACGGTCTTGGCACGTCCTTCATGCCCGTGTCCGAGGCGCGGCGCTTCGGTGATCTGCGAGCCGTGGCGTTGCGGGACCCGGCGGTGTGGCAGGTCTATCTCGCCGCACCGCCGGCTGAGCGCATGACACCCGCCGCAGCACTTCTGGCCGAAACCCTGCTCGCCGCTGCGGGTTCGGCGAGCTAGCGGTTGAGAGGGCTAACGGTTGAGAGGGCTGTAGAAGACCAGGCCGTTGCCCTTGTTGTCATAGACCACGGCCCTGCGCTCGTGGGCATCGTCATAGGGGTGCTTGATGATGCCGCCGCCGCTCTCCTCGATGGCCTTGGCCGCGCCGTCGACGTCGGCGGTCTTGATCCCCACGACGACCTGGCCGGGGATCGGGTGGTCCACCGACGTGGCCAGCGCGAGAGTGAGCGATCCACCGTCGAGCGCGGCGAAGTGGGCGCCATCGCGGAACTTCAGTGGCATTCCCAGCGTCTCGGTGTAGAAGCGGATCGACTCGTCCAGGTCGTCCGTCGACAGGATGATCATCCGTACGTCGTGGTCGCTCATCAGTGCCCTCCTATGGCTGAACGGTTTCAGATTAGGGGGTGCACCGGTGCCGCCACAGGGTCCTTGGTCCATCTGTATTCATCGACCTGTTTTACGGCACGCGTGGTTTGATCTCCTCGATCACCCATTGCGCGTAGTCGAGATATTCGTCGACACCGCTGACGGCGGGGAGCGGCACGGCGCTGACGGTGACACCTTGCTCTCCCAGCCAACACAACCGGTCGACGATCTCCTGCGCGCTCATTCCGGACCGGGCGTCGGGATCGTCACGTACGGCATGGCCCTCGCCGACGCGCCTGGTCGCCATCCCATGCACTACGTCGAACGGTCGTCCGTCGTACTCCGGCTGCGACTTGATGAACTCGATCCGGTCGGCCAGTTGTTCCGGAGGGGTGAGAAACGACCACCACCCGGTGGCGTATCTCGCCGCGCGCCGCAGCGCCCCGTCGGCGTCTCCGCCTATCCACACCGGAAGGTGCGGTTTCTGAATCGGTTTGGGTTCCACGGCGATGTCGTCGAAGGCCACGTACCTGCCCTCGAACCGCGGGTTCTCACTGGTCCAAAGCTCGATGATGGCGGCCAGGTATTCGTCGGCAATCCGTCCCCGTTCGTGAAACGGCACCCCGAGCAACTCGAATTCGCGCTGGAGCCACCCGACTCCGAACGTGACATTCATTCGGCCACTGCTCATCCAGTCGGCGGTTGCCAGCGATTTGGCGAGGACGAGCGGATGCTGGAGCGGCAGCACCGTGATGCAGGAGTTGAGCCTTATCCGTGTGGTGGCACCTGCGAGGTAGGCCTGCGCGACGGTGGACTGCAGATAGTGCGGCCCGGACAACTCGACGTGTTCACGCGGGATGGCGAAATGCTCGGGCACGGCGATCATGTCGTAACCCAACTCGTCGGCCCGTTTCGCCATTCGGGTCTGATCGGAGCCGGTGACTTCGGCCTCCCACGGCTGCATCGTCGCCTTGAGTCGCAGCATGTGGGGCAGGTTGAAGATGAATTTCACCCGGGCTCCGTTCGGTGTCGAGAGAGTGGGTGCGCAAGACTCTACAGATATAGAGACTTCGTGGAGTAGGTTGTCCGAAATCGAATCGAACCTCAGGAGACACCGACGATGACGCTGCAATTCGATCTGTCGGGCCGACGCGTGCTGATCACCGGTGCCGGACAGGGAGTCGGTCGGGGCCTGGCCGATGCCTTCGCGGCCGCCGGAGCCACCGTGCTGGTCAACGACCTCCGGGGTGACCGGGCCGAGGCGGTGGTCGCAGAGCTGCGGGAAGCGGGCGGTGATGCGCTGTCGGTGCCGTTCGACGTGACCGACTATCGAGCGGTCACCGAGGCGATCGAAGAGGCCGGACCGGTCGATGTCCTGGTGAACAACGCGGGTAATGCCGGGGCCGAGGGATTCGCCGCCCGGATGCCGTTCGCGGAAACCTCGCCCGCGGACTGGGATCCCTTCCTCCAGGTGAATCTGTATGGCGTGCTGAACTGCACGCGGGCGGTGCTGCCGATGATGGTGGAGCGGCAGTGGGGCCGGGTCGTGACGATTGTCTCGGATGCGGGTCGGACCGGGGACGCCAGCGGCGCGGTCTATGCGGCGGCCAAGGCCGGTGCCGCGGGTTTGACGCGGTCGATCGCGCTGGAGAACGGCCGCTACGGCGTCACCGCCAACAACATCGCGCTGGGGACCATGCGTACACCCCTCACCGAACCGCTGTGGGCCGAGATGGCCGATTCCCCGCAGGCCAAGGCGATCCTGTCGCGTTACCCGATCCGCAGGCCCGGGCTGCCCGAGGATGTGGCCTATCTGACGGTGCTGCTGGCCAGTGACCACGGATCCTGGATCACCGGTCAGACGCTACCGGTCAACGGCGGCTACTCCTTCGCGATGTGAGGCGGCCGGGGCGGCGGCGACGATCGCGGCGATGATGTCGTGGAGTTCCTCGTCGGAGGTGATGGTGCGGTCGCCGCGGGCCAGTGCCAGCATCAGGCCGCTGATGAAAGTCAGCAGTACGTAGGCTTTTTCGTCGATCAGAACCGGGTCGGTGTCGGGAGGGCAGAGCGCTGCCACAACGTTGCGGTGTAGTTCGAAGAACCGTTGCTGGTTGTGGCTGAACGCCTCGGCCAGCCCGGCGTCGCGGCTCGAGGGCATGACCAGCTCGTAGCGGGCCTTGCTCCGGACCAGACGCGCACCGGTACTCGACCGGATGACCAGCCGCGCCAGACCGGCCGCCGGCGATGGCCCGTCGCTGTCACCGTCCGGTCGGGTGGCCGCGCTGAGATCGGCCAGGTCCAGATCGGCGATGCGGTTGGCCGCCGCCCGCATCAGGGCTGCGCTGGTGCGGAAGTAGAACGACGTGGTGCCGTCCGGTACCCCGGCTTTGCGGTCGACCTTCAGATGGGTGACGCCCTTGACGCCCTCGCGGGCCAGCAGAGTGATTGCCGCGTCGCACAATTCGCGTCGGCGTTGATCGGGATTCTGTTTTCCCCCCATGCCGCACCTATCGGCGGGCCGGTGCGGCGACGTGCTCGGGACGCACCCCGGTACCGACCAGGTACGCCGGAATCGCGGTGAGCTGGGGGAACCGTTGCAGGATGTTCAGCAGGGCTCCGGGCGGGGTGATGTCGGCGCCGGCCATGACGGGCGCAATCACCTGGCGATGCAGGATCCGTTGGAAGCCTTGGGTGATGACGGTCGGTAGTGTGCGCCGGCGCTGCACCGCGGCCAGGTCGGATCCGGTGACCCGATGCTCCCGCAGCGGCTGGTACAGCAGGCTCGCGGTCGCGGCGGCGTCCTGGATGGCGACATTGATACCGACGCCGCCGACCGGCGACATGGCGTGGGCGGCGTCGCCGATGCACAGCAGCCCCTCGCGGTACCACCGCGGCAGACGGTTGAGTTGGACGTCGAGGTGCTTGACGTCGTCCCATGAGGTGAGTGCGCCGGGATCGGCTTCCGGAATGAGCTCGGCGAGTTCGCCGTGGAAGGCGTCCAGGCCGCGGGCCCGCAGCTCGGCGTCGTTGCCCTTCGGGATCAGGTAGGCCACCTGGAAATAACCGGTGCGGGGAATCATGATCAACGCCCGACCGGGCGCGGTTCGCGGGATCAGTGAGTACTGGCCATCTTCGGTGCGCGGCAGGCGGAACCACCACACGTCGAACGGCACCGGGTAGTCCCGGGTGTTGAGTCCGGCCTCCCGCCTGACCAGCGACGTGCGCCCGTCGCAGGCCACGGTGAGCTCGGCGCGCAGTTCCCCGTCCCCGTCCGGACTGGTGTAGCGGACCCCGGTGACGCGCTCGCCTTCGCGCACCAGCCCGGTCACTTCGGTCTGCATGCGGAGGGTGAAGTTGGGCTCGGCTCTGCCCGCATCGGCCAGCAGGTCGAGGAAGTCCCATTGCGGCACCATCGCGACGTACGGGTGGGGCTGCCGCAGCCGTCGGAAGTCGAGGAGCGTGACCGGCTCGCCGTCGACCGTGAACTCGCCCTTTTCCACCTTGCTGTAGCCGATCTTGTCGAACTCTCCGAAGAGGCCCAGCTCGTCGAGCATGCGCATGGTGCTCGGGTGCACGGTGTCGCCGCGGAAGTCGCGCAGGAAGTCGGCGTGCTTCTCCATGACGGTGACCGGTACCCCGCACCGGGCCAGGATCAGCCCGAGCATCATTCCGGCGGGGCCGCCGCCCGCGATCGCGCAGCTTGTGTCAGGCATGGGCGAGTCCGTTCAGCGCATCGGGCAGGGGTTCGGTGTGCAGCACGCCGAGGCGCTGCGTCGCCCGGGTGAGGGCGACGTACAACTCGGCGGCACCGCGGTCGCCGTCGGCCAGGATGTGCGCGGGCTCCACCACGAGCACGGCGTCGAACTCGAGGCCCTTGGTTTCCGACGGTGCCACCGCACCGGGCACGCCGGGTGGGCCGATCACGACACACGTGCCCTCGCGGGTGGCTTCCTCTCGAACGAATTCCTGGACAGCTGAGGGGATTTCAGCGGGGGTCAGCTGCCTGGCCCACGGCTGCACACCGCAGGACCGGACGGACTCCGGCGGTGTCACGCCGGGCGCGAACTCGGCGAGCACCGCTTTCGCCACCGCCATGATCTCGGCCGGGGTCCGGTAGTTGACCGACAGCGGCCGGTAGATCCACCGGCCCGGCACGTACGGCTCGAGCATCGCGTCCCAGGACCGGGCGCCGGCGGCCGAGCGGCGCTGAGCCAGGTCGCCGACCACCGTGAAGGACCGGCGTGGACAACGACGCATCAGCACCCGCCAGTCCATCTCGGACAGTTCCTGGGCTTCGTCGACCACCACATGACCGTAGGTCCAATCCCGGTCGGCTGCAGCGCGTTCGGCGAGTTCCCGGGTATCGCGTTCGAGGAACCGGTCGGCCAGGTCCTCGGCGTCGATGAGGTCGCTGGCCAGCAGATGGTCCTCGTCGTCCATCAGATCCTCGCGGGCGATCATCAGGTCGAGCACGCCCGCGGCGTAGGCGGCTTCCTCGCGCCGTTCGCGTTCGGCGGCTTCCTCGCCCGCCTTGTCCCGGCCCAGGAGGTCGACCAGCTCGTCGAGCAACGGCACGTCCGAGACGGTCCAGGCATGGGCGTCGGTACGCAACAAGCGGGGGTCGGCGCCGGCGGCGGACAACCTCTCGGCCGACGAATACAGCGGGGCCAGCAGGGTCTCCGGGGTCAGGATCGGCCAGAGTCGATCGAGTGCCGCGGCGAATGCGACGTTCTCGTCGAGCTCGCTGACCACGCTGGCCCGCAGCTCCTCCCACGCCGCTTTGTCCTGACGGCTCAACCAGCCCTTGCCGATACGCGCGACGGCACGTTCGGTCAGGACGTAGGTGACGATGTCGCGGAACGTCGTGCGCGCCTCGTTGTGCGGCAGTCCGGTCTCGCGGGCCTCCTCGATGGCCCACTGCGCGGTTTCGGCGTCGATGCGGACGGTGACGTCGGGCAACTCGATGAAGATCGGCTCGTCGGGGACCTCCTGGCGGTCGGCGACCGCGGCGGCCAGGACGTCGAGGATCTTCAACGAGCCCTTGATCGCGGCCACCTCGGGTGCGTCCTCGGCGGTGACGTGCAGGCCGGGAGCCAGGTCGCCGGGCGTCATGAACACCGCGTCGGATTCACCGAGTGAGGGCAGCACCCGGCCGATGTGGTTCAGGAACGCCTCGTTGGGCCCGACCACGAGCACGCCGTGACGTTCGATCCGCTCCCGGTGGGTGTAGAGCAGGTAGGCCACCCGGTGCAGCGCCACCACGGTCTTACCGGTGCCCGGGCCGCCCTCGACCACCAGCACGCCGGTGTGTTCGTTGCGGATGACCTCGTCCTGTTCGGACTGGATCGTGGCGACGATGTCGCGCATGCCCTCGCCGCGCGGAGCGTTCACCGCGGCCAGCAGTGCGGCGTCCTCGTCACCGTCGTCGCCGGCGGTGGGCCGGCCCAGCACCTCGTCGGTGAAATCGAGCACCCGCCGACCCAGGGTGCGGAACTGGCGCCGCCGGCGCATGTTCTCCGGGTTGGCCCCGGTCGCGGTGTAGAACGGTCGCGCCAACGGTGCCCGCCAGTCCAGCAGCAACGGTTCGTAATCGTCCTCGCGATCGAAGATGCCGAGGCGTCCGACGTAGAGATGTTCTCCGGCAACGGTTTCCAGCCGTCCGAAGCACAGGCCGTTGTCGGCCACGTCGAGGCGGTTCGCTTCCTTGGCCAATGCGCGCACCTCGGCGTCGCGTTCCACCGCGGAGCCGCCGTGCTCGCGCAGCGCGGTGCGGTAGCGGTCACGCACCCGGATGCGTTCGGCGTCCAGGCGGGTATAGAGCCCGTCGACATAGGTCTGTTCGGACTGCACTTCGACATCGTGATCGTCAGCTGGCACGTGCTCCTCGTTCATCCTTGGTTTGGTTCGGCCAGCGATTGTGCGCCATCACCGGGGCCTTGCCGCAAGGCCCCGGGTCCGCGATAACCTGGAAAGGGCACAGGGTCAGCATCCTGCCTATCCCATCCGGCCGACGTCCACGATACGCAGCACCGCGGCACCCTCTTCGTCGCTCGCGGCCAGGTCGACTTCCACGTCGAAGCCCCAATCGTGATCTCCGGCAGGATCTTCGAGGATCTGTCGCACGCGCCACACCTGTGGCTGCCGGTCGAAGATCAGCAACGCCGGGCCACGGGCGTCGGCTCCGGTGCCCACCTCGGCGTGCTCGTCGAAGTACACGTCCCCGATTTCGGCCCAGCGTTCGGCCGTCCACCCGGATGAGGCGTCCAGCGCACCGAGCTCGTCCCAGCGCGCCCGGGCGAACAACTCCACCCGACGGAACAGTGCGTTGCGCACCATCGCGGTGAACGCCCGCTCGTTGCCGGTCAGCGGCCGCGGGCGGGCAGGAACCGCCACCGGTGCGTCGTGCGGTTGGTCCGGACTCGTCAGCTGCTCCCACTCGTCGAGCAGGCTGGAATCCACCTGCCGCACCAATTCGCCGAGCCATTCGACGATGTCGGCGAGTTGCTCGGTCCGGGCCGAGGCGGGCACACCGGAGCGCAGCGCCTTGAACGCATCCGACAGGTAGCGCAGCACCGCGCCTTCGGAGCGGGTCAGCCCATAGACGCTGATGTACTCGCGGAAGGTCAGGGCCCGTTCCCACATCTCGCGCACCACCGACTTGGGGGACAGGTGTCCGTCGGCCGCCCACGGATTGGTCTGCCGGTAGACCTCGTAGGTGTGCTCCAGCAGTTCGGCCAGTGGCCTGGGATAGGTGACCTCGTCGAGCAGTTCGATGCGTTCGTCGTACTCGATGCCCTCCGCCTTCATCTCGGCCACCGCTTCGCCCCTGGCCTTGTTCAGCTGCGCGGCCAGAATCTGGCGGGGATCTTCCAGGGTGGCCTCGATCACCGAAACCACATCCAGCGCATACGTTTCCGCGTCGGGATCGAGCACGTCCACCGCGGCCAGCGCGAAGGTCGACAGCGGTTGGTTGAGCGCGAAGTCGGGTGGCAGGTCGACGGTCAGCCGGTAGCGACGACCATCGGCCTCGGGTTCGTCAAGACGTTCCACGACGCCGGCCTGGAGCAGGGACCGGGCGATGCCGACGGCCTCCCGGATGTGCTTCAGCTGACGCTTGCGCGGCTCGTGGTTGTCGGTGAGCAGGCGCCGCATCGCTGCGAACGGATCGCCGGGTCGGTCCACGACATCGAGAATCATGGCTGTCGAAACCCGCATGTTGCTGGTCAACGCCTCGGGCGCGGCCTCCATCAGCCGGTTCATGGTGTTCTCACCCCACGGCACCATGCCCTCTGGCGCCTTGCGCCGCAACAGCTTTCGGCGCTTCTTCGGATCGTCGGCCACCTTGGCGAACTGCTTGATGTTCTCGACCTCGTGATCGGGCGCCTGCACCACCACGGTGCCCGCGGTGTCGTATCCGGCGCGTCCGGCCCGGCCGGCGATCTGGTGGAACTCGCGGGCGTTGAGCAGCCGCATCCTGGTGCCGTCGTACTTGGACAGGGCGGAGAACACGACGGTGCGGATCGGCACGTTGATCCCGACGCCGAGGGTGTCGGTACCGCAGATCACCTTGAGCAATCCGGCCTGGGCCAACTGTTCCACCAGCCGGCGGTATTTGGGCAGCATGCCGGCGTGGTGGACGCCGATGCCGTGGCGCACCAGCCGCGACAGCGTGGTCCCGAAGGTCGTCGAGAAACGAAACTGGCCGATATGTTCGGCGATCGCGGCCTTCTCCTCCTTGGTGCTGACGTTGACGCTCATCAGGGCCTGCGCCCGCTCCAGCGCGGAGGCCTGGGTGAAGTGCACGACGTAGATCGGCGCCTGCTTGGTCTCCAGTAGATCGGCGATGGTCTCGTGCATCGGCGTGGTGGCATACGAGAAGAACAGCGGCACCGGCCGTTGCGCCCCGGCCACCAGGGCCGTCTCCCGCCCGGTGCGCCGGGTCAGGTCCTTGCGCAGGAATTCGACGTCGCCCAGCGTCGCCGACATCAGCAGGAACTGGGCCTTGGGAAGTTCCAGCAATGGCACCTGCCAGGCCCAGCCGCGGTCCGGGTCGCCGTAGAAGTGGAACTCGTCCATCACCACCAGGCCGATGTCAGCGTCCTCGCCTTCGCGCAACGCGAGGTTGGCCAGGATTTCTGCGGTGCAGGCGATGATCGGCGCGTCGGCGTTGACCGACGCGTCCCCGGTCAGCATGCCGACGTTGTCGGCCCCGAATACATCGCACAGTGCGAAGAACTTCTCACTGACCAGCGCCTTGATCGGGGCGGTGTAGAAACTGACGCGGTCCGCGGCGAGCGCCGCATAGATCGCCCCCGTGGCCACCAGCGACTTGCCGGAACCGGTCGGCGTCGCGAGGATCACGTTCGCTCCGCTGACCAGTTCGATCAGCGCCTCCTCCTGCGCAGGGTAGAGCGTGGTGCCGTTGGCCTCCGCCCAGCCGGCGAAGTCGGTGAACAGAGCGTCGGCGTCACCGCCCTTGGCTTGCAGTGCCGAGAGGTCGTTCGGATCGTCGAGCAGGGGACTGGTCATATTGATGACCAGCGTGCCAGTTCACCCCTGCTGACGATCGTCCCGGTCGACCGCGGTTATCCGAACTGGCCTGGCTGGTAGTCGCCTGCGGGCATCTGAACGATCACGTTCAGGCGGTTGACGGTGTTCATGAACGCGATCAGGCACACCAGGGCGGCCAGTTGGTCTTCGTCGTAGTGCTTGGCCGCGTTCGCCCACACCTCGTCGCTGACCCCGCCCGCCGCGTCGGCGATCCGGGTGCCTTCCTCGGTCAGCTCCAGCGCCGCGCGTTCGGCCTCGGTGAACACGGTGGCCTCGCGCCAGGCCGCGACCAGATGGAGACGCTGCTGGGTCTCCCCTGCGAGCGCGGCGTCTTTGGTGTGCATGTCGGTGCAGAAGCCGCAGCCGTTGATCTGGCTGGCGCGCAGCGCCACCAATTGGTGGGTGGCCTCGGGAAGCGTCGAGTCCGTGATGACCTTGCCTGCCGACGTGACGTACTTGAGCATCTTGGCGGCGGTCCGGTTCTCGAGCAGGTTCAAACGAGCATCCATGGTGCACTCCTGGTTTGTTGGTGACTACCCCCTTGGGACACCGCGAATCGACGAAATGTGACATGCGGCGATAATCAGCGGGTGTCGATGCCGTCCACTGTCGAGGTTGTTCTGCTGGCGGTCGTCGTCGTGCTGTTCGCGGCGTTCGTCACGTTCCTGGTGCTGTTCATCGTGAGCCGGCGTCAGCTGAACAACGCCCGTCGTGAGATCGAGCGCATGAAGCTCGAGGACGACGACCGGCGGCGGAAGCGCCGTCGCGGGGTGGCACCCCTGGCGATCAAGACGGTCTTTCAGACCGCGGACATGCTGATCAACAAGGGGCTGGGCGCGACGGTGCGCAACTCGATCGAGGATCTGGCCGGATGGGCTCAGGTGGAACGCCCGGACCTGGCCCGGCTGACCGCGGACGGGCGCGTCGTCATCGTCTTCTCCGACATCGAGGGCTCGACCGAGTACAACGCCGCGATGGGTGACCGGGCCTGGGTGAAGCTGTTGGAGAAGCACAACAAGCTCGTTCAGGCGCGGGTCGACAAGCATGGCGGACATGTGGTCAAGACCCAGGGCGACGGGTTCATGATCGCGTTCGCCGATCCGGAGAACGCGGTGCGCTTCGCCACCGACGTGCAGCGCGCGCTCGCGGAGAACTCCCAGCGCTGGCAGGCGATCCGGGTGCGCATCGGTGTGCACATGGGTACATCGGTGCGTCGCGGCGATGATCTGTTCGGGCTCGACGTGGCGATGGCGGCGCGGGTCGCCGGACAGGCCGACGGCGGCGAGATCCTGGTCAGCGAGCCGGTCGGGGACGCGGTCAGACATCTCGACGACATCGCCCTGGGTGCGGCGCGGGAAGTGGAGCTGAAGGGTCTCCCGGGGACCCACCGGCTCTATCCGGTGCTCAGCGCCGAGCAGCCGGCGCTGGAGGCGGCGGCTGGACGTGACGCGTGACCCATTGCGCGGCAAGCTTGATCAGGCCCGATTTCGGATAGCTGATGTGCGCATCCCAGTCCCGGCCGAGCGAACAGATCGGGTCGTTGGTGTTGCACAGGTCCGCGGTCCTGGCGCCGAAGTCGGGGCTCATCCGGGTCAACGGCTGACCGAGGCGCGCCGACGGGTTCCCGAAGACCACGACCGACGCGACGCGCGGGACGACCGCGGCGGGCAGTGGGGCGCTGTAGCCGAGGCCGGCGATCGGCGAGGTGGCCACCACGTCGACGACGGCCGCGCCCTGCGAATAGCCGCCCATCACGATCTTGGTCTTGGGGCACCGGGCCGCGGTGGCCTGGACGCGCTTGCTCATGTCGGTGGCGCCGGCCGCGGCTTTCATGAAGTCCCACGACGCGGGGTACTGCACCGCGTAGGTGCCGATCGTCGAACCTTTGACCATCGGGCGCAGCGTGTCGACGAACGCCTTGCCGACATTGCCGATACCGGCGGGTTCGTCGGTGCCGCGGGCGAAGACGACCTCGATGTCGGGACAGTCGGGAGCGGCCGAGGCCGAAGGCATCGCGATGGGCGTCGCGATCGTGCCCAGCGCGGCGGCCGCAGTCACTGCTGCGATGCCCGCGAGGGCCGATACCAGACGGACACCCACACGTCACTTCTACCACTGTTTTAACAGTGATGCCCAGGCATACCAGGTCTGAGTAACGGGTATCACCTAGCAGTGACCAGCCAAGTTTCCGATGAACTCCTGCACATCGAACGCGCCGGGTGGGACTCTCTGTGCGAGTCGACCGGCTCCGATTTCTACGGCGAGCTGATGCTGCCCGATGCGGTGATGGTGCTCGCGAACGGCATGGTGATGGACCGCAACACGGTCGTCAGCGCACTCTCGGAGTCCCCGCCGTGGCGTGCCTATGAGATCAGCGGGGTGCGGCTCATCGTGCTCGACGACGACAGCGCCGCCCTGGTCTACACGGGTACGGCCTATCGCGACGGGGAGGAGCCTGCCTTCGTCGGCGCCATGTCCAGCGTCTACCACCGGGTCGACGGTGCCTGGAAGCTCGCGCTGTATCAGCAGACCCGCAAGCCGGACAAGTAGCGACCGTCACCTCGGCGAGGGGCCCTCGGCGTACCCGCATATGGTCGAGCGGTGACGATCGCCTATGACGAGGCCCTGCGGGAGCGCATCGGGGCGCATCTGGCGGGGCACGAGCGCCGCGCCGTGACCGACTCGACGAAGCGCCACGCTGCGGTCGCGGTGGTGCTGGTCGATTCCGAACTCGGTGAGGACCGGGTGGATCCGGCTCCGGTCGACGAGTGGATCGGCGGCCGACCGATGCCGGAACCCGGGCTGGACGGCCGCATGGTGGATGTGTCGGGCGGGGCAGCTTTTCTGTTGTGTCGCAGGACATCTCGGTTGTCGTCGCACGCCGCGCAGTGGGCGCTGCCCGGCGGCCGGCTGGATCCGGGTGAAAATGCGGTCGAGGCCGCGCTGCGGGAACTGGACGAAGAGGTCGGGGTGAGCCTGTCGGACTCGTCGGTGCTGGGACTGCTCGACGACTATCCGACCCGCTCCGGTTACGTCATCACCCCGGTGGTGATCTGGGGTGGCGGCAGGCTGGATCTACGGCCCTCGCCCGACGAGGTGGTGGCGGCGTACCGCGTGGGCCTGCACCAACTGCAGCGCGAGGATTCGCCGCGGTTCATCACGATCCCGGAGAGCCCGCGCCCGGTCGTGCAGATTCCGTTGGGTAACGACCTGATCCACGCGCCGACCGGAGCGGTCCTGTTGCAGTTGCGGTGGTTGGCCCTGGAGGGTCGTACGGATCCGGTCGACGAACTCGAGCAGCCGGTTTTCGCCTGGAAGTGACGCTCAGGCGTCGTGCCCCGGCTCGAGGTCGGCCACGTCACTGAGGTTGACCCATGACCGCGGCTGGCCGGGGGCTTGGCCGTCAACCGGATTCAACAGGTAGCCGACATGGTCGCCGAGGTCGAACCGGTCGAGAATGGCGCCGACGAACCAGGCCGGCGAGGCATCGAGAATGGGTATTCCGACCGGGCCGGCATGCCAACTGCACGCGGCGAACTTGTCGACCTCGTCACCGGTCTGCCCGCCGAACCAGCGGGCCAGTTCGAGGTCGTCCCCGGCCAATAGGTGTACGCCCAGATGCGTGGCGGCTTCCGAGACGGCAAAGGTGTGGTTCTGCTTCGAAATCCCGACCAGGAAACGAGGTGGATCGATGCTCGCCTGCGTGGTGAACCCGACCAGGCAACCCGCCATGCCGTTCTCGGCGTGTGCCGTCACGACGAACATCGGGTAGTCGATGACCTCGAGAAATCCATCGAAGCCGTCCCAGCTCTGCGCCATCAGCCCATTGTCGACCACCCCGGTGCGGTTTGGCGCCGGTCTGGCGGGGTAGCCCTCACGTGCGACACCGCGAGCGATGGGAGTAGATCTTGAAAGCCGTTACCTGGCACGGTCGGCGGGACGTGCGGGTCGATACCGTGCCCGACCCCGAGATCCAAGAGCCCACCGACGCGATCATCGAGGTGACCTCCACCAACATCTGCGGCTCGGACCTCCATCTCTATGAGGTGCTCGGTGCCTTCATGCATCCGGGCGACATCCTGGGCCACGAGCCGATGGGCGTCGTCCGAGAGGTGGGTTCCGCCGTCGGCAGTCTGACAGTCGGCGAGCGTGTGGTCATCCCCTTCCAGATTTCGTGCGGCCACTGCTTCATGTGCGATCAGCAGCTCTATACGCAGTGCGAGACCACCCAGGTTCGTGATCAGGGCATGGGCGCGGCGCTGTTCGGCTATTCGGAGCTCTACGGTCAGGTTCCCGGCGGTCAAGCCGAGTATCTCCGAGTGCCCCAGGCCCAGTTCACGCACATCAAAGTGCCTGAGGGGCCGCCGGATTCGCGGTTCGTCTATCTGTCGGACGTGCTGCCCACCGCATGGCAGGCCGTCGCCTATGCCGAGATACCCGACGGTGGCTCGGTGACGGTGCTCGGGCTCGGGCCGATCGGCGACATGGCGGCCCGCATCGCCCAGCATCTCGGTTATCGGGTGATCGCCGTGGATCGCGTCCCGGAACGGCTGGCCCGCGCCGAGCAGCGGGGCATCACCACCATCGATCTGACATCAGTCGATGAATCGGTGGGCGCTACGGTGCGGTCCATGACCGACGGCCGCGGCACGGATTCGGTGATCGATGCCGTCGGAATGGAGGCGCACGGCTCGCCGGTGGCCTCGGCCCTGCAGAAGATGACCGCGTTGATGCCCGACGCGATAGCCAAGCCGTTCATGCAGAACGCCGGACTGGACCGGCTGGACGCGTTCTATTCGGCGATCGACATCGTGCGCCGCGGCGGCACGATCTCGCTGATCGGTGTCTACGGCGGCATGGCCGATCCGTTGCCGATGCTGACCTTGTTCGACAAGCAGGTCCAGCTGCGGATGGGTCAGGCCAACGTCAAGAAGTGGGTGGGCGACATCCTGCCGCTGCTCGGCGATGACGATCCTTTGGGCGTCGACGATTTCGCCACTCATGTGCTGCCGCTCGCCGAGGCTCCGCACGCTTACGACATCTTCCAGAAGAAGCAGGACGGCGCCGTCAAGGTCATGCTCAAGCCGTAGGCGGGCTAAGGGTTGCGGGTCCGGTGCCCGCCCTGGCCTTCATCGCCCTGCTCGCCGTCGGTGCGGACTACAACCTGCTGTTGGCGATGCGGCTGCGTGACGAGGCGCGGGCCGGCGTCCGGACCGCGACGATCCGGGCCTTCGCCGGTACCGGCAGCGTCGTCACCGTCGCCGGGATCGTGTTCGGGCTGACCATGTTCGCGATGCTCGGCGCCAGTGTGGTGACGATTGCCCAGGTGGGCTCCACCATCGGCATCGGCCTGATGATCGACACCCTGGTGGTGCGGACCTTCGTGGTTCCGCCGATCGCCGTGCTGCTCGGACGCCGGTTCTGGTGGCCCCGACGCATCGCCGGGCACGTGAGTCCACGTCAGGTCGCCGAACCCATCCCGGCGTGAACACCGCTCAGCAGACCGGTCATCTGTCCCACCTCGATGAGGTAGCCATCCGGATCGCGCATGTAGCAGCGGACTTCGGCCTTTCGGTCGATGGGCGGGGTCAGGAATTCGGCACCTTTCGAGCTCCATTCCCGGTAACACGCTTCGATGTCGGCCACCCGGATGTTCAGAAAACTGGTCGCGGTGTGCGGATCGGTCGGCGGGTGCAGCGTCACGTCCGGCTTGTCGGGTGTGGGCCCGCCGCCGGGGTTCATGATCAGCCAGCCGTTGGCCAGCTTGACGATGCACGGGTCCTCGGCCATCACCACCTCGCCGCCGAGCACGTCGCTGTAGAAAGCCCTCGATCGCGCCACGTCGGCGACGGTCAGGAAGTGGGTCAACAACAGACCCGTCTCAGGGGTTGGAAGGTCATTGCTTTCCATCGGAACTCCTCTCCGCATGGCGTACGGCCGGGATTACCCGTGCGCGGGCCCCGACTAATCCCGCGCGCATGACATCGGCAAAGTCTGGGTACATCGAGTGGGTCTGGGGAAGGGGGACGACCGAACCGGAGAGGATCCATGACCGCACCGCGATTGCAGGCTGACCAGCGCGACGCCGCCGAAGCTCAGCGCATTGTGGGTGCGGTGACCTCGGCGTTCTCCGCCCGGGTGGTCGGCCAGGACCATTTGCGCGAATCGATGCTGGTCGCGTTGCTCGCCGGTGGACACCTGCTGCTGGAAAGCGTGCCCGGGCTGGCCAAGACCACGGCCGCCCGCGTGGTGGCCGAGTCCATCGACGGCAGCTTCCGCCGTATCCAGTGCACACCCGACCTGTTGCCCAGCGACATCATCGGCACCCAGATCTACGAGGCGGCCGGCAACTCGTTCGCGACACAACTGGGCCCGGTACACGCCAACATCGTGTTGCTGGACGAGATCAACCGATCCAGCGCCAAGACGCAGAGCGCCATGCTGGAGGCGATGGAGGAACGCCAGACCACGATCGCCGGCGTCGAATATCCCATCCCCGAACCGTTTCTCGTCATCGCCACCCAGAACCCGGTCGACCAGGAGGGCACTTACCCGCTGTCGGAGGCCCAGACCGACCGCTTCATGCTCAAGGAGATCGTGGGTTACCCCTCGATCGAGGACGAGGTGGAGATCGCCGCCCGGATGGACGCAGGCCTCTACGACCGGGGCAACCGGGCGGCTCCCGTCGTCACCATGGACGACATACGTCGCGCACAGGGCATCGTCCGGTCGGTATATCTCGACCGGGCGCTGGTCGAGTACGCCAGCCGCCTCGTCGCGGTCACCCGTGAGCCCGGACAGCATCTGCCGGCCAACCTGGCACGGGTGATCGAGTACGGCGCCAGCCCGCGAGCGACGCTGGCGCTGTGCCGCACAGCACGCGCCTTGGCGGTGCTGCGCGGACGGGACCACGTGGTGCCCGACGACATCGCCCGCCTTGCCCACCGCGTGCTGCGGCACCGGCTGATCCTCGGCTTCGAAGCCGCCACCGCCCGAATCACCCCCGACGTCGTCGTCGGTGCGGTGCTGCGCGCGGTGCAGGTCCCGTGAGGCCGCGATGGGCAGATACCTGGACTCCGCCAAGGCGTATGCCGGCCGCGACATCGGCGGCCTGCTCGAAGGCGGCCGTTACGCGCTGGTGCACACCCGCAGCCTGGAATTCGACGAGTTGCGCCCCTACGTGCCCGGTGACGACGTCCGCGACATCGACTGGAAGGCCACCGCACGCTCTGGGCACACCCTGATCAAGCGGTTCGTCTCCGAGAAGCACCACAAGGTCCTGGTGGTCGCGGACGCCGGGCGCAACAGCTGCGCGCTGGCGCCGTCGGGTGAGGTGAAAAGGGTGGTGGCCCAACACCTCATCGGTGCGATCGGATTGATGACGTTGCCCCGATCCGACGAGATCGCGATGGTGCTCGGCGACCATCGCGGCAATGTGGACATCCGGCTGCGCCGCGGCGAGACCCACATCGAGAGCATGCTGCACCGGTTCCACCACCACGCCACCGACCATCCCGGTCCGAGCGACATCCTGGTGCAGCTCGAGTGGGTGGCCCGCCATTACCGTCACCGGCTGCTGATCTTCGTCGTTTCCGACGAACCCGAGATGAGTGACCGGTTGGCCGAGGTCCTTGCTTCCCTGACCGCGCGCCACGACGTGCTGTGGGCCCTGGTCAGTGACATGCCCGCGGTGAGCGCACACCGCGACACCGGCCACAGCTATGAGGTCGCCGACGGGCGACCGATCGTGACCGGGCTGGACCAAGACGTCATCGAGGCCTATCGGCGGGCAGAAGCGCAACGGCGCGAACAACTTTCCGAATTCCTGACCAGGCAGCGAATACCTCATGCCCGGGTGACCGGGAGCGTGCGGATCAGGGCGGCATTGACCGCGATGACCGGGGTGTACGCCCGTGCCGGATGACCTGCTGCAGGATGTGATCGGTCCGACCCCCTACTCATCGGTGTGGCTGTGGATCGCGATCGGCCTGACCCTGCTGCTGTGCGCGTGGTACGGAGGGGTTTTCGTGCTGACGTCGCGACGGCGACCGGTGCGGGAGCTGCCCGTCCTCGGCGCCGCGCGGGCCGAACTGCTGCGCCGCCGGTCGGCCCGCGCGGTACGGCACATCGGAAACCGTTACCGGGCCGGGGATCTCACCGCGGCAGGCGCGGGTGCCGCGCTGAGTGCCGAACTGCGCGGATTCCTGCATGCCGCGACCGGGGTGCGGGCGCAGTACATGCAGGTCGACGCGATCGCGGACAGTGCCGCGGCGCCCGCCGCGCCGATCCTGGAAGACCTCACCGATATTCAGTTCAACCACCGTTCGTCGCTCGATGCGGGCACTGCCAGCGCCACCACCGAGGAGTTGATCCGCGGATGGACCTGATCTGGTGGGCGGTGGCGGCCGCCGGTTGCCTCGCACTTGCCGGGTGCGTTGGCCTGGCCCTGCTCCCGAAGCACTCGCTCGGCCCGGACGAATTCATGCCGCTGGCCCATACCCGGCGGCTGACCCGGTTGCCCGAGTACGTGCGCGCCGCGCGCCGGCGAACCGTGGCGGCCGTCGTCGCCATGGTGACCCTGACGGTCGCCTTCGCAGCGTCGACGCTGATCGCGGCACGCCCCACCGGCCTGCCGTCGTGGGGCCGTGCCAACCAGGTTGCAACCGCGGAGGACATCATGGTGTGCGTCGGTGGCCCGCTCACCGATCCCGCGGTCAGCACCACGCTGCGGTACTTCGCCGATCGGGTCGGCTCCTTCGGCACCGAACGGGTCGGGTTGACCTCGGCGAACCGGCGGGTCATTCCACTGACCCGGGACTACCAATACGCTGCAGCGCAATTCTCCGCGTACGGGCAGCGGGAAGGTGCGCGGTCGTTCGTCGCGCCGGTGTCCTACGTCGATTACGCCGCCGGCGTCGAGGATGTGCTGGCGATGTGTCTGACCGGGTTCCCGTCCTTTTCCGAACCGTCCGCACAGCGCCGGTCGATGATCTATGTGGGCCCTGAGTCCCTGCCCCGACCTGGTGACGTGGCACCGCTGTTCGATACCGGCCGACTCCGCGACCTGGCGGTGACGGCCGGCGTTCAGGTCAACGCGATCACCCCCGGATCCGGAGAGGGCGCAGCCGGCGAACTGGCCCGGAGCACCGGGGGCAGATCGTTTGGATCGGCCGATGTCGCTTCGCATCTGACCGAGATCCGGGACCATCCGCCGCAAGCGGGATCGACCGGCGAATCAGCGGACGTCTGGTCGACCGAGACGCCGGGGGTTCCCGTGTTCGTGGCATTGCTGGCCATGGCGGTGCTGTGGTGGTGGCCGGTGGTGATGCGGGGATGAGGTTTGAACCGATCCTGCCGCCGCTGCTGGTCGCGGTGCTCGCGGTGGTGTTGCTCGTGGCCCGCGCGATCAGCTTCGGGCGGGTCCGGGCGCAGGGTGGTGGTTGGGCCTCGGTGTGGCGCTGGTCGGCACTCACCACAGCCGGCTTGCTGCTGCTGGTGGCCGCGCTCGGCCCCGTCGCCGGGAGAACGCACGACACCGTGCCCCGGCCGGCCGGCGATCGCGCCCCGAATATCTTTGTGCTGCTGGACCGTTCACCGGACATGTCGGGGTCTCGGATCGCAGCGGCCCGCGACGACATCACGGCCCTGATCGAACGCTACCCGCAGGCACGCTTTGCCCTGATCTCCTTCGCCGACCGCCCGTCGGTGGACTGGCCGCTGTCCGCCGACACCTGGAGCCTGCGCCCGGTGGTGGCCGCGACCAATGCCGCACCTGAGGCATCGGATACCCCGGATGCCAACGTCGGCGCCGCCGCCAACATCCTGCGCTACCAGCTGATCAGCGCCGTACAGCAGTTTCCGAGCGCCCAGAACCTCGTGTTCTATCTCGGCGCGGGCGCCCCGGGATCGCAAGCACCGCAACGCGAATTCCAGCTGACCGAGGATGCTGTCGACGGGGGCGCGGTACTGGGGTACGACGACGCCGGGACGCAGGCGCTGCGCGGGGTCGCCGAGCAGATCGGGGTGCCGTTCGTGTCGCGCACTGTTGCGTCACCGTTGGCCGAAGCGCTTCCCGGCGACGAAACCCGGAGTCAGTCACCTGTGGCCGTACCGGTGTCCACCGCCGTGGAGCTGTACTGGGTGTTCGCCGCCGTGGCCGCCCTGCTCATCCTGGTGGAGCTCTTTCTGGTGCTTCGGCAATTCCGTCACACCCAACCGATCGACATGGGGCTGCGGTCATGAACACGGTGCGTCGCCGCCTTCTGGTGTACTCGGCCCCGGTGGCGTTGGTGCTCGTCATCGCCATCGTCAAACTGATCTCGGTCGTGCTGATCGGGAATTCGGCGGCGGCAAGCTTCACCGACCGGGACATCGAGGCGCTGAGGAGCGAGGTGGGCCGGCTCCAGGTGGGGAACGTCGTCGAACCCGGCAAGGCACGCTTCGCCGCGGGCGCACTGGCCGTTCTCGAGGACCGGCTCGCCGACGCCGATCAGAACTTCGCCGACGCGGTGGCCCGTCTGAACGGATCTGAATCATGTTCGGCAAGGGTCAATCTGGAACTGGTACGTGAAACACTCGGTGACCGTGCCGCCGCGGCTTCCGACGGCGCGACGGCACTGAGCCATTACCTGTCCGCACGCGATGTGATCGACCGTGCCGCTGCGGGTTGCTTTGCCGGCAGCGAGGCCCCCGCGCGGTTGAACAGCAAGATCGGTGCGGCCGGAGCCATCGTGCCGCCGAACCCGCTGCCCCCGCCACCGGCACCGGCAGCGCCGGTACCACCGCCGGGGACGGGCGGTACGGCGCCTAGCCAACCCCCGAATCGGCTCGACCCGACCTCCGGTGATCCGTTGGCCCGGCTGCAACAGATCTTGCGTGACGCGGCCACGGGCTAGATTCGGTTGAGTCGGGCGCGTTGTGCCCGGTCAACACGAAGGAATGGAATGGCTGTGGCAGACGGGCTGTCCGCGCGTGAGGCGAAGCGCCTACAGACGCGTGAGCGGTTGATGGGTGCGGCGATCGCCGAGTTCAAGCGCGCCGGGATGGCCGAAGCGGATGTGGGCGCGATCGTCACTGCGGCGGGCGTCGCGCACGGCACGTTCTTCTTCCACTTCCCCACCAAGGAACACGTGCTGCTCGAACTCGAGCAGCGCGAAGAGGTACGTATCGCCAAGCTGTACACGCAGTTCCTCAAGAAGCCGCACACCCTGGAGGACAGCCTGCGCGAGTCGATGCGGCTCGTCATCGGCCTGGAACGACGGCTCGGTGACGTGTTGTTCAAAGACTTTCTGGCTCTACATTTCTCACAGACCCGTCCCCCCGCGCCGGACAGCCAGGAGCACCCGGTGATCTCGGGCGTCGCGCGCGAGATCGAACTGGCCCAGCAGCGAGGTGAGGTCGCCGCCGACGCCAGTCCGTGGAACAGCGCGGTGTTCTTCCTGCTCGGCTTCTATGCCCTGTTGATCACCACCAACGACTGGCCCACCCGCGACGCCCTGCTGGACGACTTCGTGGTCAGGACCATGCGCAGCCTGGCGCCTTAGTCTCGAACCATCTCCAGCGCAATGCCGTTCGCTCTTGATTGCCTGACCACCCACCATGGGGAACAGGACCGGCTGATCTCCGAGACCCAGGCCCGTCCTGGGTGACGCCGCGGTGTTCCACGGAAACTCGGTGACGCGGGCTACTGCCGGATCCCGGTGGTGTTCTGTTCGTCAGAACCGGTTGTATTGCGGGGACCTAACGATTCGGCGCTGTCTCGGGGTTGACGCTCTCGTAACCAGCAAAGCCGTGGTTCAGTGGTAACCGATGTCTGGTGTCTGGTCCCCGCGTCGCTGTCTCACCGCTGCGGTGACGGCGGGTGTCACGTTGCTCGCGGTGGGAGTTCCGTCGGCCTCGGCCGCGCCGGCCAGTGACGGCCGTGGGTATGTCGACTCGACGGCCAGGTGTCCGAGCACGGACGCCACCGTGCTGTACGGCAGCACCGACGCCTCGAGGGTGGCGATCTGTTCGGTGTCGGGCGGTAAGTACGAGTACCGCGGTGTCCGGCTGCGCGACGGCGCGAAGTTGATCGTGCCCGCGACGCGCAACGACGACGGCGCGTTCCGGGTGGACAACGCCGGTATCGAATACCTGGTGACGGCGAAGTCGCTGGTTCTCAGCGTGGGGGAGAAGGTGATCCGGGAGGAGGCGATGATCGACTTCCACAGGCCCGGCGCCCCCGCCACACAGGACTCGGCGAAGAGTCCCGGAGCGGCTCCCGCTCCGGCCACCGCGTCGCCCGCCCCGACAACACCGTTGCCGCCGCCACTGGCCGCCGAAGTCGGTGGCAGCGGGGCCCGCCGCTGACCTGCTGAGCTGCGCAGTTGCCCGAGAAGTTGAGGGCAGTTAATAGAAATGATAATCATTAACGGTATGCGTGCGTGTTCGTCGGTCCTGCAGACGGCCGGGCTGGACCGGCTGCTGGATCAACTCCGGCCCGGAACCACCTGGCTGAGTGTTCCGCTCGTCGACAACGTCGTCCAGGTCGGGATCGGCGGCGACTTCGAAACCACCACAGTCGCCGTATCGGCCACGCCGACCTCGGTACGGCTCCGGCGGGTCGACGGCGACCGCCTACAGGTGCACATCGTCGAAAACTGGACTGATGCGAACTCGCCGGGCGTGGCGACCCCGGTGTTCGACGAGCCGGTGGAGGAGCTCGTACTCGAACGCTGTGACGGGCAATGGGCCTTCGGTTCGCGGATGCGCGCCCGGCCAACGCAACTCGACCGGTTCGTCGGCACGCTCACCCGGTTCGCGCTGGCCAAGCAACTCCGCGCCGGTGGCTTCGATCAGGCGGTGGGCGCGGCGTAGGCCTGCAGGTACTGGGTCAGCGCTTGTTCGCCCTCGGTGAGAATCGCGCGGTCCTTCTCGGGGCCGGCGTGAAAGGCCATCTCCAGCAGGCGATCACCCATCTCCACGGCGACCATCGTCACCAGCGGATCTGTGCCCTCCCGCAGCAGCCCCCAGTGCAGCAGACCGGCATGCAGCGCGGTGGCGAACTCGGCCCGGCGCACTCGCGGATCGGCCAGCTGTCCACTCGCCAGGCTGGTGTAGTGCAAGTTGACCAGGTGCGGATGGTTCCGCAGGTGTTCGTAGTGGAATTCGAAGATTCCGTGCGCGACCTCGGCGAGGCTGGTCGGCGCCAGCGCGGCCAGGACTGCTGCGCCTTCGGCATCGCGGCGGTCCAGGTGGTCGGTGACGATCTCCTGCAGGATCGCATCCCGGTTCGGGAAGAACTGATACACCGTCGCGACCGGAACTTCGGCACGGTGGGCGATCGCCCGGGTGGTGACGGCGTCGACCCCCTGAGTCTCGAGCAGCTCGAGTGCCGCAGCCCGGATGCGCTCGACGCGTCGTCGGCTGCGCTCCTGTACTGGTTGGCGGCGCCGTAGTGGCTTGTGGGTGACCACGTCTGAATCGTCGCACATCACTGACATGAGCCATGTTCATGTTTATCGCGATAGCGCCGATTTCCAGGACTTTCCGGGCCCTTTGCCGGCGGTGGGTGGCCGGATTCACATAAACGACTGAACACGCCCCGCACCACCGTGCCCCTACGGGCGGGTCAATAAACGAACATCCGGGGGAGTGAGGTCATCCAGGCAACGAAATCCTCATCGGCCGCAGAACTGCGCGATCGGCGGCGAAAATGCCTGGAAACACACGTGTTTGGTGTTACTGATGGCTCGTGCGCCGGAATCCGAATCGATCCCGTGCCGGCAGCGATCGCGATAGCCTCAATGCGGTTGAGGACACAGCCGAAGTCACGTGGTCGAGGGTCGCACCTCGCTGCCTTGTAGCTAGGCGATGGAGTGTCATCATGACTGCTGTTCACTACGCGGATCGGTTGCGTCCGGTCCGTTCCATCGAAACCACGGTCGTCGACTGCGCCGGAGCGCGGGTCTCGGCGCATATCCGTGGCCCGGCCACTGTGCTGGTGGTGGAGGGTGACATCGATATCTGCAACGCGGACCGGCTGATCGCCGCGATCCGCCGGCTCAATCAGCCGGGGACCCCCTTCGTGCTGGATCTACGCGCGGTGGATTTCATGGCGGTCAGCGGTTTCCGCGAACTGTTGGCATTCGCCGATGAGTGCAACCAGGGGCGCGTGGCCTGGCACGTGGTGGCCGGGAGCGCGCTGCGCCCGCTGCTGAAGGTGTTCGCCGACCATCACCTGCCCGTCGTGGGCCTCACGGGCGCGGCGGCCGGTTCCGGCTGATCGGCCCGCTGGTGCCGTTTACAACGTAAGCAACGCAGGTAGAATGGCTTCTGGGGCTACGGCCGCGCCCCAGCGAGTCCACCCTGAGCGAAACGTGATGACGGCGAACGAAGACCTGGATTTCACCAGTACGAATCTCGGCGACACCGAGGACTTCCTGGCGCGTGCGTACACAAAGATGTCCATCGGCCGGGGCCCCGGGGAGCGGCCGACGACGCGCATCGTCAGGAAGTGGCTGGGGTCGATCAGTTTCGACGAGCTCCAGCTCGACTACCACATGTCGTACGACGCTGATCCGCTGAACCGGATCTGCCTGTGCCGAGTGCACTCGGGCCGTATCGAGGAGAACTTCATCGGCGAACCGCCCGATGTGTTCGGGCCCGGAGATGTCACGTTGTTCTCGCCGCCGGAACTTCCCTACTCGGGCCGGGTCTGCCGGGCCGGCTACGACCTGACCATGTTCGACACCGAATTGCTGGGGCGCGTCGCGACGACGGGTCCCGGCGAACCGGGCGGATCCGTGCGGTTCACCGGCCATCGTCCGATCTCGCCGCAAGCGGGGTACCAGCTCACCGTCGCGATCGAGTACGTGCGCTCGGTGGTGCAGGGCAGGAATGGCCCCGTACCGCCTCTGCTGGCCTCGACCACCGCCTCGATGTTGGCTGCCACCGTGGTCTCCACGATGCCGACCAATGCCGGGCTCGAACCCGGTCCGATCGATCGGCGCGATGCGAAACCGGCGCTGCTGCGGCGAGCCATCGCCTATATCGAAGCCAACGCCGACCGCGATATCGCCCTCGCCGACATCGCCGAGGCGGTTTACGTCACGCCACGCGCGTTGCAGTACATGTTCCGCCGCCATCTTGAGGTCTCGCCGATGGGATATCTGCGCCGGGTGCGTCTGGACCTCGCCCGGCGCCAGCTGCTGAACGCCGATCCGGCGACAACGACGGTCCAAGCCGTCGCGGCTCGATGGGGATTCGCCCATACCGGGCGTTTCGCGGCTGCCTATCGGCGTACCTTCGGTGAGAATCCGTCCGACACCCTCAGTTGAACCAGCTGAACTCACCGCTCATGCGAAGGAAATCGTGTCCATACTGTCTACACCGATGTTGGCTGATGCCCTGGCCCGATTGTTCTCCGTAGGAGTGCGGCCGGGGCCCATGAGTGCCGTTCGGTTCCCCGAAATACCCGGCCGCACAACGCTGATCGCGATCCCGACCCGTCACGGTGACGTTGCCGCCACGGTGTATCACCCGGCGGCCGGCGAGGGGAAGCCCGCGGTGTACGTGAACGTGCACGGCGGAGGTTTCGTCGTCGGCCACCGAGAGCAGGACGACCCGTGGTGCCGTTTCCTCGCCGCACACGCGAATGTCGTTGTGATCAACGTCGATTACCTGTTGGCCCCGCATCGTCGGTTTCCCGCCCCGGCCGAACAGATCTATGACGTACTGAGCTGGGTCTCCAAGCCCGACCATGACTGGGACGGCAGCCGGTTGTGTGTGGGCGGGCAGAGCGCGGGCGGCAGCTTGTCCGCGGCGGCCGCGCGGCTTGCGCTGGAGGGCGGTGGACCGCGGATCGCGCTACAGGTCCTGCACTACCCACCGCTGGACCTGGTCACCGCCACCAAGGACAAACACTCTCCAATGGGCGCCAAGGCCGTGTTGAAGCCGTGGATGGGCGAGGTGTTCGACACCGCCTACATACCCGATCGTGCCCGTCGCACCGATCGGCTGGCGTCCCCGGCCTGGGGCGCGAACGCCGACGGAATCGAGGGCATCGCCCCGGCGCTGATCGTCACCGCCGAGTACGACCGGTTGCGCGAGGAGGCGTGGCGATACGCCGAGAAGCTCGACGCGGTCGGTGCCTTGGCCGAGTACTACGAAGTGCCCGACGTCGACCACGGCTACAACATCATGAGCAACAACGTCGACGTCACCAGGAAGGTCTACGACCATATTGCCGGGCACGTCCGGCGAGCCACCGCACCGTGACACGGATCTCGTAGGGAAGACCTCACACAGCCGCACCTTCTATTTAGGCTTGCCTTACCTAAATAGAAGGGCTGGCATGAGGAAGATCCAGGTAGCAGTCATCGGCGCGGGCCCGGCCGGCATTTACGCCGCCGACATCCTGACCAAGGAGTACGAGCACGCGCGCGTCGACGTATTCGACCGGTTGCCTGCCCCGTACGGACTCGTGCGTTACGGAGTCGCCCCGGATCATCCGCGGATCAAGGAGATCATCAAAGCCCTGCGCCGCGTGCTCTCTCGTGACGAGAACGGCGTGCGGTTCATCGGCAATGTCCACTACGGCACGGATCTGCGGTTGGCCGATCTGCGCCGCCACTACGACGCGGTCATCTTCTCGACCGGGGCCAGGGCCGACAGGGCGCTGGACATCCCGGGCATCGATCTGCCGGGAAGCTACGGTGCCGCGGACTTCGTGTCCTGGTACGACGGGCATCCCGACGTGCCCCGCACCTGGCCGCTGACGGCCAAGCACGTCGCGGTGCTGGGTGCGGGCAACGTGGCACTCGACATCGCGCGGATGCTGGCCAAGCCGGCCGACGAACAACTCAGCACCGAGATTCCCGGCAACGTCTACCAGGGGCTGGCCGCCAACCAGGCCACCGACGTCCACGTGTTCGCCCGCCGTGGGCCGGCGCAGATCAAGTTCAGCCCCATGGAGTTTCGCGAGCTGTCGCACTCACCCAGCGTCGACGTCATCGTGCATCCGGAGGGTTTCGAGATCGACGACGCCAGCCAGCGGGCGATCAACACGAGCAAGTCGACCAGACTCGTGGTGGACACCATGATGAAGTACCTGCAGCGCGAGCCCACCGGTGCGCCGCACCGCATTCACCTACACCTGTGCCAGTCGCCGGTGGCGGTGCTGGGAACGGACCGGGTCGAGGGCCTGCGCACCGAGCGCACCGAACTGTGCGGTGACGAGAATGTCCGCGGCACAGGAGAATTCACCGATTGGCCGGTAGAAGCGGTGTACCGCGCCGTGGGTTATCTGTCGTCGCACCTTGCGGAGCTGCCGTTCGACCACCACGGGGGCGTGGTGCCGAATGACGCGGGCCGGGTGCTCGACATCGACGGTGGGCTGATCGACGCCGCCTACGTGACGGGTTGGATCAAGCGAGGCCCGATCGGGTTGATCGGACACACCAAGTCCGATGCGGCAGAAACCGTCGCGAGCCTGCTCAATGACCTGCCGGGCCTGCGGACTCCTGAAAGTCGCGATGCGGACGCGATACTCGAGCACCTGTCCGCAAACGGTGTCGACTACACGACGTGGGCGGAATGGGAGCGCCTCGATGCCCACGAGGTGTCCTTGGGAGAAGTGCAGGGGCGTGAACGGGTGAAGGTGGTGGCCCGAGAAGACATGATCCGGGCCGGCCGCGACGCCCTGGTGCGCGACTAATCCAGCGAGCTGTGCAACGCCAGGGTGGCCGCGACGGCGTTGGCTGCCTCCGCGCCCTTCTTGACGAAGTGCTTGGTGAAGTAGTCGATGTGCTCGTCGTGCTCATGGAAGTGATGCGGGGTCAGCACGACCGAGAACACCGGCACATCGGTGTCGAGCTGCACGCGCATCAGTCCGTCGATCACCGCGGTGGCCACGAACTCGTGGCGGTAGATGCCGCCGTCGACCACGAGCCCGGCCGCGACGATCGCCCGGTAACGTCCGGTGAGTGCCAGACGCTTTGCGGTGAGCGGAATTTCGAAGGCGCCGGGCACCTCGAAGAACTCGAGGGCCGAGCCGTCGAAGCCGTGGGTACCGATCTGGTCGGTGAACCCCTCGCGGGCCTTGTCGACGATGTTGCGATGCCAGGTGGCTTGCACGAACGCGATCTGAGTGGCTGCGTCAGACATGTAGCGACGCTATCGCACGTCGAGGTAGGCGTCGGCCCAGGCGCCGATGATTCGGCCGGCGCGTTTGGCCTGCCCGGGTCCGGTCAGCAGGTGTTCGGAACCTTCCAGCGAGACGAAGCTGCGCGGATGGCGGGCGGCCCAGAAGATGTCGCTGGCGTTCTTGATGCCGACGGTGTTGTCGGTCGGGGAGTGCAGGATGAGCAGTGGCATCTTGAGGCCCTTGATCTTGTCGAGCAGCTCGGTGGCTCGGACATCCTCGATGAATGCGCGCTTGAGGGTCAGGGTCTTCCCGCCGACCATCCACTGCCCGCTGCCCTCGGCGCAGACCTGCTCGATCACCGCGTCGTACTGACGCTCGACGTGTGTGGGATCGAAGGGTGCACCCACGGTCACGACGGCCCGGACACCCGGTGATCGTCGGGCCGCGGCAATGACCGCCGAACCGCCCCACGAATGTCCGATCAGGATGTCCGCCGGGGTGCCGCGCTCGGCCATGAACTTGCAGGCCTCGATGATGTCCTGGGTCTTGTGGGTGAAGGAGCCGTCACCCCAGTCGCCCTCGGATCCGCCCAGGCCGAGTGCGTCGTAGCGCAGCATTCCAATGCCGTCGGCAGCCAGCTGTTTGCAGATCCGTGAGGCGGCCGGAGAGTCCTTGCCGAGGGTGAAGCCGTGCGAGAACACGCCCCAGCCGCGCACCGGTCCGTCGGGCCGATCGATCACCCCGGCCAGCATCGGGCCTGTCGAACTGGGGAATGTGACGCGCTCAGCCATGCAGGTGGTCTACCACGCTGCGGGTTGGCGGAGGTACCTGTGTGGTCGCACGGCCTGGCTCCGTAGGGTGGATGGACCGGCCGGTCATGGTCAACGCCGCCCATGACGCCGTGTCTGAATGTAATGAGAGTGTGGAGCAATCAGGTGCCTCTGAACACCATCGCGCTGGAACTCGTCCCGCCCACCCTTGATCGCGGTGTGCAGTACCCCGTTGACGAGGCGCGAAAAGTGCTCGCCTTGGCATCTGAGACCGGTATCGAAGGCCGGATCCGCCACGTGATGATCCCGGGGATGATCGATGAGGACGACGACCGTCCGATCGAGATGAAGCCACGGATGGATGTCCTGGACTACTGGAACATCCTCCGGCCTGAGCTGCCCGGCATGCGCGGTCTGTGCACACAGGTCACCTCGTTCCTGGACTCCGAGGCGCTGGGCGAGCGCCTGACCGATCTGAGTGCGGCGGGTTTCGAGGGCATCGCCTTCGTCGGCGTGCCCCGGACGATGAAGGACGGCGAAGGCGAGGGTGTGGCCCCGACCGATGCCCTGTCGACCTATGAGGACCTGGTGCCCAACCGTGGCGCCATCCTGATCCCCACTCGTGAGGGCGAGCAGGGCAGGTTCAACTTCAAGTGCGACCAGGGCGCGACATACGGCATGACCCAGCTGCTGTACTCCGACGCCATCGTCGAGTTCCTGACCGAGCTCGCCAAGACCACCGATCACCGCCCAGAGATCCTGCTGTCGTTCGGGTTCGTGCCGAAGATGGAGACCAAGGTCGGTCTGATCAACTGGCTCATCCAGGACCCGGGCAACGAGGCCGTCGCCGCTGAGCAGGCATTCGTCACCGACCTGGCCCAGCGGGAGCCCGCGGACAAGCGCCGCCTGATGCTCGACCTCTACAAGCGGGTCATAGACGGCGTGGCCGAACTCGGTTTCCCGTTGAGCATCCACTTCGAAGCGGCCTACGGGGTGTCGAAGCCGGCGTTCGAGACCTTCGCCGAGATGCTGGAGTACTGGGCCCCGGACCGGGTCTAGCGCGCTGGCCGCAGTTGTCGGTGGTCGAATGTATGTTCGATTCATGGTGGCGGGTGCGGTCCAGGCGGTGGCGGGGTTACGCGCAGCTTTCGACGCGTTCACCGCGTGTGATCTGGCGTCGTTGA
>NZ_LZSO01000024.1 GCF_001665785.1 Mycolicibacterium peregrinum
GGGGGTTCGTTGCCTCACGTGAGCGTGCGCGTTTGGTGACTGGGGCAGGGGCGCCGGCTTGGGCTTTGCTGGTGGCCAGGGTGAACAGCTGGGTGGTCAACGCCTGGATCTGGCGGCCGGTGGCGGCTGGATTGATCAGTGAGTAGGTCCGCTTGAGGCCCACGATGCGGTCCACGGTCAGGTCAGGGTGGCTGATCGCGCGGTGAAACGGGGTGGTGGCCTTGTCGTGTTTTTTCGACACCTTGGCCCCTGTGCGGACTTTGGAAATCAGTTTCTGTTGGGGTTGGAAGTAGTTGGTCAGCTTCGACTGGAGGTGCCAGATCTCGTTGAGTAGCAACAGTTCTGACGCGGTGTCGTAGCGGTAGTAGCCGACCACCGTGCGAACCACCGCCCAGTTCTTCTGCTCGACGTGGCAGCCGTCGTTCTTGTTGCCCGGCCGTGACCGGGTGAAGGT
Source organism: Mycolicibacterium peregrinum (assembly GCF_001665785.1). Classification (GTDB taxonomy): domain Bacteria; phylum Actinomycetota; class Actinomycetes; order Mycobacteriales; family Mycobacteriaceae; genus Mycobacterium; species Mycobacterium peregrinum_A. Next base: position 455 of record NZ_LZSO01000024.1, read on the forward strand.
GATGCGGCGATCTTGACACCATGCCAGCAGGTCGTCGTTGATGAACTCTGATCCGTTGTCGCTGTCCACACCGACGATCGGGAACGGCATCGCGGCGGCGATGTGGTTGAGGGCGGCCACTATGTGTTTTGCCGCCCTGTCGGGCAGTGAGCGGTTCTCGGTCCAGCCGGTGGCGATGTCGGTAACCGTCAGCGTGAAGGCATGACCCCCACCACGGATGCCGCCGTCGTGAAAAACCGTGTCGATCTCGACGAAGCCGGGCACAGCGTCGTCCCATTCGGCCCAAGTACGCACCGGGATCTGACTTTTGAGCAACGATCCTGGCTTGGTGCCTACACGTCCTTTGATCTTGCACCTGGCTCGCTCATCGGCCAGCCGGCGATCGATGGTGGCCGCCGACATCGACACCAGCAGCTCTGCGGTCTCATCACTGATGACCAGCTCCCGGAAGTGACGCAGCACGGCTACCAGCTCGGTGAGCATGGGTGCGAGCCGTTTGCCGGCAGGCATTCCCAGCACCATCCAACAGACCGTCAGCGCGGCGATGACCTCGGGCCCGTAGGTCACTGGCCGGGGACCGCGCGGGGTGAGGCTCTTGGGCTGCAGCGCAGCGCTGAGTGCCTTCCGAGCATGGTTTCGGTGCCACCCGGTGTTGGCGCATAACTCGTCGAGAATCCGGCCCTTGCCGCGCTTACTCGACAGCTGGTAGCGGGCTGCCGCCGTCTCGGTGATTGCTCTGCGCTCTGCCAACCTCAACCCCATCCACTGGGCCTACGCGCGCATTTTCAGTGAGGCAACGAATCACCCATTCGCGCGCATTTCTGATGAGTCAACGCGGTC
>NZ_LZSO01000025.1 GCF_001665785.1 Mycolicibacterium peregrinum
TCTATTACGCTACAAACACAGCCCAATCAGAGGCTGCACACCCATAACCACGTGTGCATCAAACTCGGGGCGATTCACTCGGACTCCGTTGGGGTCGAGTGTGGCGATCCATTGATCGACCCGGTCGCGTAGCTGTCGTTCAGACAGCCGCATCCATTTATGGGCCCGGGCCGCGAGTTCCTCATCAAGTCCGGCCCATACGGTGGGGTCGACGATGCCGGTGCGGGCGATGATCATCCGCACGATCCGGTAGTCGATGTCCCCGGCGGCGAACCGGGCGGCCACCAGGGGGAGTTTGTCGCGCAGTACTCGGGCGTGATGAATTTGGGTGCCTGCTCGACCCCGGCTGATCCGCAACGCCGCCGAGATCTCAGCAGAGACTTCTTCGAAGGGGTCGGTGGTCCAAAAGATCGACTCGGCCAACTCCTGTTCACGGCGGGTGTCCAGTTCCCCGATCGCGGCCAGCCGCCGGGCGATCGCCGCCGATTCCGCCCGGGCGGCGCCACTGATCTTGTCGATCAGGTCCACATCAGAATCGGCCTCGAACATGTGTTCGATACTACGCCGTTCCACTGACTCGCCCGGGGGTTATCCACAGCGCACGATTCATCCACAGGCAGAGTCACTTTCGTTCGAGTGCCGCCCGTCAGGGCAGTGCTGCGGCCTGTGCCATATGCCCCTTGAAGCCGAGCCGGGTCGCCATATCGCGGTATTGGTCGCGGTATTCGCGGTAGCTCGCATCGTCGCCCTTGGCGCCGGCGATGAGCGCCCGGACCCGCAGCAGCATGATGTCGCGGATGATCAGACCGTCCTCGGCCGGGGCCGCTGCCAGTCTGGCGATCGCCGCCTCGGCCTCGGCCACATCGCCCTCGGCGCCCCGGTCCAGCAGGGCCTCGGCGAGAATCCCGGTCGCCAGGATGTTGTACGGAAGCTGCCCACTGTGGAAGAGGTCGTCGATCGCTTCGCGTAACACACGGATGGCGCCGGCCCGGTCTCCGCGCTTGGCCCGTTCGCGCGCGGTGTACACATCGATGCCGACCAGCTCGGACATGTAGAACCGTCCGCTCACGCACATCTGGCGGACCTGGCCGAGGATGGTCAACCCTCGCTCGCGGTCGGCCGGCGAATCTCGGTTCAGCAAGGCGTATCCCATGGTCACCCGGGCCAGGCCGAGCGCGATGTCATCGCCGGCCCCTTCGGTGATCTGCAGCGCCCCGTCGATGTCCCGCAGCGCTTCGTCACTGGCCAGGAGTACTCCGCAGGACACCGTGGTGAAGTACGTCCAGGTGATCACGAGAGCGTGGGTGAACCTGTCGGTGTTGCGGGCCATGGCCAGCGCATGATCGAGATCCGCGCGCCAACCCTCAAGGCCCAGAGCCCATTTGGCGATGCTGCGTGCCGCGAAAGCTGCTGCCAGCGGTGAGCCGACGATGAAATTGCCCTTGGTGGGATCGCCGTCGGCCATGTCGATCGCCATCTGCGACCAGCGCAGCACCTCGCCCATTTCGCCGCTCTCGATCTTGAGCGAGATCGGGGTCGCCGACAAGCCGACGGTGAGCGCAGGGTCGCCGATGGACTCGATCAGAGTCATGTGCTCCGACACCTGCTGTGACGCTTCCCGCACCCGCCCCTGCAACATCAGCTCGCCGGTCAGCCCGGCCATGCCGACAGCCAGTGAGGCTTTGTCTCCGGCGGCCTCGCACAGCTCCCGCAGTTCTTCGAACCGAGCGCCGGAGACTCCCACCTTGCTACGGAAGCCGTTGCCGCACACCAGAGTGCGCGGAGCTATCCGCATCGCGGCTCGCTCGGGATCATCAGCGGGCAGCAGGTCGGCGATCTGGCGGGCGCGCTCCCAGCACAGGTGGGCCGCAGCGGAATCGCGGTTGTTCGCCCACGCTCCGGCGCGCATATGCCAGCTGTATGCGGTATGCAGGTCACCGGCGGCTTCCAGGTGTTCGGCGATCAATGCTGCGTTCTCGTCGGCCAGTTCGGGTTCACGCGCGGCGATCGTCTCGGCGAGGCGCCGATGCAGTTCTGCGCGATCGGACTTCAGCTGTGATTCGTAGGCGACGGTCCGCACCATCGGGTGATGGAATGCGAACTCCGCGTATGGCGTGTACTGCACCTGATCGATCAGCTCGGCTTCGATCAGATCCTCGAAGATCGGCTCGGTGTCCAGGCAGGCCAGCAGCCCCGCATTGAATCGGGACCCGATCACCGCAGCGGCGCTCAGCGTTCGTTTGGCCGCCGGGGCCAGTCGGTCGATCCGGGCGGCGATGGTGGCCTGCAGCGTGGCCGGCACGCTCACTCCGCTTTGTCCGTCGGACAGCACGTAGGAGCCGCGTTCGCCGCGGAGCAGGCCCCGCTCGGCCAGGTCGCGCACGATCTCGAGGGCGAAGAACGGGTTCCCGGCAGCACGTCCGGCGATGGTGTCGGTCAGGTCGGCGACCCCGTCACCGTTCCCCAGCATCTCGTTGATCAGGGCCGAGGTCTCGGAATCATCCAGTGGTGCAAGCACTATCGTCTGCGCCCCATGGACGTGGCTCAGCGCGCCGTGGTATTCGGGGCGGTAGGTGATCACGACCAGGGATGGCGTCTGTGGTGTCACCGAGAGGAAGTCCGACAACATCGATTCGCTGACCCCGTCGATCCAGTGGGCATCCTCGACGACATAGACCGCCGGGGCGCTCCGCGCCAGCGACGCGGCGTTGACCAGGGTGGTGAGCCGCCGCCGCCGGGCGTCGGGGTCGATCGTCGGCAGAGCGACGTCGGGGTCGCCGATGCCGAGCAGGTCGTCGAGTAACTCCAGGCTGTCTGTGGTGTCGTTGGGAACCTGGTCACGAAGCTTCGCGCGGGCCGCCTCACGGTCGAGGTCCGCCACGCCGAATCCCGCCCGCAGCAGGCCGGTGATGGCATGGAATGGGAGTTCGCTGGTGTGGGACTCGCAGAATGTGGAATGCACCGGCACCCCGCGTGCGGCCGCCTTTGCCGCGAGTTCGCTGACCAGCCGGCTCTTGCCGATACCGGGTCCGCCCACGAGCAGGACGATGCTGCCGTGCCCTTGGATCGAACGTTCGAGGATGCCCTCGACGGCGGACAATTCCCAACCCCGACCGACCAGGGTCGATTCTCCGACATTGAGCAGGTTGTGTGCGGAATTGAGCTCGAGCAGCCGGCGGGCTCGGATCGGGTGCTCGGCGCCCTTGACCTGCACCATCTCTGTCTCGCCCAGCATCATGGTGCCTTCGACCAGGCGTGCGGTCGACTCGGTGAGCATCACCCCGCCGGGCGGGGCGACCGATTCCATGCGCTGCGCCATGCCCACGTGCTCACCGATCGCGGTGTAGCTCATCGTGTCGGTGCCGACTTCCCCGGTGATGACCTGACCAGAGCTCAGTCCGATGCGCAGCTGCAGATCGAGGCCGTCGCGGGCCGTCACCTGCACCGCCAGTAGGGCGGTCTGCTGCTGGATCTCGAGCGCGGCCAGGCAGGAGCGAAAAGCATGGTCTTCCAACGCAACCGGTGCGCCGAAGATGGCCATGATGCCGTCACCTGTGAATTTGTCGACGGTGCCGCCGTATCGGCGGACCACGGCGGCGGAGTGGTTGAACAGGTCGCTCATGATCTCGCGGAGCCGTTCGGCGCCCAGGGTCGCTGCGATGTCCATGGACCGGACGACGTCGGCGAACAAGACAGTGACCTGCTTGTATTCAGCGCCCGGAGTCGATGTGACGGGCGCGCCGCACGCGTCGCAGTACCGGGCGCCTGCCCGCGGCTCGGTGCCACACGAGCGGCACGTCGCAGTTTCCGTCATTCGAAGCCCCCGCCATCGGAGAACCTGCTGCATCGAGAATAGAACGCAGCAACGCCGCAGGGGCGGGGTTGTCACACTGCCACGATGGACCTTTTCCGCGGCAACGACGCATCGAGCAACGACCTGCGGCGACGCTCAGTGGTGGCGCCGCCAGAACCGGAAGTGGCGATGGCGCGAACCGTTCGCTTCTGCGGCGGTGTCGATCTTCTCGCTCATCTTGGCCATCAATTTGCCGACCGAGCCGGCATCGGCCGTAGCGCTGCATACCTGCACCTCGGCCACCACGTTGTGTCTCGGTGCCATGCCGAAGCGACACACCCAGCCGTTGGCATCCTCGCTGAGGTCCGTGGCGTACCCCAACACCACGCCGTCGCTTTCCGAGATGTCCCCGATGTGCCACGGCCACGGATCTTCGCCCGGCATCGTCTGGCTTACATCCTTGCCGACGCATTGCTGCCACTTGTCCCGGATGTTCTGGACCACCGCGCGTGCGGCGTCGGCATCGGCGTACGCGATCACCGCCTGGTCGAACATCACGTCTGCCCCGGCGTCGTTCCCTTCACTGGATTGCAGGAACTGCCGGCGTACCGCCGTCGAGCCGGTGTCCTGGTACCAGCCCGCGGTGGCCGGATCGCCGATCACGCACGGATCGTTCCCGCGCTCGGTGTCAAAGGTGGATTGGATAGCCCCGTTATCGTAATTGGGGTCGCCCACCAGTACCCCGACGCCCAGGATGTTGCCTGCCTCGGCGCGGTCCAGCAGTGTGCGCTGCAGGGACGAGTCCTTGACCGTCTTGGAGTCTTCTCCCGAGCCGAGGAAGAACATGACTCCCGCCACGAGTAGCAGGCAGACCACAACCGCCAAGATGACCCAGGCGAATGTCTTGTTGCCGCGCCGTGGTGCAGGTACGGGCGGGGGAGCTGGCATGGGCGGCCAGGGTGGCTGCTGGCCCGGCCACGGGCTTTGCGGTGGATATGTCATGGTGGCGGAAAGCGTAACGGTCGATCACGCCGCAATGGGTGATCAACCGCTGAATATTGTCAGCTTGTCTCCAGTACTGCCCGCCAGGCGGCCAGTTTGCCCTCGAAGCGCATGGTCTGGGCGGGACTGGTCGACGGAGCCCGCACGCTGGGCAACGGGGGAGTGCCGATCAGGCGCCGGTAGTTGGTCTCGGCGGCAGCCCCGTTGAACACCACTCGCTCCAGAGTGTGGTGCGCCGCGAAGAACTCCGCAAAGTCGTTGGGCACCATGCTGTTCCGTTCGACCGCGGAGTCCAGGCTGCCCACCCGCCGGCAGGACCGGAGCACATCCCACACCGCCACCCGGTGCGCGTGCAGGGCATCAACACGATCTGGATAAGGCGCATCGGCATCGAACCCGAACAGTGCACCGGTGATCCGCCAGAACGCGTTGCGTGGATTGCCGTAGTACTGGCCCGAGGCCAACGACATCACGCTCGGCATGTTTCCCAGGATCAGCACTCGGGGCCGCTGTCCGAGGATGGGATCCAGCCCGTGCAGCAGCTCGGTCACGGGCCGGCCAGAAGTTCGGACACGGTGACGAATCGGTAACCAGCCGAGCGTAATTCGTCGATGATTCGGGGTACTGCGGTACGCGAGGAAGCGCGGCTGTCATACATGGCATGCAACAGGATGATCGAGCCTGGCTGTGCCCTGGAGACGGTCTCGGCCAGGATCGCATCGGCATCAGCCGTGGTAGCGGAGTCAGGTTCGACGTCCCAGGTGACCATGGTCCGATCGTGGGTGGACAGGTAGTGCGGCAGTGTCCAGAGCTTCTTGCCGTACGGCGGGCGGAAAGTGATCGGGCCCTGGTAGCCGGTGGCACGGATCGCGGTGTCGGTGCGTTCGATCTCGTCGGCGACGGTGGCCGGCGACGTCAAGACCATCCGTCGATGCGAGTAGCTGTGGTTGCCGATCTCGTGGCCTGCCGTGGCGATCGCGGTGCCGAACTGCGGTGCAGTGCTCAATTCCGCACCGGTGAGATAGAAGGTGGCTCGAACCCCGGCGTCGCTGAGCATCCGCAACACCTCAGGGGTGTGGGTAGTTGGACCGTCGTCGAAAGTGAGGGCGACGACCTTGGCCGAGGTGTCGACCCGGTGCACCAGGTGCCCGGTGAGGGCGAAGGTGCGTGACTTCGACACCCAGTACCCGGCGGCGGACACGGTAACCGCGACGATCAGCAGAACGGCAAGACTCCACAACCATCGACGCACCCTCGCATGTATACCCCGTACACACGCGGGCGCCCCGAACGGCGTGGGGGGAGTCACGTTCGGGGCGCCATGTCGTAAGCCGTCAGCTCAGGTGATGGACCTCCTGCAGTCCGTACACCGGCGTTTCCAGGCCTTCGTAGCGGGCCTTGAGCTGCAACGCCAGATACAGCGAATAGTGCCGGGATTGGTGCAGATTCCCCCCGTGGAGCCACAGGTTGGGCTGCTGGGTGGGCTTCCACATGTTGCGTTGTTCACCTTCCCATGGACCGGGGTCCTTGGTGGTGCCCGAACCCAGACCCCACACCTTGCCGATCCGGTCGGCGACTTCCTGGCTGATCAGGTCTGCCGCCCAGCCGTTCATCGATCCGAACCCGGTGGCGTACACCACCACATCGGCGGGTAGTTCGGTGCCGTCGGTCAGGATCACCGAGTCTTCGGTCAGCCGCTCGACCTCACCGTGGGCGAGTTTGATGCTGCCGTCGGCGACCAGTTCGCAGGCGCCGACGTCGATGTAGTAGCCCGATCCGCGCCGTAGGTATTTCATGAACAGGCCGGAGTCGTCGTCGCCGAAGTCCAGGTCGAACCCGGCGGCTTCCAGTCGCGCGTAGAAGTCCTTGTCGCGCTGGCGGATCGCGTCGTAGATGGGCCGCTGGAAGTCGGCCATGATGGCATACGGGAGTGACGCGAACGTCAGATCCGCCTTCTCGGTGGTCATTCCGGCAGCCACTGCGCGCTCCGAGTACAGGGCGCCCAGGCCCAGCTCCATCAGTGAGTCCGACTTGACGATGTGGGTGGAAGATCGCTGGACCATCGTCACGTCGACGTCGTTCTCGTACAACGCCTTACAGATGTCGTGTGCGGAGTTGTTGGCACCGATCACGACGGCGCGCTTGCCGACGTATCGGTCCGGGCCGGGGTGATGGCTGGAATGGTGTTGCTCGCCCCGGAACACTTCCTGGCCGGGCAGCGTCGGAATGTTGGGCTTGCCCGACATTCCCGTCGCGAGCACGAGCTGCACGGGCCGCAGGGTCACCGCTTCGCCGTTGCGATTGACCTCGACGGTCCATCGCTGTTCGTCATCGTCGTAGGTGGCGGACAGGCAGGTGGTCGAGCTCCAGTACGGCACTTCCATTACCCGGGTGTAGAACTCGAGCCAGTCGCCGATCTTGTCCTTGGGGGCGAACACCGGCCAGTTCGCCGGGAAGGGCAGATACGGCAGGTGGTCATACCAGACCGGGTCGTGCAGGCACAGCGACTTGTAGCGTTTGCGCCACTGATCGCCGGGGCGTTCGTGTTGATCGACGACGATGGCGGGCACCCCGAGTTGACGCAGCCGGGCGCCGAGGGCGATGCCGCCCTGCCCACCGCCGATGACCAGGGTGTAGGGCTGCTGGGAGTAGCCCAGGGTGAGCTCCTCGTCGAGACGCTTCTCGGACCACGAGCGAGTGTCGGGATCCGAGCCGTGAATCGCGCCCAACGGCCGGTTGGCGCCCTTGCGCTCCTCGTGGCCCTTGAGTTCCTGGAGCGTGGTCAACAGGGTCCAGCCCAGTTCGTCGCGCAGCCGCAGGTGGCCCTTGCCGCGACCCGCCGAGGTCTCGAACTCGATGAATGCCGAGGTGATGACGTGCTCGCCGTCGAAGTCCTCGGTGGGGGTTTCCGCCGTCCGGAACCCCGAGGGGTCGGTGTCGTTCAGCCGTGCGGCCAGCATGTCGGTGATGCCCTCGTGGCCCTCGACGGTCTTGAGGTTCCAGGTGAACGAGACCAGATCCCGCCAGAAGCTGTCCGTCGCGAACTTCCCGACGACGCGTTCGATGTCCCGGTCTGCCAGCGCGGATTCGAAGTCGGCCAGCCAGGTGTCAACCCGTTCCTGCGGTGACAGTGTGGTCAGCGGTGCGGCGGTGGTCTGTGTCATGTGGCCCAGCCCACACCGTGTCAAACACCGCAACAAGGGTTGCACGGGGTTGCATCCGGCCAGGCATTTGCGTGCGAAACGACCTGCGGTAAGACATCGCAACGCCTTGCAACCCTTACGACATGTAGGGGCATGGGCCTAGAAACATCCACCATGAAAGCAGCCGTGTACTACGGACCGAACAAGGTCGAGATCGCCGACGTCCCGGAACCCGATCCCGCCCCCGGCACCGTCAAGATCAAAGTCGGTTTCAATGGAATCTGTGGCACTGACCTGCACGAATATTACGCGGGCCCGATTTTTGTGCCCACCGAACCACATCCGTTGACCGGCAGGCAGTTGCCGCTGACCATGGGGCACGAGTTCTCCGGAACCATCACCGAGGTGGGCGCCGGTGTCACCGGGTATGCGCCCGGCGACCGGGTTGCGATCGAGCCCATCTACCGATGTGGCAATTGCGCACCGTGCCGGGCCGGCACCTACAACATCTGTCAGCAGATCGGGTTTCACGGCCTGATGTCCGACGGCGGCATGGCCGAGTACACCGTCGTTCCGGCCGACATGTTGCACCGCCTGCCCGACAACGTGTCGCTCGAACTGGGCGCGTTGGTGGAACCGATGTCGGTGGCCTACCACGCCGCGACCCTCGGGGAGGTCGGTCCGCTGCACACCGCGGTGATCTTCGGGGCCGGCCCGATCGGCATCGGGCTCTGGTTTGCGCTGCGCGGCAAAGGCCTCGACGAGGTGTTCGTGGTGGAGCCGTCGCCCACCAGGCGCGCGGCGATCGAGGCGCTCGGGGCCAGGACCTTGGACCCGACCGCCACCGATGTTCCCGCATTCATCGCCGATCGCACCGACGGCCGCGGTGCCGACGCGGCGTACGACGCCGCAGGGGTCGCGCCGGCCATCGCCGCGGCGACAGCATGCGTGGGGGCGCGCAGGCCGACGGTCAGTGTCGCGATCTACGAGAAGCCGCTCGCGACACCGCTGCTCAACCTGGTGATGAACGAATCCCGGATCCAGGGCTCACTGTGCTACACCTCAGCCGACTTCGAGGCGGTCATCGACCTCATGGCGCAGGGGTTGTACGACCCGAAGGGGTGGGTTACTCCCATCGCCCTCGACGACGTGATCGACGAGGGATTCGAGGCTCTGCATGCAGGTGAGAAGATGAAGGTTCTGGTCGACCCGAGCGCAGGCGTTTCATGAGATCGCAGGGCAAGGCGGCCTGAAATAGCTGACAAAGCAAAAACATTCGAGCCTGCCGCCGATCGTCAGGCGGATTTGACGTTAGGGTCAGTTTGTCGATCGGCGGGTCGGCGTGGCGTCGTGTTGTGATGTGGAGCACAATCAGCGGTGATGGCTGGTTCGTCGGTACCTGAGCCCGCGGTTTCCTCCGGCGAGGACCCGCGGCGTTACGCGATGCTGTTGTCGGCCGTGTACGACGCGACCATGTCCGGCGACCGGGCGCCCGCGCGCCCGCGCTCGGTGATCGAAGACTCCTGGAACAGATTGCGGGCCAAGGGGATCAACCCCGAACGTCACATCCCGCCCCGCGTCGAGACCACCGGGCTGGACTTGCTCAGGCAACAGTCGGGGCTGATGTCGGTACTCGACGAAGTCACGCGCGGGCTCGAATCGGTGATCGAAGAGGGCGACAACATCCTGGTGATCGCCGATGCGCGCGGTCGGGTGCTGTGGCGGTCCGGATCGCCGCGGGTGCTGGGCCTGGCCGACCGGCTTGGCTTCATCGAGGGTGCGTCCTGGAGTGAGAACGCGGTGGGCACCAACGGCATCGGCACCGCGCTGGCCTCCCATCGTGCGGTGCAGATCTTCTCGGCCGAGCACTTCCTGCGCAGTCACCACCCGTGGACGTGTGCCGGTGCCCCGATCCGCGATCCGCGCACCGGGCAGGTGATCGGGGTGGTCGACGTGTCGGGCCCGGCTCCGACGGTGCACCCGACGACGGTGGCACTGGTGGATCTGGTGGCGCGACTGGCCGAATCCCAGCTCCGCGAAGCGCACGACCGCACGTTGAACCAGTTGCGCACCGTCGCGGCGCCGATGCTGGCCAGGGTGGGTGGCCCGGCCCTGGCGGTCGACGCCGAGGGTTGGGTGGCGGCGGTGGCGTCATTACCGATGCACAATCGGATCCTGTTGCCCGAGAATGGTTTACCTGGCCGTGTGTGGATCCCACCGCTGGGCATGTGCGATGTGGAGTCGTTGCCGGGCGGGTGGCTGGTCCGGGTGGCGGACGACGCGGAGTCCACTGTGGCGCCATCGAAGGTCATCCTCGACCTGCGTGACGGGGAGCCGTTGCTGGAGATGGCCGGCCAGTTCGGCAATTGGCGGCGCAGCATCTCCAGCCGTCATGCCGAGATCCTGCTGGTGCTGGCAACCAGCGAGCAGGGCCGGTCGGCACCGGAACTCGCCGAGGATCTCTACGGTGACCGGTCGCGAGTGGTGACCGTGCGCGCCGAAATGTCGCGTCTGCGTAAGCAGTTCGCCGGCCTCGTGGCGGGTAGGCCGTACCGGTTCGGGGATTCGGTGGTCGTGGACGTTCGGTACCCGCAGGACATGTCGATGCTGCTCACCTCGTCGACGGCTCCGGCGGTTCATGCGGTGCGCGGTATACCTTGACCTGATGACGGCCGACCCCACACTCCTGGACGGACTCGACGGCGAGGCCGGTGCGCAGCGCGCCGAGCTGGTCGAGTGGCTTCTGGCTCGCGGCATCAGCGCCGACCAGATCCGCCAGGCCGGCACCCCTATGCTGCTGGCCTCACGCCGGGTCGCCGGAGATGACGGCACCTATGTGTCGACCCGCGAGATCAGTGAGCAGACGGGACTTGACGTCGAGCTGGTGCAGCGGTTGCAGCGGGCGATGGGGCTGGCCACAGTCGAGGATCCGGACGCTGCGGTGCTGTTGCGGGCCGACGCCGAGGCGGTGGGCTTCGCCGAGCGCTTCCTGGAACTGGGTATCGATCCGGATCAGATCGTGCAGATCACCCGGGTGCTCTCCGAGGGGCTCAGCCGGGCTGCCGAGGTGATGCGCTACGCCGCGCTGGCGGCGGTATTGACACCGGCGGCAACGGAATTGGAAACCGCCAAGGCCAGTGAGGCGCTGGTGGCCGAGGCGGCCCCGCTGATCGGTCCGATGATCTCCGACATGCTGTTCGTGCAATTGCGTCATGCGATGGAGACCGAGGCGGTCAGCGCGTCCGAGCGGGCCGAGGGGGTTCCGCTGCCCGGTGCGCGGCTGGTCACCATCGCGTTCGCCGACATCGTGGGGTTCACCCGGCTGGGCGAGATGGTGCAACCCGAAGACCTTGAGAGGCTGGCGAATCGGCTGGCTGAGGCGGCTCACGACGTGGCGGTCGGCCCGGTGCGGTTGATCAAGACGATCGGCGATGCGGTGATGCTCGTCAGTACCGATGCCGCGGCGCTTCTGGATGCGGCGCTGCGGTTGGTGGCGGTCACCGAAATCGACGAAGAGTTCCCGCGGCTGCGCGTCGGTCTGGCGACCGGGCCTGCGGTGAGCCGGGCCGGCGACTGGTTCGGCGGTTCGGTGAACCTGGCCAGTCGGGTGACCGGGGCGGCCCGGCCCGGGACCGTACTCGTGGCGGAGTCCACCCGGACCGCGGTCGGTGACGGGGACCGGTTCAGCTGGTCGTTCGCCGGCGCCCGCCACCTCAAGGGCGTCAAGAACGACGTCAAGCTGTTCCGCGCCCGGATCGCGTAGACCTTTATCGAATCTTCATCGAACGACTAGGACAGCCACATCCAGCCTGGGGAACCTTGAGGTATGACGAAACTGATGATGCTGGGTGCCGGTGCGGTGGTGGCGGCGGCCCTGGTGGCCGGCTGTAGCAACCAGTCCAACGACGGGGCGGCAGATGCGACCACCGCCACTTCGGCGACGGTGGCGAGCCCACAGGCTCCGGGCGAAGCGGACAACTCGGCGCACAACGACGCCGATGTGATGTTCGCCCAGCACATGATTCCGCATCATCAGCAGGCGGTCGAGATGAGCGACGTGCTGCTGGCCAAGCAGGGCATCGACGCGCGGGTCACCGAACTTGCCACCCAGATCAAGGGTGCGCAGGCTCCGGAGATCGCGCAGATGCAGGGTTGGCTGACACAGTGGGGCAACCCGCCGATGCCCCCGATGCCGCAGCAGGGCCATGGCGACACGGGCCACGGCAACATGGGGCAGGGCGACATGCCCGCGATGCAGGGCATGGTGTCGGAGGCCGACATGACCGCGCTGCGCAACGCCCAGGGCGTCGAGGCGGCCAAGCTGTACCTGACGCACATGATCGCCCACCATGAGGGCGCGATCACCATGGCTCAGGACGAGATCAAGGACGGCCGGTATCCCGCTGCGGTCGACATGGCCCGCACCATCGTGAAGACCCAGCAGCAGGAGATCGACACCATGCGCCAGATCCTGGGTTCGCTCTAACCGGCCGGCAGGGTGATCGTGAAGGTGGTCCCGGTACCCGCGCCGCTCGCCGGGCTGGTCACCTCGATCCGTCCGTGGTGCCCTTCGACCAGCGCCTTCACGATCGCCAGCCCGATGCCTGACCCGCCGTGGTCGCGGTCGCGTGCGGTGTCGGCCCGGTAGAAGCGTTCGAAGACATGGGGCAGGTGCTCGGCGGGGATGCCCTCGCCGGTATCTGTCACGGTCAGCGTCAGGGTGCCGCTCGCGGGACCGGTGGTGGCGCCGATCGTCACCTGCCCTCCGGCCGAAGTGTGTCGCAGCGCGTTGTCGAGCAGGTTGCCCAGAATCTGGGCCAGCCGGTGAGGATCGGCCCACAGCTCCGGGAGATCCTCGGCGACCTGGGTTCGCAACGTCACGCCCTTGTCGTCGAACCGGTCCTGCGCTGCGGCGACGGCGGCCGCCACCACAGTGCGTGTCGCTACCGGTACCGGGGTGATCGTGGCCAGGCTCTCCTCGGCCTTGGCCAGGGCGGCAGCGTCGCCGGCGAACCGGACCAGGCGGTGGGTCTGCTGGCGCAGCATCGTGACGGTCTCGGGGTCAAGGGTTCTCACGCCGTCCTCGATGGCCTCGAAGTAGGCCTCCAATACCGAAACCGGGGTGCGGATCTCATGAGCCAGATCGCTGAACAGCCTGCGGCGGCCGGCGTCGACAGCCTCCAGTCGTCCGGCCATCTGATTGAAAGAGCTGGCCAGGGAGTCGAATTCGTCGCCGAGATGGGCCGGTGGCACCCGCGAGTCGTAGTGGCCGTCGGCGATGGCCGTCGCGGCCCGGGTCACCTCGGTCAGGGATCGCTGCAGCCGTCTGCCGACATACCAGGTGACGATGAGGGCCGCCAGTATCGCGACGCAGGACGCGACCGCGATCGAGATGGCCGTGGCGTAGACGTACGCTTCCTCGGCGTGCATCTGCTCGGCCGAGTCGCCGGAAACCCCCGCGCGGTGCAGATGTTCGCGGAACAGCGGCGGCCCGACGATGGCGGCCACCAGTCCGGTGGTGCCGGCGCCCGCGACCAGTACCAGGGCCTGGGCCGACAGCAGCCGGGTGCGCAGGCCGACGGTCATCGCTGGCCGTCCTGCCCGGTGCCCATGCGATATCCGACGCCGCGCACCGTGATCACGTACAGCGGGTCGGTCGGGTCGTCACCGAGTTTGCGGCGGAGGTGACCGATATGGACGTCGACAAGGTGTTCGTTACCGACATAGGTTGTTTCCCATACGGATTCGAGGAGTTGGCGACGGCTCAGTGCCACGCCGGGCCGGGCCGAGAGGGCGGCAAGCACGTCGAATTCGGTGCGTGTCAGCATGATCGGTTCGTCGTCGAGGAAGACCTGCCGTCCGTCGACATCGATGCGCAGCGCGCCGAACACCCGGTCGTCGGCCGCCGCGGGGGAGGAGACGCGGGGTCGGCGCAGCATGGCCCGCACTCTGGCCACCAGCTCCCGCGGGCTGAACGGTTTGGTCATGTAGTCGTCGGCGCCCACCGACAGGCCGACGATGGTGTCCATCTCGGTGTCGCGGGCGGTCAGCATCACCACGTAGGCGTCGGAGAACGTACGCAGTTGTCGACACACTTCCACGCCGTCGATGCCGGGCAGGCCGAGGTCCAGGACAACCACGTCGGGGTCGACCTCGCGGGCCAGCCGCAGCGCTTCGGCCCCTTCGTGGGCGACGGTGACCTCGAATTGGTCGCGGGTCAGATAGCTGGCGATGACCTCGGCGAGCGGGGCCTCGTCGTCGACGACCAGGGCCCGGTAGCCGCCCGGTATGTGCTGCATCAGCCCATAGTGCAGGAGTGGGAGAGGGACCATGGGAAACTAATACCCTAGGGGGGTATAGTATGAGGCGACTGCCAAGCTGGTTCAGGAGGAAATTGATGAACACCCAGACTGTCACCGTCACCGGCATGACCTGCGGGCACTGCGCCACGTCGGTGCGTGAAGAGGTCGGCGGCATCCCCGGTGTACACACCGTCGAGGTCGATCTGTCGACCGGGCTGGTGACCATCGGCAGCGACAACCAGCTGGATCCGTCCGCCATCAGCGACGCAGTCGCCGAGGCCGGCTACGCCGTCGCAGGCTGAAACCACAGTCGATCATGAGTGCGCCGCAGAAGCTCGCCGGGTTCGTCGTCGGACTCGTCGTGGTGTTCGCCGTGTCGTTCGGGATCGGCTCGGCGGTCACGCCGAGCAGCGCCCCGACCGCCGGCCACGACTCCGGTCACGCCGCGGCGTACACGCTGCAACTCGATCAGGCCGCGCTGCCGACCGGCGCCGCGGTGCCTCTGCGGTTCCGGATCGTCGACAGCGCGGGCGCACCGGTGACCGAGTACGTCGAGAGCCACGAAAAGCTGCTTCATCTGATCGTGGTGCGGCGCGACCTCGCGCGCTATCAGCATGTGCATCCGGTGCTCGACGAATCGGGCACGTGGAGTGTTCCGCTGGATCTGGCCGAGCCCGGGGACTACCGGGTGTTCGCCGACTTCGTTCCGGGTGACGGTCATGCGGTCACCCTCGGAGCGGACCTGAACGTCGCCGGTAGATACCGGCCGCAGCCGCTGCCCGCACCGGCCGACATCGCCATGGTCGACGGATATACGGTCACGCTCGCCGGGGTGGCCAAGGCCGGACAGCCCTCGGAGCTGACCCTGTCGGTCAGTCGGGACGGCAAGCCGGTCACCGACCTGCAGCCGTACCTGGGCGCCTACGGGCACCTGGTCGCGCTGCGCGCGTCGGATCTGGAGTACCTGCACGTCCATCCGATGAGTGATGCCGCCGACTCCGCCACGGCGCCGGGCCCCCAGATCGCCTTCCACGCCACACTTCCCAGCGCCGGTGAGTACCGGTTGTTCCTGGATTTCAAGCACCGAAATACGGTGCACACCGCCGAATTCACCGTTGAGGGGGCACCGTGAGCACCGCCACCGGCCACGTCGTACTGGAGATCGGTGGGATGACGTGTGCCTCATGTGCCGGGCGCATCGAGCGGAAGCTCAACAAGCTCGACGGCGTCAGCGCGACGGTGAACTTCGCGACCGAGAAGGCCACCGTCGACGTCGCCGGCGAGGTCACCCCCGAGCAGCTGATCGATGCCGTCGAAACCGCCGGTTACACAGCACAACTGCCCGCCACCGAGCGGGGCGAGGACCACGTCGAGGATGATCCGACCGCCGCGTTGCGCACCCGCCTGATCGTTTCGGCCGTGCTGACCATCCCGGTCGTGGCCATGGCGATGGTCCCCGCACTGCAATTCACCAACTGGCAGTGGCTCTCGCTGACCCTGGCCGCGCCGGTCGTGGTGTGGGGCGCGCTGCCGTTCCACCGCGCGGCATGGACAAATCTGCGGCACGGCACCGCCACCATGGACACGCTCATCTCGATGGGCACCATCGCGGCATTCGGCTGGTCGCTGTACGCGCTGTTCTGGGGTACCGCCGGGATGCCGGGCATGACGCATCCGTTCTCGCTGGCCATTTCGCAGACCGACGGCACCGGCAACATCTACCTGGAAGTCGCCGCAGGCGTCACCACTTTCATTCTGGCCGGCCGGTACTTCGAGGCGCGTTCCAAGCGGCGCGCGGGCGCGGCCCTGCGCGCGCTGTTGGAGCTGGGCGCCAAGGACGTCGCGGTTCTCCGAGACGGCGTGGAACAACGCATCCCCATCGAGTCACTGTCTGTGGGCGACGAATTCGTGGTCCGGCCCGGCGAGAAGATCGCCACCGACGGTGAGGTGGTCGAGGGCTCGTCGGCGGTGGATGCCTCGATGCTCACCGGGGAATCGGTTCCGGTCGAAGTGGGACCCGGCGACCAGGTCGTCGGTGCGACGGTCAACGTCGGCGGACGGCTCGTGGTGCGCGCCAAGCGAATCGGATCCGACACCCAGCTGGCCCAGATGGCGCAGCTGGTCGAGGACGCGCAATCCGGAAAGGCGCAGGCACAACGCCTGGCCGACCGGGTGTCCGCGGTTTTCGTGCCGATCGTCATCGCGCTCGCGGTGGGCACGCTCGGGTTCTGGTTGGGCACCGGCGGATCGGTGGCCGCGGCGTTCACCGCCGCGGTGGCGGTGCTGATCATCGCCTGCCCGTGCGCGCTGGGCCTGGCGACCCCGACCGCGCTCCTGGTCGGCACCGGCCGCGGCGCCCAACTCGGCATCCTGATCAAGGGACCCGAGGTTCTCGAGTCGACCCGCCACGTGGATACCGTGGTGCTGGACAAGACCGGGACGGTGACCACCGGGGCGATGACGCTGCTCGACGTGATCACCGCCTCCGGCGAGGACCCCGTCGAGGTGCTGCGGTTGGCCGGTGCGGTCGAGGACGGCTCCGAGCACCCGATCGCGCGGGCCATCGCCAAGGGTGCCCGAGACAAGCTGGGCGAGCTGCCCTCGGTCGAGGATTTCGCCAACGTGGCGGGCCTCGGGGTACAGGGAGTCGTCGACGGCCACGCCCTCGTGGTCGGGAGACGTCAACTGCTCGCCGACTGGGGACAGCAGTTGCCGCCGAACCTGGACACTGCGATGCGCGAGGCGCAGAGCCAGGCTCGCACGGCCATTGCCGTGGGGTGGGACGGACAGGCACGCGCCGTGCTGGTGGTGGCCGACGCGGTGAAGCCCACCTCGAAAGAGGCGATCGGGCAACTACGCGCCCTCGGTCTGGAGCCGATCATGCTGACCGGCGACAACGAGGCAGCGGCCCACGCGATCGCCGAACAGGTCGGCGTGCACGAGGTGTACGCCGAGGTGCTGCCGCAGGACAAGGTCGACGTGGTCAAACGGCTGCAGGACGAGGGCCGGGTGGTGGCGATGGTCGGCGACGGTGTCAACGATGCCGCGGCACTGGCTCAGGCAGACCTCGGCCTGGCCATGGGGACCGGCACCGACGTCGCGATCGAGGCCAGCGATCTGACGCTGGTGCGCGGGGATCTGCGTGCCGCCGCCGATGCCATCCGGCTGTCCCGGCGCACGCTGGCCACCATCAAGGGGAATCTGTTCTGGGCCTTCGCCTACAACGTTGCCGCGTTGCCGCTGGCAGCGGCCGGGCTGCTCAACCCCATGCTTGCCGGTGCGGCGATGGCGTTCTCCTCGGTGTTCGTGGTCAGTAACAGCCTGCGGCTGAGACGTTTCCGATGAAGTCCCTCGCGGCCCTGTTGGCGATCGTCCTGTGGGCGGCAGCCTTTGCCGGGCTGGCCCAGATCACCGATCACGATGACCCGGCACACCTGCCGCACCCGGTCGCTGCGGCAATCGGTTTCGACAGTGGTGAGCTGACGCTCGATCACCCTCATATCGGCGATGATGCCGCCTCGCACATGCCGGACGGATTCACCGCCGCCGTGCTCCCGCGGAATTACCTTGCCGTGGCGGCGTTCTCGATGGTTGTGCTCGTCGTCGGCTGCGCGGTGCTGTGCGGGTGTGCTGCCGTGCGGGCTCAGCGGGGTCCGCCTGACCGTCATCGGATCCCACTCGCCGGGCAAACACTTCTGCTCCGGATCTGTATCGCGCGCCGCTGACAGACAGCGTCTTGACGCTGTCCAGGTCAGTCGCCGCGCTCTGCGCGGTCCGATACAGAAACGACGAATCCATGAACCATGCCCTGTCCACCAGATCCTTCCATGTTCTGCGCCGAAACCGTGGGCCCAACACCATGGTCGGCCACACTCCCACCCTGTGGGTGTCCACTCCGTTCGCCGATACCGGGCGCGGATTCTGGGCCAAGCTCGAAGGCTTCAACCCGGGCGGTATGAAGGACCGCCCCGCCATGCACATGGTGGAGCAGGCCCGGGCCCGCGGCGACCTGAAACCGGGTGGTCGCATCATCGAATCGACCAGTGGGACATTGGGACTCGGACTCGCCTTCGCGGGAACGATCTACCACCATCCGGTCACCGTCGTGACCGATCCGGGTCTGGAGCCCATCGTCGAGCGCATGTTGACCGCCTACGGTGCCGACGTCTCGATGGTGAGCGAGCCGCACCCCACCGGTGGCTGGCAGCAGGCCCGGCGGGACCGGGTGGCCGAATTGCTCGCGGGCGACGACACCGCCTGGTACCCGGACCAATACAACAACCCCGACAACGTGGAGGCGTACCGGCCGCTCGCGTTGGAACTGAACGCACAGATCGGCCGGGTCGACGTGCTGGTCTGCTCGGTCGGTACGGGCGGGCACTCGGCCGGCGTGGCGCGGGTGCTGCGTGAGTTCAACCCGGACCTGCGCCTGATCGGGGTGGACACGATCGGTTCGACCATCTTCGGTCAGCCCGCCGCGACCCGCGTCATGCGGGGTCTCGGCTCGAGCATCTACCCCCGCAACGTGGATTACGGCGCGTTCGACGAGGTGCACTGGGTCGCGCCGGCCGACGCGGTGTGGGCCGCCCGGACGCTGGCGTCGACGTACTACGCGAGCGGGGGATGGAGCGTGGGCGCGGTCGGTCTGGTGGCCGGCTGGGCAGCACGAAACCATCCGCCGGGCACCACGATTGCCGCGGTGTTCCCCGACGGCCCGCAGCGGTACTTCGACACGGTGTACAACGACGACTACTGCCGTGATCTGGGCCTGCTCGATCACCAACCGGCCGATGAGCCCGAGACGATCGACACTCCGGGCGATCGCGTGGTGCAGTCCTGGACCCGCTGCGAGACGGTCACCGACCCGATGGCGGTCGCCGGATGACCGGGCTCGTCGCACAGTTCCGCAGTTTCGACCTGCCGAGTCGGTTGTTGATGGTCAACCAGTTCGGCATCAACCTGGGTTTCTACATGCTGATGCCGTACCTTGCCGGCTATCTGGCCGGGCCGCTCGGCCTGGCCGCGTGGGCGGTGGGGCTCGTGCTGGGTGTGCGGAATTTCTCTCAGCAGGGCATGTTCATCGTCGGCGGCACTTTGGCGGACCGGCTGGGATACAAACCGCTGATCGTCGCCGGGTGTCTGTTGCGCACCGCGGGGTTCGGTCTGCTCGTCGTCGCGGACTCGTTGCCCGCGATGCTCATCGCCTCGGCGGCAACAGGTTTCGCCGGGGCCCTGTTCAACCCCGCGGTGCGGGCGTATCTGGCCGCCGACGCCGCTGACCGGCGGGTCGAGGCCTTCGCCACCTTCAACGTGTTCTACCAGGCCGGAATCCTGTTGGGCCCGCTGGCCGGAATGGCGTTGCTGGCCTTCGATTTCCGGGTGACGGCCGGGGTTGCGGCCGGGGTGTTCGCGGTGCTGACCGTGGCTCAGCTGCTGGCCCTGCCGCGGCACCGTGCCGAGCCTGTCGAGCAACGGAGCTCGGTGTTGGAGGACTGGCGTAGCGTCGTCGCCAACCGCGGGTTCGTGTTGTTCGCCGTGGCGATGATCGGCTCCTACGTGCTGTCGTTCCAGGTGTATCTGGCATTGCCGTTGCAGGCGGCACAGCTGCGCCCTGGAAACGAAACCGCGCTGGTGGCAGCGATATTCGTGGTGTCCGGCCTGATCGCGGTGGGCGGCCAGCTACGGATCACGCGGTGGTTCGCCGACCGCTGGGGGCCGCGGCGCAGCCTGGTGGTGGGCCTGCTGGTGCTGGCGGCGGCCTTCGTTCCGATGGCGGTGGTGCCCGACGGTGACCGGTTCGGGCCGGCCGCTGCGGTGGCGGCACTGCTCGTCTCGTCGGCGCTGCTGGCGCTGGGCTCGGCCGCGGTGTTCCCGTTCGAGATGGACACCGTCGTGGCGCTGTCGGGCGATCGGCTGGTCGCCACCCACTACGGCTTCTACAACACCGTCGTCGGAGTGGGGATCCTGGTGGGCAATGTGGCGACGGGCTCGTTGATCGGCGCGGCGCGCGCCGCGGGCCTCGCCGAGCTGGTGTGGCTGGGCCTCACAGCGATCGGGCTGGTGTCCGCGGCGGCGCTCTACGCGTTGACGAGGGATGGCGGGAAGCTGGCGCCCGCGTCGCTCACTGCATCGGAACGGTGACGCCCTCCGAGGGCTGCACGATCACAAATCCGTTGCCGTGGAACGAGACCTGCACGGCCTCGCCGGAGCCCCGGCCGATCAGCGCGCCCGCCTTGAAACTCGTCTTGAGCTGAGTCTGAAGGTGTGCCGACCACGCCACCACCGCATTGGTGTCGGCGTAGGTCGGGGCTTCGGCGGCGTCGAGTACCACCGGTGGACCGTCGGTGGTCAGCGCCACCCATCCGGTGCCACGCAGTGTGGTGTTGAACAGGCCGCCGGTGGCGATGCTGCCGCCGCGGACCCGTTCGATGTTCCAGTCCAGGCTCGACGAGAAGGCCAGCACATTCTTGCCGCTGACCGACAGGCCCGAGTTGGACAGCTGCAGCAGGTGCACGTCGAAACCTTGATCGGCCAGGAACACATCGCCGGAGCCCTGGCAGCGCATCAGCGGAAGGCCTTCACCGGTGAGTGCCTTCTTGATGAACTTCGATGCGCCGCCGCCTTCGAAGGCGAAGTCGACGTTGCCCTGGTAGGCGACCATCGAGCCCTGTCGGGCCATGAACGGGTCACCGAGGCGGACCCGCAGCATCTTCTTGTTCTGGTTGGCGATCGGCGTCGCCTCTTTCTCGCTGAACCGGCCGTCGACGAGTTCGCCGCTGATGCCGGCGAACCCGCCACCCTGGGGCTGGGCCTGAACCTGTGCCTGCGGTTGCTGGGCCTGCGGTCGCTGCGGCGTTGCTCCCATCGGCGCGCGGCCGGCCTGGCCCTGATGGGATACCTGATCTGTCCAGGATTGTCCGTCCCACCACCGGTATTCGTAGCGGCCCTCGGGATCGGGCAGCCAACCGGGTTGCGGGGTTCCGTTCACAGTCATCGCCTCAGGCTACAGATGGAGCACCGGTCTGAACGGGGTCCGACCGGTGCTTTCGGGTCGCGTTCGTATCCAGGTGGCGGAATTTTCGCCTCGGCGCCGCCACAGCGTCACGAACGGGGCGAACCCCTGGCATTCTGGTGCCATGGCAAAGGAAATCGACCCGCTCCGCGCCCAGGGCGCGCTCGCGGTCTTGAAGCAGCACCCCGGCATGGTGCTGTTCGCGGTGTCACCGGCGATCATCGTGCTGGGCGCCGTGTGGTGGATCGCCGGCCCGGGCTGGGCGGGGTTGCTGCTGGTCGCCCTGGTGCTGGCCGGTGGCGCCGCACTGCTGCTCAAGCGCAACTAGACCGGAAACCAACGATCGGCGTTCGCCGGTGGTGAACGCCGTCCCACCAGCAATGTAACGGTGTAATCATGTAATCATGAACAAACACCAACACCATCGCCGGTCTGCTGACGAGGCCGCCGAGTGGTTCGCAGGCCGACTGCCCGACACCTGGTTCACCGGCGATCCGACCGTGATCGTCGACCGTGAGGAGATCACCGTCATCGGCCGGCTCCCCGACCCGGAAGAAGTCGAGACCAAAGCCCGGGCCTCCGGGCGGGCATCGCGGTTTCGGGAGGAGACTCGCGGTGAGCGCATGCGCATCGCCGACGAGGCGCAGGCCCGTTTCGACCGGAAGGTCTCCTGGGGCGTGGAAATAGGCACCGGGGTGGACGACAGCGACGATGTGGAGCGAATCTTGTTCACACACATCGCCGTACCGGTCATGACGCGGCTCAAGCAGCCCGAGCGTCAGGTACTCGACACCTTGGTCGATGCCGGTGTGGCGCGGTCCCGCTCGGACGCGCTGGCCTGGTCCGTGCGACTGGTCGGGCAGCACACCGAGGAGTGGCTGGACAAGCTGCGCGACGCCATGAAGGCGGTCGACGATCTACGGGCCGAAGGTCCCGGCGCCTAGAGTCGCTCGACTCCCACAAATACCGAGCCGAGCGCCGAGGTCTGCGACAGCGGATCTATCGATGTCCGGTCGGCCAGCAGATTGCGGTTCACCCCATAGGTGTCCGGCGGGCTGCCCCGACGGGGGTCGAATACCCCTGAGCCCCAGCCATGGTCGAGTACGACCACCCCGCGGCGTGGCCGGTCGCTGAGGGCTGCGGTCACCTCCAGCCGCCCGGTCGGTGAGAACACCCGAACCCGGTCGCCTGACGCGATGCCCAGCGCGGCGGCGTCGTCGGGGTGCAGCAGTACCTCGTTTCCCTTGCCTCCTGGATGCAGGCCGGGCAGTTCGTTCAGCCACGAATTCATCGAATGCCGTCGGCGCCGGTTGCCCAGCAGGAACGGGAACCCCTCCGGCGGTTCGGGGTTCGACGTGGCGAGCAGTTCACGGGCTCGTGCCACGAACTCAGTGGGTGCCGCATGGACCTTGTGGTCCGGGGTGCGCAACGCCTCGCGGAACCGGCCGAACCGCCGTGGGCCCAGCACCAGACCGTGCGGATGGGCTTTGAGCTCGCGCCAGGTGAGCTTGTGCCCGTCGACCTTGCGCGAGGTCAGGATGATCAGCCGGTCTATCCAGTGCGGCCCGAAGGCCAACCCGGGCCGTCGGGTCCGCACCGCCAGCCAGCGGCTCGCGCGGATGAACCCGTTGAAGCCCTTGGCGCCGAACAGCGGGCGGCGCATCGCCAGCGCCAGATCGGTGAACACCCGCCACTCCTCGCGGGCGCCGGCCGGCGGTTCGACGGCTTTCACGCCGTATTGCACGTACGGCTCGTCGTGCATACCGCTGGTGAAGGCCAGCAGATCGTCGCGTTCGAGCCAGTGCGCCGCGGGCAGCAGCCAGTGCGCGTGCCGGTGGCTCTCGCGTTGCACCAGGTCGATGGCCACCAGCAGGTCGAGCCGGCCCAGCGCCTCGTCGAGCCTGGCTCCGTCGGGCCCTGAGATCACCGGGTTACCGGAATTGATCAGCAGGGCACGGATCTGGCCGCGGCCCGGCGTGGTGATCTCGTCGGGCAGCTCGGCCAACGCGTGCGCCCCGGCGACCAGCTCACGTCCCGCCACCCGGCTGGTGTGCGGGCGGGTGGCCGCCAACCCGGCCAGCCGCAGCGTGTCGACGTAGCCCGGCTCGAAGCGACGACCACCCGGGCGGTCCATCCGCCCGGTGATGAGGTTGAGCACATGCCCCAGCCATTCGGCCACGGTGCCCGCGGCGTGGAGCGAGACCCCGGTACGGGTGATGGCCATCGCGCCTGGCGCCGAGGCGAATTCGCGGGCCACCCGCTCGATCACGTCGCGGGGGACGTCGCAGCGTGTCGCCAGGTCGTCGAGGTCGGCTTCGGCGGTCAGAGCACGTAGGTCCGCCACCCCGGTGGCCAGCTCGGCACAGTCGGCGCGGTGTTCGCGATCCTCGTCGAGAATCACCTTGACCATCGCCAGCAGCAGCGCCCAATCCGTACCGGGACGCACGGGCAGATGGAGATCCGCGGCCTGCGCGCTCTCGGTGCGGAGCGGGTCCACCACGACGATGCGGGCGCCACGCTTCTGGCGCTCCCGTGCCCGGCGCCAGCCGCCCGGCACCGATTCCACCCAGTTCCACGCGCTCACAGCGGGATTGGCGCCGATGATCAGAAAATAGTCACAGTTGTCGACATCGGAGACGGGCACCATCAAGGGTGACCCGTACATGGCTTCGGCCACCACGTGCAGCGCGTTCTGGTCCACCGAGCCGACCGCGTAGCGGTTGTACGTGCCGACGGCGTCCAGCCAGGCGTTCATGAATACGAGGTTCGAGGACGAGTAGCCGGCCGGATTGCCGTAGTAGGCGGCTACCGCATCCGGGCCCCCAGCGTCGATGATCCGGTTCATACGCTGCGCGATGTCGCTGATCGCCTCGTCCCAGCTCGCCTCGACGTAGCCGTCACCTACCCGGCGCATCGGCGCCATGATGCGCCGCGGGTGCTCCACGACCTGACCGGCCGTGCGGCCTTTCGCGCAGAAATCACCCCAGGTGTGCGGGTTGAGCTTGTCGGGGCCGATCTTGACGACGCGATTGTCCTCGACCGTCACCTCGAGGCCGCACGAGGCCAGGCAGTACCGGCAGAACGTGTGCACGGTACGGGGCGTCATTACAGTGACACTACAATTTGTAATGGAATTGCGGTGCTAAACCTGCGTCATCTCCCAGTACCGACCGTGCCGCGACATGAGTTCCTCGTGGGTGCCGCGCTCGATGATCCGGCCGGCGTCCATCACCAGGATCAGGTCGGCATCCCGGATGGTCGAAAGCCGGTGGGCGATGATGAAACACGTCCGGTCCCGGCGCAATTCGGCCATCGCCTGCTGGATCAGGAGTTCGGTGCGGGTGTCCACCGCGCTGGTGGCCTCGTCGAGAACCAGCACCTTGGGCCGGGCCAGCACCGCACGGGCGATCGTGATCAACTGCTTCTCACCGGCGCTGATGGCACCGCCGTCATCGTCGACCCGGGTGGCGTACCCGTTCGGCAGGGTGTGCACGAACCGGTCCACGTATGCCGCCCTGGCCGCCTCGATCACCTCGTCCTCGGACGCGTCGGGCCGGCCGTAGGCGATGTTGTCGTAGATGGTGCCGCCGAACAGCCAGGTGTCCTGCAGCACCATGCCGATCGAGGACCGAAGCGATTGCCGGCTCACCGTCGAGATGTCGACACCGTCGATCAGGATCCGGCCGGAATCGACGTCGTAGAACCTCATCAGCAGGTTCACGCACGTGGTCTTGCCCGCGCCGGTGGGGCCGACGATCGCCACGGTGCGGCCCGGCTCGGCAACCAGGGAGAGGTCTTCGATCACCGGGGTGTCCGGCAGGTAGTCGAAGTTCACGTGTTCGAATTCGACCCGGCCGCTGCGGATCTCGAGGTCGGTTGCCGGTTCGGAGGACTGTTCGTCGGCGTCGAGCAACTCGAAGACCCGTTCGGCGCTGGCGATTCCGGACTGCAGAGTGTTGTACATCCCGGCCACCTGGCCCAGCGGTTGGTTGAACTGCCGAACGTACTGGATGAACGCCTGGATGCTGCCAAGCGTGATCTGCCCGGTCGCCACCTGCAACCCACCCACCACGGCGACGGCCACGTAGCTGAGGTTGCCGATGAACATCGTCGTCGGGCCCACGAGTCCAGAGAAGAACTGCGCACCGATGCTGGACCGGTAGACCTCGTCGTTGAGTTCGTCGAACTTCCGCTGGGCGGCCTCCCGGTGCCCGAAGGTCTTGACGATCGTGAAACCGCTGTAGGTCTCCTCGATGTGGGCCGAGAGTCGGCCGGTGTTGCGCCACTGCGCGACGAACAAAGGCTGCGACCGACGGGTGATCCAGCGGATCGCCCACAGCGCCAGCGGGACGGTGACGACGGTGAGCAGGGTCAGCAGGGGCGAGATGGTCAGCATCATGACCAGCACCGCGAACACGGTCAGCACCGACGTCAGTAGTTGGCTGACGGTCATCGACACCGAGCTCTGCATGTTGTCTATGTCGTTGGTGACCCGGCTCAGCACCTCGCCACGCTGCCGGGAATCGAAGTAGGACAGTGGAAGTCGGTGCAGCTTGTCCTCGACGTCGGCCCGCAGCGCGACCATGGTGCGCTGCACCGTGACGTTGAGCAACTGGGCCTGCAACCAAACCAGCACCGCGGCAAGCAGATACAGGCCCAGGGCCAGGGCCAGGGTGCGGGCCACCGCGGCAAAGTCCACCCCGTGGCCGGGAACCACGTTCATTCCCGACAGCAGGTCGGCGAACGTCGTGTCGCCGCGGGCCTGGGCGGCCGCTATGGCCTGCTCTTTGGTCAGGCCCGCGGGTAGTCCGCGTCCGATCACACCGTTGAACAGCAGATCGGTGGCGTGTCCGAGAACCCGGGGGCCGATCACGCCGATGGCGATACCACCCATTCCGAGCAGCACCACCGAGATCGCCAGGCCACGTTGTGGCGCCAGGCGCCCGAGTAGCCGAAGGGCCGATCCGCGGAAGTCGCGGGTGCGCGCGACCGGTGCGACAGGCGTTCCCGAGCGGCGCAGCACGTGCCCGGTCATCGCGGATCCCCGGCAGTGATGGCCTGCGACGCCGCGAACTCGGCGTAGGTGGGACAGCCGGCGAGCAAAGACTCGTGCGTGCCGATGCCGACGATGCGGCCGTCCTCGACCACGACAACCTGGTCGGCCTCGATCACCGTCGAGATCCGTTGCGAGACGATGACCACGGTGGCGTCGGCCGACACCTCACGTAGCGCGGTGCGTACCCGGGCATCGGTGTGCACATCGAGGGCTGACAGCGCATCGTCGAACAGGTAGATCGCGGGCCTACGGATCACCGCACGTGCGATCGCCAGCCGTTGGCGCTGCCCGCCCGAGAAATTGATGCCGCCCTGGGCCACCAAGCGGTCCAGCCCCTCGGGGTGGGCCGCCACGAAGTCGTCGGCCGCCGCGATCCGCAGCGCCTCCCACATCTGTTCTTCGGTGAGTTCCTGTCCCGGCGCAGCGCCGTAGCGCAGATTCTCGGCGATGGTTCCGGAGAACAGATGGCCGCGTTGGGGGACCAGGCCGATCGACGACCACAGCTGTTCGAGGTCCAGTTCACGGACGTCGACGCCGTCAACACGTACCGCGCCTGAGGTGACGTCGTAGAACCGGCAGATCAAGGCCAGCAGGGTGGACTTGCCGGATCCCGTGGAGCCCACGACAGCAGTGGTGGTCCCGCGCTCCACGTGCATCGAGACCTGCTGCAGCACCGGGCGATCGGCGCCGGGATAGCTGAATGACGCGTCGTGAAACTCGATCTCGCCGGCTATGGACACCGGCCGGACCGGGTCGGGTGGGCTGGTGATCTGAGGCCGGGTGCCCAGCACACCGCTGACCCGCTCGGCGCAGACCGACGCGCGCGGAAGCATCACCGCCAGGACCGTCGCCATCAACACGGCCATCAGAATCTGCATGAAGTACGCCAGGAACGCGATCAGCGAGCCCACCTGCATGTGGCCGGAGTCGATGCGCAGTCCGCCGAACCAGATCAGCGCGACGCTGGAGATGTTGATCACCAGGGTGGTGGCCGGCAGCATCAGCGCCTGCCACCGACCGGCCTCCAGTGCGGTGGCCGACAAGGACTCGTTGGCATCGGCGAAGCGGTGCTGCTCGACGGGCTCGCGCGCAAAGGCCCGGATCACCCGGATGCCGGACAGCTGATCGCGCATCACCCGGTTGATGCCGTCGATCACCTTCTGCATGCGGCGGAAGATCGGCCACAGGTGTCTGATGATCCAGAAGTTCGCCAGTGCCATCACCGGAACACTGACCAGCAGCAGCCACGACAGTCCGGCGTCCTGGTGCAACGCCATCAGGATTCCGCCGATCGACATGATCGGCGCGGTGATCAGGATGGTGGCGGTCATCTGCAGCAGCTGCTGGATCTGGCCGACGTCGTTGGTGGTGCGCGTCAGCAGCGACGGGGCGCCGAAGCGGGCCGTCTCCTCGGCCGAGAACGTGGTGACGTGGTGGAAGATCGCCGAGCGAAGATCGCGGCCGAAGCTCATGGCGGCGCGCGATCCGAAGAACACCGCCCCGATCGCGCATACCACCTGCAGACCGGTGACACCGAGCATGACCCCGCCGAGTTCGACGATGCGACTCGCATCGCCCTTGGCCACGCCGTCGTCGATGATCGCGGCGTTGACCGTCGGCAGGTACAGCGAGGCCAGGGTGCTGATCACCTGCAGCGTCGCGACGATGGCGAGCAGCCGCCGGTACGGCCGCACGTACCGTCGCAGCAGCGCCCAGAGCATCTGGCTACTCTTGCACACCGCCGCTGTCGGTCGTGTGCGGCCGCCTCCGTGTCCGGTCACTGAAAGTGCAGGTCAGTCGGTGTGTCGCTATGGGGCATAGGTGTTGCAGCTACAGTGCATGGCGTGACTGCCCGCACGGCCACCAAGCCACTACTCCGCAATGCCAGAGCCTTGGCGGTATTGGCTGCGGCAATGGTCCCGGTGTTCGCCGGGTGCTCGACCGACGAGCCCGCGTCCCCGGAGGCGCCTCGGACCGAGACGCAGAGCGCCGGTGGCACAGGCAGCCACGGCCCGCATTTCCCGCACTGCGGCGGCGTGAGCGATCAGACGGTGACCGAGTTGACCCAGGTGCAGGGGTTGGTCAACACCGCGACGAATTCGTCGGGCTGCCAATGGCTGCAGGGCGGCAGCATCCTGGGTCCGCACTTCTCCTTCACCTGGTTCCGGGGCAGCCCCATCGGGCGCGAACGCAAGACCGAGGAGCTGTCGCGGACCAGCGTGGAGGACATCAACATCGAGGGGCACGGCGGTTTCATCGCAGTCGGGGAGAATCCGCTCAAGGCCGGCGACGTCAACCTGTGTGAGATCGGCATCCAGTTCGACGACGATTTCATCGAGTGGTCCGTGAGCTTCGACCAGAAGCCCTATCCCGATCCGTGCGAGGTCGCCAAGGAGCTGACCCGCCAGTCGATTGTGAATTCCAAATGATGACGCGACGTGGGGTTGCCGGAGCGCTCGCTGTGCTGGCCGTGTTCGCCGGGCTGACCGGGTGCACGCGCACCGTGGACGGCGCCGCGGCCAAGGAAGGGTCCAGTGGCGGTCCCAGTAACAACAAGTCCGAGAAGACGTATCCCAACCTGCTCAAGGAATGCGACGTCCTGACCACGGACATCCTGGCCAAGACGGTGGGTGCCGACCCGCTCGACATCCAGAGCACCTTCGTCGGCGCGGTGTGCCGCTGGCAGGCGGCCAACCCGGCCGGTCTGGTCGACATCACCCGGTTCTGGTACGAGCAGGGCAGCCTGGACAACGAGCGTCAGACGGCCGAGAAGCTGCAGTACGCGATCGAGCAGCGTCGGATCGCCGGTGTCGATTCGATCGTGATGAAGCCCAACGGGCTCAACGGGGCGTGCGGGGTCGCCAGTGACGCGGCCGGCGTGGTCGGCTGGTGGGTCAATCCGCAGGCGCCCGGGATCGATGCCTGCCCGATGGCCATCAAGCTGATGGAATTGACGCTGGCCACCAACTCCTAGCGGGGTACGTGGAAGCGCACCAGTGTCGCGCCGCCGAGCGCGAGCTGGTCCCAGGGGTCGCTGGTTCGCAGCACCGCGATGGCCGATGTCGGGAACTTCAGCGAAATGCTCTCCGCCGCAGTGCGGTTGGAACCGTCTGCCAGGCCAAGGGCAACGGCGGACATGGCCGGCTCGTGCCCGATCACCAGAACCGTCGACGGCTCGGTGCCGAAACGTGACGCGACACCGTTGATCTCGTCGATGACGGTGCCCGGCCTGGCGTCGTAGATGCGTTCGGCGTATTGCACGGGCGCCTCGATGCCGGTGCGTTCCAAGGTCTGACGGGTCCGGGTGGCCGTCGAGCACAGCACCGCGTCCACCTCGGCGAAGTTGGCCCGGATCCAGTCCCCGGCCAGCCCGGCCTCTCTGATCCCGCGCGCCGCCAACGGGCGGTCGTGGTCGGCGACCCCGTCGGGATAGCCCGACTTGGCGTGGCGCATCAGCAGCAGGGTTCTGATCGGACTGATCGAATCGGCCATTCCAACGAGGTTAGGCCATGCCGTCGTAGGTCCCCGGACTTGTCGGCCGCCAGTCCTACACTCGCCTTGCTCGGAAGATGGACCCACGGGGGTCGACACAGAGAGGACGGGGCCGATGCGTTTTCTGCATACCGCCGACTGGCAACTCGGCATGACCCGTCATTTCCTGAACGGTGAGGCCCAGCCCCGTTACTCGGCGTCGCGCCGGGAGGCCGTCGCGGCCCTCGGCCCGGTGGCAGCGGCCTCGGGTGCGGAGTTCGTCGTGGTGTCCGGTGACGTCTTCGAGCACAACCAGTTGGCCCCGCGCGAGGTCAGCCTGTCGTTGGAGGCCATGCGTGGCATCGGGGTGCCGGTCTATCTGCTGCCGGGCAACCACGATCCACTCGACGCCGCGTCGGTCTACACCAGTGCGCTGTTCACCGCCGAATGCCCCGACAACGTCGTGGTGCTCGATCGCGCCGGCGTGCACGAGGTGCGCCAGGGGCTGGAGATCGTCGCGGCGCCGTGGCGGTCCAAGGCACCCACCTCAGATCTGATCGGGGACGTGCTGGCCGATCTCCCCGCTGACGGTGTCACCCGGGTTGTGGTGGGTCACGGCGGCGTCGACATCCTCGATCCGGACAAGGACAAGCCGTCACTGATCCGGCTGGGTGCCGTCGAGTCCGCGTTGGCGCGCGGTGCCGTTCACTATGTGGCGTTGGGGGACAAGCACTCCCGCACCGAGGTCGGCTCGACGGGCCGGGTCTGGTACTCGGGTTCACCCGAAGTGACCAACTACGACGACATCGAAACGGATCCGGGGCATGTCCTGGTCGTCGACATCGACGAGACCGCCCCGGACCGGCCGGTGCGGGTGGAGTCCGAACGGGTGGGCCGGTGGCGCTTCGTCACCCTGCGCCGTGAGGTGGACACCGACCGCGACGTGGCCGATCTGGATCTGAACCTGGATCTGTTGGCGGACAAGGAACGCACCGTGGTGCGTCTGGCGTTGACGGGCTCACTGACCGTGACCGACAAGGCGGCACTCGACGCCTGTCTCGACAAGTACGCCCGGTTGTTCGCCGCCCTCACCGAGTGGGAGCGGCACACCGAGATCGCCGTGTTGCCTGCCGACGGCGAATTCGACGACCTGGGTATCGGTGGATTCGCGGCGGCCGCGGTGGACGAGTTGGTGGCCACCGCCCGTACCGAAGGAGTCGGGGCCGACGACGCCAGGGCGGCGCTTGGGCTGCTGCTGCGCCTGGTCGACCGGGGGAGTGCGGCATGAAATTGCACCGCCTGGTCCTGACCAACTACCGCGGCGTCACCCACCGCGAGATCGAATTCCCCGATCACGGTGTGGTGGTCGTCAGTGGCGCCAACGAGATCGGCAAGTCCTCGATGATCGAGGCACTGGATCTGCTGCTCGAGGCCAAAGACCGCTCGGGCAAGAAGGAAGTCAAGCAGGTCAAGCCGACGCATGCCGACGTCGGCGCCGAGGTGATGGCCGAAATATCTACCGGCCCTTACCGTTTCATGTACCGCAAGCGCTTTCACAAGCGTGCCGAGACCCAGCTGACAGTGCTGGCGCCGGTACGCGAGCAGCTCAGCGGGGACGAGGCGCACGAGCGGGTGCTGACCATGCTCGCCGAGACGGTCGACACCAGCCTGTGGCAGGCCCAGCGGGTCCTGCAGTCCAGCTCCACCGCACCGGTCGACCTCTCGGGCTCGGACGCGTTGGCCCGCGCCCTCGACGTGGCAGCCGGTGAGGCGGTCGCACTCTCCGGGGACGAGCCGCTGCTGGTCGAACGCATCGACGCGGAGTATCTGCGCTACTTCACCGCCACCGGCCGCCCCACCGGTGAGTGGGCGGCTGTGACCAAGCGGTTGGCCGCCGCCGAGGGCGAGATGGCGAAATGCGCCGCGGCGGTGGCCGAGGTCGACGACGCGGTGCGCCGGCATGCCGAGCTCAGCGCCGAGGTCGCCGGACTGTCCGGTGAGCGCGAAGTGGCCCACGCCGCCCTGGTGGCGGCGCGCAAGGACGCCGAGGCGGTTGCCGCACTGGTGCAACGGCTCAAAGAGGCCGAGGTGGTGGCCGAGGCCGCCAGGGTGGCGCAGGCCGCCGCGGCCGCTGCCCTCACCGAACGCCGACGGCTGCGCGCCGACCTCGACGAGCGGGCCACCACGATCACCGAACTGCAGGCCGCGCTCAGTGTGGCCGACGGTGAGTCCACCACCGCCCGTGAGGTTCACGAGGCCGCCGAGGCCGTGGCCGAACAGGCTCGGGTGGCAGCCCAGGAGCGCGAAGCCAGGGTCGAGTCCGCCCGCGCCACCCTGACGCAGATGACCGACCGCGACGAGGCCGACCGGTTGGCCGCCAAGCTGAGCAGGATCGACGCCGGTGTGCGTGAACTCGACCGGATCAACCGCGACCTGGCCGGGATCACGCTCGACGATGCGGGAATGCGGGCCGTCGAGGCCGCCGCGATTGCGGTGGAACGCGCCGCGGGGCAGGCCGAACTCGCCTCGGCGCGAATCGAACTCGTCGCCGCCCAGAACCTCGATGTCCGGGTGGATGCGGCCGGGGTCGCTCTGGAGGCCGGCAGCCCATGGTCGGTCAACACCACCGCCGAGACCGAGATCGCCGTGCCCGGTGTGCTCACCGTCCGCGTGGTGCCGGGCACGCCGGCCGCGCAGACACAGGCTCGTCTCGACGAGGCGCAGAACGTGTTGTCCGCCGCGCTGACCGCGGCCGGGGTTGACGGCGTGGAAGCTGCGCGGGCCCTCGACTCGCGGCGGCGGGAACTGATCGGCAGCCGGGATCGGTTGCGCGCCACCGTCGAAGCGCTCACGGGCGATGACCAGTTGGCCGATCTGCGAGCCCGGCTGGCGCACCTGCGTGCCGAGCAGCCCGACGAGGCCGGGTTGTTCGAGCTGGCCGGGCCCACCGATATCGCCACCGCCCGCAGTGAACTCGATACCGCGGTGAAGGTGCACCGCCAGGCCGTGGCCGACTGCGAGACCAGCCGCAAGGTGGTCGTCGCGGCGGTCCAGAAGCTCACGGAGAAGTCGACCCGCTGCAGCGTGCTGCGCGAGAAGCTCACCACCGCCCAGGCCGAGTTGACGGTCGCGGCCGGTCGGCTGGAGGTCCAGCGTGCGCAAGCCGGGGACGATGAGTTGGCGCTCAAGGCTCAGACCACCGAGGACGAAGCCACCGCCACCGCAGGCCACGCGACCACGTTGCGTACCGAATTATCTGCCACCGCACCGGACTCTGTGAAGGTTGCCCTCGACGAGGCGGCCCGGCGCGCGGAGGCGCTGGATGCTCGCCACGGGGCGGCGGCCGATGCGCTGCGGGAGCTGGCCGCGCAACTCAAGGTCTACGGCACCCAGGGGCGCAAGGGGCATCTCGATGCTGCCGAGACCGAACGCGAGCACGCCCACGCCGAGTACCTCCGGGTGCACCGCCGGGCCCGCGCGGCCGAGACGCTGCGGACGGTCATGGCGCGCCACCGCGATGCCACCCGGCAGCGCTACGCCGATCCGTTCCGCCTCGAGGTGCAGCGGCTGGGCCGGCTCGTCTTCGGTGAGGATTTCGAGGTCGACGTCGACAGCGACCTCAACATCCGGACCCGCACGCTGTCCGGTCGCACGGTGCCCTATGAGTCGCTGTCGGGCGGCGCCAAGGAGCAGCTGGCCATTGTCGCGCGGCTGGCCGGCGCGGCGATGGTGGCCAAGGAGGACAGCGTGCCCGTCGTCATCGACGACGCCCTCGGTTTCACCGATCCGGACCGGCTGACCAAGATGGGAGCGGTGTTCGACGCGGTCGGCGGAGACGGGCAGGTCATCGTGCTCACCTGCAGCCCGGAGCGTTACGCGAGCATCCAGGGCGCGCACCACATCGCGTTGACGGCCTAGTCTTTTGAGGCCGTCTGGGCCCGCAGCTAGCTACGCAACTGCATGCGGGGCACCCAGAGCGGGCGACAGCTGTGTCAACCCCAGATGATCGCGCAGAGTGTTGCCGGTGTACTCGCTGCGGAACAGGCCCCGCCGTTGCAGCTCGGGCACGACGTAGTCGACGAAATCGTTGAAGGTTCCCGGGGTTTGGGCCGCCGACACCATGAATCCGTCGGCCTCTCCGGCCTTGAACGACTCCTCGATCTGGTCGGCAACCTGTGTTGCGGTGCCCACGAACTGGGGCAGCAGGACTCCCTGGGCATACCACTTGCCGACATCGCGCAGAGTCAGGTTGTCGCGGTTGGCTACCCGGCGTGCGGTGTCGAACAGCCCCTGCGTGCCGGATACCTGCACGTCCTCCACCGGGGCGTCGAGGTCGTAGCCGGAGAAGTCGTGGTCGGTGTGCACGCTCAGCGTGATCAGACCCGAGATCGGATCGGCAAGGTCGTTGTGGAATGCCTGCTTCTCGCGGGCGATGGACTCGGTCTCGCCGATGAACGGGATGAATGCCGGGAAGATCAACACACCGTCGGGGTTGCGCCCGAAGTTGCTTGCGCGGGATTTGACGTCGTCGTAGTAGGCGCGCCGGCCTTCTGGGGTGGGGTCGATCTCGAAGATCGCTTCGGCCCATTTGGCGGCGAAGTCGCGGCCGGTGTTCGATGACCCGGCCTGAATCAACACTGGCCGGCCCTGCGGAGAATGCGGCACGTTGAGTGGCCCGCGGGTGCGGAAGTACTGTCCTTCGTGGTCGACGTGACGGACCCGTGAGGGGTCTGCGAATACGCCGTCTGTCTTGTCGAGCACCAGTGCGTCGGGTTCCCAACTCGACCACAGCTCCAGTGCGGTACTGACGAACTCCTCGGCTCGCTCGTAGCGGAACTCGTGATCGAGGTGATCGTCGTGCCCGAAGTTCTGCGCCTCGCTCTGAGTCAGTGAGGTGACGATATTCCAGGCCACCCGGCCACGTGTGATGTGGTCCAGACTCGCGAAGATGCGGGCCAGTTCGTAAGGGTGAAAATAGGTGGCTGACTTGGTGATCGCCACCCCGAGCTTCGAGGTCACCGCGCCGATACTGGCAGCCACGATCGACGGGTCCAGAGTCGCCGTGGCCTGGGTACCACGCCGCAGCGGTTCGGTGATGTCGGCCCCGTAGCGCACCGGGGCCGCCAGCAGATCGGCGAAGAACACGAAATCGAACTTGCCGCGCTCGAGAATGCGTCCGATGCGGTGGTAGTAGTCAGGCGTCGTGAATGCGGTGTCACTGCCCGGGTGGCGCCACGCAGCGTGACTGTGGGTGACCTGAGAGGCGATCTGGAACCCGCCGAGATGCAGTTGTCTTGTCATGTCGTTCCTGTCGATGCAAGCAGAAGTCGCGGGTCGGCGATCAGAAGTAGGCGTTCGACGGAACAGGCGTGCCGTGCAAGAGGTTCTGGCCGATCACCCGGGCCTTGTACGCCACCGGGTTGTGCAGGGTGATGGTCCGGATGTTTCGCCAGTGCCGGTCCAGGTTGCGCTGCCGTGAGGCCGCACTGGCCCCGCCGAGTTCCAGCAGTCGGGTGGCCGCCTCGGGCGCGACGTCGTCGAGGTGCACTTTCACTTTGGCAACCTTGAGCTGCGCTTCGGCCGCGAGCCGAGGGTCGGGCACCCCGTCGACGGCAGAATCCGTCGCCGCGCCGATCGCCGACGCCGCGTCCAGCACGGCGGCCCGCGCGACGTAGGCCGTGCTGGCCAGGACCCCGAGTTGGCGCTGCAGCAGGGGATCGTCGGTGGGCCGCTCGGTGACGGCATGGCTGAAGTTGCGCTCGCGGGAGCGCAGCAGCGCCACTCCGTCGTCTACGACATTGGCCAGAATTCCGGCCACCACCGCGTGGATGAACAACTGCAGTGAGGCGTACTGCACGGTTGGAACCGGTTCGGCGTCATACGGGGTGTCGGAAAGGATCTCGTCGGCAGCGACCGTGACGTCGGTGAACGTCGTGGTGCCGGTTCCGGTGCGGCGCTGGCCGAAACCGTCCCAGTCGTCGACGAGCCGCACGCCTTCGCGGTCGGTGGGAACCAGGACGTTGGCCACCGAGTCGTGGTCGGTGGTGGCGGTCACGGTCAGGTAGTCCGAGAACAGGGTGCCGGTGCTGTAGTACTTTTCGCCGGTGAGCCGGTAGGCGCCGGCACCGTCGGCCAGCAGCCGGGTGTTGAACACCAGGCTGCCCACGGCCAATGAGCCCTTCTCGCTGAATGCGTTACCGAAGATCTTGCCCTCGGCGATCTTGCCCAGCCAGTGCGCCGACACCGGATCCTGCGCATTGCGCAGGCGCTCCTCGGTGAACCAGAAGTGCGTCCGGAAGATGTGGGCCACGATCGGGTCGGCCTTGGCCACGTCGATCACAGCGGAAAAGAGCTGCGGCACAGTGAATCCGGAGCCGCCGAGGGACTCGGGCAGACGCAGGGTGCCGAACCCGGCCCGCTTGAGCGCCGCAACCTGATCGAAAGGGTTCTCGTCGTTCAGGTCGCGGTCCTTGGCGCCTGAGGCGATCGAGGCCAGCAGGTCATCCCACTCCGGGGTTCCGGGCTGGACGTGGGTCACGTTCTCGACGGTGGTCATGGCACCGTTGTATCCGGACCGGCTATCGGTGGGCACGCGTTTGGATCAGCCCGAACCTAAGCCCTTCACCCGCATACCGTAGAGATAGGTGGTCAGGTATTCGTCGATCACATGGGCCCGCACCTCGGGGGTGTCGGGAATGGTGATCAGCAGTGCGTAGAGCCCGGCGAAAAACGATGCGCTGTTGTGCAACACGTCCACCGTGTCCGGGATCTCGCCGGCGTCCCTGGCGCGCTGGAGCTCGTCGATCAATGCGACCAGCACGGGATGGTGTTCCCATTCCTCCGAGGGTGGGCGGGTCGTGGAAAAATGCAGCGCCAGAAAATCTTTGAACAACGGACGGCCCAGCCGCCGCTCCAGCTTCTCCAGCACGCGCACGGATTCGGTGAGGGTGGCGCGCACATCGTGCGGTGCGGCGAAGAATCGGATGAGCTCGGCAGCCATCCGGGCTTCCTCGCGCTGTTCCAGTTCCACCAGGACGTGTTCCTTGGTGGGGAAGTGAAAGAAGAAGGTGCCGTGGGCGACGCCCGCGGCGGACGCGATCGCGGCGGTGTCGGCAGCGGCCATGCCCCCGCGCTTGAACTCGGCGATCGCGGCCCCGAGTAGCCGTTCACGGGTCTGCTGACCCTTGCGGCTGCGGGGGGTGGCGTGGAGCACGGCCTCATGCTACGTCACAGATAACTGACTGCGCTCAGTTCTGTTCTTTCCTTTGAGGCATGTAACCGCTACGGTTTCGAGTAACAGTTGTTCTGACTGAAGTCAGTATTTGGAGGTCGGCGTGCAGATCCTGGAGCAGGTTCAAGACCTGCCGAAAGCCGGGAACATCAAGGCGCAGTGGGTGAGCCTGTGGACCGGGCCGGCAGTCGGTGCGGTCCTGCTGGTGGCGGCGCTGGCCTTCCCCGGCTTCTGGCCACCTATGTCGCCCACCTGGAGCGCGCAACAGGTTGCCGGGTTCTATGCCGACCACACCGCGTGGATCCGGTTCAGTCAGGTGACGTTCAACCTGTGCGGCATCCTGATCCTGCCGTTCTTCATGGTGATCGTCGCTCAGATGAAGCGAATGAAGACCCAGAGCCATGTGTTCGCCTACTGCTACCTGACTGCTGCGGTCAGCGGTGCCACGATCTTCGCGCTGTCCAACGTGTTCTTCCTGGTGGCCGCGTTTCGCCCGGACCGCAATCCCGAACTGATCATGCTGCTCAACGACCTGGCCTGGATCGTGCTGGTCGCTCCGGTCGGCATGGTGGTGTCGCAGTTCGCCTTGCTGGCGGTGGCGGTCTACTTCGACAACGGGCCCGAACCGGTGTTCCCGCGCTGGGTCGGGCACTACTCGCTGGCCACCGCGGTGGCGATGATCCCGGCCGCGGGTGCTGCCGTGTTCCACACCGGGCCGCTGGCGTGGGACGGCGTGCTGGCCTTCTGGTTGCGCAACGGTGCCTTCGCGGTCTTCGTCATCGTGATGTTCTTCGTGCTGCGCCGCGCGGTACTCAGCCAGGCTGTTCAAGACGGGGTCGTAGAAGCTCGGGTGCGGGCGTGACAGTTCAGACCGAGGCGCCGCCGGGCCGGCCCGATGTGCGGTTGATGACCTGGTTCTTCCCGCTCTGGTACGGCGCCTTCGGCGTCATCATCTGCATCCTGACCCGAGTGACGCCGCCGCCGCGCCCCGATGTCACCGCTGCCGACAAGGTGGCGTTCTTCGTCGAGCACGGTCTGACCATCAAGATCGGCTTCTGTCTGCTGCTGATCCTGCTCGGCGGGGCGGCGATGACCAACGGACTGGTCGCCTACCAGATCAAGCGCATGTCGGTGGGGTCGGTGTTCGCCTACGGCTACATCGGCGGCATGGGTGTCGGCGCACTGCCCGGGTTCCTGTTGGTGTCGGTGTGCTTTCTCACCGCGGCATTTCGGCCGGACCGTGACCCGGAACTGATCAGCCTGCTCTATGACCTCGGAATGCTTTCCTACAACGGCTCATTGGGCTGTTTCACGGCGGCCTACCTGGTGTTCGCGATCGCCATCCTCTACGACAAGAACCAGATCTTCCCGGCGTGGTTCGCCTATGTGACCATTTGGCAGATCATCACCGAGGTGATCGCCACCCAGATGTTCGTGTTCGAGTCCGGGCCCTTCGCCTGGAACGGGTCGATCGCCTTCTGGTGGGCGGTGGTGGTCTTCTCCGTCTGGCTGTCTGCCCTGATCGTGCTGCTCCGCCAGGCTCTCGAACGTGAGGAAACATGCAGTGACGCAGACTGATTCGCGACCACAGGCCGCGCCGGAGCACCTGCCCGGGGACGGGCACATGTGGGTGATGGTGCTCGGTGACCTGGTCATCTTCGGTGGCTACTTCATCGTCTTCATGATCTACCGCACCATGTATCCGGACGAATTCCTGCGGGCCCAACAGCATCTCGACATCACCATCGGTGTGGTCAACACCGTGATCCTGCTGACGAGTTCCTGGTTGGTGGCGCGTGCGGTGCTGGCCGCCCGCGCCGGACGGCACGAAGCGGCGATCCGGCTCACCTACGCCGGAGGAGTCGGCGGTCTGATGTTCATGGCCTGCAAGGGTTATGAATGGTTTGTCAAGATCCGGAACGGGCACACCAATTCCGAGATGTTCTACTCGTTCTACTACGTGCTGACGGGTGTGCACCTGATCCACGTCCTGATCGGGCTCATCGTGTTGGGCGTGATCGTGCGGGAATTGCGCAATCCGTCCCGACGCCGCGCATCGGTGGTGGAGGCGAGCGCGGTCTACTGGCACATGGTCGACCTGCTCTGGGTGATCATCTTCGGCCTGCTGTACGTGGTGAGGTGACGATGACCGACAAGGCTGTGACTCAGACGTGGCTGGTGCTGGTCGCCATCACCGTCGGATCCTGGTGGTTGGCACCGGCGCAGTATTCGGACGCGCTGCGGGCCAGTGTGCCGATCACCGCGCTGGTGCTTGCGTTGACGCTGATCAAGTCCCGTTTGATCATCCGGCAGTTCATGGAGGTCCGGACCGCGCCGAGGTGGCTCAAGCTCGCCACGGACGGCTGGCTGGTGGCGCTGTTCGGAGCGATTTTCACGATCTATCTGATCTGAGCATCGCGCGGCACAATGGAGCGCAATGACCATGAACGCCAAGCGCAGGCGGGTGCACGACAAGCTGGCTGCGCTACCGGGGGTGCGCGCGGTGCGGCGCCCGGTCAGCCCGGGCTCTGACGAGCGGTTCGACCTGTTCTACGTGCGGTCCGGGCGTAAATCCGCGCATCCGGTCGTGATCATCCCGGGCGGTCCCGGCGTGGCATCGATCCAGCCGTACCGCGCGTTGCGCAGGCGGGCGGCTGCGGCCGGATTCGACGTGATCATGATCGAGCACCGCGGCGTCGGGATGTCGCGGCATACCGACGCGGGTGTGGATCTGCCGCCGGCGGCCATAACCGTCGAGCAGGCGGTCGACGACGTGGCCGCGGTGCTCGACGACGCGGGCGTGCACGAGGCGGTGCTGTACGGCACCTCGTACGGGAGTTACATCGCCGCCGGCTTCGGTGTCCGCCACCCGGACCGGGTCGCGGCGATGGTGCTGGACTCGCCGCTGCTGTCCACCGCCGATATCGAAGTGGTGCGCAGTGCTGTCCGGGGTCTCCTGTGGGAAGGTACGGACCCGGACACTGCGGACCTTGCGCCCAAGGTCCGGCGCCTGGTGGCCGGCGGGGCATTGGCCACCAGGGGAGGAGAACTGGCCGGTCTGCTGTACGGGTTCGGTGGCGCTGCCCTGCTGGACCGCCAACTAGATCTGCTGCTGCGCGGCCGCACGGTGGTTTGGTCGGGGCTCGCCCGGCTGAGCCGACTCTCGACGCGAAAGGCGCCGTACCGCAACGAGGTAGACCTCGTCGGGCGGATCGCCTTCCGCGAATTGAACTACGCCGGCGTGCCCGATGGCCTCCCGCTGGACCCGGCGCTGGAGATGGCCGACATGATCGGCAGCGCAAAGTTCTTCGAACCCTTCGAGGCGGAGCCCTTCGACCTGCCGGCCGAGCTACCGGACTTTCACTGGCCCACCGTCGTACTGTCCGGTGGCCGGGACCTGACCACACCGCCTGCCGTTGCGGAGCACATCGCCGAGCTGGTGCCCGGGGCCGTGCTTGTTTCCATGCCGACGGTGGTGCACAGCGTGATCGACACCAGGGAGCGTGCGGCGTTCGCAGTGATCCGTGCCGTGCGCGACGGTGTGGCCGAGCAACTTTCGGCCACCGCCGACGAACTGGACGCCCTTCCCGCACGTCCTGCCATCCGGGTCGCGGTTTCGGCGATAGCGGCGGCCACGGCTGTGGAATCGGCGGTTCCTACCGCTCTGTCGCCGCGACACCATCCGGGCACTGAGGGAACATGATGAGCGACAAGCGCTTCGAGACGACGCATGTCAGCCGGGAGCACTGGTTCTCGTTGGGCGTCGATACGTCCACCGGCTGCCATTATCTGTCGATACCGGTCAGTCTTCAGATCGTCGATTACTCGGAGTATTACGCGATCGACGAAACCGAGTACCGGGCATTTGTCGCCGACCCGGCCTCGGCGGTCCCGTTGGCGGATGCGTGCCGCCGTCGTGAACACGACGACAGGTTGATCGTGCCGCCGCCGCCGAACCGGGGCTCGGCCATCTGAGTGGCGCCCGGA
Organism: Mycolicibacterium peregrinum; assembly: GCF_001665785.1. Taxonomy (GTDB): domain Bacteria; phylum Actinomycetota; class Actinomycetes; order Mycobacteriales; family Mycobacteriaceae; genus Mycobacterium; species Mycobacterium peregrinum_A. The sequence goes on from NZ_LZSO01000025.1 coordinate 40,998, forward strand.
AACTACTTGAGGAATCCGACCTTCGTATAGTCCGTGTCGGCCAGACCGGGGGCCCCGAAATTGGCCAGGTTGCTGCGCACCGCGACGTTTCCGGGCGACTGGAACAGCGGGAGGCTGAACACCTCGTCGAACAGCATCTTGTCCAACTCGTTGGCCAGGGCCAGGGCCTTGGCCGGGTCCAGCTCTTCCAGCGTCTGCTCGATCTTGGCGTCGATCTCCGGGCTGCCGATCTTGCCGAAGTTGCTGGCGCCGTCCTGCGCGTAGATCTGCGTCAGCGAGCTCAGCGGGAAAGCGTCTCCGAGGAAGGCGAACTGGGCAATGTCGAAGTCGCCCTTGATGATGTAGTTGGTGAAGAACCCGGTGCCCGGCTTGGTGTCGAGCTTCAGGTTCACGCCGATCTGGCCGAGCATGTTCTGCGCGATCTGCGCCACCTGCCGGGTGCTGCCCGCGTCGTAGAACACGTTGCGGATGACGAGTTCCTGGCCGTCTTTCTCCCGGAACTGCCGTCCTTCAGGCACTTTCCAGCCCAGCGCGTCGAGTTCGGCCTTGGCCTTCTCGGGGTCGAACGCCACCGACTCGGCGTTGTCCTGGTAACCCTGCTGACCCGCGACGAAGATGTGGTTGTTCAGCGGGACCGGGTTGTCGGTGAGACCCCGCTGGGTGATGTTGGCGAGCGCCTGACGGTCGATGCCCTTGGCGACCGCGCTGCGCAGCGCCGGGTCGGCCAGGATCGAGCCGGGCGCGCCGTTGAAGGTCAGGTGGTACCAGCTGGCCGACGGGGCCCGTCGGATGCTGATGCCCGCGGTCTTCCGTGCGATGGTCAGTTCGTCCAGCGACGCGGTGCCGGTCGCGTCGATGGTGTTGTTCTGCAACGCCGGGATCCGGGCGGCGTCATCGAGCACCAGGTAGGTGATGGTGTCCAGCAGCGGCGGGGTACCCCACCATTTCGGGTTGCGGCTCAACGTGATCCGCTGAGCGCCCCGGTCGATGTTGGTCACCATGAACGGGCCCGCCGATGGCCCGGGCGCAGTGAGTTGACCCTTGTTGAAGGCCTCGGGGGTGGAGGTCATGCTCTTGGGTAGGAGCCGGCCGTTTCCGGCGAACATGCCTTTCCAGTCCGCGTAGGGCTTGGCGAAGGTCATCACGGCCTGGCGGTCATCGACGCCGCGGGTCACCGAGGCCACCCGCTCGAAGCCGTTGGGCGCAGCGATGACGAACGCCGGGTCCTTGCCGCTGTTGGCCTCGGTCTGGAACTTGATGTCCTCCCAGGTGATCGGCGTGCCGTCGGTCCACACCGCCTTGGGGTTGATCGTGTAGGTGACCACCTGGGGGTTGGTGCCCGTCAGTTCGACATTGGTGAAGTAGTCGGTGTTGACCGTCGCCGATCCGTCGGCGGCGATCACGAACGTGCGGGGCATGGTGGGCCTGGTGAGGGCGCCGACGTCACCGGTGTTGCCGTCGAGGTGCAGCGGGTTGAAGTTCGAGGGGAACTCGGTCAAAGCCAGGCGCAGATTGCCGCCCTGACGCAGGTTCGCGACGTCCTGCGGATTGATGTCGTTGGTGGTGCCGACCTCGGCGTTTCCGCCCGCGGACGGGGTCTCCCGATCACCGCCGGAACATCCGGTGAGAGCGAGGCCGGCAACAACGGTGGCGATAGCCAATCGTCGGATGTTGAATCCGTTCATGCCGCCGATGCTAGAGGTACGCGGGCCGCTATGGGGTCAGGACTCGGGCAGCGCCGGTTCGACGGTTGCGTCGGAACGGCAGCCGATACCGTGGGACCCGGGTTTTTCGACGGGGGAGGCGCGGCCGTGACGGACACGACTGGCACCGAGGTTCGCTGGTCGCCGGCGACGCGAATCGGTTTCCGCTTCGGGTTCTGCTACTTCGGCCTTTTCGGGCTGGCTTGTTTTGTGGGGCTCACTCCGGTGTTGTTGGCGGGCGCCGGGATCCCTCTGCCGTGGTCATCGGTTGCGGGCCTGCTTGAGGCGGTGCGTCCGTTGATCGATCGGACCGCATCCGGAGTCCTCGGACTGCGGATCGAGAGCATGCAGGTGGGCAGCGACAGCGCATTCCAGTGGACTGCACTGTTCCTGATGCTGGTGGTCTCCACGGTTGCGACTGCCGTCTGGTCGGTACTTGACCGTCGCCGCGACAACTACGCGCGCTTGGCTGCCTGGCTCACCCTGTACCTGCGGTTCGTACTGGCCACGGCGATGTTCTATTTCGGGATGGCCAAGGCCATTCCCACCCAGATGCCGTTCGTACTGAACCGTCTGGTCGAGCCTTTCGGCAACTTCAGCCCGCAGGGCGTGTTGTGGTCCCAGGTGAGCATCTCGCAGCCCTACCAGATCGCACTCGGGTCGGCCGAGCTGCTGGCGGGAGTATTGCTGCTCATCCCGAGAGCGGTGCCTGCGGGCGCTTTGTTGGCAGCGATCGACATGACGCAGGTCTTCCTGCTCAACATGACCTACGACATCCGACTCAAGACCGTGTCGTCGATGCTGCTGCTGATGAGCCTGTTCCTGCTGGCTCCCTACGCCACGCGGCTGGCGGCGGTGCTGTTCTCTGATCGCGCGGTTCCCGCGGCAAGCACCCGCCGGCTGTTCACCTCGGGGCGGGCCAACCGAATCGCGTTGGTGGCCCAGCTATTGGTCGGGGCGATGTTGTTCGGTGTCACCGCGGCGCAGAACTGGCAACAGTGGGCCAGGCCGGTTCCTGAGCTCTACGGCATCTACCGCGTCGACGGGTTCTCGGCCGAGGGGTACCGGCGTGATCCGCTCCTGACTGACGAATTGCAGTGGCGTCGCGTGGTTTTCGATCGTTCGTTCAATCTTGCCGATCCGATGCGGTTGACCATCCAGCACATGGACGACTCATTCGAGGAGTACGGTGGCACGATCGATGCGAGCCGGCACTTCATCGACTTGAACAACTACATCGAGCTGGGAACCTCCAGACAGACGCCGGTGCGGGTGCGCCTGACCTACTGGTGGCCCGGGCCCGACCGCCTGGTGATCGACGCCGACGACTACGCCGGGCACCGTATCCACGCCTGGTGCACCAAGGTGGATCCGAACTCGTTTCCGTTGGTGGAGAGGGGTTTCAGTTGGGTCCGCGAGACTCCGTACAACAGGTGAACTCAGTCGACCGGCTTTGGTTGTGGCACGGCGGCCAGCAGCTTGCGGGTGTACGCGTGCTGCGGGTTGGCGAATACCTCGTCGCCTGAGCCCTGTTCGACGACAGCGCCCTTGTACATCACCGCGACGTCGTGGGCCAGGTGCTTGACCACCGAGAGGTCGTGGGAGACGAACAGGTAGGCCAGGCCGAACTGGTCCTGCAGGTCCAGCAGCAGGTTGATGATCCCGGCCTGGATGGAGACGTCCAGCGCCGAGACCGGTTCGTCGAGCGCGATGATCTTGGGCTGCAGGGCCAGGGCGCGGGCGATGCCCATGCGCTGCTTCTGTCCCCCGGAGAACTCGGCCGGGTAGCGGGCGGCGTCGGCGCGTCGCAGGCCCACCAACTCGAGCAGCTCGGCGACCCGTCCGTCGATCCGCGGTTTGTCGAAACCATTGGCGGTCAACGGCTCTGCCAACACATCCGAGACCGGCAGTCGTGGGTCCAGTGAAGCAACCGGATCCTGGAACACCACTTGAAGGTCGGTACGCAGGGCGCGCCGCGTCTTCCGGTCCAGGGTGGCCACGTCGGAGCCGAGCACTTCTATCGAGCCCGATTGCGGTGCAGAAAGATTCAGGATCTCGTGCAGGGTGGTGGATTTCCCTGATCCGGACTCGCCGACGATGCCGAGGGTGCGGCCGCTGCGCAGGTCGAAGCTGACATTGTCGACCGCGCGGACCTCACCGACCTGCCTGCGCAATACCACGCCTTTGGTGAGCTTGTAGGTCTTGGTCAGCTCGCGCACCCGCAGCACCACATCGGCTTCCCCGGAAGGCTGCTCCGTGGCGGTGCCGTTGGTATCGGGGGCGCCCGGTAACCCGTAGATCTCGGCGGCGCTGCGCCCACTCACCTGATCGGTGCGGATGCAGGCGGCATGGTGATCCGGCGCCAGCTCGATGAGTTCTGGCTCGGCGGCCAGACATTCGTCGATGGCCAGCGGGCAGCGGGGGGCGAACGGGCAACCCGTCGGGACCGTGGTGAGCGACGGCGGTGCACCGGGGATGGGCACCAGACGGCTGCCCTGCGCGGCGTCCAGGCGTGGCACCGAGCCGAGTAGGCCGACGGTGTAGGGCATCCGGGCGTTCTCGTACAGCTCGGCCACCGGAGCATCCTCGACGGCCCGGCCGGCGTACATCACGAGGGCCCGGTCGGCGAATTCGGCGACCACACCGAGGTCGTGGGTGATGATCAGCACCCCGGCGCCGGTGACGTCGCGCGCGGTCTTGAGCACGTCGAGGATCTGGGCCTGAACCGTGACGTCGAGGGCCGTGGTGGGCTCATCGCAGATCAGCAGATCGGGATCGTTGGCGATGGCGATGGCGATGACCACCCGTTGGCGCTCGCCGCCGGACAACTCGTGCGGGAACGAGCGGGCGCGTTGTTCCGGCTGGGCGATGCCGACCAGCTCCAGCAGTTCGACGGCCCGGGAGCGGGCCGCGCGCCGCCCCAGATCGCGGTTGTGGGCTTCGAGCGCCTCGGCGATCTGATCACCGACGGTGTAGACCGGCGTGAGAGCGGACATCGGGTCCTGGAACACCGTGCCGATGGTGTTGCCCCGGACCCGTGACATCTGCGCGTCGGACAACCCGATCAGTTCCTCGCCACGCAGCCGCACTGATCCGGACACCTCGGCGAACTCGGGCAGCAGCCCGATCACCGCCATGGCACTGGCCGATTTCCCGGCACCGGACTCGCCCACGAGCGCGACCACCTCGCCGGAATCCACATGGAAGTTCAGGCCCCGCACCGCGTGTACCGCGTCGGTGTCGGTGGGGAAGTCCACCGCCAGATCAGATACCTCGAGGAGCCGGCTCATCGGGTGCCGCCCTTCCGCCGACTCCGCCGTCGCAACCGGCCGCTGCCCGGGTCGAGGGCGTCGCGGAGGCCGTCGCCGATCAGGTTGGCGCACAGGATGATCAGCACCAGCACCCCGGCCGGGAACAGGAACACCCAGGGGAAGGTGGTGGCGGACTTGGTGCCGTCGGCGATCAGCGTGCCCAGCGACACGTCGGGGGCCTGGATGCCGAATCCCAGGTAGCTCAAACCGGTTTCGGAAAGGATCGCCACGCCGACATTGAGGGCGGTGTCGATGATCAGGATGGATGCCACGTTGGGCAGGATGTGGCGCACGATGATCCGCCAGCTGCTGACACCCATATACCGGGCAGCCAACACGAATTCGCGTTCCCGCAGGCTCAGGGTCATCCCGCGCACGATGCGGGAGCTGATCATCCAGCTGAATGCCGAGAGCAGCACGATCAGCCAGAACACCCGATCGGACTGGCTCAGCCGCGGCGTGACGATCGCGATCAGGATGAAGCTGGGTACGACCAGCAGGACGTCGACGATCCACATGAGCGTGCGGTCGCGCCAGCCGCCGAAGTATCCGGCGACCGAGCCGACCGTGGCGGCGATGACGGTCGAGATGAACGCCACGCAGACGCCGATCAGCATGGATTTCTGCATGCCGCGCAGGGTTTGGGCGAAGATGTCCTGCCCGAGTGCGTTCGTGCCGAACCAGTGGTCGGTCGACGGTGGCTCCTGCAGCGCGTAGTAATCGAGGTCCGAATAGCTGTAGGGGAGCAGCGACGGCAGCGCGTAGCAGGCCACGAACATGATCACCAGCAGTGCCAGCGACACCACGGCGGGCCGGTTGCGCAGGAACCGGCGGAACACGAGGGTGCGCCGGGTGGCGAATTCCTCGGTGTGCAGGCCGGAGCGGGCCGCGGCGGCATCGCCGGTGGGAGCGGAAGTCTGGGTCATGTGACTCGCACCCTCGGGTCGAGCATCGCGTAGATGACGTCGGAGAGCAGGCCGGCGACCAGGATCACGGTGCCGGTGAACACCGTGATGGCCGCGATGATGTTGGTGTCCTGGGTGGCGATGCCCTGCACCACCCATTCGCCCATGCCGTGCCAGCCGAAGATCTTCTCGACGAACACCGAACCGGTGACCAGTCCGGCCACCCCGTAGGCGAACAGGGTGGCCATCGGAATGAGTGCGGTGCGCAGCCCGTGCTTGAACAGGGCGCGACGCCGGGTCAGCCCCTTGGCCCGGGCGGTGCGGATGAAGTCCTGGCCGAGCACGTCGAGCATGGCGTTGCGCTGGTACCGGCTGTAGCCGGCGATGGCCATCAGGGCCAGGGTGAAGGTCGGCAGCACGAGGTGCTGCAGCCGGTCGACGAACTGGTCCCAGGCGCCGCCGACGGGCACCGGCGCCGTTTCCCCCGTGTACTCGAAGATCTGTACACCGAGAATCGAGTTCACGTTGAGTGCAGCCAGGATCAGCATGTTGGCGATCACGAAGGACGGCGTGCTGATCACCAGCAGAGACATCACGGTGATGACACGGTCCGACAGCCGGTACTGGCGGATCGCACCCCACGCACCGACCACCACCCCGATCACCGCGCCCGATATCGCGCCGATGACGAGCAAACGCAGGGTCACTCCGATGCGCCGCCACAACTCGTCGACCACCGGCTGGCCGGTCACCGTGGTGCCGAAGTCGCCGCGGACCGCGTCGGCGGCCCAGTTCGCATAGCGGAGCGGAATGGGCTGGTCGAGGCCGAGTTCAGCGGCTTTGGCGTCGATCGCGGATTGCGGAGGCCGCGGATTGCGCTGTTCGAGGCTGTCGAGGGGTTTGAAGTTCAGCGACGTCAGCGTGAACGTCAGGAAAGACGCCAGGGCCAGCAACACGATGTAGTTGAGCAGCCGGCGCGCCAGAAAGCGCGTCATGCGGTTGTCCCTGCCCACGGCTGCATGCCAGACAGGGTAGAGCAGCCCGGCACAGGAACCCGGTCATCGCGGTGATGTGATGTTCGGCGCGCCCCGCGCTCGGTGGGTAACTGGTAGTCGGCTCACAGCTTCGGCATAGAAATCAGGCGTTCACTGAAATACATGAAGGTCAGCGGACTGAAGAATGTGAAAGTGATCGCTGCGGTCGCCGGTGGTGCGGCCGCGGTGGGGCTGGGCGTGTTCGGAGCGGTCTCGGACGTTCACCTGGGGGCCGGGGAGCCCTTGGCTTCCGGATCTCACATGAACGTCGGCCAGACCAGCACGGAGACGACGCCGCCGACAGCTCCGGCGGTCTCGATGGCAGTACCCGCGATCAAGGGATACACGCCGCCGTCCGGGTTCGCCACCACGCACTGATCACGCGACCCAGCGCCGGGTAGTGGTTTCACCGCCACCCGCCGTGGCTATACGTCGCGGCGGGAGGTGAGCGCATTGGGTAGCGCTAAGGAAAACATTCAGCGAAATCTGAAATTGGTCAGCGCCGGTGTCGGCGCGATCGGCGGGTTAGCCACCGCTGTACTCGGAGTGGCGCTGGGAGGAGGCGTCGCCGGAGCCCAACAGCGGGTGGAACCACCTGCCATCACCACTGGACAAACGGTTACCGAGACGACCCCTCCGACGGCCCCTGAGACCTCCAAGGGCACGCCGACGGTCTCGGCGACCACCCCGTCGGGGTTTGCCACGCCACACTGATCGCGGCTGATCTCACCGACCGGTGCCTGCGAAGTCGGGTTTACCTCGCCCGCAGGCACCGGTAGGGAGGTCTGTGTGACAGGAGACGAACGCAACAAGCGGACCAGGTACGCGATGGCCGGTGTCGGGGCGGTCGCACTGGCCGCGATGGGCGCATTCGGTGCGATGGTGGCCGAGGCGCCGAGCAGTGGTGCGGTCCCGGCCGTCAATGTCGGTGAAACCGTAACGAAGACAACGGCTCCCACCGAACTCGAGACATCTTTCGCCAAGCCGAAGGTGAAAGTGGACCTGCCCGACGGGTACGGCAACGGCTAGCGGTCGGGTGCCTCGCCGATGCTGGTCACGGTCGGCTTGCCGGTCGGTGCCGACCCGGTGCGGGTGGCTCGGATCAGGACTCGGTCGTTGACCCCGTACAGCGGTTTGACGGCGTCCGGCAGGGCATAGCTCTGGGTGAATCCGTCGTTGCTGCGCACCGTAACGGACGTTGCGCTCAGGTCGGTGATCGTGCCGGACTGAAACAGCGTCGTACGGTAGCCGCCGCCCTCGGTCAGCACCGCCTCACTGTGGATGGTGGCGGGATCGGGTCGGTCGTGGGACTGTCCGTCGATTCCCGGCCCGCCCATCCAGGGTGGCGGGCCGCCCTCTGCATTGGGCGGACCGTGGCGGCCGGGGCCCTGCGTATCGGTGGCGGCATACACGGCCGCGCCGCCGAGCCCCGCAATGGCCGCGGCGATGCCGACTGCGGCAATCGTGGGTCGGATGCTCATGTGGTCCACGTTGCCGGGGCTGGCTGTGTGCCGGCTGTGTGCGGGCTCTGGCGCAGATATGGCGATTCTTCACAGCCCGCACATAGAAAGCGCTCAGTCGGGGCCTAACGAGCGGACGAATAATGAGCGGGTGAGCAGCACGGCCAATGGCACCGATTCCGAGTCCGGGCGCGCCGTCATGCGCCGCGCCGATGGCAATCCGATCCAGGTCCTGGTAGTCGACGACGAACCCGTACTGGCCGAACTCGTGTCGATGGCGCTGCGCTACGAGGGCTGGGACATCGCGACTGCAGGTGACGGTGCGAGCGCCATCGCCGCGGCCCGGGAGAGCCCGCCCGATGTGGTCGTCCTCGACGTGATGCTGCCCGACATGAGTGGGCTGGACGTCCTGCGCAAACTGCGGGAACAGATTCCCGGCCTGCCTCTGCTGTTGCTGACCGCCAAGGATTCGGTGGAGGACCGCATCGCGGGTCTCACCGCAGGTGGCGACGACTACGTCACCAAACCGTTCAGCCTCGAGGAAGTGGTGCTGCGGTTGCGGGCACTGCTACGGCGCACCGGAGTCACCAGTGAGGACGGCGGCGCCAAGATCGTCGTCGGGGATCTCGTGCTCGACGAGGACAGCCATGAGGTGACCCGGGCCGGTGATTCGATCACCCTGACCGCCACCGAGTTCGAACTCCTGCGCTTCATGATGCGCAACGCCAAGCGGGTGCTGAGCAAGGCCCAGATACTCGACCGGGTGTGGAGCTACGACTTCGGCGGCCGGTCCAACATCGTCGAGCTGTACGTCTCGTATCTGCGCAAGAAGATCGACAGCGGACGGGAACCGATGATCCACACGCTGCGCGGTGCGGGTTATGTCCTCCGGCCCGCGCGCTGAGGTGACTGTCGAGGAAAGCGCCACCCGCTGGTGGTCACCGCGGACCTGGACCCTGCGGGCCCGGCTGGTGGTCACCCAGGTGGCCCTGCTGGCAGTGGTGTGCGCCAGTATCGGAGTGGCGACAGAGTTTGCGCTGCAACGCTTTTTGATGAACCAGCTCGACGAACAACTGATCGAGGCCGGCCGGCGCTCGGCCGCCATCTTCGAATTGCCACCACCGCCACCGGGGACCCCGCCCCCGCCGGGGATGCACCGTCATCACCGTGTTCCGTTCGACCCTGAGGAGGGGCCGGGACCCGGATTCCTCAATGCCCCGGGGCAGGCCGCCCGCACGGTCGGAGCGGTGGTGGCGCCGAACCGTCCGGTGGACGCGGGAGTGATCACCGCTGACGGCGACCGCGTCGAGGTCAGCGCGGCCGCGGGCGTCCAGCTGTCCCAGGTCCCGGCAACCCGGGAGCCCGAAACCGTGGACCTCGACGGGCTGGGCCGCTACCGGCTCATCGGCCTGCACCCGCGTCACGGCGGCCCGCAGACCATCGTGACCGGCCTGCCGACCGCCGTCGTCGACGACACCCTGCTGTGGGTTCTCGGAATGTTCTGTGTGCTGGCCGCCATCGCGCTCATCGCCGCGACGACGGCGGGCATCCTGATCCTGCGGCGCCAACTCGCCCCGCTGTCCCGCGTCTCCGCGGCGGCGCGGCGGGTGGCCGATCTCGAACTCGACCGAGGCGAGGTGGAGTTGCCGACGCCGATCGTGCCGGTCGACCCCGCCACTGCCCATACGGAGGTGGGCCAGCTCGGCAACTCGCTGAACCGGATGCTCGACCGCATCGCCAGCGCGTTGTCGGCCCGGCACGCCAGTGAGACGCGGGTGCGCCAATTCGTCGCCGACGCCAGCCATGAGTTGCGGACGCCCCTCGCGGCGATCCGGGGCTATACCGAGCTGGCCCAGCGCAAACGCGATGAACTGCCCGCCGACGTGGCCCATGCGATGAACCGGGTGGAGTCCGAGACCACGCGGATGACGCAACTGGTCGAGGACATGTTGCTACTGGCGCGCCTCGATGCCGGCCGGCCACTGGAGCGCGACAGTGTGGACCTGTCCCGGCTGATCGTCGACTCGGTGAGCGATGCCCACATCGCCGGCCCCGACCATCAATGGGCGCTGGATCTACCCGAGGACCCGGTGGTGGTCGAAGGCGACGAGGCCCGGTTGCACCAGGTGCTGGCCAACCTGTTGGCGAACGCCCGAACTCACACCCCTTCGGGCACCTCGGTCACGGTGTCGCTGAAACCCGACCGGGATGCGGTGCTGCTGAGCGTCGCCGACGACGGTCCCGGCATACCCGCGACGTTGCTGCCCGACGTGTTCGAACGGTTCGCCCGCGGAGACTCGTCGCGGTCACGACGGGAGGGCAGCACCGGGTTGGGTCTGGCGATCGTGGCCGCGGTGCTCAAGGCGCACGGCGGCACCATCGAGGTGAGCAGTACCGCGGGCTCGACCGAGTTCGTGGTGCGGCTGCCGGTCGTCAGCTCACAGGGCACGCACAGGACGGACCAATCCGGCACCTAGCGGCCACGGCAACGATGAGAACGTGACCATTGTTGCCGCCCATCCCGCTGCCGAGGTGCAGGCGGCGACACCGAAGGAGTCGACGCCCCGCAGCTTGACCCCGATCACTCAGCGCATCGCCCTGGGCCTGCTGTTGGCCGGCACCGCGGTGCTCTACCTGTGGAACCTGTCGATCAGCGGGTGGGCCAACGCGTTCTACTCGGCTGCCGCGCAAGCGGGCGCCGAGAACTGGACCGCGATGCTGTTCGGGTCCAGTGACGCGGGCAACGCCATCACCGTGGACAAGACGCCCGCGGCGCTGTGGATCACCGATCTCTCGGTGCGCCTGTTCGGGCTGAGCCCGTGGAGTGTGCTGGTGCCGCAGGCGCTCATGGGCGTCGGTGCGGTCGCAGTGCTCTACGCGGCGGTGCGCCGCGCGGCCGGGCCGTGGGCCGGTCTACTGGCCGGCACGGTCCTGGCGCTGACGCCGGTGGCCGCCTTGATCTTCCGGTTCAACAATCCCGACGCGCTGCTGGTGCTGCTGCTCGTCGTGGCGGCCTACTGCGTGCAGCGCGGGATCGAAAAGAACTCCAGCCGTTGGTGGTTCGTCGGCGCGGCGGTCGCACTCGGCTTCGGTTTCCTGGCCAAGATGCTGCAGGCATTCCTGGTGCTGCCGGGTATCGCCGCCGCGGCGCTGGTCGCCGGAGACCGCCCACTGGGCCGACGCATCCTCGATGTCGCGACCGCCGGCATCACCGTGGTCCTCAGCGGTGGCTGGTACCTGGTGCTGGTGGAGTTGTGGCCGTCCGCGTCACGGCCCTACATCGGTGGTTCGCAGCACGACAGCATTCTCGAATTGGCATTGGGCTACAACGGTTTGGGTCGGCTCACCGGTGACGAAACGGGTGGCCTCGGAAATCTGAACTTCGACGTCGGGACAGGCCGGTTGTTCGGGTCGCAGATGGGCGCCGACATCTCCTGGTTGTTGCCCGCCGCACTGATCTGCCTGGTCGCCGGCCTCTACCTGACCCGCCGGGCCGCCCGCACCGATCCGGCCCGAGCAGCCTTGATTCTCTGGGGCGGCTGGCTTCTGGTCACCGCGCTGGTGTTCAGCTTCATGAACGGCATCGTCCACCCCTATTACACCGTGGCGCTCGCCCCGGCCATCGGTGCGGTCATCGGCATCGGAGCGAGGTTGCTGTGGCAACACCGCACCGACCTCCGTGCCGCCACGGCGATGTCGGGCGCGGTGCTGGTGACCGCGATCCTGGCCGCAGTGCTGTTGGCCCGCAACGACGATGCGTTCCCGTGGTTACGGGCGGCGGTGGCAGTGGTGGGTGTGGGTGCCGCGGTACTGCTGCTGATGGTCGCACGGTTGGAGCGCCCGATGGTGCGGGTGACGGCGGTGCTGGCGGTCGCGGCCTGCCTGGCCGGTCCGGCCGCGTACTCGGTCGCCACTGCGTCCGCCCCGCACACCGGGGCGATACCGTCCGTCGGTCCATCGCGCGGTGGCGGCGGGTTCGGCGGAATGTTCGCGGCCCCCGATCCCGGCCCGACGCTGACGGCCACGCTGGCCGCCGATGCCGACCGCTATCGGTGGGCGGCCGCCGTGGTGGGCTCGTCGAATGCCGCCGGATACCAATTGGCCACCCGCGCACCGGTGATGGCGGTCGGAGGCTTCAACGGCACGGATCCGGCACCCACGCTCGACGAGTTCCAGCGTCTCGTCGCCGACGGCGCCATCCACTACTTCATCCGATCCCGCATCATGGCCGGCGGCTTCGGTGGACACACCCCCAGCGGCAGCCAGGCGGCCACCGAGATCGCGGAATGGGTCCAGGCCCACTACCACCCGGTCACCGTCGACGACGTCACCATCTACGACCTGACTCACCGTGCGTCGAACACATAGCCGGCGCATAGCTTCGCCCAACCCGGAACACAAGCCTGCGGAGAACGATGAACTCATGACAACCTTGGTCGAAGAACCCGAGCAGCGTTTTCGTTTCGCGTCGCGGCCCAATGCCACACTCGCCGCGCGTGAGGCCGGAGTTCCGGTGCTCGACGTCGTCGTGCCGGTGTACAACGAGCAGGCCACGCTCGCCCATTCGGTTCGCCGGCTGCACCGGTATCTCGCCGAGAACTTCGCGGTGCCGGTGCGCATCACCATCGCCGACAACGCCAGCGTCGACGAAACCCCGCGCATCGCTGCCGAACTGGCCGCTGAACTCGACGACGTACGGGTGGTCCGACTGGAGGAGAAGGGGCGCGGACGCGCACTGCGGGCGGTGTGGTCGGCTTCGGACGCGCCCGTGCTGGCGTACATGGACGTCGACCTGTCCACCGACCTGGCCGCGCTCGCACCGTTGGTGGCACCGCTGATCTCCGGCCACTCCGACCTGGCCATCGGCACCCGACTGGGGCGCGGCTCACGGGTGGTCCGCGGCGCCAAGCGCGAGTTCATCTCGCGCTGCTACAACTTCATCCTGAAATCGACTCTGGCAGCCCGGTTCTCGGATGCGCAGTGCGGGTTCAAGGCGATTCGCGCCGACGTTGCCCGCGAGTTGCTACCCCACGTCGCCGATACCGGTTGGTTCTTCGACACCGAGCTGTTGGTGCTGGCCGAACGTAGCGGGCTGCGCATTCACGAGGTTCCGGTGGACTGGGTGGACGATCCGGACAGCCGGGTGGACATCGTCGCCACGGCGGCTGCCGATCTCAAGGGCATCGGGCGGCTGCTGCGCGGGTTCGCCAACGGGTCGATCCCGGTGAACACGATCGCCGCGCAGCTCGGGTCGTCGCGGAGATCGGCTGCCCCCGGATCGTTGTTGCGCCAGGCGGTGCGTTTCGGTGCGGTCGGTGTGGTCTCCACGCTGGCCTACCTGCTGCTGTTCACGGCCCTACGGGCCGGTGTCGGCGCGCAGGCCGCGAACATGATCGCGCTGCTGGTGACCGCGATCGGAAACACCGCCGCCAACCGCCGCTTCACCTTCGGCATCGCCGGTTCGGGCAACGTCACCCGCCATCATCTGGAGGGGTTGACGGTGTTCGGGATCGCACTGGCCATCACCAGCGGATCGTTGGGACTCTTGCACGTCGTGGCGCCCGCGCCGCACCGCGGCGTCGAACTTGCAGTATTGGTGGCGGCCAACCTGTTGGCCACCGTGGTGCGCTTCGTCCTGCTGCGCGGGTGGGTCTTCCATCCCGCGCGGACGCGGCAGGCCACCGCGCCGAACCGAGGGACAGAACTATGACGACCATCGTCGACACGGCACCAGACGCCGCCGCGGAGACCGCGGAATCACCGAAGGCCTTGACGCCCAGCTGGATTCGCCCCTCCTACTGGGCTCTGCTGGCCGGCACCGCGGTGCTCTACCTCTGGGGGCTGGGGTCCTCGGGGTGGGCCAACAGCTACTACGCCGCCGCAGCCCAGGCGGGCACCCAGTCCTGGAAAGCCTGGCTTTTCGGATCGCTGGATGCCGGCAACGCCATCACGGTCGACAAACCACCGGCCGCGATGTGGGCAATGGGCCTGTCGGGCCGGCTGCTCGGCTTCAACGAATTCACCATGTTGCTGCCGCAGGCGTTGATGGGTGTGGGTGCGGTGGCACTGCTCTACGCCACCGTGCGACGCACCAGCGGTCCGGCTGCCGGCCTGATCGCCGGGGCGGCGTTGGCGCTGACACCGGTCGCGGCCTCCATGTTCCGCTACAACAATCCCGATGCACTCCTGGTCCTGCTGTTGGTGCTGGCGGCCTACTTCATGGTGCGTGCCGTCGGGCCGGTGTCGGCACGGGCCAGCGCCGGGTGGGTGGCATTGGCAGGGTGTGCGCTCGGGTTCGCTTTCCTGACCAAGATGCTGCAGGCGTTCCTGATCGTGCCCGGTCTGGCCCTGATGTTCCTGGTCGCCGCGCCTGCGGTCGGGGTGTGGAAACGCTTGGGTACCTTGCTGATCGGTGCGGCGACGATGATCGTCTCGTCGGGCTGGTACCTCGCGCTGGTGGCCCTGTGGCCGGCCGATTCCCGGCCCTACATCGCCGGATCGACCGACAACAGCCTGCTGCAACTGGCCTTCGGCTACAACGGGTTGCAACGCATCCTGGGGCAGGAGGGGCACGGGCCCGGCTCGAGTCCCGGCCCCGGCGGACCAGGAGGCGGTCCCGGTCACGGCGGCGGTGCCAACCTGATGTTCGGCGGTGACCCGGGTATCGGCCGGATGTTCGGGATGTCGATGGGCACCGAGGCGTCGTGGCTGTTGCCCGCCGCGCTGATCGGGCTGGTTGCCGTGCTGTGGCTGACCCGGCGCACCGCGCGCACCGCCGGACCGCGGGCCGGTGTGCTGATGTGGGGCGGCTGGCTGCTGGTCACCGCCGTGGTCTTCAGTTTCATGGACGGGATCATCCATCCCTATTACACCGTGGCGCTGGCGCCTTCGGTGGCCGCTCTGGTGGGCATCTCGGTTGTCGAATTGTGGCGGTTCCGTGCCCGATTGGCCGCCCGGCTGGTCCTGGCGCTGATGCTGGCCGGCACCGGGGTGTGGGCGTTCGTGCTGTTGGACCGGACGCCCGACTGGTTGCCGGCACTGCGCTGGATCGTGTTGATCGGGTCGGTACTGACGGCGGTCGCTCTGGCCATCGCGGCACACCGGGCGGGCAAGGTCCCCGCGGCGGTCGCGCTGGCGGCCATGGTCTTCGGGCTCGCCGCCACCGGGGCGTACACGATAGAGACCGTGGCCAAAGTCCACGGCGGTGGGCCGATGGCCACCTCGGGTCCCAACCGGGACATGGGGTTCGGCGGTCCCGGCGGTCCGGGTGGATTTGGCCGCGCCGACGATCCGGCACTGGCCGAGCTCATCGCGGGTGCCGACGGGCGCTGGGCCGCAGCCAGTGTCGGCTCGATGCAGGTCAGCGATCTCGAGCTCAAGACGGGCGAGTCGTTGATGGCGATCGGCGGCTTCATGGGCAGCGACAACTCGCCCACGCTGGCGCAGTTCCAGCAGTATGTCGCCGACGGCCAGGTCCGCTACTTCCTCGATCGGCCCGCGGGTGGTCGCGGCGGGCCGCCCGGACCGCCCCGTGATCCCGGCGGTAGCGCGGGGGAGATCACCACGTGGGTCCGTGAGCACTTCACCAAGAACATGGTCGGTGAGGTCCCGGTCTACGACCTGTCCGCGCCCGTAGCCTGACACCCAGACCGCGGCGGCCGTCCATATCCCCCGGCAGGACGGCCGCCGCCTGGGCGCACCTCGATCGGCTCAGCCTGATTCTTCCTCTGGCCCTGTCGGCGGCCCGGGGTTAGCGTCGATTCATGTCTGTCACCGACCAGTACCTGGCCAACAACGAGGTCTATGCCGCGACCTTTTCCGGGCCGTTGCCGTTGCCGCCCAGCAAGCACGTTGCGGTGGTCGCGTGCATGGACGCCAGGCTGGACGTCTACCGGATCCTCGGCCTGGGCGACGGTGAGGCGCATGTCATCCGCAATGCCGGCGGTGTCATCACCGACGACGAGATCCGCTCACTGGCCATCAGCCAGCGGCTGCTCGGCACCAGGGAAATCATCCTGATCCACCACACCGACTGCGGCATGCTGACGTTCACCGACGACGGGTTCAAACAGCAGATCCAGGACGACACCGGAATCAAGCCGAACTGGGCGGCCGAGTCCTTCGTTGACCTGGCCGAGGACGTGCGTCAGTCGTTGCGCCGCATCGAGGCCAGCCCGTTCGTCACGAAGCATGAATCGTTGCGCGGCTTCATCTTCGACGTCGCCACTGGCAAGCTCAACGAGGTGGCGCTGTGAGTCTCACCCCACCTTGTACGTCGCGATGGCCTTGGCCACCGCCTCGCCGTCAGGAGTGACGATATCCACCTCGCTGTTCACCAGGGACCTACCCTGACGCAACACGCGCCCGAGGCTGATCAGGTCGGTGGCCCGTGCCGGTGCCAGATAGCTGATCGACATCGAGACCGTCACTCCGCGAAGCGAATCCGGAACCTCGGCCCGGGCCCAGGCCGCCGCCATCACCGTGACGTCGGCCAGCGCGGCGATCGCACCGCCGTGCACCATGTCGGCGATCGTGATGTTCGACGGATCCCACGGCAGGCGAAGTCGGACCTCGGGGCCGTCGAGGTTCTCGGCGACGATGCCGAGTTTGGCCACGAACGGCGACTGGGGGAGGAACTGCGCCATGACTTCCGGGCCGGTCTGGATACTCATGGCTGCCAGTGTCTGTGGCCCGCGGTCAGCGTCTCAATTACCTGCGGGGTAAGCACACCGTGAATCCGCCGTTCCCACGCGGGATGGCGCTGCTGGTGGCCGGTGCGCTGTTCATGGAAATCCTGGACGCGACGATCATCGCTCCGGCCATCCCGTTGATCGCCGCGTCGTTCGGTGTCGAGGCTGTCGATGTCAATGTGGCGATCTCGGCATACCTGGTCACGGTCGCGGTTCTGATCCCGGCCAGCGGTTGGTTGGCCGACAGGTTCGGCGTCCGTCGGGTGTTCATCGGGGCGATCGCGGTGTTCACACTGGCCTCGGTCGGCTGCGCGGTGAGTGCCTCGCTACCGATGTTGGTGGCGATGCGGATCCTGCAAGGGGTCGGCGGCGCCATGATGGTGCCCGTCGGACGCCTTGCGGTGTTGCGGCACAGCAGCAAGTCCGACCTCGTGCGGGCCATCGCACTGTTGACCTGGCCGGCGCTCACCGCACCGGTGCTGGCTCCGGTGCTCGGTGGGGCCATCGCGACGCTGGGCAGTTGGCGTTGGATCTTCGCGATCAACATTCCGATCGGCGTGATCGGAATTGTCCTGGCGCTCGGACTCGTCCGCGGCGGGCCGCAATCCGCGGTGCGGGCGCTGGACTGGCCGGGCCTGCTGGCGCTCGGTTCGGGGATTGCTGCGGCCCTCATCGCACTGGAGAACATCCGGGTCTCGGGCACCGATTGGCGACTGGTCACCGGATGCGGTGCCGCGGCAGTCCTCCTACTCGGCACGGCCATGTGGCGGCTGCTCACGGCGCCGGCCCCGCTGGTGCAGTTGCGGGTGCTGAGGGTGCACACGTTGCGTATCACGGTGGTGGCCGGGTCGTTGTACCGCCTGGTGATCACCGCGGTGCCGTTCCTGCTGCCGCTGCAATTCCAGCTGGAGTTCGGCTGGACGCCGCTGGCGGCCGGCGTCATGGTGGCCGCGTTGTTCGCCGGGAACCTGACCATCAAGCCGGTCACCACCCCGTTGATGCGCAGGTACGGCATCCGGACCGTGCTGCTGGTCAATGGGGTGATGTCGGTGGCGTGCTTCGGCCTGCTGGCCGCGTTGCAGCCAGGCGTGCCGCTCCCGCTGATGGCGGTCGTCCTCTATCTGAGCGGGGCGCTGCGGTCGATCGGCTTCACCGCCTACAACAGCCTGGCGTTCTCCGACGTCGATGGGGAGCACCTGACGCACGCCAACACGCTCAACGCCTCGGTGCAGGAGCTGGCGGCCGGCCTGGGCATCGCGGTGGCAGCGCTGCTGCTCAGTCAACTCACCTCATATTCGGTGACCTACCTGGTCCTGGGCGCTTTGCTGGCGCTGACCCTGGTCGCCACGGTGCGGCTGCCGCGGCAGGCCGGTGCCCACGTCAGCGGGCATCGGAGCTGAGGATTGCCCGCCATTGACACCGCGGCGGCAGGGCGGCTAGATTCCTGGCCATGCTTGCAATTCTGGCCATTCCTACCAACTTAATGGGGAAGTGATGACCGCCGCACAGAAAACCGATCAGCAGTCCGGCCGGGCCGGCCAGTACGAGCTGAGCCACCTGCGGTCGCTGGAGGCCGAGGCCATCCACATCATCCGCGAGGTCGCCGCGGAGTTCGAGAAGCCCGTGCTGCTGTTCTCCGGGGGTAAAGACTCGATCGTCATGCTGCACCTGGCCGTCAAGGCGTTCGCGCCCGGCCGGCTGCCCTTCCCGGTCATGCACGTCGACACCGGTCACAACTTCGACGAGGTCTACCAGGCCCGCGACGAACTCGTCGAGCACTACGGTGCCCGCCTGGTCGTCGCCAAGGTGCAGGACGACATAGATGCCGGCCGCGTGGTGGAGACCATCCCGTCGCGCAACCCGATCCAGACCGTCACGCTGTTGCGCGGCATCCGGGAGAACAAGTTCGACGCCGCCTTCGGTGGCGCCCGTCGCGACGAGGAGAAGGCCCGCGCCAAGGAGCGCGTGTTCTCCTTCCGCGACGAGTTCGGCCAGTGGGACCCCAAGGCCCAGCGTCCCGAGCTGTGGAACCTGTACAACGGCCGGCACCACAAGGGCGAGCACATCCGGGCCTTCCCGATCTCCAACTGGACCGAGTTCGACATCTGGTCCTACATCGGAGCCGAGAAGATCAAGCTGCCGTCCATCTACTACGCGCACCAGCGCAAGGTGTTCGAGCGCGACGGCATGCTGCTCGCGGTGCACAAGTACATGCAGCCTCGCAAGGAAGAACCGGTGATCGAGAAGACCGTGCGGTTCCGCACCGTCGGCGACGTCACCTGCACCGGTTGTGTGGAGTCCACCGCCGCAACGGTTTCCGAGGTGATCGCCGAGACCGCGGTGTCGCGGCTCACCGAGCGCGGCGCCACCCGCGCCGATGACCGGATCTCCGAGGCCGGAATGGAAGACCGCAAGCGCGAGGGGTATTTCTGATGAGCACGTTGTTGAGAATTGCCACCGCGGGCTCCGTCGACGACGGCAAGTCCACGCTGATCGGCCGGTTGCTGTTCGACTCCAAGGCGGTCATGGAGGATCAGCTGGCCGCCGTCGAGCGCACCTCCAAGGAACGCGGCCACGACTACACCGACCTGGCACTGGTCACCGACGGCCTGCGCGCCGAGCGGGAACAGGGCATCACGATCGATGTCGCCTACCGCTACTTCGCCACGGCCAAGCGGAAATTCATCATCGCCGACACCCCGGGGCACATCCAGTACACCCGCAACATGGTGACCGGAGCCTCCACCGCACAGCTGGTCATCGTGCTCGTCGATGCGCGCCACGGCCTGCTCGAGCAGTCGCGCCGCCACGCATTCCTGGCCTCGCTGCTCGGCATCCAGCACATCGTGCTGGCCGTGAACAAGATGGACCTGATCGGCTGGGACCAGGCACGTTTCGAGGCGATCCGCGACGAGTTCCACGCATTCGCCGCCCGGCTGGACGTGCACGACGTCACCACCATCCCGTTGTCGGCGCTCAACGGCGACAATGTGGTGACCAAATCCGACATCACGCCCTGGTACGAGGGCCCGTCGCTGCTGAGCCACCTCGAAGATGTCTACATCGCCGGTGACCGCAACCTCGTCGACGTGCGTTTCCCGGTGCAGTACGTGATCCGTCCGCAGACCCACGAGCACGCCGACCACCGCAGCTATGCCGGCACGGTCGCCAGCGGTGTGCTGCGTCCCGGCGACGACGTGATCGTGCTGCCGGCCGGAAAGCCCACGCGCATCACCCAGATCGACGGCCCGAGCGGCGTGGTCGAGGAGGCCTTCCCGCCGATGGCGGTGTCGATCAGCCTGTCCGACGACATCGACATCTCCCGCGGCGACATGATCGCCCGGCCCAACAACCAGCCCCGGGTCGCCCAGGATTTCGACGCGACCGTGTGCTGGATGGCCGACGGATCGTCACTGGAACCCGGCCGCGAATACCTGATCAAGCACACCACCCGCACCACCAGGGCCAAGGTGACCGGACTTGATTACCGGCTCGACGTCAACACCCTGCACCGGGACAAGTCCGCCACGGCGCTGAAACTCAATGAGCTGGGCCGTGTCTCGCTGCGCACCCAGGCGCCGCTGCTGCTCGACGAGTACAGTCGCAACGCCGCGACCGGATCGTTCATCCTGATCGACCCCAACACCAACGGCACCGTCGGCGCCGGCATGGTGTTGCGCGAGACCCGCCACGACACCGCGAGCCCGAACACCGTGCGGCACGAGTCGCTGTGCACCGCCGAGGACCGGCTGTCGAAGGGCCGCACCGTGTGGTTCACCGGTCTGTCCGGCTCGGGCAAGTCCTCGGTGGCGGTGCTCGTCGAGCAGAAACTGCTCGAAAAAGGTGTTCCGGCATACGTTCTGGACGGGGACAACCTGCGCCACGGGCTGAATGCCGACCTCGGCTTCTCGATGGCCGACCGAGCGGAGAACCAGCGCCGCTTGGCCCACATCGCCGCCATTCTGGCCGACTCCGGCCAGGTTGTGCTGGTCCCCGCGATCAGCCCGCTGGAGGAGCACCGCGCCCTGGCCCGCAAGGTCGCCACGGATGCGGGCCTGGAGTTCTACGAGGTGTTCTGCGACACCCCGCTGGAGGACTGCGAACGCCGCGATCCCAAGGGGCTGTACGCCAAGGCGCGCGCCGGCGAGATCACCCACTTCACCGGTATCGACAGCCCGTACCAGCGGCCGAAGAACCCGGATCTGCGGCTCACGCCGGACCACAGCACCGCTGAACTGGCCGACCTGGTGATCGAGCTGCTGGAATTGCCGTCGTGAACGATCACGAACTGGCTGCCCGGCTGGCCACCAGGGCCGGGGATCTGCTGCTCGATGTCCGTGCCGACTTCGCCGATGCCACGGCGGCCGAGCGAAAGGCCGCCGGGGACAAACAGTCCCACGATTTCCTGATGGCCGAGCTGGCCAAGCTGGTTCCCGGTGACTCGGTGCTGTCCGAGGAGGCGACGGCCGAGGAACGGGCCGACAGTGCGCGGTTGACCGCCGACCGCGTCTGGATCGTCGACCCGCTCGACGGCACCCGGGAGTTCTCCGAACTGGGCCGCGACGACTGGGCCGTACATGTCGCGCTGTGGAGTGCGGGCGAACTCGTGGCGGGAGCGGTCGCGCTGCCCGCGCAGAACACCACGCTGTCGACCCCGGAGGTGGCCGCACCGCGTCCCTTCGACGGCCCGCCCCGGGTCGTGGTGTCACGTACCCGGCCGCCCGCGGTGGCTCTGGCCGTGCGGGAGGCACTCGACGGCACCTTGGTCGAAATGGGTTCGGCCGGAGCCAAAGTCGCCGCGGTGACCCGCGGGATCGCCGATGTGTACGTGCACGCGGGTGGTCAGTACGAGTGGGATTCGGCCGCGCCCGTCGCGGTGGCCCGCGCGGCCGGCCTACACACCTCACGCATCGACGGCTCGCGGTTGGTCTACAACTCGGCCGACCCCACGCTGCCCGACCTGATCGTGTGCCGGCCCGAACTGGCCGACCGGGTACTGGCCGTCACGGCGGGGTAGTTCGCGGTGCGGTCAGGGGATGAGCATGGGCTCGTCACCGGCCTTCGGGCAGGCGGTTTTGAGGTCCTGGATCGCCTCCGCCGTGCCCTCGTACCCGCGCACGTGGTTTCCCTTGCTGACCTGATCGAGCTGGTTCGCGAGGGTGCTCGCCGTCTGCCGCAACCCGGAATCCTTGATCGCCGTGGCTTCTTGCCGGACCGCGGCGGCGGCATCGGCGGCATCCGTGGACAACGTGGCGGGCGCGGGGCCCGTCATCGACCGATGGGTGTCGAGTTGCACGCTCAGCCAGTGGGCCATTGCCTGCTCGGCATGCCCGCAGTCTTCATCACTGGGCCCGTCGGCGTAGCCGACCACCACCATGATCAGCATCAGCGGCGACGCTGCAGCCAACATGACCAGCCTGACCTTGGCCGACGACCAGTCCCGGAGAGCCACCAATGCAGCCTAAACGCGGTCGCGGGCCACTACGCTCACCGAAATGAGCCGTCCCACCTTGCGCGAACTGGCCAGCCTGCCCGCCGCACCGGCCCGCCTCGCCGATTCCACCCTGGTCCTGATCGACTGCCAGAACACCTACACCCAGGGGATCATGGAGCTCGACGGGGTGCAGGCCGCCCTGGAGCAGACAGTCGAACTGCTCGACCGGGCCCGCAGCGCGGGCATCCCGATCATTCACATCCAGCACTCCGACGGTCCGGGTTCGCTGTACGACATCGAGGGTGAGAGCGGTGCGATCGTAGCGTCGGTCGCGCCGCGCGCGGGAGAACCGGTGGTGGTCAAGCAGTTCCCCAATTCGTTCGTCCAGACCGACCTCGACGACCGGTTGAAGGCGCTGGGCGCCTCGAACCTGCTGCTGGCCGGCTTCATGACGCACATGTGCGTCAACTCGACCGCGCGCGGCGCCTTCAACCTCGGATACGCCCCGACCGTGGTAGCTGCTGCCACCGCCACCCGCACACTCGCGGGCCCCGACAGCACACCCGTGCCTGCCGCGGTCATGCAGTCGGCGAGCCTGGCGGCGATGTCGGACCTGTTCGCCGTCGTCGTCCCGGACGCCGCGGGGATTCCTGATTAGGCCGACTGAACTGGCACAATCCTGAGCATGCGGATGTCGGCGAAGGCGGAGTATGCCGTCCGCGCCATGGTCCAGCTCGCCACGGTCGGTGACGGCGAGCTGGTCAAGACCGACGACCTGGCCAAGGCGCAAGGCATCCCGGCGCAGTTCCTCGTCGACATCCTCACTGCCTTGCGTACGGACCGCCTGGTCCGTAGTCATCGAGGCCGTGACGGCGGCTACGAATTGGCGCGGCCGGCCGGTGAGATCAGCATCGCGGACGTACTGCGCTGCATCGACGGGCCGCTGGCCAGTGTGCGCGACATCGGTCTGGGGGATCTGCCGTACTCCGGCCCGACAGCGGCGTTGACCGATGTCTGGCGTGCGCTGCGGGCCAGCATGCGCTCGGTCCTGGAGGAGACCAGCCTGGCCGACGTGGCGGCCGGCGCGCTGCCGGGTCACGTGGACACGCTGGCCAACGCCTACCGGGATCAGGAACACGAACGCGGCCACCGCTGAAGCCGATCAGCCCCCGTACGGGCGGGTGATGATCTCCAGGTAATGCCCGGAGGGGTCCTGGAAGTACACCCCACGGCCGCCGTCGTGGTGGTTGATCTCGCCAGGGTGCTGACCGCGCGGGTCGGCCCAGTGCTGCATGCCGCGGTCGCGGACCTTGCCGTAGATCGCGTCGAACTCGTCCTCGGACACCAGGAATGCGTAGTGCTGCGGCCGGATCTCTTCGTCAGGCCCTATCTGGGCGTAATCGAGGCTGACTCCGTGATTGAGCGTCACCGCCAGAAACGGGCCGAACTCCTGCGGGGCGGGCAGGCCGAACAACTCGGTGAAGAACTCGGCGGAGGCCTGCCGATCCTTGGCGGCGACGATGGTGTGGTTGAACGTGATGGCCATATCAGTCCAGTAAACCGTTGGACCCGCACCCCCGGCAACGGTGCAGGATGGGACCATGCCCAACACCCAGATCCTGGCCGGGCCACAGGTGCGGCTGCGGCCACCGGTAGTCGAGGACGCCGAAGCGCTGTACACCCGGATCGCCTCCGATCCCGAGGTCACGAAGTATCTGTCCTGGCGCCCGCATTCGGGGGTGGTCGAGACGCGGCGCGTCATCACAACGTTGTTCAACGTCGGTGACGAGCAGACCTGGTTGGTCGAAGTCGACGGTGAGGTGGCCGGCCTGTGTGCCAGGCGTCGGCCTCAGCCGTACTCGGTAGAGCTGGGTTACTGCCTGGCCCGGCAGTGGTGGGGACGTGGCCTGATGTCGGAGGCGGTTTCGTTGATGCTGGCCGATGTGCAACCGGATGACACGGTGTACCGGGTCACGGCCTACTGCCATGCCGACAATGCCGGTTCGGCCGGGGTGCTGCGACGGTGCGGTTTGTCACTGGAGGGAAGGCTCGCACGCTACGGGATGTTTCCCAATATCAGCGACGAACCTCAGGACGTCCTGCTGTTCGGAAAGGCGGTGCGGTGATGGGCACATTCGATATTCGCGAGCTTCGACGTCCGGTGATCGTGGCGCCGATGGCAGGTGGGCCCTCGACGCCGGAACTGGCCGCGGCCGGCAGCAATGCCGGGGGGCTCGGGTTCCTCGCGGCCGGTTATCTGACCGCCGACGCGCTCGCCGAGAGAGTCACGGCGGCACGGGGTCTGACCTCCGAACCTCTCGGGGTGAATCTCTTTGCGCCGCAACCGAGTGCGGGCACGCCCGAACAGATCCAGGCCTATGCCGACGCGCTGGCCGGTGAAGCGCAGCGCTACGGGGTGGCACTCGGAGAGCCGAGGTACGACGACGACGCGTGGGCCGCCAAGCTGGACGCGGTGCTCGATCTAGAGCCCGAGGTCGTCTCGTTCACGTTCGGCCTGCCGAGCGAGCCCGAGATCGCCCGGTTGCGCAGCGCCGGAATCACCACGGTCGGCACCGTGACGACGCTGGACGAAGCCTGGCTCGCGGTGAGTCGCGGGATCGATGCCCTCGCCGTCCAGGGGCCCGGAGCGGGTGGGCACCGCGGCACGTTCGATCCGTCCGCCTCGCCCGGATCGCAATCACTGGACCACCTGCTGGCCGACGTGCTGGCGGCGGTGGACGTCCCCGTCGTGGCCGCCGGTGGGTTGATCAGCGCCGACGACGTGGCGGGCGTTCTGGCCGCAGGTGCGGTCGCCGCTCAACTCGGCACGGCGTTCCTGCTGGCCGATGAATCGGGCAGCAGCCCGGTGCACCGGGCCGCACTGCAAAGTCGCGAGTTCACCGAAACCGTTGTGACGCGGTCATTTTCCGGTCGGTACGCGCGTGGATTGCGCAACCGGTTCATTGTCGATCACGATGGACAGGCGCCGTTGGGCTACCCCGAGATCCATTACCTGACCAGCCCGGTGCGCAAGGCGTCGGTGGCCGCCGGCGATCCGCAGGCCACCAATGTCTGGGCCGGCACCGGGTGGCGCCGGGCCCGGACAGGTTCGGTGGCCGAGATCATGGAGGGGTTGACCCCGGACCGCTAGCGCTGTCCGAGTCCGACATCCTCGACGACGACGTCGCCGTCATCGGAGCGCACGGTGACCTCGGCGGCGGCGTTGTCGGGAACGGTCGTCTCGGGCACCCGTACCTGTGTCGAGGATCCGGACTGGGCATGCACCAGATACGGCCCACGCCCGGGCAATCCGATGGTGACATCGCCGTTGCGGCTCACCGCATCCACCCGTCGCGGCGCGGCGTCGCGGAAATCGACGGCGATGTCACCGTCGGACGTGGTGGCGTTGAACTGTTCGGTGACCGCGATGGGGGAGCGCGAGAAGATCTCACCGTTGACGGTGTGGGCCTCGACACGGCGGGCCGCACCCCGCAGGATGATCGGCCCATCGGTGGTGCGCGCGATCAACTGGTCCAGGTCCGCCTGCGCGATCACGGTGCCGATCTCCTGCTCGGTGCGCACCGTCAGCCGCCGGGCCTGCTCGGGCGGTACGGCGACGGTGATCTCCCCGCCGCGGGCCCATTCCAGGACATGGGAAGGATTGCCCACGACGGCGATGCGGGTCTCGTCGCCGTCGGTGGTGACCTGCAGTCGGTGTTCGCCGCTGTGGGTGGTGTTCACCAGGCGCAGATCTGCCGTGGCGTCGCGGGTTTCGCGGTCCGCGGTGATCCGGATCGCGACGGGGATGTGTGCGGTGTCGATCACCAGTGATCGCATCGTGCCCGGCAGGGCCTCGTGGTCAGTGACGACCCGGACGTTGCTCACGGCCCATGCCGCGAAACCCAGCGATGCCACCGAACCGGCCACGAGCAGCGTGGCCGCGACGATCAGGACGAGACGAAAAGTGGTGCGCCCGCCGGAGTTCAGCTGGGGCGGTGGGTTGACCGGCGGCGGAGGGGCGATGGTGGTCACGTTGAAAGTCCTTCCCGGTGAGGATGTTCGGTCTAGGTCTCGAGATAGCGCAGCACCGCCAGCACGCGGCGGTTCTCGCTCTCGTCGGGAGCGAGGCCGAACTTCGTGAAGATCGAGGCGATGTGTTTCTCGGCCGAGCCGACCGAGATGTGCAGCGTCGTGGCGATGGCCGAGTTCGTCCTGCCTTCTGCCATCAACTGCAGGACGTCGCGTTCGCGTGGGGTCAGCTGGTCCAGCGCACTGTGGCGGGCCGAGCGGACGAGGATCTGTGACACCACCTCGGGATCGAGCACGGTGCCTCCTCCGCCCACGACGGCGACGGCGTCGAGGAAGGCAGGCACATCGGCCACCCGGTCCTTGAGCAGGTAGCCGAATCCTCTGGTGTCCGAGGCGATCAGATCGGCCGCGTACCGCTCCTCGACGTAGTGGGAGAGCACCAGCACCGGCGACTCCGGGTTC
Source organism: Mycolicibacterium peregrinum (assembly GCF_001665785.1). GTDB lineage: Bacteria > Actinomycetota > Actinomycetes > Mycobacteriales > Mycobacteriaceae > Mycobacterium > Mycobacterium peregrinum_A. The sequence goes on from NZ_LZSO01000025.1 coordinate 68,026, forward strand.
TGGCTGCGCAGCAGTGCCGCGGCCCGGATACCTTCGTCGGTGAACGTCGGTGGCATCCGGACATCGAGGATCGCCAGGTCGGGGTGGTACTCGTTGACGAGTCGCAGCAGGTTGGTGGCGTCGGGCACCCCGGCGACCACCTCGTGTCCGGCGTCGGCCAGGATCCGCTCGATACCGGCCCGCAGCAGCGCCGAGTCTTCGGCGATCACGATGCGCATGGCAGCACCGCCGTGACGATCGTCGGGCCGGTGGCGGGACTGGACACCGCGAAGGTTCCGCCCGCGGCGCGTACTCGTTCGTCGAGTCCGCGCAGTCCGGTGGCGTTCTCGCCCGCATCGACGACGGCTCCGCCCTTTCCGTCGTCGAAGACCGATACATGCAGCACGTCGGCGGCCTCGTCGAGGCGCACGGTGACCACCGACTGCGAGGCGTTGGCGTGCTTGGCGACGTTGGTCAGCGCCTCGGCGACCACGAAGTAGGCGACCGATTCGACCTCATCGGGCAGCCTGCGGGGCAACTCGACGTGCAATGTGGTTGGTACCCCGGAGGTTTCGGCACGCTGCACCACCGAGGACAGTGCCGCGTCGAGTCCACGATCGGACAGGATGGTCGGTGCGATGCCGCGCACCACATTGCGTAGTTCCACCAGCGCGCTCTTGGCGTCGTCGTGGGCCTCGGCGATCAATGCCTTGGCGGCAGGCGGATCCGAATCCAGTTTGGTCTGCGCCAGCCCGATCGTCATCGCCAGGGACACCAGGCGGGGCTGCACGCTGTCGTGCAGGTCCCGCTCGATGCGGTGCCGTTCGGTCTGTGCCGAGGACACCGCGCCCTGCCGGGCATCGGCCAGCGCGCTCACCTGATACTCCAGGGCCGCGGTGGGTGACGGCGACAGCAGCCATCGATCGATGGCGGCGTCCACGGCGGGCGCGAGGATCAGGATGGCCACGGCCGCGATGACGGCGATGATCGCCAGCAGCCACGTGACCGGCGGCGACAGGAACACCAGACCGGCATCGTCGTCGCTGTGCCGGATGGCGACGGCCGCGGCCGGGCCCAGGAAGGCGAACGTCAGCAACACGAAGGCCAGGCCGGTGGCCAGCATGTCGCACGTCATCCGCAGGTAGTGGTGACAGACGCCTTTCCAGAACCGGGTGCTGCTGATGTCCAGCCATAGCTGGTGGGCCCAGCCCTGAACGCCGGTATGCGGCGACAGCCGGCGGGGCGGGACGCCGAGACCGAAACCGAATACGGCCTCGCTTCGGGTCCGCTCGAACCACTCCATGCCCCGCATCAGGTAGATGAACACCACGCCGGCGAGCAGGAACCCGATCACCGACGGGATCGAGGAGACCCCGATGACCATGATGGACAACGGAATCCAGAACCACACGAGCGCGACGGCGGCGCCGGTGATCATCGATGCGGTCGGTACGACGCCGATGTTGCGTGATGTCGAAACGGGCTCGGACGCCGGCGGGGCAGGCGTGGACAGGACGGTTTCGCTGGTTGCGACCATGCCCCCAACCTACGAAGTTGTGCGGTGTGGCGACACAGCGTTTTCCCCAGACCGTGCTGGGGGATAACCCCCGGATCGGGGATCTACTTCGGCGCGGTGAGCTCCAACGCGATGTTGTCCGGGTCGCGGAACTCCAGGATGTAGGACGGGCCGATGTCCTTGACGGGTTCGTGCGCGATATCCAGATCGTCGAGGTGCAGCGCGGCCTCGTTCAGTTCGGCGAGACTCCTGAGCCGGAAGGCCAAGTGGTCCAGCCCGGTTCGGTTCTCGTCGAAGGCATCCCGGCCGACCGGGCGCAGTCCGATCAACGTCGCCCCGGCGTCGTAAATGACCCCACCGGCCAGGAAGCTCAGCCTGGCGCGGGTGGCGGCGTCGGCGTCCTGCGGCAGCTCGATGAGGACCGGCCACCCGAAAACGCTCTCGTAGAACTGCCGGGACCGTTCGATGTCGGTGACCGTGAGCCGCACATGCGCGACCGAGGACGTAGTGATGGCCATGGGTTCATGCTGCCACCCCGACGTGACAGAATCCCTGGGTGCGCGTGGGGATGACGATGCCGGTCATGGAGCCTCAGTTGGATGCGACGACGCTGCGGTCCTGGGCGCACGTCATCGACGGAGGCCCGTTCTCGTCGCTGTGCTGGGGTGAACGCATCGCGTTCGACAATCCCGACAGCCTGACCCTGCTGGGCGCGCTGGCGGCGTGGACCGACCGGGTGCGGCTGGTGACCACTGTGGTGGTGCCGCAGCTCCACGATCCGGTGATGCTCGCCAAAGGCCTGGCCACCGGAGATCTGCTCAGCGGCGGCCGGTTGACCGTGGGCATCGGTGTCGGCGGCCGCCACGAGGACTATCACGCGGTCGGCGCCGACCCGGCGTCCCAGACCCGCCGCGCGATGGCCGAGCGGGTCGCGGTGATGAAGCGGGTGTGGGCCGGCGAGAAGGTCACCGAATCGGTGCTCCCGGTCGGGCCGCCACCGGTTCAGAGCGGTGGGCCGACCCTGCACATCGGCACCATCGGGCCCAAGACCATCCGGGATGCCGCAGCCTGGGCCGACGGCGTCGCCGGCACGACTCTGGATCTGGATGTGGCCCGCCAGGCAGAGTTGTTCGACATCGCCCGGACAGCCTGGGCCGAGGCCGGCAAGCCCAGGCCGCACCTGGCGACTTCGTTCTGGTTCGCGCTCGGTGAGCCCGAGGAGGCCCGCGCACAGGTGCACCGTCACCTGCGCCGGTACATGAACTGGATCCCGGCCGAATACGTCGACGCGATGGCCCCCATGACGGGCTGGGCCGGTACCGAAGAGGAACTGATCGAGGTGCTCGGCAGATTCCAGGACATCGGCACCGACGAGGTGCACCTGATCCCGACCAGCTCCGATATCGACCAGCTGCGCCGCGTGGCCGAGGTGGCGAAAGTCTTCGCCTGAGCGTCCTTTGTGGACGATTCCAGCAAAAGGTGATCAAGATCATGGAATACGTGTCGGCGTAGCCTGCGCCTCTGTTCGGAGGCGCGGCGCCCGCCGTTGATTAGCATGGAACGGTGCGGTACCGGCCGCCGGGAGCTCCGGCCGAATGCCTGTTCGCAGAGCTCTGATTGAGGCGTGTGCGGGGTTGTTCACCTGACCGTTACCGGGTGTTCGTCCGGGGTGCTCTGAGCGCGGGACGTCGGCGCGGGTTGCCGCGGGCAAGCTCGGCGCACACCCGGCAACAGCAAACGATGTCAAGGGTTCGTCAGTGATCGGCGTTCGCGCGGTTCTGGTACTAGCGTTTCACTCGACGTCGTCGTCAGACGGCGGGGATACAACAGTTGGGGAACTCATGATCCAGAAGAGCTTGATCGCCACGACCCTCGCCGCGGGGGCCATCGGGGCCGCCGTGACGCTGTCCGCGCCGGCATCGGCCGATTCCAAGGGCAACAGCACCGTGGGCTGCTCACCGTGCGACCGGGTGAATTCGTCGGTCACCGATGCCGTCACCGGTGCCGCCAAGAGCGCCCTCACCGGTGGGGTCGACCTGCCTGAGAGCCCCATCGTCGACAAGTGGACGAAGTTCCCCGGCGAGACGGCCGAGAAATGGACCTCGTTCCCGGGCAAGACCGCCGAGAAGTGGGCGACGTTCCCGGGCAAGACCGCCGAAAAGTGGGGAAGCTTCCCGGGCAAGGTGCTGAAGAAGTGGACCGGCCTGGGCTGAGCCCCCGACCGGAGGGCACCAACCTCACTCACCGAACGAGCGTGTGGCAGACAAGCCGCACGCTCGTCTCGTATCTGCGGGTTAGCTGAAATTTCGCTGATCTTAACTGTTCTCGCAGCACAGCCCGCCCCCTGAAATAGACGCAGCCCGGTTCACCGACCAAAGGAGCTCGTCGCAATGGCTGCGCCTGCACGGCAGTTGCATCTCAATGCATTCCTGCGCAACATCGGCCAGCACGAAGCGGCGTGGCGCCTCCCCGAAACAGATCTTTCGGGTATCACCGACATCACCCACTACATCGAACTGGCCCGCATCGCCGAGCGCGGCAAGCTCGACGCGGTGTTCTTCGCCGACCATCCGGTGCTCAAGGACCAGACCGAGTTTCGCCCGTTCGACGCGCTGGACCCGTTAACCCTGGTCGCAGCGCTCGCCGGGGCGACCACCAACGTCGGGCTGATCGCGACGGCATCCACGACCTACAACGACCCGTACGGGTTGGCGCGGCGGTTCGCCACACTCGATCACGTGAGTCGGGGCCGGGCCGGCTGGAACGTCGTCACGACGGCCAACGCCTCGGCCGCGGCGAACTTCGGGGTGCCGAATCACCCGGATCCGGAGGCGCGGTACCAGCGCGCCGACGAATTCCTCCAGGTCGCGTTGAAGTTGTGGGACAGCTGGGAAGACGACGCCATCGTCGGCGACAAGGACGCGCCCCGCTTCGTAGATCCGGCGAAGATCCACGCGGTCAACCACTCCGGCGCGTACTTCGACGTGGCCGGACCGCTGGAGGTACCGCGGTCCCCGCAAGGCCGTCCGGTGCTGTTCCAGGCCGGATCTTCGGAGCCCGGTAAGGATCTCGCGGCCAGGTACGCCGAGGCCATCTTCACCGCCCAACCCACCCTGGACGAGGCCCGCGACTTCTACCGCGACGTCAAGGCCCGCATCCGCCGGTTCGGTCGCAACCCGGACCAGGTACACGTTCTTCCCGGACTGTCGACGATCATCGGCGCCACCGAAGCCGAGGCGCAACAGCGTCAACGCGAACTCGAAGAACTCACCGTGCCCGATTACGGTCTCGAACAACTGAGCGCCATAGTCGGATTCGTGGTCACCAAGGACGATCTCGACCGGAAACTGAGCTTCCCGGCCGAGGACCCGGGCGACACGTTCATCAAGAGCCGGCTGACCCTGGTGAAGCGGTTGGTCGAGACGGACAACCTCACCGTCCGGGAGTTGTTGCTGCGGCTGAGCAGCGGGCGGGGACATCGGTTGTTCGCCGGCACGCCCGAACAGGTCGCCGACACCATCGAGGAGTGGTTCACCACCGGCGCCGCTGACGGTTTCAACCTCATTCCGCCGGCGCTACCGTCCTCGTTGACCGACTTCGTCGACCACGTCGTCCCGGAGTTGCAGCGCCGCGGCATCTTCCGGCAGGAATACGCGGGGACCACCCTCCGCGACCACCTCGGCCTGGACCGGCCGGCCAACCGATTCACCACCGGCGCGGGTGCTTCCGTGTCGGCCGCGAGCTGACAGGGAACCTGATATGCGTAATCCGTTGACCCGCTTGACCCGGGCGATCGTGGCCGCCGGCCTCGTCGCGGGCCTGGTAGCCGGCTGCCAGTCGTCGGGATCCGGGGCGCAAGGCAGCGGCGGACTGTCGGCCGACGCACCGATTCCGGTAGCGGTCCCGAAGGGGACCGGCCTGGTGGTGGCTGATGACGCGAACCGGCTCAAGACCCTGTTCAAACTCTCCGGTGAGCAAGACCGGCTCAGCGCCGACGTGACCTACGCCAACTTCAGCAGCGGACCGCTGCGGCTGGAGGCGATCCGCTCGGGCAACGCGCAATTGGGCCGGGTCGGCGATGTCCCGCCCATCCTCGCGCAGTACTCGGACGCCGGAGTGCCCATCGTCGGGGCGGTGAAATACGACGGGAACGGGTTGGTGCTGGCAACCTCGCCGGGCTCGGGCATCAAGTCGTTGAAAGACCTGGCCGGCAAGAAGATCGCGATCAACGAAGGCACGGCGCAGCAGGCGGTGGTACTGCGCAACCTCAAGTCCGTCGGCCTGAGCATCAAGGACGTGCAGCCGATCAACCTGGGGCTGGCCGAGTTCGCCGACGGCCTGCGTGCCGAGCAGGTCAACGCCGCAGTGCTCAAACAGCCGGACCGCGTCCGCTACCTCGCCTCGACCAAGGGTGAGGGCAGCATCGAAATCCCCAATGCCCCAGGCGCTTACCCGGGCCTGTACTACGTCTACGCCAGCCGGGAGGCACTGTCCGACCCAGCCCGCGCCGCAGCCATCCGCGAGTTCGTCATCGCCTGGTACCGCGCCGAGCAATGGCTCAACGACAACAAGCAGACCTGGATCGACGAGTACCTGATCAAGGACCAGAAGGTCAGCCCGGAAGACGCCAAGGCCATCGCGGCGGCCGACGGAAAGTCTTCGGTGCCGGGATTCACCGATGAGCTGATCCGTACCCAGCAGGAGACCATCGACCTGCTCCAGCAGGCCGGAGCCTTCGCCGGAAAACAGTTGAGCGCCAAAGACGAATTCGATTCCCGGTTCGCCGACCTCAACGCGACGTCGACGGGTCAGCAGTGACCACCGTCCAGACGGCACCCGCTTCGACGGCGACAGCGGAAGCGGGAGCCGCTGGGCGTCAGGACTATCCGAATCTGGAACATCGGTCGGGCACGCAGCGTCGCCGGAGACTGGGGCCCGGACGCGCCATCCCGGCGTCGTTGGCCATCGGACCGCTTCTGCTGGTCGTCATCTGGACCGTCACCTCGCAACTGGGCATCCTCGATCCGCGTACCCTGCCGCCGCCGCTGGACATCCTGCGCACCGCCGGTGAGATGTGGTCGGATGGCCGGTTGCCCACAAACATCCTGGCTTCCCTCAAACTGGCGTCGATCTCGCTGGCCATCGGGGTGACACTCGGTCTGGCGCTGTCACTGATCTCGGGCCTGAGCCGCATCGGGGAGGCGATCGTCGATGGGCCGGTCCAGGTCAAACGGGCGGTGCCGACCCTGGCGATCATCCCGCTGGCGATCATCTGGTTCGGCATCGGCGACACCATGAAGATCATCATCATCGCCACGAGCGTGCTGATTCCCGTCTACATCAATACCACCGCACAGCTCAAGGGCGTAGACCTGCGCCACGTGGAACTTGCGGAAACCGTTGGGCTTTCCCGCAGCCAGTTCATCCGCAAGGTGGCCATACCCGGTGCGCTGCCCGGCTTCTTCACCGGGCTGCGGCTGGCGGTCACCATCTCGTGGACAGCGCTGGTCGTCGTCGAACAGGTCAATGCCACCAGTGGTATCGGGTACCTGATGACGCAGGCCCGCCTCTACGGGCAGTTGGACATCGTGGTGGTCGGCCTGCTGGTCTACGCGGTGTTCGGGCTCACCGGGGACTACGCGGTTCGCGCCGTCGAAAGGAGAGCGTTGTCGTGGCGGCGCGCGCTGGGAACCTGACCGAGGAAGTTGCCGTCGTTCGGCAACTGAGTCGATCATTCAGTGGCTCAACGATTCTCGATTCTGTTGATCTCACGATTCGCAAGGGTGAATTCGTGGCCCTGCTGGGACGCAGCGGCTCCGGTAAGAGCACGTTGTTGCGCGCTCTGGCCGGGTTGGACCACGGGGTGGCCGGCACGGGGGACCTGTTCGTCGCCCGCGATGTGTCGGTGGTGTTCCAGGATTCCCGGCTGCTGCCGTGGTCGCGGGTGCTCGACAACGTCGCCCTCGGGTTGTCCGGCCGTGAGGTCAGACAACGGGCGAGCGCGGTGCTCGCCGACGTCGGCCTGGCCGGGCGCGAACAGGCCTGGCCCTACGAGTTGTCCGGCGGTGAACAACAGCGTGTGGCACTGGCCCGGTCACTGGTGCGCAATCCTGCGCTGCTGCTGGCCGATGAGCCTTTCGGCGCGCTCGACGCCCTGACCAGGGTCCGGATGCACCATCTGCTCAAGGAGCTGTGCGCGAAGTACGAACCCGGGGTGCTGCTGGTGACGCACGATGTCGACGAGGCAGTCACCCTGGCCGATCGGGTCCTCGTTCTCGACGGTGGATCGTTTGTCGTCGATCGGCACCTGGATTTTCAGACTCCCGACGCCCGTACCTACCGCAATCCCGAATTCATCGCGCATCGTGAGGCGCTGCTTGCCGCGCTCGGGGTGGGGGAGCAGCCGTAAACAGATCAGTGGTGATCCGCTGTAAACGGATCACCACTGATACGTGGGCGGTGTTGGAGGGTTCCTCCCCCTGATCACCACCACCGCTCCCGCGCCTCTGGTCGAAAGCCGACGCGATGGAGCCACTGTATACCTCCGGCGCAGTTTGCTGAAGGGTTGTTTGCAGACGCGAACAACCAATTCAAGATCGCTTCCCCGTCTAGGGATGGCATTTGCCGGGGGAGGATTCGCCCTCCGCCAGATGCTCGGCGAGCAGCGCTCCGGCATTGCGGATGTGGCCGGCCATGGCAGCGCGGGCCTTCTCCGGGTCGCCTGCCCGCAGGTGCTCGATGACGGCGCGGTGATCCCGAGCCGAGGCCTCGGGCCAGCCTTCCACCGCGGCGAAGAACTTGCGCGGTGCGTAGGACAACGTCGTCTTGATCAGCCAGCGCATCTTGCGTGATCCGCTCAGCCGGTAGATGAGGGCATGGAACTGATGGTTGAGGCGTTCTTCCTCGTCGAAATCACCGGTGGCAGCCGCACTTTCGAGTGCATCCTGGATGCGCTCGAGTTCGTCGACCATTGCCGAGGTGATCGTCGCAGCGGTACGGGCGGTGAGTTCACCGCCCAGCAGTGCCTGCGCGTCGTAGATGTCCCGGATGTCGTCGCTCGACAACGCGGTCACCATGAAGCCGCGCCGAGGCTCGACGGACAGAAAGCCTTCGGTCTGCAGTTGCAGCAGGCCTTCGCGCGCCGGGGTGGCGCTGATCCCGAGTTCGTCGGCGACAGTCTCCGGGCGGATGAATTCTCCGGAGTGCAGCTGCCCCGAGACGATGAGCTCGCGAACGTGGGCCGAGGCGACGTCGGACAGCCGCATCGGCGTGCGTCTCTTCGAATTCCCGGTCATGACAGCGGGCCTCAGATATCGATTCCGCCGCGCTTGACCAGTTGCTTGGCGATCACGCCGCGCTGGATCTCGTTGGTTCCCTCGCCGACGATCATCAGCGGCGCGTCGCGGAAGTAGCGTTCGACGTCGTACTCGGTGGAATATCCGTAACCGCCGTGGATCCGGACCGCGTTCAGCGCGATCTCCATCGCCGTCTCGGAAGCGAACAGCTTGGCCATACCGGCCTCCATGTCACAGCGGCCTCCTGCATCGATCCGCTCGGCGGCATCCAGCAGGAGGCTGCGCGCGGCGTACAGCTTCGTGCCCATGTCGGCGAGCATGTTGCCGACCGATTGGTGCTGCCAGATCGGCACACCGAAGCTCTCGCGGTCCTGCGCGTACCGCAGCGCGTCGTCGAGGGCGGCGCGCGCCACGCCGGTCGCCCGGGCCGCGACCTGAATTCGGCCGACCTCAAGTCCCTTCATCATCTGGGCGAAACCGCGTCCTTCGACGCCGCCCAGCAGTGAATCCGAATCCACTTGGCAGTCAACAAAATTGATCTCGCAACTCTCGACGCCCTTGTAGCCGAGTTTCGGCAGGTCCTTCGAGACCGTGAAGCCGGGAACCTTCTCCACCAACAGGATCGACACACCCTTGTGGGCGGGCGTGGCGGCCGGATCGGTCTTACACAACAGCGCGACGAGGCCGGCCTTGCGGGCATTGCTGATCCAGGTCTTCGAGCCGTTGATCACATAACCGGATTCGTCCTTCGCGGCGACGGTGCGCATGGCCTGCAGATCGGAGCCGCCACCGGGTTCGGTGAGTGCCATCGTGGCCCGTAGCTCTCCGGTGGCCATCCGGGGCAGGTACTTGTCTTTCTGCTCCTCAGTGCCGAACTGCAACAACAGCTTCGAGACCACGGTGTGCCCGCCCATGGCGCCGGCCAGGCTCATCCAGCCGCGCGCGAGCTCTTCGGTGACCTGCGCATAGCAGGGCATCGAGACCGCGGCGAAGCCATACGGTTCCGGGATCGCGAGCCCGAAGATGCCGAGCTCCTTCATCGCGTCGATGAGTTCTTCGGGGTAGGTGTTCGTGTGCTCGAGTTCGCGGACCACGGGCCGGACCTGTTTGTCGACGAAGTCGCGGACGGTACTGACGATGGCCTGCTCTTCGGCGGACAACGTGATCACTGCGGCATCCCTTCCGTGAACTATATAGAAAATATTCTATAGAGTTCGACAATGTCCGAACCGAACGATCCCATGGCGGCGGTCCGCCGATACCTCGACGCCTTCAATCGCGGTGACGTCGACGCGATGGCGGCCGAATGCGCCGACCCGATGCAGATCCTCGACGGAATGGCGCCGCATGTGTGGCAGGGTCCGACCGCGACTCAGGACTGGTGGCACGACGTCCTTGCCGAGGGCGAGCACCTCGGCGCCTCGGGTTATCGCGTGACGCTGGGCGAGGCGAGGCACATCGATGTCAACGGAGGCAACGGCTACGTCCTCGTCCCGACGACGATGACCTTCGACCTCAACGGTCAGCAGATCCTGCAGACTGGGGGCGTCTTCACGGTGGCTCTGCGCAACGGTGACGACGGTTGGCGGCTGACAGCCTGGGCCTGGTCGAAGGGGACCAACAGCCCTGCGTGACCAGTTTGTGCAGGTCAGGTCGATTTTGAAGAGTGCCCCCGGCAGGATTCGAACCTGCGGCCTTCTGCTCCGGAGGCAGACGCTCTATCCCCTGAGCTACGGGGGCGCGGGCTGAAGATCAGCTGCGCCGATTGGGCTTGCATAGCGTAGCGCATAGAAGAGCGAATACGGATTCGGGGCGCGGGGACCCCAGACCATAGGATGGACCCTCGTGACCCCCGCCGACCTTGCAGAGCTGCTCAAGGCGACTGCCGCCGCAGTGCTGACCGAACACGACCTGGACACCGCCGCGTTGCCCGACACCGTCACGGTCGAGCGCCCGCGCAACCTTGAGCACGGCGACTACGCGACCAACCTCGCGCTGCAGCTCGGTAAGAAGGTCGGTGTCAACCCACGCGAGCTGGCCGGCTGGCTGGCCACCGCGCTCACCGCGGCCGACGGCATCGCCGCCGCCGAGGTCGCTGGCCCCGGCTTCGTCAACCTGCGCATCGAGGCCTCGGCGCAGGGCGTCATCGTCACCAACGTGCTCGACGCAGGCACGGTGTACGGCAACTCCGCTGAACTGAACGAGAAGGTCAACCTCGAGTTCGTCTCGGCCAACCCCACCGGACCCATCCACATCGGCGGCACCCGCTGGGCCGCGGTCGGTGACGCGCTGGGCCGGCTGCTGACCACTCAGGGTGCCGACGTCACCCGTGAGTACTACTTCAACGACCACGGCGCCCAGATCGACCGGTTCGCCCGCTCATTGGTCGCCGCGGCCAAGGGAGAGCCGGCCCCGGAGGACGGCTACGCCGGTGCCTACATCACCGACATCGCCGCGTCCGTGCAGGCCAAGCGGCCTGATGTGATGGACCTGCCCGCCGATCAGCAGCAGGAGGTGTTCCGTGAGGTCGGCGTCGACCTGATGTTCACCCACATCAAGGAATCCCTGCACGAGTTCGGCACCGACTTCGACGTCTACACCCACGAAGACTCGATGCACACTTCCGGCCGCGTCGAGCAGGCCATCGCCAAGCTCCGTGAGACCGGCAGCATCTACGAGAAGGACGGCGCAACCTGGTTGCGCACCACCGAATTCGGTGATGACAAGGACCGCGTCGTCATCAAGAGCGACGGGAACCCGGCCTATGTCGCCGGCGACATCGCCTACTACCTGGACAAGCGTGAGCGCGGGTTCGACCTGTGCATCTACATGCTCGGCGCCGATCATCACGGTTACATCGCCCGGCTCAAGGCTGTCGCGGCCGCACTGGGCGAGGATCCCGCGACCGTCGAGGTGCTGATCGGTCAGATGGTCAACCTGGTACGCGACGGGCAGCCCGTGCGGATGAGCAAGCGGGCCGGCACCGTCATCACGCTCGACGATCTCGTCGAGGCCATCGGCGTCGACGCCGCCCGGTACTCACTGATCCGCTCCTCGGTGGACACCCCGATCGACATCGATCTGGCGCTGTGGTCCAGCGCGTCCAGTGAAAACCCGGTCTACTACGTGCAATACGCGCACGCCCGGCTGTCGGCCCTGGCCCGCAACGCCGCCGATCTCGGCGTCACCCCCGACACCGCGCACCTGGATCTGTTGTCCCACGAGAAGGAGGGCATCCTGATCCGCAACCTGGGCGAGTTCCCCCGGGTGCTCAAAGCCGCTGCCGCGCTGCGGGAACCGCACCGCGTGTGCCGGTACCTGGAAGACCTGGCGGGCGACTACCACCGGTTCTACGACGCCTGCCGCGTGCTGCCGCAGGGCGACGAAGAGCCGGGCGACCTCAACGCGGCACGCCTCGCACTGTGTGAGGCCACCCGCCAGGTGATCGCCAACGGTCTGGGCATCCTCGGTGTGACCGCTCCGGAGCGCATGTGAACGCGCACCCCGCAGGCCCCCGGCACGCCGACGAGATCCACCACGCCGGTGCACCCGTCAAGCCGCAGTCTCCTGACGAGATCCTGCTGCTGGCGCCGAACGTGTGGCCGCGCAACCTGGTTCGCGGTGAGGACGGTGTGGTGTCGATCGCCGGGATACCGGTCACCGATCTGGCCGCCGAGTACGGCACCCCGTTGTTCGTGATCGACGAGGACGATTTCCGGTCGCGTTGCCGCGACATCGCCGCAGCCTTCGGTGGCGGGGACTACGTGCACTATGCGGCCAAGGCGTTCCTGTGCAGTGAGATCGCCCGCTGGGTCAACCAGGAAGGCTTGTCGCTGGACGTCGCGACCGGGGGAGAGTTGGCCGTGGCGTTGCACGCGGACTTCCCGCCAGAGCGAATCACCTTGCACGGCAACAACAAATCCGTCGCCGAGCTCACCACGGCCGTCAAGGCCGGAGTCGGGCATGTGGTGGTCGATTCCCTGATCGAGATCGAGCGCCTCGACCGCGTCGCCGGGGAGGCGGGCATCGTCCAGGACGTGCTGGTCCGGGTGACCCCGGGCGTGGAGGCACACACCCACGAGTTCATCTCCACCGCCCACGAAGACCAGAAGTTCGGCCTGTCGCTGGCCAGTGGTGCGGCGATGGAGGCGGTGCGCAAGGTGTTCGCCACGGACCACCTGCGCCTCGTGGGGTTGCACTGCCATGTCGGTAGCCAGATCTTCGACGTGGCCGGATTCGAAGTGGCCGCCCACCGCGTGATCGGCCTGCTGCGCGACGTCGTCTCCGAATTCGGTGTCGAGAAGACATCGCAGATGTCGGTCATCGACCTCGGTGGTGGGTTGGGCATTTCCTATGTGCCGCAAGATGATCCGCCGCCGATGCAGGAGCTGGCCGACAAACTGCTGGCCATCGTGGAAAGCGAATCGGCCGCCGTCGGGCTGCCCACCCCGAAGCTCGTGGTGGAGCCGGGACGCGCCATTGCCGGGCCGGGGACCGTCACCTTGTACGAGGTCGGCACGGTGAAAGACGTGGCGATCAGCGCCACCGCACAGCGACGCTACGTGAGCGTCGACGGCGGGATGAGCGACAACATCCGCCCGGCGCTGTACGACGCCGAGTACGACGCCCGGCTGGTGTCCCGCACCAGCGACGCAGCCGCGACACTGGCGCGCATCGTCGGCAAGCACTGCGAGACCGGCGACATCGTGGTCCGCGACACCTGGGTGTCCGACGACATCGCGCCCGGTGATCTGCTGGCCGTCGCCGCCACCGGTGCCTACTGCTATTCGATGTCGAGCCGGTACAACCTGCTGTGCCGGCCCGCCGTGGTGGCCGTGAAGGACGGCAAGTCGCGGCTGGTGCTCCGACGGGAGACTGTCGACGATCTTTTGAGCCTGGAGGTGAGTGGTCAATGAGTGATGAGAAGCCCATCGGCGTAGCGGTATTGGGGCTTGGCAACGTCGGCAGCGAAGTGGTGCGCATCATCAACGAGAGCGCCACTGACCTCGCGGCCCGCATCGGCGCCCCGCTCGAGGTGCGGGGCATCGGGGTGCGCAAGGTTTCCGGCGACCGCGGCGTGCCCAAGGCCCTGCTCACCGACGACATCGTCGAGCTGGTGTCGCGCGACGACGTCGACATCGTGGTCGAGTTGATGGGCCCGGTGAAGCCCGCTCGCAAGGCTATCCTGGCCGCCCTCGAACAGGGCAAGTCGGTGGTCACCGCCAACAAGGCACTGATGGCCCAGTCCACCGGTGAACTGGCGCAGGCGGCCGAGAAGGTTCGTGTCGACCTGTACTTCGAAGCCGCCGTGGCGGGCGCGATCCCGGTGATCCGTCCGCTGACCCAGTCGCTGGCCGGCGACACGGTGGTGCGGGTGGCCGGCATCGTCAACGGCACCACCAACTACATCCTGTCCGAGATGGACAGCACCGGCGCCGATTACACCTCCGCACTGGCCGATGCCAGCGCGCTGGGGTACGCCGAGGCCGATCCCACCGCCGACGTCGAGGGCTACGACGCCGCGGCGAAGGCCGCGATCCTCGCCTCGATCGCCTTTCACACCCGGGTCACCGCCGACGACGTCTACCGCGAAGGCATCACCAAGGTCAGTGCGGCCGACTTCGAATCCGCCCGCGCTCTGGGCTGCACCATCAAGCTGCTGGCCATCTGCGAGCGGCTCACCACTGACGAAGGCAAGCAACGTGTTTCGGCACGCGTATACCCGGCACTGGTGCCGTTGACGCACCCGCTGGCGGCGGTCAACGGAGCCTTCAACGCCGTGGTGGTCGAGGCCGAGGCGGCCGGTCGGCTGATGTTCTACGGTCAGGGCGCCGGCGGTGCACCCACCGCGTCGGCCGTGATGGGCGACGTCGTGATGGCCGCGCGCAACCGGGTCCAGGGTGGCCGGGGTCCGCGCGAGTCCAAGTACGCCAAGCTGCCGATCGCCCCGATCGGCTTCATCCCGACCCGCTACTACGTCAACATGAACGTCTCGGACAAACCAGGCGTGTTGTCCGCGGTGGCGGCAGAATTCTCCAAGCGCGAGGTCAGCATCGCCGAGGTACGCCAGGAGGGCATGGTCGACGAGGAAGGTCAGCCCTGCGGCGCCCGCATCGTGGTGGTCACCCACCAGGCCACCGATGCCGCGCTCTCGGAAACCGTCGAGGCGCTGGCCGATCTCGACGCGGTGCAGACCATCAACAGCGTGCTGCGTATGGAAGGAACGAACGCATGAACCCCGGGACGCAAGGAAAGACCAGCGCAGGGCCGGTACACCGGCCCTGGCCGGGATTGATCGAGGCCTACCGAGATCGGCTTCCGGTCGGCGACAACTGGACGCCGATCACCTTGCTCGAGGGCGGTACGCCGCTCATCCACGCCAAGCGCCTGAGCGAACTCACCGGCTGCACAGTGCATCTCAAGGTCGAGGGACTCAACCCGACCGGATCTTTCAAGGACCGCGGCATGACCGTGGCGGTCACGGAGTCCCTGGCGCGTGGGCAGCAGGCCGTGCTGTGCGCGTCCACCGGCAACACGTCGGCCTCGGCGGCCGCCTATGCCGCTCAGGCCGGGATCACCTGTGCGGTGCTGATCCCGCAGGGCAAGATCGCGATGGGCAAGCTCGCGCAGGCCGTCATGTACGGCGCCAAGATCATCCAGGTCGACGGCAACTTCGACGACTGCCTGGAACTGGCCCGCAAGATCACTGCGGACTTCCCGACGATCGCGCTCGTGAACTCGGTCAACCCGTACCGCATCGAGGGGCAGAAGACCGCCGCGTTCGAGATCGTCGACGCTCTGGGCACCGCACCTGACGTGCACGCTCTGCCGGTGGGCAACGCGGGCAACATCACCGCCTACTGGAAGGGCTACACCGAGTACCACCGCGACGGTCTGACGGACCGGCTTCCGCGCATGCTCGGCACTCAGGCCGCCGGAGCTGCCCCGCTGGTCCTGGGAGAGCCGGTCAAGGAGCCCGAGACCATCGCCACCGCCATCCGCATCGGTTCGCCCGCGTCGTGGTCCGGTGCGGTCGAGGCCCAACAACAGTCCAAGGGCCGATTCCTGGCTGCCACCGATGACGAGATCCTCGCGGCATACCACCTGATCGCCCGCAACGAGGGTGTGTTCGTCGAGCCCGCGTCGGCGGCCAGCGTGGCAGGTCTGCTGAAGTCGATCGAGGACGGCTGGGTCAAGCGTGGCTCGACGGTGGTCTGCACTGTCACCGGCAACGGCCTCAAGGACCCCGACACCGCACTCAAGGACATGCCCACCGTCACGGCCGTGCCGGTCGATCCGGTCGCCGTCGTCGCCAAGCTCGGACTGGTCTGAGCCTGGTGAATCAGACCCTGCCCGCCGGGCTCACGGCCACTGCTGTCGTCGCAGCCTCTAGCGCAAACCTCGGCCCGGGCTTCGACAGCCTGGGGCTGGCGCTCAGTCTTTACGACGAAATTATCGTCGAGACAACTGAATTCGGTTTGCAGCTGGAGGTTGAAGGCGAGGGCGCGGGTCAGGTTCCGCTCGATGCGACGCATCTCGTGGTGCGCGCCATCGAGGCCGGTTTGCAGGCCACGGGCTATCGGGCGGCCGGCCTGATCGTGCGCTGCCGCAACGAGATTCCACATTCTCGTGGGCTCGGATCATCGGCCGCTGCCGTAGTCGGCGGCCTCGCTGTGGTCAATGGTCTTGTGGCGCAAGCTGGTTCGGACCCGATGACCGAGGATCAGCTGATTCAACTGTCGAGTGAGTTCGAGGGGCATCCGGACAACGCCGCGGCGGCCGTGCTGGGCGGGGCGGTCGTGTCCTGGACCGAAACCGATCCCGACGGGCGGCCGCGCTACCGTGCGGCCCAGGTGCGCGTGCATCCGGACATCCGTCTGTTCCCCGCGGTTCCGCAGCAGCGGTCGTCCACCGCGGAGACCCGGGCGGTGCTACCCGAGCAGGTCAGCCACGTCGATGCGCGATTCAACGTCAGCCGCGCGGCCCTGCTCGTCGTGGCCTTGAGCGATCGCCCGGATCTGCTGATGACCGCCACGCAGGATGTGTTGCATCAACCACAACGCGCCGCGGCCATGCCGGCCTCCGCGGAATACCTGCAGATGCTGCGGCGTTATGGGGTGGCAGCAGTGCTGTCCGGGGCCGGACCTACGGTTCTAGGGCTGAGTTCGCAGGTAGGACTGCCTGATGAGGCCGTGGATTACGGCACTGCCAACGGGTTCACCGTCAGGGAGATGTCGGTTGGAACGGGCGTCCGCTGGACGTCGGGTGTGGCCGCCAGGAACTGACGGTGCGCGCCACAAGAAGAGCCGAACGCCACACGCCCAGTGTTGACGTTGCTTGATTACTTCACGAAAGCGAGTTATTCTCGCTTTCGTCCAGCACTCGCAGGGTCTCTGCCTGCGTCGACACCAGGACGACCACCCAATCTTCTTGTGTTCTACTCGTGGACTGACGGCTCGCCGTATATCGGCGGACCCGGGCGATCGCCGTTGCGCAGGCGACGGTGTGAGCTACGCGCTCAGCGGTTCAGCTGAGCGCGCTTCGACCTTTGGGGAACCCTCGCACGACCTGATGAGCGAGGGAAAGAAAGGAAATCCGTGACAGAAACGGACCTCTTCACGGCTGACAACGCCAACGGCACTGGGGATTTGCCGAACGCCGTGACATCTGAAACCACCGAGACCACTGACACCGCGGCCGCGCGGCGCTCTTCGAGCGCCCGGCCCGCGTCGCTGTCGACCATGGTGCTGCCTGAGCTGCGCGCCCTCGCCAAGGAAATCGGTGTCGAAGGCGCGTCCGGTTTGCGTAAGAGTGAGCTGATCGCAGCGATTCGCGCCCATCGTGGTGAATCCAACGGTGCAACCGCCGAGGCCAAGCCGGCCGAGGCCAAGCCGGCCGCCGAAGCCCAGCCGGACGCCGGTGCCGAGGCTGCCGAGCAGCCCGCGACTCGTCGTCGTGAGCGTCGGGGTTCCTCGCGCCAGGCCGGCGCACCGGTCGCCGACGCCGCCAAGGATGACGCGGGCACCGAGGCCGTCAAGGCCGAGGCGAAGACCGATTCCGCCGCCGAGGCCGACACCAAGACCGCTGAGCCTGCCGCCGAGCCGCAGGAAAAGCCTGCCAAGCAGGACAGGCGTGAACGCCAGGAACGGCGCGAAAAGCGCGAGCCGTCCGACGCCGACAAGGGCGAGGCCAAGGCCGACAACAAGGCTGAGAACAAGCAGGACGACAAGCGCGACCAGAAGCAGGACCGCGACCAGAAGCAGGACAAGGGTCAGGGGCGCGATCAGTCCGATCAGTCCGACAACCAGCAGAACCGGGGCGCCAACGCCAACGCCAACGCCAACGCCGATGACGATGGCGATGGGGACGGCCGGCAGGGCCGTCGCGGCCGTCGGTTCCGTGACCGTGACCGTCGCCGGCGCGGTGAGCGTGGCGCCGAAGGTGGTAACGAGACCGAGCTGCGTGAGGACGACGTCGTCCAGCCGGTCGCCGGCATCCTCGACGTGCTGGACAACTACGCGTTCGTCCGCACCTCGGGCTACCTGGCCGGGCCGAACGACGTCTACGTGTCCATGAACATGGTCCGCAAGAACGGCTTGCGCCGTGGCGACGCCGTGACCGGTGCAGTCCGCGTGCCCCGCGAGGGTGAGGGCGGCGGGGGCCAGAACCCGCGGCAGAAGTTCAACCCGCTGGTGCGCCTGGACAGTGTCAACGGTGGTCCGGTCGAGGCGGCCAAGAACCGCCCCGATTTCACCAAGCTGACCCCGCTGTACCCGAACCAGCGGCTGCGCCTGGAGACCACGCCCGAGCGGCTGACCACCCGCGTCATCGACTTGATCATGCCGATCGGTAAGGGACAGCGCGCCCTGATCGTGTCGCCGCCCAAGGCCGGTAAGACCACGATCATGCAGGACATCGCCAACGCGATCACCAAGAACAACCCGGAATGCCACCTCATGGTGGTGCTCGTCGACGAGCGCCCGGAAGAGGTCACCGACATGCAGCGTTCGGTGAAGGGCGAGGTCATCGCCTCGACCTTCGACCGTCCGCCGTCAGACCACACCCAGGCCGCCGAGCTGGCGATCGAGCGGGCCAAGCGCCTGGTCGAGCAGGGCAAGGACGTCGTCGTGCTGCTGGACTCGATCACCCGTCTGGGCCGCGCGTACAACAACGCGTCGCCGGCCTCGGGTCGCATCCTGTCCGGTGGTGTCGACTCCACCGCGCTGTACCCGCCGAAGCGGTTCCTCGGCGCGGCCCGCAACATCGAGCACGGCGGCTCGCTGACCATCATCGCCACGGCGATGGTCGAGACGGGTTCGACCGGTGACACGGTGATCTTCGAGGAGTTCAAGGGCACCGGCAACGCCGAGCTCAAGCTCGACCGCAAGATCGCCGAGCGCCGGGTGTTCCCCGCGGTCGACGTCAACCCGTCCGGTACCCGCAAGGACGAGCTGCTGCTCTCGACGGACGAGTTCGCGGTGGTGCACAAGCTGCGCCGGGTGCTCTCGGGGCTGGATTCGCATCAGGCCATCGATCTGCTGATGAGCCAACTGCGCAAGACCAAGACCAACTACGAGTTCCTGGTCCAGGTCTCCAAGACCGCTCCGGGCAACATGGACGTCGACTAACTCCCGCGCGAACGTGGAAGGCCCCCGAAATTCGGGGGCCTTTTGCGTTCCGTCAGGAAGTTGTCGCCGGGCGTAGCCCGGGCATCAAATAGCGGCGAACCTGCGCGAGGACCGCGTCCTCGTCACTGGGATCCAGCGTGTTCCCCGGTACGGTCGCCAGCGAGATCAACACTCGCGCAACCCATTCCGATGCTTCGGGGATGTCGATGTCGGCACGCACCTCGCCGCGGTCACGGGCGGCCGCCAGATAGGGCGACCAGAACTCGGCAAGGTCGGGGATCATGCCCTGCACGCCGGCCCCGGCGCAGGCGGCGAACTCCTCCGGTTCGTCGGTGCGGAGTTTCATCAGTACCGCGCCCGGATCGTCGTAGGCGCGCAGGCCGTTGCCGACGCCCCAGGCGATCTGGCGATCCAGCCCCTCGATCTGCTCCAACATGGCCTGGGCTTCCGACCAGAACGTGTCGTTGAGTCGCACGATCACAGCGCCGAGCAGCGTCACCTTGTCCGGGAAATGGCGGTAGAGCCACCCGCGGGACACTCCGGCGGCCTCGGCGACCTCCGAGACGGTGGTCGCGCGAATGCCCTTGGTCCGCAGGCATTCTTCAGCAGCGTCGATCAGTCGATCTCGCACGCTGCGCGGTGCCGTGGTGCTGGTCAACTGTGGTGTCTCCTGGTCTTCCGGTTGGGCTCAGGTACATGATTCTGCCAAGCGTGTATCCGTCGCGCCAGAACCATGGTAGACAGTTTTCTAATTCTGTTCACTGACCCTTGGAGATTCATCGGATGGCGGAAACGCTGCAGCAGCTGCTCCGGGAACGCGAAGCAGGTGACACGGTCGCCATCAAGTACGGCGACCGGACGTGGTCGTGGCGTGAGCATATCGCCGAGGCGAAGGCCCAGGCCGCGACCCTGATCGAGTTTGCCGAGCCGCAGCGTCCCCTCCATGTGGGCACCCTTCTCGGCAATACCCCCGACATGCTGACCGCGCTGGCCGCTGCGGCCCTCGGCGGCTACGTGCTGTGCGGCATCAACAACACCCGTCGAGGTGACGCGCTGGCCCGCGACATCGCCCGGGTCGAATGTCAGGTCGTCCTCGTCGACGATCACCATCGCGGGCTGCTCGACGGCCTGGACCTGCCGGGCGTCACTGTCATCGACGTATCGGATACCGCCTGGTCATCGTGGGAACTCACGCCGTACCGCGAGGTCGGGCCCGACGACACCTTCATGATGATCTTCACCTCGGGCACCAGCGGCGAGCCCAAGGCCGTCCGGGTGCCGCATTCCATCGTGCTGTTCTCTGCCGCCGCGCTGGTGCAGCGCTACGACCTGACCGAGGCGGACACCTGCTACCTGGCCATGCCGCTGTTCCATTCGAATGGCGTGTACGCCGGGTGGGGCGTGGCGCTCAGTTCGGGCGCGGCCATGGCGCCGGCACAGTTCTCCGCGTCCGGGTTCCTGCCGGACATCCGCCGCTATGGCGCGACGTACATGAACTACGTCGGCAAGCCGCTGGCCTACATCCTGGCCACCGCCGAGCAACCCGACGACCACGACAACACGCTGCGCGTGGCGTTCGGCAACGAGGCCGCCGACCGCGACATCGACGAATTCAGCCGCAGGTTCGGATGCAGCGTCTGGGACGGCTTCGGGTCGACGGAACTGGCGATCATCATCACCCGTTCCGAGGGCACCCCCGCCGGCAGCGTCGGCCAGGGCTTCCCGGGCGTGGCGATCTACGACCCGGAGACCCTTGAAGAGTGCCCGGTCGCACAATTCGATGCCACCGGTGCCCTGGTCAACGCCGAGGCCGCCACGGGGGAACTGGTGAACACCAACGGAAGCGGGATGTTCCGCGGCTACCACAACGATCAGGGCGCGACCGATGAACGGCTGCGCCACGGGATGTACTGGTCGGGCGATCTGGCCTACCGCGATGCCGACGGCTGGATCTACCTGGCCGGGCGCACCGCCGACTGGATGAGAGTGGACGGCGAGAACATCACCGCGGCGCCGATCGAACGAATCCTGTTGCGGCAGCCGATGATCAGCCGGGTCGCGGTCTATCCCGTGCCCGACGAGTTCGTCGGTGATCAGGTGATGGCCGCCGTCGTGCTGCGCGACGGTCAGTCGCTGACGCCCGACGAGTTCGGCGCATTCCTCGCGCAGCAGCAGGACCTCTCGCCGAAATCCTGGCCCCGATACCTCTGGCTGGCCGACGATCTGCCCAGCACGGCGACCAACAAGATTCTCAAGCGTGAACTGGTGACTCTCGGCGCCGATCCGGCCGGTCGGGTGCTCTGGAAGCGCGACGGTACGGTCTACACGACTCTCTGACGCGGGGAATAGTCGCCGGTCATGCCGCGTTTAGGCTGTTGGCGGTTGACCTGGCATAATGAACCGCCGACCCTCGGTCCCGGTTCACGTCCATCTGAATTTCGGGCGACCCGGGCCAACGATTGAAGAGGAACCCATGAAAACAGGCATTCATCCTGAGTATGTCGAGACCACGGTGCACTGTGGTTGCGGCAATACCTTCCAGACCCGTAGCACCAAGCAGAGCGGCCAGATCGTGGTCGAGGTCTGCTCGCAGTGCCACCCGTTCTACACCGGCAAGCAGAAGATCCTCGACAGCGGCGGCCGCGTGGCCCGCTTCGAGAAGCGGTACGGCAAGCGCAAGCCTGCCGGTGATCAGGCTGCCGCAGCCGACAAGTAGCTACGTCAACGGCGCCCGATCTGTCGCATATATGCGTCAGATCTGGGCGCTGTTCTCGTTTCCGGACATAGTTGGAGGAGGCTGACGTGACGGATACCGCTTCTGCTGGACTCCCGGCTCAGCCGGGGAAAGCGATCGAGGCGCTGCTCGCCGAGCACGCAGACCTTGAGCGCCAGCTCGCCGATCCCAGCCTGCACGCCGACGCCTCCGCCGCCCGCAAGGTGGGCCGGCGCTTCGCCCAGGTCTCGCCCGTCGTGGGGACCTATCGCAAGCTCGAAGCCGCCCGTGGTGACCTGGAAGCCGCGCGCGAGCTTGCCGCCGACGACGCCAGCTTCGCCGACGAGGTGGACGAGCTGACCGCCAAGGTCACCGAACTCGACGCGCAGCTGACGGACCAATTGGCACCGCGCGACCCGCACGACGCCGATGACATCGTGCTTGAGGTCAAGTCCGGGGAAGGCGGGGAGGAGTCGGCGCTGTTCGCCGCCGATCTGGCCCGCATGTACATCCGGTATGCCGAACGCCACGGCTGGACCGTCACCGTGCTCGACGAGACGTGGTCGGACCTGGGCGGCTACAAGGACGCCACCATCACGATCGCCAGCAAGGGCGATTCCGCCGACGGTGTGTGGTCGCGGATGAAGTTCGAGGGCGGCGTGCACCGCGTGCAGCGCGTGCCGGTCACCGAATCGCAGGGCCGGGTACACACCTCGGCCGCCGGCGTGCTGGTCTACCCCGAGCCAGAAGACGTCGAGCAGGTACAGATCGACGAGTCCGACCTGCGCATCGACGTCTACCGGTCCTCGGGTAAGGGCGGTCAGGGCGTCAACACCACCGACTCCGCGGTCCGCATCACCCACCTGCCGACCGGGATCGTCGTGACCTGCCAGAACGAGCGCTCGCAGTTGCAGAACAAGGCTCGGGCCATGGTGGTTCTCGCCGCTCGGCTGCAGGCACTGGCCGAGGAACAGGCGTCGGCCGACGCGTCGGCCGACCGGGCCAGCCAGATCCGCACGGTCGACCGCAGCGAACGGATCCGCACCTACAACTTCCCCGAGAACCGGATCGCGGATCACCGCATCAACTTCAAGGCGCACAACCTCGACCAGGTGCTCGACGGCGATATGGACGCGCTGCTCGACGCGCTGGGCGCCGCCGACAAACAGGCCCGGCTGCAGCAGGAGTCATGACGTCCGTGCGGCAGACGATCGAGGCCGCAACGGCACGCCTGGCCCTCGCCGGGGTCGCCTCGCCGCGTATCGACGCCGAGCTCCTGGCCGCGCACGTCGCGGGCGTCGACCGCGGCCGGCTGATGTTCCTCGATGACCCCGGTGAAGGGTTCGAGCAGGCCTATGAGGAACTCGTTGCCGCCCGGTCCCGCCGGATTCCCCTGCAGCATCTGATCGGCACCGCACCGTTCGGCCCGCTGGCGCTCGCGGTCGGGCCCGGTGTGTTCATCCCTCGGCCGGAAACCGAGGCGGTGCTCGAATGGGCCTGCACGCGGCAACTGCCCGGCGACCCTCTGATCGTCGACCTGTGCACCGGCTCGGGTGCGCTGGCTTTGGCGCTGGCCGAACGGTGGCCCGACGCGCGCGTGCTGGCCGTCGAGAACTCGCCCGCGGCCCTGGAGTTCGCACGGCGCAACGCCGCTGGGACGCGCGTCGAGGTACTGGACGCCGACGTCACCGCGCCTGACCTGCTGCCCGAACTCGATGGGCAGGTCGACCTGCTGGTGTCGAACCCGCCCTATATCCCCGAGGCCGCGGTGCTGGAACCCGAAGTGGCCGAACATGATCCCGCCACCGCGTTGTTCGGTGGCCCCGACGGTATGTCGGTGATCCGGCCGATCGTCACACTCGCCGCCCGGTGGCTGCGCGACGGTGCGTCCTGCGCCGTCGAGCACGACGACACCACCTCCGAACTGTCGGTCGGGGCCTTCGTCGACGACGGTCAGTTCACCGAGGTCACCGCCCGCCGCGACCTGGCCGGACGACCCCGCTTTGTGACAGCGACGAGGATTGCGAGAAGCTGAGTTGATGCGCGCACCGACCGGGGAGCCGACATGACGATCTTCGACTGCACCGACGCTGATCAGCGTGCGACCGGCATCGCCTTGGCGATCAGCGCGGTGAAGGGCGGCCGATTGGTCGTCATGCCGACCGACACCGTTTACGGGATCGGTGCGGATGCCTTCGATCGCGACGCGGTCGGCAGTCTGCTCGCGGCCAAAGGTCGTGGCCGCAACATGCCGGTCGGTGTGTTCGTCGGCTCGTGGAACACCATCGACGGTCTGGTGTACTCGGTGCCGCCGGCCGCCCGCGAATTGATCCGGGCGTTCTGGCCGGGCGCACTGAGCCTGATCGTCACGCAGGCACCGTCGCTGCAGTGGGACCTCGGGGACGCCAACGGCAACGTCATGCTCCGGATGCCGATGCACCCGGTGGCCATCGAACTCCTGCGGGAGGTCGGCCCCATGGCCCAGTCCAGTGCCAACGTGTCGGGTCAGCCGGCCGCGGTGACCGCGGCGCAGGCCCACGAGCAACTCGGCAACAAGGTGGAGGTCTATCTGGACGGCGGGCCCGCGGAGCAACAGGCCGCGTCCACCATCGTCGACCTCACCGGCGTCCAGCCACGCATCCTGCGCGCCGGTCCGATCAGCGCGGCGGACATCGCCAGGGTCGTCGGCGTGGAAATCTCCACGCTCACAACAACACCTACGGAGTGATCTCAGCTTGCTGCAGTACGGTTCATCGGTGATGTCGGCCGGTGACGCAGTGATCCCCGCGGTCAATTCCGGGCTTCTCGCTCTGTCGGACCGAGGCGCCGGCGTTCCGCTGCGTGAGTTGGCGCTCGTCGGCCTGACCGCCGCGATCATCACGTACTTCGCCACCGGCTGGGTGCGGGTGCTGGCCATCCGGGTCGGCGCCGTCGCCTACCCACGGGAACGCGATGTCCACGTACAGCCGATACCGCGGATGGGCGGGTTGGCGATGTACATCGGGGTCGCCGCCGCGGTGCTGCTGGCTTCCCAACTACCTGCACTCACGCGGGGTTTCGTCTATTCCACCGGTATGCCCGCGGTCGTGGTCGCAGGTGGGCTCATCATGGCCATCGGGCTGATCGACGACCGCTGGGGGTTGGACGCCCTGACCAAATTCGCCGGCCAGATCACCGCGGCGAGCGTGTTGGTCACGATGGGTGTGGCCTGGAGCGTGCTCTACATCCCGTTCGGGGGAGTGGGCACCATCGTGCTCGACCAGGTGTCCTCGATCCTGCTGACGCTCGCGCTGACGGTGTCGATCGTCAACGCGATGAACTTCGTCGACGGACTCGACGGTCTGGCCGCCGGGCTGGGACTCATCACGGCCCTGGCCATCTGCATCTTCTCGGTCGGGCTGCTGCGCGACCACGGCGGCGACGTCCTGTTCTATCCGCCCGCGGTGATCTCGGTGGTGCTGGCGGGTGCCTGTCTGGGCTTCCTGCCGCACAACTTCCACCGGGCCAAGATCTTCATGGGCGATTCGGGATCGATGCTGATCGGCCTGATGCTGGGTGCGGCGTCGACTACCGCCGCCGGGCCGATCTCGCAGAACGCCTACGGTGCCCGCGACGTTTTCGCGCTGATGTCGCCGTTCCTGCTGGTGATCGCAGTGATGTTGGTGCCTGCACTGGACACGTTGCTGGCCATCGTGCGTCGCACCCGGGCAGGCCGGAGTCCGCTCAGCCCCGACAAGATGCATCTGCATCACCGACTGCTGCAGATCGGGCACTCGCATCGCCGCGCCGTGCTCTTGATCTACCTATGGGTGGGCATCATCGCTTTCGGTGCCGCAGCGACGATTTTCTTCGATCCCCGCTACACCGGAGCGGTCGTCGCGGCCGCCATCGTGGTGGCGATCGTGGTGACACTGATACCCCTGTTGCAACGTGGGAATGAAGCGTCCGAAGACGAGCACGAAGCGAAGTACGACAAAAAGTAGTAGGCCACGTTTAGGGGTGCCTACCATGTGTTAGGGTGCTGCCAGAACCCGAAAAACCTCGCGGGTTGCCGGCCCGGCCCCTCGGTTCGACGAACCGTCAGGTGCCGATCAACGACCGACAAAGGGAGCTACCCCGTGGGTGAATCGAGCCCGCCCGCCGCCCTCCGATATTCTCGTCGGGCGCGCACAGGGTTTTGCCAGGGGGCAGCAACCGTTGGCATCTCCGAGGGTGCGGCGTTTCGTGACAGCGGGATTGGGGTGAATCAGTGACGACACCAGCGCAGAACGCGCCGTTGGTGTTCCCGTCGGTGGCTTTCCGGCCACTGCGTCTACTGATTGTTTGCGTCGTCCTCACCGGGCTGGCCGTCGGGGCCGCCGGTTACATCGGACACATTTTCTTCGGCGTCTTCTTCGGTGTCGGCCTGGTCCTCGGCTTGATCAACGCCCTGCTGGTGCGTCGGGCCGTCGAGGCGATCACGGCCGAGGATCACCCGCTCAAGAAGAAGATGGCCGTGAACTCCGCGACGCGGCTGCTGATCATCACTGCGATCGCACTCGGCATCGCACTTTTCTTCAAGAAGCACGACGGCATCGCGGTGCTGTTCGGGCTGGCTATTTTCCAGGCTCTGCTGGTGATGAGCACCAGCATCCCCGTGCTGCGGAAGATCCGCTCCAACGGCCTGGATGTCTTGGATACGGAATCGAAGGGTTGAGCTGACCTATATGACTCAGACGACGACCGTGCTCGCCGCCGAAGAGGGTGGCGCTGCCATCCACGTAGGCCACCACACGATGGTGTTCGAGCTGTTCGGGATGACGTTCAACGGTGACACCATCCTGGCCACCGCGGTCACCGCGGTGATCGTGATCGCGCTGGCGTTCGTCCTGCGGGCCAAGGTCACCTCGACCGGCGTGCCGGGCGGTGTGCAGCTGTTCTGGGAGGCCTTGACCATCCAGATGCGCCAGCAGATCGAGGGCTCGATCGGTATGAAGGTCGCCCCCTTCGTGCTGCCCCTTTCGGTGACGATCTTCGTGTTCATCCTGATCTCCAACTGGCTCGCAGTGCTGCCGCTGCAGTACGGGGGCGCGGACGGCGCGGCTGCCGAGTGGTACAAGCCGCCGGCCTCCGACATCAACTTCGTGCTGGCGCTCGCACTGTTCGTGTTCCTCGCCTACCACGCCGCCGGTATCTGGCGTCGCGGCATCATCGGCCACCCGGTCAAGGTGATCAAGGGCCACGTCGCGTTCCTGGCGCCGATCAACATCGTCGAAGAGATCGCCAAGCCAATCTCGCTGGCCCTCCGTCTTTTCGGCAACATCTTCGCCGGCGGCATCCTGGTCGCGCTGATCGCGATGTTCCCCTGGTACATCCAGTGGGCACCCAATGCGATCTGGAAGACCTTCGACCTGTTCGTCGGCCTGATCCAGGCATTCATCTTCTCGCTGTTGACGATCCTGTACTTCAGCCAGTCGATGGAGCTGGACCACGAGGACCATTGAGCTCACTGATCCACATATCTGATCCCTACAACTGCAGCACACGAACCTCTGGCGGCACAGCCACCAGTTATCAAGGAGGATAAAAGGAATGGAACTCGACCCCAACGCCCTCATCACGGCCGGCGCGCTGATCGGTGGCGGTTTGATCATGGGCGGCGGCGCCATCGGCGCTGGTATCGGTGACGGTATCGCGGGTAACGCGCTGATCTCGGGCATCGCCCGGCAGCCCGAGGCCCAGGGCCGGCTGTTCACCCCGTTCTTCATCACCGTCGGTCTGGTGGAGGCCGCGTACTTCATCAACCTGGCCTTCATGGCGCTGTTCGTCTTCGCCACCCCGGGCCTGCAGTAGTCCATCAGCATGGGTGAACTCGGTTCGACTGTCCTGGCGGACAGCATCAACATCCTGGCTTCAAGCCAGGCAGCGGCGGAAGGCGGTGGGGGCCAGAGCAACTTCCTGGTCCCCAACGGCACCTTCTTCGCCGTGCTGATCATTTTCCTGATCACACTTGCTGTGATCGCGAAATGGGTTGTGCCACCGGTCGGCAAGGTACTGGCAGAGCGCGAAGCGATGCTGGCGAAGACCGCCGCTGACAACCGGAAGTCGGCCGAGCAGGTGGCCGCGGCACAGGCCGACTACAACGAGGCGATGGCCGGGGCTCGTACCCAGGCATCGGCAATCCGTGACGAGGCCCGCGCCGCGGGTCGCGAGGTGGTCGACGCCAAGCGTGCCGAGGCCAGCTCCGAAGTGGCCGAAACTGTGCGCCAGGCCGATGAGCAGCTTGCTGCCCAGGGTGCCGGCGTGCAGTCGGGTCTGGAATCTTCGGTGGACGGACTCTCGAGGACCCTGGCCAGCCGAATTTTGGGCGTCGACGTGAAATCAGGTGGGACGCAGTAGATGTCGATATTTATCGGACAGCTGATCGGCTTTGCCGTCATCGCATTCATCATCATCAAGTGGGTTGTGCCGCCGGTGCGGAGCCTGATGCAGAAGCAGCAGGAAGCCGTGCGGGTCGCGCTCGCCGAGAGCGCTGATGCGGCCAAGAAGCTCGCCGAAGCCGATGACATGCATGCCAAGGCACTCGCCGACGCCAAGGCCGAATCGACCAAGGTGACCGACGAGGCCGCGCAGGACTCCGAGCGGATCACCGCTCAGCTGGCCGAGCAGGCCGGCACCGAGGCCGAGCGGATCAAGGCCCAAGGGGCTCAGCAGGTTCAGCTGATGCGCCAGCAGCTCATCCGCCAGCTGCGTACCGGTCTCGGATCGGAGTCGGTCGCCAAGGCCGACGCGCTGGTCCGGGCACACGTCGCCGACCCGGCCGCACAGGCGGCCACCGTCGATCGGTTCTTGGCCGAGCTGGACCAGATGGCGCCGTCGGCAGTGGTGATCGACACCGCGGCTACGTCCAAGCTGCGCGCGGCCAGCCGCGAGTCGCTGGCGGTCGTGGTCGGGAAGTTCGACTCCGTCGCCGACGGTCTGGACGCCGACGGGCTGACCACGCTGGCCGAGGAACTGTCCTCTGTCGCCAGGCTGCTGCTTTCGGAGTCGACGCTGAACCGGCACCTGGCCGAGCCGACCGACGAGAACGGCGCCAAGGCCGAGCTGGTCGACCGTCTGCTGTCGGGCAAGGTCGGCAACACCACACTGGACGTGCTGCGGACCGCGGTCTCGCAGCGCTGGTCGACCGAAGCCAACCTGGTCGACGCCATCGAACACACCGCACGTCTGGCGCTGCTCAAGCGCGCCGAGATCGCCGGTGAAGTCGACGAGGTGGAGGACCAGCTGTTCCGGTTCGGTCGCCTGCTCGACGCCGAGCCCAAACTCTCGGCCCTGCTCAGTGACTACACCGCCCCGGTCGACGGACGAGTCGGCCTGCTGGACAAGGTGCTCGGCGGTAGCGCGAGTGGGAACGGGACGGCAGCGGCGCTGCTGACCCAGACTGTGGGACTGCTGCGCGGTGAGCGTGCCGACGAGGCCGTCATCGACCTCGCCGAACTCGCAGTCGCCCGCCGCGGCGAAGTGGTCGCTCACGTGACCGCCGCGGCTGACCTGACCGATGCTCAGCGGACCCGGCTGTCGGAGGTGCTCACCCGCATCTACGGACATCCGGTCTCGGTGCAGCTGCACGTCGACCCGGAACTGCTCGGTGGTCTGTCGATCACCGTCGGTGACGAAGTGATCGACGGCTCGATCTCGTCCCGTCTGGCCGCCGCTGCGACACAGCTGCCGGACTGACAACCCCCACGAACCACCCCAAGAACAAGGTAGGAAGACGAAAAACCATGGCAGAGTTGACAATCTCGGCTGCTGATATCGAAGGTGCCATCGAGGACTACGTATCCTCGTTTTCCGCCGACACCGAGCGTGAAGAGATCGGCACCGTCGTCGACGCCGGTGACGGCATCGCTCACGTCGAGGGCCTGCCCTCGGTCATGACCCAGGAACTCCTCGAGTTCCCGGGCGGTGTGTTGGGTGTGGCGCTCAACCTCGACGAGCACAGCGTCGGCGCCGTCATCCTGGGTGAGTTCGAGAAGATCGAAGAGGGCCAGCAGGTCAAGCGCACCGGCGAGGTGCTCTCGGTTCCGGTCGGCGACGCGTTCCTCGGTCGCGTCGTCAACCCGCTCGGTCAGCCGATCGACGGCCAGGGCGACATCGAGTCCGAGGAGCGGCGTGCCCTCGAGCTGCAGGCCCCTTCGGTGGTGCAGCGCCAGGGCGTGTCCGAGCCGCTGCAGACCGGTATCAAGGCCATCGACGCCATGACCCCGATCGGCCGTGGCCAGCGTCAGCTGATCATCGGTGACCGCAAGACCGGCAAGACCGCGGTCTGCGTCGACACCATCCTGAACCAGCGTGAGGCCTGGGAGACTGGTGACCCCAAGCAGCAGGTGCGCTGCGTGTACGTCGCCATCGGTCAGAAGGGCACCACCATCGCCAGCGTGAAGCGGGCGTTGGAAGAGGGCGGTGCGATGGAGTACACCACCATCGTCGCGGCCCCCGCCTCCGATCCGGCCGGCTTCAAGTGGCTGGCGCCCTACACCGGTTCGGCCATCGGCCAGCACTGGATGTACGACGGCAAGCACGTGCTGATCGTCTTCGACGACCTCTCGAAGCAGGCCGACGCCTACCGCGCCATCTCGCTGCTGCTGCGCCGCCCGCCGGGCCGCGAGGCATTCCCCGGCGATGTCTTCTACCTGCACTCCCGCCTGCTGGAGCGTTGCGCAAAGCTGTCCGACGAACTGGGCGGTGGTTCGATGACGGGTCTGCCGATCATCGAGACCAAGGCGAATGACATCTCGGCGTTCATCCCGACCAACGTCATCTCGATCACCGACGGCCAGTGCTTCCTGGAGTCCGACCTGTTCAACCAGGGTGTGCGACCGGCCGTCAACGTCGGTGTGTCGGTGTCCCGTGTCGGTGGCGCCGCGCAGATCAAGGCGATGAAGGAAGTAGCAGGAAGTCTCCGCTTGGATCTGTCGCAGTACCGCGAGCTGGAGGCCTTCGCGGCCTTCGCCTCGGATCTGGATGCGGCCTCGAAGGCTCAGCTGGACCGCGGTGTCCGCCTGGTCGAGCTGCTCAAGCAGGCGCAGTACAGCCCGCTGGCGGTCGAGGACCAGGTCGTCTCGATCTTCCTCGGTACCCAGGGACACCTGGATTCGGTTCCGGCAGAAGACGTCACCCGCTTCGTCGACGAGCTGCTGGAGCATGTCAAGGCCAGCCATTCCGACATCCTCAAGGGCATCAAGGAGACCAAGAAGCTCTCCGAGGAGAACGAGGAGAAACTGGTCTCGGTCATCAACGAGTTCAAGAAGGGCTTCGCCGCCACCGACGGCAGCTCCGTGGTCGTGAAGGAGGCCGATGCTGACGCACTCGACCCCGAAGACCTGGAGAAGGAATCGGTCAAGGTCCGCAAGCCGGCTCCGAAGAAGGCCTAGGTAACCAATGGCAGCCACACTTCGCGAGCTACGCGGGCGTATCCGCTCCGCTTCGTCGATCAAGAAGATCACGAAGGCACAGGAGCTGATCGCCACGTCGCGGATCGCCAAGGCGCAGGCCCGGGTCGATGCGGCCCGGCCCTACTCCACCGAGATCACCAACATGCTCACCGAGCTTGCGGGTGCCAGTGCGCTGGACCACCCGCTGCTCGTTCAGCGGGAGAACCCCAAGCGGGCCGGTGTGCTCGTGGTGTCCTCGGACCGCGGTCTCTGCGGCGGCTACAACGCCAACGTGCTGCGTCGGGCCGAAGAACTATTCTCGCTGCTGCGGGAACAGGGCAAGGATCCGGTGCTGTACGTCGTCGGTCGAAAGGCCTTGGGCTACTACAGCTTCCGTCAGCGTGCGGTCGTCGAGTCCTGGACGGGCTTCTCGGAGCGTCCTGAGTACAGCAACGCCAAGGAGATCGCCGACACCCTGGTGACGGCGTTCATGTCCGGTGCCGACGACGACGGCGACGATGCGGGAGCCGACGGCATTCTGGGCGTCGACGAACTGCACATCGTCTCCACCGAATTCCGGTCGATGCTTTCGCAGACCGCGGTCGCCCACCAGATCGCACCGCTGGTCGTCGAGTACGTCGGTGAGCCGGAAACCGGTCCGCACACGCTGTACTCGTTCGAGCCGAATGCCGAGGACCTGTTCGACGCGCTGCTGCCGCGCTACATCGCAACCCGCGTGTACGCGGCGCTGCTGGAGGCGGCGGCCTCGGAGTCGGCTTCGCGCCGGCGCGCCATGAAGTCGGCCACCGACAACGCCGACGATCTGATCAAGGCACTCACGCTCGCAGCCAACCGCGAACGTCAGGCGCAGATCACCCAGGAAATCAGCGAGATCGTGGGCGGCGCGAACGCGCTGGCCGACGCGCGCTAGCCGGACCAAAGACGAAAGCCTCGTAGGAAAGCGAAGAGAGAATGACTGCTACTGCAGAGAAGACCGCGGGCCGCGTAGTCCGCATCACCGGCCCGGTGGTGGATATTGAATTCCCGCGCGGTGCCGTGCCCGAGCTGTTCAACGCGCTGCACGCCGACATCACCTACGGCGCGCTCGCCAAGACCCTGACGCTCGAGGTTGCCCAGCACCTCGGCGACAACCTGGTGCGCTGCATCTCCATGCAGCCCACCGATGGCCTGGTGCGTGGCACCGACGTCCGCGACACCGGCGCCTCGATCTCCGTGCCGGTCGGCGACGGCGTCAAGGGCCACGTGTTCAACGCCCTCGGTGACTGCCTCGACGAGCCCGGCTACGGCAAGGACTTCGATCACTGGTCGATCCACCGCAAGCCGCCGGCCTTCGCCGACCTGGAGCCCCGCACCGAGATGCTGGAGACCGGTCTGAAGGTCGTCGACCTGCTCACGCCGTATGTGCGTGGTGGCAAGATCGC
Source organism: Mycolicibacterium peregrinum (assembly GCF_001665785.1). GTDB lineage: Bacteria > Actinomycetota > Actinomycetes > Mycobacteriales > Mycobacteriaceae > Mycobacterium > Mycobacterium peregrinum_A. The sequence continues at coordinate 101,012 of NZ_LZSO01000025.1, forward strand.
CCTGTTCGGTGGCGCCGGTGTGGGTAAGACGGTTCTGATCCAGGAGATGATCAACCGTATTGCCCGCAACTTCGGTGGTACCTCGGTGTTCGCCGGCGTGGGTGAGCGCACCCGTGAGGGCAACGACCTGTGGGTCGAGCTCGCCGACGCCAACGTGCTGAAGGACACCGCGTTGGTGTTCGGTCAGATGGACGAGCCGCCAGGCACCCGTATGCGCGTCGCCCTGTCGGCCCTGACCATGGCCGAGTACTTCCGCGACGAGCAGAACCAGGACGTGCTGCTCTTCATCGACAACATCTTCCGGTTCACCCAGGCCGGTTCCGAGGTTTCGACCCTGCTGGGTCGTATGCCTTCGGCCGTGGGCTACCAGCCGACGCTGGCCGACGAGATGGGTGAGCTGCAGGAGCGCATCACCTCGACCCGTGGTCGCTCCATCACCTCGATGCAGGCCGTGTACGTGCCCGCCGACGACTACACCGACCCGGCGCCGGCCACCACGTTCGCCCACCTGGACGCCACGACCGAGCTTTCGCGTGCGGTGTTCTCCAAGGGCATCTTCCCCGCTGTGGACCCGCTGGCGTCGTCCTCGACGATCCTGCACCCCAGCGTCGTCGGCGACGAGCACTACCGCGTCGCCCAGGAAGTCATCCGCATCCTGCAGCGCTACAAGGATCTTCAGGACATCATCGCCATCCTCGGTATCGACGAGCTGTCGGAAGAGGACAAGGTGCTGGTGTACCGCGCCCGTAAGATCGAGCGCTTCCTGAGCCAGAACATGATGGCGGCCGAGCAGTTCACCGGCCAGCCGGGTTCGACCGTGCCGCTCAAGGAGACCATCGAGGCCTTCGACAAGCTGGCCAAGGGCGAGTTCGATCACCTGCCCGAGCAGGCGTTCTTCCTCATCGGTGGTCTGGACGACCTGGCGAAGAAGGCCGAAAGCCTCGGCGCCAAGCTGTGATGAAGCCGTTCGGAAACAGGGAGGTGGTGTGACATGGCTGATTTGAACGTCGAGATCGTTGCCGTCGAGCGTGAGCTCTGGTCCGGCACCGCTACGTTCGTCTTCACCCGGACCACCGCTGGTGAGATCGGCATCCTGCCGAGGCACATCCCGTTGGTCGCCGAGCTCGTCGACGACGCCATGGTGCGGGTCGAGCGTGAAGGCGAAGACGATCTGCGGATCGCCGTCGACGGTGGTTTCCTGTCGGTGACCGAGGAGACGGTTCGCATCCTGGTGGAGAACGCTCAGTTCGAATCCGAGATCGACGCGGACTCCGCCAAGCGGGATGCGGAGTCTGACGACGAGCAGACAGCGGCATGGGGTCGGGCGCGCCTGCGCGCTCTCGGCCAGATCGACTGACGACAGAGACGACAGATGAGCGCGCCCATGATTGTCATGGTCGCGCTCGTCTGCGTTCTGGCCGTTTTGGCCGGCGCGCTGAGCTACCGATTGTGGAAGCTGCGTCAGGTTGGTGGAACAGCAGCCATCCTGCGTGATTTTCCCGCCGACGGCGGTAGCGGCTGGCGCCATGGAGTGATGCGCTACCGGGGTGGGGAGGCCGGGTTCTACCGGCTGTCCAGCATGCGGTGGTGGCCTGATCGGCGATTGAGCCGGCGGGGGCTGGAAGTGGTGTCGCGCCGCCCTCCGCGTGGCGACGAGTTCGACATCATGACCGATCAGATCGTGATTCTCGAACTGCGCGACATCAGCCCCGAACGCCGCCAAGGCTATGAGATCGCCCTGGACCGGGGCGCGCTCACGGCGTTCACCTCTTGGCTTGAGTCGCGGCCGTCACCGCGAGCTCGCCGGCGCAATTACTGATGCTATTTCGCGGTTCCGCCGCCCGGCTTCCACAGGACGTCCCCCTCCGGGTTCGCGACCCGCGACAGGATGAACAACAGATCCGACAGCCGGTTGAGGTACTTCGCAGGCAGCACGCTGACCGACTTGCCGTGCTCATCCACCGCGATCCATGCTGACCGTTCAGCCCGGCGAGCCACCGTCCGGGCGACATGCAGCAGGGCGGACAGGGGAGTGCCGCCAGGCAGGATGAACGAGTTCAGGGCAGGCAGCGCCTCGTTGAACTCGTCGCACCACTTCTCCAGGCGATCGATGTAGGCCTGGGAAATCCGCAACGGTGGGTACTCCGGGTTCTCGACGACGGGGGTGGACAGATCGGCGCCCGCGTCGAATAGGTCGTTCTGAATCTGGCGCAATACCGCCAGGATTTGCTGATCGGGTTCTCCCAGGGCTACTGCGACGCCGATGGAGGCGTTGACTTCGTCACAGTCGGCGTAGGCCGCCAACCTCGAATCATTCTTGGAAACCCTGCTGAAATCACTCAGCCCGGTCGTGCCGTCGTCGCCGGTGCGGGTATAGATACGGGTGAGATGAACAGCCATAGCTGAACCGTACCGGGCTTCAGGACAAGGCTGCTGGGCCCGGCGGATCTATCCGAGCAGGCGGAAACTCGGCGGCAGGCTGTCTACACTGACCGGCGTGAGCGAGCGTTTCTTGGTGACCGGCGGAAACCGGTTATCAGGCGAAGTTGCTGTCGGTGGGGCAAAGAACAGCGTGCTGAAACTGATGGCGGCCTCATTGCTGGCCGAGGGCACCAGCACGATCACCAATTGCCCCGACATCCTGGACGTGCCGCTGATGGCGGAGGTGCTGCGGGGGTTGGGCGCGACGGTCGAGCTGGACGGTGACACCGTCCGGATCACGTCGCCTGACGAACCCAAGTACGACGCAGATTTCGCGGCAGTCCGCCAGTTCCGCGCCTCGGTCTGCGTGCTGGGACCACTCGTCGGACGCTGCAGGAAAGCCAAGGTCGCGCTGCCCGGCGGTGACGCGATCGGCTCGCGGCCGCTGGACATGCACCAGGCCGGGCTACGTCAGCTGGGGGCGACCTGCAACATCGAGCATGGCTGTGTGGTGGCAGAGGCCGATCATCTGCGCGGTGCCGAGATCCAACTGGAGTTCCCGTCAGTGGGGGCGACCGAGAACATCCTGATGGCCGCGGTGCTGGCCGAAGGTGTCACCACGATCCACAATGCGGCGCGCGAACCCGACATCGTCGACATCTGCGCGATGCTCAACCAGATGGGCGCCAAGGTCAGCGGAGCCGGGACGTCGACGCTGACGATCACCGGTGTCGACCGGCTCTACCCCACGCAACACCGGGTGATCGGTGACCGGATCGTGGCGGCCACGTGGGGGATAGCGGCGGCGATGACGCGCGGGGACATCTCGGTGACCGGCGTGGACCCGCAACACCTGCAGCTGGTCCTGCACAAGCTGCACGACGCCGGCGCCACCGTGACCCAGAACGACGACGGTTTCCGGGTGGTTCAGTACGAGCGTCCCAAAGCGGTGAACGTGGCGACGCTGCCGTTCCCGGGTTTTCCGACCGACCTTCAGCCGATGGCCATCGGCCTGGCTGCGGTGGCTGACGGCACATCGATGATCACCGAGAACGTGTTCGAAGCCAGGTTCCGGTTCGTCGAGGAGATGATCCGGTTGGGTGCCGATGCACGGACGGACGGGCATCACGCAGTGGTCCGCGGCATTCCGCAGCTGTCGAGCGCGCCGGTGTGGTCGTCGGACATCCGGGCCGGCGCCGGCCTGGTGCTCGCCGGCTTGGTCGCCGATGGCGAAACCGAGGTTCATGACGCGTTCCACATCGACCGCGGATACCCGCTGTTCGTGGAAAACCTGTTGAGCCTCGGAGCGGAGATCGAAAGAGTAGGCTCGTAAGCAGCACGTCCGAGCCTGTCTTTCAGCCTCGAAATCGCGCTGACCAGCCGATTTGACCTTGTAGGCGGGCACGCGCTAATCTTTTGAAGTCGCCGCGGAGCGGGGAAAACCCCCGGGGCCAGAGCGACTTGACAAGCCAGCCGAGAACGTACTAAGCTGGCGAGGTTGCCTCAGACCGGATGAGATAAGCCAGGATGAAGCAACTTGACTTGCCGGCAAGGTTCGAATTAAGCTGGTGGGGTTGCCCCAAAACAGGGTGACAAAGCAGAAAAGTCTGTTGTTTGAGAACTCAATAGTGTGTTTGGTGGTTTTTGTTTGTTGTTTTTGGCCACGCTCTTTTTCCCGTTTAGGG
>NZ_LZSO01000026.1 GCF_001665785.1 Mycolicibacterium peregrinum
CGGAAGCTAAGCCTGCCAGCGCCGATGATACTACCCTCTCGGGTGGAAAAGTAGGACACCGCCGAACACAAATTAAGAATCGCCCCCCACGTTTTACGTGGGGGGCGATTCGCTTTTATTTACCAATTCTGATTATCGAATTCAGTCGATATTCGAGCGATTACTCGCTGCGTCGGCGCTCACATAATTATGTCGGCCGAGGCTGCTGCCAGTATCCTTTGCGGGAAGGGCGGGTAGAAAGGCACACGTGGTCGGAGACAGACAAGGCGACGCAGAGCGGCGCCCGCGGCGTGCATCCAACGACCGCACATCGAGCAACAATTCGGGTCCTCGTCGGCACTACGACCAGCGCGGGCGGGATCAGCGTTCCGGCGCGCCCCGGACTTCCGGGCCGGGTCGGGCGCGGGCGGCGCAGCCGACGGCTGATGGCGAACCCAGGGCCGAGGGCCCGCGATTGCCTGCCGACGTCGAGGCCAAAGAACTGGCGCCCGATGTCCGTCGGGAACTGATCACCCTGGACAAGACGACCGCGGATTTTGTCGCCCGCCACCTCGTGATGGCCGGCAAGCTGTTGGACGAGGACCCTGAGACTGCGCTGGCCCACGCCCGTGCCGCCCGTAGCCGGGCCGGCCGGATCGCGGTGGTGCGTGAGGCGGTCGGTATCGCGGCGTATCACAGCGGAGACTGGGCCCAGGCGCTCGCCGAGTTGCGTGCGGCGCGCCGGATGGGTAGCAAATCGGCGCTGCTGGCGATGATCGCGGATTGCGAGCGCGGTGTCGGACGGCCCGAGCGGGCACTGGAACTCGCTCGCAGTGACGAGGCCGCCGCGCTCACCGGCGAGGATGCCGACGAACTCCGCATCGTGACGGCCGGCGCCCGGTCAGACCTCGGGCAGTTCGAGCAGGCGTTGGCGATCCTGTGTTCTCCGCCGCTGGACCCGACCAATGTGGGACCGACTGCGGCCCGACTGTTCTACGTATACGCCGACACCCTGCTGGCGCTCGGTCGCAACGACGAGGCGCTTCAGTGGTTCGTGCATGCCGAGCAGGCCGACATCGAGGGAATCACCGACGCGGAAGACCGGATCACGGAGCTGTCCTGACGTGACCACGCTTGCACGGCAACATGATTGCCTGCTGCTCGATCTCGACGGCACGGTGTTTCGCGGCCATTCGCCCACTGAGGGTGCGCTCGAGAGCTTGGCCGGTGTGGAGGCACGGCTGCTGTATGTCACCAACAACGCGTCGCGCGCGCCTGAACAGGTCGCCGAGCATCTGCGTGAACTCGGTTTCGCCGCCGACTCCGATGATGTGGTGACCAGTGCCCAAAGTGCGGCGCACCTGCTGGCGGCCCATCTGCCGGTGGGCTCGACGGTCCTCGTCGTCGGTACTGATGCCCTTGTCGATCAGGTCAGCAAGATCGGCCTGCGGCCGGTTCGGACGTTCGACGAGGGCCCGGTCGCGGTGGTGCAGGGGCACTCGCCTACTACCGCATGGCCGGATCTGGCCGAGGCCGCACTGGCTATTCGGGCCGGCGCCTTGTGGGTGGCGGCCAACGTGGACCTGACATTGCCGTCCGAACGGGGCCTGTTGCCGGGCAACGGCTCGATGGTGGCGGCACTGCGCGTGGCGACCGGTCAGGATCCGCTGGTGGCCGGGAAGCCCCAACCGACCCTGATGAACGACGCCTTGAGTCGCGGGACGTTCGCAGCGCCGCTGGTGGTGGGGGACCGGCTCGACACTGATATCGCCGGCGCCGTCGCGGCCGGGTTGCCGAGTCTCATGGTGCTCACCGGCGTCAGCACTGCGCGTGAGGCGGTCCATGCGGTACCCGCGGAGCGCCCGGGCTACCTGGCCGCCGACCTGCGGGGCCTGCACGCCGCCGCCGACGCACTGCGCATCGGGCCTGACGCCGCCTGGCGGATCGACACCGACACCGACACGGTCACGGTGCACTCCGCCGGTCACGAACCCGTCGACGACCTGTCGGTGGTGCGGGCCACGGCTCACGCGGTGTGGAGCTCGGATCTGGACCCGGCCGCGGTCATCGTGGCCGCCGGCGACGACACAGCGCGCCAGGCGCTGCAACGTTGGTCGTTGCTGTCGGTGCCGGTCGATCAGCGCGCCATCGACTAGCGTGAGTATCGCTATGAGTACCGATCCCGACGAACTGCGTGCCCAGGTCGCTGCGGTGTTGGCCGGCGTGCCGGATCCCGCAGTGGATCCGTCCGCACTCGAGGCCATGGACATCGATGTGGTGGCGGCCCGGCTCGAGGAGGCCCACGATCTGCTCGTGCAGGCCCTCGAATCCGTCGACAGGGGGCAACCGGGCGGACCGCAGGCGACGGGAAGGTGAGCGTCGGTGGCGCGGCGCGCGCGCGTTGATGCCGAGCTGGTGCGGCGGGGCCTGGCCCGGTCCCGCCAGCAGGCCGCCGAGATGATCGAGGCCGGGCGCGTCCGGATCGACGGTATGCCTGCGGCCAAACCGGCCACTGCGGTCGCCCCGGACACCAACATCACCGTGATCGCCACTGCGGAACGGACCTGGGTCTCTCGGGGCGCACACAAGTTGATCGGTGCGCTCGACGTGTTCGACGTCGCCGTCGACGGCCGGCGTTGCCTCGATGCCGGGGCCTCGACCGGAGGTTTCACCGAGGTGCTGCTCGACCGCGGTGCCGCCGAGGTGGTGGCCGCCGATGTGGGCTACGGACAACTGGCCTGGCCGCTGCGGTCCGATGAGCGGGTACACGTGCTGGAGCGCACGAATGTGCGGGAGTTGACTCCCGAGGCGATCGGCGGGCCGGTTCAGCTGGTCGTCGCCGACTTGTCCTTCATTTCGCTGACCACTGTCCTTCCGGCGCTGACGGCCTGCGCGTCGGCCGACGCCGATATCGTTCCGATGGTGAAACCCCAGTTCGAGGTCGGCAAGGATCGGGTGGGCGCCGGCGGCGTGGTGTCCGATCCAGAGCTGCGCATCGATGCCGTGTGTACGGTCGCCCGCAGGGCGGCCGCGTTGCAGTGGCATGCTGTCGATGTGACGGCTAGCCCGCTCCCGGGGCCATCGGGCAATGTCGAGTATTTCCTGCACCTGCGTGCCCAGACCGAGCGTCCGCTGTCCGGTGAGGCGCTCGAACATGCAGTTCGGCAGGCGGTCGAGGAGGGACCGCAATGACGTCTGAACGCACGATCCTGCTGGTGGTGCACACCGGCCGCGACGAGGCGACTGAAGTCGCCCGTCGGGTGGAAAAAGTGCTCGGCGACAACGGCATTGGTTTGAAGGTGCTCTCCGCGGAGGCCGTAGACCGCGGACCACTGCATCTCGCTCCCGACGACATGCGCGCTCTCGGGGTCGACATCGAGGTGGTCGACGCCGAGGAACGCGCGGCCGAAGGTTGCGAACTGGTGCTGGTCCTCGGCGGCGACGGGACGTTCCTGCGAGCCGCCGAGCTCGCGCGCAATGTCGAGATCCCGGTGCTGGGAGTCAATCTCGGCCGGATCGGATTCCTGGCCGAAGCTGAAGCGGAGGCCATCGACCACGTGCTCGAACGCGTCATCGAGCGCGACTACCGCATCGAGGAACGCATGACGCTCGATATCGCGGTACGGGTGGGCACCGATGTGGTGAACCGCGGGTGGGCGCTGAACGAGGCCAGCCTGGAGAAGGGGCCGCGGCTCGGGGTGCTGGGTGTGGTGTTGGAGGTGGACGGTCGCCCGGTGTCGTCGTTCGGTTGCGACGGAGTGCTGGTGGCGACCCCGACAGGATCCACCGCTTACGCGTTCTCGGCAGGCGGCCCGGTGCTGTGGCCGGACCTGGAGGCGATTCTGGTGGTACCCAACAATGCGCACGCACTGTTCGCCCGTCCGATGGTGACCAGCCCGTTGGCCAGCATCGCGATCGAGATCGAGGCGAGTGGCAACGATGCGCTGGTGTTCTGTGACGGTCGCCGCGAAATGATCGTGCCTGCCGGTGGCCGCTTGGAGGTGACGCGCTGCGGCACTCCGCTGAAGTGGGTGCGGCTGGACTCGGCGCCGTTCACCGATCGCCTGGTGCGCAAGTTCCGGTTGCCGGTCACCGGATGGCGGGGGCAGTAGATACCTGTGCTGTCGGAGATTCGTATCGAGTCGTTGGGCGCGATCAGCGCCGCCACCGCGGAGTTCGACCGCGGGTTGACCGTGCTGACCGGGGAGACCGGTACCGGCAAGACGATGGTGGTGACGAGCCTGCACCTGCTCGGTGGGGCACGGGCCGACGCGACCAGGGTGCGTTCGGGATCTGACCGCGCGGTGGTGGAAGGCCGTTTCAGCACAATCGAACTCGGCGAGGATGTCTCCGGCCGGGTCGAGGAGATCCTGGACTCCTCGGGCGCTGAGCGTGACGACGACGGCAGCGTGATCGCGGCCCGTTCGGTCAGCCGGGCCGGGCCATCCCGGGCGTATCTGGGTGGGCGCAGTGTGCCGGCGAAATCCTTGAGCAGCTTCACCGCTCAGGTGCTGACGTTGCACGGTCAGAACGACCAGTTGCGGTTGATGCGGCCCGATGAGCAACGGGCGGCACTCGACCGGTTCGCCGAGGTGGACAAGCCTCTGACCCGCTATCGACGTATCCGCGACGAGTGGCTGGCGGCGCGTCGTGACCTCACCGACCGTCGGCGGCGGGCCCGGGAACTGGCCCAGGAAGCCGACCGGCTCAGCTTCGGTATCCACGAGATCGACGCGGTCGCACCCCAACCCGGCGAGGACGAGGCGATCATCGCCGACATCCGGCGATTGTCGGAACTCGATGCCCTGCGGGAAGCCGCGCACCTCGCGCGGTTCGCGTTGGCCGGTGAGCTCGACGAGCCCACGCCGGAGTCGACCTCGGCTGCCGACGGGGTGGGCCGCGCGCAGGCCGCGCTGGAGTCCACCGATGACGCGGAGTTGCAGGCACTGGCTGTCCGCTTGGCGGAGGCGATGGCAGTGATCGGCGATGTCTCCGGCGAGCTCGGTGACTACTTGTCCGAATTACCCAGTGATGCCAGCACTTTGGAGACAAAGCTGGCGCGGCAGGCAGAGCTGCGCACGCTCACCCGCAAGTACGCTGCCGATGTCGATGGGGTCCTGGCGTGGTCACGCGACGCCGCCGAGCGGTTGGCGCAGCTCGACGTGTCCGAGGAGAGCCTGGCGGCGCTGGACAGCAAGGTCGCCGAGCTCGAGGGTCAACTGGTCGCGGCGGCAGGCGAACTCACCAAAGCCCGTACCAAGGCGGCCAAGGGGCTGGCCAAGGCGGTGACTGCGGAACTGGCCGGCCTGGCGATGGCCAACGCGATGTTCACCATCGGTGTGGCTCCGATGCCGGCGCGGGTGGACGACTCCGCGCCGGTGACCATGCCCGACGGCGAGATGCTGCATGCCGGTCATGACGGTGTGGACGCCGTCGAGTTCGGCTTCACCGCGCACCGCGGTGCGGATGTACTACCGCTGGCCAAGAGTGCCTCCGGCGGTGAGCTGTCCCGTGTGATGCTGGCCCTCGAGGTGGTCCTTTCGGCGTCGACGGCGGGCACCACGATGGTGTTCGACGAGGTCGACGCCGGCGTGGGTGGCCGGGCCGCAGTGCAGATCGGCCGCCGGCTGGCCCGGCTGGCGCGTACCCATCAGGTCATCGTGGTGACCCACCTGCCTCAGGTCGCGGCGTTCGCCGACGCGCACCTACTGGTCGACAGTGGCAACGGTCGGGCCAAGTCGAGCGGTGTGCGCCGCATCGACGACGAGGACCGCGTCGCCGAATTAGCCAGGATGCTGGCCGGATTGGGGGAGTCCGACAGCGGGCGCGCCCATGCCAGGGAACTGCTCGAGGCCGCACAGCAGGAGCGCAGCGCACCCTAGTCCTGATCGACGACCGGGCCCGGGTTGGCCGGCGACAACTCGGGGGAGGTCCACCGCAACGGGCTGGCGTGGGTCAGTTCCACCACCTCGCTGATCGTGAAGTCGACCGCGCACTGTGCGCCGGCGTCGGGATCGGCTTCATCCCAGTTGATTTCGGCGACGCCGGTCAGCTGGATCGTCGTTCCGGACAGCCAGTCGACCACCAGCATCCCGCACCGTGGATTCGCTTCGATGTTGCCCAGCGTCATGAACATCGAGTTTCCGCGGTAGTCCGGCCAACGTAGCCGGTGGGGCGAGAGCACCTGCAGGAACCCGGGATTGCCGCCTCGGTGTGATGCGTCGGCATTGCCCGCGGCATCCGCCGACCCGATGAAGAAGGCGTCGGCGTGGGTGATGACGGCTTGCTGTGAGGAGGTCAGTGCCTGCCCACGGTGCACGTCGGGCAGTCCCGTCGAGGACCGCACGTCGGTGACGTCCCGGCGCGAAATGTACTTCGGGCAGTTCGAATACACCTGATCGGTGTGGATCCGCAGTCCCGTGCCTGTGGGCTCGGCGGAGCCGTTGACCCGCATCCGCCGCCGGGTCTGCGGTTCGATGGCGATCATCCCGATCTGCAGTCCGCCGCGCAGCACTTCACGGACCGGATCGCCCGGCGCGGGCAGTGCTTCGACCAGGACCGTGCGCGGATCGTCGGAGTGGACGAAGCCGGGCGGACCAGCGATCAAGCTGGTCCACACCCGGCCATCGTCGTCGGCCGCGGCGATCACGATCATCGGCTGTTCGGCGAGGAACGCAGCGGCGGCCGCGGGAACTTCGGTGCGGATCATGCGGCCGACGCGGGTGGCGATCGTCTCCTGTCCCATCCGCCGCTGCACCGCCAACTCACCCGAGTGATACATGTTCGCCGGCCCGACTCAGAAGAATCCGCAGGTGGGAGCCGCACCGCTGGGTGCGGGAGCGCTCTGCGCCCCGTTGGGTGCGTACACCTCGAGCCGGGTTCCGTCGGGGTCGGTGAAGAAGATGCCGCCGGAAGACGTTCCCTCACCGTGCGCGACGACGCCGTCGTGCGCGAACTCGGTGCCCAGCGCCTTCAGTGCCGCCTCGACGGTCCGGACCTCGTCGAGGCTGGCTGCCTCGAACGAAAGATGGTGCAGGCCCGGTGTTTCCGTGGAGAACCGGCCGTTGCTCTGCTGCCAGAGGGTCAGCCGCAGCGTCCCGCCCGTGCCGAGAAAGGCGTACCGGTGCTCGCCCTCGCTGTTGACGGCGAGCGGTTCGAAACCCAGCGCGTTTCGGTAGAAGGCGACGGAGCGGTCCAGATCGGTGACGTTGATGCCGACGTGTCCGGCGGCGAGCTGGGGCGGGGTGGTTCCGGGCATGCAGTCCTCCTGAATAACTAGTGAAAAGACTTACGTAGGTTAGGACCGAAGAAGTGCTGTCGTCAACCATCTAACTATATTTCGATGGTTAGTCCGGCGGGTGGCACCTGCTGTCGTGGGCGCGTGGTTACCCTCAGGTATGCGTGATCCGCGCCCGCATGTCGGCGAACCCCTTGCGCTGGATCTGCTGAACACCCGGTGGATGTCAGCGGATGGGCCGCAGGACCTCCTCGCGGACGTCGACGGGCTCCGTACCTGGTTGCTGGCCAATGGGCTGGACGACCGTTGCGAGGCTGACGAGAAGTCGCGGGCCGCCTTGATTGCGGCCCGGGAGGCGATCCTGCGGGCAGTGCAGGCGGGCTCCGTCGACGAGATCAATGACGTGCTGGATCGGGGCCGGATCCGTCGCACGCTCACCGCGTCGGGCCCCGCCGAGGCCGCCGAGGTGCTGCAACCGGAGTGGCTGGCCGGCTGGCTGGCCGCGGCAGACCTGCTGCGGTTGCTGGGTGAGGCGCCCGACCGGATCAAGCAGTGTGCACACCCGCACTGCATTCTCTGGTTCCATGACAGCTCCAAGAACGGCGCGCGACGGTGGCACTCGATGGCCACGTGTGGGAACCGCGCGAAGGCGGCGCGGCACTATGCGGCGAAGCGGGATTGAGACCGGAGTGCTGTTACTGATGTGACAAAAGCCAACTTGTGGGGCTGGTGTTACGGCGCGCCTCCGCCGCCTGACCGGCGGAGCCCGACAGAATCGGCGCATGAAGATGTCCACGCTGCTCACCCGCAATGCCAGTACGCGTCCGGGAGTGACCGGCACTGCCCGTGTGGATCGCGACATCGATCGGCTGCTGCGCCGCGTCGGCCCTGGCGACATCGTCGTCCTCGACGCTCAGGATCTGGACCGGATCACCGCCGATGCGCTTGTCGAGGCCCAGATCGCCGGTGTCGTCAACGCCTCGCCGTCCATCTCGGGGCGTTACCCGAACCTCGGCCCGGAGGTGCTCGTCGCCAATGGTGTGGTGCTGATCGACGAGGCGGGGTCGGACGTCTTCAAGAAGATCAAGGACGGGGCGCGGATCCGCCTGAACAACGGCGGCGTCTACTCGGGTGACCGACGGATCGCGCTGGGCACCGAGCGCAACGACCAAGAAATCCACGAGCTCATGCACGACGCCAAGAGTGGTCTCGTCGCGCACCTGGAAGCCTTCGCGGGCAACACGATCGAGTTCATCCGCAGTGAGAGTCCGCTGCTCATCGACGGCATCGGGATCCCGAACATCGACGTCGATCTGCACCGCCGCCACGTCGTGATCGTCGCCGAGGAACCTGACGCGGCCGATGACCTCAAGGCTCTGAAGCCCTTCATCAAGGAGTACCAGCCGGTGCTGGTCGGTGTCGGGGCCGGCGCGGACGTGTTGCGCAAGGCCGGCTACCGCCCTGCGCTGATCGTCGGCGACCCGGACAAGATGAGCGTCGAGGTGCTGCGGTGCGGCGCTCAGGTGGTGCTGCCCGCCGACGCCGACGGCCACGCCGCCGGGCTGGAACGCATCCAGGACCTCGGCGTCGGCGCGATGACCTTCCCCGCCGCCGGATCCGCGGCTGACCTGGCGCTGCTGCTGTGCGACCACCACGGTGCGTCGCTCATCGTCACTGCCGGTCACACCGCCTCGATCGAAGAGTTCTTCGACCGCTCGCGCCAGCGCAGCAACCCGTCGACGTTCCTGACCCGGCTGAAGGTCGGGGAGAAGCTCGTCGACGCCAAGGCGGTCGCGACGCTGTACCGCAGCCGGGTCTCCGGCGGCGCGATCGCGCTTCTGGTGCTGGCGATGCTGGTGGCCGTGGTGGTCGCACTGTGGGTGTCGCGTGCCGACGGGGCCGTGCTCGACTGGGTCGTCGACTACTGGAACCGCTTCACCCTCTGGGTGCAGGGCCTGGTCAGCTAGCGGGGCGGTGAGCTGTGATCACGCTACGCGCACACGCCATTTCGCTGGCAGCAGTTTTCCTGGCGCTGGCAATCGGCGTGGCCCTGGGGTCGGGGCTGCTGTCCAACACGGTGCTGTCGGGCCTTCGTGACGACAAGTTGGACCTGCAGCACCAGATCGAGGCTCTCAATGACGGCAAGAATGCGCTGAACGAAAAGCTCAATGCCGCAGGAGAATTCGATGCGCAGATGGCGCCCCGAATAGTGCGTGACGCTTTGAAGGACAAGTCGGTGGTGGTGTTCCGCACGCCGGACGCCGCCGACGGTGATGTCGACGCGGTGTCGAGGTTCGTCCGCGACGCGGGTGGCACGGTCACCGGGAAAATCTCACTCACGAGCGAGTTCGTCGAAGCGAATTCGGCCGACAAACTGCTCTCGGTGGTCAATTCGCCGATCGTGCCGGCCGGCAAGCAGTTGAGCACCGCGGCGGTGGACCAGGGGTCCCAGGCCGGCGACCTGTTGGGCATCACACTGCTGATCGACCGGAACCCGGCCGCGGCGCCCGTCGATGACATGCAGCGCCAGACCGTGCTCACTGCGCTGCGCGACACCGGGTTTTTGACCTATGACGATCCACACATCGGCGCGGCCAATACCGCGCTGATCGTGACCGGAGGCGGGTTGGGGGAAGACGGCGGCAACCGTGGCGCAACCATGGCACGCTTCGCCGCCGGGTTGGCCCCGCACGGCACCGGAACGGTGCTCGCCGGCCGCTCAGGATCGGCATCTGGAACCGGTCCCGTGGCTGTGACCAGGTCCGATGCCGGCCTGGCTGCCACCGTCAGCACCGTGGACGACGCCGATTCCAGCGCCGGTCAGATCACGGCCGTCCTCGCCTTGAGCGACCTCACGAGCGGTGGGAAGCCGGGCCGGTACGGCACCGGGCAGGGCGCGACGTCAGTGACCGTCCCGCAGTAGGTGCGCTCCGGGCGCCGATTTGCCCGATGCGCATGCGGCGCGTCAGCGACGGCTTGTCGGTGTCGGTGTTAAGGTGAGATTCCGTGGGTCGGCAGGCCACAGCAGTTTCTCGATTCCCTGCCAGTCGTCACGGAGGATGCTTTTGCCCGCCTTACGCAAGCACCCGCACACCGCCACCAAACACCTCTTCGTCACCGGTGGTGTGGCGTCATCGCTCGGTAAGGGGTTGACCGCATCGAGCCTCGGTCAGCTGCTGACCGCGCGAGGGTTGCAGGTCACCATGCAGAAGCTCGACCCCTATCTGAACGTCGATCCGGGCACCATGAACCCGTTCCAACACGGTGAGGTGTTCGTCACCGAGGACGGCGCCGAGACGGACCTCGACGTCGGCCATTACGAGCGGTTCCTGGATCGCAACCTGTCCCAGTCGGCCAACGTGACCACCGGGCAGGTGTACTCCACGGTGATCGCCAAGGAACGCCGCGGCGAGTACCTGGGCGACACCGTCCAGGTGATTCCCCACATCACCGACGAGATCAAGAGCCGGATCCTGGCCATGGCCGAGCCCGATGCGTCCGGACAGCGCCCCGACGTGGTGATCACCGAAATCGGCGGCACGGTGGGCGATATCGAGTCGTTGCCGTTCCTGGAGGCCGCCCGCCAGGTGCGCCATGAAGTCGGCCGGGACAACTGCTTCTTCCTGCACGTGTCGCTGGTGCCCTATCTCGCCCCGTCCGGCGAGCTCAAGACCAAACCGACGCAGCACTCGGTGGCCGCGTTGCGCAGCATCGGCATCACCCCGGATGCCCTGATCCTGCGGTGTGATCGTGACGTCCCCGAACCGCTCAAGAACAAGATCGCGCTCATGTGCGACGTCGACATCGACGGGGTCATCTCCACTCCGGACGCGCCGTCCATCTACGACATCCCCAAGGTGCTGCACCGCGAGGAACTCGACGCGTACGTGGTGCGCCGGCTCAACCTGCCGTTCCGCGATGTGGACTGGTCGGAGTGGGACGACCTGCTGCGCCGGGTGCACGAGCCGCAGGAGACGGTTCGGATCGCCTTGGTGGGCAAGTACATCGACCTGTCCGATGCCTACCTGTCGGTGGCCGAGGCGCTGCGAGCCGGCGGCTTCAAACACCGAGCCAAGGTGGAGATCCGGTGGGTGGCCTCCGATGACTGCGAGACCGACCTCGGTGCGGCGTCCGCGCTGTCCGATGTCGACGGGGTGCTCATTCCGGGCGGTTTCGGTATCCGCGGCATCGAGGGCAAGCTCGGGGCGATCGCGTTCGCCCGCAAGCGCGGCCTGCCGGTGCTGGGACTGTGCCTGGGGCTGCAGTGCATCGTGATCGAGGCGGCGCGGTCGGTCGGTATCGCCGGTGCCAACTCCGCCGAGTTCGATCCGAAGACGGCGGACCCGGTGATCTCCACGATGGCCGATCAGGAGGACGCCGTCGCCGGCGAGGCCGACCTGGGCGGCACCATGCGGCTCGGTGCCTATCCCGCCGTTTTGGAAGCGGGATCGATTGTGGCGCAGGCCTATCAGGCCACCGAGGTGTCCGAACGGCACCGGCACCGCTACGAGGTCAACAACGCCTACCGGGACCGGATCGCCGAGAGCGGGCTGCGGTTCAGCGGCACCTCGCCCGACGGGCACCTGGTGGAGTTCGTGGAATACGACTCGAAGATCCATCCGTTCCTGGTCGGGACGCAGGCCCACCCTGAGCTCAAGAGCCGGCCGACGCGGCCGCATCCGCTGTTCGCGGCATTCATCGGCGCGGCGCTGGATTACAAGGCGGCGGAGCGGTTGCCCGGCATGGACCTTCCCGAACATTTCGCCGAGGACGTCGAGGACGGCGCGAGTCCGGTGGACGAAGCCGCTTCTCTTGGCTGAACACGACTTCGAGACGCTGGCCAGCGAAACCGTCTACGTCGGAAACATTTTCGCCCTGCGCGCGGACGAGGTCAGCATGCCCGGCGGCGGGTCGGCCCGGCGTGAGGTCGTCGAGCACTACGGTGCGGTCGCGGTCGTGGCCCTGGACGAGAACGGCAACGTGGTACTGGTGTACCAGTACCGTCACCCGCTGGGACGTCGGCTCTGGGAACTACCCGCCGGCCTACTCGACCTTGGTGGGGAGCCTCCCGAGGTGACCGCCGCGCGCGAGCTCGAAGAAGAGGTCGGGCTGGCCGCCGCGCACTGGCGGGTGCTGGTGGATCTCGATTCGACGCCGGGGTTCTCCGACGAGAGTGTCCGGATCTACCTGGCCACCGGTTTGACCGACGTCGGGCGTCCCGAGGCAGAGCACGAGGAAGCCGACATGGTGGTGGAGCGGGTGCCTCTGGCAGAAGCCGTGCGGCGGGTCTTCTCCGGCGACATCGTGAACGGCATTGCGGTGGCAGGCATCCTGGCCGCACACGCGATGCCCGATGCGGAGGCGTTACGACCGGTCGATGCGGTGTGGACGGACCGGCCGACAGCGTTCAGGCGGCGCAAAGGTCTGTCATGACCACACCGTCGCCCCTCCGATCGGCCCTCGACGACCAGCTGCAGGGCTACCTCGATCACCTGACGATCGAGCGGGGCGTGGCGGCCAACACCTTGAGCTCCTACCGGCGCGACCTGCGTCGCTACGTCGAACACCTGACCCAGCGGGGAATCGCGGATCTGGCGGACGTGGCCGAGCCCGATGTGAGCGACTTCCTGATCGCGCTGCGTCGCGGGGACCCGGAATCGGGAGTGACCGCGCTGTCGGCGGTTTCGGCTGCGCGGGCAGTGGTCGCGGTCCGCGGACTGCACCGGTTCGCCACGGCCGAGGGCATCACCGCACTCGACGTCGCCCGCGGGGTCAAACCGCCCACGCCGAGTCGCCGGCTGCCCAAGAGCCTCAGCCTCGACGAGGTACTCGCGCTGCTCGAGGCCGCCGGCGGGGAGAGCGAGGCCGACGGTCCGCTTACGCTGAGGAACCGGGCGCTCCTGGAACTGCTGTACTCCACCGGCGCCCGCATCTCCGAGGCCGTCGGACTCGACATCGACGACATCGACACGCATGCGCGTTCGGTACTGCTGCGCGGCAAGGGCGGAAAGCAGCGGCTCGTGCCCATCGGACGTCCGGCTGTCACCGCGCTCGACGCGTACCTGGTGCGGGGGCGTCCGGACCTGGCTCGGCGGGGCCGGGGCACCCCCGGAATCTTCCTCAACGCCCGCGGCGGCCGACTGTCGCGCCAGAGCGCCTGGCAGGTGTTGCAGGACGCGGCGGCGCGCGCTGGCATCGCGTCGGCGGTCTCACCGCACACGTTGCGGCACTCGTTCGCGACCCATCTCCTCGACGGTGGCGCCGACGTGCGCGTGGTACAGGAACTGCTGGGCCACGCTTCGGTGACCACCACGCAGATCTACACCATGGTCACGGTGCACACACTGCGCGAGGTCTGGGCAGGCGCGCACCCGCGGGCGCGCTAGCCGCCCAGGTACTCCGACTCCAGCACCAGATCGGGCAGCAGGGTCTGGTACTCGGCGTGCGTCTTGTGATGTTTCGTGTCCCAGAGGGAACCTTGCCGCTCCTGCATGTAGGCCAGGTACTTCGGGGCGCCGGGCAGCTTCACGTTGTCGGCCACCACGATCGAGCCCTGGTGCAGCCAACCGCGCTCCAGCAGACTCTGCAGATCGGTCAGGTAGGCGTTCTTGTCGTGATCGAGGAACACGAAATCCAGTCCGCCGGTGCCGAACCCAGCGGCCGCCAACGCATCGAGCGTGCGCCCACCGTCGCCGATGGTCCCGACCACGCAGGTGATCCGGTCGGCCACCCCGGCATGTGCCCAGATCCGTCGCGCGATGTCGGCGTTGGTAGGGGAGAACTCCACCGAGAACACCCGGGCGGTCGGCGCGGCGCGGGCGATCCGCATGGCCCCGTAGCCGCAGTAGGTGCCCAGCTCGAGCGCCAGTCGCGGGTCGGCCCGCACAACTGCGGCGTCGAGCAGCGCACCCTTCTCGTCGCCGACGTTGATCAGGAACGACTTCTCGTAGGCGAACTTGTCGATGGTGGCGATGACGTCGTCGAGGTCGCCGGCGCGGGCGTTGGCCACCACATAATCGGCGGCCGCGGCCTCCCGTCCGTCGCCCCACTGCCCGGTTTTCGAGAAGTGCCGCGCGCCGATTCCCATCCGGATGAACGACCACCGCAACAGCGGCAGCCGCTGTTTGAGACTCATGACGCACAGCCTAGGACGGGTGATGCCCACCGGTCAGGGTTCCGTCTGTGAGAGTCAGCCGAGGTAATCGGACTCCAGAACCAAATCGGGAATGACGGAGCCGTACTCGCCGTGGGTCCTGTGCTCGACGGTCTGCCATCTTCCGCCCTGCTGCTCCTGCATGTACGCGCGGTATCTGGGGGCGCCGGGGATCTTCACGTTGTCCGCGACGACGATCGTGCCGCGGCGCAGCCAACCGCGGTCGAGGACGCTCTGCAGGTCGGACAGGTAGGCATTCTTGTCGTGGTCGAGAAAGACGAGATCGACCGAACCCGAGGTGAATCCGTGCTCCTGCGCCAGCGCGTCGAGAGTGCGGCCACCGTCGCCGATGGTGCCGACCACACACGTAACCCTGTCATCGACGCCCGCGTGTTCCCAGATCCGTCGCGCGTTCTCGGCGTTGTCGGGAGACATTTCGATCGAGTACACGCGAGCCTTCGGCGCTGCTCTGGCGATCCGAAGTGCCCCGTACCCGCAGTAGGTCCCCAATTCGAGTGCCAGTGTGGGGTCGGCGCGGCGCACCGCGGCATCGAGCAATTTGCCCTTTTCATCCCCCACGTTTATCAGGAATGACTCGGTGTAGGCGTATCGATCGATGGTGGCGAGGACGTCGTCGATATCGCCCCGGCGAGCGTTTGCGAGCACGTACCGCACGGCGGCGCCTTCGCGTCCATCGCCGATCTGACCAGTCCTCGTGAGGTTTCGGCTGCCCAGCGCCAGTCGCCAGAACGACCACCGCAGCAGTGGCACGCGTTGCTTCAGGCTCATGATTCCCATCCTCGTTTCGTCTCCGGTGGTGGCGGTATCTTGCGAACGACCTGCAGCCTGATCGGCCGATTCGGCACGGCGGCGACACCGCGAGGTATCGACCGTGGCGGTTTGCTCCTTCGCCGGCCGGTGGGCCTTCTCAGCTCGACCCTGCGCAGCACTGTGCCCAGGACGATCGACAGTTCGAGTGACGCGAAAGCCGCCCCGGGACAACGCCGGTGCCCGTAGCCGAACGGGGAGTATTCGGCCGGCGGTGGCCTGCGGACGAGAAAGCGATCGGGATCGAATCGGCCCGGATCTGACCAGACGGTCGGGTCGGCATGCAGGGCGGGCAGCGACACGCCGATCACATCGCCTGCGCCCCTGGGGATCTGCCAGGTCTCGGTCGTCGACTTCAGCTGACGAACGACGATCGACACCGTCGGATGCATCCGAAGTGTCTCGGAGATGACGGCGCCGAGGTAGGGCAGTTTGGGCATGTCCTCGGCAGGTGGATTGTCCGCCAGTTCGGCGAGCAGCCTGCGCCGGACAACGTCGTCGTCGTGGATGTGGAAGAGGGCCCACGCCAAGGTGGTTGCTGACGTCTCGTGTCCCGATACCAGCAACGTTCGCAGCTGCTGTAGCACCTCGTCGTCGCTGCGATCGCCGGCCTGACCATCGGAGAGCAGGATACTGAGGACGTCGTCGTAGCCGTCGGTGCCGGTGTGTCTTCGCAGGGCGATCTGCTCGGACAGGAGGCCGTCGAGTTCTACCCGCCGCTGCGAGAACCGCCGCCAAGGACCGAGTCCGAACGGGGCGCGGCGCAATGCCGGGAAGAACATGAACGGTGCGACATAGTTGCGCATCATCGACTTGACGGTGCGGATGTACTGGTCGGTGCTTACGTGGTCCTCGATGCCGAACACGGTCCGGATGATGATGCGCAGGGTTATCGACTGCGCGGCGTCCCGGGCGTCGATCACTGCGCCCGGTTGCCAGGACTCGATCTCCTTCTCGGCGGCCTGCGCCATCGCATCGGCGTACCGGTGAATACGCTCGCCATGCAGAGCGGGAAGAAACCTGGCGCGTTCCCGCTTATGGGGGATCCCGTCGAGCAGGATTATCGATCCGTCGCCGACCACCGGTTCGATCGGGTTGGGCATCGGCGGTGTCAGCATGGATGACGGAATGGTGAGGAATTCGCGGACGTGTTCGGAGTGGGCGGCGAACAGCACCTCGCCCAGACCCGGTATCGACATGCCGAAAGGTCGTCCACGGCGAGACCTCCTGCGGAAGTATGCCTCCGCGTCGTACCAGGCGGCGACGGCGTGGGCGAACCGCAGCCGCGGGGTGATCCCGGACTTTGTCATGTAGCTCCTTCGCGGGTGGGCCCGCATCGCCATGTCATCGATCCGCGCCGACCGATTTGCCGATTGCCGCCAGCACCGCGGTAGTTGACCGGCGGGCACCGACACTGATTCGCACGCCACCGTCGCTGTAGGAGCGCACCTGCAGTCCGGTCCCCTCGAATGCCTCGCGCCACGGTTTGCCGGACGGGGGGAGGTAGACGAAGTTCGCGTGCGACTCAGTGCTGGATACCCGCAGTTCACCGAGCCTGGTGCGCAGATAGGTGCGCTCGGCGGTGATGAAGCGGATGCGTTTTTGCAGTTGCTCTTCCGCCGCGTAGGACGCCGCGACCGCCGCCAGGCTGGTGAAGGCGGAGCCGAACGGCAGCTGCATGGCCCACAGTGCCGCTGCCGAGCGCGGTGAGCAGATCCCGTACCCGGTGCGCATGCCGGCCAGCCCGTATGCCTTCGAGAACGTACGTACCACAATGACATTGGGGTACCGGCGCACCAGCTTGCGCCAGTCGAGGCGGTACGCGGGGTGCACGAATTCGATATAGGCCTCATCGATCATTACCACGACGTCGGAGGGCACTCGGTTCAGGAATTGCCGCACCTGTGGGGTGGGCGCAACGGTGCCGGTCGGATTGTGGGGCCGACAGATCACGACCACCCGAGCATCGGCCGCCGCATCGGCCATGGTTTCGAGATCCTGATGCCCGTGTCGATCGAGCGGGACCCCAACCGGTGTCAGGCGAGCCATCTGCGCGAAGATCGGATAGCCGTCGAACGTCGGTGTGGCCAGGACGATCCGGTCACCAGGCGAGGTCACGGTGTGGAGAACCTGCATCACCACGCCCGTCGCTCCGGCGGCGACGATCACCTGTTCGTCTTCTACTCCGACGTGTGTGGCGATCAGGCGTCGAAGGCGTTCCGGCAGGAACTCGGGATAGCGGTTGGCCGCGGCGGTGGCCTCGACGATGGCCGTGCGCACGGCGGGCAGTGGAGCAAACGGGTTCTCGTTCAACGACAAAGCCAACGGATCGTCCGTTTGTGGCGCGACGTCGTAAGGCCGGTCGGTGTTTATCAGCTGTTCCACGTCGGCCTACCGCCCCACCGAACCGCGGCGGCGGCGGCGAAGTCGCCGGCGTGGGCAAAGGCCGCCATCAATACTGTGTCACCAGGTGAAACGTGACCGTTCTGGATTGCGCGGTCGAGGTTGACCGGGATGCCTGCGGCGAACAGGTTGCCGCACTCATCGAAGGTGTGGACGTGCCGGGTGCTCGGCAACTCGAGCGCTTCGCACCAGTTGCGCAGGAACGCCCGGTTGGGCTGATTCGTGATGAGTAGGTCGATGTCCTTGGTGCGCACACCGATTCGGTCGCACACCGTGTACGCGACCTCGGGCACCTGACGGTTTCCCCGTGCCAGGACTTTTGTGATCTTGGATTCGGTGAAGCCGATGTAGCCTTCGCCGGGGCCTGGCTCCCACCATTTGCGAGGGGGGTCGACCGCGATCGCCATGTCGCCGGCGTATTCGCCGTAGGTACGGCACTCGACGTCGAGGATCGGCGATTCGTCGGACAGCGTGAGTAATCCGACTGCTGCGCCGTCACCGGGCACTGCGGCTTGTGCCTTGCGCCGCACTCCGGGTTGGTCGAAGATCTGGCCGGCCGCATTCTGGGCGACCGCGACCAGCGCGGTGCGGCCGGCGCCCGACGAAAGCAGTTGGCGGGCGGTCTGCATGCCCAGCACGAATGCGGCGCAGCCGCCGTTGTGCAGATCGAGAACCCAGTCCGGGCGCATACCCAGCCGGTGCGCGATTCCTCCGCCGGCGCCGTAGAACGGCACGTCGGGCATCTGCGTGTGGCTGATCAGAAGGTCCACGTTCGCGATGACGTCTCGGCCGTGCCGTTCGACTAGGTCCGTGGTGGCGCGTTCGATCATGTCGATCGCGGTTTCGTCCGGACCGACGTGATGGCGGAATCGCGGTGCCCGGAACATGAGGTTGTCACGCAACTCGTCGGACTCGGCGAACTGGGCGTAGTACTCGGCGCTGATGGGTTCTCCGGGCAGGTAGGTGGAGACGTCGATCAGGCTGACTGTCGTTTGGCTCATCGCTGTTCTCATTTCATCCAGGCCGGTGTCACGGGCAGCCCGTTACGGTGGCGGTATTCGGCTATCGCCTTGAGGTTTTTGAGTTCCAGGAGGTGCCCCGCTCCGAACATGTCCCAGAAGTCGCCAACCCACACCGGCCGTTCGGGCGGCGCAGTTTCGGGGTACGGGTTGCTGTCGTAGAACGGGTGATGGCAATTCGTCCACAGCACAACCGAACCGGGCTTGTTCAATACCGTCTGCGCATCGACGACCCGCATGAGATAGACCATCCACAAGTGCTTTCCCTGGTCCCAGGCGCAGTGATAGTCGACCGTCATCGATTGCTTGTTTGCCGTTGTCCGGGTGAATATTTCGGTCTCAGAGCCTAGCCGGTCATAAGCCGCCCACAGCCCGGGCTCATCGGTGGGACGGAATCCACGCAGGCTGTACGTCCATTCCTCGAGGCAGCGGGTGTCCGACAGGTAATCGAACAGATCCTCGGGCGGGCAATCGATGTAATCGTTGACGGTGCAGTATTCGCCGAACACCTGGTCGTGTGGATACACCGACCGCATCATCTCCATGATGATCGGGGTGGCGTTCTCCCGTGGCGACGTTTCGATTCGGACGACACCGTCGATGGCATCGGTCGTTCCGGAGTGGAAGGTGATGTCCTCAAGCGCGGGCAGTGGCATTTGATCGGTCCTTCTCTAGTTGTGAAACGGGTTGGGGTGGAGCCAAAAAGGGTGCAAAAGGTGGAATCTCGTCTGCCGAGCATTCGATGCTGACGACCGATGGGCCGTCGGCGGCCAACGCGCGTGCCAGCGCTCGGGGAAGGAGCTCGACCGCGTCGACGTCCTCGGAGGGCAATCCGGGGAACATCGACGCCACGCCGTGGCCGAGTCGGCTGCCAGTGAATCGGTTGTAGCTGTAGCGATCTTGGTAGAAGAGCTGCTCGCGGGTGACGCACATCGCGTGAGCGTTGTTGTTGAACAGCACGAAAGTGATGGGCAACCGATACTGCACGGCGGTATGGATCTCCATGCCGTGCATGAAGAAAGCGCCGTCCCCGGCCAGGACGACGGTGCGCCGACCGTCCCGGGCGAAGGCCGCACCGATGGCAGCGCCGAAGCTGTAGCCCATCCCACCCATGCCCAGAGCGACCACGAACCGTCCCGATCGCCGTGCGGGTAGATGGTGAATGGCCGACGCACCGGTGTTGCCTGCGTCGACCACCAGGTCGACATCGTCGGGCAGCATCTCGTCGAGCAGTTTCATCGCATCCCGATAGCGGACACCGTCTCCGTGAAACGCCGGCGGGGTCAGCTCGGCTGTCGGGTCGGGAAGTCCTTGCCGGGGTGGTTGCGGTTTTCTCCGGATGGCGCGAGTCAACTGCGTCAGTGATGTCCTCAGATCATCGCTGTGGACGTGGTGGCACGGACGATAGGGGACTGCCGACCCGATCGAGAACGTCGGTACCTTCGCCAACGCTTCGTCGAGTCCCGCTGAGGCGGTGAGCGGCAGCCGCGTACCGACCACCAGACACAGCGCACTGCCGGCGATAGTCTCGGCCATCCCGTGATGACCCATGACACCTGTCACGCCCAGATCAGCGGCGGTCACGTCTTTGGCGTCGGGCACTGTTGCTACTCGTGCACCGACGGCAAGGCGCAGTGCTTCGAGTTGGACGCGGGCGTCGTCACGGGCGATCTGTTCGCCGGCGATGATCGTGACGGAGCCATCGACGGCCCCGAGCGCATCGGAGATCGTTTCGGTTTGAGCGGGGGAGAGATGTCCGTCGATGCGCTCGACGGGAGCATCGGCGACCTCGCCCTTTTGCACGGAGCCCTTTTGCACGCCCTTTTGCACGTAGCCCTGCTGCACGTCCTTGGGGATGAGCAGTACTGCGGGGCCGCCGGTCAGCGCAGCTTCGACGGCACGCGGCAGCGCGACTCGGAGGTCATCGGGACTGAGCACCCGCCGGCAGTGCACCGATACCTCGGCGAACAAGGCTTCGGCGTTGAGCGAGCCGTTGTGCCCGCTGGTGTCTTGAAAGCTGCCCCGCCCGTCCTGCGTGCTGGGGGGCTGCCCGACCAGGGCCAGGACCGGAACCCGGCTGGCGAAAGACTCGCCGAGTCCGGGAACCAGGTTGAGGCTCGCTCCGCCGGAGGTCGCGGCGACCACGCCCAGACCGGCGCCCGCACGGCTGTACCCGTCGGCCATGGTCGCGGCCGAGAACTCATGCTTGGCCAGTACCGCGGTGAGCCCGGCATGGAAGTACGCGGCGTCGTAGAGGTCTTCGATGTTCGCGCCGCCAACGCCGAACAGATGGCGAACACCCGAACGCGCGAGGTGGTCGACGATGACGTCCACGACTCGGACAGTGGAGGTGCGCCCGGGCGCCCACGGCTGGTCCATAAAGGTAGTTCGGAGCCGACAGCCCGGCGGATGGGACGAATTGACGGCGGCGGCGGATTTTTGTCGCCGGAGGCGCAAAACTGTCGGCTGCCCGCGGGTCTGCCCGTTCTGGCTGCGTGACGACGTTAAACTTGCCGGGATATGTGCGCCGAGACTGCGGGATACCTGACCAGTAGTGGTGGGGTATGAGCGACGACAGCGCACACGAAGGGCTCTTCGAGCACAGTTCGCCGGAACTCGGTCTGACCGGGCGGCCACCGCGTGACATTCCCGAACCGCGGCCGCGTTCGTCGCATGGTCCGGCCAAGGTGATCGCGATGTGCAATCAGAAGGGCGGGGTCGGCAAGACCACCTCGACCATCAACCTGGGTGCCAGCCTTGCCGAGTACGGCCGCCGGGTGCTGCTGGTGGACCTTGACCCGCAGGGCGCATTGTCGGCGGGCCTCGGGGTGCCCCACTACGAACTTGCGAACACGGTGCACAACCTGCTGGTCGAACCGCGGGTGTCGATCGACGACGTGGTGATCAAGACCCGGGTCAGCGGCATGGACCTGGTCCCCAGCAATATCGACCTCTCGGCCGCCGAGATCCAGCTGGTCAACGAGGTGGGCCGCGAGCAGTCGCTGGCCCGGGCCCTGTATCCGGTGCTGGACCGCTACGACTACGTGCTGATCGACTGCCAGCCGTCGCTGGGACTCCTCACGGTCAACGGACTGGCCTGCGCCGACGGTGTGATCATCCCCACCGAATGTGAGTACTTCTCGCTGCGCGGGTTGGCGCTGTTGACCGACACCGTGGCCAAGGTGCATGACCGGCTCAACCCGAAGCTCTCCATCAGCGGCATCCTCGTCACCCGGTACGACCCGCGCACCGTCAACGCGCGTGAGGTCATGGCCCGCGTGGTGGAGCGGTTCGGAGACCTGGTGTTCGACACCGTGATCACCCGGACCGTGCGCTTCCCGGAGACCAGCGTGGCGGGCGAGCCGATCACCACCTGGGCGCCCAAATCGGGCGGTGCCGTCGCCTACCGCTCGCTGGCACGCGAAGTCATCGACCGGTTCGGCGCGTGAACGATGTCCTGAACACCCCGGCCACTCCGACGGCCGATCGTGCCGAACCAGCTGCCGCCGTCGGGGATGAGCCGACCACCGGTGACCAGCAGAACCGTTTCCAGGTTCGGCTCACCAACTTCGAGGGACCGTTCGACCTCCTGTTGCAGCTGATCTTCGCGCACCGCCTCGATGTCACCGAGGTGGCATTGCACCAGGTCACCGACGATTTCATCGCCTACACCAAAGAGATCGGCGCCCGGCTCGAACTCGACGAGACCACGACGTTCCTGGTGATCGCTGCGACGCTGCTGGATTTGAAGGCGGCCCGGTTGCTGCCGTCGGGCGAGGTCCACGACGAGGAGGATCTCGCCCTGCTCGAGGTCCGCGACCTGTTGTTCGCGCGACTGCTGCAGTACCGGGCGTTCAAGCACGTCGCGTTGATGTTCGCCGAACTGGAGGCCGCGGCGCTGCGCAGCTACCCGCGCGTGGTGTCGCTGGAGGATCGGTTCTCGGACCTGCTGCCCGAGGTGATGCTCGGTGTCGACGCCGGCAAATTCGCCGAGATCGCGGCTGCCGCCTTCACCCCGCGCCCGGTGCCCACCGTGGGCATCGACCACATCCACGCACCCAAGGTGTCGGTGCCGGAGCAGGCGCACCGGATCATCGCCCTGCTTGAGCAGCGCGGGATCGGCGAATGGGCAACTTTCTCCGAACTCGTGGCAGAGTGCACCGACGGACTTCAGATCGTCGGCCGCTTCCTGGCGCTGCTCGAACTGTTCCGAGCCAAGGCGGTAGCATTCGAGCAACCAGAACCGCTTGGAGTGCTCCAGGTTTCGTGGACCGGAGATCGGCCGACCAGCGAACATCTGGCAACCGCAGATGCGGAAGAATAGCGAGAACGATGACTGACGAGATCTCCGATTCCGGAGAGCGGTCCGATGATGCCCCGGGTGAAGCGATCCCGGTCGGAGATGACCTGGGCATCGACGTGGCGACGGTTCCCGAGCTCGAAGACGGTGAACTTGGTGCTGTCCTGGAAGCGTTGTTGCTGGTGGTGGACACGCCGGTGACGGTGGATGCCCTGGCTTCGGCGACCGAACAGCCTGCCTATCGGGTGATGGCCAAGTTGCGGCTGATGGCCGAGGAGCTTGCTGCCCGTGACAGCGGCATCGACCTGCGCGAGGCCGCCGGGGGCTGGCGGATGTACACCCGGGCGCGCTACGCCCCGTATGTCGAGCGGCTCCTGCTCGACGGCGCGCGGTCCAAGCTGACCCGTGCCGCCCTGGAGACCCTGGCCGTGGTGGCCTACCGGCAGCCGGTGACCCGGGCGCGGGTGAGCGCGGTGCGCGGCGTGAACGTGGATGCGGTGATGCGGACCCTGGTGGCGCGCGGTCTGATCACCGAGGCGGGCACCGATCCGGATTCGGGTGCGGCCGCGTTCGCCACCACCGAGTTGTTCCTGGAGCGGCTCGGCCTGACATCCCTATCCGATCTGCCCGACATCGCGCCGCTGCTGCCCGATGTCGACGTGATCGACGATCTGAGCGAATCTCTCGGTGACGAGCCGCGTTTCGCCAAACTCAACGGCGGCTCGCCCGGTGGCAACCAGCCGATGGCCTTCGATGTGGACAAGGACTGACATGGCTGAAGAGGGCGTACGGCTGCAGAAAGTGTTGTCCCAGGCGGGAGTTGCCTCCCGGCGGGTGGCCGAGCGGATGATCACCGACGGCCGCGTGGAGGTCGACGGACGGCTGGTGACCGAGCTCGGTACCCGGGTCGACCCGGCGACGGCCGAGATCCGGGTGGACGGCTCCCGGGTGGTCATCGATGACACGCTGGTCTACCTGGCGATCAACAAGCCGATCGGCATGCTGTCCACGATGTCGGACGAGCGGGGCCGCCCCTGTGTGGGAGATCTCGTGGAGCACCGGGTTCGGGGCAACAAGAAGCTGTTCCACGTCGGTCGGCTCGACGCCGACACCGAGGGGCTGCTGCTGCTCACCAATGACGGGGAGCTCGCCCACCGGCTGATGCACCCGTCGTACGAGATCCCCAAGACCTACGTGGCGACCGTGATCGGCACGGTGCCGCGCGGTCTCGGCAAGAAGCTGCGCGCCGGTGTCGAACTGGATGACGGTCCGGCGCATGTCGATGACTTCGCGGTGGTGGACACGGTTCCGGGCAAGACCCTGGTGAAGGTCACCTTGCACGAGGGCCGCAATCGCATCGTGCGGCGCATGTTGGCCGCGGTGGATTTCCCGGTGCAGGAGTTGGTCCGCACCGACATCGGTTCGGTGGCGCTGGGGGACCAGCGGCCGGGCAGTATCAGGGTGCTCAGCCGCAAGGAAATCGGCGAGCTTTATCAGGCGGTGGGAATGTGAGCGGGTCTCTGGTGGTGGCGGTCGATGGGCCGGCGGGAACCGGGAAGTCTTCGGTTTCAAGAGGTTTGGCGCAAGCCCTTGGTGCGAGCTACCTGGACACCGGCGCGATGTACCGCATCGTCACGTTGGCGGTGTTACGCGCCGGGGCCGATCTGGACGATGCCGAGGCCATCGACGCGGTGGCCTCGGGCGCGGTGATCGGGGTGGGTTCGGACCCCGCTGAGGACCGCGCGTTCCTGGCCGGTGAAGACGTCTCGGGCGAGATCCGTGGTGACCAGGTGGCCCGCGCGGTGTCGGCGGTCTCGGCCGTACCCGGGGTGCGTGCCCGGCTGGTCGAGTTGCAGCGCGAATTGGCCTTGGCGGGTGGACGTGTGGTGGTCGAAGGCCGCGACATCGGCACCGTGGTGCTGCCCAAGGCCGACGTGAAGATCTTTCTGACCGCCTCGGCCGAGGAGCGGGCCCGGCGCCGCAACGCCCAGAACATCGCGAGCGGTCTGCCCGACGACTATGCGACGGTGCTCGCCGACGTGCAGCGGCGCGATCACCTGGATTCCACGCGGGCCGTTTCCCCGTTGCGGGCAGCCGAGGATGCACTGGTGGTCGACACCAGTGACATGGACCAAACACAGGTCGTGACACACCTTCTCGACCTGGTGACCCAGCATGCGGGGGTGCGCCGATGAGCGACTCTGATGGTGACGGCACCTGGTCGGACGAGAGCGACTGGGAGTTCAGCGACGAGGTCGCCGAAGTTCTCGAGGAGGCCGCCGCGCCGCCTCCGGTCGTGGCCGTCGTCGGCAGGCCCAACGTCGGGAAATCGACTCTGGTGAACCGGATCCTGGGGCGGCGCGAAGCCGTCGTGCAGGACATTCCCGGAGTGACCCGCGACCGGGTGTCGTATGACGCGAATTGGCTGAACCGCCGGTTCATGGTGCAGGACACCGGGGGATGGGAACCCGACGCCAAGGGTCTGCAGCAGCTGGTGGCCGATCAGGCACTGGTGGCGATGCGCACCGCTGACGCGATCATCCTCGTCGTCGATGCCGTCGTCGGTGCCACGTCGGCCGACGAGGCCGCGGCTCGGATGCTGCGCAAGTCGGGCAAGCCGGTTTTCCTGGCGGCCAACAAGGTTGACACGCAGCGCGGTGAGTCCGACGCCGCGGCGCTGTGGTCGCTGGGCATCGGTGAGCCGCACGCGATCAGTGCCATGCACGGCCGCGGTGTGGCCGATCTGCTCGACACGGTGATGGAGAAGCTGCCCGAGGTCTCCGAGGTGGGTGGCAGCGGTGTGGGCGGCCCACGCCGCGTGGCGCTGGTGGGCAAGCCGAACGTCGGCAAGAGCTCATTGCTGAACCGTCTGGCCGGTGACGAGCGTTCGGTGGTGCACGACGTCGCGGGCACAACCGTCGACCCCGTCGACTCGCTGATCGAATTGGGCGGCAAGACTTGGCGATTCGTCGACACAGCGGGTCTGCGCCGCAAGGTCGGACAGGCCAGCGGACACGAGTTCTACGCCTCGGTGCGCACCCACGGCGCGATCGATGCGGCCGAAGTCGCGATCATGCTGATCGATGCGTCCCAGCCGTTGACCGAGCAGGACCTGCGGGTGCTGTCGATGGTGATCGAGGCCGGGCGTGCCCTGGTCATCGCGTTCAACAAGTGGGACCTGGTCGACGAGGACCGGCGATACCTGCTGGACAAGGAGATCGACCGGGAACTGGTGCAGGTCCAGTGGGCGCCGCGGGTCAACATCTCGGCCATGACCGGCCGGGCGGTGCAGAAGCTGGTGCCTGCCCTGGAGACGTCGCTGGCGTCCTGGGACAAGCGGATCTCGACCGGACAGCTCAACAACTTCCTCAAGGAGATCGTGGCCGCGACACCGCCGCCGGTGCGCGGCGGCAAGCAGCCCAAGATCCTGTTCGCCACCCAGGCGGCGACTCGGCCCCCGACGTTCGTGTTGTTCACCTCCGGGTTCCTGGAGGCCGGTTACCGCCGGTTCCTGGAGCGCCGGCTGCGTGAGCAGTTCGGTTTCGAGGGCAGCCCGGTGAAGATCAACGTCCGGGTCCGCGAGAAGCGTGGAGCACCCAAGAAGAAGCGCTGAACCGGCCGATAGGCTGACCCGAGTGTCCGTCACCCACATGATCCTGATCGCGCTGGCCGGTGTCGGTGCAGGTGCGATCAACGCCGTAGTCGGGTCCGGCACGCTGATCACCTTCCCCACGCTCGTGGCGTTGGGGATTCCGCCGGTCACCTCGACGATGTCCAATGCCGTCGGTCTGGTCGCCGGCGGTGTCTCCGGCACCTGGGGCTATCGCCGGGAGCTGCGTGGCCAGTGGAAGCGGCTGCGCTGGCAGATCCCGGGATCGCTGATCGGCGCCGGCCTCGGCTCCTGGCTGCTGCTGCACCTGCCGGAAAAGGTGTTCGTCGCGGTCGTGCCCGTATTGCTGATCCTGGCGCTGATACTGGTCGTCGTCGGCCCTCGGATCCAGGCGTGGGTACGGAACCGTGCCGAGGAGTCCGGGCAGTCCGCCGACCACGTCAGCCCGCGTCGCATGGCGGTGCTGGTGATCGGCACGTTCGCCGTCGGCGTCTATGGCGGCTATTTCACCGCAGCCCAGGGGATCCTGCTGATCGCGGTGATGGGTGCGCTGCTGCCGGAGTCGATCCAACGGATGAACGCTGCCAAGAATCTTCTGTCGCTGTTGGTCAACATCGTGGCGGCGCTCGCGTACACGATCGTCGCGTTCGACCGGATCAGCTGGGTGGCGGCGGGACTGATCGCCGTCGGGTCGCTGATCGGTGGTTTCCTCGGCGCGCACTACGGGCGCCGGCTGTCGCCGAATGCGCTGCGCGCCGTGATCGTGGTGGTGGGACTGATCGGGCTCTACCGGTTGCTGAGCCTCTAGGGCCAAGGCTTGCCTGTGCGAAGCCTCAGGTAAAGTCACGTCAACTGTCGAGCAGGAAGGGGTGACCGGTGGCTGAACGCGCCTACCGCACCGCACCGTCTGCTCTGGCTGCCCTCGAGCCCTTCTGGCCGTCGCGCCGGTTGATGGCTTTCGACGAGTGGTGTCGCGCGGGTCGGTAGACACGCGCCCAACCTTCCGTCGGGTCGCCCGGGGCGGTGACCACAATCGAAAGCAGCCGAACCCATGCGTTCGCTTCTGATCTTCACGCTCGTCGGCCTCGGGGCCCAGTTGGTCGACGGTGCGCTCGGGATGGCCTTCGGTGTGACTGCCTCGACTCTGCTGGTGCTCAGCGGGGTGGCGTCGGCACAGGCCAGCGCCGCAGTGCACCTGGCTGAGGTCGGAACCACGCTCGCGTCGGCGGTGTCGCACTGGCGCTTCAAGAACATCGACTGGCCGATGGTCGCCAAGCTCGGGATCCCCGGGGCGGCAGGTGCATTCGCAGGTGCGACGGTGCTGTCGGCACTGTCGACGGAATCGGCCGCGCCGCTCATGGCGGCGATCCTGCTCGGCATCGGGCTTTACGTGCTGTTGCGTTTCTCGCTGGGCACGCCGCTGAGCCTCGGCGAACACGGCACCAGTCACAGTGCCAAGTTCCTGGCGCCGCTCGGCTTGTTCGGCGGGTTCATCGACGCCTCCGGTGGCGGCGGCTGGGGTCCTGTGACCACCAGCACCCTGCTGTCGCAGGGCAAGACGGCACCGCGGACCGTGATCGGTTCGGTCAGCGCCTCGGAGTTCCTGGTGTCGGTGTCGGCGTCGATCGGCTTTCTGGTCGGGCTGCGCCAAGAGTTCCTGGAGAACTGGCCTGTGGTGCTCGGGCTGATGGTCGGCGGGGTGATCGCTGCGCCGGTTGCCGCGTGGTTGGTCAGCCGGATCAACCCGGCCCTGCTCGGTACCGCTGTCGGCGGGGTCATCCTGCTGACCAACAGCCAGAAACTGGTGCACTACTTCGGCGTGCATTGGCCGTGGTCGACGCTGATCTACACGCTCATCGTGGCGGGGTGGGCAGCCATGGTGGTCCGCGCTTGGAAGACGTCGCGCGCGCCGCGCGATGTGGATGATTCGGTCGTCACCACGGTCGAAGAGCCGGCGGCACGCGGCTAGCTAGCCGGACTCCTTCGCGGGTCGTGACAGACCCACGTACATGGTCTGATGCAACGACAGCACGTGATTGCGGGCAATCTCGGAGGCCGCCCGGCAGTCGCGTCGGCGCAGCGCTTCCACCAATCGGGCATGTTCTCGGTTGGACTCGTGCAGGTAGCTGATCGGGTAGGGAATGAAGTAGCGGTACAGCCCGTGCAGCACGTCGCAGTAGCTGTGCATCGCCCAGTCGAGACCGCTTGCCGCCGTGACCGATTCGTGGAAACGCTGATCGGCGGTGTGGAAGCCCGTCCAGTCGGTGGTCCTGGCCGCCTCGTCGACGATCGCCGAGAGCGCGTCGAGCTGCTCATCGGTGGCGGCCTGCGCCGCAGCCGCACTGAGGGCGTCCTCGGCCAGCGCGCGTAGGTCGATGAGGCGGCGTACCTCGGCGGCATCGGCACGGAAGGTGGCCGAGGGGTGATCTGTTCCGGCGTCCACCCGGGCGCCGCTGTGGGCGACAAAGGTGCCGCCGACCCGGCCACGACGGCGGACCACCACGCCCTCGTCGGCCATCGACTGCAAGGCCCGGCGGACCGTCGCGACGCTGACGTCGAGGGCGGCGGCGATGTCGGGTTCGGCGGGTAGCCGTTCCCCCTTGGTCATGAGGCCCAGTTCGATGGCCAGTCCGAGGCGGGCCCGCACCGTATCGGCGGCGCTGAGCCGGGTGATGCCCGCGACGGCGGGGGCGTTGAGCGCCGGATGCGCCTCACCGACCTGCAACGTCATGCGCCTCAGCGTACGTCAGCTATTGCTCTATTTGTTCATGCTGAACTAATATCTGACTAAATTCGCTCATTCTGGGTTATTAATGCTTCGGAGGTCCTGTGTCCGGATCGATCACGGTGGCCGGCGTCCAGGCGGCCCCGCTCGACATCGCGGGCCTGCCGGTGTTCGGTCGGCAGGACACCGTCACGCAGTTCACGGCCGACGTGCTGCGGGTGCGGTCAGCGGTGACCGGTCCGGCACTGATCGTCTATCCCGAGATCCACCTGTTCGGTACCGAAGACACCGGCATGCTGGCCACTGCGGCAGAACCACTGGACGGTCCATTGATCGCCGCCCTCGGCGAGGTGGCGCGCGCCGCCGATGCCTGGCTGGTTCCCGGCTCGGTGTGCGAGCTGGGGGAGAACGGTGAATTATTCAACACCGCACCGGTTTTCGCTCCCGACGGCCGGCTCGTGGCCTCCTACCGCAAGATCTTCCCCTGGCGACCGTTCGAGAAGTACACGCCGGGCGACCAATTCGTCACCGTAGACATTCCTGACGTCGGCCGACTCGGGCTGTCCATCTGTTATGACGCCTGGTTCCCTGAGGTGAGCCGCCATCTGGCCTGGATGGGCGCCGACGTGATCGTCAACGTCGTCAAGACCACCACCGAGGACCGGAGTCAGGAACTGGTCTTGGCTCGTGCCAATTCGATTGTGAACCAAGTCTTCACGGTGAGTGTCAACTGCGCCGGACCGGTGGGCAAGGGGCGCGGCCTCATCGTCGACCCCGAAGGCGCTGTGCTCCAGGAGACCCCGGGCGCAGCCCCGGATGTGCTCTGCCAGCACATCGATTTCGGGGCCGTCGCCGCGGTACGTGAGCGTGGAACCGCCGGTACCAACCGGATGTGGGACCAGTTCGGACCGTCGGACCGTCCGATCGGGCTGCCGCTGTACCAGGGTCGAATCGACCCACAGCGTTGGTCACCGTCGAAGCGCCACGCCAACTGAAAGGCACCGCCATGACACCACCGCCTGCCGGGCAACCGACGCTGGTGCGCGCCCTCGGGTTGCGCTCGCTGGTGCTCTTCGGCCTGGCCTACATGACGCCGCTGATCGTGCTCGGCATCTTCGGCGTGATCGCTTCCACCACCGCCGGAGCGTCGGCGTCGGCCTACCTGATCGCGCTGGCGGCCATGCTGTTCACCGCGTCCAGCTACGGCAGGATGGCGGCCGCGTATCCGGTGTCGGGGTCGGCCTACACCTACGTGCGCCGCACCATCGACCCACGCGTCGGATTCCTCACCGGCTGGGCGGTATTGCTGGACTATCTGTTCCTGCCCATGGTCATCTGGCTGATCGGCGCCGCATATCTGGACGCTCAATTCCCGGGCATACCCGGCTGGCTGTGGGTGCTGGGATTCATCCTCATCACCACCGCGCTCAACGTAATCGGCATCAAGGTCGCCGATAAGGCCAACTATCTGCTGATGGCTTTCCAACTGTTGGTCATCGGGTTGTTCGTGGCGCTGTCGGTCGCCTCCGTCGTCCGCAGCAGCGGTGCCGGCGGTCTGGTCAGTGCGAGTCCGTTCACCGGGATCGGCGCCGGCATCGGGGGTGTGACGGCCGGCGCGGCCATCGCGGCCTACTCCTTCCTCGGATTCGACGCCGTCACCACCTTCACCGAGGAAGCCGTCGAACCGCGCAAGAACATGCCCCGCGCCATCTTGCTGATCGCACTGATCGGCGGCGCCATCTTCCTGGTCATCGCATACACGACCCAATTGGTGCACCCTGGTGGGGAATTCGCCGATTCCTCGTCGGCGGCCCTGGAGATCGCCAAGCAGATCGGTGGCAACTTGTTCGGGGCAGTGTTCCTCGCGGGCCTGATCCTCGCCCAGTTCGCGTCCGGCATCGCCGCACAGGCCTCCGCATCCCGGCTGCTGTTCGCCATGGGCCGCGACGGCACCCTGCCCCGGTCGGTGTTCGGCACGTTGAGCGCCAAATTCCGTACCCCGGCGGCCAACCTGGTGATGGTCGGTGCGGTAGGCCTGCTGGCGATGTTCCTCGACGTGGCCACCTCGACGTCATTCATCAACTTCGGGGCGTTCGTCGCGTTCACCCTGGTGAACGTGTCGGTCATCGTCTACTACTTCCGCCACCGGGCCGCCGGTGAGTCGCACAACCCGCTGCTCTACGTCGTGGCGCCGGTGATCGGTGCGGTCATCACGTCGTATCTGCTGCTGCAGCTCGACTCACGGGCGATCGTCCTGGGGCTCTGTTGGCTGGGCCTCGGCATCGTCGTGCTGGGCGTGACGAGTCGCGGTTTCAGGACGCTGCCACCT
This sequence comes from Mycolicibacterium peregrinum, assembly GCF_001665785.1. GTDB lineage: Bacteria > Actinomycetota > Actinomycetes > Mycobacteriales > Mycobacteriaceae > Mycobacterium > Mycobacterium peregrinum_A. The sequence goes on from NZ_LZSO01000026.1 coordinate 31,584, forward strand.
GAGATTGCCGTCGACGACGCGGAGGCGACGACCGCCGAAACCGCAGCCCAGTGAGGGGTGGCCTGTGACGGGTGGGGCGGATTGCGAGAACGGCGGGCGGCTACGGTAAGCTTTCGACTCGCTGCCGGTGCAAGCCGGAAGCACGCGGGCTGTGGCGCAGCTTGGTAGCGCACTTGACTGGGGGTCAAGTGGTCGCAGGTTCAAATCCTGTCAGCCCGACAGAGAGTTAGCAGTTCAGAGGCGGTTCCGGAGAGATCCGGGACCGCCTCTGTTGCGTTGAGGCAGCCTTGGATAGCAACGTGGATAGCAACGGCCTCAAATGTCGAGGATGCCGAGCTGGTCGGTCAGCGCGTCCACGGCAGACCGCGCTGTGGTGTCCGACGTGTGGCCGTAGATATCACCGGTCACCGCGATCGAGGAGTGACCCAACAGGTCCGCTACGGCTTTGATGTGCACCTGACCCTCAAGCCACGCGACCGCCGCGCTGTGCCTCAAGGTGTGCACGCCAACGTCGGCCATGCCTGCTTTCTGGGCTGCGATCTGGACGGTGCGCAACACGTTGCGCGGGTCCACGGGCGTGCCCGACTCGGTAGCGAACACCAGGTTGTTGTCCTGCCACTGGTCACCGGCTGCCAGGCGTTCGGCGTCTTGGTCGGCACGATGTGCCCGGAGCATCGACACCAGGGGAGCCGATAACGGCACCGACCGTCGTGACCGATCGGTCTTGGGTTCGGTGATGATCAGCTCACCGTTGACCCGTCCGAGGGTGCCGCGCACCGCCATTGCCCGGGCCGCAAGGTCAATGTCGGACCAGCGCAGCGCTAGCGCCTCACCGCGCCGCACGCCGGTACCGGCGACTAGTGTCAGCACGTTGCGATACCGCAGACCCTCCGCGCACAGCAACAGCTTGGTCACGTCGACCGCCTCGACGTGTCGGGCCTCTTTGCGGGCCACACCGGGACGTTTCACCGCTGCTGCCGGGTTCTTGGCCAGCAGACCGTCACGTACGGCGCCGTCGAGGCCGGCCCGCAGAACGGTGTAGATCTGCCGAATGGTCGCATCAGAGAGCGCACGGACCGGCGAGGGGTTCGGGTTCGTCTTGCTGGCGTTGCCCGGTTTCATCTTGGCTCGCAGCGCCAACACCAGACCCTCGACATCGGACGGTTTGAGCTTGTCCAACCTGATCGAGCCGAACGGGTCGACCTCAAGGTGCCGACGCGACAGATTGCTGTACAGCTCTTTGGTCGAGGCCTTGCGGTCTGACGCGGCCAGCGTGGTGGCCCGCCAGCGCGCCAGCCAATCGGCCAGGTTGCGCTTCGAATCCTTCACCGTCGCACCGTTATCAAGCCGTTCGCGAACGGCTTTCATCTTGTCGCGCACGTCGCTGCGCGTCTTGCCGTACACCATGTGACGCTTCGGCTGGCCCGATTCGTCGATGTAGCTGACCGCGCCGATGTAGCCGGTCTGCTTGCCGTCGCGCATGCGCTTGTAGATCGAACCCTCACCGTTGGCGTTCGCCATGGTCTTGTCCTCTCAGGCCTTCTTCTGTCCCTGCTTGGTCGGGGGCAGGAATCCCTTTTTGCGTGCCCTGTCGACATAGGTAGATGCCATCCGGTCCTTCACCCCGAAGTGCTTAGCCACGGCCTTGGTCGGTGCGCGCTCGATGTTGGTGCGGTAGACCTCGGCCACTAGACGCAGCATCTCGTCAGAGATGATTCGGTAGTCGCGCGGGAGGCGCTGGCGCTCGATCAACTTCTCGGCCACCCGCATGGCCCGGGACTCGTCGTCTCGTGACGGGTTCTCACCAAACTCTGCGACAAACACCGCATACAGATCACTGGCCAGTTGGTCGACTTCCACCGCCCGTAGGTGCTTCTGGCGAACCTCGGTCTGACCCGATTTCGCCTCAAAACTCAGTTCGACGACTTCGGGAGAACCATCTCGCACGGCGACCTTGATGACGAGATCCGGGCCGCCAACACCGTGCCGTCGTTCCTTGGCCCACTTCGGAACTGGCACGCCGTTGAACTCGACCGTCTCGGATGAGAACTCCCAGTCGACCAGCTGACCCTTGTACCGAAACCGAAAGACAGGCGCGCCGATCATGCTCGGTCTATCCATGGTTTGACGAAACCTCCTGAACCGTACCTATCGGGAACTGTAACTCTGCATTAATCCCTGTAATTATGTCAATAACCGCCTGAACGCCGGCGGAACGACACAAAGGCAGGTGAGGTAGTGGAGAACAGCACCGTTAGGCGGTTGGTCCCGATCCCCGAGGCGCGCCACGCACTCGGTGACATTGGTCGCAGCACGCTCTACGAATTGGTTTCCCGGGGTGAGATCGTCAAGGTCAACATCGGGCGACGCGGGTTCATCACAGCGGATTCACTCGGCGAGTATGTCGACCGCCTGACGGCCAGCGCGGGAGGCGTGGCGTGAGGAACGGACAGCGCCCCAACCTCGATCAGTCGGCCCGCGACGCGCTCGACGATCTGGGCCTTGTCGAACTCGTCGACATCGCGGGCAGCGGCGTCGACGCTCATCACGCCGAGGAGGTCACGCCAGCGTGACCGCTACAGAGAACCGGCCCGACGCGGAGAACGTCGGACCGGCCCAGGAAGCTCACAACGGCAACGGAGCTACCGGCAACCGTACCTCTAGGGGGTACTCATGTGCACAGGATGAATACCTGCAACGCGGGTGGCGCGGTGTACTCCCACTGCCACCTCGGTCGAAGACTCCGCCGCCGTCCGGGTTCACCGGGCGGGAGGGTGCGTGGCCCTCCGTAGAGCAGTTGAGTCAATGGGCGCAGATCTACCCGCATGACGCCAATCTGTGCCTTCGGCTGCATGAGGGCGCGATCGGTATCGACATCGATGCCTACGGCAGCAAGACCGGCGCGCAGACCCTCGATGAGGCCGAGAAGCGTTGGGGTGTATTGCCGCCGACTGTGAATTCGAGTAGCCGCGACGATCGCGTATCAGGCATCCGGCTGTACCGCGTACCGGTGGGCACCGAGTTGCGCGACCGCATCAAGTTCGACGACATCGGTGTCGGAGATATCGAGATCCTGCAGCGCCATCACCGCTACCTCATCTGCTGGCCTTCGGTACATCCCACCACCAAGGCCCAGTACGTGTGGCGGGATGCCGACGGTGCCGTCCTGCCTGAACCGCCGTCGCCCGAAGAACTGCCGGACCTGCCCGAGGCTTGGCTGTCGGCGCTCAAAGCTGATCCGGTCAGGACCGAAACCCGTTCCGGTAGTGGCCGGTCTGGGGCACCGGCCTACGACGTCACCGATGCGATGACCGGCGGCAGGCCGACCGACAAGGTTGCTCAGCGCCTCGGTGTCGCGCTTTACGAACTCAACACCGGAACGTCGCGGCACGACACGGTGCGCGGCCATATTCTGGCGCTGTTGCGCTTCGGTTCGCGTGGCGAGTCCGGTGTCGAGTTCGCGCTGTCGTCGCTCTACGCCGCGTTCAGCGAGGCCGTCGGACCGGACAGACCTGACGGGCAGGCCGAGGCCGAATCGGAGTTCGCCCGCATGGTCGCCAATGCAGGGAGGTTCCTCGACGACCACGACGACACCCGAGACCCATTTGGGGCCAGGGCTCGCCGACCCGCTGCACGGAATGTAGACCGTGAGGCTGAGCCGCTGGTTGACGACGATCAGTTCTGGGAGCAGCGCGAGATCCTGGCCCACATCCGGCAATTCTCCCGTGCTCGACTGGCCGCGCCGCACGCCGTTCTCGGTGCGGTGTTACGCCGTGCCCTCACACTGGTTGAGCCGACGGTGCAGCTGCCGCCGATCGTCGGGTCTGCTGTGTCGCTGAACCTGTTCACCGTCTCGGTGGGCCGGTCGGGACAGGGCAAGGACGCTGCCAACGGCGTTGCCCGCGACGCGGTTCGGTTCGTGACACCCGACGGGGAGCTGCACAGCGATCCGGCCTCGGCGGTGGGCATCGGTTCGGGGGAGGGGCTGGCCCGGATCTTCCGGGGATTCGGTGGTGAAGACTCGCCGCCGCCTCACGTGAACCTGGAGGTCAACGAGATCGGCACGTTGGGCGCGCTGGCCGACCGCAAGGGTTCGACCCTGATCGGCGAATTGCTCAAGGGCTACATGGGTCAGGCGCTCGGGTTCACCAACGCGCAGCGCGCCACGACGACGTTCGTCCCTGCGCATAGCTACCGCCTGTGCCTTGGCGTCGGAGCGCAGCCTGAGAACGGTGGCTTGCTGCTCGACCGTGAAAAGGACGGGTTCCCGCAGCGGTTCCTGTGGGTGCCGACCGTCGACCCGTTTGGCCCGACCTCGACCGAGGACGAACCCGACGAACCGGCTGCCGCCGACGTTGTGGTGCCGACGTTTCCGACGATCATCACTGGCACGCCGTACATGGTTGGTATCCCGCCGAGTGTCCGCGAGGCGGTCCGTTCGCTGCGGCGTAGGGCCAACGTTGGGTCCGCTGATGTCGACCCGCTCGATGGACACCTGAACCTGACCCGGCTCAAGGTGTCATTCGGGCTGGCGCTGCTCGACGGTCGCCGCGACATCACCGAGGACGACTGGCGCATCGCCGGTCAGCTCGTCGAGGTGTCCAACCGCACTCGCGCCTGTATGCGGACGGCTCTGGCCAGCCGGCACAAACAGGCCAACCGCGCTCGTGCGCTTGACCAGGCCGACCGCCAGACGCTCATTGACGAGCACCTTGCTGACGAACGACAGCAGCGGGTCTGGAAGACCATCGACCGCAAACTTCAGCGCGTCGGGACCGCTACTCGTCGTCAACTTCAGCGAGCTTGCGACTCGTCGATCGCGTCTGACTTTGCTGCGGTATTCGATCTGGCGGTTGACCTCGGTCGATTGCGTGCGGTGGGAGGTGACGGCGACAGTGCTAAATATGCCCTCGGTGACAGATAGGTGTCGGGGACCCCGACATCTTCCCGACAGGCAGAAACTGTTGTCTAGCTGCGCTTCTGGGGGTCGGGGCTGTTGTCGGGGACACCGACACCCCACGGCACTGACGCTCGTGCTGAGTGTAGTCGGTCAGCAAACCTGGGAAGGTGTGGCATGACTTGGCCTGCAGCGATGGCGCTATTCCATGGCAGCGCCGTTGCATATCTGCTCGTGCGCTACGCCTTTCGGCGTGCTCTTGCGGCCCAACGGCCATCGACACATCAACGGAGGACACCTCGTGACTGACCATCTGTACCGCGTGCGCGTGATCGCGTTCCCCGAGGGCTCGACCAAGACGGTTAACTACCCCGGCGACGAAGAACCCGACCATCGGGTTCCGGTGCCTGGCTGGACACCGCCGGGCTGGAAGCCGGAGGGCGACTACATCAGGTTGGTCGGCACTGCCCAGTTTGTGTGGCCGTCCACGCGGCAGGTCTATCGCTCGCGATCGACGGCAAAGAGGCGCGCCGAGCTGCTGGAGTCTCTTGGGGCCACTGTGGTGATCGAGCGGTCCAACAAGATCGTCTGGCCGGAGCGTCCAGTCGATGAGGCCATCGAGCTTGTGACTGTGCGCCCACAGAAGGCTGTCCGCCGCAACGCTCCTGAGGAGGTGGAACGCTTGGACGAGTTTACGGTGTCGCGCCTGCGGCGACGCCTGGAGAGCCATCAATAGCTCGCACTGCCACGCACGCCGCTGAATTTGCGCAGCCAGCAGTTCACGATGCTCAGAACGGCGTGGGCACAGATCGTTGTGAGACTCAGGCCGTCGGCTTCAACCCCTGGTAGATGATCGGCACCAGTTCGCCGAGCAGCTTCTGGGATAGCTCAGGGTTGTTGAGAATCTGCGTGGAGAGATCCTCCGAAGATGCCATGGCCCCAATCACCGCGCCGACGAACTCGTTCTGCAGATCAGGACTGGCCGAGAACTGCGCCAGGGTGTTGTTTTGCGCCTGCTGCTGCAGGGTCTCGCTTTCTTCGAGCCGGTCCTTGATGTGGGTGACTACGTTGCGGACGCTGGAGTCGGGGTGTTCGCCGGAGAACAGGTCATTGATCTGGGCGATCACCTGTTCCAGCGCGACCAACTCCGGATCGCGGGCAGTACCGGTTCCCCCAGCTTTGGCCGGCTGCAGCACGACACCGCCGGAGAGCTTGCCGTCCGTAGCCTGCTGGGCGTGCTGGGCAAGGTAGTCGAAGTCGACACCCGACAGGTCGATGTCATGGTGGAGTTGTTCGCTGGCGATCATGGGTGCGAGGTGCCGTATGTAGATCGACAGCTTCTCGATGGCGGGGTCTTCGTAGTTGACGATCTGGGACAGGAAGTCGTATTGGCGCAGGAAAGTGCCGATGTCCTTGCGGAAGATGTCCAGCTCTTCCAGGGCTAGGCTGTCGCCGTGGTCGCGGGCATGGCGCTCCCGGTCTCGGAAGACATCTCGCGCTGGCTTGATCCACTTGTTAAGGGCCTCATGTCCCTTGCCGGGCTGCTTCGCGTACTTGAGGTAATCGACAACCAGTCCGTTGACCTCTGATTCTTGGTAGATCCCGGCGGCGTCGAGCTTGTTGACCGTCTGGTGCACAATGTTCGGGTCGGTGACATCGGCGAGGGTGGTGGCGTCGTAGTAGGGCTCGAAGGCCTCCACGATGTCCTCGGAGGCGTTGGCGAAGTCCAAGACGAAGGTCTGGTCCTTGCCCGGTGCGGTTCGGTTGAGCCGAGACAACGTTTGGACCGCCGCCACACCCGACAAGCGTTTGTCGACGTACATCGCCACCAGCAGCGGTTGGTCAAATCCGGTCTGAAACTTGTTGGCCACCAACATCACCCGGTACTCGTCGGTGGCGAACGCATCGCGCAGATCGCGGCCCTTCAGCCCAGGATTCATGCTGGTTTCAGTGACCTTTTCCAGCCCAGAGTCGGGGTCGGTGACCTCGCCGGAGAAGGCCACCAGCGCGGCGATGTCGGTGTACTTGTGCTCGGCGATGTACTTGTCGAAGGCCAACTTGTAGCGCACCGCAGCCCTACGTGAGGAGGTGACGACCATGGCCTTGGCCTTGCCGTCGAGCCGCCATGCCACGTTGTCGCGGAAGTGCTCGATGATGATCGCGACCTTCTGGCTGATGTTGGTGGGGTGCAGCTTGACCCAGTTCATCACCGACTTGAGCGCCGCACTCTTGTCCACCAGTTCGCCGGTGGATTCGCCGGAGACCTGGACGGTGCCGGAGGCGGCGGTGTCTTCGGTTTCGAAGATCTGCCCGTTGTGAGTCAGCCGAAAAGCCGTCTTGTACGGCGTGTAGTTGCGCAGCACGTCGAGGATGAAGCCCTCGTCGATGGCCTGCTGCATCGAGTACAGATGGAACGGGTGTGGCTTGCTGTGGATGCTGGACCTGTGGCCGAACAACTCCAGGGTCTTGGCCTTGGGGGTTGCCGTGAACGCGAAGAAGGACAAGTTCTTCGTCTCGGCGCGCGCGGTCATTTCAGCGGCCAACACGTCCTCAGCATCGAGGGTGCCGCCGTCCTCGAGGTCGTCCCGCTCGCTTTCCGACAGTGCGGCCTTTAGTCGTTTGGACGATTCCCCGGCCTGTGAGGAATGGGCTTCGTCGGCGATGATCGCGAAGCTTTTGTCTTTGAGGTCGGCTTGCTCCTGGATCATTTGCAGCGCGTAGGGGAACGTCTGGATGGTGACGATGATGACCTTCGTCCCACCGGTCAGCGCATTGGCCAGCTCTTGGGACTTCGCGCCACCCAGCCCGGCGATATGGGCGACTACCCCTGGGGTGCGGTCGATCTGGCGGATCGCCTCCTGCAACTGGGCATCCAGGACGTTGCGGTCGGTGATCACGATGACGGAGTCAAACACTGGCTTGTTGGCGTCGTCATGGAGGACCGACAGGCGATGCGCCAACCATGAAATGGAGTTGGTTTTCCCTGAGCCGGCGGAGTGCTGGATCAAATACTTCTGCCCCGGTCCCGTGCGGCGGGCATCTGCGACCAGACGGGTGACTACGTCCCATTGGTGGTAGCGCGGGAAAAGCATCCGTTGGGTGCGGAGCTTCTTATTGGTGGCCGGGTCGATTTTCTCGTCGATCTGTAAGTGCAGGAATCGCCCGAGGATGTCCAACCAGGTGTCACGGTCAAGGATCTGCTGCCACAGATACGCCGTCGGCGAGCCATGCGGATTGGCCGGGTTTCCGGCGTGGCCGTGATCACCTCGGTTGAACGGCAGGAAGGCGGTGTCCACGCCCGCCAGCTGGGTGGTCATCTGCACTTCGGAGTTCGACACCGCGAAATGCACCAACGCTCGCGAGGCGAATTGCAGCAGGGGCTCACCTTTGGGCAGGCGGTGATGCTTGTACTGAAGGACCGCGTCGGTGACGCTCTGAATGCTGAGGTCGGTCTTCAACTCCGCAGTGGCCACCGGGATGCCGTTGACGAAGAACACCAGGTCGATGCTGTTGGAGTTCTGGGTCGAGTAGTGGACCTGGCGCATCACCCGCAACCGCACTGCGTCATACCGTTGCTGGGTGGTCTCGTTGAGCGTGGTGTTGGGCCGGAACTGGCACATCGCAAACTGAGCATTGAGGTCCTTGAAGCCGCGCCGCAGCACCGACAATGTGCCGCCGTTGGCCCTGTACGGATCGGCCCCCAACTGCTTCACCAGCGTGGCCAGCACCCCGGCCCGAGCCTTGGCCAGCGCCTCACCCGTCAGCTCCGGCTTAACCCGCTTGGCCAACTGGCCAGGCTGCGTATCAGCCAGCCACGCAAACACATCCTCGGTGAATAAGGCGAGCTCACGGTCATAGCCCGCATCGGTCGGCGAGTACAGCCAACCTTGCTCGGCCAGGTACTCGCAGATCTCGGTCTCGAATGATGATTCATGATGCTGGGTCATTATGGCTGCGCCTCATCGGTTCTCGGTCCCACCGTGAGCTGCTCCAGTTCGCTGATGGATTGGCCTTCGGCGTTGCGCCAACTCTTCGGCCCGTTGTTTTCCCCGCCGACGAGCGCGCATCCCGCCGCCGATGGGGAACCGAAGAGATGATCCTTCAGAAATATCAATTCCTGCTCGCCGACTTCGATCACTCCTTCCTCCTCCAGAGCTTTCCGCTGGACAGCGATGCCAGGACGTGCAGAGGCGCGTACTCCGGCGCGGCCCTTGGACCCGGCCAACACCAACAGTCCCTCCGAGGTCTGGTAACCGGTGGCATCACAGCCGGCCTCGCGGAAGAACAGAGATTCTGGTTCGCTGGTACTCGCTTGCGTAGGGTGCAATGCAATGGGCTTCACTGATTCGAGCACCGGAGCGCCGAGCGTGGCCAACAGCACCGCGATAGTGTCTATGAACTCCTGGCAGTCGGCCTCCAACGGCTCAGGGGTGAACGGGTTCGACGCCTGATTGCCATTCAGCAACGTGTACCGCCCAGCAGCCTTGGCCCGCGCTAGCGACAACCATTCGAGGTAGGCCACGTGGGTCGAGGTCCACTCGTTCGTCAGCGACACCGCCACAATCGCCTTGGTCCAGAAATCCTTGGTCGCAGTGTGCTGCTGAAGCCGCCCCCCTACATTGCCGGACTGACCGATGTAGCACTGCGGCGTCTCGTCCTCATGCGATCCGAACAAGTAGTAGACACCCACCTGCCCGGCCTCAGGACGCTGGAGGAACTGACCGAGAAGTGAGCGGGGCACCTCGAATGCACGCACGGTGCGTGTCGTCAGGTTTGCAACACGTAACCCCGCCGGATCCCCAGAGGGCAAATAAATCTGGATCGTCTGTGCGCGCGCCATTGCTAGGCCACTGCCCCCCGCACGTCGATCTTGCCGGTTACTGCATCGGTGATCAGTGCGGCGCGGTACTCCCTTAGGGCTTCAATGACACCAGTTGATTTGCCGATCAGATCGTCGATCGTGTCGGTGCGGGTTGATAGGAAACGAGCGATGGCGACTTGCTCATCCATAGGAGGCAATGCGATCGCGACGTTTCGGAAGTCCGTCATCGCAAGGTTTTGCATGCTGGAGCTTGCACCAACACACATCGCCACGATCTGCGAGCGATAGACCTCCGTCTGTGTCCAGTAGTAGATGAACCGCGCCGATGCGCCATTGAATCGGACCTGCCATAGCTTGTCAGAGAGAAACAGGTTGGGGCGTCCGCTCTCGGCATATCCGGCAGAGCCAACCAATAGCGGCGTGTTGGCACGGTTGACGATTAGCGAATCGGCCTTAACGGGACAGGTGGTGCGGTCAATCTCGTTCTGGTCAACAACGGTTTTGTTGGCTGCCGGATTGAACCACCCTGCAGACACGCAACTCGTTTTGAGGACGGCGACGTCGTCGGCTCCGGCTGGCCAGTCGCCAGCATTGACACTCGTTCCCGATTCGATCGAATGGATGACGTTTTTCAACCGAGAAGTCATCCAGCGGCGCGGTTCGTCGCCAAGCCATTCAACTCCGGAGTCTTTCATCTCGGTATCAGGGTCGAGACCCTTGGTGACGGCGTGTGTGATGGTGGCGGTGCGGTCCTCGCGAAGGGTGGCGATGAGCTGTTCCTGCTTGGCGATCAATGCGTCGATCTTGGAAGTTTCATGCTCCAAGAATTCAACGATCGCTTTCTGCTCGTCCTGCGGTGGTACAGGCAGCTTCACTGCGCCTAGCCGACCGGCGCTGATAATTGGGAGGGTATTACCCATTGATGAAGCCCGAATGCGATCTTGACTCGCGATCAACGCGAAGTAGACAAATTTGGGACATTGTGCACCGACGATGGCATTGATTTGTTGGTTTGAGGCAGCCAGTTGGTCGACATAACCGATCTTGCCAAGTGTCGCTCCGATAGACACGACGTGTACCGAGGGTGGGGTGAGGTGCGGTACTGCCGCCCAGCCGGATTCGGATAGATGGCGGGATGCCACTGAGGGCTTGCCCGTGGCATCCAAGTCCTCTGGCCGGAACCAAGGAAAGCTATCGTCGCCGCCGTCGGCGAAATGCTGTTGTTCGCCGGTCGTCGCCGGGGTGCCCCCTGTCACCAACTGACCGATGAACTTAATCGGGAGCATCGTCCAGTGTGCCGGTATCGCTGGCAGATCGATTTCTCGGGAGGTCACGCTCCCACCTCGCCAAGCATCACTTGGATTTCACTGACCAAGACGCGCAGGTCCTCTTGGATCTCACTCAGAGGTCTCGGAGGTATGTAGCGGTAGAAGTGCCGGGTGAAGGGGATTTCGTAGCCGATCTTGGTCTTATCTTGGTCGATCCAGGCGTCGGGAACGTGGGGTAGGACTTCGCGGGCAAAATACTCCTCAATGTCCTCAGTCAAGGGGACGTTCTCGGTATCGCGCAGCGCAGGGTCGGGTTCGGGGTTGCCCTTGGCATCGGTGACGATAGTGGCGTCATCGTCATGCTCCCCGACGGTCGACCAGATCGTTTTCACAAGCGGGGCGGACGGTTTCGTCAGGCCTGCCTTATGGAGCGCGTCCTTGAGCTCGGTGATGAACTCGTCGCGGTCCTTCCACTCCCACCCGATCAGGCCGGTAAGAGCCTTGCTGATCGCGGCCTTCTCGCCGTCCTTGAGCTTGTCGACATTCTTCTGCGCCAGCACTGTCTCGACCTTGTCCCTAGTGGGTGTGAACCGCAGCTGCAGGGGTCGTTCGACGGTGATGGTGGAGTAGCCGAACTCCTCGCCCTTTAAGGCCTTCGAGTGTGCGTCGTGTTCATCGGTCGCCTGCTGGTTTCGGAAGCTGTCGTACAGGTTGCAGATCCGCTCGATGTCCTTCGGGCGCAGTTCTTTCCGCTTGGAGCCGAGGGACTTGCTCCTCCTGCCGTACATGTCGACGGCGTTGATGAGCTGCACTTTGCCCTTGCGCTTGGCAGGCTTGTTGTTGTCCAAGATCCAGATGTAGGTGGCGATGCCGGTGTTGTAGAACATGTCGGTCGGCAGCGCGATGATGGCGTCCAATAGGTCGTTCTCGATGATCCACTGCCGAATGTTCGACTCGCCCGATCCGGCTGCGCCCGTGAATAGAGGCGAGCCGTTCAGCACGATGGCCAGGCGGCTGCCGCCCTCCCCGTTCTTGACCGGCTGCATCTTGGAGATCAGGTGCATCAGGAACAGCAGCGAGCCGTCGGAGACGCGGGGCAGGCCGGGGCCGAAGCGTCCGGCGAAGCCGCGTTGTTCGTATTCGTCGGTGACTTTCTTCTGCTGGGTGTTCCAGGCCACCCCGAAGGGCGGATTGGATAGCAGGAAATCGAAGTGCTTGGTGCGGAACCCGTCATCGGCCAGTGTGTCGCCGAGGTAGATGTTGTCGACGTCTTGGCCCTTGATGATCATGTCGGACTTGCACATTGCGTATGAACGGGGGTTGATGTCCTGCCCGTAGAGCACAGGGCGTGCCTTCGGGTTCATGGCTATGAGGTGATCGTAGGCGGTGGAGAGCATGCCGCCGGTTCCGGCGGCGGGGTCGTAGATGGTGCGGACCGTGCCGGGCTTGGTCAGTACGTCGTCTTGAGCGTGAAAGAGGATGTCGACCATCAGCGAGATGACCTCGCGGGGGGTGAAGTGATCGCCGGCCTGAGCATTGTTGGATTCGGCGAACTTGCGGATTAGTTCTTCGAAGATATAGCCCATGTCGTGGTTGGTGATCACGTTGGGGTGCAGGTCGACTGCGGCGAACTCCTTGACGATCAGGTAGAGCCGGTCCGACTTGGCGAGGTCACCGATGAGGTCGATCATGCGGAAGCCGTCGAAGATGTCGCGCACGTTGGGTGACAACCGCTCGATGTAGTCGATGAGATTGTCGGCCACGCCTTCGGGATCGCCCACGAGTGCTGCGAATGTCCACCGTGAGGTGCTGTAGAAGGGCAGTTTGAACTTGGTCTTGAGCATCACGCCGGGTTCGACCTTGGTGGCCTGGATCTTCTTGTATTCGGCGAGGACCTTGTCCTTGGTGGGTTCCAAGATGCAGTCCAAGCGGCGCAAGATTGTGAACGGCAAAATCACATCGCCGTACTGGTTGGGCTGATATGGCCCCCGCAGCAGGTCAGCAATCTTCCAGATCAAGTTGGCATTGGTCTGCGCCATAGTGCAGTTGGCTCCTTGGTTCCAAGTCTTAGTTAAGCGGAAGTTACCGCGAATCGTGGTCCATCACGGCGAAGCGCCGACGAATGATGTGTCGCGCTTCAGGCAGTCCAACGATGACGTACGTTCGCGACGCGAACGCTCGAGTTACTCAGAAGCGAGCGCGTCGGGGCCAGCAGTCTACGATTCTGCAGCGTGTGGGAATGGGGGTTGTTGGTCGCTTGATTCCTGATCTAGTTGATGGCCATCTGCCAGTGGGAACGTACTTGTGCACATTGGAGGAGTTGGAGGCAACGTTCGTCGATGCAGCTCAGTTTGCTGCGTCGGGTAGCCGACGCGCAGTGTTCGATGGTCTTGTGGACTATCTCGCCGACTGGGAAGCCGTCGAATCCGACCTCCAGGTCAAGGTGCTGAAACGGCTGTGGGTAGGTGGGAGCTTCACCAGTGGCGCCGTAGAGGTCGGCGACGTCGACATCTCGCCATTTCTCGACAGTGACGTGCTGGGCTCGCTGCGTGGCCGCCCAGGTGCAGGACAACTTAAAGCGTTGTATCAACACCGGGACAAGATTAAGTCGACCTACCGGGTCGAACCGTTCGTCGTACTATGGAAGCCATTCACCACCCTTAAGCTGCGGAATCTGGAGGCTGAGGAGTACGAGTACGTAGCTACTCGGGGCATGATGGACGATTTTTGGCAACGCACAACGGACTTGTCGGTCAAGCAAGCGATGCTTTCCGAAGATGCTGAACCAGCCCGAGGGTATCTGGAGGTGACGTTATGAGCCTGGCTGACAGGTATCCACGCCTCCGACGTCGTCAGTTGCCAGAATGGGTAGTCAACAATACCGACGACGATTCGGACCTCGTCCAGGCCGCCCGCCGATCCTTCGTGGGTGCGATTCAAGACGTCACCTCGAACGCCCGCTTTCCAATCCACTTGGATCTGCGGCTCATTGGCCCATCGACGGAGGGTGGACGATTGCCATCCGACGTCTTGCAGGTGGCAGACCGTTTCCAAGGTGAGGTGCGAGAGGCGCTCAGCTCAGCAGCGGCAGCCCGTATCGCAGACATTGATTGGGTCGGTGTCAGCGAGGGCAGCGCGATCATGCATATGGTGCCCCGTTTTGTTGCCGTAAGCCTGGATCAGCTCGACGTTGCGGTAGTCGACGAGTTTGAGTCGGCGGTCGCGCACGTTCTCAAAGTGCACGACGACCTTGAGAACGAGGCTGACGATAGCGCGTTTGCAGACGAACGACCCGACTTCCTCCACCAACTTCGACTGCTCACATCCGAGCTAAATGACCGGAACCTTGACCTCGAGGTCACTGCGGCAGGGAGCACTGGAAGTCGGTTGAACTCCACTCTGTCCAGGAAGGGCCGAATCCGAGCAAAGGCACTTTTCGAAAGATCGGCCGTGTCGTCCCCACAGGTTTTGTCGGGGCGTGTAGTGAGCGTGGATCTTGAAGGCAACGCCATTGAGATGCGGGTGGAGAAACAGCGGGCGAAGGCGAAAATTGTGCAGGTGCCATCTGGTGTTCTTGTTGGTGGTGAGGTCATGGTTGGCCAGCCACTGGCCGTGTCCGTCATGACCGAACACCAGGCGGATCAGACTGGTAACCGGACCGCCGACAAGCATGTGTGGGTCGGCATCGCGGCGGATCAACTCCCACACTGACCGCTTTCAACTGCCGGCGCCGCATGCCAGCGACCCGTGACCGACGAGGCATCGGCGCACGCGCTGGTCGACGACCACCCCCGGCCGGCTCAACCAGCTTCGTGATTGAGGTACCGGTAGAGCGTCGCCCTGCTCACCCCTAGGTACTTCGCGATGTCCTTGGCGGTGTGGCCGTCTGCTTTCATCCGCGTGGCAGTGGCGATGTGGTCGCCGTCGCCGACCTTGCGCGGTCGCCCAAATTTGGTCCCATTGGCGCGAGATGCCGCTCGCTTCAAGGCAGTACGCTCCTTGACCAACTCGCGTTCGTACTCCGCGAGCGACCCGAGAACGCCGATCATCATGCGACCAGCGGGAGTTGACGAATCGATACCGTCGGTGACCGACACCAGAGTGACGCCACGGGTAGTCAACTCCTTGACGGTCTGCAGGATGTGCAGCATGTTGCAGACCCAAACGATCTAGCTTCCACACCACCACGGTGTCGCCGTCACGAACGTATGCGAGCAGGTCGGCCAGGCCGGGCCGGTCGTCGCGGGCACCCGACATGACGTCCGAGAACACCTTGGTCACGCCGGCTGCGGTCAGCGCCTCATTCTGTTGATCCAAGGTTTGGGTGACGGTGCTGACCCTGGTGTAGCCGACCCGGGTGCCGATGGATGCCGACTCGGCGTTGCGCTGGCTCATAAATGGTCCCAACGCCAGTTTCGAGACAGATATTTCTGAGACGAACTTTCGAGACACCACGACCTGGGCGCGTCCGACGGCCAATCCCGGCTGCGGTGATGTCTCGTATGTGGTCATTTTTGGGACGGTTACTGCGATCAATGGTTACCGATCGGGTTCACGCTGAGCGGTGACGCTCGCAGAACCCGGCAAGTTCCTTCGCCAAGTCGGCCCAGATGGATTAGGTTTCTCGCCAATACCAGTCTGATGCTTCTGTTGCCTCGGCATCGACAACCTCGGCGTCCACCACGTTGTCGTCCGCATTGGACGAATCGGCAGCTCCACCCGATCCACCGGCGGCCTGCTCGGCCTGCGTGGCTTCGTAGATCGCCTGGCCCAGACCCTGGGACTCGACACCGAGCTTCTCCATGGCGTCCTTGATCGCAGAGATGTCGGTGCCTTCCAGCGCCGACTTGGCCTCGGCGATCGCACCGTCGACCTTGGCCAGGGTGTCCTCGGGAACCTTGGACCCGCCTTCGGCCTCACGCTGCTCCTTGACGAACTTCTCCGTCTGGTAGACCAGCGACTCGGCCTGGTTGCGGACATCGGCCTCTTCGCGACGCTTCTTGTCCTCGTCCGCGTGCGCTTCGGCGTCCTTGATCATCCGGTCGATCTCTTCCTTGGACAGGCCGGAGCCTTCCTGGATCTTGATCGTGTTTTCCTTGCCGGTGCCCTTGTCCTTGGCGGTGACGTGCACGATGCCGTTGGCGTCGATGTCGAAGGTGACCTCGATCTGCGGCACACCACGCGGGGCCGGCGGGATACCGGTCAGCTCGAAGGAACCGAGCAGCTTGTTGTGCGCAGCGATTTCGCGCTCACCCTGGAATACCTGGATCTGCACCGACGGCTGGTTGTCGTCAGCGGTGGTGAAGGTTTCCGACCGCTTGGTGGGGATCGTGGTGTTGCGTTCGATCAGCTTGGTCATCACGCCACCCTTGGTCTCGATACCGAGGGACAGCGGGGTGACGTCAAGCAGCAGAACGTCTTTCACCTCGCCCTTGAGCACACCGGCCTGCAAAGCTGCGCCAACCGCCACAACTTCATCGGGGTTGACGCCCTTGTTGGGCTCCTTGCCACCGGTCAGTTCCTTGACCAGCTCGGTGACGGCGGGCATACGGGTCGAGCCACCGACCAACACGACGTGGTCGATCTCGGAGACCGAGATGCCCGCGTCCTTGATCACCGACTGGAACGGCTGCCGCGTGCGATCCAGCAGATCCTGAGTGATCTTCTGGAACTCGGCGCGGGTCAGCTGCTCGTCGAGGAACAACGGGTTCTTGTCGGCGTCGACGGTGATGTAGGGCAGGTTGATCGAAGTGCTCTGCGAGGAGCTGAGTTCGATCTTGGCCTTCTCGGCGGCCTCACGCAGCCGCTGCATCGCCATCTTGTCCTTGGTCAGGTCGATGCCGCTGGTGGCCTTGAACTTGTCGACCAACCACTCGACGATCCGGTCATCCCAGTCGTCGCCACCGAGGTGGTTGTCACCGGAAGTGGCACGCACCTCGACGACACCGTCGCCGATCTCCAGCAGCGAGACGTCGAACGTGCCGCCACCGAGGTCGAAGACCAGGATGGTCTGTTCCTTGCTGCCCTTGTCCAGGCCGTAGGCCAGGGCGGCCGCGGTCGGCTCGTTGACGATGCGCAGCACGTTCATGCCGGCGATCTGCCCGGCTTCCTTGGTGGCCTGACGCTGAGCGTCGTTGAAGTACGCCGGCACAGTGATGACCGCGTCGGTGATGTCCTCACCGAGGTACGCCTCGGCATCGCGCTTGAGCTTCATCAGCACACGCGCGCTGATCTCCTGCGCCGTGTAGTGCTTGCCGTCGATCTCGACGGTCCAATCGGTGCCCATATTGCGCTTGACCGAACGGATGGTCCGGTCGACGTTGGTCACCGCCTGGTTCTTGGCGGGCTGACCGACCAGCACCTCACCGTTGCGCGCGAACGCGACGACGGACGGGGTAGTCCGGGAACCCTCAGAGTTTGCGACGACGACGGGTTCGCCACGCACCAGCATTGCAACGACGGAGTTGGTGGTCCCGAGGGTAATTCCTACGCTTCTCTGGGGTTGACTGCGCCAAGGCGGCGCGCTGTCGTTCGTTCCAATATCGGCTTGGTGTAGAAACGCCAGCCCCGTTTGCGACCGAGGCAGTCCGAAAAGATGTGACGGAGATGCATGCGAGGGGCTGGAGCCGGTAAAGGTAATAGTTGCTTGGCCGAGGTCGGTAGCGGCCGCGAGGGGCCGAACCTGCCAAAGGGCGTCACGAACCTCCCGATCCTTTCCTGCCGCCTCGAAATCGAGCAACTTCAGCCCCGCGATGAGGAGGCGGAGTCCCTCCGTGTAGACGGGGGTTCCGCGCTCGGCTGCCCCGAGCAGCTCGTTCCGGGCACCGGCAAGCGACGCAGGGGACCGCTGCTCGGCCTCCTGCTGTTCGCGAATAATTCGCCACGCGCGGATAATCGCACCGTCGGGCATCCAGTCTGTCCAGGTGGGGCGGTTCATTGGCCATGCGCGTAAGCGCTCCAGATCGCAGACCCGAAGGAGATAGTAGCCCCCCACCGCCGCGGCGGCCGGGTTGACCAGCAGCAACTTCTCTACTTGCTCGTTGATCAAGCCAGCGTTACCTAATGCGCCGATCGAGACATAGCCGAGCAGTGCCTCGACTAGATTGTTATCGGTCGCAACTGTGACCGCTAGCTCCGGCTCAGCCTTACTACCAGAAGGACGAATGGTTACCTCCAGCCGGTCAGCCGCGGGCAGTGACACCATCGTCCATCTGATGTGGGGTCCGCCGAACTGAAGCATGTGTTCGCGTCGGCTGATCTGGAACCAGAACCGAACCGCATCGGATTCCCATGTGGCCTTTGGCCGGGGCCAAGGTTCGACCCTCCACTTATCGTTGCTGCGCGACCACAACCGCAACCACACCGACCCATAGGCCGGCTCGTCGAAACTTGCGTTGGGTCCAAGGGACGCCGACTTAAGCACGGCCGTCCTTTGTAAGAAATCGTGCGGTGAAATCTGGCTAAGATCGATTACAAGTGGTGCCGGCGCGCTTACCCTTGCGACGACACTGCCGGTCAGCGACCGGCCCGACGGCAGCAGCATCCGAACGCCGTAGCGTCCCGCGGGCACCTCAACGTGTCGCTGATCGCCGACTTCTATCGTTTGCTGCATGATCAAGCGAAGTTCTTTGTCAAGAATTTCGACCACCACCGGCGCGCCGGCTAGTTCCGGCTCATAGCTCTTCAGCTGAAGTTGAAACCCGCTCATTTCGGCCGCACCCTCAGCACCTGAGGCGAGAATGGAGGTTCGAGAAGGACGCCGCGACGGCTCTTCTCGAAAGTCGAGTCGGCGAAGGAAGCCCCGACCGTGTAGTAGCCACCCCGGACCGTTAGTTCCCACGCGACAGATGCTGGCGGCGTCCGCATAATCCGCTTGGCTCGTGGTGGCGAGTCCGGCTTGTAGAACAGCGTTGCCTTGTCCAGAGCCAGGCGCGGGTCGCAGCCCAGTGTGAGCTTGACATCTGGGGGCGCATCCAGGCGGTAGAGCACCGTGGAGGCCAGACCAGGTCCTTTTGCTGTTGGCTGGCGTCGCCCGGACTGTGCCTCCAACAAATCGTCGATCCGCGCGCTGACGCGTTCAGTTCGAATAACCCAGTCCCCGTACTCGTCGGTGGTTGCAGCGCCACCTTCAAATGCACAAATCAGAGCTGCGGTGAAGTGGGAAACCGCGCCAATCGGGCCGAAGGCGCTCTGAAACGGAGCAGACGATTGAAGGGTCAGGTCGTGTTCGCATTGGCGCTTTTTGTATGCAGTCAGCGTGACAAGTGGTAGGACGGTCGGACTTCCGAGCTTCTCCACCACCCCTGGCGTGACTCCGCGGCAAGCATCGATGAAGAAACACTGCGTCTGCGGTGGGTGTTGGAGAAAACCGTAGCGCGAGCTCTCGAACCCGAATGCTCCGACGAAATGGTTGTCGAACTGACCGAAGTCACTGGCAAGAAGAATTTGTTCCGTGCTCTGGAGGCCGTGGCCACAGAAGTAGAACACCGCGACGTTGCCGGGGTTCGTGCTACACCGCGACATCCAGCTTTCCCACGCTGTGCGAATCCCGGCGATGGTCGGCTCGTGGAAGGACATGCCTAGGCCGGCTGGCGACGGATCGGCAGGTGACGGCGAAATCAGCATGTCAACGCTTGCCAGTGGAGCCTTCCAGCGTTCGTGGGCGTTTTGACATAGCCAGTTTGCGAATGCCAATGCCGAGCGTGGCGGCGACGTGAGCTGGCCGAGGTTACCGTACTGCAGCGGGTCCTCAATCGGGGTGCCCGTGCCGCCCTCCAAATGGGGATACCCGCCAACGCCGACGATCAATGCATGTGTCCCCGGCATGGCCGGAGACGCTCCCGAGTTGAAGTGAAGCTCCGTCATACGGCCTCGTTAAGGTGGGCGGCCAGCCGATCGTAGAAGCTCGGGCGTACGAAGTACGTGGAATGGGCTGCAAATGCGCCCTTGCCGGTGGAGTACTGGTAGTCCTTGACCCCATCGAAGATGCCCTCCGTGGCGAACCCGAGGATGTCGTTGGGGTCGAACACATTGATCCACCGACCTACGTTAGGGAGCTTCGGCACCCGGTCCGTGGCGGGGTTGGTCGGTGGTTTCACTGACTCGAACAAGCCAAGCTCGGCGAAGACGCCCACCTGGGAACCGACAGTGACTAATACGTCGCATGAGAGGTCCGTGCGCAGCTTCGACAGCAGGTCGTAGGTAATGTTGCCGCCCATGCTGTGTGCGATAACTACGAGCTGTGAATCGTCAGCGTTGCGTGCCGATGCAGCTTGCTCGAGCCCGTCAGCTACGCACTTGGCGATCGCAGCGTTGGCGCCCAAGCTCTCGCGCTGTCGAAGATAGACGAAGATGTCCCCAAGAAACGTAGAGACTGAGCGGTTAACTGATGGTCGGAGCAAGTCGACGGCCACCGAGCCCGCGAGTCGTCCCGCCGCACCCTGGATCCGTCCCAGGCCCTCCCGGATACGCAGGAAGGCGCGGTTGGGGCCGCCGAACGACTCTTCAGTGGCCGCAGGTGCAACAGGAGTCAGTTCTTTTGATAGCCGATTGAGAAACTCCTTATCACTCTTGATCGTATTGAGCCACGGAGGCGCTGGCTCGGCCCTAGCTAGTGAAGTGGCACGCACGGCGAGATCGGCAAGCTCACCCACCTCCGCGGCCTCGTCAACGCGCTCGGCCGCCACAGCCCAAAGCAAGTCGACCGCATCGGTCATCGACCGACGCGCAACTTCAAGTACGACCTGATCGGACGCAGGTAGTTCGCCCTCCCACACCTCGCCAAGGAGTAGCGCGAGCAATGCCTCGCTCGGACCAAACTTCTCCTCACGATCGCCGGGCAATGATGCATAGTTCCAAGCGAAGGCTGCGGCGTTGCCGCCCCAATATGGGTTCCAGAAGCTGACCGCGCGGGGGTCGAGACCTAGCGGCCGCAAAAGGAAGCTATGGATCAGCGCCGTCCTCGCATTAACGGCCTTCGAATAGGCATCTCCTGCGCGTGTCCCAACGCCGTGAACGAAGACGATAGGCATATCCACCCCCGAGATGTCCCGAAGTACAATTGTCATCTTCTCGTCAATGAGCACGAACGCGCAACGTTCTTGTCGATGCCGATCTACCCTGTGGTCGCGACGTCCACTACCTTTCCAGTGCCGACTTGCTTCGCGCACTAGCCGCCCCGATCTTTGTATCTCCAGCGATTTAATTCTGTTGGGCGTAGACATGGGTGATTTCTGGCAAACCCATACTCCCAACAAATCCCCAACTTGGTGCCCGACTGTCGGCTCCGGTTGACCCCTGAGCAGCCTGCTCCGGGGTGAGTTCTAGTCAACGTCGCAACAGCGACGGACCACTGGAGGCTAACAGCGCTGCGAATAGATCGGCAGGGCAACGGTCTTTGAGAACCATGCGGGGGCCGTTGTCGAGTGGCGCTGGCTGCCGCGGCCCAAGCTTGGCTCGCGAAACAAACCACTTGCCCTGCGACCGCGTGATCCTACGGCGCGGTGCCGCTCTCCGGCATCTCGATCTCAACGATGCGACCACGCCCACGCCGCAAACGTGGTTTGAGGACCCAAAATCTCAAAGCTTGTCGTTTGCGCCATCGAAGTCGGATCTGACCACTAGGAGTCGCCACGTACTCATTCGAATGTCCCCGAAGTTCATCACGCATTAGGGCGTTTAGATCTACTGCGAACCCAACGCTCAGTTGAAGTCGCAGATTGTCGAAGGTCTCCCAGTCTTTATCGCGTCTGGCGCACACAGCTCGGTCGACGACGCGCTCCATTTGCGCGAAATGCTCGACGATGAAGGGGCTGGCAAAGAGCCTGACCCTCATCATGGTGTCAAGGTCGGGAGATGGCGGGTCATTTCGATGTCCTCGGTCATCCCATTCATAGATCGCATGAAGCCATCCCTGGAGTTTCAGGTAGGTGTTGGTCCGTTCTTGCCATAGGTTCTGTTCCCGTATCGCCGACCGCTGAGAACGGTAGGCAACAACCATGCTGACGACCGCCGTGGTGCTACTGGCCAGGACCGCGACCGCAGCAACAGCAATTTCTGCGCTGATCATCGAAGCTCTCTCCCCACTCAGCAGTGGTTCGTCCACTCGGACAGTTCCGTCCTAAGTGGGGCACGACGAAATTTCAACCTTCAGCGTCTGAGGCCGTGCCACCCGGTGGGCCGGCCGGCGGGCTCGGACGTCTTGTCAAGGAACGATGTCGTTGCACAGGGGATGTGGGCCGTCGGCGTTGCCCCCGGTGCCGATGTAGCCACCGCTGTTAATGCTGTACATGGCTTCCTTGCCGAGGAAGAAGGCGCTCTCGTCACTCAGGCCGTAGCGATTCATCAGCATGCGCTTGAGGTCGGTGGTGTAGTCGGCTCCACCCAAGACTGCCCTGCAGGCGAACGCGGCCTGCTCGGGCGTCCATTGACCACACTTGTCCAGTCGCTGGGGTGAACACCCAGGCCCGTTGGGATTGGGCGAAGGCGTTGTCACCGCCACCGAGGGTGTCGCTACCGGACTCGTCGGAGGGGCAGGCTCCGGCGCAGCAGAAGTCGGGACAGGGGCCGGTGCCGCTGTCGTCGCGGTCGGGGATGGAGCCGATGTGGTCGGCGCATTGTTCGATGAGATGACGGTGGTAGTTGATTGCGGGTGCTGCCAAGGCCGCCACAGCACCCCGGTAACACCGAGCAGCAGCAACACCGCCGCAACCGAGCTGCCGATCAGCCACCGTCTGACCGAGCTAGCAGAGTCGCCACGGGCAGTAGCGCCAACGGGTTTGGACGGGGAAGCCGTGCGGTGGACCCTACGCACTGCGGGGCCAGGGGTGGTGGGCGCTGCACCAACTCTCCGGGTTTGCGGTGCAACGGTTTCGGTGAGTGCACGGGCGTAGTCGGTACAGCATGCGAACCGATTCTCGGGATTCTTGGCCAACGCGGCAGCCAGAACTGGGTCGAGCGATGCGAGTTCGGGTTGTATGCCACCAAGGAGAGGAACTGGCGCACTGAGGTGGCGACTGATGACGACGGCGGGGTTGGTGTTCGGGAAGAGCTGCGACCCGGTCAACAGGTGGTAGGTCGTCGCTGCGAGGGCATACTGGTCGGCCCGCCCATCCATCGAGTCACCCATGAGCTGCTCCGGGGCCGAGTAGGCCACTGTCCCGACTGTCATGTTGGTGGTTGTGATGCCACTGGTGTCATCGAGGGGGCGGGCGATCCCGAAGTCGGCGAGGTAGATCTTGGGGTCATCGGTGTCGAGGTCGGCGACGAGGATGTTGGCGGGCTTGACGTCTCGGTGTAGTAGGCCCTTCTTGTGGGCGTAGTCCAGCGCGCTGGCCACAGCCGTGACGATCGGCAGGACGTGACCGACCGGCATGCCCTGCGGGTAGCGCTGCTCCAGGAGATGGCTGAGGTCGGTGCCGTCGATGTAATCCATCGCGATCCACAGCTGGCCGTCGTGCTCGCCTCGGTCGTGAATGCCGACGATGTGGGGGTGGCGCAGTCCCGAGGCGAGATCTGCTTCGCGGATGAACCGCTCCCGAAACGACTCGTCCTGGGAGAACTCGGGGCGTAAGACCTTCAGGGCTTCCTGGCGGGGAAGCCGGGGATGCTGGACGAGGTAGACCTCGCCCATTCCCCCGGACCCAAGCAAACGCAGAATCCGGTACCCGGCGAAGGTCTCACCGATCCGCAGCGGCATGGGCGAATGTTAGCCGCTGCCATCGCCATGCCCGACGACTTCATGTAAACGTGCCTGTTCGCTTGAGCGGTCGGTCACGTCGCCCGCAGTTAGCCGGGCGCATATGGCGAGTCCAAGGGTGTGGTAGGTGCCTTCAGGTGATGTGCACCAAGTTGTGCGAAAGTCTTTCGAGACGCTCGGAACTCGACTCTTACGAGACGGTCACGAGATGCCCGACACCGGCACCGCACCTCCAACGACTCGCGCACCACCAAGCAGCATGATGTGTCAACGCTCTTGGCAAGTCCTTCGCGTAGACCGACAGCCCAGGGGCTTAGCCGCTAGCGCATCTCGCCGTCGATAAGCGCTGAAACTGCCTCACGTTCAGCGAGACCTAAGATCAAGCTGGTAGCGGCCATGGTGGTAATGATTGCGTTCACCTCCGTCATATGGGACGGGTCAGCCCAGTGTGCGACGACATGGCGAGACGGCATGGACGGCATCGGCTTCGGAATGTCGGGCCGCCACTCCTCCAACAATGAATGGAGTGGACGCTCAGCGAGTGCCACTCGAAATTCGTTCTTTGCAACGGCTTCTTGAAGTTTGATCTTCACCGAGCCGGTTCGGACGACGTTGTAGTTGAACGTTTTCTTCGACGTTCGCCGGAGCGCCGAGTCGATGACAGAAGTTGCGAGCGTGCAACATGCAGCCACATGCCCAGCTTCCAGAACGTCGATTGCTTCGAGCAAGAGCGGGGGCAGCATGGCCAGCGACTCCGCTACTGGACTTCCGTCGTCAGGATCGAGGGCGTCTCGGCAGTCCTTTAGTATGCGGTCCTTCGAGTCCATCAAGATGTCGAGGCGGTCGCGGCCAGTGTCTGCCGCGACAAGTGCATGGACAATGCTTGGGCACGGAACGAAGGCCAAGGGAATCCCCGTCCCGGTGATGTCCCAAGCCTTTTCGGTGTCAAGGTCGCTCGGCCAGTTGGGTACCCACTCCCGCAAAAATGCGGTGATCTCCCCAAACATGTCATAGGCCGGCACCAGAGACGGCAGCCAGTCCGAGAAGCTTTCGAGCACTGGGAGCACTGTCTCCCGTACCGAGTCGATTACGGGTTGTATCGCGATCCGCAGGTCTTGCACTGTTGTCGCAAGCGCTTGGGTCAACTTTGCGCGGGTCTCTGCGTCGAGGTCTTCCCATCTAGGCGCTGGTGCCCCTTGTCGACCCAGGTTGTAGTCCGGTTCGTCACCCATCGAAGTGACAATCGCTATAAATCACCCCGTCGGCCCGGTCTGCTCCATGGCGAGCCGCGCCAACTCGTCGGCTACGTCGAACAGGGGCGTCGTCGAGAGTTGGTGGTTTGGCTGCTGGCCGTGTTCCAGGCGTATTTGGGAATGTCATCGCCCTCAAAGCTACTGAATGCGGGCAAGATTTGGTGCATCACAATCCGTATTCTCGAGGTGGCGAACAGGATCTTGGAGCACGCGGCTATCGTCACCTCGAACCGTCCAGACTCGTGGGACCGTGCGCAGCAGCCTCGTGGAGACACACGGCGCACTCCACTATGTTGGAACGATCGCGCCGTGGCCTCGAATCCGTTATCGGCGATCTCCCCAGAGTCGTGCACTGGCACACTTGCGCCCGATCCACTCAATCGTCGGTGCGGAATCCGGAGCCGCATTCGAGCGACTGTGACGCTCGATGTCGTCAGGATCGAGGGTCGCAGGGGAGAAGCCCAGCTCAGCTGTCAACACGGCACACAACCGGTGCTCCGGCTCACTGGACGCATATTGCCTAGAGGTGTGCGACATCAGAGCGGCCCTGCTCCTCGGCATCGCACCGCCGCTTCTCCTCCCGATACCACGCCCACCGCCGGTGGATCTCTTCCAGGCCTAGCTTGCCCCGATCGGCGGCGGCGGCCAGCCGATGTTGCGCGATATCGTCCGAGTCGAGGGTGGCGGGCCAAAAGCCAAGTTCCCTTGCCAGCTCGGCACGTAAGCGGCGATCCTGATCCGTACTCACTCCTGGCCCTCTGCGATCTCATCTTCGGTGTGTACCTCTACGTAGCCCACCTCGTCCATCCAGCGGGCGAAGGTGATCTCGGCACGGTGGGCGGGTTCCAAGTCGCAAACGTCCTGCGCGAACTCAGCCTCGATCTCATCGGGGCTGAATACCTCACCGTCGCTGATGCGTCGGAATGCGACCTCGGGGCCAACGCTGGTGTAGATGCCGACAAGAGACGCCTCGATGATGTACTCACGGATGGCAGCATCACCGTGGAGATCGTACTCGCGCTTCAGTAGCTGCTCGTCGTCCAGCTCGGCTATCTCTTCGCGTAGCGCTGCAACAAGCTCGTGGTCGATCCAGACGATGTCGGTGGTGGTGTCGCTGTACAGCACGGGCAAGCTCCTCAACAGGGGCCTCCGAAGAGACGCTCTTCCTCACACCGGTTGGTGCGCGGCACCTCGTCATCCGGGCCACCTATGAACGTGGGGTTGGCGGACCGCTAGCCGGAGCTTGACGCGGCATCTCCTGAAGCTCAGGGAGATCAACGACATTCGGGCCGTCTACATTCCGTGAGTCGTCCGGGCACTACAGCGACTGTGTGGCGCATCAAAGCGGTTAATGACGATTCACCCGGTACTTACTTGAGGCGGAGAGTTCCGAATAATCCCTGGCCAGGGCAAAGGTTCTCGCTAGAAGTACCGATACGACACGGGATTGAGTCCTTTCGGGTGCTCAACGATTTCACTTCATCTATAGGGCGACTGCCAACCCTACTGCAGCACAACAAAATTACGGTGCCGCGTGCGCGCCGCGCGGCACCGGTCATACGATCGGCGTTGACTTCGTGACTGCCGAATGTCGCAACGACCACTTCAGTTTTGAAGCCCGACTCTGTGCGTGACTGCCGCATCACTCGCCAGGCTTTTGCTATCCAGCCCCACCCGCGAGTGTTACCGCTGGCGCGAGGTCGAATAACATCCAGTACGTTTCGGAAAGAATAGCTGAGGTTGGGTCTGCTGCACGGATAGATGACCACTGAGACGGCTTGCCCGGGTGGGCGGGCTGGCGGAATGGCCATCATGCGAGGCCCTAGGTGGACTCGTTGTCACGCGTGCCCAAATCGGTGTTAACCCCCCATGGGCTGCCTGCGAGCAGCATCCGCGTGTTCGCGAGGTGATGACCGTACGACGATGAATCGCGATACCCCTCTTGCATTGTAGGAACATCGAATCCGGCTTTGTTTAGCATGTTCGTCCGCAGCACCCACGCGATGGAGTAGCTCAGCGCGACGAGCAAGTCCAGAAACTGGTCGGCGTCAACGTCATCAGGCAGCGACGGCTGATGAGCCATGAGGTTGCGTGCCGTTGACACAGCATTTGGCCAATCTGCAAAACCGGCGCCAAGACTCGGGATCGAGCGTCGGGCGTCGGTCAGCAAGTCTTCCATGCGGCTGCGAAAGGTCTGTTCGTTTATGTGTGAGAACGCTTCATTGATTGCTTTACCGAACTCGGCACGGTCTTCGTCTGAGTACTCGGGCTCCGTCATCCTCGTGAGCGCGGCCTCACGGGCGAGGCGGCGCATTTTCTCGATCCTGCTGCTTGACAATCCCTTTACGCGCTTTTCACCCTGGCCAAACAGGCGCCGGTGTAGTCCTTCGGCGACCGATCCAAGCGTCAGCACGCGTGTCTGAATTGCAACGCCAGGAAGGTCGTCCAGGACAGCAGCGTCGAGTCCTTGAGTCTCGTGACGGAAATCAATCCACGTTGCGAACTTCTCGGCGGTGAGGTGCTGCGTGCCTATCAGGGGATGGCCAGACTTCTTGACGGATTGTTGGCCGCGATCGACGATCCGCCATGCCCCTTCGGCCTCGGTCCGAACCTGTACGTTCGCGTCCGTCACTTCGTTCGTCGTGGCCAGTTCGATCAGCGTCGTGACTGCGTTAATCACTCCGGAGTCGAGATCGCCCAACGTCGCTCCAGTCAAGGCCGTAAATTCGAACCATCGCGTGCCGTCTTCGTTGTAGATGCGCAGGTGATCGCCGCTGAGGCTTTGCGCCTCGTCCTCGGCGTCTCCCCACCAAGACGCGGACACAACCTGAAACCTGACTGAGTGGTATACCTCGTCGGCCTTGATGTGCTCGCCGATGACGGCGTACCTAGCGCGGAACTGTTGGTGTGCCTCACTCGGCTCACGAAGGAACCCGAGCCTTCGGCTGCCGCCCTGCGCGCCAACGAGTGTGACCCGGGTGCCGTCAGCAAGTTCGCCGTGGATCGTCCTCTCCTGAAAGTCGGCGACGTGATGCTCCGGGTCGCCCGAAATGGCGACCATCGCCCCGCCGGTGGGCGTCCGGGTGAACGAGAACCGTCTCTCGATGAAGATCGCCTTATCCGTCTCCAACGTCGGGCGATCGTCACCGCCGGTGAGCAGTTGGCCCGGCACCCGCCGTTCGGTTGTATCGATCTGCCAGAACGTGCCTGCCGACGGTGAATCCATCCGCCGAGTATGCATCGGGCTACTGACATGCCAGCCGCGTCATCTCAACCGGCGGCAAACCACGATGGTCGCCCGGGGAGAACCCGAGTAAGGACATCGGGTCGCGCAGCCAGACACCAGATGTGGCGGATAGCAACGTGGATAGCAACGCGTTTCAATCCACCTGTATCCGTGGCTGTCCGGCGAGAACCGGATACCGGGCTTGACGTGCGACAACGGGGCGCCGGCGTACATTGGCGGACCCGCTAGACGACACTGGGGGTCAAGTGGTCGCAGGTTCAAATCCTGTCAGCCCGACACATAAAGAAACTCGCCGGCGTAAGCCGAGCGAGTTTTTTTCTTTGTCGGGGCACATGATGCTCAGGAGTCGCACCCACGTTCAGGGGTCGACGGGGCACTCCGCTGGGTTATTTCCCGCTGTAGACGGGGAAGACGCCGGACTGTCCGTAGTCTCGCTCGTCCAGGTTCCGCAGCAGTTCCATGTCCGCGTCGGAGATGACGAAGTCGACCTCGGCGTTGGAGCGCATGTGGTCGGGGTTCGCGGTCTTCGGCAGGGAGACGGTGCCGAGCTGGATCGTGTACCGGATACACAGCTGCGGCACACTCACGCCGTACCGCTCCGCGATCGCCGCGACTTCCGGGTTGTTCAGGATCTCGCCGTGGGCGATGGGTGAGTACGCCTCGACGAGGATGTTTATCTCCTCGCAGTAGGCGATCAGCTCGGTGGGGGTGTTGCCGGCGTGGACGAGGATCTGATTGACGTGCGGGGTCACGACGGCGTGCTCGAGGATGTTGTCCAGGTCCGCTTGCAGGAAGTTCGATACCCCTATCGAGCCGACCTTCCCGGCGCCATGGGCCTCCTCGAGAGCCCGCCAGGCCTGGCGGTTGCCCTCGGAGTAGTCGCCGCCACGGAAGTCGTTCCACGGTTGCGGGGAGTGGATGAGCATCAGATCGATGTAGCCGATGTCGAGCTTCGCGAGCGACTCCTCGATCGCGGCGACCGCGCCGTCGTAGTCCTTGATCTCCGCGGCCAGCTTGGTGGACACGAAGAGCTCCTCGCGGGGCACGCCGGAGGTGCGGACGCCCTCGCCGACTCCGCGTTCGTTGCCGTAGGCCTGGGCGGTGTCGATGTTGCGGTAGCCGATCTCGATGGCGTCGCGGACGGCGTCGGCGGCCACGGCGTCGTCGATGAACCAGGTGCCGAGCCCGAGCTTGGGGATGGTCCGCCCGTTCGACAGTTCGTAGGTCTCGTTCAGGATGGTCATGCGTTCGCTCCGTTCTTCGGCAGCTCCCCGTACACCTCGTCGGTGACCGGTTCGAGCCATTCGTTGCTGAGGTCTTCGCCGGGAGTGATGAAGGCCAGGTGGGAGAACCAGGAGTCGGCCTTTGCGCCGTGCCAGTGCTTGGTGCCGGCAGGGACACGGATCACGGTGCCCGGCTGCATGCTGACCGGTTCCTGGCCCTCGGCTTGGTACCAGCCGCTGCCCGCGGTGCACATCAGGATCTGGTCGCCGCCGCCGTTGGTGCCGTGGTGGATGTGCCAGTTGTTGCGGCAGCACGGTTCGAAGGTCACGTTGCTCACGGGAACACTTCCGGAGGTGAGCGGGGCGAGGTAGCTCTGCCCGGTGAAGTACTGGGCGTAGGCGTCGTTGGGCTCCCCGAGGGGGAAGATCTGGTCGAATCGGTTGTCAGTCATGTGGCTTCTCCCTGTGGTGAGTGAGTCGCACACGGCGCAGGGATTCTTCGCGGCCGCATATCCGGATGAGGAAGCGGACGTCTCAGCGGTTGACGTAGGCCATGTGCTGGGCGTTGTAG
The DNA here is from genome assembly GCF_001665785.1 of Mycolicibacterium peregrinum. Taxonomy (GTDB): domain Bacteria; phylum Actinomycetota; class Actinomycetes; order Mycobacteriales; family Mycobacteriaceae; genus Mycobacterium; species Mycobacterium peregrinum_A. The sequence continues at coordinate 61,562 of NZ_LZSO01000026.1, forward strand.
CGGTCGCCGCGCACGCCGATGCGCCGGGCGAGACCGTCGAGGTCGGCGCGTTCGTCGGCAGACAGCGCGACTCGAGTAGCCGTGGCGTTCTCGCGGATGCGCTCGGTGCGGCGGGTCCCGGGGATCGGCACGATCCACGGCTGCTGCGCCAGCAGCCAGGCCAGGGCGATCTGCCCGGTCGACGCGCCCTTGGCCTCGGAGAGGCTCTTGACGTGGTCGACAAGGGCCTGGTTTGCGGCGAGATTGTCCGCCTCGAAGCGGGGGACCCGTTGGCGAATGTCGCCCTCGGTGAAGCTTGTCGACGCGTCGACGGTGCCGGTGAGGAAGCCCTTGCCCAGCGGGCTGAACGGCACGAATCCGATGCCCAGCTCGGCGAGTGTGGGCAGCACCTCCGCTTCGGGGTCCCGGGTCCACAGGGAGTACTCGCTCTGGACCGCGGTGACCGGGTGCACGGCATGCGCGCGACGGATCGTCGCGGCCGAGGCCTCGGACAACCCGAAGTGCTTGACCTTGCCCTCGGCGATCAGCTCGCCGACGGTGCCCGCGACATCCTCGATCGGCACATCCGGGTCCACACGGTGCTGGTAGAACAGGTCGATCACGTCGGTTCGCAGACGCTTCAACGAAGCGTCGGCGACCCGGCGAATCTGTTCGGGACGGCTGTCCAGGCCGGCCATCGCCCCATCCTCGATGCGCCAGCCGAACTTCGTGGCGATTACAACCTCGTCGCGGAGCGGCCCGAGCGCCTCGCCCACGAGTTCCTCATTGACGTAGGGGCCGTAGACCTCGGCGGTATCGAAGAAGGTCACACCCTCGTCGACCGCGGAGCGCAGTACGGCGATCATGTCGTCGCGGTTGCCGGGGTTGGGGCCGTAGCCCTGGGACATGCCCATGGCGCCGAGCCCGATCGCGGAAACTTCCAGGCCCTGTCCGAGTGTTCTGGTGTGCATGGTCAGTTCTCCTCGATGATGTTCTTGAGCACTGTGGTGGCGCCCATGCCGTTGGGCCAGCCGGAGTAGAACGCCAGCTGCAGCAGGGCTTCTTTGAGTTCCTCGTCGGTGACGCCGTTCTGCCGGGCGTAGGCGAGGTGGAACTGGAGTTGGTCCATCTTGCCCATGGCGGTCAGCGCGGAGATCGTCACGAGGCTGCGGTCGCGTTTGGACAGGCCCTCGCGCTCCCACACTTCGTCGAAGAGGACCTTGTCGGTGTAGTGCACCATGCCGGGCGCGAACTCTCCGAAGGCGTTGCGTCCGCCGGTCCAGCCCGTGTTCTGTTCGTCAGTCATCGTTGGTTCCTCTCTTCGGGTTGTGCCGGTCAGTCCTGCGGAATGACCCGTGGGTCATGTGTCGCGGCAGCCAGCGACGCGAGCAGCCGCAGCTTCTCCGCAGAGGGGGACCCCGGTTCGGCGGTGTAGACGATGACGACGTGGCCGGGCTCCGCGGTGATGGCCAGTTCTTCGTACGCCAGGATCAGCTCACCGACGTCGGGGTGGTGGAACCGCTTCGTCCCGGCACCGTGGGTGCGGACATCGTGGGTGCCCCAGAGTCGGCGGAACGTCTCACTCTGGGTGGACAGTTCGCCGACGAGGTCCTGCAGGCCGCGGTCATGCGGGTCGCGTCCGGCTTCGGCGCGCATGATCGACACGCACATGTGGGCGAACAGGTCCCAGTCGGGGTAGAAGTCGCGGGACGCGGGGTCGAGGAATTGGAACCGCGCCAGGTTGGGGGTCCGGCCGCCGTCGCCGATGAGCGGTGAGTAGAAGACGCGCCCAAGGGCGTTGGTGGCCAACAGATCCTGCTGAGGGTTGCGGACGAACGCGATGCCATCGGTGATCGCTTCGAGCGCCCAGTGCAGGCTGGGCCGGGACCCGACTGGTTTGCTTGCCCGTCGCCGTGACCGGCCGGAGGTCGGGATGCCATCGGCGGTGCGGGCGAGGTCGAACAGGTGGGCGCGTTCGGTGTCATCGAGGCGCAGGGCCTGGGCGATCGCCTCCAGGACCGAGGACGATGCGCCGGCGATCTGGCCGCGTTCGAGCTTGGCGTAGTACTCGATACTGACGCCGGCCAGGGTGGCGACCTCACCGCGGCGCAGCCCGGGCACCCGCCGCTGCCCGACGTCGGGCAAGCCGACATCCGCGGGGGAGAGTTTCGCCCGCCGGGAGGTCAGGAACTCCCGTACCTCCGCCCTGTTGTCCACCGATCCGACGCTACCGGCGGATCGGGCAGCCAGGGATACCCTGCGGGTACACCTCTCGACAGTGACTTCTTCACTGCTGCGCGGGCCGCTTGCATTGATGTCGACACCGACATCGAAAGGGACCCGATGACCCCGACCACCGACGCGCCGCGCGACGTGTGCAACCGAGCACCGCTCGCATTGAGCGCCACCGTGCTCACCACCATCGTGCTGATCACGGCGATCGCACCGCTGGCCACCGATATGTATGTGCCGGCGTTCCCGCTGGTCGGCCGGGACCTGACCGCAACGGCCACGCAGGTGCAGTTGACGCTGACGACGTTCTTCGTCGGCATGGCTCTGGGTCAGCTGGTCGGCGGACCCGCCTCAGACCGGATCGGCCGCCGCACACCACTGCTGGTGTCGCTCGCCGTGCTGGCGGCGGCATCGGCGGTGTGTGCGTTCAGCCCGAGCATCGCGGTGATGATGCTGGCGCGGTTGGTGCAGGGCTTCAGTGGCGGCTGGGCGATGGTGATCGCCCGCTCGATCGTCGTGGACCTCACCCGCGGCGCCGAGCTGGTGCGGGCGATGAACATGGTGGCCGGTGTGTCGGGGGTCGCGCCCATCGTCGGGCCGCTGCTCGGTGGGGTGATCCTTCAGTTCTCGCACTGGCGGGTGTCGTTCTGGGTGGTGGCCGCACTGGCCGCGTTGATGTTCCTCGCTGTCGCGGTCGGGGTGGCAGAGACGCTGCCCGCCGACAAGCGGCATGGCGGCGGGCTCAGCCACATCACCGGGACGGCGAAAACGGTGCTGCGCCACCGCTCGTTCGTCGGCTACCTGCTGGTGTTCGGCTCATCCATGGGCATGATTTTCGCCTACGTCGCCACCTCGGCGTTCGTGCTGCAGTCGATGAACGGGCTGTCTCCGATGGCGTATTCGATCGACTTCGCGTTCAACGCAGTCGGTCTCACCGTCGCCACCCTGGCGGCGGCTCGCCTGGCCAACCGGGTCTCCACCCGCAAGGTGGTCGGCGTCGGTCTGGCCGCCAGCGCTGTGGCGGGAGTGTTCCTGCTGGTCGGTGCGGCCTGGTTCCACATGCCTTTGCCACTCGCACTCGGCGGGTTCTTCGTCTTGATGACCGCCCAGGGCCTGGTCGGTCCCAACGCCGGTGCACTCGCCTCCGACGCCGTACCCGAACATCCCGGCACCGGCTCGGCGCTGCTGGGCTTCGTGCAGTGGTGCATGGCCGGTGTCATCGCACCGCTGGCCGGCCTCGGGGGTGCCGAGACCGCAGTACCGATGGCGGCCATCGTGACGGTCCTCGCGGTGGCGTCCGCCGTCGCGCTCCGCGTGCTCCGACCAGCCACAGCTCAAACCACTTGATTCTGAACAACCTTGAGAGAGGAATCCCCATGCGTGAGATGCAACTGAGCCGACGCGGCTTGATCCAGATAGCCGGCGCCGGTGCGGCGGCCGCGCGCCTGCTCGGAGTGGCCGGCTGTTCGTCCGGGAATGACGCCGGGACCCCGTCACCGTCGGAAGGACCGTCGTCGAACGGGGCGGCGTCGGGCGGCCCCACGACCGGCCCTGCGAACCTTCCCAGTCCTGATCGCAGCCTGCCTGCGGGAGACACCTCACGCGGTGCCGACAACTTCTTCATCAGCGAGCGCCTGGAAGCTCACGGCGTCACCTTCGGCAACCAGTTCGGACAGCGGGTCTCGGCGAATCTCTTCGTCCCGCAGGACATGAACCGCCGCACCCGCAATCCGGCCATCGTCGTGAGTCATCCGATGGGCGCGGTCAAGGAACAGTCCGCGAACCTGTACGCACAGAAGCTCGCCGAGCAGGGCTTCGTGACGCTGTCCGTCGACCACGCCTACTGGGGCTCCAGCGACGGCGAACCGCGCAACCTGGTGGCTCCCGACAACTACGCCGAGAGCTACAACGCCTCGGTCGACTACCTGCGCACTCTCGACTACGTGGATCGTGAACGGATCGGTGCGCTCGGCATCTGCGGCAGCGGCAGCTTCGTGATCAGCGCCGCCAAGATCGACCCCAGGATCAAGGCCGTCGGCACCGTCAGCATGTACGACATGGGTGCCGCCAACCGTTTCGGCCTGCGCCACGCGGTGACACTGGAGCAGCGTCGCGAGGTCCTCACTCAGGTCGCCGCACAGCGCGACGCCGAGTTCGCCGGTGCAGCAACCGAATACACGAGCGGCACGGTGCACGAGCTCACGGCCTCGTCCACCCCGGTCGAGCGCGAGTTCTTCGACTTCTACCGCACCTCCCGGGGCGGCTACACCCCAGTGGGGGCTACACCCGCAACGACCACGCACCCGACGCTGACCAGCAACGTGCGCTTCCTGAACTACTTCCCGCTCGAGGAGATCGAGACCATCTCGCCGCGGCCGCTGATGGTCGTCACCGGAGAACAGGCGCACTCCCGCGAGTTCGCAGAGGACGCCTACCGCCGCGCCGCCGAACCCAAGGAACTCGTCCTCGTACCCGGCGCCGGACACGTGGACCTCTATGACCGCGTCGACATGATCCCCTTCGACCGCCTGGCCACGTTCTACCGACGCAGCCTGTCCTGACGATCGGCGACGACATGACCGGCGCCGGGGATTCTGTTCTCCACATCCCCTGGAATAATCTTGGATTCTTCCAGGACACCGGTTCCCTGGGCTTTTCGGAACAGCTCGTCCGGATCGGCACCACCGACGACGTCGACGCCATTCGGCGACTGGGCTGCCAGGATGTCACCATCACCCTTGCGAGGTGCCTTGCTGAACCCTGCTGCCCCGTGGCGTCGCCGTCTGGTGTACTTCTGCGGTAGCGGTCGGGGGACCGTGGTGGAGGGGGAACTGTGGCGAAGCGATCACCGATCCTTCAGGCGTGGAACGATGCTCTGCGGCCGGCGTGTAAGCGCCGTGGGATGCGGTTCGTCAGCGCGACGGGGTTCGTCCTCGACGATGTCTACGTGACCGAACTCTTCTACCCGCAGGTGTTCCACCCGGACAAGGACCCGGACCGGCTGCGGATCACCTGGACCGTGGAGATCAAGCCGCTTGCCGTCGACGAGATCCTCTGGGCCGCTTTCATGCCCGACGTGGTGATGGGGCGGCAGATGCGGATCAACCGCCGCGTCAACGGCGCCTTCAAGGTGCAGCCGTTGCGGATCGGCACCGGCCACCGGGACATTCCGGCGACCGGCGAGCCGGAGTGGGATCCAGTGCTCGACGAGTTCGACCGCGTACGTGGTGAGTTCATCACCGCGCACCCCACTGCCGCCGACTACGCGGCCGTCGTGGAGCGGCCCCCCGACGGCATCGCCCCCAACCGAGCCTTGACCCGCACCGTCACCGCGCTGATCGCCGCCGGGCGCAACGCTGACGCCGCGGGGTTGGCCGATGAGGCGATCGCCCGCGGTGAGCGGGGCGGGATGTCCTCGACGGTCGACGTGCTCAAGTACCTGGCCGCCTACGCGAAAGGCCCTGCGGCGTATGCCGCGTTCACCGACAGCCTCACCCCGACCCACGACTACCAGGTGCTGTGCGAGACCGACCGCACCATCTCCAACGATCTGATCCGTGAGCACCACAGGGGCATCATCGGCCACCACCTGCGCAGCATGGACGGCGCCGACCCGTGGGCCATCGTGCTCAGCGCCCGCCCACCTCGCGGCGTGGTGGCGGACTTCTCGACTTCGCTGTACCTGCAGGCCGCCGGCACCGCCGAGGCCATGGCGATCGAGTTCTGCCGGCCCGGCGGCGCCGACATCGGGGCGGTGTCGGTGCGGTCGGTCGTCGGCCACCCGCACAGCGGCCCCGTCGAGCTCGACGTCGACATCGTGCTGCCGCGCAGCGTTCAGACGATCAGCCGCCACGAGGTGTTCACCGCGGACGAGGCCGCGGACATGTTCGAGCGGTTCTACCGGACCGACACGATCGGTGACGGTTACACGCTGCGCCCGGTGGAGGGCTACACAGCCGAGGGAGGGTACATCGACATGCGAGTAGCCACCTGATGGACGAACTTCTGTCCCACAAGCTCTTTGGTCACTGGACCGACGGCCACCGGCACCGTGCCGTGTTGGTCGACACCGACTTCGCAGCCGACAACGAGACGTGGGTGGAGGAGCTGCTCACGGGCGCTCTCGCCGCGATGGCGAACGCCGGCGTTGAGGTGACCCGCACGCCGCTGCGCAACGCCGACGGCAGGATCTACCTCACTCTCGACGGGCAGGAGACCATGGCGCTCGACGTCGACAACGGTTCGCTCCACGACGGAGTGCACGGCATCCTCGGCCGGTTCGACGCGATCGCCGCCGGCCGCGGTCGTCGCGAGCGCTGGAACGTCTGCGGAGACCCGGTCGGGGTCGGATACTTCGTCACTCCCGAGGAACTCGTGACCCCGGCGGGAGTCGACGTGCGTGAACTCGACATCGGCGAGCCCTGGTACCGAGCCCGTCCCGACTGACGTGCCGATAGCCGTAGGCACTGTCTCCTCCAGATTCATCAGGGGCGCTACATGACTCGCTGTTCGACGGTCAGTCATGCGGCGTTAGTCCCATCTGGGGTCAGACGTTCATCTACGACATCTCGGCCAAGGAGTCGAGTTGCATGGATATCTCGGCGTCATGCGGCAGCCCGTTCGTGTCAGCGCCGTAGTAGACGCCGAGGTTGTTTTGCGCGCGGGGGTTGCCGAGTCCAGCGGCCCAGAAGATGTAGGCCAGCCGTCGGCGAAGCTGAACGAATAGAGCAGTAGCTCACTACCTCACCCTTTGAACTTCCGACGCGTCATGATCAACCGGAGAGAAGGACTTCGTACGGCAGTCCGGACGAACCAGCTTAGAAGTGTGCCGAATACTGACAGCAACAGGAGGCGGTCAATGGCCGAGTTCATTGTCAATCCGGAACGGATCGACCCCTATAAAAACTTCAGGTTTCGGGTCAAGTGGGACGCCCGCTATGTTGCGGGAATATCACGAATTGCTGGCTTGCGGAGCGGCACCGAGGTCATCGCTAGTCCAGCAAAATTCAGTCCCATCGTGCTCGAGCGTGGCATGACCCACGACTCGAGTTTCCAAATGTGGGTCAACCAGGCGACGACAGGGTTCGCACAGGGCGGCGAATCGTCACTCAACGTCCTCCGGCAAGACGTCCGGATCGAGTCGTTCAATGAAGCCGGTCAGCTTGTCGAGGCGTGGGACGTATTCCGCTGCTGGCCTTCGGAATACCAACCGCTGGCCGACCTCGACGGCAATGCGGACGCGGTGATCATTGGACATCTCAAGCTGGAGAATGAGGGGTGGGCGCGAGACGCTTCCGTTTGGGGCGCTTGATTTTGGGCGACTACATCTCTCCACTGGCCACGGCCGTCGGATGGAGCTTCGATCGCGCAGGCGAAGCAGCGGTCGCGCGACCGAGCTGAGAACGGCTACGCCCTTTTGGAAACTGACTGAGTGCTAGGCGAATTCGTCGGCGACAGGTGCACTTTCGTCGTGAACCGTGATGCCCGTAGCGCGCAGCCTCCGCGACGGGTACGACACCGGAGTTGGGATCGGTAGCGATGCACCGCGTGGTCCGCTTGTCCGGTAAGGAAGTCGGCGAGGAGAGGACGGACATCGTGTGGTGGATGATTCTGCTGGTGGTGGTCGCGTTCGACGTAGCGATCTTGGCCATCTTCGTAACCGCCAAACGGCGGCTTCGTGGGCATGGGACACGCCGTCGTGGGTTGGGGCCTCTTGCCGGTGCCGGCGGTGCGGCAGCATTCTGGGCGACCGGTGCGGACTCCGGTTTCAGCGACGGAGGACATGGGGGACACGGGGGTTGCGGTGGTGGAAGCTGTGGTGGTGGTGGCGGAGGTTGCGGGGGCGGAGGCGGTTGCTGATGATCACGCTGCGAAGAGGTGGCGCCCGACGTGCCGCCGGGCAGGTGATCGCCGATCTCGAACTGCCGGAGGCGGTGTTCAAGACCTGCCCTTGGCAGCCGCGTGAACTCGTCGAAACCGGTCTGCGGCAGTGGTTTCGATGCTGCGCGGTAGCGCTGCGCGACGGTCAGGTCATCGGGATGCCGTCACGTGCGGTCGATGAAGCCTGGCATGGCCTGATTCTGTGCACCGCGCGCTATGCGGCATTCTGCGACGCCGCCTACGGTCAGTTCCTGCACCACCACCCCGACGGCGGTGCACCGCCCGGTGCCGCGGCGACCGGCGAGTGCATGAATGAACAGCTGCGCCGCACCGTCATTGCCTGGTCCGTGGTCGCCGGGCCGGGTGAGCGTTGCGTTCTGTGGGATCTGGACTCTCGTCTCGGACTTGACGAGCCATGGGGTGTCAGTGTGCAGCGGGTCGCGGACATCGAAGCGGCACTGAACACAGTCGGCGCGGTTCCGAGTCGGGCATGACGGCCCGGAACTACCCCGACGCCGCCCGACGGACCTCGGCTTCGCCGGGCACCAATTCCAAGCTGTCACCGACATAGACTGTCACCACGGCCGTCGCCTGGAACAGCCCGTAGAAGTCGTCGATTCGGGCGAACGTGTGCGCGCGGGAGAACAAGGGCTGCACGTCGAACACCTTCACCCGAAGCTTCTCACGGGTGAGTCTGCCCAATTCCCTGCCGGATTCGGGATCGGTGATCACCTGATCCGACTCGGACTGCACGGCGAAGATCATGCCGGGCGTCACACCCGCCTCGGCCCCACGATTGATCACCAACGTGTAGTCGTCCTCGATGAGGGCGACCTGACCGGAGAGGGTGTGCTCGGTCATGATGCGGCCAGGGAAGTGTTTTCCCGCAACGATTTCGATGCGGAACCGGCCCGGATGCGTGGCCGTGCGTCATGGTCGTCCACGGCCAGCAATGCATCGAACGCAGTGTCCTGCTCTGTCCCGAGCGTGAGTTCGACAGCGGTCTTGGCCTGGAAGAGGGCGATCATCGCGTGTTGTTGACGCTCGGCGCCAAAAGCGTTGAGCGCGAGTGTGAGTTTCTTGTCGACGTATTCGATCGAACGCTGCAAGTCCGCGACCGGCGCTGGAGCGGCGGGGACCGCCGCCCTCGGCACGGACTGGGTGCCGAGTCCGCTGTACCAGCGGTGTCCGAGCACGCCGAGGGAGGTCGAGCACAGCGGGATGACCACGACGATGCACACCAGGGCGACAGTGCCCTCCAACGCGATCGCGCCGACGATGCCAAGAAGTGTGAAGATGCCCATCAGGGCCAGCACGCGCACGGCCGGTGGCACCGCATCGATCGCCAGTGCCAGCTGCCGAACGGTGCGGGCGACATATCGAGCAAGGCCGGCGATGAACCCCATGATGGCGGTGACGGCCTTGCGGGCGATCCGGCCCACCTCATCGGCTTGCTCACGCGTGACGGGCGACTTGGGCATCGTCCAGGCGCGCGGCTGCGGAGTCGGCGCACCGGCAACCGTTTCGGTCTCAGTGCGTACCTCGTCGGCATCCGGGGTGGATGTCGGAGGTTCCGGGACAGCGTTGGTCACATTCGCATCATCAACCACATCTGCATCATCGCGCCGTTTGCTCTCGATGCTGGTTCCGGCACGCCGACGATCCGCAATTCTCAGTGACGTCAAGGTGTCGGTGGCGACATGAACCAGTGTCGGTCGTCACCGCGATGTATGTGCTGGACATACCTCGGCGTCCACAGTTGAGTCCACCCCACCACGGCAAGACGTGTTGAAGAGCTGTCTCGAACGCTTCAGAGGGCACGGCGGCTGCGCTGGCCGGTGGCCAGCAATGTCGCGCCATCCGGTTCTCATCCCAGTAGCGCCGGTGTGGCTGCGATGAAACGCAACGCTCGCTTCGCTGCGGAGCCGTCAGGCGCAGCATATGGCCAGACAGGCCGACAATCTCTCGATCAGTAGCGCGCGTTATGACATCGCTGATTCCGATGGCCGTGACGCCGCCAGTGAACGTGTCCGGACGAATTTCGTAGTACGGCCGCCGAGCTAAGATATATCCAAGAACACGGATATCGACGCATCGACGACACGACGTTCGTTCCGCGGAATTGAGAGAAGACCATCAGTGAAAGCTCTACTCGAATTCTACCTTCGGTATTTTGATTTTCTATACCTAGACTCACGATATCGATTTACCGATTCCAAGACCGATGGTGCGAACGCTGCAGTCACCGTCACTGGGCCCGACTTGACGTGGTCAGTTTCCGTGGATAGAGGTCAGTTTCAGTTGTCGATCGCGCCCACGAGATCTCCCCGTACTGGATTTTGGGTGTCTCTTATCAAGCAGTATCTCGAAGGGAACGAAGATATTGCCTATCTTTCGGCCAAGGACGAGGTGGAGTGGGCACGCGGTCATCTCGGCAGCATTGAACAATTATTCGCTGATCCGGCTGGAATAGAATCTGTGTGCAACGAACTTCGTATTTTGCAGCGGGCAAACGCGGAAAAACAGTGGGGCCCGGCTGCTACTAATTGATCAGGGTTTTCGGTCAGCTTTCGTCAGCAGGGCGGGCGCTCGGATTGCGCAACATCCATTCGGTCGAGGTCTAATATTCAATCGGTCCTGGGGCGGCCATCCTGCCTAACCGACGGACAGGTCGATGCTCCTGCGTTGGAGATGGAGAAGGTCCGAGTAATCCGCTCATTACGCGCTCGGCCAGGTCATCACTGGGTTGTCGGGGTAACGTTTTCTAGCGGGTCTAGATACTCCATGGCGAGCAGAGGAGCGGCGAGTGGATCTCGGAATCTGGGGCGACCTCACGATCCTTGCCGGTGTCATGGCGGTGACGTTCGCGGCATGCGTGTTCGTGTACATCGGCCGGCTGGAGAAGAGAACCCCTGCTTCGTTGGGCGAGAAGGTCGGCGCCCACAAGGCGGTGCTCGCCAAGCTGCGCAAGCGTGAACCGATGTCGCGGGATGAGTTCGACTACGCGACGGAGCTGGTGAACGACGCTCGCTCGCCGCTTGCCTACGCGATGCCGGCCGTCCTGTTCACCATGGGCTTCTTCTATGTCGTCGGCTGCATGTACATGCTGCATCGCGATGGCGGTAACCCGTCATTCCGGACGTTCATCGGCGGGATCCCGATGTTGACCTCGATGAACATCGCCGCTCAGCTCCGCCGGGTCGCGGGGCTGAAGGGGAAGCTGCGGGATGTCGAGGTGACGGCCGAACCGACTGATGAGCTCAGTTCTGCTGTGAGAAGCTGACTTCCGTCACTTCTGGGACGGAGCTGCGGCGTCATCGTCCTCCCACAGCAGGAGCTGGCGAACCGAGGCGCGTGATCCATATGGCTGCAGCATCTGGCTCGCCGGTCGCGGCCGGATCCGGAGTGGCCACCAGAACCACCGACCGAGCAGTGTTGCGATGGACGGCGTCATGAACGACCGCACGATCAGCGTGTCGAACAGCAGGCCGAGCGCGATCGTGGTGCCGATCTGACCGAGGACCCGCAGGTCGGCGAAGATGAACGACGCCATGGTCGCGGCGAACACCAGACCGGCCGAGGTCACCACCGCGCCGGAGCCTGCCATCGACCGGATGATGCCGGTGTTCAAACCGGCATGTATCTCCTCCTTGAACCGCGAGACCAGCAGCAGGTTGTAGTCCGACCCGACTGCCAACAGCAGGATCACGGCCAGCGCCAGCACGATCCAGAACAGGTCGATGCCGAACAGGTCCTGCCAGATCAGCACCGACAACCCGAACGAGGCGCCCAGCGACAGCGCCACGGTCCCCACGATGACGAGTGCGGCGACGATGCTGCGGGTGATGAACATCATCACCAGCAGGATCAGGCTGAGCGCGGCGATGGCGGCGATCATGAGGTCGTATTTGGCGCCGTCCTGGATGTCCTTGTAGGTCGCCGCGGTGCCGGCGAGGTAGATCTTGGATCCGGCCAGGGGCGTGCCCTTGACTGCTCCCTGGGCGGCGTGCCTGATGGCATCGATGTGCGAAATGCCCTCCGGTGTAGCGGGATCGCCGTCGTGGGTGATGATCATCCGGGCGGCCTTGCCGTCCGGAGACATGAACAGCTTCATGCCGCGCTGGAATTCGGGGTTGGTGAATGCCTCCGGCGGTAGGTAGAACGAGTCGTCGGTTTTCGAGGCGTCGTAGGCCTGACCCAGCGCGGTGGCATTCTCCAGAGCGGCGTCCGTCTGCGCGTTGATGCCCGAGTTGGTGGCGTAGTTAGTCATGGTCAGGTCGCGGTTGGTCTGCTGGCTGGCGATCTGAGGCGGGATGAGCGCGAGCAATTTCGGTTGCAGCGCATCTAATTTCGAGATGCTGCCCGAGACGTTGGCGAGCTGGTCGGTCAGTTCGTCGATACCGTCGAGTGCATCGAAGACCGACCGCAACGCGGCACACATGGGGATGTCGAAACAGTGCGGCTCCCAGTAGAAGTAGTTGCGCAGCGGGCGGAACTGATCGTCGAAGTCGGCGATCTTGTCGCGCAGGCTCTGCGCCGTGGCGACGGTCTGCTGGAAGGCTTTGGCCTGCTCGTCGGTGACGGCAGCCGACTGTTGTTGCAGGGCGTACTGCTGGCGCAGGATGTCGATCGAATTGTTGATCACACCAACCTGTTTGAGCAGATCAGCGGTTCGGGCCTGCTGGAAGGGCAGGTTGTTGATCTGCTGTGCGCTGCCCGCGCTGATCTGGAACGGGATCGACGTGTGGTCCAGTGGGGTACCGAGCGGGCGGGTGATCGACTGTACCTGGGCGATGCCGTCGGTGTGGAAGACGGCTTTGGCGACGCGTTCCAGCAGGATCATGTCGGTCGAATTGCGCAGATCGTGGTCCGCTTCGATCATCAGCAGTTCCGGATTGAGCCGGGCCTGTGAGAAGTGGCGTTCGGCGGCGGCGTATCCGACGTTGGCCGGAGCGCCGGCGGGCATGTAGGGCCGCGCGTCGTAACTCGTCTGGTAACGCGGCAGGGCGAGCAGGCCGATGAGGGCCACCGCGATCGTCACCGCCAGGATGGGTCCGGGCCAGCGGACGATCGCCGTCCCGATGCGTCGCCAACCCCGGGTGCGCATCGCGCGGGCAGGCTCGAACAGACCGAAATGACGGCCGATGACCAGCAGTGCCGGCGCGAGGGTCAACGCCGCCACCACGGCGACCAGGACGCCGGTGCCGGCGGGAATCCCCAGGCTCTGGAAGTACGGGAGGCGGGTGAAGGTGAGGCACAGCACCGCACCGGCGATCGTCAGACCCGAGCCCAGGATGATGTGCGCGGTTCCGTGGTACATCGTGTTGAACGCGGTGACGCGGTCCTGGCCGGCATGACGCGCTTCGTGGAACCGGCCGAGGATGAAGATCGCGTAGTCGGTGCCGGCGGCGATGACGAGCAGCGTCAGCAGGTTGGTCGAATACGTTGACAGTTCGATGATCCCGGCGTTCGCCAGCACCGCGACGACGCCACGGGACGCGGTCAACTCGATCATCACCGTGAAGATCACGAAGAAGACCGTGGTGAGACGGCGGTAGAGCGAGAACAGCATCACCGCGATCACCCCGATGGTGATCAGCGTGGTTTTCAGGGTTCCGTGGCGGCCGACCTCGAACTGATCGGTGACCAGGGGAGCGGCGCCGGTGACATAGGCCTTGACGCCCGGCGGCGGCGTCGTCTGGTTGACGATGTTGCGCACCGAGTCGACGGACTCATTGGCCAGTGACTCACCCTGGTTGCCGGCGAGGTACACCTGTACCAATGCGGCCTTGCCGTCGGTGCTCTGCGAGCCGGCCGCCGTCAGCGGATCACCCCAGAAATCCTGAATGTGCTGGACGTGCTTGGTGTCCTGGCGGAGGTTCTGGACCAAGCCGTCGTAGTAGTGATGTGCGTCGGCGCCGAGTGGCTGGTCGCCCTCCAGGACGATCATCGCCGAACTGTCGGAATCGAATTCGTCGAACACCTTGCCGATCCGCTTGGCGGCCTGCAACGACGGCGCGTCCTGGGGACTCAGCGACACATTGTGCGATTCGGCGACGGTCTCGAGCTGCGGCACGAAGACGTTCGTCACCACCGCCAAGCCCAGCCAGAACAGCGCGATGAGTGGTGCGAACCGCCGGATGAAATCCGGAACCCGGTGGCTGCTCATCCGGACTTGTCCAGGCATGAGGTGAAGGCGTTCAAGGTGTTCACCGTTCTCTCGTCCTTGATCACGTCATCGATCTTGATCCGGCACCCGATCGAACTGCCGTCGCCCTGGGCCTGGACGTTGACGAACACCGCGGGCTGTGTGGTGGTCGTGTCATAGGCCCACGGCAGGGAGAAGTTGTCGGCGCGCTGTGGTTGGGCGTTGACGTCCAGGTAGGTGATGGTGGCTACCGTGCCGGGCGGGCCGAAGACCTCGATGACCACATGCTTGGGGTTGAAGGGGACGATGTCGTTCACCGAGCCGCTGGGTGTGGAGGTGACGTCGTGCGACGCGAAGATGCCGTGCAGGCGGTACACCACGAATCCAGCGACCAGCAGCACGACTGTCGCCACCAGCACCATCCAGCGTTGGCCGAGTCGACGAATGAACGAAACCCGTTGCATCCGTGACCCTTTCGTTGGCGTCGACCAGGCGCGGACGGTACGGGGTAGCTCCTCTAGGGCGGCTAATCAACTAGGTTGACGTTATGGCACGCAGCCGGACACCACAACCTTGCGGCTGCGGATTTTTCCTGTGTGAAAGCTGGGAATTCGGATGGCGGGACGAGCCGCGGGAGTTACGTCAGGTACGTTTCGTGCCCGGTGGGGAATCCACCACCGTTGGTGGCGATATGAACGTGGTCGAAGTGGTTGGCGGTGACACCGCCGCGGTCCGACATCATTCTGGGAGCCCTGCCGCGGGAGTAGATCTGCTGCCGGAAGATCACGTGGTTCACACCGAACCGATCGGCATTGTCGAGGACGTATCCGACGATCTTGTCTCCGAGCGCTTTGCCTTCCGGGGTGGCGTAGTTCGGGATCATCACGTCGATCGCCTGCCCGTTCGGGTGCCACTTCATCGAATCGGCCCGGACCCCGCCGATGTCCAGAATCTGGGGGAACCGCGCGCTGACCGCGCGGGCGGCCAGGATGGTCTCGACCTGTAGGCCCTTTTCGGAGGCCCGGCCGGCGGGCAGAGGGAACCTCATGTTCCGGCGTACGGCCCGCTCGGCCGGTGCTGCCGGGGCGGCAGGGGTGACGACGGGCTGGACGGCCGCTGCCGGCACGACCTCGGTGTCGCCCTGGGTGGCCGGCGCGGTGTCAGCGCCGACGACGATGAGTGCGGCGGCAGGCACGACGACCGCAGCCATGGCTGCAGACCGGCGACGCCGATCCTTTTTCAACTGGTGTCTACCCACGAGGACCGGACCCTACCGGCGGGGCCGATGATCACCGGAATTGCGAAGTTCTCTGGTGCTGTCGATGGCAACCAGTTCGACGGTCAGACGTCAACCGTTGCTTGACGAGCCCGGGAGTGTGGAGAACCGGAGGCGAACAAAGGGCCGGTCTCGGTGAATTGGCAGGTCAAAGATGATCGCACGGCCGGCTTCCGGTCCAATTTTCAGGGGGTCGGTTAGATGTCGGCGGCGGCCGCAACCCGTCTCGATCGGAGTGATCTGTGCCCGGGGCGGCAAAATTTATGGCATTTACCACACGTGTCGGTCAACAGTGCCTCCAGAGCAGCTGACGACGGCGTAATTTGAGCGAATCTGGCCCGTCGAAAACGGGGAGGGTGACCCATGACAGATGTTGAGTGTTGTGTGGTGGGTGCGGGGTTCGCGGGCCTGACCGCGGCGCTGCGGCTCAAGCAGTCGGGCCGCTCCGTGGCGCTGCTTGAGGCACGTGACCGGGTCGGTGGCCGCACCTTCACCGAGATGCTGCCGGACGGCACCTGGATCGACCGGGGCGGGGCGTGGATCGGACCGGGGCAGGACCGCATCAAAGCGCTGATGGACGAGTTCGGCGTCGAGGAATACAAGGAGTACGTCGACGGCAGCGCGATGATGGTCATGGACGGCAAGCAACACCGATATTCCGGCACGATTCCGTGGGCGATGAGTCCGTGGGCCATCGCCAACCTCGGCGCCGGACTGCTCGAGGTGGAGCTGATGTGCAAGACGATTCCCTTCGATGCCCCGTGGGAGGCGAAGAAGGCGGTCGAGTGGGACCGGATCAGCCTGGGTGAGTGGATCAACCGTCATATGCGCTCCAAGCAGGCGCGCGAGATGCTCGACATGGCCCTGGCCGGCATCTATACCTCGGCGGGATCCGAGGTGTCGTTGTTGTGGGCGCTGCACCAGATGGGTTCGGGCGGCGGGCCTGGATTCGTCATCTCCAATCGGGGCGGGGCCCAGGATGCACGGGTGCGCGGTGGCATGGGGGCCGTCTACGGGCCGATGGCCACCGAACTGGGTGAGGCGCTGCATCTTTCGCAACCAGTTCACCTCATCGCCCAGGAGAACGACGGCGTGACGGTTCATGCTGACGGTATGACAGTGCGGGCCCGGCAGGCGATCGTCGCTGTCCCGCTGGCCGTCGCGAGCCAGATCGCCTATGAGCCAATGCTTCCCGTCGACCGGATGTTTCTCCACCAACGGATGCCCAGCGGTGCGGTCTTCAAGATCTCGGTCGTCTACGACACGGCGTTCTGGCGGGCCGACGGGCTGTGCGGGCAGTCCGCGGCTCCCGGTAGTCCGGCCACCCTGACCATCGACGCGTGCACCGACACCGGCACCCCGGGGATCATGTGCGTCATCACCGAAGGCCCTGCCGCCCGGCGGCTCGGTCTGCTCGATGCCGCGGAACGCAAATCCGTGGTCATCGGCGAGTTGGTCGACCGCTTCGGTCCGGAGGCTGCCTCTCCGATCAGTTACCACGAGCAGAACTGGACAGTGGAGCGTTACTCGGGGGGCGGGATGATCAGTCACGCTCCGCCGGGTGTGCTGACCGAATTCGGCCATGCCCTCCGGGAGCCGTGCGGGCGCATTCACTGGGCCGGCACGGAGAGTTCGGCCGTAATGTGCGGGTGGATCGACGGGGCGGTTCGCTCGGGCGAACGCGCGGCCGCGGAGGTGATGGCCGCCGAGAGCGTGGCGGCCGCGTAATAACCCCGCGTAGCGCGTTGGCGGGGGTTACCGTGCAATTCGGACCAGCCTGCGGTGAGGTGATGTCGAGTGCACAGCGGTGAGTCGGAGAGTCGGCAGACGCTCACACTCGACGAGTCCGTGCTTGCCGATGCCGAGGAACAAGATCGGCCGGTCGTCGATTTCCTGCGGGCCACACCGGGCCGGATAGCGGTGCTGGCCGTCGTTCTGGTGGCGGCAATTCTGATTGTGGGCGTGGCGGCGTCGGCGATGGAGTCCAGCCGGCAACGCCAACTGGAGACTCTGCGGTCCCACACCGAGCCGCTGGCCGATGCCGCGCAACGGATCTACAGTGCGCTGTCGTCGGCCAACACCACCGCGGCCACCGCGTTTCTGGCCGGTGGCGTCGAACCGCGCGAGGTCCGTGAGCGTTACGACGCGTCCGTCGGGGAGGCGTCGGCCGGTCTGGTCACCGCATCGAATGGGGTGTCGCCCAACGACATCCGATCGCTGACGTTACTCACTGACCTGTCCAACCAGCTGGCGGTGTACACCGGCATGATGGCGACTGCCCGGGCGACCAACCGCGGGGGCCGCCCGATCGGCGTCGGGTACCTCAGCGAATCGTCCACGCTGCTTCAGGAGTCCATCCTGCCCGATGCCGAGCAGCTGTACCGGACGCAGGCCGAGGCCGTCACGGCGTCGGGGCGGTCGGCTGCCACACCGTGGGTGTTGATCGTGGGAGCCGCGCTCGTTGTCGGGTTGTTGGTGGTGGCGCAGGTTTTTCTCGCCAGGCGAAGTCATCGGCGCCTCAACCCCGGTCTCGTGGTGGCGTCGGTGTTGATGATCGGGCTCGCGGTGTGGTTGGCAGTGGCCGGGCTGGTGGTGACGCATGCGGTCAACAGCGCCCGCACCGAAGGCGGTGAGCCATTGGAATCGGCGGTGACTGCCCGGATTCTGGTCCAGCAGGCCCGCGCCGACGAGATCCTCGGACTGCTCAAACGCGGGTCCGACCCGCTCTCCGACGTCCGGTTCGAACAGCGCACCACCGATGTCGGCCGGATTCTCGACCAGCACCCCGAGGGTGCGGCGCAAGAAGCGCTCCGGGGCTGGAAGGCATCGCACGCCGAGGCCAGAAGACTGTTGGGCCGCGGCGATTACGCCGGGGCCGTGGCAATCGCGCGGGACGGCGGGCCGCAGCACTCCACGGCCCAGTTCGGCAGGCTCGATGCGGCTTTGGGGGCCGACATCGGCCGCTTGCGTGATCGGCAGCGCGACGGGATCGCCCGCGCCTACGCGGCGCTGAGTGCGCTTCCCGCCGGTGCCGCAGCCATCAGTGTGCTGGCCGCACTTGCGGTTGCCGCCGGTGTCGCGCCGAGGCTGAGCGAGTACCACTGATGCGGGCCGTCGCCGGAATTGTCCTGCTCGCCGCGACCGTGGTGGCCGGATGCGCCACGGCACAACCACTTGTCCAGGTGTCCGCCTCGCTCACCACGGTACCGCTGCCTAGCGGCGCCGCCGTGGCGTCACGGGTGCCAGGTGTGCCGGTCGAGAGTTGCGATGCCACAGCGAGTCTGCGTCCGTCGACAGTGTCAGGCCCCGCCGTTCAGGCGATCCGGCAGCGGGGCCGACTGGTCGTCGGCATCGACCAGAGCACCAACCTGATGAGTTTTCGTGATCCGGTCTCGGGTGAGCTGCAGGGCTTCGACGTCGACATCGCGCGCGAAGTGGCCCGCGATCTGCTCGGTGATCCCGGCGGGGTGGAGTTCCGCTTGCTGACCTCGCCCGAGCGCATCAGCGCGGTGCGGGACGGCGCCGTCGACATCGTCGTGAAGGCGATGACGATCACGTGTGCTCGCGCGGAGCAGATCGCCTTCTCGACGGTGTATCTCGATGCGCACCAGCGGTTGCTGGTGCCGAAGGATTCGCCGGTCGAGGGGCCGGGAGATCTGGCCGGGAAACGCGTTTGTTCACAGGTGGACACCACCTCGCTGGCCACGGTCGCCCGGGTGGCGCCCGAAGCGACCCTGCTCGCAGTTCAGAATTGGGACGACTGCCTGGTGGCGCTCCAGCAGGGGCAGACCGACGTGGTCAGCACCGACGACTCGATACTGGCCGGCATGGCGGTGCAGGATCCCAACCTGCACCTGGTCGGCCCCAGCCTCGAGGGCGAGCCCTACGGCATCGGGATGAACAAGTCCCGCGAGGATCTGGTCCGCGCGGTCAACGGGACCCTGGAACGGATACGGCGGGACGGGACCTGGCTGTCGCTGTATCACAAGTGGCTCAACGTTCTCGGCGCTGCGCCGCGTCCGCCGGAGCCGAGATACCGGGACTGACATGGCAGGGGAAGAGGGCACACGAGCGGTCCTGGTGACCGAATCGACACCGGTCAAGGCCGAGGGGACGTCAACCCGTCCGCGGCTGCGTACCGGCCGGCGGCGGGTCGGCGATGGCCTCGTCGAGGTCCCGATTCGGGAGGACATCGAACCCGCCCATGCCATCCTCACCAATCCGGTTGTTGCCGAGGCGAAACGGGAGTGCCCAGGCTGTGGGCGTCCGGTGGGACGGGGGAGTGCCGGACACCCGGGCCCCTGCGACGGGGTGTGTCCGGAGTGCGGCGCGGTGTTCTCGTTCTCACCGCAGCTGGAGGCCGGGGAGTTGGTGGCAGGTCAGTACGACGTCCAGGGCTGCATCGCGCACGGCGGTGTCGGCTGGATCTATCTGGCGATCGACCGCAATGTCAGCGACCGGTGGGTGGTGTTGAAGGGGTTGCTCCAACCCGGCGGGCAGCAGGCGCAGGAGATCGCCGTCGCTGAACGGCAATTCCTCGCGATGGTCAATCACCCCGGCATCGTCAAGATCTACAACTTCGTCGAGCACCCGGGATTCGACGGTCGCCCCGTCGGTTACATCGTGATGGAGTACATCGGCGGAACGACTTTGGACGCCATCCTTTCGAAGAAGCAGCCCACCTCGGGTGGAGAAGCCAGACAGATGATGCCGGTGGAGGAGGCGCTCGGCTATCTGCTCGACGTCATGCCGTCACTGGCGTACCTGCACTCCCTCGGCCTGGTCTACAACGACCTCAAGCCGGACAACATCATGCTCACCGAGGACAATGTCGAGCTGATCGACATGGGTGCGGTGTCGGGCATCGAGGAATTCGGATACATCTACGGCACCAAAGGATTCCAGGCACCCGAGATCGTCCGGACCGGACCCACCGTGGCCACCGACGTCTATACGGTCGGCCGTACGCTGGCCAAGCTGACCGTTGATCTGCCCAACGACCGCTACGCCGAGACGTTGCCCAGCCTTGACGAGGTGCCGCTGTTCGAACGGTACGAGTCGTACTACCGTCTCCTCGTCCGTGCGACCAACCCCCTTCCAATGCAACGGTTCTCGTCGGTGGACGAGATGGCCGAGCAGTGCCGGGGAGTGCTGCACGAAATCCTCGCCGAGCAGACAGGGGCGCCGTGTCCCAGGACGTCGACGCTGTTCAGCCCGCCGCGCTCCACCTTCGGTGCCGATCTGGCGTTGCAGGGCACCGACGTGTTCGTCGACGGCCGGCGGCGCACCGCTGCGCTGGACGCTCGTACCGTCGCAGCCGCCCTGCCGGAACCCATGCCGGTCGAGGGGTCCGACGAGGACTGGCGAGTCGAATGGGACGACGGGATCAACGGACTGCAGACCGGTGATCTGGAGGCGGCCCTGGCATGTTTCGAGCGGGTCGTCGCACTGCTTCCCGGTGAAGCGGCACCCAAGTTGGCAGCTGCCGCGACGGCCGAACTGCTGCTCGACACGGGCGACGTACGGGATGCGAAACGCTTGTGGCAGTTGGCCGAACGGGACTACCGAACCTTGTGGCGTACCGACCATGCCATGGTGAGCGCGGCGTTCGGCCTGGCCCGGGTGCTCGCCGGCCACGGTGATCGCGCCGGCGCAATCGAAGTGCTCGACCAGGTGCCGGTGACCTCACGCCATTACGGCGAAGCTCAACTGACGTCGGTGGTCCTGCGGCTCGACGGGCGTCCCGGCCTGGAGATCACCGAGGCAGACCTGCGCGATGCCGCGCGGCGGGTGGGCGGACTGCCAGAGACCGAGGCACGCGTTCTGCAGATCCGCGCGTTCGTCCTCGGTATTGCCCTCGACTGGCTCCGCTCCGGCGGTGTGAAGGTCTCCGACGAACCGTTTCTCGACCACCCCTTCGACAACCGGGGTCTTCGCGTCGGTGTCGAGGAGGTGCTGCGGGAGCTCGCACGGCACTCGCCGCGGCGGCGTCACCGCTACCGCCTTGTGGACGTGGCGAATTCGATCCGGCCGCCCAGCTGGATGTGAGCGCACGGCGCTGTCGGCGGCGCGCGTCCCCTGGATCCCGGAGCGGATCTGCCACAGTGACGGACATGAAGACGCTGATGATCCCCGTGGTGGCAGTTGCCGTCGCGCTCGTCTCGGCCCCGGCAGCACTCGCCGATGATCAGGGCTTTCTCGCCGAGGTCTCCGCGGTCGGGCTGCCGGTCTCCGATGCCAACCGCGACGTCCTGCTTCAGCTCGGACAGCAGGCATGCCTGACGGCGCACGAAGATCCGTCGATGCGTCCCGATGATCTGGCGATGCAGATCGCCGAGGCCCGGTCGGCCTATCCGTTCGACAAGGCGACGCTCGTGGTGTCCGCGGCTTTGCACAACTTCTGCCCGGATGTCGCGGTGTCGCCGGGTGCCTGAGTCAGTCGTCGGACCGCGTGACCCCGTGCACCACGGCGACGCAGAGGTCGGCGCATTCGGCCGCGAGTTTCTCCGGCGTTTCGGTGGGATTCTCCAGCCAAGCTTCGATGATCTGATTCACGCCGCCGACCATGAACTGTGCCCCGCGGCGCAGCGCGGCCGGATCTGGAGGGGACGTGGTCAGTACGTCGGGGGCGAGTTGGACGATCAGGCCGGTGATCATCTCCAGGATGTGCGTGCGATGCTCTGTCAGCCCGGCGACGCTGCTGACATCGCCGGTGGCGATGCGGTGGATGTGCGGGTCGGCCGCGATGATGTTCAGGAACGCGGTGAGGGCCGAGCGGAGTTTGTCGGTCAGCGTGCCCGGGTCGCCGACACCGGCGTTCACCAGCGCGGTCAGCAGCTGATCCCGCACATCGTCGGAAATGGCGTACAGCAACGCGTCTCGGGTTTCGAACTGCTCGTAGAAGTAGCGTGACGTCAGCCCGGCAGCACTGCAGACCGCGCGTACGGTCACCTCGGTGATCCCCGATTCGCCCCAGATCTGCCGTCCGGCGGCGAGCAGCTTGCCCCGCCGTTCTGTGCGGCGGTCGGCCGCACTGACGCCGCCGTAGCCGCGCACCACCTGTACGCGCTTCATCGACAGCACCCTACCTGCCGCCCACTTTTTGACCACGGATGTAGTGAGCCGGCTCGATACGCGCTAGATCCGGACGAACATTCCGATCGGCCTGAGGCCAAACGCCACGCCGACGCGCGTGACGCGGCTACTTCGACATCGAGCCCAGGAAGTAGGTCTCGTGGCCGTTGGGGTAGCCACCGCCGTCGGTGGCGATGTGGACGTGGTCGAAGTGGTTGAGGGTCTCGTTGCCGTAGTCGGCGGTCCAATGGGGCGCGCCGATCCCCGGATAGAGGCCCTGACGCCAGATCACGTGCAGCACACCCCAGCGCTTGGCGTTGGCCAATGCGAAACCGGCGATCTGATTGCCGAGGGCGATGCCCTCTTTGGAGTGATAGTTCGGGATCATCACGTCGATCGCGAGACCGTTGGGGTGCCACTTCAGCGCATCTTGGCGATACCCGCCGATGGTGGTGATCTCGGGGAACATCACGGCGATGGCGCGGGCCACCCAGATCGTCTTGACCTGGAGCCCGCCCTCCGGGGCCGGGCCTTTCGGCAGGGAGAACTGGAAATCGCGGGCGACGACGGGCGCACTGGCCGCCACCAACTCGGCCTGCGCGGCCACTGGTGCCGGTTGCTGGCTGGTGGGCGGTGCCGCGGCGGGGACTTCTGCACAACACTTCGGCGCGGTGTTCTGCGCATACACCATGCCCGTAGCGAGGGTGACGGAGGCGGCTAGCGCCAGCAAGCGCCCCCGGCCGCCGGCCAACAGTCGTTTCCCCACGGCAGCAATCTACTGCTGTCAGCGCCGCGGCGGGCTATCTTCGCCATCCGTGCGCCGACTATTCGTTAGCTGTCAGCCCACGCCTTCGGTCGGGTAGGGATACCCGGGCGGTTCGGGAAGCTTGGTGTCGACGTAGCTGCGCAAGGCCGCATCGCAGGCTGCCAGGGGCTGCATCATGCGGTCGCCGACGATGACCCGGCCTACCTAAACTGCCAAGATGCTCACACGGGCGCGGATGGTGGCCGCGACGCTGGTGGTGGCCGCGACGCTGGTGGTGGTGCTCGGACTGGTCTCGCTGGTCCATGTGCTCTACATCGGGTTCGGACCCCTGCCTGACCGGGCAGAACGTCAACTCGGATTCCTCGATTCAGCCCTGGGTTCAGGTCGTGACACCGAAATGCAGGGCCTTTTCCCGGAGGGCGAATACTTCACCAGGGTGCTGACGGGTCTGGCCGAGGCTCAAGTGGCCGCGCAGCTCGGCGCAGACCCGCGATCCGCCGGTTATCTGGTCCGGGCCCGCGCGCGGCTCACCGCCATCGAAACCCCGGAATCTGTCGCGGTTTTCGGCCGCGGAATGGTCCCGGAGCACGGAATGTTCGCAGCGGGCTGGTCACTTGCGCTGGCGGTCGCCATCGCACGGGCTTCGGAGTCCGATGCTGACCGTGCAGCAGTGCGGGACCTGGCCCGAGTCGTGCATTCGGCATTGGGGCAACCGGATTCACCATTCCCGGCCAGCTATCCGGGGCAATTCTGGCCATGTGATTCGGTCGTGGCAGCGGGAGCGCTCGCCCAGGCGATCTCGCTGCTCGATCTGCCGTGGCGCCAGGATCTGGCCGACTGGCGCGAGCGGGCGTTGGCCGCGGCCGATCCGGACACGGGCCTGCTGCCGCACCAGGTCGACGCCCGCGCACACGCGCTCACCGGACCACGAGGGTCTTCACAAGCCATCGTCCAGACTTTCTGGCCCTCGGTCGATGCCGTGGTCAGAATCAAAGACGATCAGTGGCAGCGCTTTTCAGAAACGTTCGTCACCAGCAAGGCTGGTCTGGCCGGAATTCTGGAGTACCCGTCCGGCACCGGCGGCGACGCAGACGTCGACAGCGGCCCATTGATCTTCGGGGTGAGCCTGAGCGCCTCGGCGGTCGGGTCGGCGGCGGCGCGAGCCAACGGCGACCGCGATCTGGCCGGCCGGCTGACTCGGCAGGTCGAGCTGCTCGGGGTGCCGGTGGGTATTCGCACCACGCGGTATCTGTTCGGTGTTCTCCCCGTGGCTGATGCGTTCATCGTGTGGGCGCGCACGGTTCCCGCCAATGAGGTGGCACTGAACGCGGGCTCGGGGCGGTCGGCATGGTTTGTGGCGTGGGCCGTGCCCGCGGCGGTGCTGGTCGCGGCGGGCCTGATGCTGTGGCCACGAAGGCGGCGGCCGGGAAAACAAGGTAGGACTACGCATCCCTCACCGGCCCCTTGCCCGGCAGACTGAACCCATGGCAAGTCCTGATGTGGTGCCGCCGGTGGCCGCCGCGACCCACGACACCAAACCAGAACGCGACCGCGCCGTCGATGTGGCACGCCTGGGCGCCCTGCTCGTGGTGATGTTCGGGCACTGCGCACTGCTGCTGGCGACCATCGACTCGAGCGGTGTGCGGGTCGGCAACATCCTTGGCGCCTTGCCCGCGCTGGCCCCGGTCACCTGGGTGCTGCAGGTGATGCCGTTGTTCTTCATGGCTGGTGGGGCCGCAGGTGCTTACAGCTGGCGCTACGGACGGCCCTGGGGTGAATGGCTGCTCGCCCGCGCCCAGCGGCTGTGCCGGCCGGTGTTCTGGTATCTGGCCACGTGGACGGTGGTCCTGCTGGTGGTGCGCGCGACGATGGGTGCCGCATCCGCATCTGCCCTCGGGCGCGAATGTGTGGCGCTGCTGTGGTTTCTGGGCGTCTATCTGGTGGCGCTCGCGTTCGTTCCAGCGCTGATGCGCTTGACCACCGGCCGGGCGCTGGCGTGGGTGGTCACCGGGCTGCTCGCGGCGTCCGGGGTGGTGGATGCCATCCGGTTCGCAGTCGGTACACCAGAGGCCGGCACCGCCAACCTCATCATCGTCTGGCTGATCCCCGTCGTGATCGGGGTGGCCTACGCGCGGCACCTGATCTGTGCACTGCGGGCGCTGGCGATCGCGGTCATCGCTTTCAGCGCACAGATAATCGTCTCTCTCACGGGCATTTACGACGTATCCCTCGTTGTCACCGGAACGGAGCGGGTGTCCAACGTGTCGCCGCCGACGCTGCTGCTGGCACTGCACTGCATCTGGATGCCATGCCTGTTCATCGCCGCTGCGAATCCGATCCGGCGCTGGGCGGCCAGGCCCCGGGTCTGGCGCGTGGTGGCGACGGGCAATGGGGGCGCGATGACGCTGTACCTGTGGCACATCCCGGTGATCGCGATCGCCGCGTTCGGCCTGCACGCCGTCGGTCTCGACGCTTTCAATCCGCATGCCGCGGGCTTCTGGGCCCACCTGGCCGTGCGCGCACTGGTTTTCGGCGTTCTCATGGCGGCCGCTTTCCGGCTGCTGTCACCGCTGGAGCATCGCCCGTTGCCGTGGTGGGATCGCCGCGTTCAGATTCGGGGCGCGCGGTCGGTGCTGACCGGTGTGCTGCTGTGCGTGGCCGGCGCCGCGTTGACGCTGATGGCCAAGAACGGACTCGACGGTGTGCTGGGCTGGTCGGCGCTCGGCGGATTCTTCGTAGCAGCGGTCGCTGCGCGGGTCAGCGCAGGATCGGTGGTCAAGGCCTAATTCTCCTGTGGGGCAAGATCTGTGGATGAATCGAGCGTTGTGGATAACTTCTTCGGCCGTCGGTTGACGGCGATAGAATTCGAACATGCTTGCGAAGGCGGTCTCTGATCGAGAGTCGGTGATGGCTGCCTACGCCGAGTACGACACCGCCTGCGCGAAACTGGCTTCCCTCAACTATCAGGGGCTGAGCCTGCCCGAGCTTCTGGAGCTACAGTCCCGCCGTGAACATCGTGTCCGGTGCATGCCCCCGGTGGACCACGCCCTGTTGGCCGAGATCCAAACCCGCACCACCCCGGCCGAGATCGGTGCGAAAAGCTGGGCCGATGTGATGGCCATCCGGCTGCGCATCAGCACCAAGGAAGCCAAACGCCGCGTCACCGAAGCCGCTGTCCTGGGCCCGCGCTCCACTGTCATCGGGGAGTCGCTGGCGCCGGTACTGCCGGCCACCTCCGACGCCCAGGCTGCCGGTGCGATCAACGCCGAGCACGTGGCGGTGATCAAGAAGTTCTTCGCCAAACCGCCTGTGCCGCTCGATGCGGCTACCCGCGCCCAGATCGAGGCTGATCTGGTCCGCATCGCCAGCGGCAACAGTCCGGAGATCCTGAAACAGTGCGCTGATCGGATCGCGTTCCTGCTCAACCAGGACGGCACCGAGCCTATCGACGACGAATGCCGACGCCACGGTGAGATCGTCATCGGGGCTCAACAAGCCGATGGCACCAGCGAGATCCGTGGCCGACTCACCCCCGAAGCCCGCGCCACCATCCTCCCGATTCTGTCGCGCTACGGCGCCCCGGGCATGTGCAATCCCGCCGACGAATACCCCTGCACCACCGGCACTCCCAGCGCAGAGGCCATTGCATCCGACACCCGCACCGCCGCCGAACGCTATCACGATGCGCTGGTCGCCATGGGCCGCAACGTGCTGTCCTCGGGGGAGCTGGGTGAGCACAACGGGCTACCGGTATCCATCGTGGTATCCACAACGTTGCGGGAACTGGAAACCAGGACCGGCATCGGACTGGCCACCAGCGGCACCGAATTGCCGATCGGCGATGTCATCCGGTTGGCCGCTCACGCCCACCATTACCTGCTGGTCTACGAAAATCATCGCCAGGTCCCGCTCTATCTGGGCCGGTCCAAGCGCGTCGCCACCCCCGGGCAGCGGATCGTGCTGCACAACCGTGACCGCGGCTGCACCCGGCCCGGCTGTACGTGCTCCACCGATCGTTGCCAGGTCCACCACGGCCGCAAGGACTTCAGCCAAGGTGGATCAACTGATATCGCCGACCTCACCCTGGCTTGCCCCAAGAGCAATCGGCTCGTCCACGACAAGGGTTGGCACACCCGCATCCGCGATGACGGTCGCGTCGAATGGATCCCACCGCCTCTACTGGACACCGGCCAAGATCGCACCAACCACTATTGGCACCCCGAAGATCTTTTCCACCCGCCCGAGAATGGCCGGGAGGATGACCCTTAGGTGCCCATCAGGGTCGCGGTGTAGGCCCCGGCGTCGGCCCCATCATGCCGCCCGGTCCCATCATCCCGCCGTGGTCCATCATCGGGCAGGAACTCTGCCGGTCATCGGACATGCCCCGGTAGCCGCCGTGGTGATAACCCTGGCCGGCGCCGATCATCAGGCCACTGAAGAAGATGACGGCAAAGATGAAGAGCAGCCCGGCAACGATGCCCACCACGGCGGCAGCCTGGCCCAGTCGGTTGGGGCGGGTGTCAGATCCGTCGGCTCGGGGTTGAGATGTTTCGGTCATGTCTGCGGCCCTCCTGAACGCGCGTGCTGTCGCCAGTATCTGCCGCCTCCGCTGCCGCGGATAGGGACATTGGTCCTCAATTCGGGTGCAACCCGGGATCATCCGTGCATCGGATTCAACCGCCCACGGCGGCGCGGTTTTCCACCGGAGGGCTGAGGGCCCTCGTTGGTCACGACCCTGCGGTAGAAACCGGCGCAGTGCCAAGTTGCGCGCGCCGCGAAGCCCTAGTCCTCCTTGCGGATCAACCGTCCCAGCGCCTCACGATCGGGTGCCAGCAGTTCATCGATGCGGGCCTGGTTCACGTCGGCCACGATGATCTCGCCGACCTCCTGGTACACATCGCTGAAGATGCCGTGCGCCTTCATCTTTTCGGTCTGATAGACGTTGTCCTCCGTCGGCGTCACGTAGTAGACGATCTCCGGCTTGAACCGGTGGATCAGCCACACGTGAATGAGGTCCATCAGACGCTTCTTGCGCAGCTTCTCGGCGAAGGTGTTCTGATCGCGCACCGTCAGGATGTTGCGGCCATGCCGATCCTTGATGGGGTCGACGACGACGTTGGCGAGTGGCTCGTCACCGTCGCCGTAGATGCCGAGGTCGAGGACGTCCGATCCGGCGCGGCGCGGCCGCAGCTGCACCCGCAGGTTCTCGCCGATCTTGTAGTAATCGCCCCACATTGCCAGCCACTCCTCGAGGAGCTTCTTGGGCACCTCGGTCTGCACCAGATGCTGGTGCTGCGTGGAGCCGGCGCCCATCGCCTTGGTGGTGGCGGTACGGCCCGACGAGGCGGCAAGCGCTGCGTCGCTGCGCGGACCGCCGACGAGTGTCTGCGGTGTGCGGTAAGGGGATTCGACCAGCCGCATCTTGCGTTGCAGCCGCGCCAGCGCCAGCATGCCCTCCTGCTGCAGGGAGGTCGCGAACTCCTCACACGCCACGCCGTCGACCTGATGGCCGCCGTAGGTGATGAAGTTGAAGACGAACCCCATCTTGCCGAGTTCCGCAGGGAACGCCCGCATCTCGTCATCGGTCATGCCGGTGGTGTCCCAGTTGAACGACGGTGACAGGTTGTAGGCCAGCATCTGATCGGGGAACTCGGCGTGGATCGCGTCGGCGAACTGCTTGGCGTCGGCCAGGTCGGCGGTCTTGGTCTCCATCCACAGGATGTCGGCGAACGGTGCGGCCGCCAGCGACTTCGCGATGGCGTACGGAATGCCACCGCGCACCTGGTAGTAGCCCTCAGGGGTCTTGACCCGCTCACAGTCCCAAGGCACGTCCGCGCCCAGCTCGCGCGCCTTCTCCTGCGCCGTGTACAACGACGCCCGCGCGGCGAAGCCACGCCAGTCCGCGGCGCTCATCGCGGCCGGCTCGCCCTCGCGTTCCCGGAACTCCAGCAGCTCGGCGACCGCCTCGCCGTACGTGTTCAGCCCGGCGTCGGCCTGCCACGCCTCGACGAACGCCGACTCGACCTTGTCGAACATGGCGTCCACCGAATCGCCGGCCACATGCGCCTTGACGGCCTCGGCGATGGTGTTCGTGAGGCCCTCGCGTTCCAGCCAGGCCTCGGCGGTCGCATACTCGCCGGCGGGCAGCGCATAGAGCAGATGCCCGTTGAGTTCGGTGACGCCGAGATCGTAGAACCGGCGCACCATTGCCAGGAAACACGACTTGTACGTCGGCACCGACAGGTTTGTCGCCCCCAGCAGGAACGGCTGGTCGCGCTCGTCGGCGCGACTGTCGATCAGGTTGGCGGCCTCGGCGTCGGTGCGGGCCACGATGATGCCGGGCACTCGCATGATGTCCAGCTGGAACCGGGCGGTGTTGAGCCGTTTGATCTGCTCATCCGAGGGCACCAGCACCTTGCCGCCCTGGTGCCCGCACTTCTTGGTACCGGGACGCTGATCCTCGATGTGGTAACCCGGCACCCCGGACTCGACGAAGCGGCGGATCAGGTTGCGCACATGCGGATCGCCGCCGTGACCGGTGTCGGCGTCGGCGATGATGAACGGCCGGTAGTCGACGGCCGGGGTGGCCGCTCGCTGTTCGGGGGTCATCCGCAGCCGCAGATACTGCTGATTGCGGTCGGCGGTCAGCAGGGCCCGGACCAGCCCGGCAGCCTCGTCGGGCACCTGGCTCAGCGGGTAGCTGGCCAGGTCCGGCCCCGGATCCTCGCTGATGGATCCCTTGGCCGAGGTGGCCCATCCGCCCAGGTAGATCCCTCTGATCCCCATCCGTTTCATCACGACCGCCTGACCCGGCGAGTACGGCCCGAAGGTGGTGATGCTCAGCTTCTGGGCGAACAGATCGCGAAGATACAGAAAGAACGCCGTGGCGGCTTCACGGGCCACCGGATAGTCCGACGGGATCGTGCCTCGCTGCTCGGCGACCTGACGCGCCGAGTACAGGCGGGTGATGCCGGCGAACCGCGGACTGTCGATGTAGGCCTGCGTGGCCTCGACGTCCTCCCGGAACGGTGACGTCTCTGCGTTGGCTTCGATGGTGGCCATGGGTTTGCTCCTCTTCGAGCTCGGCTTCCTCGATTATCGCGGTGGAGGCGATTCGAGGGACCGGTTGCGGAAAAATCGTTCGCCATCACAGGTAGTACCCACGCTCGGGCGGATTCGAAAAGCTCTGTATTCCAGCCAGTTTGACTAGCGGTTTCACAGGCTTCGCCAAGCCGCGGCCGTCACCTCGATTCCGCCCCTACCATCGGGGTATGCCGAAGCTGACCAAGAAGGTGAAATCGCTGTTCAGTAGGCGTCGGCCAGTCACGCGCGAAGATGCCGCCGAGATTGCCGACTGGCTCAACGAGGGTGGCGCGCTCCATCCCGACGGACCGCCGACGATCTTCGATCCGAAGAAGCCCCGGAAGGCGTGACACCGGGCCGCTAGGCTGCACGGCATGTCGATCGACCGGGCCGCGCTGGCCGCTGGTGCCATCCGATTCGCATCGGGAGTCTCGTTTCTCGTCGACCCGAAGCGGGCCGACCGGTGGTGGGGCGCCCGGGAAACACCAGACGCAACCGCGCAGCTGATGTGGCGGTCGATGGGATACCGCGACGCGCTGATCGGCGGACTGCTCTTGACGGCGGGACTGCGCGGCAAGGACACCCGCGGGTGGTTCCTGGCCTCTGGCGGCGCCGATGCCGCAGACCTGCTCGGTGGGATGGCGGTACACGACCAGCTGCCACGGTCACAGAAGATCGTCGGGCTCGGGGGAGCGGTGGTCGGCATCGCCGTCGGGCTGTGGGGTGCCACCCGGCGCCGGGCGCGTGCCGAGGGCACCCCGACGGACTAGCTGTTCGACTCGATGATTTCGCTGCGATACCAGCGGGCGGCCACGAGATAACAGCCCATCGCCAGCAGTTGCAGTACCGGAACCAGGATCAGCAGGGCCCGGCCCAGCGCGTGCACGCCGAGATCGGCGGTCAGTGCGTCACTGATCAGACCGGTGACGAACGGGCCGACGGAGCCGAGAATGGCGTTGAAGAACAGGAAGATCGCCGACGCGGTAGCCCGTTGCGCCGGCAGCACCAGGCGGTGGATGGCGGCAATGGACGGCGCCAGGTATGCCGTGCCGATGACGTAGCTGAGCGCCAGGAACCACACGCACGCCAGCCGGCTTTCGACAGTGAACGCCAACACGGAGGCCGGCAATAGCAACGCCGTCGTCGCCACGACGATCCACAGCAGCCAGCGCGGGTCGCGCACCGCCAGCCGGTCGGCCAGCCGGCCCACGATCAGCAGCCCGAGCACCCCGGCCAGCCCGGTGGCCAGGCCGTACTCCCACCCGACCGCACTGAGTGACATCGACCGCGTCCGCATCAGGAAGGCCGGCGAGAACGTGGTCAGCGAGTAACCGGCGGCCGAGACGAACGCGGTCCCGCCGATGACGGCCAGGAAGCTGCGCTTGCGCAGTAGCTCCCACCACCTGTCGGCCACGTCCCGTTCCCGATGTACCGCAGCCGGCAGCGACTGACGGGCCCCGACGATCAACAGCACCAGTGGGGCGAACACCACGCTGAATGCACCGATTGCCACGAAAGCCGTTCGCCACCCCAGGTTTTCTGCCAACAGGCCGCCGCCGATCAGGCTGGCGCCGCTGGCCAGCGGGATCGAGAACGTGATGACTGCCAGCGGTGCCGCGCGGCGCTCCGGAGGGAAGTTGCGGGCCACATAGGCGTGGGCGGCCGGGGTGCTGCCCGCCTCGCCGACCGCGACGCCCACCCGGGTTAGCGCGAGCTGAAAACCGGACTGCACGGCACCGCCGAGCATGGTCATGGTGCCCCACAGCGTCAGACAGCCGGCGATCACGGCGCCGAACGCTCCGCGGTCGGCGACCCGGGCCACCGCGACGCCGAGGACCGCGTACACGATCAGGAAGCCGAACCCGTTGATCACACCGATCGCGGTGTCCGACAGGGCAAGTTCGTGTTTGATCGGCTCGGCCAGTACCGAGGGCAGGAACCGGTCGACGTAGTTGAGGGTTCCGACCAGGGTGAGCAGCGCGACCGCGGCCCATGCGCGCCGCTGCCCGTGGGTAGAGCTCGTGTCACCCATGTCGTACGCCGCGGGCGAACCGCCACAGATACCGCGGCAGACGGCGCAGCGGCACCGCTGTAGGCCACTCCTGCGGGCGGAAGAAGGCGTCGGAGCCGCCGTCGACGAAAATCACACTGCCGCAGAGGAAATCGGCCGAGTCCGACAGCATGAAACACATCCAGTCGGCGAGATGACCCGCGTCGCCGTAGCCGCCGATCGGTACCGGGAACTTCCGCACGGCGGCACCCTCGCGCGGATCGGCGAGCTGGGCCTGCAGAAGTGGGGTCAGGATGGCACCGGGGGCCAACGCGTTCAGGCGGATACCCGAACCGGCCCACTCGGCGGAGACCGCACTGATCCGCAGCCAGCGGCTCACCGCGATCTTGGACGCCGCGTACATGATGGCTGATCCGTTGCGGCCAAGCAGACGCAGCGAGCGGACCGCCCGGTCGGTGTCGCGCACCGACAACGCCCGGATGGTCCGGCGGGGGACCACCGGCACCGTTGTCGTCGAATTGCTGGAAATCACCACGACTTTGGCGCGGTCCGCGTTCGCCAACGCGGGTTGCCAGGCCTCGAGGAGTTCGACCACGCCGAGGAAGTTGACCTCGGCGATCAACCGGTTGCGGTCAGCGCCGGGGCCGGGGCCGAGCCCGGCGGCCAGCACCGCCCCGTCGAGCACACCGCCGCACGCCGCCAGGACGCCGTCGGCTGCCGTCCGACGTCCCCGCGGAGTGGACAGGTCGGCTACCACATCGCCTTCTTTGAGGTCCACACCGAACACGGTGTGCCCGAGATCGGTGAGCCGTCGGGCAGCCTGCAAGCCCATGCCGGATGCGGACCCGGTGACCGCGTATGTGCCGATGATCGCCTCCTTGCCGCCCGGATTCGGGCTGGTTCGGCGGCCAAAATAGCATCCAGGTGAATTCTCGGTGCCCAGCCGGTTACCGACCCTTTCTCCCGGATGCCGATGCCGGTGAGGCGTCATACGCTCGTCGCGGCCGGGAGCCGGTCACGCGAGAAGAATCGAGGGCGCAGGGTGAAGACAGTGCTGGGGCTGTCGGTGACTTCGCACGGCATCGCCTGGGCACTCGTCGACGGCGACCGCCCCACCGCAGATCTCACCTCCCTCGATGACGACGCCTTCCACGTCGACGCCGCCGGTGACCTGGCCGGCCGAGCGGCGGCCGCAGCCCGCAGTGCGCAGGCCATCGCGGCCGCCAGCGGTCAGAAGGTGGTGGCGATCGGCGTATGTGCGGCCGGCGTCGTCTCCGATCACGGCGACGGCGACCCGGTGGCCGAACTCTTCGACCTGCTCGCCGCCGCGGGGTTCGACGATGTGCGCCTGGTCCCGGGACAATCCGGCACCGCCGCCCGCGACGCCGCGCTGGCGGTCGCGACCGACGCGGTCGCCGGGACGCCCAGGCTCGCCGCGCCCCGGGCCCCGGCCCCACGCAGGCACAACGCGGTGCGAGCGGTGGCCGCGACTGCCGCGGCTGTGGCGGTGGGACTGCTCACGGTCGGCTCGCAGTTCGTCGAGCCGGTGCCGGATCCGGCCGCCGACGACGCCGGCGTCACCGCGGCTGCGCAGCCGCAACTCGTCACCGTCATCACCCCGCGGGACATCCCTCGATCGGTGGCGGAACCGTCTGCCGTGTCGGATGTCTCGATCCAGGCGGCCGAACGGGCCGAGCGGGCGCCGATCGCCGAACCGGTCTCAGTGGTCGAAACAGCTGTGCCCCAAGTTGTCCCGGCAGCCCTCCCACACCTTCCATCCGCACAGCCACCAGCTGCACAGCCACACCTACCCGTGCCCGCTGCTCTACCCGCTGCCGAACCGCACGTCGCGGCCGACCCGTCGCCCGGCCCCGCGTTTCCCGCGGCGCTTCCGGCCGCGCAGCAGAGCCTGGCGCCGCAACCGAGTCCGGTACCGCAGCCGAGCCCGCCACCGGCAGGCTTGTGGTTCCTCGGCGCAATGCCGTAGGTCCGAATTACGGCAGGCTCGCCAGATACCGCAGCCCCGACATGCCCGGCAGGAAGAAGTACGCACCACCCCGAAGTGTGGTGAAAGCCGGAATGTCCTTGTGCACCTTACGTATCGGGCGTTTGGGAACAGTGAAATCCAGGGTGCCGTCCTGGGTGCCGCAGATCGGGTCGTGCTCGTTGCCCAGTTCGTGGAACGACTTGTCATTGATCCAGACGTTCTGCGCGAACTCGAACTGGCGCACCAGGTCGGCGCAGATTATGAACGCCGCGATGCCACGATCCACCCCGTCATCGGCTGCGCCGTCGGGAAGTGCGGGGCCATAGGTGGCGCCGCGCCGGATCATCCGGCGGCGGTTCATGTAGTGCGCGGTGTCGCGTGGGTTGAGCCGGCGCGCATGCGACCCGAGCGGGCACGCATAGCCGAAGGGATCCATTTCCTTGTAGTTGAAGTCGTTGTTACGCATCGGGTCCGCGCCCAGTTCGGGATCGTCCTGCTCGGGCGCCAGTACCAAGGGGGCGCCACTGCGCCACCGGCCCATGAACTTCGCGGCCAGCAGTTCCTCGGCTTCCGGCGAATCCGACCGCTCACGGAGGTAGTCGCGGAACAGCGCGACGTGTTCCTCGAGTCGGCGGTAAGCCATATAGCTGCCGTTGCGGGACAACGCATCCGGCTTGGGCAGGTTCGCGACCGGTCCGTCCTCGTCGGGGTAGCCCAGGATGAACTCTCCGGGCTCGAGCGGGTCGCCGGAACCCGGCGTGGGCTGCTCGCCGGATCCCTTCATCACCGGTTGCGACAACCGATCGCGGTATCCGAAGTGATCATGGGCGTAGTTGAACGGCGGAGTCGCATTCAGGTCGAGGTAGGACAGGCTGCGCACCCCGGGGGTTCGGTCGAGCAGCTTGTCGTGCTCGGCGATGGAGCGACGGTACTGCTCGTCAGTGCGGGAGAACAGGATCGCGATCGCATGCAGATCGTCGCCGGCCAGGCCGCCCAACCAGTGCTCGGGAGCGGCCGTGCCGGTGTCGCCGAGGATCGGGGCACGCCGTGCCATACCTTCCCGGAACGCGTCCGGGAAGCTGGCCAGCGACTCCTCGTCGACGCCGAGTGCCCGCAGTCCGGTCCAGGTGAAGGCCAGCGTGACCCAGCGGTCGGATTCGTCCATGGTGGCCTTGGCGTCCGCGGCCGAGGACACCTTGTCCAGCAGTTCGGTGAGCCAGGCCCGTCCGCCCGCAGGGGTGTCGAAGGTCAGGAACTCGTAGCGCCCGGTGATGGCCGGTGTACGGGTCAGCAGGATGTGCTGGATGTCGTCGAACTCGAGCACGGCCGTTATTGCATCTGGTCGAGCATGGTGGAGAAGGCGGACTTGAGGCGCAGGGCCTTCTTGATCTCGTCGGCGGTGACGTAGGGGTACTCACCGTATTCGAGGAAGCTCGGCACCTGGTGGGCCCGGACGAACTCGATGAACGCCTGCGGGTTCTCCTTCCAGTCCTCGGGGAAGCCCTCCAGGTTGGTGAACACCGTGGTGATGCCGGTAGCGCTGAACAACTGCACCGCGTCCTCGGTGTACTTGTCGAAGTCGGTGTCGAAGATGCCCTGGTATTGGAAATGCAGGCCCGAGCCGACGTCGAACAGTTGCCAGCGCAAGTAGTGCAGCCGCAGTGGCGCAAGGACTTCAGGGCTCGCGGCGACGGCTTCCTCGATCTGCTTGCCGTACGCCCGCACCGCCTCCTCACGGCCTTCCTTCACCTTTGCGATGATGGAAAACCCATGGCAGGCAGGCGTTCTCGGATAGGTCGGGCCGTAACGGCCCTCCTTGAGTTCGAAATAGCCCTCCGGCGGGATGGCCATCGCGGCGGGCTTGGTCCAGTCAGGCTGATCGGTAGTCATCTAGAACCCCCAGGGTGCGCTCAGGTAACGCCGAACGCTAGCACCGTCGGGCCGCTTGGAACGTGGATTGCGTTGACGCGCCGTCAAATTTGCCGGGGCGTTTCATGGAAAACCCGGAAAACGTCCGTGCTCGGCGTATTGTCCGCTGTGTCGGGGCCGTCGAGGGGTTGGCCACGACCACCCCGGGGCCAGGAACTACGAGTGCCCGGCCCCGTCCAGAACAGCACTGCGAGCGAAGGCGCGAACCCGGTCCTTGGCGATCTTGCCGTTACCGGTCAGCGGCAGCGCCTCGGTGAACAACACCACGCGCGGCCGCTTGAAACCCGCGATCACGCCGCGCACGTGGCTGATCAGCTCGTCGGCGGTCGGTCGGTGCGCCGGTTTCGGGACGACCACCGCGCACACGGCTTCGCCCCAGTAGTCATCGGGGACCGCGACCACCGCCACCTGGTCCACCCCGGGATGTCCGGACAGGGCGTCCTCGACCTCGCGGGAGGACACGTTCTCGCCGCCGGTCACGATGATGTCCTTGAGCCGGTCGACCACGAACAGGCGTCCGTCGAGATCGGTGCGACCCATGTCGCCGGTGCGCAGCCAACCGTCCTCGGTGCTGGTCCCGTCGGGCCAGTAGCCGGGTGTTACCTGCGCGCCGCGCACCATGATCTCGCCCACCTGGCCGGGCGGCAGCAGCCCGCCGTCCGCGTCGGCGATGCCGATCCGGACATCGCTGTGCGGATAGCCCGCACTGGTGAGCAACTCGGGACGGCCCGCAGCCCCGGCCCGATGATCCTCGGGGCCGAGAAACGTGATGTTCCCGCCGGTTTCCGTCATCCCGTAGCCCTGGTGGAAATCGACGCCGAGGGTGTCGATCGCCCGACGCAGCAGATCCAGCGGCATCGCCGCCGACCCGTAGGCGATCGCGTCGAGAGTGGGCAGGCCGGACCCGGTGTGTTCGAGGTGGCCGAGCAGCGAGTGCAGCATCGTCGGCGCCAACGAACATGAGGTCACACCGTGCCTGCGTACCAGCTGCGCGAAACTCTCCGGGCGGTACTGGGCGCACAGGACGACGGTCGCGGCCACCGCGTGCTGGACCAGCATGTTGTAACCGGCGATGTGGCACATCGGAAACGGCAACAGGTAGACCCCGCCCGGCCGCACCGAGCGGCCCACCACCGAGCCCCACACCGCGGTGAGAACCGAACGGTGGCTGTGCACAACAGCTTTCGGAACCCCGGTGGATCCGCTGGTGAACAGCAGCCAGGCCGGGTCGTCGGGCCCGGTGCTACCGGTCAGGGGGAGATCGGACTCCGGAGCGGCCCGCCATTCGTCGGATTCGAATGCGACGGTCGGCGCGACAGCGGGTGCGAGAGCCGACAGGTAACGCTCGTCGCCGAGCAGCAGGGTGGGCCGGGCGGTGGCCAACTGGGCGGCCTGTTCGGCCGGGCTGAGACGTTGGTTGATCAGGGTCAGCACCCGTCCGCTGCGCGGCACGCCGTAGTACAACTGGGCGTAGGCGGCGCTGTTGTCAGCGACCACGGCCACCCGGTCACCAGGAGCGGTCCGGTCCGCCACCCAGCCCGCGACGCCATGGATCTGGCGATCGAACTCGGCGAACGTCGCGGTGACGCCGTCATCGGTCACCACGGCCGGGCGCTCGGGCGCGCCTGCAGCCGCGGCCGAAACCAATTCGTGCAGCAGGCTCATGCCGGATCCCCCTCGGGCTGATCGAACCGGTCCAGATAGCGCCGCACGAAGTCCTGCGCCTCGGCATGCCCACGGCTGATGCCCAGACCCTGCTCGAGCACCAGGATGCGGGCCAGGCTCGCCACGATCATCGACATCACGACGGGCGGGAACTCGTCGGTGTCGATGCCGTGGGCCTGCAGCGCCGAGGCCATCGCGGCCTCCTCGAGATCCCGGAACCGGTCGGCGTAGCCCGCGATCTCGCTGCGGATGGCCTTGCGGTGGTTGGCCAGGGCCATGAACTCCATCCACAGCGCCGCGCCCTGGGTGTTGTTGAGCTCCCACAGCGCATGCAGCGGAGCGTCCTGGGCGAAGGCCTCCTGTTGAGCGCTGAGGTTCGTCTCGGCGCCGGCCGCCAGGACCGCGATGAACAGGTCGTCCATGCTGGGGAAGTAGTAGTGCACGAGTGCGGGTTTGACCCCGGCCTGCGCGGCCACCCTCCGAGACGTCGCCGCGGCATAGCCCTCCTCGAGCATGACCTGGGCGGTGGCCCGGATCAGTGCTCGGCGGGTGGTGCTCGGCGGGCTCATCGCACCCTTGACCACGCGCGGCGACGGCTGCTAGACATGGCCTGAGTGTAATTATTGGGCGATCGCCCAAAGTCGGAAGGTGGGCGATGACAGGACGGGTCGACGGCAAGGTCGCGCTGATCACCGGAGCGGCGCGAGGTCAGGGCCGCAGCCATGCGGTGCGGTTGGCGGCCGAGGGCGCCGACATCATCGCGGTGGACATCTGCGCCACCTTCGACCGGTCGCCGGCATCGGGGGCGACGGCCGAGGACCTGGCCGAGACCGCCGATCTGGTGAAGAACCTGGGCCGGCGCATCGTCACCGCAGAGGTCGACGTGCGCGATTTCGGTGCACTCAAGGCCGCCGTCGACAGCGGTGTCGAGCAGCTGGGGCGACTCGACGTCGTCGCGGCCAACGCGGGCATCGGAACCACCGGGGTGAAGCTGGACCGGATGGACGAAGACCTCTGGCAGGAGATGCTCGACGTCAATCTCAGCGGGGTCTGGAAGACGGTGAAAGCCGGTGTGCCCCATATCCTCGCCGGTGGGAGGGGCGGGTCGATCATCCTGACCAGCTCCGTGGCCGGGACGAAGGCCTACCCCTTCACCGGGCACTACGTCGCCGCCAAACACGGTGTGGTCGGCCTGATGCGCAGCTTCGCCGTCGAACTGGGCCAACATTCGATCCGGGTCAACTCTGTGCATCCCACCCACGTCAACAGCCCGATGCTGATGAACGAGGCGACCTACCGGATGTTCCGGCCGGACCTGGAGAACCCGGGGCCCGAGGATCTGGCCCCGATCTGCCAGACGTTCCACATGCTGCCGATCCCGTGGGTCACACCCGAGGACATCAGCAACGCGGTCCTGTTCCTGGCGTCGGACGAGGCCCGTTACATCACCGGGGTCACCCTGCCCGTCGACGCCGGCAGCTGCCTGAAATGACCGTGTACTACGACCCTTATGACGTCGGGATCGTCGCCGACCCGTATCCGGTCTACGCCCGGCTACGCGACGAAGCGCCGCTGTACTACAACGAGCGCTACGACTTCTGGGCCCTGTCGCGGCACGTCGACGTCGAAAAATCCTTGTCGGACTGGGAAACGTTCTCCAACAGCCGAAGTGACATCCTCGAGCTGATCCAGTCCGACTTCGACATGCCGCCGGGCGTGATGATGTTCGAGGACCCGCCCATGCACTCCCTGCTGCGCGGGCTGATGTCACGGGTGTTCACACCGCGGCGGATGGCCGAGATCGAGGATCAGATCCGGCAGTTCTGTGTGCGGTGCCTCGATCCGCTGGTCGGCTCGGGCGGATTCGACATCATCGCCGAACTGGCCTCGATGATGCCGATGCGGGTGATCGGAATGCTGCTCGGCATACCGGAATCCGAGCAGATCGGGGTGCGTGACGCCAACGATGCCAATCTGCGGACCAAGCCGGGTGCGCCGATGAAGGTGGTGCAGGCCGACCGCATCGCCGACGGCCGGATCTACGCCGACTATGTGGAGTGGCGGGCGAACAACCCGTCCGACGACCTGATGACGGCCCTGCTGAACGTCGAGTTCACCGACGAGCTCGGCGTCACCCGCAAGCTTGAGCGCAAAGAGGTGCTGCACTACACCCAGGTGGTGGCCGGCGCCGGAAACGAGACCACCGGCCGGCTCATCGGCTGGCTGGCGAAAGTGCTTGCCGAACACCCCGACCAGCGTCGGGAAGTGGAGCGGGACCGCTCACTGCTGACCCGTGCGGTCGACGAGACGCTGCGCTTCGAACCGACCGGTCCACATGTGGCGCGTTGGGTGGCAAGGGATTTCGAGTACGACGGCACCACGGTGCCGGCGGGCAGCGCGATGCTGCTGTTGTTCGGGGCGGCCAACCGAGACCCGCGTCGCTATCGCAACCCCGACACCTTCGACATCCATCGCGACAACATCAGCCACCTGACCTTCGGCAAGGGACTGCACTACTGCCTGGGCGCCAATCTGGCCCGGCTGGAGGGCCGCGTCGCACTCGATGAACTGCTCAACCGCTTCCCCGAATGGGAGATCGACTACGGCAGCGCGCAACTGGCACCGACCTCCACCGTGCGCGGTTGGGAGCAACTGCGCCTCGTGGTGTGACCGACTGTGGTGAACTGAGCCGGTGAGCATCTGGATCGGCCAGGCCCGGCGCAGCGTCAGCGGTGAGGTGCCGGCGCCCCCCGACCAGGTGCGGGCGTTCTACGTCGACCTGGACCACATCTCGCAGGTGCACCCGCTGGTGCAGTGGGTACGCAGCACCTCCCGAGTGGACCTGCCCGACGGATACCGGCAGGACTATCAGGTGCGTGATCGAATCCCGATGGGACCGTTCGCGCTTCCGATCACCTACCGGGCCCGGCTCGTCGTCCCCACCGAGGGCGCGGTGAGCGCGCAGGCCCGGCAGTTCCCTCAGGTAAAACTGGACAGCCAGGTGGTTTTCGCACCGACCGAGGCCGGAACCCGGATCACCGAAGAGCTGACCATCGCCGCGCCCAGGCCGCTGTTGGCGATCACCGTGGGGCAGGCCGTCGCTGCCCACACCACGATGCTCGCCGCCATCGGGAAACTGTTCGCGCCCTGAGCCTTCGGACTACGAGGTGCTGACGGCCTCGGCGTGCTCGGCGGCCACCGACTTGGCCCACCGGTAATCCGCCTTGCCCGCGGGGGAGCGCACGATCTGGGGGGAGCGGACAAACGCCTTCGGGATCTTGTAGCGCGCGATCGCGCGCTCACACACCGTCGCGAGCTCCTCGTCGGTGGCCGAGGCGCCCTCGGCGAACTGCACGACCGCCACGACCTCGTTACCCCAACGCTCCGACGGGCGACCGACGACGACCACGTCGTAGACGGCGGGGTGCGCGGCGACGGCCCGCTCGACCTCCTCGACGAAGATCTTCTCGCCGCCGGAATTGATGGTGACCGAATCCCGGCCCAGCAGCTGAATGCGCCCGTCTTCCAAGACATTTGCCCGGTCGCCCGGAACGGCCCAACGGACCCCGTCGATGGTGGGGAACGTGCGTGCGGTCTTGGCCTCGTCGCCCAGGTAGCCCAGCGGGATCAGGTCGCGCCGCGCCAGCCAGCCGCCGCTCTCGCCGGGGCCGAGCACCCGGGACAGATCCTCGGCCACCACTGCGGTGTCGGACTGGGCGTTGAAGGTGGCCGCCTCGGAATCGGTGCCCGCGGTGGACGCGGTGCTCATCTGGGTGCCCGACTCCGAGGAACCCACGGCATCGAGCAACATCAGGTGCGGCAGCGCGGCCAGGATGCGCTCACGCACAGTCGGGGACAGCGGCGCCCCGCCGTTGGTGATCGTGAACAGACCCGACAGGTCGTAGTCGCCCTTCTCGATCTCGTCGATCAGCGGTCGGGCGATCGCGTCGCCGACCACCGGGATGCTCAGCACCCGTTCGCGGGCGGCCAGCTCCAACACGTTGCCCGGGCGCATCTTCACCACATCGTCGGGGATGACCAGCTTTCCGCCCATGGTGATGGCGTTGTAGGCGGCCCACTGCGCGGCTCCGTGCATGAACGGCGGGATCATCAGCAGCGACAGCCCGCCACCCGCGGTGGCGGCCCGCTCGGCGAGCTCCTCGTACGACGCGATGAAGGTGTCGCTGCCGAACGGCCGGCCACCCATCGACGACAGGAAGATGTCGTGCTGACGCCACAGCACGCCCTTGGGCATGCCGGTGGTGCCGCCGGTGTAGAGGATGTACAGGTCGTCCCCCGACGGGGACGGCATGCCGGCTTGCGGCGCAGGGGTTTTGAGGATCGTCTCGTAATCGACGGCACCCGGCAGGAGCTCGTTGCCCGACTCGTCGGCGACCTGGATGAGCACCTGCAGATTCGGCAGCTGGTCGCGGATCGCGGCGACCCGGGGCGCGAACTCGGCGTTGTAGATCACCGCGCGGGCGTTCGAATCCTTGAGCAGGTAGAGGAGTTCCTCTTCCACGTACCGGTAGCTGACGTTGAACGGTGCCACCCGAGCGCGGTAGCTGCCGATCATCGACTCGAGATACTCGTTGCCGTTGCGCAGGTAGATGCCCAGGTGGTCCTGGCCCGATTCGTGCCCGGCCAACCCATCGCGCTCGGTGTGCGTGCCGAGACCGGCCGACACCAGGTAATGGGCGAAGCCGTCGACGCGCGCGTCGAACTCGGCATAACTCAACCGGCGATCCCGCCACACCAGGAAGGTTTGATCGGGGACGGCTTTGGCCACCGTGGAGAACACTGTGGACAGGTCGAACTTGACGTCGCTCATGGCACTCCTGGTCACGGATTCGGGCCCCACGACCATACATGCACCGCTTGGCTGTATGGCCGGTGGGATGTGACCCGCGCCTCAGACCGGGAAGAAGCCGTCTCCGGTCAATATGCCCGGCTGCCAGCCCTGCTCGCCCAGGCACAGCATCGGCCGGCCGTCAGGCGATTGAGCGGCTTCCTGCGGCCCCGGGCACGGTGACCCGATCTCCTGTACGCCGTTCAGCGGGTAGGCGTAGGTCCAGAAGCCGGTGTACACCGGCGGCCACTGGTTGGGAATCCACTTGCACTGCATGGCGGTGCCGCCCGGGCCGCGGCCGAAGACGTTGCGTTCCCAGCTGAAACACGGCGCACCGTTGGAAGCCTCGTAGCTCATGCCGGGAACATCGGTGGGATAGCGCCCGGGATTGTCCGGGTACATGTTGCTGTTGTCGTCGGCAAGAGCACCCGGCGCC
Organism: Mycolicibacterium peregrinum; assembly: GCF_001665785.1. Taxonomy (GTDB): domain Bacteria; phylum Actinomycetota; class Actinomycetes; order Mycobacteriales; family Mycobacteriaceae; genus Mycobacterium; species Mycobacterium peregrinum_A. Next base: position 104,877 of record NZ_LZSO01000026.1, read on the forward strand.
GCCGAAATGGCTGTTGCCAGTGCCGCCGCGGCGACCGCCGTCGTGGCGAAGAGTTCGCGAATCATGTCCCACCCTCAGCATTGCCGGCCGCCGGTCGAATCGGGCCGGGCAGTTCGTTGACTTTGGGCCAGAATCCTAGCCGGTCGCGAAGATCGGCAGACGACATTTCGGGCCGTTGTTACTCGCCGGTATCCGTGTCGAGCACGCTGACGGCGATGCCGTAGGGCAGGAACCGGACACGCCGGCCCGGATCGGTGTTGCCGGCATTGGCCCGCAGGGCTTCGAGCTCACTGGGGTACACCTGCTCGATATGGGCACCGCCGGCGTCGTCGACGGTGTAGATGGCCCACACCCCATCGCCCTTCTCGCCGGTGGTCTCCGGCTCCGTTCTGGGCTGGGAGAACCGGGCGAACTCATCGAGCAGCCCCGCCCAACCGCCGGCCTGGCCGGGCCTCGCGATGAACTTGCTCAACCCGTCGAGGGCGTCGCGGAGCCCCTCGCCGGCCTCCCGGGCGACGCGGTCGAAGTCCTCAGGGTCGAATCCGAACGGTCCACTGCCACTCATGGCGCTCTCCTCGGTGGTTGTGGGCAATCTCAAGGTGTCAAACACCAGTGTGCGCGCACGCGGCGGCGGGCGGGATGGTAAACGAACCATATGGCCTTCACACGGGACGACCTGCTAGCCACCGTCGAATTGTCACCGCAGGCAGCGGGCGCACACGACCGCCGAGGATGGGTGGGACTGTTCGCTGCGGGCGGACAGGTCGAGGACCCGGTGGGCTCCCGGCCACACCGCGGGGCCGCCGAGATCGAGCGGTTCTACGACACCTTCATCGCCCCGCGCGACATCACCTTTCACCGCGACGTCGACGTCGTCGCCGGCTCCACGGTGATCCGTGATCTCGAGCTCGAGGTCGTCATGAGCCCGTCGGTCTCGATGCGGATTCCCGCCTACCTGCGCTATGTCGTCGCTCCCGGTGCGGCCGGGCCGCGGATCGCTCAACTGCAGGCGTATTGGCAGCTGCCCGCGATGATCGGGCAGTTCGCCCGGGCCGGGCTGGGCGCCGTGCCGGTCGGGCTGCGCCTGGCTGTCGCGTTGCTGCGTAACCAGGGGCCCGCGGGTGCGGTGGGCTTCGCCAAGGGGATGGCAGGTCCCGGGCGGGCAGGCAGGCGGCTGGTCTCCGGGCTGCTCGATGACCTGTGTGCCGGCGACTTGGTGGCGGTGCAGCGGCGGTTGACCGCAGACACCGACATCTACTCCGGTGACGACACCCCGCTGAGCACGTCCGGGTTGGTGGAACGTACCTCGGGTGCCTCCTGGCGCAAGCTCATCGCGTCCGGGCATCACCTGGTGGCCGGGCTCGACCTCGATGGACGCCGGGCCGTACTGATCGTCGATCTCAGCAACGGACCGCTGGGTGTCGCCCGGTTGCGGTACTTCGCCGACGAGGCATGAACGACGCGACGTCGACCGCAATTACGGCCCGGCTTCACCGCGGCTGCACACCGGCGTGAGACCGTAGAAGGATCATGGCTGATCACGCTTACATCACCTACGAGGAATTCGGGCGCAGGTTCTTCGAGGTGGCGGTATCCGAGGAACGGGTCGGTGACGCCATCGGCTCGATCGCCGGCGACGCGTTCGAGATGGGTCCGATCGGGCAGGGGCCCGGCAAGATCGCCAAGGTCACCGCCCGGGTCAAGATCCAAAAGCCCCGCGTGAGCCGCATTGTGGGCGAAACCATCACGTTCTCCATCCGGATCCCGCTGGAGATCGACATGGTGATCGACCTACGCATCGACCGGCCCAAGTTCATGGTGTTCGGTGAGATCGCCCTGCGGGCCACGGCATTGGCCGCCGAGCCGCTCTTGCTGATCCTCGATGTCAAGAAGCCGCGGCCGTCCGACATCTCGATCCACGTCACCTCCACGTCGCTGCGCGCCGAGGTGCTGCGGATCCTGGCCGGCGTAGACGCGGAGATCAAGCGGTTCATCGCCGCGCACGTGGCCGGCGAGATCGACAGTCCGGCGTCGGAGCAGGCGAAGGTGATCGACGTCGCCAAGGAGCTCGACTCCACCTGGGGCGGGATCTGACCGACGTCCGAGGCTCCGGTCAGGCGCTCAGGCACATCAGGGCCGGCCGCCGGGCTGAGCGGCCCGCACCTCCCGACCGGCCGCGAAGGTGACGCCACAGCCACGGCATGAGCATGTTCTGCGTCCACAGCAGTTGTGAGTAGGCCCGTGACCGAAACGACTGGATCTGGTCCGGGCCGGTCGCCAGCGCCCAATCATGGTTGCTGTCAGGCAATCCGAGCGCTTCGGCGGCCGCGGCCGCGAACAGGACGTGTCCCTTCGCCGAGCCGTGGACCCGGTCCGGGCTCCAGGTCTCCGGGTCGCGCATCGAGGGTGCCGAGTACAGATCGACGAGGTGGAACCCGTACCGATCGGCGGCCTCGTTGATCGCGTCGTTGATCCGGACCACCCGCTTCCCCAGCAGCCGGCCCACCGGCAGGATCTGCGTGATGTCGGGGAACGTGGTGGTGACGACCGTGGCCCCGGTGGCCGACAGCGTGCGGTAGACGGCGTCGAGGTCACCCAACGCACGGGTGAACGAGCGCCCGGGGCGGGTCACGTCGTTCATGCCGATGCAAACGGTGACCAGGTCTGGTCGCATCGACAACGCGGTGGGGAGCTGGGTGTTCAGGACATCGCCGATGCGGTGACCGCGAATGGCTAGATTGGCGTAACCCAACCCCGGATACAGCCCGTCGAGACGGACCGCGAGACGATCGGCAAAGCCCATCAGGCCGACGGCGTCGTCGCCATCCCACAACCCTTCGGTCTGGCTGTCGCCGAGGGCGACATATCGGGTAAAACGTCGCACGCTGGCGACTCTAGCGCGGCCCGGCCCGTCCGCTTCGCGCGGACACCAAGGAGGGGCGCCCGAAAAGGGCGCCCCTCCTTGATGTTTCGCGATGTTTGGGCTTACTTCACATCTACGTAAACTGTCTTGTTCAGTACGGTGGTCTGCAAATCGCCGCCGGGGCTGCTGGAGTCCGTCCGGCTGTAGGTCTGACCTGGGCGTACGGACACTACCGAAGCCTTGTCCAACGGGGTCGAACCGACGTGGTTGACGATCACCTTGTAGCCCTGCGCCTGCAGTTCGCTGATCGTCTGCTGGGCGTTGCCCGGGCCGGTCGGTGCTGCCTGAGCAGGTCCGGCCAGACCGATCACCGCCGCCGCAGCCGCGCCTGCGAGTGCAGTAGCAAATCCGATCCTCATCATCTTTGGTGCCTTCTTTCGCTCTTCTGTTGTGTCCCTCAAGACCGACAACGGCGGCTCGCCCACGCGTCGTCGCCGGTTTTATTTAGGTGTTACCCAATGGTTAACCGGAAGTTCACAATTTAAATTCCGGCTGACCGAAACCCATTGACGAGGGCTGCGTCACACTTCGGAACCACCTTGGAGTGAGGTGAACTACGCCCCGCTGGCAAAGTGGTGCGCATCACCGACGCGCGCCGCGATCAGCTCGTCGAGTAGCGTGCAGCGAGTGGCGAAGCTGAGCGCGGGTGTCCTGCTGTACCGCCTCGCCGGGGCGGACGTGGAAGTGTTGATCGTCCACCCGGGCGGGCCGTTCTGGGCACGCAAGGATGCCGGGGCGTGGTCGGTGCCCAAGGGGGAGTACGCCGACGACGAGGACCCGTGGGCGGCGGCGCAACGCGAGTTCGCCGAGGAACTCGGGTCGCCACCGCCGGCAGGTCCGCGCATCGATCTGGACCCGGTGCGGCAGGCCGGCGGCAAGGTGGTCACCGCATTCGCGGTGGGCGGGGACTTCGATCCCGCCACCGCCGTGAGCAACACGTTCAGCATCGAGTTGCCGAAAGGGTCGGGTCGGCTCGTCGAGTTCCCCGAAATCGACCGTGTCGCTTGGGTTTCGGTGGCGCTGGCGCGCACCAAACTCCTCGCGGGGCAACGTCCCCTGTTGGACCAGCTGATGGCCGCACCCGAACTCGCAGGCTACGGCGAAGGCCTCGCCGGCGACGGGTAGCGGCTCAGAGGTCGAGCGTCAGCCGGTGCCCGGCCTCGGCCCGCGACACGCAGGTCAGCAGGTAGCCGGCGTCGCGCTCCGGGTCGGTCAGCAACGTATCGCGGTGCTGCACAGTCCCTTCGGTGACCCGGATTCGGCAGGTTCCGCAGAAACCCTGCTGACAGGAGTACGGCGCATTCACCCCGGACCGGCCCAGTGCGGCGAGCAGGGTCTCGTCGGCTGCGACCGTGACCTCGGCGCCGGTCGATGCGATCGTCACCGAGAACTCCGCGCCGTCGACAACCGGTGGCGCCGCGAATCTTTCGAAATGCAGCTCGACGTCGTCCCGGCCGATGAGCGCCGCCCGGATCCCGGTCAGCATCGGGGCCGGGCCACAGGCGTACACCGTGGTGCCGTCGGGGCAGTCGCCGAGAAGGTCATCAGCGCCGGGCAGTCCGTCGACGTCGTCGGTACGGACCTGGATGCGGTCCCCGAACCGGTCGAGCTCGTCCAGGAACGGCAGGCTGTCGCGACTGCGCCCGGCGTAGACCATCGACCAGTCGACACCCAGTCGCTCGGCCAACCCGAGCATCGGCAGGATCGGGGTGATGCCGATGCCGCCCGCGATGAACCGAAATCGCTGGGTGGGTGACCCGTAGCCGGGCACCGTCAGCGCGAACGCATTGCGGGGACCGTGGGTGCTCACCCGGCTGCCGACCTGCAGGCTGTCGTGCACCTCGAGGGAGCCTCCGCCGCCATCGGGGATGCGTCGCACCGCAATTCGGTAACTGTCGCGGATGGTGGGATCACCGCACAGTGAGTACTGCCGCACCCGGCCACTGGCCAGGTGCAGGTCGATGTGTGCACCCGGGTACCACTGCGGCAGTGTGCCGCCATCGGCCGCGGCCAGGGTCAGCGCGATGACATCCTGGTCGTGGGCCACCACTTTCCGGCCGGTCACGGTCAGCGTGATCGTGCGGTCCAGCTCGGGCGGCGGGCCCGACCGCCGCACCAGCCGGCCGACCGTCCAGATGGTGGCGATGGCGGCCCCGGCGGCGCCCAGCATCGGATCGTGCCGGAAACGCCCCGACATGCTCGGTGGCAGCCGGCGGTATCGGGATATCAGACTCGGCATACCGGTGCCCGTCACAGGTGAGCGGCCCGCGCCGCGGGGGAGCTGGCCAGGTAGGCGACCGCCTGGGCCGTCGAACCCATCTCCTCCGGTGAGAACCCCGGCCGGCAGTAGGCCAGAGTGTTCGACCCGAACATCCGGGAGAACTTGGGCAGCAACCCCAGCTTGGAATCGCGCATGCGCATCTTGTTCATCTGCCACCAACCGATGTCGAGGGTCGGGTCGCTCTTCACCATCGCCCAGCAGCCGCGCTGGAAGAACAGGTACACGGCCGTCGCGGCGATCGACATCGCCCGCACCCGGCTGAAGTAGCTGTCCTGGAAGTACACCGCCACCTCGTGGGCCACGCTGCGGTGTTCGACCTCTTCACTGCCGTGCCAGCGGAACAGGTCGGTCATGGTCGGGTCGGCGTCGTAGTCCTCCCAGGTGCAGTTCAGCACAAAGTCGCCCAACACGGCGGTGTAGTGCTCGATGGCCGCGATGAGCCACAGACGATCGCACAGGTGGGACAGCCGGCGGCGTGGATCAGGGGAGTCCGACGGCGCCAGCGTCTTGGTGAACACATGCTCCACCAGGGACAGGACCGGCTGGAAATCCACCCCGTGGGAGGTGAGGAACTCGTCGAGCACCTGATCGTGGGTTTCGGCGTGGGTGGCTTCCTGGCCGATGAAGCCGCGCATGTCATCGGCGAGCTTGGGATCGCGCACGTACGGAAGTGCCTCGTTGAACGTCGCGACGAACCAGTGCTCGGCGACCGGCAGCACCACGTTGAACAGATTCACCATCGACGAGGCCACCGGATGGCCGGGGATCCAGTGCAGCGGGATCTCGTCAAGATCGAAATGGACCTTGCGGGCCTGGATCTGTACCGGGCCGGGATCTACCTCGTTGTCGAACCGCAGCGGACGCAGCATCGAGAGCCTCCTGGGATGAGTGGACTCTCAGCAGTGTACGGATTTAGGTGGGAACGGCGGTACCGGGTGGGTCAGGCCGGTGGCGGCGTGCCCGCACCGGGCGCGCCCGCGATCGGGACCACCGGCGTCGGCGTCACCGTGGTCACGCCGTTACTGCCGACGTGGGGGCCGCCGGGCACGCCGGCAGGGCCTCCGGAGGCGTCGTCAGCCTGCTGGGCGGCCGCTTCGGTGCAATCCAGCATCAGGATCATCTTGCCGCTGGAGTTGACCTTCTGGGAATCGACCAGGCACTGGGACTGCGGTAGGGCACTGCCGAAGGAGCCGCCGAAGGTGGCCTTGACGCCCTGGCTCTTCAGGATCGCGAGTGCCTTCATGTAGGGCTCACCGACGACGTTGACCGAACTCGAGCTCGGCTGTGAGGTGGCGGTGCCTGCGGCCAGCAGAGCGATCGAACCGGCGGCGAGCAGACCGCCGCCGAGCGCAACAAGCTTCTTCACGTGAACTCCGTCAGTCGGGTGCGGTTGCGAACATATCGCAGCTGTGACGAATGTGAAACCGGAGAAGACGCCCCGGGCGTTACATCCCGGCCCGGCCGGAGTGCCCGGTGATCTCGGCCATCGCCTCGCTCAACACCGCTGCCCGCGGATCGGCGAACACGTCTTCGAGTAGGAGTCGACGGCCGTCCGGACCGGCCAGCGGGATCCGCCAGTTCGGGTACTCATCCGTCGTTCCCGGCTGATTCTGGGTGCGCAACTCACCGACCGCGTCGGCCAGGGCCAGGGTCAGCAGCTTCGATGGGGTGCGGCCCAGATACCGGTACAGCGCTGCCACGATCTGTTCGGTGTCCGGATCGGGTCCGAGCAGGCCGACCCGGTGCAACTCGTCGAGCCAGGCGGTCTGCGCGGCCCGGTCCGAGACCAACTCCTCGTCGGCAGGCCGCGTGAGCAACCCGAGTTCTTCCCGCAACCGCACATGCTCGCCCGCGAGATACCCCGCCGTCGGCGGCAGATCGTGGGTGGTCACCGAGGACAGGCAGTACTCGCGCCAGCGTTCGGCCGGGAGGGGCTGCCCGGACCCGTCGGACTCGAACCACAGGATCGAGGTGCCGAACAGGCCCCGCTCGTGCAGGTAGTCACGCACCCACGGTTCGACCGTGCCGAGATCCTCGCCGACCACGAGCGCGCCGGCCCGGTGCGCTTCGAGCGCGATGATGCCGATCATCGCGTCGTGGTCGTAGCGCACATAGGTGCCTTCGGTCGGTGCGGCGCCCTTCGGGATCCACCACAGCCGGAACATGCCGATGATGTGGTCGATGCGCACCCCGCCGGCATGCCGCAGTGCCATCTCGACCAACGCCCGGAACGGTTCGTAGGCCTGCTCGGCCAGTCGGTCCGGCCGCCACGGGGGCTGCGACCAATCCTGGCCGAGTTGGTTGAACTCATCTGGCGGCGCACCGGCGGTCACCCCCGGAGCCAGCACATCCTGTAGGGCCCAGGCGTCGGCGCCGTCGGGATCCACGCCGACCGCGAGGTCGCTCATGACACCCAGTTCCATCCCGGCCTGCACCGCCGTCGCCTGCACGGCGGTGAGTTGGTCGTCGAGAACCCACTGCAGCCAGCGATGGAAGTCCACGGCATCGGGATGTGCCGCCGCGAACGCAGCGACTTCCGGATTCGACGGATGCTGCAGTGCGTGCGGCCAGGCGTGCCAATCGGCACCGTACTGTTCGGCCAGCGCGCACCACGTCGCGAATTCCTCCAGGCGTCGGCCCTGGCGGGCCCGGTAGGCGGTGTACGCCAGTTCCCGGCCCGCCGAGCGCTCAACCCGGTACACGTGCTGCAGCGCGGTCCGTTTGGCCTGCCAGGCCGCGTCGCGGTCGATGGTGGGGTCGCGGTCGGCGCGTTTGTTGACGGTGGCGCGCAGTCCCCGAAGGCGCCCGCGGTGACGGACGGCGGCGAATTCTGCGACGGACTCCACCCGCAGGTACAGCGGATTGCCGAACCGCCGCGAGGTGGGCAGATACGGCGAGGGCTCCATCGGGGCGGTAGGAGCGGCGGCGTGCAGCGGGTTGACGAGGATGAACCCGGCGCCGTGCTCGGCCGCCGACCACACGGCCAGATCGGTCAGGTCAGTGAGATCGCCTGTGCCCCAAGAGTTTTTCGAGCGAACACTGTAGAGCTGGACGGCCAGGCCCCAGGTTCGCCGCTTGCCCAGTCGGGTGGGCAGGCCCACGGTGGCGGGGGAGATCACCACCGGTGTCTCGGCGTCGGACCCGTCCACCCTCAACCGGTGATAACCCAGCGGCAGGTCCGCGGGAAGTTCGAACGTGGCCTCACCGATCAACCGGCCCCCGAGATCGTATGGAGGCCGGTTGTTCTCGAGTTGCCGCAGGCCGCTGCGTTCGGTGCCGTCCTCGAGTAACAGCGTGAGGTGCACCGGATCCCCGTGCGTGACGTGGACCCAGAAGCTCGACGGCACTCCCGCCCGGCCGAGCACGGTCGTCGGCAGGCGGCGTTGCCAATACTGCCGCTCGTGTGCGGCCAGAGCGTCCACCCGCTCCTGTTCGGTGCCGGCAGGCACGCCCAACGCTTCCAACACCGCGACCAGGGTGGACTCCGCGACGGCGGTACGGCGGCCGGTCCAGTCGTCGAACTCCGCGGCGACGCCGTGGCGGCGGGCCAGTTCGAGCAGGGTCGATGAGGTCATGGTGACAATCTTGGCGCCCAGAGCGCGATCGTGTCAGTCGACATCGCGGGCCAGCAGGTCATCCCAGGTGTCGCGACGGACCACCAGACGGGCAGTTCCGTTGTGCGCGAACACAACCGGAACCCGCCGGGCACCGTTGTACTGATTGGACATGGTGTAGCAGTACGCCCCGGTGACCGGTACGGCGAGCAGATCGCCGACCTTGGGTTCACGCAGGGCCACGGCGTCGACCAGCTGATCGCCGGACTCGCAGTGCCTACCGACGACGCTGACCGTCTCGCCGCCGCCGACGCGGTCGACGATGGTGGCCTCGAACCGCTGCCCGGTCAGCGACACCTCCAGGTTGTCACCCATCCCGCCGTCCACCGCCACATGCGTGACCGGCCCGCGTTTGACGGTGGTGACGCGGTACAGCGTGCAGGCACTGGTTGCCACCATGCTGCGACCGGGTTCGACGATGATCCGGCTGCCGTCGGGCAACAGAGCGCAGGCCTGGGCCACCATCGCATCGGCGTAGTCGTCGAGGCCGGGCGGGTGCTCGTCATAGGTGTAGCGCGCCCCGAGTCCACCGCCGAGGTCGTAGACCTCGAACGTCCCGAGCGCGGCGATCGGCGCCACCGCCGCGGCCAGCTGCTCGACATTCAGGAGCTGCGAGCCGACGTGGGTGTGCACCCCGTCCAGGCGTAGCCGCGAGCTGACCTCGATGCGGGCGATCGCCGTACGGGCGTCCTCGGGCAGCAGCCCGAACTTCGAACCGGCATGGCCGGTGGCCTGCGAGGCATGTGTCTCGGCGTCGACACCGGGGATCACCCGGACCAGGCACGGCTGCCGGTGCCCGGCGGGTACCAGGCGCTCCAGCCGATCGATGTCGTCGAAGTTGTCGACCACGATCAGGCCCACACCGTGCCGGATGGCCAGTGTCAGCTCCTCGTCGGTCTTGGCATTGCCGTGCAGCACCAGGCGGCCCGGGTCGGCGCCGGCCTTGATCGCCGACAGGATCTCGCCACCGCCGGCGACGTCGAGGTGGAGGCCTTCCGACGCCATCACCCGCTGGACGGCGGTGCACGGGAACGCCTTTGACGCGAACGCGACATCGCTGCGTGGCCACCGGCTGCGGAACGCGGCGAGGTAGTCCCGCGCCCGCTGCCGCAACGCGTCCTCGCTCACCACGATCGCCGGGGTGCCGAACTGCTCGGCGATCGTGTCCAGCCGGCAGCCGCCGACCAGCAGGGTGCCGTCGGTGTCCTGCCGCGTTCCGGGCGGGAACAGTCCGATCAGGTCGGCCGGGCCGGGTTGTGACGTCACGGCCCCAGCGTGCCACTGGCGAGCCGCCCGCGAGCGCCACCCGCCGGATCCGTCGGCGAACGCTTGGTGCCGGCGGTCCACCGGCCCGGGGACGCGCAGTAGTGTCGGCTCAGTGGCATCCGCGTTGCGCCGGGCCCGGATCGCGGTCGGGGCGCTGTTCCTGACCAACGGCGCGATCTTCGCCAATCTGCTGCCGCGCTATCCGGAGATCAAGACCGACCTTCACCTGAGCAACGCGGTGTACGGCGCGGCCGTCGCCTCGTTCTCGGGCGGCGCACTGGTGGCGGGATTGACCGCGGCGACCCTGATCCGAAGGTTCCGCAGCGCACGCGTGGCGGTCATCGGCACCGTGGCGCTGGCCGCCTTCGTCGTCGCAGCCGGTATGGCGAGCACACCGATGCTGCTGGCCGCCGCGTTGTTCCTCGCCGGGGCCTGCGATTCGGTGGTGGATGTCGCACAGAACGCACACGGACTGCGGCTGCAGCGCGAACACGGCCGGTCGATCATCAACTCGCTGCATGCAGTGTGGGCTGCAGGCGCGATCCTCGGTGGGCTCACCGGTGCCGGGGCCATCGCCCTGGGAATCCCTCGGGCCATCCACCTCTCGGTGGCCGCCGTGTTGTTGAGCGCGGTGGCGGTGGTCGCATACCGCTACCTGTTGCCCGGAGCTGACCATGATGATCATCCGGCAGCGCACGCCCCGGCCGGAACGACGGCGGGGCCGCGGGTGTACCTGATCCTGCTGGCCCTGGTGCTGATCGCGATCGCGGGCGCCACGGTCGAGGATTCCGGGAGTTCCTGGGCCACCTTGTATCTGCGGGATTACCTGCACACACCGCCGGCCGTGGCCGTCTCCGGGTACATCGCGCTGGTCGGCTTCATGTTCGTGGGACGGGTGATCGGCGACCGGCTGGTCGACCGGTTCGGCGAGGCCACGGTGGCACGGGCGGGCGGCGTGATCGCCGCCGCCGGGATGGGGACCGCGCTGGCCTTCCCGAACATCGCCACCACGATCGCCGGTTTCGCGCTGGCGGGCCTGGGAGTGGCCACCCTGGTGCCGGCCGCGATGCACGGCGCCGATCAGCTGCCGGGCCTGCGACCGGGGACCGGCCTGACCGTCGTCACCTGGCTCATGCGGGTGGGTTTCTTCGGTGCGCCACTGCTCGTCGGGCTCGTCGCCGATGCGGCCGGGTTGCGGGTCGGTCTCCTGGTCGTGCCGCTGGCCGGGTTGGTGGCCGCGCTGCTGGCCGGGGTGCTGCCGCGGCGGCGGCCGTCGGCAGTAACCGAGTCAGGGCACCGTCGCGGGGCCGATGCCGGCCAGCTCGATCGTGAACACACCTGACACGATCAGCGCGATACCGAGCATCATCACCGGGGTCAGCGGTTCGCGGAACAGGAACCTGGCGATGATGGCGACCAGCGCGACCCCGCACGCGGTCCAGATCCCGTAGGCGATGCCCACGGGCACCCCCAACGACAGGGCCAGCCACAGCAGGTAGAACGACAGGACGTAGCCCACGATCACCGGCACGATCCACGCCTTGCGCCGGAATCCGTCCGAGGCACGCAGCCCGAGCGTGGCGAACACCTCGACCAGGATCGCTCCGGTCAGAGCCAGCCACATCATGATTCGGCCTGACGCGGGTGCGACCCGAGTTCCACCAGCAGCACGCCGGCGATGATCAGACCGATACCTGCCACGATCGGCCAGGTGAACGGGTCGCCGAACAATGCCGCGGCCAGCACGGCCGTCGCCGCGGTACCCAGCGCACCCCAGATGCCGTAGGCGACGCCGACTGGCATGCCCGCCCGCAGCACCAGGGTCAGCAACACGAACGCGGCCAGGTAGCCGGACACCACCAGCACCAGCCACCCCGAATGGTCCTGGGCCGCGCGCAGCGACAGCGTGGCGGTGACCTCGGTGATGACGGCCGCGATCAACAACGCCCACTTCTGCACCGGACCAACCTATCCGAGCCCCCTTCGGCGGGTGAGTACCGTAGGAGAGTTCGCCCAGCTCACGAGGAGTCCACATGATCGGGTCCGTCCTGGACGTCCTGCCCCCGCCGATGCGGGATCCGGTGTTCTTCGCAATCCCGTTCTTCCTGGTGTTGTTGACCGTCGAATGGGTCGCCGCCCGGCGCCTGGAGCACATCGAATCCCAACGGCAGCCCGCAGGCGCGTTCGACACCCGCGACGCCTGGGCGAGCATCTCGATGGGGCTGGTGTCGATCCTCACCACTGCCGGATGGAAACTGCTGGCGCTGCTGGGCTATGCCGCCATCTACGCCTACCTGGCACCGTGGCACCTGCCGGGGGACCGGTGGTACACCTGGGTGATCGCGATCGTCGGGGTGGACCTGCTGTTCTACACCTACCACCGCATCGCGCACCGGGTGCGGTTGATCTGGGCGACGCATCAGGCCCATCACTCCAGCGAGTACTACAACTTCGCCACCGCGCTGCGCCAGAAATGGAACAACAGCGGTGAGATCCTGGCCTGGATTCCGTTGCCCCTGCTCGGGATTCCGCCGTGGCTGGTGTTCGCCAGCTTTTCGCTGAACCTGGTCTACCAGTTCTGGGTACACACGGAGCGGGTCGGAAAGCTGTGGCGGCCAATCGAATTCATCTTCAATACGCCGTCGCATCACCGGGTGCACCACGGACGCGACCAGTTGTACCTGGACCGCAATTACGGCGGCATCCTCATCATCTGGGACCGGATGTTCGGCACATTCCAGCCGGAGGTGTTCCGTCCGCACTACGGGCTGACCAAGCCGGTCGACACCTTCAACATCTGGAAACTGCAGACCCACGAGTACGTGGCGATCGCCCGCGACGTGCGGCAGGCTCGCCGTCTGCGTGACCGGTTGGCCTTCGTGTTCGGCCCACCCGGCTGGCAGCCCGTCCACTCTTCCGAAACTCAGCCGGTCGGCTGACACGGCTCGGCACCGTTCTTGAAGGTGCGGCCAGAATCATTGCCCGGCATGGGAATTGACGCGATCTACTATTCCGGCTGACTCGGGCCGATCACGTGGCCGCGAGTCGATCCGCGACACGCCGGGCGCCGTCGATTCGCGCCGTCTGCCGTCCAGATACCCGGCGTTTCCCAGTGTTGGTGCGACGTTTGAATTCGAGCCGAGCCGAATAGCACCAAAGCAAACTCGAAGTCAGTAAGGTCGACAGAACCCGGGTGCGACAACCCGGATCACGGTCACGAAAGGGGCAATGCGTGGGAGACACACTGACCGAAGGACAGAAGCTGGAGAAGGGTGGTTCGCTCACCTCCAACAACGGCGCGTACACGCTGACGTTGCAGGATGACGGCAACCTCGTGTTGGAGGCACGTGGCCAAGCGGTCTGGTCTACTTCCACCAACGGCCAGGACGTGGTGCGTGCCGAGGTGCAGACCGACGGCAACTTCGTGCTGTACACCTCGGAGAAGCCGGTGTGGCACACCGACACCAAGGGCAAGAAGGACGTCAAGCTGGTTCTCCAGGACGACCGCAACCTGGTGCTGTACGCCGCGGACGGTCCCGCATGGTCGTCCAAGACCGAGACCTCCGAGCCGCCGCCACCGGCACCCGAGGCCGCCGCGCCCGAGGTTGAGGTTGCCCCGGCCGCTGTCGAGGAGCCCGTGGCCGCACCCGAGCCGGCTGCGCCGCCGCCACCCCCGCCGGCCCCCGAGCCGCGCACCTACACCGTGGTGTCCGGCGACACCCTGTGGGCGATCGCCGAGCGCTTCTACGGCGATGGCAACCGCTACCAGCAGATCGCCGATGCCAGCGGCATCGCCAATCCCGATCTGATTCACCCCGGCCAGGTCTTGACGATTCCGTGAACTGAACGGGAGACCTGAACGGACGCACGGCCCGGACCGATTGGTCCGGGCCGTCGTCGTTTCTGGCATTGGATCTCGCGGGTGGTGGGTACCCCCGGTAACGAAGTTGCCGCCTGACCGATATTGAAATCGGTAGGGTGACTTTCACCACGTCCGAAAACGAGGGAGGCCGGCCGTGAACAGTTGGCTTGGTGGGGCGATACGGGCGATGGCGGTGGCGCCGGTGGCGGGGCTGCTGGCATGTCCGGTACCGACGGCTGCTGCGGCGGGTTCGCTGGTGTACCCCGGGATGGAGATTCGCCAAGGCACCAATCTGTGCACCCTCGGTTTCGTGGACCCGGGAAGCCGGGTCGGATTCACCGCCGGGCACTGCCGTGGCGGCGGGCCGGTGAACGACCGGGACGGCAATTTCATCGGGCACATGGGGTCTTACCGCGACAACACGCCCGACGGCGCCACGGTCGACACCAATCACATGATCTCCGATTGGGAGACCATCCAACTCGCCGGCGACGTCGTGGTGAACAACATCCTGCCGGGTGGGCGGATGCTGGTGGAGGATCCCGCCGTGGTGCCGACGCCAGGCGCCCCGGTCTGTCACTTCGGGGTGGTGACCGGAGAGACCTGCGGCACCGTGGAGGCCGTGAACAACGGCTGGTTCACCATGGCCAACGGCGTGGTGAGTCAGAAAGGCGATTCCGGTGGCCCGGTATACATCGTCACCCCCGATGGTCGTGCTGCCATCGTGGGAATGTTCAACAGCACGTGGGGTAACTATCCGGCCGCGGTCTCCTGGCAGAACGCGAGTGTCCAGGCCCGCAGTGACGGCGCACCGCTCGCCGGCGAGGTTTCGAATCTCGTCGGGCAGCCCTGACTCGCCGTTTCGCTAACTAGAACACGTTCTAGCCATCCTGGCGGGTGGGCGATATTCTCATGGCGATGCTTAATCAGACACCTGTCCAGATCGCCTGGGTCACCGCTGACCTGGCTGCCACCGAGCAGGCTCTGTCCACCCTGCTGGGCGCGCGGCGGTGGGTGCGCATGCCGGCGGTACATTTCAGCCCCGAGACGTGTCAATACCGCGGCAAGCCTGCCGATTTCGTCGCCGACATCTCGCTGAGCTACGCCGGTGACACCCAATTGGAACTGATCGCACCGGTGCGCGGCGAGAGTGTCTACGCGGAGTTCCTCGAACGACACGGTTCCGGCCTGCACCACATCTGTGTCGAGGCGGCCGACACGGACGCCTTCGACGCACGGCTGCGCGACGCCGAAGACAATGGGACGCCGGTGGTGTGTCAGGGCGAGATGCCCGGGGGAATGAAATTCGCCTACCTGTCGGCCGCCGGAGCCGGGGTGCCGTATCTGGAGATCGCTTACGTTCCGCCCGAGATCCGGGCGTTCTTCGAGTATGTGAAACAGGAGCAGCAGTGAAGGAAATCCCTGAAGTCCTGGAGGCCTCCGAGGTGGTCGCCGTCGAATCCTGGTCCGACGAGTTCGATGTCGTGGTGATCGGATTCGGCATCGCCGGAGGTTGTGCAGCGGTCAGTGCCGCCGCCGAGGGCGCCCGGGTCCTGGTGTTGGAGAAGGCCGCGGCGGCCGGCGGCACCACCGCGATGGCCGGTGGGCACTTCTATCTCGGCGGCGGCACCGCGGTGCAGGAGGCCACCGGGCATCCCGACACCGCCGAGGAGATGTACAAGTATCTGGTCGCCGTCTCGCGCGAACCGGATCTGGCCAAGATTCGCGCCTACAGCGACGGCAGTGTCGAGCATTTCAATTGGCTTGAGGCACTGGGCTTTCAGTTCGAACGCAGCTTCTACCCGGGCAAGGTGGTGGTGCCGCCGGGCACCGAGGGGCTGTCCTATACCGGCAACGAGAAGGTCTGGCCGTTCACCGAGCAGGCGAAGCCGGCGCCCCGCGGACACTCGGTTCCGGTGCCCGGTGAGTTGGGCGGCGCGGCGATGGTGATCGATCTCCTGCTGAAACGCGCTGAGACGCTGGGCGTCACGATTCGCTACGAGGTGGGAGCCACCAACCTGATCGTCGACGGTAGTGCGGATGGCCGCCCCGTGGTCGGGGTGAAGTGGAAGCACTTCGGCGAAACCGGTTGCGTCAAAGCGAAATCGGTCATCATCACCGCCGGCGGATTCGCGATGAACCCCGAGATGGTCGCCGAATACACCCCGGCGCTCGGCAAGAAGCGCCGCACCAAGCACCACGGTGAGGTGGAGCCCTACATCCTGGGCAACCCCAACGACGACGGCCTGGGTATCCGGATGGGTGTCGCGGCAGGCGGCGTGGCCAACGGCATGGACCAGTTGTTCATCACCGCCGCGGCCTACCCACCGGAGATCCTGTTGACCGGCGTGATCGTCAACAACCAGGGCCAACGCTTTGTCGCCGAGGACTCCTACCACTCGCGTACCTCGGCATTCGTCCTGCGACAGCCCGACCAGCAGGCGTACCTCATCGTGGATGAGGAGCACATGGAGATGCCCGCCATGCCACTCATCAAGTTCATCGACGGCTACGAGACGATCGCCGAAGTCGAAGAGGCACTGAGCATCCCGGCCGGCAACCTGGCGGCGACCCTGGACCGCTACAACAAGAACGCGGCCAACGGTGAAGATCCCGACTTCCACAAGCAACCCGACTACATCGCGGTGCAGGACACCGGGCCGTACGCGGCATTCGACCTGTCACTCGGCATCGCCATGTATTCCGGATTCACGATGGGAGGGTTGACGGTTTCCATCGACGGTGAGGTGCTGCGTGAGGACGGCAGCGTCGTTCCGGGCCTGTACGCGGCGGGGGCCTGCGCGTCCAACATCGCCCAGGACGGCGAGGGCTACGCCAGCGGAGTGCAACTCGGGGAAGGGTCGTTCTTCGGGCGCCGTGCCGGCACGCACGCAGCGGCGCACTCAGCCGGTTAAGTCGGCAAGCCGACGGACGCGAGCTGCCACCGACCGTCGCCGAGCAGTTCCAGGCGACGGTCGTGGAGCCGGTTCACGCTGTCGCGGTGGCTGATGCTGACCACGATGCAGTCGGGCAACTCGGTGCGCAAGGTGGAGTACAACGCGTACTGCTGACCGGCATCGAGCGCCGACGTGGCCTCGTCCAGGAACACCGCAGACGGCCGCGCCAGCAGAATCCGCACGAACGCGATCCGCTGCTGCTCGCCGGGGGACAGCACCTTTCCCCAATCGGCGTCCTCGTCCAGGCGGGAGGTCAGATTGCCGAGGGCGACCTTGTCGAGAGCGGCCCGGATCTCGTCGTCGGTGTAGGTACCGGTGGGTGAGGGATAGCAGGCCACCGTCCGCAGATCGCCCAGCGGGGCATAGGGGAGCTGCGACAGGAACATGACCTCACCCTGCTCGGGATAACGCACGGTGCCCGATCCGTACGGCCACAGCCGCGCCAAGCTACGAAGCAGCGTCGTCTTCCCGGTACCGGACGGCCCGGTGATGACCAGCGAATCGCCGGGTGCGAGTTGCAGATCGAGATTGTGCAGCAGCAGGTCGCCGTGAGGTGACCGCACCTCGACATCCTCGAGTTCCACCCCGCCGTCGGCGCTCATCCCGGTGTCCAACCGCGGTAGTGCCCTTGCCTGTTCGTTCGCGGTGACGAGTCCGTCGAGACGGATGATCGCGGCCCGGTATCCGGCGAAGGCGTCGTACACCGAGCGGAAGAAGCTCAATGAGCTCTGCACGTTGTTGAACGCGCTCGCCGACTGCAAGACGTCGCCGTACGTGAGCTGACCCGCGAACAACCGAGGTGCCTGGATGATCAGCGGCAGGGGATCGATGATCTGGTTGATGGACCGATTCCATCCGAGGAACGCGACGCCCCGGCGCACGAGCCTGCGATAGTTGGTGATCACGTTGGCGAATCGATCGGACAGCGTGCCGCGTTCCGTGCGTTCACCGTGATAGAAACCGACTGCCTCGGCACCGTCACGGATGCGCACGAGTGCATAGCGGAACGCCGCGTTGGTCAGCGAGTTGCGGAACGTCAGCCGGATCATCGGCCGACCGATCCAGATCGCCACGACCGTCGTGATCGCCACCCACAACAGGGCGATCCAGAACAACGCCTTCGGCACGGTGACGCCGAAAAGGGTCAACGGGCCGGCGAGGTTCCACAGGATCGGGGTGAATGCGACGACCGAGACAATCGAGTACACCGACCCGAACACCAAGGTCTGCGCGGTGGCGACGGTCGGTGTGTTGGTCTCTGGGCCGGTGCCGGTGGTGAAGACGTCGATGTCCTGCTGGATCCGCTGATCCGGGTTGTCGATCGGGGTTCCGCCGAAACCGCCGATGAACCGGCCGCGGTAGTAGGCACGCTCGTCGAGCCAGTCGGCGGTCAGCCGGTTGGTGAGCCAGACCCGCCAGCGAATGATGAAGTACTGCATGAGATACAGGTCGAGCAGGGTGCGGGTGATATCGGCTGTCACCAACATCGCGAAGATCAGGATCGAGTGCCAGAACCCGTCGATTCCCGAACGGCGCACCGCTTCGTCACCTGAACCGGCGCCGGAGAACGCCACCTGCAGCGCAGTGGTCTGGTCGTTCACGTAGTAGCTGAACAACACGTCCATCCGCACCGAGAGCATCACCGAGAACAGCAGGACACCCAGCAGTGCCCACACCGGAAAGCTCTCGCGCCCAATGAAATAGCCGCCGGTGACCCGCCAGAACTGACGACCCCATGTGGTGAAGCGGGCCAGCAGGGCCGCGACCGCGACCAGCGCCACCGAGCCGATCGCCCACGCCTTGAGGACCCAGACCAGGGATCCCAGGATCTCGTTGCCCCAGTCCAGGGACTGGGTGAACATCTCCATACCCCGGGAAGTTACCGGGAACTACCGCCCGATCAGGGTTGCTTGACCAGGCCGGTCGCGTCGTCTTCGATCCGCCCGAGTCGCCATTCACCGTCACCGAGCAGCTCGAGTTCGTGCGTGTGGTGCTGCTCGACCGTGGTGCGGTGACTCACGCTGACCAGGATGGTGTCCGGCAGGTCGGTGCGCACCCGCTGGTACAGCATGAACTCCAGGCCCTCGTCGAGCGCGGATGTCGACTCGTCGAGGAACACCACCTTGGGCTTGACGAGCAGGATCCGGGCGAACGCAATCCGTTGTTGCTCACCGGGAGACAACACCTTGGCCCAGTCCTGGACCTCGTCGAGACGACTGACCAGGTGCGCGAGGGCCACCTCGTCGAGGGTCCGCTTGAGCGTCTCGTCGTCGACGGCGCCTTCCTCGCCCGGGTAGGTCACCACGGCGCGCAGGTCACCGAGCGGGACGTACGGCAACTGCGAGAGGAACATGGTTTCGTTGGGCCCGCACGGGCGGGTCAGAGTGCCCGACGTGAAGGGCCACAGTTCGGCGAGGCTGCGCAGCAGCGTGGTCTTGCCGCTGCCGGAAGGCCCGGTGATCACCAGCGTGTCGCCCACCTGCAGGTGCAGGTCGAGCGGCTTGACGAGTTGCCGGCCGTCGGGGGTGCGGACCTCGATGTCGGTGAGCTCCACCGTGCCGTCCACACACGGCATGGTCGCCACCTCGGGCAGATCCCTGGCCTGTTCGTTCGAGACGACCAGGCCGTGGAGGCGGATGATCGCGGCGCGGTAGCCGGCGAAGTTGTCGTAGGCGCCGCGGAAGAACGACAGGCCGTCCAGCAGGCTGCGGAACGCACTCGCGGTCTGGGACAGCGCGCCGAGGGTGATCTCGCCGCTGTAGAACCGCGGGAACTGCACGACGTAGGGGATGAGCTCCTGGGCCTGGTCGATCGTCAAGTTCCAGCCGAGGAACTTGGTCATCCGATTGACGTAGTGCTTGTAGTTGGTCACGACCGGTTCGAACAGGCGCCGCAGGCCGGTGCGCTCGGCGATCTCGCCACGGTAGAACGCCACGGCTTCGGAGGCGTCGCGTAGCCGCACCAGGGCGTACCGGAAAGCCGCGTTGAACTTCTCGTTGTTGAACGACAACGTGATGATCGGGCGGCCGATCCAGAACGCCACCACCGTGGCGAACAGGACGTAGATGATGCCGATCCAGAAGATCGCGCGCGGCAGCTCGATGCCGACGAACGGCAGCGTGATCGCGCCGGACAGGTTCCACAGAATCGCAGTGAACGAAATCATCGAGGCGATCGCGTTGATCGCACCGAACAAAAGCGTCGCCGTGGACGTATTGTTCGGCCGGTTCGGCAGGGAGTCGGCGCTGCCAGTGAAGGTGTCGATGTCGGTCTGGATGCGCTGGTCGGGGTTATCGATCGTGGCGTCGATGAAGCGGGCCCGGTAGTAGGCCTTGCCGTTGAGCCAGTCGGCGGTGAGGCGGTCGGTGAGCCAGGCGCGCCACCGGAGCATGAACCGCTGGGTCATATAGAGGTCCAGCATGATCCGGGCGACGTTGAGGGTCGCCAGGATGGCGAAGACGGTCATCGCCATCCAGAAGCCGTCTTTACCCGACTGCTTCACGGCCTCGTTGCCGCTGGAGATACCACCGGCGATGACCTGGAAACTGGTCATCAGGTCGTTGCCGTAATAGCTGAAGAGCACGGTCAGGCGCACGCTGGTGATCACCGAGAGCAGCAAGGCGGCCAGCCAGGCCCACACGATCACGCTGTCCCGACCGGTGAAGTATCCGCTGGTGATTCGCCAGTACTGGCGGCCCCACGAGGTGAACCTGGCGAGCACGACCAGGATCACCATCGTGGACACCGCCGCGATGAACCAGCCCTTGGCGATCCACACCAGCGAGGTCGCCAGCTCGTTGCCCCAGTCCAGTGTCGGGGTGAACATCTCCATGCGGGCAAAGTACCCGCATCAGCTGGCACAAGCCCGGCCGGACGGTTCCAGGCGTGGTCGCGCCGATCCGGTTCGGGGTCACGCTCAAAGGCATCCGTCGCGTCCGCGTACCGTGAACATGTGCCGAAGACGTCCAGCGCCAAACCGGGCCGCTTGAGCAGCAAGTTCTGGAAGCTACTGGGGGCCAGTACCGAGCGGAACGAGGCCCGGTCGCTCTCAGAGGTCAAGGGTGCAGCCGCGTTCGAAGACAAGGCTGCCAAGCTCGATGACGAGCAGCTCACCAAGGCTGCCAAACTGCTCGAGCTCGAGGACCTGGCCGCCTCTGCCGACATGCCACAGTTCCTGGCGCTGGCGCGCGAAGCCGCCGACCGGACGACGGGCCTCCGGCCTTTCGACGTACAGCTGCTCGGCGCGCTGCGCATGCTCGCCGGTGACGTCGTCGAGATGGCCACCGGTGAGGGCAAGACCCTGTCCGGGGCGATCGCCGCGGCCGGCTACGCCATCGGCGGCCGGCACGTACACGTCATCACCATCAACGACTACCTGGCCAAGCGCGACGCGGAATGGATGGGTCCGCTGCTGGAGGCGCTGGGGCTCACCGTCGGCTGGATCACCGAGGACTCGACAGCGAAAGAGCGGCGTGCCGCTTACGAGTGCAACGTCACCTATGCGTCGGTCAACGAGATCGGGTTCGACGTCCTGCGGGACCAGCTGGTCACCGATGTCGACGATCTGGTGTCACCCAACCCCGACGTCGCGCTGATCGACGAGGCCGACTCGGTGCTGGTCGACGAGGCGCTGGTGCCGCTGGTGCTGGCAGGGACGAGCCACCGGGAGCAGCCGCGCGTCGAGGTCATCCGGATGGTCGGCGACCTCACCGCCGGAACGGACTATGACACCGACGACGACAACCGGAACGTGCACCTCACCGAGGCCGGCGCCCGCAAGCTGGAGGCCCGCCTGGGCAACATCGACCTGTACTCGGAGGAGCACGTCGCGACCACGCTCACCGAGGTCAACGTCGCGCTGCACGCGCACGTGCTGCTCCAACGCGATGTGCACTACATCGTCCGGGACGGTGCGGTGCACCTGATCAACGCGTCCCGCGGCCGGATCGCCTCGCTGCAGCGCTGGCCGGACGGTCTGCAGGCCGCCGTCGAGGCCAAGGAAGGCATCGAGACCACCGAGACCGGTGAAGTGCTCGACACCATCACGGTGCAGGCGCTGGTCAATCGCTATCCCACGGTGTGCGGCATGACCGGTACCGCGCTGGCCGCCGGCGAGCAGCTGCGCCAGTTCTACAAGCTCGGGGTCTCGCCGATCCCGCCGAACAAGCCCAACATCCGTGAGGACGAGACGGACCGGGTGTACCTGACCGAGGCCGCCAAGAACCACGCGATCGTCGAGCACATCGCCGAGGTGCACGAGACCGGTCAGCCGATCCTCGTCGGCACCCACGACGTGGCCGAGTCCGAAGACCTGCATCGCAGGCTCGTCAAGGCCGGCGTTCCCGCCGTCGTGCTCAACGCCAAGAACGACGCCGAAGAAGCCTCCGTGATCGCCGAGGCAGGCAAGCTCGGCTCGGTCACGGTGTCCACCCAGATGGCAGGCCGCGGCACGGACATCCGCCTGGGCGGGTCCGATGTGGCGGACGACTCGGCCGAGAAGGAGAAAGTGGCCGACCTCGGCGGGCTGCACGTGGTCGGCACGGGCCGGCACCACACCGAACGCCTGGACAACCAGTTGCGTGGCCGCGCCGGACGTCAGGGCGATCCGGGTTCGACGGTGTTCTTCTCCAGCTGGGAGGACGAGGTGGTGGCAGCTCACCTCGACGAAACCAAGTTGCCGACCGAAACCGACGAAGACGGCCGCGTCAGCGCACCCAAGGCGGCCGGTCTGCTCGACCATGCGCAGCGGGTCGCCGAGGGCCGACTGCTCGACGTGCACGCCAACACCTGGCGCTACAACCAACTCATCGCCCAGCAGCGCGCGATCATCGTGGAGCGCCGCGAAACCCTGCTGCGCACCGATACCGCCCGCCAGGAGCTCCAGGACCGCTCACCCGAGCGCTACGCCAAGCTGGCCGAGGGGCTGGGTGAGGACGCCGAGGAGAAGCTCACCAAGATCTGCCGGTTGATCATGCTCTACCACCTCGACCGCGGCTGGTGTGATCACCTGGCATTCCTCGCCGACATCCGCGAGAGCATCCATCTGCGGGCACTGGGCCGCCAGAACCCGCTCGACGAGTTTCACCGGATGGCCGTTGACGCGTTCGCCTCGCTGGCCGCCGACGCCATCGAGGCGGCCCAGCAGACCTTCGACACGGCGGAAGACATCGAGGACGAGCCGGGCATCGACCTGTCCAAGCTGGCGCGGCCGACGTCGACGTGGACGTACATGGTCCACGACAATCCCCTCAACGACGACACCATGTCGGCGCTGAGCCTGCCGGGTGTGTTCCGCTAGGTTTTAGACATGGACCACGCGCCTGCTCCTGAGGGCAGGAGCGCACCGGCGCCGGATGCCGGTCGCGACCGGGTGCTCACGGTGCCCAACGCACTCAGTGCGCTGCGCCTCGTGCTGGTGCCGGTATTTCTGTGGTTGCTGTTCGGTGCACACGCCAACGGCTGGGCCGTCGCGATCCTGATGTTCAGCGGCTTCTCCGACTGGGCAGACGGCAAGATCGCGCGCCTCGTCGACAATCAGTCGTCGCGGCTCGGCGAACTGCTCGACCCCCTCGTCGACCGGATATACATGATCACCGTCCCGGTCGCCCTTGCGCTGTACGGCGTGGTGCCGTGGTGGATTGTGCTGACCCTGCTCGGCCGCGACGTGGTGCTCGCCGCCACGCTGCCGATCCTGCGCCGACGCGGACTGACCGCACTGCCGGTGACGTATCTGGGCAAGGCCGCCACCTTCGCGCTGATGGCCGGGTTCCCGTGGGTCCTGCTCGGCCAGTGGGACGCGACGTGGAGCCGGGTGGCACTGGCCTGCGGCTGGGCCTTCCTGCTGTGGGGTGTGGCACTCTACCTGTGGTCGGCCGTGCTGTACCTGCTGCAGGTGGGCATGGTGGTGCGACAACTCCCCGTCAGATCATGAGCACGCTGGGCGGGTACGAGTCGGGAGCGGGACTCAACGACCATGAGGCCCACGCGCCCAAGCGGATCCCGCTGCCCTCGCTGCTGCGGTCGTTGCTCTCAGAGCACCTCGACCCGGGTTACGCCGCCGCCGCGGCGGCCCGCGAGACCCGCGATCGACCACATCGGCGAATCCGCGATTTTGCGTGGTTGGTGGTGGGTGCGGGGGCGATTGCGACAGTGTTCGCAGTGGCCGCCGGTCAGGCCCAGACCGCGGCGCCCGCGGCCCGCGAAGCCCAGCACACCCTGGCCGGGCGGGTGCGGGCGGCGCAGATCGGTGCCGACAAGGCCAGCTCCGAACGCGATGCACTCGTCGATCAGGTGGACGCCGAGCGACGCAGCAGACTCGGCATGGACGAGAACGGCCAGCATCTGCTCGGCAGCCTGGACACCGCCAACATCGAAGCGGCCGCGATCCCGATGATCGGTCCCGGGCTGACCGTCACGGTCACCGATCCCGGTCTGTCCAAGGACCTCAGCGACGTGTCGAAACAGCGGGTTGCCGGTGGACAGCAGATCATCCTGGACCGGGACCTGCAGCTGGTGGTGAATTCGCTGTGGGCCAGTGGCGCAGAGGCGGTTTCGGTAGGCGGCGTGCGGGTCGGCGCCGGTGTGACGATCCGTCAGGCAGGAGGCGGGATTCTGGTCGACAACCAGCCGATCACCAGTCCGTATGCCATTGTGGCCATCGGACCGCCGAAGGGGATGGCCGACGCTTTCGACCGGACCCCGGGCCTGCAGCGGCTCCGGTTGTTGGAGACTTCCTACGGGGTAGGGGTGAACGTGAGTGCGGGTGACGGTCTGACCGTGCCCGCGGTGTCGGTGCGAGATGTCAACTTCGCCAAACAGATTGGATAGGCCTGAGGTGCACAGGATGGACCGCTAGATGATCGGGATCGTCGCACTGGTCGTCGGGATCGTGCTCGGGTTGGTGTTCCACCCCAGCGTTCCCGACTTCGTCGAGCCGTACCTGCCCATCGCCGTTGTGGCGGCGTTGGATGCGGTGTTCGGTGGGTTGCGCGCCTACCTGGAGCGCATATTCGACGCCAAGGTGTTCGTGGTCTCGTTCGTGTTCAACGTGTTGGTGGCCGCGTTGATCGTGTACGTCGGTGATCAGCTCGGCGTCGGCACCCAGCTGTCGACTGCGATCATCGTGGTCCTCGGCATCCGGATCTTCGGCAACGCCGCCGCACTGCGGCGCAGGTTGTTCGGCGCCTGACATGAGCGACGCGGAGCCCCCACCCAAGAAAGACCCGGCCGAGCCGACCGAGGATCACCCGACCGAGCCGGATCACCCGACCGAGCCGACCGAGCCCGCCGAGCCGGACGGGCCCGAACCGCAATCCGAGGCCGAGCCCGAACCAGAGCCGAAACATCACGCAGAGCAGACTGCCGAGCACCACGGCCGCCACGAGATGCCCGCCGATGTCTCGCCACGCCGGTTCCGGAATCTGCGAATCGTGCGCCGCGGCCGTTCGCAGCTGGTGTTCGGCGCGCTCGGGGTGTTGTTGTGCATCCTGCTGGGCATGGCGATCGTCACACAGGTCCGCCAGAACGAGTCGGGGGATTCGCTGGAGACCGCGCGCCCGGCGGATCTGCTGGTGCTGCTCGACTCCCTGCAGCAACGTGAGGGCTCACTCAACACCGAGGTGGCCGACCTGCAGCGCACACTGCAGCAGCTGCAAGCCTCGGGCAGCAGTGACCAGGCCGCGATCGAGAACGCCCAGTCCCGGCTGGAGGCCCTGTCCATCCAGATCGGCACGGTGGCAGCCACGGGCCCCGGCGTGACGCTCACCATAGAAGACAACGCGCCAGGTGTCCCCGCCGAGACCTTGCTCGATGTGATCAACGAGTTGCGCGCCGCGGGCGCCGAGGCCCTCGAGATCCGCGGTGGCGATCAGCAGGCCGCCGTCCGGGTCGGCATCGACACCTGGATCGTCGGCACCCCCGGGGCGCTCTCCGTCGACGAGGTGACCCTGCGGCCGTCGTATTCGGTTCTGGCCATAGGGGACCCGCCGACGTTGGCCGCGGCGATGAACATTCCCGGCGGGGCAATGGACAGCGTCAAGCGGGTCGGCGGCACGATGGTGATACAACAAGCCGAGCGTGTCGACGTCACCGCCTTGCGACAACCGAAACCACGCCAATACGCTCAGCCCGTCAAGTGAGCACAGCAACATCAACCGCCCGACCATAAGGAGCGCCGTGAGCGACATCCCAGCCGATCTCTACTACACCTCGGAGCACGAGTGGGTACAGCGCACCGGTGACGACACGGTGCGCGTCGGCATCACCGACTACGCACAGTCCGCCCTCGGCGACGTGGTGTTCGTCCAACTGCCCGACGTCGGCGCCCAGCTGGCGGCCGGCGATGCGTTCGGTGAGGTCGAATCCACCAAGTCGGTGTCGGATCTCTACGCTCCCGTCGCGGCGAAAGTCGTTGCGGTCAACGGTGATCTGGACGGCAGTCCTCAGCTGGTCAACTCCGACCCCTACGGCGAAGGCTGGCTGGTCGATCTGCGGCTCGAAGAGGGCACCCTCGAGGACGCCCTGGCCGGTTTGCTCGACGCGGACGGCTACCGCGCCGCCGTGACCGAGTAAGTAATTGTTAGGGTTTCGAAGGCCGGTCGCCGAGACCGGTTCGGCCGTACCCGGCGCGCAGATATCTTCCCCATCGGATCCGGCGGTGGTGGACACAACGATGCCTGATGCGCGGTACGGTCGACGTGAGACCGACGATGGGCTGGGGCCGCGCCGGCCAACGCCACAGCAGCCAGTGAGGAGCAGCGGGTGACGGACAAGGACAGCAATTTGGGGGCCGACCAGTCGGAAGACGTGACGGTGGAAACCACATCGGTTTTCCGTGCGGACTTTTTGAACGAACTGGATGCGCCCGCAACGGCGGGTACCGAAGGCGCCGTCTCCGGCGTCGAGGGCCTGCCCGCGGGTTCGGCATTGCTGGTCGTCAAGCGTGGACCGAACGCCGGATCGCGTTTCCTGCTCGATCAGCCGACCACGTCGGCCGGGCGGCACCCGGACAGCGACATCTTCCTCGATGACGTCACGGTGAGTCGTCGACACGCCGAGTTCCGGTTGGAGAGCGGTGAGTTCCAGGTAGTCGATGTCGGCAGCCTCAACGGTACGTACGTCAACCGTGAGCCGGTCGATTCGGCCGTACTCGCCAACGGCGACGAAGTGCAGATCGGGAAGTTCCGCCTGGTGTTCCTCACCGGTCCCCGGTCTGACGACGACAGCGGCCCCACCAGCTAGCCGATGACTGCCCCCGACAGACCTGCGCTGGCCGGGATGTCGATCGGCGCAGTGCTGGACCTGCTGCGGGGCGACTTTCCGGACGTCAGCATCTCCAAGATCCGGTTCCTCGAGGCCGAGGGACTGATCACGCCGCAGCGCACCGCGTCGGGGTACCGGCGGTTCACTGCATACGACTGTGCGCGTTTGCGGTTCATCCTGACCGCTCAGCGTGACCAGTATCTGCCGTTGAAGGTGATCAAGGCGCAGCTGGATGCCCAGCCCGACGGTGAATTGCCGGAGGCCGGATCGGCCTACGCGGTGCCCCGTCTGGTCGGGGTGTCCGAGAGTGGGGGCGACGAAGTGGACGGCGCCGCCGGATTGTCGGCGGTGGCGCCGACCCAGGTCCGGCTCTCCCGTGAAGACCTGTTGACCCGGTCGGGCATCGACGAGGAGATGCTGGGGGCGTTGGTTCGCAACGGCATCATCACCGCCGGGCCCGCCGGGTTCTTCGACGAGCATTCAGTGGTGATCGCCCAGTGCGCACGCGCCCTGGGTGACTACGGCGTCGAGCCCCGGCACCTGCGGGCATTTCGCTCCGCGGCAGACCGGCAATCCGACCTGATCGCCCAGATCGCCGGCCCGGTGGGCAAGGCGGGCAAGGCAGGCGCGCGGGACCGGGCCGATGACCTGGCCCGTGAAGTGGCCGCCCTGGCGATCACTCTGCACACGTCGCTGATCAAGTCCGCCGTACGCGACGTTCTGGATCGCTGAGGACTAGACTCGTTTCGACGGCCAGTTCGTCTAAGTCGGGACCCCTGAGGCGAACTGGCGAAGGACGAAAGATTCGACGAAACGGCACGGCGGTGCGGAGGGCAGGCACAGATGGCTGAGGTTCGCGTGGTCGGCATTCGAGTGGAACAGCCGCAGAACCAGCCCGTGCTGCTGTTGCGGGAATCCAACGGTGACCGCTATCTCCCGATCTGGATCGGGCAGTCGGAGGCCGCCGCGATCGCGCTGGAACAGCAGGGCGTCGAGCCCGCCCGGCCGCTCACTCACGACCTGATCCGAGATGTCATTGCCGCCCTTGGGCATTCACTCAAAGAGGTGCGGATCGTCGATCTGCAGGAAGGCACGTTCTACGCCGACCTGATCTTCGACCGCGACATCACGGTGTCGGCCCGGCCTTCGGACTCGGTGGCGATCGCTCTGCGCGTCGGCGTGCCGATCTACGTGGAGGAGGCGGTGCTGGCCGAGGCCGGCCTGCTGATTCCCGACGAGAACGATGCAGATGGCGGAACCGACGGTGGTGTGCCTGAGGACGAGGTCGAGAAGTTCAAGGAGTTCCTCGACAGCGTTTCGCCGGACGACTTCAAGGCGACATGACCGTCGCCCGCGCCTCGCAGGTCACGGGTACATCTCAAGTGGGTATACCGGTGTCGACACGCGGCGCGGGAGACAATCGGGCGGGAATTCGGGCGCCATACTTTCATCGCAGCGGGCAATCACGGCTCGGCGGGAAGCGTATGCTCGACACATTCGAGCTCGCAGCAAACCGTCGCGGAAGAGATGGCTGCGCTGCAGGACATGGCACTACGGTGCGGGCGAGTTCGATCGGCGAGAGGATTCACAGTGGGTGACACGCCACGGCAGGAAGAGCTGGATCTGACCACCGGGAGCGGCGCGGAGCCGCCTGTCAGGCCAGCCGGCGAACCCGTGCAGGGTGGGCTGTTCCCCGATGATTCGGTGCCGGACGAGCTGGTGGGCTACCGCGGTCCCAGCGCCTGCCAGATCGCCGGTATCACCTATCGGCAGTTGGATTACTGGGCGCGCACCTCCCTGGTGGTCCCGTCCATCCGGGGCGCCGCCGGCTCAGGCAGCCAGCGTCTGTACTCGTTCAAGGACGTCCTGGTCCTCAAGATCGTCAAGCGGTTGCTGGACACCGGCATCTCGCTGCACAACATCCGGGTTGCGGTCGATCACCTGCGCCAGCGTGGCGTGCAGGATCTGGCCAACATCACCCTGTTCTCCGACGGCACCACGGTCTACGAATGCACCTCGGCCGAAGAGGTCGTGGATCTGCTGCAGGGCGGCCAGGGCGTGTTCGGCATCGCGGTATCCGGCGCCATGCGCGAGCTGACCGGCACCATCGCAGACTTCCCGGGCGAGCGTGCCGACGGCGGCGAGTCCATCGCATCGCCCGAGGACGAGCTGGCGTCGCGGCGCAAAAGCCGCGACCGCAAGATCGGCTGATCTCCCGCCTCGAACAGACACCTAGGTTCCCCTCGACCGGAGTTGAGGGGAACTTTTGCTGGGCGCTCCCGCTTGCGGGGGAACTGTTCGCGAGCACCGGTGCGCTGCCGGTAGAATTGCCGACGCATCGCCCTCGCGCGGGAGAGTTTCGTGACAGCCAGCCACGGACGCCGAAGGAGCAATACCTCTCCGTCAACCTCTCAGGCCCCCAGGACCGCGTCAGGCCCCGATGCCTCTGGAAAGTGGTGCCCCATGGGCACTCGCCCATGGGGAAAGGCCCGGTAGCAGGGGCTGAATCTCTCAGGCGCCCGGACCGGGTCGACGACAGAGGGAGAGGGACGCCTACGACGTTTCAGGACGTCTGCGCCTCAGGAGAGTGTCGTGTCCGACCAGCATCAATCGCGTTTCGCCGATCGTCACATCGGCCCGGACGCCACTGCCGTTGCCACCATGCTCGACGTGATCGGCGTGGCATCGCTCGACGAACTCGCCGCCAAGGCGCTTCCCGCAGGGATTCTCGACGCGCTGGCGTCCGACGGGGTCGCCCCGGGCCTCGAAGCTCTGCCCGCGCCGGCCACCGAGGAGCAGTCGCTGGCCGAGCTGCGCGCGTTGGCCGACTCCAACACGACCGCGGTCTCGATGATCGGCCAGGGCTACTACGACACGTTCACCCCGGCCGTGCTGCGGCGCAACATTCTTGAGAACCCCGCCTGGTACACCGCCTACACCCCGTATCAGCCCGAGATCAGCCAGGGCCGGCTCGAGGTGCTGCTGAACTTCCAGACCATGGTGAGCGACCTGACCGGACTCGAGGTGGCGAATGCCTCGATGCTCGACGAGGGCACCGCCGCGGCCGAGGCCATGACCCTCATGCACCGCGCCACCAAGTCGAAGACGAACCGACTGCTGGTCGACACCGACGTGTACGCACAGACCGCCGCGGTGCTGGCCACCCGCGCACAGCCGCTCGGCATCGAGATCGTCACCACGGACCTCAGCCAGGGGTTGCCCGAGGGCGAGTTCTTCGGCGTCATCGTGCAGCTGCCGGGAGCGAGCGGACGTGTGGTGGATTGGACGAGCCTGGTCTCCGCCGCGCACGAGCGGGGCGCTTTGGTGGCCGTGGGCGCAGATCTGCTTGCGATGACGGTGATCACCCCGCCAGGCGAGATCGGGGCCGACGTCGCCTTCGGGACCAGCCAACGGTTCGGTGTGCCAATGGGATTCGGCGGCCCGCACGCCGGTTATCTGGCAGTGCACGCCAAGCATGCCCGCCAGTTGCCGGGCCGGTTGGTCGGTGTCTCCGTCGACGCAGATGGGTCGCCTGCCTACCGCCTGGCGCTGCAGACCCGTGAACAGCACATCCGCCGGGACAAGGCCACCAGCAACATCTGCACCGCGCAGGTGCTGTTGGCCGTGATGGCCGCGATGTACGCCAGCTACCACGGTGCCGAAGGGTTGACTGCGATCGCCCGCCGCGCGCAGGGCCATGCCGCCGCGATCGCGGCCGCACTCGGCGATGCGCTGGTGCACGACAAGTACTTCGACACCGTGCTGGCCCGGGTTCCCGGACGTGCCGACGCGGTGGTCGCGGCGGCCAAGGCCAAGGGCATCAACCTGTGGCGCGTCGATGCCGACCACGTGTCGGTGTCGTGCGACGAGGCGACCACGGACGAGCATGTGGCCGCGGTCCTGGAGGCCTTCGAGGTGGCACCGGCCGATGCCGCTGCCAACGCAAGTGCGGTTGTGGCGACGCGGACCTCGGAGTTCCTCACGCATCCGGCGTTCAACTCCTACCGCACCGAGACCGAGATGATGCGGTACCTGCGGATGCTGGCGGACAAGGATATTGCCTTGGACCGCAGCATGATTCCGTTGGGTTCCTGCACGATGAAGCTCAATGCGGCGGCCGAGATGGAGCCGATCACCTGGCCCGAGTTCGGCCGTCAGCACCCGTTCGCGCCGGCGTCGGACAACCCGGGCCTGCGCAGGGTGATCGCCGATCTGCAGGACTGGCTCACCGGGATCACCGGATACGACCAGATCTCGTTGCAGCCCAACGCCGGTTCCCAGGGGGAGTACGCCGGTCTGCTGGCGATCAAGGCGTACCACGACTCGCGCGGCGACACCGAGCGTGACCTCTGTCTGATCCCGTCGAGCGCGCACGGCACCAACGCCGCCTCGGCAGCTCTGGCCGGCATGCGCGTCGTGGTGGTGGCCTGCCGTGAGAACGGTGACGTCGACCTCGACGACCTCCGCGCGAAGATCGCCGAACATGCGGATCGTGTTGCCGCGCTGATGATCACCTATCCGTCGACGCACGGGGTGTACGAGCACGACGTCGCCGACATCTGCGCGGCGGTGCACGATGTGGGTGGCCAGGTCTACGTGGACGGCGCAAACCTCAACGCGTTGGTCGGGTTGGCCCGGCCGGGCCGGTTCGGCGGCGACGTCAGTCACCTGAACCTGCACAAGACGTTCTGCATCCCGCACGGCGGCGGCGGCCCGGGTGTCGGGCCGGTCGCGGTGCGCTCACATCTGGCGCCGTTCCTGCCGGGCCATCCGCTGGCCGACGAGCTGCCCGATGAGCACACCGTCTCCGCAGCGCCCTACGGGTCGGCCTCGATCCTGCCGATCACCTGGGCCTACATCCGGATGATGGGCGCCACGGGTCTGCGCGCAGCGACCCTGACCGCGATCGCGTCGGCCAACTACGTGGCCCGCCGCCTCGACGAGTACTACCCGGTGCTCTACACCGGGGAGAACGGCATGGTCGCCCACGAGTGCATCCTGGACCTGCGCGGGATCACCAAGGACACCGGCGTGACCGTCGACGATGTGGCAAAGCGCCTGGCGGACTACGGTTTCCACGCACCCACCATGAGTTTCCCGGTGGCAGGCACGTTGATGGTCGAGCCGACCGAGAGCGAGAGCCTGACCGAGGTCGACGCGTTCTGCGACGCGATGATCGCCATCCGCGCCGAGATCGACCGGGTCGGCTCGGGGGAGTGGTCGGTGGACGACAACCCGTTGCGCGGCGCCCCGCACACCGCCGAGTGCCTGCTGGTGACGGAGTGGGATCACCCCTACACCCGCGAGCAGGCCGCCTACCCGTTGGGTAAGGGGTTCCGGCCCAAGGTGTGGCCGCCGGTGCGTCGGATCGACGGTGCCTACGGCGACCGGAACCTGGTGTGCTCCTGCCCGCCGGTCGAGGCGTTCGCCTGACGCATCGGTTTCTGCCTCAGGGTTGTGCCCGGTTTCTCCGGACAACTCTGAGGTAGAAAGTGGCGGATCAACCCAGCATGGTGTTGACCGCGCTGGCCAGCTCGGGTGAGGTCGAGCTCGACAGATGCTGGTACGTGCCGCTGGTGGCCTGCGCGACGGCCTCCCACGTGGCCCGGTCCGAGCCCGTGCCGAAGTCGATCACGTTGACCGCGATCGGACGGGCCGGGTCGAATGCGCCGCGGATGTAGTCCTGCAGCCCGGGCCCATCCAGACTCTGATCGGTGTGTGGTCCGGTGGTGATCAACAGGATTGAGTTGCTCTGGCCCTCACGGTATTTCGACAGCGCTTCGGTATAGAGCATGCGGAGCGTGGTGAACGACACCGCGCCGCCTCCCGAGGCGGACTGCTCGTCGAGCGTCGAGGTCAGCGCATCGGAGCGCCGCTGCCCGTTGACCGGCTCGGCCAGCGGACCGGTCGAGATCTCCGACCGTCCCTCGGTGCCGTCAAAGGTCCAGAGGCCCACGGCGGCGGTGTCGGGCAGTGCCTTGAGCCGGCTGTCGAGTGCGGCCACGACGTTGGCCAGGCGCGACTTGCCGCCCTCTTCGGTCGGCATGGACTGGTCGAGCATGATCGTGACCGCGGGGTTTCCCGACGGTGTGGCCGTGGCGTTGGCCAGCGCCACCCGCATCGCGTTGTCGCCGACCGACAACGGTGCCGCGAGCTGGCTGAAACCGGTGACATCGCTGGACGGCGGCGACGTACCCTCGGCGCGGAAACCGGCCTTGGCGAGTTCGGCGAGCTGTTCAGGCTTGCGCAGATAGCGGGCGAACTCGCTGGCCGCAGTGACCTGTTCCTTCTCCAGCCAGTCCCCGGCCAGCAGCACCGTCGGATAGTCGGCGGTGGCCGTGGGACCCGGCGGCAGCCAGCCGGCCAACGAGGACTTGACGTTGTCGACCGAGGTGGCCCGCTGGAACAGTTGCTGCTCGGTGGTGGCCACCGCGTGCACCGGCGCGGTGGCCGCATCGGGGGCGTTGAGCAACGCGTCCAGGGCGGTGCCCAGCTCGGAGTCGTCGAGTTTGGGCTGCCCGTGGAACAAGCTGTTCACGCCGCTCATACCGGACGTCGCCGGCGCACCCGAAGGAGCCGTCGCCGCGGCGACGGCCTCGGCGGCGAGCAACGCGGCATCGCCGTTGCTGTGGGCCGGCAGGGCAAGTTTGAGCGTGCCCCAACCGGGCAGCTTGAGCGCGTTCATCGCGGCCGGGCTGCCTTGCAGCTGGGGCAGGGTGGCCCAGGTCTGTTGTGCCAGAGCGTCTTTGAGCTGTGGCCGGACCGCCAGTAGCACCGGCGAGGTGACCAGGGACCGGCTGTCGCTGACAGTCTTGGCGCCCGCGGTCGCCTCCAGCCGTGCCTCGGCGATACTGCTCGCCGGAATCCACAGCGCCGGACGGTCGCCGAGTTCGCTGGGCCACGCGTTGGCGAAGCCACTGACCACGCGGTCGGAATCGGAGGACTGTACGCGCACCTTGACACAGCGGTCGCCCACCGGGCTGACCGACTCGTTGTACGTGTTGGCCAGTCCCTCGATGCGGGAGGAGATGGTCGGATCCGCGATCACGGCGACCCCGAGTTCGCCGTCGACGCAGCGCGCGGCCGCGGCGTCGCTGCGGCCGGCGAGCACGTCACCGAAGAACTTCCACAGGATCATCGCGCCGACCACGGCCACCACGGTGACCAGTGCGACGATCACGCCGACACTGACACCCCGGCGCCCGGACTCGACTGCGCGGTGGCTGCCGGTCCACTCACCGTCCCACTCGCCACGCTGGCGGCTGGTCGGGCCAGTGGGCGGTCGCGGATCGTCGACGCCGCCCACCGCACCGAACTGGGCGGTCGGCTGATCGTCGGCATACTCCGCGTCGTAGTCGTCGGCGGCATACTGATCGCGGTAGCCGTCGACGTACTCGTCCTCGTATCCGTCTTCCTCTACGTACTCGGCTTCGTCGTAATCCGCGTACTCCGAGTCGTGATAGTCCGATTCGTAGTCGTCGTCCCCGTCGGCGTACTGCGGTGGGCGGTAAGCGGGTTCGGGCTCGGAGCGGTAGCCGCGGTCGTCCCGGTAGCCCGGCTCGTCCCGGTAGGCAGGTGCATCCCGATATCCGCGATCGGGCTGACGCCCGGGCGTGTCGAAGTCGTCTTCGGCGTACCCGGACTGCTCGCCGCGGGGGCGGTCGTAATCGTCCCCGTAATCGGAGTCCCCGACGTGCCCGTGATCGGGCTCGTCGGGTGCATCCTCAGGGTCGGGAATGCTGTGCCTACCCATTCCTAACCCCTGTACGTCTCGCGCCGACTAGTCATCCGGACCCGCCGAAGTCTAATCACTTCCCGGCGGTGCTCGCTTTGAACTCGCGGCGGCGCCGATGCAGGATCGGCTCGGTGTAGCCGTTGGGCTGCGCTGCCCCGGACAGGATCAGCTCCTGTGCCGCGCCGAACGCGATGCTGGCATCCGGGTTGGGCGCCATCGGCAGATAGTCGGGATCGCCGGCGTTCTGCTCGTCGACGACGGCGGCCATCCGGCGCAGGCTGGCCTTGACGTCCTCTTCGGTGATGACGCCGTGACGCAGCCAGTTGGCGAGCAGCTGGCTGGAGATCCGCAACGTGGCGCGGTCTTCCATCAGCGCGACGTCGTGAATGTCGGGCACCTTCGAGCAGCCGACGCCGGCGTCGATCCAGCGGACCACGTAGCCCAGGATCGACTGGCAGTTGTTGTCGACCTCTTCGTGGATCTCCTCGGGCGACCAGGTCAGTGACGAGTCCGCCAGCGGGATGGTCAGCAGCTCTTCGATGGTGGCACGCTTCTTGCCGGTCAGCTCTTTCTGCACGGCCTCGACGTCCACCTGGTGGTAGTGCATCGCGTGCAGGGTGGCAGCGGTCGGCGAGGGCACCCATGCGGTCGTGGCACCGGCCTTCGGCTGGCCGATCTTCTGTTCGACCATGTCGGCCATCAGATCGGTCATGGCCCACATGCCCTTGCCGATCTGGGCCTTGCCGGCCAGGCCGGTGGCCAGGCCCACATCGACGTTGTTGTCCTCGTACGCCTTGATCCACGGCTGGGCCTTCATTGCGCCCTTGCGGATCATCGGGCCGGCCTCCATCGAGGTGTGGATCTCGTCGCCGGTGCGGTCGAGGAAGCCGGTGTTGATGAACACGACGCGGTCCGCGGCGGCCTTGATGCAGGACTTCAGGTTGACCGTGGTGCGGCGCTCCTCGTCCATGATTCCGACCTTGAGGGTGGACTCGGGAAGACCGAGCACGTCTTCGACGCGGCCGAACAGCTCGCAGGTGAATGCGACCTCGTCGGGGCCGTGCATCTTGGGCTTCACGATGTAGACCGAGCCGGTGCGGCTGTTCTTCAACGGACCGTTCGCCTCATCGTCCTTGAGCCCGTGCATCGCGATCAGACCCGTGAACAGCGCGTCCTGGATACCTTCGGGGATCTCGTTGCCATCCGCATCCACGATCGCGTCGTTGGTCATCAGGTGCCCGACGTTGCGCACGAACAGCAGGCTGCGGCCGGGCAGCGTCAGCTCGCCCTCGCCGTCCGGGGTGGTGAAGGTGCGGTCCGGGTTGAGCACGCGGGTGAAGGTCTTGCCGCCCTTGCTGACCTCTTCGGCCAGGTCACCCTTGTTCAGGCCCAGCCAGTTGCGGTAGCCGAGCACCTTGTCGTCGGCGTCGACGGCCGCCACCGAGTCCTCGAAGTCCATGATCGTGGTGATCGCGGATTCCAGCACCACGTCCTTGATGCTCGCGGCGTCGGTCGAGCCGATGGGGGAGTCGGGGTCGATCAGGATCTCGATGTGCAGGCCGTGGTTGGCCAGCAGCACCGACCACTGCGGCTGGCCGAGCTCACCGGTGTAGCCGACGAACTGCTCGGGGGTGGCCAGGCCACTCGACAGGCCGTCGCCGTACTCCACGAGCAACTGGCCTTCGTCGATCTTCAGACCGGTGGCCTCGCTCCAGGTGCCCGCGGCCAGCGGAGCGGCCTCGTCCAGGAAGTTGCGGGCGTAGGCGATCACCTTGTCGCCACGCACCTTGTTGTAACCCGTGCCCTTCTCGGCGCCGTCCTCTTCACTGATCACGTCGGTGCCGTAGAGCGCGTCGTACAGCGAGCCCCACCGGGCATTGGCGGCGTTGAGCGCAAAGCGGGCGTTGAGGATCGGGACCACGAGCTGCGGGCCGGCGGTCGAGGTGATCTCGTCGTCGACGCCTGAGGTGGTGATGGCGAAGTCGGCGGGCTCCGGCAGCAGGTAGCCGATATCGGTGAGGAACTGCTTGTAGGCCTCGGGGTCGACCGGCTCGAGCACATGAGCGCGGTGCCACTTGTCGATCTGCGCCTGCAGATCGTCGCGACGGGCCAGCAGGTCCTGATTCTTCGGGGTGAGGTCAGCGACGACCTTGTCCACACCGGACCAGAAGCTGTCCGGGTCGACGCCGGTGCCCGGCAGTGCCTCGTTGGTGATGAAGTCGTGCAGCACCTGTGCCACGCGCAGGTTTCCGACAGTCACGCGATTGGTCATGCGCGTTTCCTCCCTCGGCTCCAGACACCGTGCGGTGCCTGCCGTTTATCCAGCTTACCCATTGGTAACGTCGGCCTTTCAGCCGTCCAGCCCGGTGAGCAACAGCTCACACCGGTTTGCCAGAGTGATCCGCAACGGCGCTGCCCGTTCGGCGATGCGCTGCTGGGCCCTGACGTATTCGGCACGCCCGGCCGGTGTTTCGATGGCGATCGGCTCGAAACCATAGCGCCTCAAGTCGTATGGGCTGGCACACATATCGACCGCCCGCGCGTCGGCGGCCAGTTCGAGTGCGTCCATCACGAGTTCCGACGGCACCAGAGGACCCAGCTTGTACGCCCATTTGTAGGTGTCCATCGCGGCGTGGATGCAGCCGGGCTGCTCGGTGTCGAGCTGTTGCTCGCGGCTCAGTTGCCGGTCGTTGCGGGGCACGGCGGCGTCGGTGAAGAAACGGAAGGCGTCGAAGTGGCTGCACCGCAACGGCATCGACTCGACGACGGCATCGGTTCCGGTGGCGCCGAGACGCAGCGGAACCCGGTCGTGACGTAGCTGGGGAGCCCGGTAGACCATGGCCCACTCGTGCAGCCCGAAGCAGTTCATCCGGGGCGCCCGCGTCGCGGTGGCACGCATCAACCGGGCCACGAAGCGGACTGTCTCGATGCGGGAAAGCAGGTAGTCGGTCCGCACCGTGACACCGCGCGGATGCCGACCGTAGCCGGTGCGCCGCAGATATGGCTCCGCCTCTTCGCCGGCCAGCACCACCCCGAAACCGGGATGCCACCGGCGTAGCTGACGGGGCCGCAGGCTGTAGTAGGTGAACAGGAAATCCCATACCGGGTGCGGCTCACCGGCGTGTCGGCGATGCACGTGTGGTGTGAGGAAGTCGTCGGCGCGGCTCCGGTGTGACTCTGCGCGTGCCGCCCAATCCGGGCCCGCCAGGACCTCGTCGACCTCGGCGGCATCCGGCAGGGTCAGTCCGGCCGCGTTCGATCCAACGCGTCCTTCCATGTCTCCTCCACTGGATGGCCCGCTGCCGCCGTGCGGCTCGAGCCTACCGATGCATCCGAGGGGGGATCCGACGGGTCAGATGCGGTGGGTGCCGTCGCGCACGGTGCCGACCAGATCCTCGACGAGGTCCTCGAGTGCGACCATCGCGGTGACGGTCCCGTCCGGACCGGCAGGCGCACCGCTCGCACCGTCAGGACCGTCCCGCTCGTCACCGCTCTCCTCGTTGACGACCAGCGCGAGATGGCTGTTGCTGCGTCGCATCCGGGACAGCGCGTCGGGCAGCGGCAACGAGGCCGGAACGCGCGGCAGCGGACGCACCATGGACAGATCCAGCACCGCATCGGGGTCGGTGATGTGCGGCAACACATCCTTGATGTGCAGGTACCCGATGAATTCCCCGAACGAATCGGCCACGGGGAAGCGCGAGTAGCCGGTGTCGGTCAGTGCCCGCTCCACATCCCCGACGGTGGGCCCCGAACCCGGGGCGGCGACCCGGATGGCGTGGATCTCGTCCAGCGGCATCGCGACATCACTGACCGTACGGCTGCGCGTTTGCAGGGCCCGCGTCAAACGACCGTGCTCCTCGGTGTCGAGCAGGCCTTCGGACACCGATTCGGCGATCATCTCCGACAGTTCGACGGTCGAGACGGCCGATTCGAGTTCGTCGACCGGTTCGACCCGGAACGCGCGCAGTGTGGCGTTGGCGCACCAGTTGTAGAAGGCGATGAACGGCCGGGCCGCCCGGATGTACACCAGGTAGGGCGGGACCAGCAGCATCGCGGCAGTCTCGGGCCCCGCGATGGCGATGTTCTTCGGCACCATCTCGCCGAGCAGCACGTGCAGGGTCACCACGACCGCCAGGGCGATGAAGAACGAGACGGTGTGCAGAACTGCGTCGGGCACGCCGAGCAGCGCGAAGGGCTTCTCCAGCAGATGAGCGACGGCGGGTTCGCCGACCCGCCCGAGCAGGATCGAGCAGATCGTAATGCCCAACTGGGAGCCGGCCAGCATGAGCGACAGGTGCTCGCCGGCCCTGATGACGGTCACTGCACTGCGCTTGCCCTGCTCGGCGAGCGCCTGCAGGCGGTCACGGCGGGCCGAGATCAGCGCGAACTCCGCGGCCACGAAGAACGCGTTGGCGGCCAGCAGCAGCACCGTCAGCAGCACACCGAGGATGTCACCCATGCTCGTTCTCCCGGGTTCCGAGACTGGTCAGTTCGAGCAGATCGATCCGGCGGCCGTCCATCCGCACCACCGTGGCCAGCCATCGAGTCGGCTTGTCCGGGTCGCCGTCCGGGTCGAACGCGGTGAGCTCCACGGCTTCGCCGGTCTCGGGTATGTGACCGAGTTCCTGCAGCACCAGCCCGCCGATGGTTTCGTATTCGCCCTCGGGAGCGCGGAATCCGGTGCCGGTAGCCACCTCGTCGATGCGCAGCAGCCCGGACACCTGCCAGCCCGCGCCGGCCGGCACCACGTCGGGGGTGGCGTCGTCATGCTCGTCACGCACGTCACCGACGATCTCCTCGATCAGGTCCTCGACCGTCACCATGCCCGCGGTGCCGCCGTATTCGTCGACCACCAGTGCGGTCTGCAAACCGTTGGCCCGGATCTGGGTCATCACGGCATCGCCGTCGAGAGTGGACGGCACCGTGGCCACGGGCAGTGCCAGCGCGGCCAGCCGGGTCCGGTCCCGGTCTTCGCGCGGAACCGAGAACACCTGCTTGACGTGGACGACGCCGATCGTCTCGTCGAGGTCACCCTCGACGATCGGGAACCGCGAATAGCCGGTGCGGATCGCGACGGCCATCAGGTCGGACACCGAATCGCCTGCGTCGAGCACCTCGATCTTGGAACGTGGGGTCATCAGTTCCTCGGCGGTGCGCTCACCGAACTGCAGCGAGCGGTGCACCAGTAACGCGGTGGTGGGATCGAGCGATCCGCTGCGGGCCGAGTTCCGGACCAGCGACGCCAGTTCCTGGGCCGAACGTGCCGAGCGCAGTTCCTCGGCCGGCTCGACGCCGAGGCGGCGCACTATCCAGTTGGCCGTGCCGTTGGTCAGCCGGATGACCGGCGTGAACAGCATCGAGAACAGCAGCTGGAACGGTGCTGCCGCACGTGCCGTCGGGACCGGGCGGGCCACGGCCAGGTTCTTGGGCACGAGCTCGCCGAACACCATGGACAGCGACGTCGCGATGAGGATGGCCAGGAACAGGGCCAGACCGGACGCCACGTTGGGTGGGACGCCGAGGGCGTCCAGGCCGGGGCGGATGAGTTCGCCGACCACGGGTTCGGCGAGGTAACCGGTCGCCAGGGTCGTGATCGAGATGCCCACCTGGGCGCCGGACAGCTGGAACGACAGGGTGCGGTGCGCGCGGCGGACCAGTTGGTCGCGGCGGTCGCCGGTGCGGGCGTTGGCCTCGACCGTGCTGCGCTCCAGTGCGGTCAGGGAGAACTCGGCGGCCACGAACACCGCGGTGCCGAGGGTGAGGAGGACGATCGCCAGGATCGACAGCAACGAGAAAACCAGGTCCGTTGAGCTGCCCATCAGCTCTCCAGGGGAACGCCGGGCCGGGGGCCCGGCCGACTAGGAGAGGGGTCGTCGGCTTCGGCGCTCAGAAGTGACTGGTTTTCCACCCGGAAGGCCGGTTCAGAACCGGAGGCCTCGGTGGGTGCCTGCGGCACGTGAACCCTTTCGTTCGATTTGATGCGGCGGGCGACCGGGCAATATGCGGCCGTCGACGCCTTACTCCGAACCTCAATAGTATCGCGGTCACCATCCGGTCGGCAGCGGATGTCCCTCGGCGAAACCGGCGGCCGACTGGACGCCCAGCACCACTTTCTCGTGCAGTTCGGTGAGATTGCCGGCACCGACATAGGTGCAGGTGCTGCGTACGCCTGAGGTGATGTGGTCGAGCAGGTCCTCGACTCCGCCGCGGCCCGGGTCGAGGCTCATCCGCGAGGACGAGATGCCCTCTTCGAACAGGGCCTTGCGGGCGCGGTCGAACGGGCTGTCCCCGGCGGTGCGGGCGGCGACCGCGCGCTTGGAGGCCATGCCGTAGCTCTCCTTGTACGGTCGCTCGTCACGGTCGTGCAGCAGATCTCCGGGGGATTCGTAGGTCCCGGCGAACCAGGAGCCGATCATCACGTTGGCGGCGCCGGCAGCCAACGCCAGCGCCACGTCACGCGGGTGCCGGACCCCACCGTCCGCCCACACGTGCGCACCGAGTTCCTTTGCCGCAGCTGCACATTCGACGACGGCGGAAAACTGCGGGCGGCCCACGCCGGTCATCATCCGGGTGGTGCACATGGCACCGGGGCCCACGCCTACCTTGACGATCGAGGCGCCGGCCTCGATGAGGTCGCGGGTGCCGTCGGCGGAGACCACGTTGCCCGCCGCCAGCGGCAGGCCGAGGTTCAACGATGCCACCGACTTGATGGCGTCCAGCATCTTGAGTTGATGGCCGTGTGCCGTGTCGATGACCAACAGGTCCACCCCGGCCTCGGCCAGGGCGCGGGCCTTGGCGCCGACATCGCCGTTGATCCCGACGGCCGCGGCGATGCGCAGCTTTCCGGCCGCGTCGACGGCGGGTGTGTAGATACCGGCCCGCACCGCAGCGGTGCGGGTCAGCACGCCGGCCAGGGAGCCGTCCGCCTCGGTCAGCACCGCGAGGTCGATGGGTGCGTGCTCGAGGAGGTCGAACACCTTTCGCGGATCGGTGCCCACCGGGGCGGTCACGAAGTCCGGCACCGCGACATCACGGATGCGGGCGAACCGGTCAACCCCGGCGCAGCTGGCCTCGGTGACCAGCCCGATCGGACGCCCCTCGAACACCACCACCGCCGCCCCGTGGGCACGCTTGTGCAGCAGCGCCGCAGCGTCGGACACCGAATCGTCGGGGCCCAGCGTCACGGGCGTGTCCACCACGAGATCGCGGCTCTTGACGAACTGCACGGTGTCGGCCACCACGGTGCTCGGCAGATCCTGCGGCAGCACCACGATGCCGCCGCGGCGCGCGATGGTCTCGGCCATGCGCCGACCCGCCACCGCCGTCATGTTCGCCACCACCACCGGGATGGTGGTGCCGGATCCGTCGTTGGTGGACAGGTCGACGTCGAACCGCGATGCCACATCCGACCGGCCTGGGATGACGAAGACGTCGTTGTAGGTCAGGTCGTACGGCGGGATGTGTCCGTTCAGAAACCTCACGCCCTTGAGTCTAGTGGCGCGGGCTTCCCCGTCAGGGCCGCTGAATCTAGGCCTGAACCTCGGTGCGGTCGCCGCTCCACAGCGTGTGGAACTTCTGCCCGGGCTCGGCGTCGATACGCCCGTAGGTGTGCGCGCCGAAGAAATCGCGCAGGCCCTGGGTCAGTGCCGCGGGCAGCCGTTCGGTGCGCAACGCGTCGTAGTAGGACAGCGACGAGGCGAAGCCAGGGACGGGAATTCCCAACTCGGTGGCCTTGATCACGACCCGGCGCCAACTGTCGATGCCCGCTTCGACGGCGTCACGGAAGTACGGCGCGGCGATCAGCGTGGCCAGGTCGGCATCGTCGTCGTACGCCTCCTTGATCCGGTTGAGGAACTTCGCCCGGATGATGCAGCC
Organism: Mycolicibacterium peregrinum; assembly: GCF_001665785.1. Taxonomy (GTDB): domain Bacteria; phylum Actinomycetota; class Actinomycetes; order Mycobacteriales; family Mycobacteriaceae; genus Mycobacterium; species Mycobacterium peregrinum_A. Next base: position 147,653 of record NZ_LZSO01000026.1, read on the forward strand.
GCCGCGCCAGATGGTGGCCATATCGCCCAGGGTGATGCCCCACCCGTACTCGGCCGAGCCGGCCTGGATCTGATTGAAGCCCTGGGCGTAGGCGATGATCTTGGAGGCGTACAGCGCCTTTCTGACATCGTCGATGAATTGTGCTGATTCAGAAGGCTTGTCGCCGAGCTCGCCGGAGGCCAGACCGGTGGTGGCCTTGCGCTGGGGCACCGAACCCGACAGCGCCCGGGCGAACACGGCCTCGGCGATGCCGGTGACGGGGACGCCGAGGTCGAGGGCGGACTTCACGGTCCAGCGCCCGGTGCCCTTCTGCTCGGCCTCGTCGACGATCACGTCCACCAGCGGCTTGCCGGTCTTGGCGTCGACCTGACGCAGCACCTCGGCGGTGATCTCCACCAGGTAGCTGTCGAGGTCGCCCTTGTTCCACTCGGTGAACACGTCGGCGATCTGAGCGGCCTCCAGGCCGAGCCCGTCGCGCAGCAGTTGGTAGGCCTCGCCGATCAGCTGCATGTCGGAGTACTCGATGCCGTTGTGCACCATCTTGACGAAGTGTCCGGCGCCGTCCGGGCCGATGTGGGTGCAGCACGGCACACCGTCGACGTGCGCGGAGATCTCCTCCAGCAGCGGGCCGAGCGACTTGTAGGACTCGGCGGGGCCGCCGGGCATGATCGACGGGCCGTTGAGCGCGCCTTCTTCACCGCCGGAGATGCCCGCGCCGACGAAGTGCAGGCCGCGCTCGCGGATTGCCTTCTCCCGGCGGATGGTGTCGGTGTAGAGCGCATTGCCGCCGTCGATGATGATGTCGCCGGGCTCCATGGCGTCGGCCAGCTCGTTGATCACCGCATCGGTCGGGTCGCCGGCCTTGACCATGATGATCACCCGGCGTGGCTTCTCCAGGGCATCAAGGAATTCCGCGATCGTCTCGCTGCGCACGAATTTTCCCTCGGAGCCGTGCTCGGCCAGCAGCGCATCGGTTTTGGCGATCGACCGGTTGTGCAGCGCGACGGTGTAGCCGTGGTGGGCGAAGTTGCGGGCGAGATTGGAGCCCATGACGGCCAGGCCGGTGACTCCGATCTGCGCGGTAGCGGTGGTGCTGGACGGTGTGCTTGACGACGTCATGCCGCAGCCTTTCGTTGTTTTGTTGTGTCAGAACGCCTGTTGGACAGGGGTTTATCCCAGCCCGGCGAACAGGCGGTGAAGCTCGGTGAGCCAGGGAACGGCGACAGCGACGGTGGGCACCACCAGAACGGCGGCCGCGGCCAGATACGCGGTGACGGCCATAGCGACGCTGTTGGGCTTGCCGCCGAGGCGTCGCACGCGGATCACGGTGGTGGGCCCGCCTGCGGCCAGTGCGCCCGAGGGGGTGCGGCCACTCGCGCAGGCGACCAGTGCCCGGGCCAGGGGAGTAGGACCTGCCGTCCGGACCGCGGCATCGTCGGCCAGCAGCTCGATCAGCAACCGGACGGCGTCCAGCGCGTTGGCGCTGCGGACGAACCGCGGGAAGGCGGCGTGGACGGCGGTGAACATCTCCAGCACCAGATCATGGCGGGCACGCAGGTGCGCCCGTTCATGGGTGAGGATGGCCGCGACCTCGTTGTCGGACAACGTGGTGAGCGTTCCCTCGCTCACCACGACGCGACTGCGGACGCCGGGTAGGCAGTAGGCGAGTGGCTGCGCGACATCGAGGATGCGCAGCCCGTCACCGCCGAGCGGGCGGTGCGCCGTACAGAGGTGGGCCGGCACTGCGTCGCGGGACTTGCTGAGCAGGTCGACCATCATGCGGTGATGTGCGCGCCTGCGCCGGGTGGCCACCGCCACCTGGATCACGGCGAGACACAACCGGCCACCGATCAGCAGGGTCAGGGTGAACACCACGACGTAGAGCAGCCACAACGGCAGACCGAGGGCTTTGATCTCACTGGTGATCGTGGCGGTCGGTCGGCCGTCGGGTCCCGGAACGAAAAGCCGGCTCGCGATGGCGATACCGGCCGAGAACGCGGACAGCACAGCGGCCAGTGCGACCGACTGCCACAGCACGATTGCCGCGCGTGGCGCACGCAGTGGCCAGGCCGCACGTGCCAACACCGCCGGCACCGGCCCCACGAGGGCCAGCGCGACGAGAGTGAAGGCCAGCGCGGACACGCCGTAAGTCTCTCTCAGGCAGGGCCCGAATTGCCAGCCGGTGGGGGCAGCTGGTGCTTGCTCTCCAGTTCAGCGAGTGCCCGACGCAATGCCCGGGCCTCGTCGACGCCGACTCGCTCGACGAAATGGACCAGCGCGGCCTGCCGGCTGCCGGAGTCCGCGGCCTGGTCGAGGGCGTCAACCATCAAGCCGGCGACCAGCTCGTCGCGGCCGTGTGTGGGCGCATAGCGGTGCGCCCGGTCGTCACGGTGCTGCACGACGAGGTTCTTCTTCGCCAGTCGTTGCAGCACGGTCATGATCGTGGTGTAGGCCAAGTCGCGGCGGGCGGCCAGCGCCTCATGGACTTGGCGCACAGTTTGGGGTTCGGGTGCGGACCACAAGTGATCCATCACCTCGCGCTCAAGCTCCCCGAGACGCGTCAATTTGGCCATGTTCCGTTCACTCTCCTGAGCAGTAAAGCCAGCGTACTACGCGTTTACTACCGCGCGTCGTATGCATCTGAGGTCGGGCTCCGGACCGCCTTCTGCATCGGGTTAGGGCAAGGTCAGCGCCATATCTGGAGTCTGCTGTGAATCGAGTCACAGGGGGTAGCTCTCATCCTTCACGTGACTATAGTAAGGCTAACCTAACTCAAACAGGAGCCTTCGGAGGTGACATGACGGTCTTGATCGAAGATCCGCTGATCGCGGGTATGGCCATCGAGCGGACGCTGCCGCTGCACGAGTCGAGTCGGCGTTTGCGCGAGCTGTATCCGGAGTGTCCGCGGGTCTACGGTGTGGCCGTGGTGGGCGACCTCTCGCGCAGACGGTGGTGGCCGTTGGCCGAGGCGCTGTCCGCTGACCGGTTGCAAGGCATGTTCGATGCCGCGATGGCCGAGACGGGTAATCGCGCCGCGGTCGCCCAGCAACTGGCCGCCACGTTCATCCACGTCGTGATCGGCCGGGTCGTGCCACTGCTGGTGTTGGAAGGGCGCGCCTGGGATACCGGCCTGGAGAACCTGTGGGTCCATGTCGACTCCGAGGGTGCGATCGACTGGGTCGGCGTAGTCGATCCGACTCTCCGCGGTCTGCCGGAGGATCCCCACTACTGCGGCCGGGCCGCGCGGTGCGCCAGTGCCTGCCGTGACGGGATCGTCGCGCTGCCCAGTGAGGCGGCGCTGACCACCTGGGTGGCTCATCGCAGTCATCGCGCGCTCGAACCCTTGTTCAGCCGCCTGGTGGACATCAGTGACGGCGCGATGTCGATCGCGGCGATGTGGCACATGGTGGGCGCGGCGGTGGTCGGTGCCGCCACCCAGGTGCCACTGCTCGCCGGCTCGAGTGAGGTCGTGAGCATGCGGCGTGGTCAGGCGGTCCTCGATGCCCTGGTCGGCTTCGGCCTGCCGGTTCGTGGCAACGGCCGGACGGGGAAGGTCTTGCTTAATTAGGATAGCCTTGCCTAGTATGTAGATACGAGGCTAACGGACCGCGCCGGAGTCCTGAGGGCTGCAGAGACCCCCGGTCCGCTCGAGGGCGGGTCCCGCGTTTGATACGCGGGACCCGCCCGCATCTTTATGGAGATACGGCGTGTAGACACGAGGGCTGTGACCACTGATACCCCCGAAGGTCTGGGCAAAGGTTTCGACACCGAACTGGGCCTGACCTATCTCGAGCTCACCCCCGACGGCGGCCGCGCGCAGCTGGAGATCCACGACAAGCTGCTGCAGCCCTGGGGCATCGTGCACGGCGGTGTGTACTGCTCGATCGTCGAGAGCCTGGCCAGTGTGTCGGGGCACATCTGGCTGTCGGAGAACGGCGGCGGCACGGTGGTCGGGGTCAACAACAACACCGATTTCCTGCGCGCCATCGGATCCGGGACGGTTACTGCGATCTCTCAGCCGATCCATCGAGGCCGCCGCCAGCAGCTGTGGCTGATCACGATCACCGACGAGAACGACAAGCTCGTGGCGCGCGGACAGGTGCGACTGCAGAACATCGCGGAGTAGCGCTTCCGGCGCCCGGTCGCGCGGGCCGAGCGAGCGCTGCCGAAACCTGCTCGCCATGGCAATATCGCGCACTATGCGTTTGACCCCGCATGAGCAGGACCGTCTGCTCATCTCGTATGCCGCAGACCTGGCGCGGCGCAGACAGGCTCGCGGCCTGCGGCTCAATCATCCCGAGGCCGTCGCGGTGATCACCGATCACCTGCTGGAGGGCGCGCGTGACGGCCGGACGGTCGCCGAGCTCATGGTGAGCGGACGCGATGTGCTGACCCGCGGCGAGGTCATGGAGGGGGTACCCGAGATGCTGCACGACGTTCAGGTCGAGGCCACCTTTCCCGACGGCACCAAGCTGGTCACCGTCCACCACCCGATCGCGTGATGATCCCCGGCGAGATCGTGTTCGGCGACGGCGACATCGTGCTCAATGCCGGTGCGCCGCGGCTGATCCTGGATGTGGTCAATACCGGTGACCGTCCGGTGCAGGTCGGCAGCCACGTGCACCTGCCGCAGGCCAACGCCGCGCTGGACTTCGACCGGTCCGCCGCACGCGGGCACCGTCTCGACATTCCGGCCGGTACAGCTGTTCGTTTCGAACCCGGTGTGGCCCAGCGGGTTTCCCTGGTACCGCTCGGCGGTGCCCGAGAGGTGCACGGAATCAGTCTCGACCCGCCCGGCCGATTGGATCTCGCATGACCGAGCTGACGCGCGCCCGCTACGCGGCGCTGTTCGGCCCCACCGCCGGTGACCGGATCCGGCTGGCCGACACCGACCTGTTCGTCGAGATCACCGAGGATCGCAGCGGCGGGCCCGAGGGCGCCGGCGACGAGGCGGTGTTCGGCGGCGGCAAGGTGCTGCGCGAGTCGATGGGGCAGTCGAGGGCGACCCGCGCCGACGGTGCACCCGACACCGTCATCACCGGCGCAGTGATCATCGACCATTGGGGAATCATCAAGGCCGACATCGGCATCCGCGATGGGCGCATCGTGGGGATCGGCAAGGCCGGTAATCCCGACATCATGACGGGAGTGCATCCGGCCCTGGTCGTCGGCCCGTCGACCGAGATCATCGCGGGCAACGGACGCATCCTGACCGCCGGCGCTATCGACTGTCACGTCCACCTGATCTGTCCGCAGCTCATGGCGGAAGCCCTCGGCGGCGGCATCACCACGATCGTGGCCGGAGGCACCGGTCCGGCCGAGGGCAGTAAGGCCACCACGGTCACGCCGGGCGCGTGGCATCTGGCCCGGATGCTCGAAGCGCTGGATACCTGGCCGCTCAACGTCGCACTTCTCGGCAAGGGCAACACAGTCAGCTCCGAGGCGATGTGGGAGCAGTTACGCAGTGGCGCAGCAGGGTTCAAACTACACGAGGACTGGGGGACCACCCCGGCGGCCATCGATGCCTGTCTCACCGTCGCCGAAGCCGCGGGGGTGCAGGTCAACGTCCACACGGACACCCTGAATGAGGCCGGCTTCGTCGAGGACACTCTGGCCGCCGTCAAGGGCCGCAGCATCCACGCGTATCACACCGAGGGTGCCGGTGGCGGGCACGCGCCCGACATCATCACCGTCGCCGCCCACCCCAATGTGCTGCCCAGTTCGACGAATCCCACGCGTCCGCACACGGTCAACACCCTCGACGAGCACCTCGACATGTTGATGGTGTGCCACCACCTCAACCCGAGCGTGCCCGAGGATCTGGCGTTCGCCGAGAGCCGGATCCGGCCGTCGACGATCGCCGCCGAGGACCTGTTGCACGACATCGGGGCCATCTCGATGATCGGCAGCGACTCGCAGGCGATGGGCCGGATCGGCGAGGTGGTGTTGCGGACCTGGCAGACCGCACACGTGATGAAACGCAGGCGCGGTGCCCTGGAGGGCGATGGGCCTGCTGACAACAACCGCGCGCGCCGCTATGTCGCGAAATACACCATCTGCCCGGCCGTCGCCCACGGCCTCGACGACGAGATCGGCTCGGTCGAGGTGGGTAAGCTCGCCGACCTTGTGTTGTGGGAACCCGCGTTCTTCGGGGTACGCCCGCACGCCGTGCTCAAGGGCGGCATGATCGCCTGGGCGGCGATGGGCGACGCCAATGCCTCGATCCCGACGCCGCAGCCGGTGCTGCCGCGGCCGATGTTCGGGGCGGCTCCCGCCGCGGCGGCCGCCACCTCGCTGCACTTCGTCGCACCGCAGGCAATGGAGGACGGCCTGGCGGACCGTCTGGACATTCGTCGAAAATTGGCTGCCGTCAAGAACGTTCGGCAGGTCGGCAAGGCCCAGATGCCCCTCAACGACGCGATGCCCCACATCGAGGTCGATCCGGACACCTTCACCGTGCGGATCGACGGGCAGGTGTGGCAGGAGCAGCCCGCGGTCGAACTGCCCATGGCTCAACGATATTTCCTGTTCTAGATGAGTGGCCGATAGATGAGCAGCCTGGCAACGCTTCTGACGTTGGCCGATTCACGGTTGCCGAACGGTGGCCACGTGCATTCCGGCGGCGTCGAGGAGGCGGTCACCTGCGGTCTGCTCACCGACGTCGCAACATTGCGCGCCTACCTGATCCGCCGCATCCGCACCAACGGACTGGTCGCCGCCTCGCTGGCGGTGGCGGTGCACATCGGTGCTCTGGACGCCGCCGACGCCGACGCCGAAACCGACGCCCGTACCCCGGCTCCGGCGGCGCGGGAGGCCTCGCGCGCGCAGGGGCGCGGACTGGTCCGGCTGGCCCGGCGGGTCTGGCCGCAGCAGTCGTGGGACACGCTCGGAACCCGGCCACATCTGCCGGTGGCCGCCGGTGCGGTCGGAGCGGCGGCAGCCCTGGATCCGGGCCAGACCGCCCTGTCGGTGGTGTACACCACCATGACCGGTTCGGCGACCGCCGCGCAGCGATTGCTCGCCTTGGATCCCGCCGATGTCGCAGCCCTGACCTTCGAGCTGTCCGGGTTGTGCGACGAGGTGGCGGCCGAGGCAGTCTCGGGTTTGGCCGACCTGTCCGACCCGTTGCTCGACGTGCTGGCCCAACGCCACACCGAACGCGACCGGCCGCTGTTCGTCTCGTAATTCTGCTCTGTCATCTCGAAAGGTCCACCATGCCACCGCATTTCCTCGACGGCGAACCCCACACGCACGTGGACCGGCCCAAGCGGGCCCGCCAACCCGGTGAACCGTTGCGCATCGGTGTCGGCGGCCCGGTCGGATCGGGAAAGACCGCTCTGGTGGCGGCCCTGTGCCGGCAGTTGCGCGACGAGCTGTCGCTCGCGGTGTTGACCAACGACATCTACACCACCGAAGACGCCGACTTCTTGCGCCGGCATGCAGTGCTGCCCGACGAGCGGATCGCCGCGGTGCAGACCGGGGGATGTCCGCACACCGCGATCCGCGATGACATCACCGCCAACCTGGATGCGATCGACGATCTGATCGAGGCCAACTCCGCGCTGGATCTCATCCTCGTCGAATCCGGTGGTGACAACCTCACCGCGACGTTCTCGTCGGGTCTGGTTGACGTCCAGATCTTCGTGATCGACGTGGCTGGGGGAGACAAGGTGCCGCGGAAGGGCGGTCCCGGCGTGACGTTCTCGGACCTGTTGGTGGTCAACAAGACCGACCTGGCCCCGATGGTCGGCGCTGATCTGGACGTGATGCGCCGCGATGCGGCCAAGGTGCGAGCAGACCGCCCGACGGCGCTCATCTCACTGACCGAGGATCCGTCCGCGGGCCCGGTGCTGGCCTGGGTGCGTGAACAGTTGAAGGCCGCGCAGGCACCGTCGTCGTGATGCACTCCGAAGTCGCCATCACGGCCTCGCCGGGGCGGCTGCCGCGGATCGAGGCCCGCGGCGGGCTGGCCGGACGGTGCACCGAAACGGGCACGGTGCATCTGGTCTCGACGGCTGCCACCCCACTCGGCGGCGACACCGTCAGTGTGCGGGTGGTGGTGGAAGCCGGTGCCCGGCTGCGGATTCGCACCGCGGCGGCAACCATGGTGCTGCCCGGCGCCGCAACGTTGCGGTCTGCTGCGCACTGGGAGCTCGAGATCGCCGGGCAGTTGGACCTCGATCCGCAGCCGACCGTCGTTGCGGGAGGTTCGGCGCACCGCACCACCACGCGGCTACGGCTGGCCGAGGCCGCTCAGGTGCGGATTCGCGAACGGGTTCAGATCGGCAGATCCGGTGAACGGGAGGGTAACTGGTCGTCGGCGATGCATGCCGACGTCGGCTCGACTCCGTTGCTGCGTCATCGGATCGAACTCGGTTGCGACGCGGTGGGCGACGACGTGTTGGCCGCCCCTCGTGCGTGCATCAGTGAATTGCGCTATCCGGAAGTCCTATTCGAGGCGCACGGCACCTTGTTGGCGCTGGCCGCCGGTGGCAGCCTGGCCACCTGGCAAGGTGACCGGCTGCCCCCTGAGGTCCCAGTGCTCTAGGACGCGGCCTTCTCGGTCTCCTGGACCGAGGCGGCGATCTCTTCGAGTTCCTCGATCCTGGTGCGGGCGTAGGCCTGCTGCTCGGTGATGGTGAGCTGCCCGCGCTTGGTGCTCAGGAAGGTCACGCCCCACGACAGCACCGTCACCAGACGGCTCTTGAAGCCGACGATGTACACCAGGTGCAGCACCAGCCAGCACACCCAGGCGAAGAACCCGGAGAACTCGACCGGGCCGACCTTGGCCACCGCCGAGAACCGCGACACCGTCGCCATCGAGCCCTTGTCGAAGTACTCGAACGGCGCCCGGATCTTCGGGCTGGTGCCAGCGACCTCGCGCTTGATCAGCTTGGCGGCGTAGCGGCCGCCCTGGATCGCGCCCTGGGCCACGCCGGGCACCCCCTCCATCGCAGCCATGTCGCCGACAACGAAGACATTGGGATGGCCCGGAAGCGTCAGATCCGGCTCCACCTTGACCCGGCCGGCCCGATCCAGCTCGACCCCGGACTGTTCGGCCAGATCCTTACCGAGCGGGCTGGCCGACACACCGGCCGACCACACCTTGCAGGCCGATTCGATACGCCGCAGCGTGCCGTCCGAGTCCTTGACCGTCAGGCCGTTGCGGTCGACGTCGGTCACCATGGCACCGAGCTGAACCTCGACGCCCATCTTCTCGAGCCGTTCCTGGGCACGCTTGCCGAGCTTCGGTCCCATCGGCGGCAGCACTGCCGGTGCGGCGTCGAGCAGGATCACGCGGGCCTCGGTCGGATCGATGTGGCGGAAGCTGCCGCGCAGGGTCTGATCAGCCAATTCGGCGATCTGTCCGGCCATCTCCACGCCCGTCGGACCCGCGCCCACCACCGTGAAGGTGAGCAGCTTGGCCCGGCGAACCGGGTCGCTGGAGCGCTCGGCCTGCTCGAACGCACCGAGGATGCGGCCGCGCAGCTCCAGCGCATCGTCGATGGACTTCATGCCGGGGGCGAACTCGGCGAAATGGTCGTTGCCGAAGTAGGACTGTCCGGCGCCTGCGGCGATGATGAGGCTGTCGTACGGGGTGGAATACGTGTGCCCCAACAGGACTGAATCCACCGTCCGGTTCTCCAGATCGATGTGGGTCACGTCGCCCAACAGCACCTGGGCGTTCTTCTGCTTGCGCAGGATCACGCGGGTGGCGGGGGCGATCTCGCCCTCGGAGATGATGCCGGTGGCCACCTGGTACAGCAGGGGCTGGAACAGGTGGTGCGTGGTGCGGGCGATCAGCTTGACGTCGACGTCGGCACGTTTGAGGGTCTTGGCAGCGGTGAGACCGCCGAAACCCGATCCGATGATGACTACCTTATGCCGATCCGATGCCGTAGCTCCGGGATGGCTCATTGCTGCTCCTCGCGAACGTGTTTCCCACTCGTAACAACCGTTAGGTTAGTCGGCGCCATTCCGACCTGTGCGGTGAGATGGGCAACCGAACCGAATGTTTACCCGGATATCAGGGGTTTCAATGCCTCGGCGACCTCGGTGATGCCGCCTGGCACGTAACCGCCCATGGTCACCGGACTGAGGATCACTCCGTCGACCCCGGTGTCGAAGAGCTTGGTCTTCAGCTGTTCGGCGATCTGCTCGGCGCTGCCGAACACGGCACGTTGCTGGAAGTCGGGTGGGATGGCATCGGCGGTGAAGTGCTCGCCGATCAACGCAATCACCAGCATGCTGGTCTCCAGCGTCGCCGGGTCCCGGTCGATCTGCTCGCACTGCTGCCGGATCACGTCGAGCTTGCGGGGCAGTTCGTCGAAGTTCGCGATGATGTTGAGGTGGTCGAAGTGCCGGGCCGCCAGCGGGATGGTCTTCTTCTCGCCGCTGCCGCCGATCATCAGTGGAATGTGGTCGCGGAACCGGGGTTCGGCGAATGCCTCCTCGGTGCGGTAGTAGGTGCCGCTGAAGGTCGCGCGCTTGCCCTCGAGCATCGGCACGATGATCTGCAGTGCCTCGTCGAGCTTCTTGAACCGCTCGGTGAACGTGCCGAACTCGAAGCCCAGGCTGTCGTGTTCGAGTTCGAACCAGCCGGTGCCGATGCCGAGGATCGCGCGGCCCTGGCTGATCACGTCGAGCGTGGTGATGGCCTTGGCCAGGAGTGTCGGGTTGCGGTACGTGTTGCCGGTGACCAGGGTGCCGAGCTGCACGCGTTCCGTGGCGGTCGCCAGCGCCCCGAGGGCCGTGTACGCCTCCAGCATCGGCTGGTCGGGCGTGCCAAGGCCGGGGAGCTGGTAGAAGTGGTCCATCACGAAGACGGAGTCGAAGCCGGCGGCCTCGGCTTCCTGCGCCTGGGCGATGACGGTCGGGAAGAGTTCGGAAACGCCGGTGCCGTAGGAGAAGTTGGGGATCTGGAGTCCGAGTCGGATTGTCACTTCTCCGACCCTAGCGCGCTATCCCAGGGTTGCCATCGAACCGCGGCTGACGTGCATCGTCTGCCCGGTGATGTGGCGAGCTGCCGGCGTGCTCAAAAATACTGCGAGACGGGCGAACTCGTCGGCGACCGAAGGCGGTGTGGCGCCGAGGCCGTCGTAGCCGGGCTCGGCCGAGAGGCCGGGAGCGATGGCGTTGACGGTGATCCCGCGGGTGCCGAAGTACGCGGCCTGACCGGCGGTCCAGTCGCCGAGGGCTGCCTTGACGGCGGCCTCGATGCTGCCTTCGCGCGGACTGGCGGGCACGACGTTGACGATCGAACCGCCCGAGCGCAACTGGTCGCCCACGATCTGCACGGTCAGCACGGCCGAGATCACGGTGGCATCCAGCGCGTGGCGCCAGGCGCTGGCCTGATCGGCCAGCGTGAAGGTGCGGGGGTCCTTGGCCTCGAACTGCGGGGCCGGGACGTTGACCAGGGTGTCGAGGTGGTGGGGGAACTGCGCGCGGACGGTCTCGACGCTGGCGGGATCGGTGTTGTCGAACACGATCGAGGCGATGTCGAGCTGCTTGGCCGTCAACTCGAGATCCTCGCGGCGGGCGCCGGCGATGATCACGTTGTGGCCGGCATCGAGGAAACCTGCCGCAATCGCGCGGCCGAGTTCGGTGTCGCCGCCGGTGACCAGCACCTCCGCCATGATGTACCTCCGTGTACCTGGGGGTCACCGCACCGGACGGGGGCGACCATCGGCCAATGTTACTGGACAGTAGCTAGGTCAGGAAACTCGGCGCGCCCAGGGACGGCTCGCATAAGGTTGCCGAGATGATCCGACCCAGCGCTGCGACCTGCGTCGACGTGGTCGGTGGGGCCGCGTCGTGACGAATTCACCACGTCTTCCGCGCTGGATTTATGTCCCGGCCGCGGTGGGCGCGATCTTTGTCGTGCTGCCCCTGGTAGCGATGGTGGCAAAGGTGGACTGGCCGCAGTTCGGGTCGCTGATCTCCAGTCCGTCGTCGACGGCGGCGTTGACGCTCAGTCTGAAGACGTCGCTGGCCAGCACCGTGTTGTGTGTGCTGTTCGGGGTCCCGTTGGCGCTGGTGCTGGCCCGCGGCGCAGGTTCGGTCACCCGGATCGTGCGACCGTTGATCCTGCTGCCGCTGGTGCTGCCGCCGGTGGTCGGCGGCATCGCGCTGCTGTACGCATTCGGGCGGCTCGGGCTGGTGGGCCGGTACCTGGAGGCCGCCGGGGTGCACATCGCGTTCACGACGGTGGCGGTGGTGCTCGCCCAGACCTTCGTCTCGCTGCCGTTCCTGGTCATCTCGTTGGAAGGCGCCGCGCGCACCGCGGGCGCCGATTTCGAGGTCGTGGCGGCGACGCTGGGCGCATCGCCGGGGACCGTGTGGTGGCGGGTGACGCTGCCGCTGCTGGGGCCGGGCCTGGTCTCCGGAGCTGTCCTGGCCTTCGCGCGGTCCCTTGGCGAGTTCGGCGCCACCTTGACGTTCGCGGGGTCACGCCAGGGGGTGACCCGCACCTTGCCGCTGGAGATCTATCTGCAGCGCGAGAGCGACGCTGACGCCGCCGTGGCGTTGTCGGTGCTGTTGGTGGCGGTGGCGGCGGTGGTCGTCGTCGGGCTGGGCAGTCGCCGGCTGCGGGCGGGTGGGTGGACGTGACGCTTCACGTGCGTGCTGTCGTCGGAAACCGTGGCCTGGACCTGGGATTCGATGTGGCGCCAGGGGAGGTGCTGGCGGTACTCGGCCCCAACGGCGCGGGAAAGTCGACGACACTGCACGCGGTTGCCGGACTGGTCGGCCTCGACGCCGGGAGTGTGCGGGTGGGCGATCGGGTGCTGACCGATACCGCGGCCGGCGTGCAGGTGCCGACACATGCCCGCCGGGTCGGCTTGCTGTTGCAGGACCCGCTGCTGTTTCCGCACCTGAGCGTGCTGGCCAACGTGGCATTCGGTGCGCGCAGTGGGCGCCGAGCCGGCCGCCGCGCCGCCCACGAGAATGCCCGGCGTTGGCTGGCCGAGGTCGATGCCACTGATCTGGCCGACCGGCGACCCCGCCGACTGTCGGGCGGTCAGGCGCAGCGGGTGGCACTGGCCCGGGCGCTGGCCGCCGATCCCGAGGTCCTGCTGCTCGACGAACCGCTGGCGGGTTTGGACGTGGCGGTGGCAGCGTCGATGCGCAAGGTGCTGCGCCGCGTGCTGGCCATCGGCGGCAGGTGCGCGGTGCTGATCACCCACGAGCTGCTCGATGTCCTGACGCTGGCCGACCGGGTGATCGTGGTAGAGGATGGGCGCATCGTTGAAAGTGGTTCTGTCGCAGAGGTGTTGGCTACGCCGAAGAGTCACTTCGCGGCGAGGTTCGCCGGCGTCAACCTGATCGGCGGCACGGCCGCCGGCGACGGCGTGCTCACCACCGCATGGCAGGCGAACTGGTACGGCACACCCGCGGCCGATGTGCAGCGCGGCGCACCGGCCGTCGCCCTGTTCTCGCCGGCGTCGGTCTCGGTGTACCGCGACGAACCGCACGGAAGTCCGCGCAATACCGCGGCGGTGACGGTCGCCGAGCTCGACAGCCGCGGGCCCGGCATTCGGGTGCGTGCTGATGAGCAGCCTGACGGTGCACCCGGCCTGGCCGCCGACATCACTGCGGAGTCGGCGGCCGAGCTACGGCTGGCGCCGGGCGACACGGTGTATTTCTCGGTCAAGGTGCAGGAGGTTGCCGTCCACCCGGCCGGGCACCGGAAGTGACTTGCGGTTCGCTGGGTAACGCCGGCATGCGCAGGTCCGAATCACCTGTTGAGGGTCCGGCGCGGGGAGTGTCCTGGGGCGGGTTGCCAGCTCCGGCGTGGCGCCCGACACACCCGCGCGTCAGCAACCGGTCAATTGCACGTTCACCTGGGTATCTGCTGTGAATAGCAATCTCGATTTTGAGCACTCTAAGAGCAACTCACACTTGCGTCACGGCCGTAACACGGTAGTTTCTTCCCCATGGACGAGTCGGATGCGATGTCACATCGGCGCAGAGGTCTGTCGAAGAAGCTGGCGCTGGTTGCGATGACCGGCGCGACCGCCGCGGCTGTTGCGCTGCCGGCGGTGGCGTATGCGGATCCCGAGCCCGTGCCCCCGGCACCGGCGCCCGCCCCGGCTGTGCCCGGTGCTCCCGCCCCGGCGCCGGCTGCTCCCGTGCCGGCTCCCGTCCCCGGAGCGCCGGCTCCCGGAGCCCCGGCTCCTGCACCCGCACCTGCACCTGCACCTGGTGCTCCGGCTCCGGCGCCTGTCCCTGGAGCACCGGTTCCGGCTCCGCCTGTCGATCCCAACGCTCCCGCGCCGGCTCCGGCCGACCCGAACGCGCCGGCCCCGGCCCCCGCGCCGGAACCCGGCCGGGTGGACAACGCCGCCGGCGGCTTCAGCTATGTCGTACCCGGCGGATGGAAGGTGTCCGACTCGACCCAGTTGTCCTACGGGCAGGCGTTGTTGACCAAGCTTCCGCCCGAGGGCACCCCCGAGCCGCCGAACGACACCAGCGTGCTGCTGGGCCGCCTGGACCTGAAGCTGTTCGCGGGCGCCGAAGCCGACAATGCGAAGGCAGCTGTCCGCCTGGCCTCCGACATGGGTGAGTTCTTCATGCCGTTCCCCGGAACCCGGGTGAATCAGGAGACCGTGCCGCTCGACGCCAACGGGCTCAGCGGCGTCGCCTCGTACTACGAGGTGAAGTTCACCGACACCAACAAGCCCAACGGCCAGATCTGGGCCGGCGTGGTCGGTGCACCGCCGGCCCCGGGCACCCCGCGCGGACAGCGGGCTCCGGAGCGCTGGTTCGTGGTCTGGTTGGGTTCGGCGAGCCATCCGGTGGACAAGGCGGCCGCCGCGACCCTGGCCAACTCGATCCGGCCGTGGACGCCGCCGGCGTCGGCCGCTCCGGACCCCAACGCGCCGCCACCGCCGGCCGACCCGGCCCACCCGGGTGTCGGCGTGCCGGTTCCGGTCACCAACGCTCCGCCGGAGATGCAGCCCCCGGCCTGACGCCGGGGCACGCGGAACGCCGGAATCTCGCAGGCGAGCGCTGATCGTTCCCATTTGGCCAACCGAATTGTTACGTTCGGGAGGTACATCTGGGGTGTGGCTCAGCGAGCCCGCTGGGCATAGCCAGTGACAGGTAGGAGACCTGTAATGGATGTAATGGCGGCAACCGAAATCCTGGCTCGTTCCTCCACGCTGACCAGCGTCGGCTGGATCGGCTACATCATCATCGGCGCGATCGCCGGCTGGATCGCCGGCAAGATCGTCAAGGGCGGTGGCTCCGGCATTCTGATGAACATTGTCATCGGCGTGATCGGCGCGCTCATCGGTGGATTCCTGCTCAGCTTCTTCCTCAACACAGGAGGGGGCGGCTGGTGGTTCACCCTCTTCACCGCCATCCTCGGGTCGGTGATCCTGCTCTGGATCGTCGGACTGGTGCGCAGAGGCAGCTGATCCGGCGTCGATGATGGACGCGGGGACCATGACGGCCTGGCAGGTCGTCGCTCCCGGTCCGGTGAGTTCCCATCCGCTGCAACGGGTTACCGTGTCCACCCCGCAGCCCGGGCCTGACGAACTGCTCGTCAAGGTCCTGGCTTGCGGGGTGTGTCGTACCGATCTGCATGTGGCCGAAGGGGATTTGGCCGTGCACCGGCCACGGGTGATCCCCGGGCATGAGGTGGTCGGTGAGGTTGTCGCGGCCGGTTCCGATGCGGGTGGCGGGTTCGCCGTCGGTGATCGGGTGGGTGTGGCGTGGCTGCGGCACACCTGCGGGCAGTGTGTCTACTGCCTCCGCGGACGCGAGAATCTCTGTCCGTCTTCGCTCTACACCGGCTGGGATGCCGACGGCGGTTATGCCGAATTCACCACCGTCCCGGCGGCGTTCGCGTTGCGGTTACCGACCGGATACTCCGACGTCGAGCTGGCGCCGCTGCTGTGCGCCGGCATCATCGGCTATCGCGCCCTGCTGCGCACCGACCTACCGCCGGCTGGGCGGCTGGGACTCTACGGTTTCGGCGGCAGTGCGCACCTGACGGCACAGGTGGCCTTAGCGCGGGGGGCCCGCGTCCATGTGATGACCCGTGGCGAGCGCGCCCGCGAACTCGCCCTGGCGCTGGGCGCGTCGTCGGTGCAGGGCAGCGCCGACATGCCGCCCGAGCCGTTGGATGCCGCAATCCTCTTCGCCCCGGTGGGGGATCTGGTGCTGCCTGCGCTGGCGGCCCTGGACCGCGGCGGCGTCCTGGCGATCGCGGGCATCCACCTCAGCGACATCCCGGCCTTGAACTATCAACGGCACCTGTTCCAGGAGCGGGAGGTCCGCTCGGTGACCGCCAACACCCGCGCCGACGCCCGCGATTTCCTGGCGTTTGCCGGTGCGCACCGGATGGCGGTCAGTACACCTGAGTACGCCCTGGATCGCGCCGATGAGGCGCTGGCCGACCTGAGTGCCGGCCGCATCGCGGGCGCGGCGGTGCTCCGCGGGTAGCGGGGGCCCTCAGAGCGCTGCGAGCGCGGCGCCCAGCCGACCGTCGAGATCGCCGTGGCCGTAGGCATACAGAGGGCCGAGCCCGTCGTTGATCACCCTGTTGAGGCGGGCCATCCCGCGCGCGTTGACCGGCAGCGGCGAATGCAGCCGAAGGGTGATGGCATCGATCGTCGTCTCGGCAGCAGCAATGTTCTTTCGGTGCAACGGGATTCGTGACGACCAGACGATGGTGTCGTTGGCGCTCTCGTGTACGCAGCGGCGTAGCACCCGGGCGATGGCTTCCCGCTCGCTGATCGACGTCAGTCGTGCGGCGCGGGCCGCGATGGCACTGCCATGAGGTGTCGGGACGCCGACGGCCAGCATGGCGTCGAGGCGGCCGGATCGAATCCGTGCGGTCAGGCGGGCCCGGATGGACGGGTGGCGGGGGGCGGGTGCACGACGGGGTGTGAGCGCCGGTGTCGCAGAAATTCGGTTGTCGTTCATGGCGATACCTCGTAGTTTCCGTGGTGCCCGAGTCCGAGTGATCATGACTACTTAGGACCGTACGCCGGTCATGAATGACTAGTCAAACCAATTTAGCGGTCACGGCGGTACGCTGGTGTCATGACGACGAGGTGGGCCGGCGACACCGAGACCAAACCCGCGCCCGGGCCGCTGGCCCGGATTCAGGCCTTGGTCAACACGATCGAACTGCCTGCCGGGACAGATCGCCTCGCCCATGCCGACGACGCAGCGCCGTGGCTGGTCGCCAACGGGTTGCTCGCTGCCGGTGGGTGCCCGACGGAAGCCGAGCTCGACCTGGTGCGCCAGGTGCGCGAGGCGTTGCGTGCACTGCTGATCCACCACAGCGGCGGCCCGGCGCCACAGGCCGATCACCTCGCGGTACTGACGGAACTCACCGACACCTCGACCGCGAAGGTCGAGCTCGCCCCCGACGGGCAGGTGCAGCTGTCAGCCGCAGGCGAGAATGTGGGTGAGCGGCTGCTCGAGCTGCTGCTGGTGATGCGCGACGCGCAGCGGGACGGTACCTGGGCCCGCCTGAAGGCATGTGCGAACGACGAATGCACGTGGGCGTTCTATGACCGGTCCCGCAACCACGGCGGTACCTGGTGCGACATGTCCAGCTGCGGGAACATGCTGAAGAACCGTGAGTTCAGGGCGCGGAGACGCGCCGGCAGTTAGGTCGACAGGTGCCACACGAGGGCGGCGGCCAGTGCACCGACGCCGTTGAGCGACCAGTGCAGGGCGATCGGCGCGATCAGGCTGCCGCTGCGCCGGCGTAGCCAGGTGAACACGAAGCCGGCGACGCCGGTGGCGATCACGGCGAGTACGACACCGGCGATCATGCCGAACACGCCGCCGCCGAACAGTCGGGTGAAGCCGACGTTCTCGCTCGTCAGCCCGAGCGAACTGGCGATGTGCCACAGACCGAACAGCAGCGAGCCACCCGCTGCGACACCGCGAAAACCCCAGGCTCGGTTGAGGGCGCCGTGCAGCACGCCGCGAAAAGCCAGTTCCTCGGGGATCACGGTCTGCAGCGGGATGATGACCATCGACGCGAGCAGCGCACCCGAGATGGTGGCGTAGTTGTCGTTCATGAACATCGGCCGCGTCCACGGCAGCATCGTCCCGATCGCGATCACCGAGACCACCAGCGCCACCGCCGCCAACGCGTAGCCCACGCCGGCGCGCCAGTGTTCGCGGCCCAGCCCCAACTCCGCCCAGCCCAGTCCACGTGCCCGCACCAGGATCAACAGGACGACCGCAGCGGCCGGAACCGTGGCGATGCTGGCCCACGGGGTGGTGAAGTGCGCGATCAGGTTGGTCAGCGTGAGGATGACGACGACGATGCCGATGTCGGCATAGATGCGGAAGTGATGCAACGCAGAGAGCTGGGCCACCAGCGGATGTGGGTGCGCGGCCACGGCGCTCTGATCAGACATAACTTGGCAATCGTACCGGCGCGGCGCAATTACCCAGGTCACAATGCATCCCAGGTCCATTCTGAGATCGCCGGGTCGTCCTCGCCGTGCTCGCGGGTGTAGCTGCGGGCGGCCAGTCGGGCGTCGACCATCTCCTGGCGCAGCCCGGCCGCCCTGACCGCCAGCCCGTCGACCCGGTCGATCACGTCCATGACCAGATGGAAGCGGTCGAGGTCGTTGAGCATCACCATGTCGAACGGTGTCGTGGTGGTGCCCCGCTCCTTGAACCCGCGGACGTGGAGCTGGTCGTGGTTGGTGTGGCGGTAGGCCAGCCGGTGGATCAGCCACGGGTAGCCGTGATAGGCGAAGATGATCGGTTTGTCCGTGGTGAAGATCGAATCGAACTCGCGATCGGACAGACCGTGGGGATGTTCGGACTCGGGTTGCAGCCGCATGATGTCGACGACGTTGACCACCCGGACCTTCACTTCGGGGAGGCGGCGGCGCAGGATGTCGGCGGCGGCCAGGGTCTCCAGCGTCGGGATGTCGCCGGCGCAGGCGAGCACGACGTCGGGCTCGCCGGTGGTGTTGCTCGCCCACTCCCAGATCCCCAACCCGCGGGTGCAGTGCGCGATGGCCTCGTCCATCGTCAGATACGTCAAGGCCGGTTGCTTGCCCGCCACGATCACGTTCACGTACTGGCGGCTGCGTAGGCAATGGTCGGCCACCGACAGCAGCGTGTTGGCATCCGGCGGCAGGTACACCCGCACCACCTCGGGGCGCTTGTTGGCAACGTGGTCGATGAATCCAGGATCCTGATGCGACGCGCCGTTGTGGTCCTGACGCCAGACGTGCGAGGTCAGCAGGTAGTTCAGTGACGCGATCGGCCGGCGCCAGGTCAGGTGCGAGCTGCTGAACAGCCACTTGGCGTGCTGGTTCATCATCGAGTCGACGATGTGGACGAACGCCTCGTAGCAGTTGAACAGCCCGTGCCGCCCGGTGAGGAGGTAGCCCTCCAGCCAACCCTGGCAGAGGTGTTCGGACAGCACCTCCATCACCCGGCCGTCGGGCGCCAGGTTCTCGTCGACGGGCAGGATCTCGGCCTGCCACGCCTTGTCGGTCTCCTCGAATACCGCGGCCAGGCGGTTCGAGGCGGTCTCGTCGGGACCCATCAGCCGGAAACGGTCCGGATTGTTTGCGATGACATCCCGCAGGAATGTGCCGAGCACGCGGGTGGCCTCCGCGGTGCCCGTGGCGGGGCTCTCGACGCGGACCGCGTAGTCGGCGAAGTCGGGCAGGTCGAGGTCACGCAGCAGCAGGCCGCCATTGGCGTGCGGGTTGGCGCTCATCCGCCGGTTGCCCGAGGGAGCGAGGGCCCGGAGATCGGGCCGCAGTGCACCGGTCGCGTCGAACAGTTCCTCGGGCCGGTAGCTGCGCAGCCACTCCTCAAGCTGCGCCATGTGGGATGGGTTGGTCCGCGTTTCCGACAGCGGCACCTGATGCGAGCGCCAGGTGCCCTCGACCAGTTTGCCGTCCACCTCGTGCGGCCCCGTCCAGCCCTTGGGGGTGCGCAGGATGATCATCGGCCACAGTGGGCGGCCTGCCTCCCCGTCGAGGCGGGCCGCGCGTTGGATCGCAGCGATCTGGTCGAACGCCTCGTCCATCGCCGCGGCCAGCTGCTGGTGCACGTTGGCCGGGTCGTCCCCGGCGACGGTGATGGGCCGATAGCCGTAGCCGTACAGCAAGGATTCGAGTTCTTCTTGCGGAATCCGGGACAGCACTGTGGGATTGGCGATCTTGTAGCCGTTGAGATGCAGGATCGGCAACACCGCGCCGTCCACGACCGGGTTGAGGAACTTGTTCGAGTGCCAGCTTGCGGCCAGCGGACCGGTTTCGGCCTCGCCGTCGCCGACGACGCAGGCCACCACGAGATCCGGATTGTCGAACGCGGCACCGTAGGCGTGCACCAGGGCGTAGCCGAGTTCGCCGCCCTCATGGATGGAGCCAGGTGTCTCCGCAGCGACGTGGCTGGGAATGCCGCCGGGAAACGAGAACTGGCGGAACAGTTTCCGCAGGCCGTCGGTGTCTTCGCCGATTCCGGAGTAGACCTCGCTGTACGTGCCTTCCAGATAGGCGTTTGCGACCAGGCCCGGACCGCCGTGCCCGGGCCCGGTGACGTAGATGATGTTCGCGTCGCGCTCGCGGATGATCCGGTTCAGGTGGGCGTAGACCAGATTCAAACCCGGGGTGGTGCCCCAGTGACCCAGCAGCCGAGGTTTGACGTGCTCGGCGGCCAGCGGTTCAGCCAGCAGCGGGTTGTCCAGTAGATATATTTGTCCGACGGACAGGTAGTTCGCCGCCCGCCAGTAAGCGTTGAGCTGGTCGAGTTCGGTGTCGGTCAGTGCCGGTGATCCTGTCGCGTCGCTCATGTCCCCATAGTGGCGGTTGTCGGTGAATGGTGCGCGCGTTCCGGGTACCCGAATTCGTACCGCTCAACCAACGCCGCGCGAAGCACACCGCCGACGCGGTCGCGTTTGCGTCGGCTAGGTTCGACCTCATGCCCGTCCCCAGCACCCTCGACCCACGCACTCCGGTCCTTGTCGGTTACGGCCAGGTCAACCAGCGGGAGGAGAATCCGGATGTCGAGCCGGTCGATCTGATGGTCGCGGCCGCCCGGGAGGCCGCGGATCCGCGGGTGCTGGAGGTTGTCGACTCGGTGCGGATCGTGAACCTGCTGTCCTGGCACTACCGGGATCCGGGTTTGCTGTTGGCGCAGCGCATCCGGGCCGACAAGGCGGCGACACGCTATACAGGGGTGGGCGGCAACGTCCCGCAGTCGTTGGTGAACGAGGCCTGTCTTGACCTGCAGGGCGGACGCGCCGAGGTGGTGCTGATCGCGGGCGCCGAGACCTGGCGCACCCGAAGCCGGCTGCGCAAGCTCGGGACCAAACCGGACTGGACCCGTCAGGACGAATCGGTGCCGGAGGCACCGGGCGCGCACGAGGGTGTACCGATGGCCGGTGAGGCCGAACTACGGATCAACCTGGACCGGCCGGCCTACGTGTATCCCATGTTCGAGCAGGCACTGCGGATCGCGGCGGGTGAGGACGGCGATGAGCACCGTCGGCGGATCGGCGAGTTGTGGTCCCGGTTCAGTGCGGTGGCGGCCGACAACCCGCACGCCTGGAGCTCCGAGGCGGTGCCTGCCGAGCAGATCTGGCAGCCGGGTCCGGACAACCGGATGATCAGCTGGCCCTACACCAAGTTGATGAACTCGAACAACATGGTCAACCAGGGTGCGGTGCTGATCCTGACCACCGTCGAGAAGGCAACGTATCTCCAGATCCCCACCGACCGTTGGGTTTTCCCGTATGCCGGGACGGACTCTCACGACACCTACGCGATCGGCGAGCGGGCCGAGCTCTACCGGTCACCCGCGATCCGGATCGCCGGACGGCGCGTTCTCGAATTGGCCGGGGTGGGCGTCGACGAGGTCGACTTCATCGACGTGTACTCCTGCTTCCCGTCCGCGGTGCAGGTGGCGGCGGCCGAAATCGGCCTGCCGCTGGCTGATCCGGCGCGACCGTTGACGGTCACCGGCGGGCTGACCTTCGCCGGCGGGCCGTGGAACAACTACGTGTCCCATTCGATCGCCACGATGGCCGAGAAACTCGTGGCGAATCCCGGTACCCGCGGGCTGATCACCGCCAATGGCGGTTACCTCACCAAGCACAGCTTCGGGGTGTACGGCACCGAGCCGCCGACCCATGAGTTCCGTTGGCAGGACGTGCAGTCCGAGGTCGATGCCGAGCCCACCCGGGCACTGCAGGTGGAATTCACCGGCACCGGCACCGTGGAATCGTGGACCACGCCGGTCGGTCGCGACGGTACCGCGGAACGGGCCTTCCTGGCAGTGCGTACGCCCGATGACGGACGTACGCTGGCCCGGATCGTCGACGAGTCACAGGCGGCGGCGACGATGTCTTCCGACATCGCCGGGGCAAAGGTGCAGGTTCACGCCGACGGCAGCGCGACCCTGCTCTGAGCGGCCAGCGTCAGCACCTCGTCAGCGGTCGGCGGGCTGGGCGGGTGGTACGACAGGCACCAGGGAGTCTGGATCTTGTGAAAGGCGTTGCCTTCCAACGCCAGATAGAACTGGCCTGAACGCAGCTTGCTGATGTCGGGCACATGGCCGCCCTTCACCCGGGCCATCTCCCGGGCCACCGCGATCTGGGCGGGGGAGTTCAGCAGACCGTAGAACTGGGTGGTGGCATTGCCCGGGATGTGGTTGTGCAGACCGCGCGGGGACTGCGTGGCGAACACCAACCCGAGCCCGTACTTCCGGGCCTGCGACGACAGCGCCAGGGTGCTCTGTGTCGACGCGGTCGCATGGCTCGACGGGGCGAAGTTCTGCGCCTCGTCCATCACCAGCAATCCGCCCAACGGCCGGTCACCGGCCGGGTTGCGTTTGATCCAGGCGAACAGCGCCATCTGCAACTGGTTGACGAATCCTTCGCGCTGCTGGTCGGTGGTGAGGCCGGCCATGTTGATCACCGACACCCGTGCCCGGTAACCCGGCGACGGTGTCAACAACACCCCGGGATCGGCGGCGGCGCCGGCGCCGCCGAACAGCGGATCGTTGACCGTCGCCGCGCGCAGGTTCTGGGCCAACTCGGCTGCCAGCTTGTTCGCCCCGCCCAGTGCGCTGACCTCGGTGGGCAGGTTGGTGAGCAGGTCGATGAAGCCGTCCAGGCTGGTCGCGGGCCTCGCCCCGTAGTATCGCAGCGCCTCGCGCAGCACCGCGCGGGACCGCTCGGCCTTGGCCGTGCTCCCGACGATCAGGGCGCGGGGTTCGAGCGCGGCGACGGCAGATTCGACGGCGTCGGCGAACTCGTCGTCGTCGTCGATGACACTGGCGAAGTCCGGTAGCGGCTGGAACGACAACGGGCGTCCCGTCGATCGGCGCGGAGTCCACACCACCACCTCGGTGTTGTCGAAGTAGGCGTCGGCGCGCTCGTCGTCGGCCGGGGTCCACCCGGGTGGGTTCTCGGGCCAGCGGGCACCCAGCCGGGACAGGTCGTTGTTGGGGTCGAGCACGATCGACGAGACGCCCCGCAGCGCGCACTCCTCGACCAGCCGCCGGATCAGCACGGTCTTCCCCGACCCGGAGCCCGCGAAGATGGCGGTGTGCTTGCGCAGCGCGGCCAGTTCGACCGACACCGGACGCCCGCCTGGACTGTCCAGGCCGAGGGTCACCGCGGTAGGTGAGTGCTCGATCACCGGCGCGGGCGGCTGCACACGGATGGGCCCGGTCGCGAGTTCGGCGTCCACATCGATCTGGGCCGGCGGCGGCGGATCACCCGCGATGTCCCCGAGCGCGGCTCGCAACCAGCCGATCCCGTGGGCCGGGCGGCGGCGGCGCAGCCACTCCGGCAGGTCGGGGTGGTTGTCGTCGATGAGGTCGCGTAGCGCGGTCATGGTGCGCACGTCGTCCTCGCTCATCGGCAGCACCCGGCCACCGGCCGCCTCGAACTCGGCGATCATGACCGTCGTTTTGGCGCCCTTGGGCCACGCGGAGTTGCGCAGCAGGAACAGCTGGCGCCGGTCTGGACTGAAACCGGTTGCTTCCCAGGCTTTTCGGATCCTGTTCTGGACCGCGACGGCGTTGCCGGACGAGATGGCGCGGAATGCCCAGTGCCTTTCGTCGTCGGTGGTGGCGTCGAGAGTCTGGCGAAGCCGCCCGTGCAGCACCACCCGTTGGCCCGGGAGCGGATCGGGACGAAACGCCTGTCCGGCCTCACCGAGTTCGGTGATCCAGGCGTCGAGCGCCGCCGACAGCAGGCCGGGCATGGTGGTGTCCTCGCCGTCGGGGTCGAGCGCGGCGACCGTCACGGCGCGGCGCCGGTAGTCGGCGAAGCGGCGGTCCAGTTCGCCGGTGTCGCCCTGGGCAGCGCCGCCCGAGCCGGTTTCGGGCGTGCCGGCAGCCTCGGCGGTGAGACTGGAGAGCTCCTCGATCGTGTCGCGTTCCAGGCACCGGCGGACATGGGTGTCGGCGCGTTTGAGCAGCTGACGCGGCGTGTACTGGGTGGCTTCGTCGAACGCTGCCGGCAGGATCGGCCAACTCGGGTACGGCGCGGTGAACCCGATCGAGGCGTAGCTGGCGGTGAACCGGCGTTCCAGGATGGCGCGACCGACGTCTGGCGTCGGCAGACCCTGCAACAGCGCGGTGGTGCGGAACCTGTCCTGAACGGTGGCGGTGGCGCGGTCCTGGATGGCTTCCCACGCCGCCGGTAGGCAGGCCACCACGCCGACGGTGCGGCGCATGGTCTGCCGGATCGACATGAGGCCGTGTGCGATGTGCTCAAGGTCGCGGTTGCCCGCACTTCCATCGGGGCCCGCGCCGGCAGTGTCCGTGCGCTCGGTGGACTGGGCCAGCAGCGTGTCGATCTGGTCGAGCGCCAGGACCGACGGCCCGGCAAGGGCGATCAGCCGTGAGATGTCGCGGACCGATTCCTGCGCGGTGAGTGTCGGTGCGGGCAGCCCCCAGGCCTCCCGTTCGCCGCTGCCGGTCAGGAAGGCCTCGCCGATGTCCTGCAGCTCGAGGTCACCGGCACCGAGCAGCACGAGGGCGCGCAGGGTGTGGTGGGCGCGTTTGACGGTGTGGCGGTGGACCTTGTGCAGCGCGTTGACGAAGTCGTTGAGGATTTCGGGCGTCAGGTCGTCGTCGCCGATGACGGCCCGCCGGCTTGCCCGGGAGATGTGGGCGACCGAGGACAGCTCCCACAGCATGTCTTTGAGTTGGGTCTCGCGCTCGCTGCCCGGCCGGCCCAGGCTCTCCAGGATCCCCGCGCGGGCGGACTGCCAGAAGCTGGCCGCATCAAGCAGTTCGACCAGGAAGAAGTAGCCGCCGCCGGTTTGCACCTGTTCGCGCACCTGACCGAGCAGGTGGGTCTTGCCGGATCCGGCCGGGCCCCGCACCACCACACCCAGCGGGCTGGAGTCGGTTTCGCGTTCGGCATCGCCGAAGGCGGCCATGACGTCGGCCATCGGCCGGTCGTGCAGCCCGCGCACGTGGAGCGCGCCCTGCGAATGCCACAGATCGTCGGCGGTCGGTGCCCAGGTCAGGCGAAGCGCGCTGAGCGCTTCGCGATGCTGTAACTCCATCAGGACTCGATCGCGATCAGGTGTTTGTCCTGGTTGCCTATCTCCACCGCGGCTTCGCGGTCGGCGGGGGTGAGCACCTTCTGGTTCTCCTCGGGGATCAGGCTGACGCCGGGCTGCTGGTAGAGGCTGATCAGCGCGGCGTCGACGGTGGGTCTGGGCAGCCCGGGCACGGCCTGGCGGAGCCGCAGCAGACTAACCCAGCCGCCGGGTCGGGTGGTCAGCCCGGCGTAAGCGGTACGCAGCTGGATTTCGGGACCGGCTCCGGGCACCGGTGCGGCTGCTTGGGCCGGCACCTCGGCGGGCAGGAACACGTCGGCGGGAACGAGGTCGGCGTGTTCGAAGTAGCGGTGCAGCGCACCGAGAAGCGTGTACAGGGCCTTGCCCTGTCCGGTGGACCTGTTCGGCGCGTCGGCGCCGAACAGGGATCGGCACAGCGCCCACCCGGCGTCGGTCAGTTCATGGACGAGCGGTCGGCTTCCGCTGGACTCGATCAGGCCCAACCGGTTGAGCCGGTCGCGCTTCGGTTTGTCGAGTTTGGGCCCGAGCCGCTCCAGCTCGGCGTTGGCCACCGGACGGGACTCGGCCATCAGTACCAGCAGGACCGCCTGCTCGGTGCCGGTCAGGTCGTCGGGTGTGACATTCACCGGTTGCTCACCTTCCTGCCGTCGTCGCATTTGCACGCGGACGGGTTGATGCCGGGCACGTGTTCCATGCACGTTAGCGCGTACCCCTGACCGCGCGAGAAACTTGTTGCGCCGCAGGGATTTCGCCCGCCCAGTGGGCGAGGTGCCCGCAGCTACCGGGTCGGCAGCGGCTGCGCCGGGTCGGCCAAGCGGTCGGGATCGACCGGCTCGGCCGATCGGATCAGCGCCTTGACGTCGTCAAGGACATCCCACACGTTGACGTTCATCCCCGCCAGAACACGGTTGTCGGTGTCGAGCCAGAAAGCCACGAATTCGCGCCCAGCAACGTCGCCGCGGAAAACGACGCGCTGATATTCGGGTGCATGGCCGACATATTCCATACCGAGGTCGTACTGATCGGTGAAGAAATAAGGCAGCTCGGTGTATTCCGGGGCGGCCCCGGCGTACTTGCCCAGCATCCCAGCGGCAGCCACCGCGGGTTGCTTGAGGGCGTTCGCCCAGTGCTCGGTACGGATTCGCACACCGAAGAACGGGTGTTGCGCGGCCGCGATGTCGCCGACGGCGTAGATGTCGGGATCGCTGCTGCGCAGCGACGCGTCGACGAGCACCCCGCCGTCTGCGATGGCCAGCCCTGCCTGTTCGGCCAGTCCGATGTTCGGCGCCGCGCCGACGGCGATCAGGACCGCGTCGGCGGCGACGGTGGAGCCGTCCCCGAGCCGCAGTCCCGTGGCGGTGCCGTTGTCCGTGGTGATCTCCTGCACCGATTGGTCCAGTCGGAGGTCGACCCCGTGTTCACGGTGCAATTGCGCGAACACCTCACCGACCTCGGCGCCCAATGCGGCCAGCAGGGGCAGGTGTGCGGCCTCGACCACGGTGACCGTCACGTCGCGACCGCGCGCAGCGGCGGCGACCTCCAGCCCGATCCATCCGGCCCCCACGACGGCCAGGGACGAACCCGGGGTCAGCACCGCGCTCAGGGCTGCAGCGTCGTCGATGGTGCGCAGGTAGTGCACGCCCGCGGCGTCGGCTCCCGGGATCGGTGGTCGTCGTGAGGAGGACCCGGTGGCCAGCAGCAGCTTGTCGTAGCCGACGGTGGTGCCGTCAGGTAGCGCAAGGGTGTGCTCGGCGGCGTTGACGGCGGAGACCTCGGTTCCCAGCCGCAGTTCGACGTTGTGGTCGCGGTACCAGGCCGCCGAATCGGTGGTGAAATCGTCGAGCTTCTGCTTGCCGGCCAGGTATTCCTTGGACAGCGGCGGACGCTCGTAGGGCAGGTGGTCCTCGGCGGCGAACAGCACAACATGGCCATCAAAGTCGTTGTCCCGCAGTGCTTCAGCGGCCTTGGCTCCGGCCAGGCCACCGCCGACGATCGCAATTGTGGACGACGTTGTCATGTCGATCCAGCCTACGCGCCCGCGGCCAACAGCCTCAGCTTTCGGGCGTTGCGCACCGCGTGACCACCGAGATCGTTGTTGAAATACACCACGACACGGTGGTTGTCGCGGTCCCACTGCCGGATCTGCTGTGCCCACTCCGACAGCTGGTCGTCGGAGTAACAGCCGGCGTAGAGGCCGTCGTCGGCCGGGCCGTGCATGCGGACGTACACCAGGTCGCTGGTGGCCACGGGCCGGCAGGCCAAGCCGGGACCGCTCATCACGACGTACGCGGCGCCGTACTTCTCCAACAGCCCGTACACCGCAGGTTCGTGCCAGGAGGGATGCCGCAGCTCCATGGCCACCCGGATCGGGCGCGGGAGTTGGGCAAGGAAACCGCTGAGCAGTCCGTCGTCCCGCTCGATCGCCGGATGAAGCTGGACCAGCAGTGCTTCGTTGTGCGGTTCGAGCAGCTGCCAGTACTTCTCGAACCGCGGCGTCCAGCTCTCGGGCGACCGCAGTCTCCGGTAATGCGTCAGACCGCGCTGCGCCTTGACCGACATGGTGAATCCTTCGGGCATCTGGTCGCGCCACCCGGTGAACGTCGTATCCGCGGGCCAGCGGTAGAAGCTGCCGTTGAGTTCGACGGTGTCGAACTCGTCAACGTAGTGGGCCAGTCGGGACTTCGCCGGGGTGCCGCGTGGATAGAGCACCCCGGTCCAGTGGTCGTACGACCAGCCCGAGGTGCCGATCCTGATCATCTGCCATCGCTAGGGGACGTCTGTGTAGTGCAGGGTGTAGCCCTCGGCAGAGAACGTGAAACCTCGGCCCGTCACTTCCCTCACGCAGGACACCCCGGACTGCTCCTGGACGTTGCAGCGGAAACCCGCCACCGCGAGCACCTTGCCGAACGGCAGTACGACGGCGGCCGACTGCGCGAAATCAGGCTGCGCGAGGTTGGCGAAACGGGCGTCGGTATCCCGGTCGAGAACCAGGGCGTTCGGCGCCGCGGTCCCGCCGGTGGCATCGGGCACCGTTTCGGGGGCACCCGTCACGCTCATCGTCGAGGTGCCACCGGCCGGTTGGCACCCGGCGCGGTCGCGGGGCAGGATCGCGCACTGCCAGCGCCCGCTCGGGGTACTGAAGTAGTAGCCCTTGCGGCCGTTGACCTCGATGGCGTACTCGGCGGCGTCGACCAGGTTTGCGGTGCCGAACTGGGGCGGCGGTGCGGTGGCGGCCGTCGGTGGAGGCGCGGCGGCATCGTCGGTGTTGACGACGGTTCCCGACGTGCATCCGGTGAGCGCGGCAGCGGCGGCTCCAACGATTGCACAGCGGACGAGGCAAGCCTTCACGACGCAAGACCCTAGCCAACTGTCGTCGAGGCGGGAACGGTAGCGTCGACTTTCCGTGACTCCCAACGCGAGCCCGGCGGCGCCCCGATTCACCACGGCGTTGCTCGCCGCAGGAGTGGCCGCTGGATTGCTGATCTCGACGGTGTCGCTCATCCTGGCGTTCACCCGACCCGGCTTCGATCTGACGCGGCACGCCAATTCGATGTTGGCCCTGGGGGATTGGGGTTGGGTTCAAACGACGAACTTCATCGTCTCCGGCCTGCTGCTGATGGCCTTCGGGGTGGGGATCTGGCGCGCCTCCCCGGGTGTGCTGTCTGGCCGGGTCGCGGCGGTATGTGTGACGCTCTACGGACTGCTGGCCGGTGTCGTGGTGGGGCTGAACCCGACCGATCCGGGCGCCGGATTCCCGCCGGGCTGTCCCGGGGTCGATGTGATGAGCACCTCGGCAAAGATCCACGGCATGGCCGGCGGGCTGGGATTTCTGGCCATGACGTGCGGATGTTTCGTGCTGGCAAGGTATTTCACCGGCATCGGCGATCGGGTGTGGGCGGTGGTATCGGCGGTGATCGGGCTCGCGATCCTGGCGGTCCTCGCCTACCTGGGTTCCCATTCCGGGGCGCAGGCCGAGACGTTCAACTATGTGCCGGTCTGGGTCGTCGGAGCGATGCTGTGGCTGTTCATCGCGGCGGTGGCCGCGCGACTGCTGCGCTCACATCGCGGCGCACACATCGGCGCCCAATAGCAGCACCGGCCACAGCAGCGTCACCTGACCGAAGGCCACCAGGTCGGCGCCGGCCGGGAATTTGGTCAGCAGACTCGACTCGATCAGCTGCACCTGCTCTGGATGGAAGAACGTCCAGACCAGCCCGATCACCAGGTAGGGCAGGGCCAGCCACATCAAGGTCTCCAGCACCTGTTCGACGCTGAGCTTGTGGCCCAGGATCCGGTGAATCCGGTGCATCAGATCAGCGCCTTGTCGGCCGCCACCCGCCGGCGCACATCGGCGAGCAGCAGATAGCTGCCGCCCTGCCGGATGAACACGGGCAGGAACCGATTGCCGAACGCCACGGCCAGAAACAGCCATTCGAACAGCCGTTGCCGCCCGCGGCCCCAACCGAAGCCGACGGCGTCCCGGAACACCGGAGCGAGAAATCCGGCGGTCAGGAATTTCAGCAGCGGCCGGAACGGTATGCGCAGCAACGGGTTTATCATCCGCAGGTCCACGAGGTCATGTAGGTATTGCCGGACCACGTCGTCCATCTGCACCTGCGCGCAGGCGGTGTCCCAGTAGGTGTCGAAATCGGCCCGCGTCGGCGGCCACTGCTGCTCGTCGACCTGCAGGGTGGTGCCCAGTGTGGCGGCGGAGTGGTAGAACTGCTCGGCCTGCGCTCCGGTCATCTCGCCACGCAGCAGTTGGTAGACATCCTCGAGTCCGACGAACAGGCAGGCCGCCACCCACATCTGCAGGTCACGGTCGAAGGCGTTGTACTGCACGGGACTTGCCGGCCCGGAACGGACCTGCCGGTGCGCGGTGTCGACTGCATCGCGGAACGCCGCCTGGTCCTCGGCGTTGCCCAGGATGGCCACCGCCAGATAGCTCAGGGTGGTGCGGGCCCGTTTCCACGGATGTTTGAGCAGATTGCCCGAATCCACGGTGCTTTCCACGACGCCGTGGCCGACGCCGGGCGCGGACAGTTGCATGATCACGTTGGCCGCGCCTGCGGCGAAGCCCCAGAGGTCCATCGCATCCGCGATGGTGACGTCATCGTCGGACCAGCGCGAGGTTCGCCGGTTGATCGAGATCCGGTTGGCGGAGGTGGAAGTCATGCGCACTCTCCCCGTCAGGCCATGCACACGTTGGTGAACAGCAGCACCGGCCAGGACACGATGGAGCCCAGAAAGGACACCACGGCGTCGGCTCCGTGCATGCCGGCCAGGTGGCCGGTGTGGGTGAGCGACCAGATCAGGCCGATGAGCAGATAGGGGACCGCGAGGATGATGGCGGTTCCGAACCACTCGGCGATGGTCATCTGAAAGCCGAGAATCTTGCGTACTGCGGTCAACATGTGAACTGTGCCCCCGTCGTTGTCAGGCGGGCTCTATGTTAATGGCGATTCTCCTCGGCGTCCCGAAAACTACTTGGGCGGCAGGCTCTTGGCATAGTCGACACCCCGGGCGACCCACGACTGGAGCTGCCGTTTGGTCTTCACTCCGGGGCTCGCGATCCGCAGCCAGCCGCGCATCTCCCGGCCGCCCATCACCATGGGCTCGACGTGCTGGCGTTGCACCAGTTTTTCACCCTCGTCCCGCGAGACCCGCACCATCAGGCCGCCTTCCCGGGTTGCGGCCACCGCCATGTTGCCGTTGACCAGGAACGCCAGCCCGCCGAACATGCGCTTCTCGTCGAGACCGCCCTCGGAGGCGGTCAGCTCGCGGATGCGGTTGGCCAGGTCCGGGTCGAAGGCCATGTCAGTCGAGATCGATGCGGCGTTGGGCGCCGTGGATGACGCGTCGCTTCAGGTCACGAAGGTCCACCATGGCGCAACCCTACCGACGATCAGTCGGAATCCTTCGACTCGGCGGACTCGAGGTCGGCGTGGAACTTGGCTTCGCGGGCCAGATGTCCTGGGCGACGCCGCAACACCATCCAGGCGATACCCAGAACCAGGAACCACGCCGGTGTCACCAGTTCGGCCTGCAGGGTGTCCTCCTTCTGGGTGAACGCCCACAGCAGGAACGCGAAGAAGGCCAAGACGACGTAACACATCACGACGCCGCCGGGCATCTTGAACTTCGATGCCTCGTGCAGTTCCGGCCGACGCTTCCGGTAGACGAGGTAGCTCACCAGGATGATCGTCCAGACGAAGATGAAGCACAGCGACGAGATCGTCGTGACCAACGTGAACGCGGCGACAATCGAGTCGCCGGCGGCCACCATCACCACGCCCGACAGCAGGAAAACGCCGGACAGGAACAACGCATTGGCGGGCACGCGCCGCGAGGTCAGCCGGCCGAACAGACCGGGTGCGTCACCTTCGGTGGCCAGGCCGTAGACCATCCGGGACGTCGAGTAGATACCGGAGTTGGCCGACGACGTCGCCGAGGTGAGCACCACGAAGTTGACCACCGACGCCGCGATCCCCAGGCCCGCGAGGCTGAACATGGCCACGAACGGGCTGAGCTTGGGATCGATCTCGCGCCACGGCGTGACCGCGATGATGATGGTCAGCGCGGCGACGTAGAAGAGCATGACGCGCACCGGGATCGAGTTGATCGCCTTGGGCAGGTTGCGTTCGGGGTCCTTGGCCTCGGCGGCGGTGGTGCCCACCAGTTCGATCCCGACGAACGCGAAGGTCGCGATCTGGAATCCGGCAACGAATCCCATTGGGCCGGTGGGGAAGAAGCCGCCGTCGTTCCACAGGTTGGCAAAGGAGGCCTGGACGCCGGTGGGGGCGGTGAAGCTGGTGAAGATCATGACCAGGCCGATGACGATCAACGTCACGATCGCGACGATCTTGATCAAGGCGAACCAGAACTCGGTCTCACCGAACGCTCGCACGGTCGGCAGGTTCAGTCCGATGAGCACCACGACTGTCGCCAGCGCCGGTATCCACAGCGGCAGGTCCGGCCACCAGAAGGCCACGTAGCCGGCGATCACCACCACGTCGGCCACGCCCGTGACGATCCAGCAGAACCAGTACGTCCAGCCGGTGAAGAATCCGGCCCACGGGCCCAGCAGGTCGGCGGCGAAATCGGCGAACGACTTGTAATGCAGGTTGGACAGCAGCAGTTCGCCCATGGCCCGCATGACGAAGAACAGCATGAAGCCGATGATCATGTAGACGAAGAGCACCGACGGGCCGGCCAGCGAGATGGTCTTTCCGGAGCCCATGAACAGGCCCGTTCCGATCGCGCCGCCGATGGCGATCAGCTGGATGTGCCGGTTCGACAGCTGACGGGAAAGGTGCCGTTCGTCCGTGGATGTATCTGACGTCACACCGTGAAGGATTGCAGGCGAGGAGATGACGGCTGCAGCCAGCCCGGCGTTTCCTCGGCCGCTAGCCCAATATCGGGAACCGGCGCTGTGAGGCGAGCCGGTTCAGGGCCGTCTGCATGACTTCCCGGATGTGGGAGTCGACGGCGTCGACATCAGGGTCGGAGCCGAAGCGTGCCGTGATGTCGATCGGGGGCAGGACTTCGGTGACGATCTTGGTCGGCAGGGGCAGATTGGGCGGCACGAGGACACTGAGGCCGAAGGGAAGCCCGATACTCACCGGCAAGATGTCCAGGCGGATGCGAGGCAGCCCGAGGCGCTTGGCCAGCCAGTTGCCCCGGGTCAGGAACAGCTGGGTTTCCTGGGCGCCGATCGAGACGGTCGGCACGATCGGGACCCCGGCGGCGAGCGCGGTGCGGACGTATCCGGTTCGCCCGTTGAAGTCGATGGTGTTCGCCTCGGCGGTGGGGCGGTAGGCGTCGTAATCGCCGCCGGGAAACACCAGCACCACCGCACCGGATTGCAGGGCAGCCGCAGCGTTCTCCCGGCTGGCATGGATCACGCCGAGTCGCCGGAACAAATCTCCTGTCGGCCCGAGCAGTACGCCGTAATGGGCGAGCGTGTACAGCGGACGGTCGTATCCGAAGTGGTGGTAGAACTCCGGCGCGAAGACCAGGACGTCGGGTGTCAGCATGCCGCCGGAATGGTTGGCGACCACGAGCGCACCGCCGTGGCCGGGAATGTTCTCCAGGCCACGGACCTCAGAGCGGAACCACCACTTCGCAAGCGGGCCCGCCAAGGACTTCACCTGTCGGGTGACGGCGGGATCCCACTGGTCGAGCTCGTTTTCGTCCATCGCCGCCAGATTGACCCGAATGCCGGACAAATAAACCGTCCGCCGTTGCGACTTTCGGTCACAACGGCGGACGGCGGTTTGACGGGGAGCCGTCGGCTGCCTACGCGGCGGCCGACGTCGACTCGCTGACGGGTTCCAGCGCCAGGGCGATGATGTCGGCCACGTCGGTCATCGGCTTGACCTCCAAAGCCTCCAGCACCTCGGCCGGAACCTCATCCAGATCGGGCTCGTTGCGCGCCGGGATGAACACGGTCTTCAACCCGGCCCGCTGCGCAGCGAGCAGCTTCTGCTTGACGCCGCCGATCGGCAGCACCCGGCCGTTCAGCGTGACCTCACCGGTCATGCCGACATCGCCGCGCACCTGCCGTCCGGTGGCCATCGACACCAGCGCTGTCACCATCGTGACGCCGGCTGACGGGCCGTCCTTGGGAACCGCGCCCGCGGGCACGTGGACGTGGATCTGGCGGTCCAGTGCCTTCGGATCGACGCCCAGCTGTTCGGCGTGGGCCCGCACATAGGACAGCGCGATCTGCGCCGACTCCTTCATGACGTCGCCCAGCTGACCGGTCAGCTTCAACCCCGACTCGCCCTCGTTCGAGTTGGCCTCGATGTACAGCACGTCGCCGCCCAGGCCGGTGACGGCCAGACCGGTCGCCACACCCGGCACCGCAGTGCGCTCGGTGGATTCCGGCGTGAACCGCGGACGGCCCAGGTACTCGACCAGATCCGGCTCATCGATCGTGATCGGCGAGTCCGTCGAGTCGAGCTTGGTCGTCACCTTGCGCAGCGCCTTGGCCAGCAACCGCTCGAACTGCCGGACGCCCGGCTCGCGGGTGTAGTCCGCGGCGATCTTGCGCAACGCCGCGTCCGTCACCGTCACCTCGGCGTCGGTCAGCGCCGCCCGCTCGGCCTGCCGGGGGAGCAGGTAGTCCCGCGCGATGGCGACCTTGTCGTCCTCGGTGTAGCCGTCGAGCTGGATCAGCTCCATGCGGTCCAGCAGCGCGGACGGGATGTTCTCGATGACGTTGGCCGTCGCCAGGAACACCACATCGGACAGATCCAGGTCCAGCTCCAGGTAGTGGTCGCGGAACGTGTGGTTCTGCGCCGGGTCGAGCACCTCCAGCAGCGCGGCCGACGGATCGCCCCGGTAGTCGGAGCCCACCTTGTCGATCTCGTCCAGCAGCACAACAGGATTCATCGAACCCGCCTCGCCGATGGCCCGCACGACACGGCCCGGCAGCGCGCCGACATAGGTACGGCGGTGACCGCGGATCTCGGCCTCGTCGCGGACACCGCCCAGGGCGACACGCACGAACTTGCGACCCAGGGCCCTGGCCACGGACTCACCCAGCGAGGTCTTGCCGACCCCGGGCGGACCGGCCAGCACCATCACGGCACCCGAACCACGGCCGCCGACGACGGCCATGCCCCGCTGGGCACGACGGGCACGCACGGCGAGGTATTCGACGATGCGGTCTTTGACGTCGTCCAGTCCGTGGTGGTCGGCGTCCAGGATCTCGCGGGCACCCTTGAGGTCGGTCGAATCCTCGGTGCGTTCGTTCCACGGCAGATCCAGCACGGTGTCCAGCCAGGTTCGGATCCAGCCGCCCTCGGGGCTCTGGTCGCTGGAGCGTTCCAGCTTGCCGACCTCGCGCAGCGCGGCCTCCCGCACCTTTTCCGGAAGGTCAGCGGCCTCGACGCGGGCCCGGTAATCCTCAGACCCTTCGGGCTCGCCCTCGCCCAGTTCCTTGCGGATGGCGGCCAGCTGCTGGCGCAGCAGGAATTCCTTCTGCTGCTTGTCCATGCCGGACCGGACATCCTCGGCGATCTTGTCGTTGACCTCGACCTCGGCCAGGTGCTCGCCGGTCCAGTCGATGAGCACACGCAACCGCTCGGCCGCGTCCTCGGTCTCCAGGAGCTGACGCTTCTGCACATCGGTCAGGTACGAGGCGTAGCCGGCCGTGTCGGCCAGCGCCGACGGGTCGGTGATCTTGTTGACCACGTCGACGATCTGCCAGGCCTCGCGCCGCTGCAGCATGGCCAGCAGCAGCTTCTTGTACTCGGCGGCCAGCGCCTTGGTGTCGTCGGTCACCGATTCGGGTTCGGCGGCTTCTTCCACCTCGACCCACAGGGCCGCGCCCGGCCCGGTGGTTCCGGAGCCGATATGCGCACGGCGTTCACCGCGCACGACGGCGGCTTCTGCCCCTCCGGGCATGCGCCCGACCTGCACGATCGACGCGATAACCCCGTGTGTGGGGTAGCGGTCGTCCAGGCGCGGCGCGATCAGCAGCTTGCCCGATTCGCTGGCCTGAGCGGCGTCGACAGCCGCGCGGGCAGCGTCGTCGAGTTCGACGGGCACCACCATTCCGGGCAGGACGATCGGCTCACTCAAGAACAGGACGGGCACTGCGATGTGTTCAGGCATCAATACCTCCAAAGTTCAGTCTGATGCGCTCAACCTTGGCGGGGTCAGGTTTGTTCCCTGCGCGTCCCGTGTCCGAGTTCGCCGTGAGTGAACGGAAGCTAAGCGGCCCGCTTGTTGATCACGATGTGGACTTCACGGGTGAGTATCCGCAGGCCGCCGGCCAGTGGTGGAGCGGTGGATCGGTAGGTCGCGCCGGTGGGGGTGATGTGATCGGTGGTGTAGCGGCCGAACTCGTCGACTCCGGCCACGACCTGCCAGCCGGGTGTTTCTTTGACGTAGTTGCAGTGTTCGCACAGTCCCTGGCCGTTGGTGGCGTTGGTCGGCCCGTGGTTGTGGTGGGGGTTCACATGGTCGATGTGTCGGATCCGGGCATCGCAGTACGGGGTGCGGCAGGTCTGATCTCGGGTGGCGATGAACCGAGCGAGGCCTTTGGGGAAGCGTCGCGATCGGGATTCCATGGCGACGAGGGCGCCGGTGTCGGGGGCTGCATAGAGCCGTCGCAGGGTGGCCCAGGAGTCGTCATGGGTGAGTGCGTCGCCGATCATGCGTCGGGCTGTTGCGGCGGGGATGGGCCCGTGGCCCTGCAGGTGTGCGGGTTGGATGCTGCCGGCGAACAGGGTGTCGTCGGAGAGCACGAGGTTGACCGCGACCGGGACCGGTGTGGTGACGTCGCGGCCGGTGACGCGGGCTACCAGGGTGTCGGCCATGGCTTGGCCGCGGTTGCGGCCGTCGGCGCAGCGGTCGGCTGCATCGATGAGGGCGGAGTGCACGGATGCCGCGTCGGTGGCGGGCAGGAGCGCGGTGACAAAAGCCATGGCGTCAGGGGCGGGGCGGAGCGTGACATTGCGGTCTTCGGGTGCGCGGGTGGCGCGGTCGACGACGGCCATCGGGTCGAGTTGGTAGGCGATGGTTTTGGCGTCGTTGCGGATGCGGGTGTCGCCGAGGCCGATCAGGGTGGTGTGGTCGGCGCAGAGTTGATGGTCGAGGCGGTGCCGGTCGGCGGGGGACAGGCAGGCGGCCTCGCGGACGATCAGTCGGGCGCGGGCTTCGGTGAGCACCCCACATTCCAGGGCAGCGAGCGTGTGGGGAAGGTCGTGGACGAGGATGCGGGCGTCGGAGAGGTGTTGTCGGCCGTTGGCCGGTGAGTCCATGCGCGCCAGTCCGATTTCTGAACCCAGCCCGCGGCCGCGTCGTGTGACGGGGGCCCTCGTGGCGGCTTCGGCGGCATGTCGGGCGGACTCCAGGGCGACGGTGGCGCGGGCTTGTCCGGCTGCGGCGGCGCATTTGAGGCGTTCGAGTTCGGCGATTCGGTCCAGCAGTGCCGCCTCGCCGGCAGTGAGATCAACCTTCGCGAAATATTCGAACATGTGTTCGACGCTACACCGCGGGTCGGACAGATGTGGGGCAGTCCGGAATGTTTTCGGCTGCCGATCCGTCGTACGCCGTATGAGCAAGGCAGTCCAATTCGATGAATACGGCGGAATCGACGTCCTGCAGGTTCGTCATGTGCCGCGGCCCGTCCCGGCTGCCGGCGAGGTGCTCGTGCAGGTCCGCGCTGCCGGGATCAATCCTGGTGAGGCCATGATCCGTCGTGGTGCGCTGCACGACCGGTTCCCGGCCACTTTTCCCTCAGGGCAGGGCAGCGACCTCGCGGGTGTGGTGGCCGAGCTTGGGGCGGAAGTGACCGGGTTCGAGGTCGGGGACGAGGTTTTAGGGTTCACCGACGAGCGAGCCAGCCACGCCGAATACGTGGCCGTGCCCGCCACCCAGTTGGCTCCCAAGCCGCCCGCCCTGCCGTGGGAGGTGGCCGGATCGCTGTATGTCGTGGGCGCCACCGCCTACGCAGCGGTACGTGCCGTGCGACTGCAGCCCGGGGACACCGTGGCGATCGCGGGCGCCGCCGGCGGTGTCGGCACCATCGCGGTGCAGCTCGCCAAGCGCGCCGGCGCCACTGTGCTCGGCATCGCCGGGTCCGCGAACGATGACTGGCTGACGGCGCACGGCGCCTTCCCGGTCAGTTACGGTGACGATCTGGCCGACCGGCTCCGGGCCGCTTCCCCGTCGGGTCGCGTCGACGCGTTCCTCGATCTCTTCGGCGGCGGATACGTGAAGCTGGCCGTCGACGAGTTGGGTGTGGCTCCCGAACGCGTCGACACCATCATTGATTTCCCGGCCATCGAGGAGTTCGGTGTCCAGAGTGCCGGAAATGCCGAGGGCGCTGACATCGCGATCATCGCGGAGTTGGCGAATCTCGCAGCCGATGGGGAACTCGACGTGCCGATTGCCGGAGTGTTCGCCCTCGACGATGTCCGAGCTGCGTACACCGAGCTGGAAAAGCGCCATACCAGAGGGAAATTGGTGCTGCGACCGTGACCGGTGGCGCCTGCGCGACGTAGCATCCAGACATGAACCGGGGATATGTAGTGACGTTTGCGGTCGGTGTGATCGTGGCGCTGTTCGGCCTACTTTGGGCGCTGCAGGGATTCGGCGTGGTGCAGGGCAGCCCGATGAGCAACACCGTCACCTGGTCGGTGATCGGGCCGATCACCGCGGTGATCGGCGGTGCGGTCGCGGCATTCAGCTGGCGCAAACTCAGGTCACGGTGAAGTACACCGTATGCCAGCCGGTGGCGCCGTCGGGCACGGTCGGGGCTTGGTCTGACGTCTGAGCCGCCCCGGTGTTGTCGGTGGCCCGCACCGTGATGGTGTGATCGCCTGGGCCGCTCGCCTGCCAGGGCAGGCTCCACAACCGCCAGGTCTGGTCGGAATAGGCGGCCCCCAGTTGGGCGGGTTGCCATGGGCCGTCGTCGATTCGGACCTCGACGCCGCGGACGCCCCGGTTCTGCGCCCAGGCCACACCGCCGAATGTCGTCGGCCCCGCCGGCACCTGCTGGCCCCGCTTCGGGACGTCGATGCGTGACTCGGTCTTGATCGGGGCGCGCGGCGCCCAGCCCTGTCTGGTCCAATAGGCCTCGGCCCGGTCGAAGCGGGTCAATTCCAGATCGGTGACCCATTTGGTGGCCGACACGTAGCCGTAGAGTCCAGCCACCACCAGTCGGGCCGGGTAACCGTGCTCGACGGGCAGCGGCTGTCCGTTGAGGCCGATGGCCAACAGCGCGTCGCGGCCATCGGTGAGGGCTTCGACCGGGGTGCCCACGGTGAATCCGTCGACCGAGGTCGACAACAACATATCCGCGCCGGGCTCCACGCCCGCCTCCCGCAGCAGGTCGGCGAGTCGGTAGCCGGTCCACATCCCGTTCGAGATCAGGTCGCCACCAACCGGGTTGGACACGCACGTGAGTGTGACGGCCTTCTCGACGGCCTCGAACCGGGCAAGATCGTCGAAACTGTAGGTGATCTCGTGGGCGACCATGCCGTGAATGCGTAGCCGCCACGCGTCGCGGCTCAGCTGCGGAACGCTGAGTGCGGTGTCGACCCGGTAGAAGTCGGTGCTCTCGGTGATGAAACTCGGCAGGGCAACGTTTTTCGGTTGGACGTCAGGCGGAACCGGGGGAGCCGGCACGCGGGGCCGCGGTAATACGGAGATTTCGCGTTCGGCCGCGACCGAGGTAGTCACCCGGGTGACGACGAAACCGAGAAGTCCGGTCGCGGCACCGAATCCGAGTACACCGGCGGTGGCCAACCACGTCCTTCTGGAGGTGTCGACGGGCTCGGCATCAGCGGGGGCGGTCCAGACCCGCTGCACGAGCAGTCGCAGCGCTGCCACCCCGCATGCGGTGCCCACCAACGTGGGCACGATGTCGAGCACTGCTGCGCCGGGCCGGGAGAGGACCGCGGCGCAGGCGATGAGCCCGGCGACGACGAAGATCGCGCTGCCGACCGGACGGTGCCGGGTCTCATACGTGGCGGCCAGAGCAGCGACGGTGGCGATGACCGCCAGCACGACGACGGCGAGGAACAGCTTGTCCAGACTGCCCAGGGTTTGAATCACCCATTCCTTGACCGGACCCGGCGTCAGGTCCACGACCGCCGATCCGACCGCGTTGCGCGGATCGGCCGGTGCCCCAAACGGAATCGCCGCCAGCGTGGCGATGCCGAGCGCGACCGCGGCCGCGGCAACTCCGCCGAGCATCCGTGCGTTCGGCGAGGGCTCGGACGAGGGGCCCGACGAGGACTCGGTCATCGTCACCCAACCTACTCCGGACACCAGGCAGGGAGCCTGCCGTTAGGGGTGACGACAGGCTCCCCGGGTGGGTGGATCTCTAGGTGGCGGATTGTGCGCCGAGCACCCGCTGGATATCGGGCTTCATCTGCTGCAGCTGCTGTCCCCAGTAGCCCCAGGCGTGGGTTCCGTTGGCCGGGAAGTTGAACACCCCGTTGGTGCCGCCGGCGGCGATGTAGTTGTCCCGGAAGGTGACGTTGGTGCGCAGTGTCAGCCCTTCGAGGAACTGGGCCGCCATCAGGTTGCCGCCGTTGGTTCCGGCGTCGAGGTCCGACGGGGTACCGGTGCCGCAGTAGATCCAGATGCGGGTGTTGTTGGCGACCAGCTGGTTGATGTTGACCATCGGGTCATTGCGCTTCCAGGCCGCGTCGGTCGACGGGCCCCACATGCTCTCGGCGTTGTATCCGCCTGCGTCGTTCATCGCCAGACCGATCAGCATCGGCCACCAGCCCTCGGACGGGTTCAGGAAGCCCGAAAGCGTTCCGGCATAGATGAACTGCTGCGGATGATGGATTGCGTAGGTCAACGCGGCGCTACCTGCCATCGAGATGCCGACCACGGCGTTGCCGGTCTGCGACACGCCGCGGTTGGCGGCCAGCCAGGTGGGGAGTTCCTGTGTCAGGAAGGTCTCCCACTTGTAGGTGTAGTCCTGACCGTTGCCCTTCGAGGGCTGGTACCAGTCGGTGTAGAAGCTGGACTGTCCGCCGACCGGCATGATCACCGACAGGCCCGAGCCGTTGTACCACTCGAATGCCGGCGTGTTGATGTCCCAGCCGTTGAAGTCGTCCTGGGCGCGCAGGCCGTCGAGCAGGTAGACAGCGTGCGGTCCGCCACCCTGGAACTGCACCCGGATGTTGCGGTTCATCGACGCCGAGAACACATCGAGGTACTCGACCGGCAGCCCCGGACGGGAGAATGCGCCAGCGGTCGCCGAACCTCCTGTGATACCGATCAGCGCGGGCAGTGTGGCTGCGGCCATTGCCCCGGCCGCCAGTCGACGCGTCCACGCTCCGCGAATCTTGTTGAGGAACTTCATAACGGCAACCAACCGTCCTTTCTGCACGTATCTCAAGCAGTTTGCCGCTTGTCTCCGGTAGTGAAACATGTGCCACATCAGTCACACGCGTAACAACACCGGCCGCGCAGATCGCGGTTTACTAACGGTTGGAACTCGGCGCCGAGACCCTTTGCCGGGAGCCTCAGCGTCCGGCCGTGGTGAGCGCCTGTTTGACGTTGGCCCGGCGCTCCTCGATCGCCCGGCCGATGTCCTGAAGCAGCACCGGCTTTCGCGCGACCAGGTCCTCGATACAGTCGCGGTCGAATTGCGCTACGGTGACCTCGGTCAGCGCGTATGCCGTGGTGGTGACCGGTTCTCTGGTCAGAGCCGTCTGCCCGAGAAAGTCGCCCTGTTCCAGGGCCAGCACCGGGACGAAGCGGTCGTCCGGACCGGCCACGGCCAACTGCACCGTGCCGGCGACGATGAAAGTCATGCGCTTGGGAACCTGCCCGGTGACCTGGATGACCTCGTCCCTGCCGTAACGGGCGAGCCGGGCGTGCGGGAGCAACTCGCCCTGGTCCTCCGGGCTCAGGCGAAGCGTCGGTGCGATGAGACGCAGGGTCTGTTCGACGCGTTCGGTGGTTGCGAACTCGTCTTCGGCCTCGTCCAGGTGCAGACCGGCCCGCCGCGAGGCGTACCAGGTCCAGCGAAGAAACGTGGATCTGGCGGAGAAATCGTCGGCGGGGGAATGCAGCGGGATCTGGGTCTTGTACTGCAATGAGCCGGCCGGGACCGTGGACACCGTGCCGTCGGTACGTAGCTGGGGCAGTCGGCGGGCCACCTCGTTGAGTACGCGGCAGACCTCGTCGGGGGCGTCATCGACGGCGAACACCGTGATCACCGTGATGGTGTGCGCACCGAGCGGCCGGCTCAGGTTGGTGAACGATGCTCCGGCCAGCACGGAGTTCGGGATCACCTGCAGGCCGCTGCCGGTGTCGATATGTGTTGCGCGCCAGTTGACCTCGACGACGCGGCCGCGCGCCGACGGCGCGTCGACCCAGTCGCCGAGTTGGAACGGCTGCTCGAACAGCACAAGAAGCCCGGAGATGATCTGGCCGACCGAGTTCTGCAGGGCCAGGCCCAGCACGATCGAGGACACGCCAAGGGCGGTGAAAAGCCCACCGATGTTGGCGCCCCAGATGTAGGCGAAGATCAAGCCGATGCCGAGGGCGATCAGTGCGAACCGGGCGACGTCGAGGAAGATCGACGGAATTCGTTTGCGCCAGCTGCCTTCCGGTGCACTCTGGAACAGCGTCGCGTTGAGTCCGGACAGCAAGAGAACCAGGACGACGAACCCGAACACCGTCGAGACGATCCGCACCGGCGTGGCTTCTCCGGAGATCTGCATCGCCTGGATCAGCAGGATCAGCAGCGCGCCCAGCGGCAGGATGTACGTGCGGACCAGGTGAACCGGACCGGCCAGGAAGCTGCCGCGCCGGCGCAATGCGTTCTGCAGTTCGGTGAGCAGCACCAGGCAGACCGGAAATCCGACCGCCACACCGACGGCCCAGTAGAACCAGGGAGCGTCCAGCACGCCGCTCATCGCCGGTCCCGTAGCTGCCAGATCGGCTCGTCGGCCCCGTCCACCTGAACAGTGCCTGCCGGCTCGAGATCGCGGGTATCGCCCATCACCTCGAACACCCGCTCGGTCACGTACACGCCCGGCTGCGGTGAGCCCCGTTGCACCCGGTAGGCCAGGTTGACCGCCGAACCCCACATGTCGTAGGCCAGGTTGGAGCGTCCGACCAGGCCGCTGCTCACCGCGCCGGTGTCGATGCCCGCACGCAGTTCCAGCTCAGTCCCGGCCTCGGTGTTGAACCGTTCGATGATGCGCTGCATTTCGAGTGCGAAGTCGACCGTCCGCCGTACATTGTCGAGCCGCGGCACGCTCAACCCGGAGCTGGCCCAGTAGCCGTTGCGTAGGGTGCGCACCCGTTCCACTCCGAGATCGTCTGCAGCGGCATCGAATTGGTGCACCAGGCGGTTGACGATGGCCAGCGCCTCCTCCGATGGCATCTCGGACGTCAGCTCATCCAGCCCGATCGTGTCGGCGAACAGGACGGTCACGTTGTGGTGGTCCTGTGCGATGGTCTCTTCGCCGTCCCGGTAGCGCTGCACCACCGACTCCGGCATCAGCGTCCGCAGCAGCCGGTCGTTCTCCCGGCGCTGCTCGGCGAGCAGATCTTCCTTGATCGCCAGGTTGCGGCTCATGTCGTTGAATGCTGTTGTCAGATCACCGAACTCGTCCCTGGATTGCACGGGAAGCGATACGTCGTAGTCGCCCGCCCCGATCTGCTGGGCCCCGGCCTCCAGCCTGCGCAGTGGGCGCACGAACAGCCGAGCCAGCATCATGGCCGCCAGACACACGATGAAGGTGATGACGACGGTCGACAACACCAGGGTGCGGGTGAACGTCGCCACCGGCGCAAAGGCCTCCGCCGTGTCGATCTTGGCGATGATCGACCAGTTCAGTCCGTGCAGATTGACCGGCGCGTAGGCCTGCAGCGTCTCGTTGCCCAGGTAGTCGTCCTCGATCACGGTCCCGGTCTGACCGCGCAGGGCCAACCGGGTGGCCTCCGTCTCGACCGGCTGCACCAGCGTGGTTCCGTGCTGGTGCAGCGATTTGGCCGCCACCGCCGGTGGTGTCCCGGCGTCGATGACGTCGCGTTCGAACTTCTGCGGGTCCTCCAGGAACAGACGGGAATCCGATCGCATCAGACCGTCCGGACCGACCACGAACGTCTCGCCGGTGGTGCCCATCCCGGCGGTCTCCCATTGCTTGTCGGCCGTCATGAGCCGGTTGATCTTGTAAATCGGGAATTGCAGGGCCAGCACACCCTCGACCCGACCTGGCGGGCCGACCGGCGCCATCATCCAGGCCGTGGGCTCGTCG
Source organism: Mycolicibacterium peregrinum (assembly GCF_001665785.1). GTDB lineage: Bacteria > Actinomycetota > Actinomycetes > Mycobacteriales > Mycobacteriaceae > Mycobacterium > Mycobacterium peregrinum_A. Next base: position 191,961 of record NZ_LZSO01000026.1, read on the forward strand.
GCCGGCTGGTAGTCACCGAAATCGGTGACCCCGACGTAGTCGACGGTGTTCGACGCCAGGGTCTTCTCGTAGGCGTCGCGCAGCAAGCTCTGCCGGTACGGTCCGGTGAGGATGTTGGTGCCGAGGTCGATGCCCTTGTACGCGGTGTAGACGACATTGCCGGCAGTGTCGAGCAGGAGGGCATCCTCGAACTGGAAGCGTTCGACGATCTCGCGGAAGTAGTCGTTGAACCGGGCATTCGCTGCGGACCAGGCACTGCCGTCTCGGGCGTCGTCGACCCTGATCGACTTCTCCGGGTCGGCGACCGGTGCCGTGTAGTTCGCCTGCAGGTATTTCTGTGCGTTGGAGGTGGGCAGTAGCCGTGTCACATCCACGGTGTCACCGGTCTGCTTCTCTTCCGCCGGCTTGAACTGGTCGTCGTAGTAGTCGACGATCGATTGCCATTGCTGTGGGTTGATCGTCGAGTTGCCGAGCTGACCGAATGCGCCGGAAAATGCCTCCAGGGCCTCGACCGTCGTCGTTCCCCGGGTGTAGACGATCAGGGAATCCTCGAGGTCGGCAAACTTCGACTCCAGCTGACGTGTTTGCGATTCCCGGACCTCGGTCAGCCGGTCGAACACCGACTGACGAAGCGAGGACCTACCGGACTGGTAGCCGATGGCGCCGACGACGGCGGCGGACAGAATGCTGGTCACCAGCAGCATCACCAGCAGCTTTGACTGAATGCTGATCCGGGACATGACGCGTCGACGCACAGTCCTGGTGGGAGCGACGCGCTCGGCGGGGGCTGTTGTAGTCATTGAATCCCGAAGATTAGCTTGTCACGATGTATTGCGTGAGGCTGCGCGACAAACTTCGTCATGACTGATCAGTTCGACTTGCAGAGATTCGTCGACGCCCAGGCCGGCGTCTATGCCGACGTTTGCACCGAGTTGCGGGACGGGCGCAAGCGCAGTCACTGGATCTGGTTCATCTTCCCGCAGCTACGCGGGCTCGGCCGGAGTCAGACCGCCGACCATTACGGCATCGCCTCCGCCCACGAGGCACGTGCGTACCTGGCCCACCCGACTCTGGGTTCGAGGCTGCGGGAATGCGCTCGGCTGGTTACGCAGGTCGAGGGGCGGTCGGCCGAGCAGATCTTCGGTTGGCCGGACTTCCTGAAGGTCCGCTCCTCCATGACGCTGTTCGCCGCCGTCGCCGATCCGGCCGACCGCGCAGATTTCCAGGCCGTGCTCGACAAGTTCTACGACGGGCTCGGCGATCCGCGGACTCTCGAAATGCTCAGTGCGGCTGGATGATCAGCCACCCGTGCGGGGGAACCCCGGTGCGGGTGAGGTCGTCTTGCGGTGGGGCACCCGACCCCGCCATCACCCGGCCCGACGTCAACCCGAGGTCCGGCAGTGACAAGGCCAGCGGGGAGTCGTCGATGTTGAGTGCGACGATCAACGACTCGGGACCCGCGGCGGTCCGGTAGACGTACTGGGTATTTGTCAGTAGCAACGGTGACGTGGTCGCGGTGTGCAGCCACGGATGCCGCCGCCGCAGTCCGACCAGATACTGATGCAGTCGCAGCGCATCGGAATCCTCTGGTGCCGTGGTGAATTCCGGCCGCACGGCATCGTCGCCGCCGCGACGCTCCTCCTTGACGCCGCGGTAGGCCGACTCGTCGCCGGCATAGATGCTCGGAGTTCCACCGATCGTCAGCAGCAACACCAGGGCATGCTCGCGGTGCGCGGAATTCTGCAACTGGCTGGCGATCCGGGTCACGTCATGATTGCCCACGAATGTCAGCGGTACGAACGTGCCGAGAAAGTCGTTGTGCCGCTTCAGCGCCCAGTCCAGCTCGTGGAAGTTCGCGTCGTTCAGGCTGCTCCAGATGGCCTTCCACAGCTCGTACTGGGTCACCGAGTCGAAGGTGGAGGCGCCGACGGTCGCGGCGTAGTCACCGTGGATCACCTCACCGACGAACCAGGCGTCGGGGAACTCGCGGCGCACCGACGGCAGCACCTGCGCCCAGAACCGGTCGGGTACCGCGTACGCGGCATCGAGGCGCCAACCGTCGGCGCCTCGGCCCAACCAATGGCGCAGCACCGAGGCGGTGTGTTCCACCACCGCAGGCTCGTCGTGGTTGAGCGCGATCAGCTCGCCGTGTCCTTCGAATGTGTCAAAAACGTTGCCGCGACGGCGAAACCAACGAGACGCGGGATGGTCGGGGCCGCCGTCGAGCGCCTGCCGGTACTGGGCGAACTCGGTGCCCACATGGTTGAACACCCCGTCGAGCAGGATGCGCAGCCCGCGCCCGCGCGCCTCGGCGACCAGGTGGTCGAAGTCCTCGTCGTCACCCAGGCGCGGATCGATGCGGAAATGGTCGGTGGTGTCGTAGCCGTGCGTGCGCGAGGCGAAGATCGGTCCGAGCGCGATGCCCGAGGCGCCGAGTTGCACGGCGTGATCCAACCAGCCGACGATCCGGCGTAACCGGTGCTCATCGGCCGATGGCGGCGGGTCCGCGGGGAACGCACCGACGAAACCCAGTGGATAGATCTGCCACCAGATGGCGTGGGCGATCCAGGCGGGCTCAGCCACGAAACTTCGCCGCGTACAGGTCTTTCATGGTCTCGGCCAGTTCGGTGGCCGGCCCGTCCACGTGTACACCAGGAGCCACCGTGGTGATGGGCAGCGGTGCCACCGGCCCGGCCGGCGCACCCCATTCGGCGAGCCAGCCGCTCAGCTGAGCCGAGGACGTGGCGTAGACGATGCGGCCGAGGCCGACCCAGGCGTGCGCCGCCGAGCACATCGGGCAGTGTTCGCCGGACGTGTACACGGTGGCGCGGGCGCGGTCCTCGGGTTTCAGGTGCTCGACGGCCCAGCGGGCGATGGCGAACTCGGGATGCTGGGTGGCATCCCCGTCCTTGACACGGTTACGGTCGGTGAACACCGTCGTCCCCGCCTCGTCGACCAGGATCGAGCCGAAGGGCTCGTCGCCGTCCTCTAGTGCTTCACGGGCCAACTCGACACATTTGCGCAGCTGACCGAGGTCGTTCTCGCTGATGGCCACGACGCGAGTTTACGCCGGCGCCGACCTCCGGCAGGTCAGGCGCCGCCACAGCAGGGATCTGCCACGTCGAGGCGGCAGGCACACGAGGCGCGCACGGCGACGTCGGCCCGTGCCCGCGCCAACTCCAATTGTTGGCCGATGATGGCGGCCTCGGCGTCGCGGCCGAGCCGACGGAGGCACTCGTGGTAGCCGTGCAGGCTCCAGACGTTGTTCGGATGGTGGCTGGACCGGCTGAGCGTCGGATCCAGGCCGAGGTCGGCCGCATAGACTCCGGCGGCCTCCTCCACGTACCCCTGTTCGAGCAGCAGTGCGCCGTAGGCGTGCCGGGTCGGTTGCATCCACCCCCACGGTTCGTCATACGGCAGCGCGTCGTCGAGTTCGATGGCCCGGCGCAGATAACCGAAGGCGGTTTCGTGATCGCCTTCGCGATAGGCGATTTCGCCGTTGAGCATCTGTTCGGCGATCGCGAGGATGTCCAGGCTGGTGTTGTTGAACAGGTAGCGCGAGTCGGGAATGCGCGCGTAAGCCGCCAGAAAGTTGTCGCGTTCCGCGCGGGCCTGCTCCATCTGTCCGGTAGCTGCGTACGCGACGCCGCGGCCGTAGTGGATCGTCGCGGTGGTGGTGCAGTACAGCTCGGGATCGGCGGGAAGTGGTTCGGCGATCAGATCGTCCCAGCGGCCGAACCGCACCAGCACGTGCACCCGCAGAGGTACGAATGCCTCCAGCCAGTCCGCCATCGGTGGTGAGGCGACCGAGAGCACCTCGGGGGTCAGCTGGGCGGACAGCTCCTCGGCCGCGTCCAGCGCGATCTGCGAACTGCCTTCGAACATCGCCGAATACACCACGAAATGCAGGTCGTGGGCACGGTAGAGAGAATAGAAATTCAGCGCGCCTTCGCGTTCGACGAACTTTCGGTCGGCGTGTACCGCGGCGAGGTTGGCGATCACAGAACTGCGGTAGTCGCCGCACAGGACGTCGATGTGGCTGGCCATGTGCTGCAGATGCCCGGCGTCGGGCACCAACCCACGCAACAGATCGGCGGCGGGCAGCGCGGCCTCCGGTGTCGTCGACATCTCCATCGCGTGGATGTAGAGGTGCAGCACCCCTGGGTGTTGTCGGCCGGCCGCGGTCGCCAGCGCTGCGTCGAGGATCCGTTTGGCTTCCACCACACGAGATCCCGGGGCGGGCTCACCGGTGCGGCCGTCCCACAGTGCCCACGCGGTCACGTTCAGCAGGGCATCGGCGGCCAGGGTCTGCACATCGATGTCGTCGGGGTGGGCCACGGCCAGCGCTGCCATCGCATCGGCGTAGTCGGCGTGCCCGGCCGTCAGGGCTTCGGCGTCATCGGGGTCGGCGGTCGGAAATCGCTTCTCCAGCGCAGAGATCAGCTCGCGTTCCAGCGTCGATGCCCGGCCGGTCGCAGCGCGCTCGAGTTCGGCCCGGGCCCGGCTCAGCGAGGCGCTCAGATCGGCCGGGTCGAAAGCGTCCCAGGCCTTGTTGTAGTTGGGGCCGACGGCGTAGGCGATACCCCACCGGGCGACGGCGAACTCCGGGTCGAGTTGCAGGGCACGTTCGAAGCACCGGATCGCCTCTTCGTGGTTGAAGGCGTACGACCAGACCATGCCGCGGTCGAACCAGACCTGGGCCGGCGACGAGGGGGTGTCCGTCGGCCGGTGATAGGTCCCGAGCCGGTAATACGGCTCGGTCTGGGCGGGGTCCGTCACGGTGCCGACGCTACCCGGGTGGCTCGACACCGGCGCGTCGAACATGTTCTAGTGCTGGGATGCCGGGTTACACGCATGTCGAGGGTCTCAGTTCTGCGGACGTGCAGCGTCTGCGGGAGGTGTGGTCACCGCTGGCCGACTCGGTGCGTGCGCTCATCGATGCCGCGATCCGCTCGGAGGTGGATGCCGAGGAGGTGGCCGCAGTACGGTCCCAGATCGACGACGCGACCGCGCGCCTGCAGGCCAAACAGATCGACGGTCCGTTCGGTGTGCGCTTCACGTCCGACGGTGACCGGATGCCGTGGGGCAACCCGGCGATCGGCATCCGCAACCCGATCGCGCCGCCGCTGGTGATGGTGAAGGACCCGGATGGCGGGGTACGAACCGACTTTCACCTCGGCGCGCCCTATGAAGGGCCGCCGGGCCACGTGCACGGCGGCATGGTGGCGATGGTGCTCGATCATGTGCTGGGGGAGGTGGCAGCCAGCGACTCCGATCGTCCGCGGTTCACCGGGACCCTGACCATCCGTTATCTGCGGGCCACCCCGCTGGGCGATCTACACGCCGAGGGGCGGATCACCCGCACGGACGGCATCAAAGCCTTTGCCTCCGGCCATGTTTCCGACGCTGAAGGAATCACCGCCGAGGCTGAAGGCGTGTTCATCCTGCCGAAATGGGCGCGCGGCTAGCGGGTCTCGCCGGCGGGTTCCACCCGGTCGATCGCGATCTCCTGCAGGCTGCGGGTGATCGTGGTCAGTTCGCCGATCAGGATGCGCGCAGCACCGTTGTCGGCGGACAGCGTCGATGCCACGTTGTGTACCCGTCGCAGTGCGGTGGACAGTTCGGCGGTGTCGAGGCTCCACGGGACCGCGGGGCTCGGCGGCGCGCCACGCAGTGCCTCGACGTAATCGTCCACCGCGGCGACGAACTCGCCGTGCAGTGCCGACGAAGGGTGTGTCGGCAGACTGTTCTCCAGGGTGGTGCAGGCGCTCGTCACCGAATTCAGTGCAGTGCGGTAGGACCGCAACCAACGCCGAAGGACCGGCGGCTCCAAGCTGGTCGCACCCCACGCGGCCTCGAATGCGGCGCGAGCCCGGAAGGCCCGTTGCCAGGCCGCCGACAGGATTTCGGCCGGGTGGTCGATTTCGTGCACGAATGCCTTGATCACCAGTGCGGCGTAGTCGATCTCGGTCATCAACAGTTCCCCGGCGCGTTGACGTAACCGGATGAGGGCGTGGTCGGGCAGGGCCACGTGGGCCATCACGGCCAGGGCGCCGCCGATCATCACGGCGAACAGTCGGTCCGTGTTACCCGACCACGGGGCGGTTGCGCTCACCCCGACCGCGAACATGACGATCGCGCCCACGGCCGCGCCGACCGCGAGATAGCCGAACTGCGCGACGCCGTAGGCCAGTCCGACGAACGCCAGCGCGCACACGGCCGAACCGATCGGCCCGGGTTGCCACACGAGGGTGAGGATCGAGGCGACGATGATGCCGACGCCGAGGCCGGCCATGCGCCCGGCGCACCGGGTATAGGTGTGCGCCGTTTCCGGCCGCAGCACCACCACGGCGGTCAGTGGCATCCAGTAGCCGTGCTCCAGACCCCCGTAGCGGGCCGCCGCCACCGCCAGTGCGGTGGTCACCGACAGCCGGATGGCGTGGCGCAGGATCGGCGAGGTCCAGGTCAGATGGGATCGGACCACGGCGGGCGCCGAGGCCAGCGAACCGATCAGGTCGGGCCGGTGCAGCTGCCCGAATCTCAGCACCGCGGCTTCGCGCAGCTGTTCGCAGAAGCGTTGTGCCAGCGCTGCTTCTGGGCCGGTGACGGCGGCAGCCGCGGTGTGGACGCGGACCACTGCGTGCTCGGCATCGCGGCGCGCGGTGTGACCGTGATCGGCGATCGCGTCGAGCAGCACGGCGGCGGCGGTCAGCAACTGGGGGAGTCCGCTGTCACCTGGGTTCTCGTCGTCGGTGGAGGTGTCGCGGTCCGCGGTGGAACGCAACGAGGCCAGGGTGCCGGCGAGGCGCTCCGGGAGCCGATAACCGCCGTGGTAGGCGCGTGGCCGTTGACTGACCTGGCTGTCGGCGAACACCTCGCGCAACCACGTGAGCGGGGCGTCGTCGACGGTAGCCGTGCAGTCGGCGGCGACGTTGCGGGCGTCACCGGCCAACGACCGGTAGGCCCGGGTGAGTCCGTCGCGCTGGGCGCGCCAGCGCCGGGGCGGCCATACCGCGATGAGCGCGGCCTGGACCACTCCGGCCACGATGACCAGAACAGGTGCCAGCAGTGACTGGCCCAGCGTCGGCGCGACCGGCGGCGCCAGCACCAGCAGTGCGCTGGCCGCCGAGGCCACCAGCCCGGCGTTGGCTCCCAGCGACCACTGCATGCCCGCGGCGAAGCACCACAGTGCAACCACCGCGATGAAGACGGGGCTGTACCCCCCGGCCAGGGTGCCCAGCAGTACCGCGATGGCCAGTTCGACCGAGCCGGTCACCACCAGCGGGACCCGGCCGCCGGGGCTGCGTTGCAGCGCGATGGCACTCGCGATCACGCCGCCGCCCAGCGTCCACATCGCTGTCCCGCCGGAACCCCACGCCAGGGCGACCGCAGTCACCGCCAGGACGCCGATCAGGCTTCGGGCCACCGCACCGGCGTCGGGGGTGTTGAGCCGGAGTGCGTCGGCTGCCTGTCCACCCGTGTGCACCCCACCATTCTCACTCGCCGCGGGCTGCCGGTGGCACATCCGCCCGCGCGTGGCGCGGATCGGTCCGCCGGTAGGTTCTCCGTCTGTGGAGAAAGTCATTGTTCTGCTACGGGCCCCGCAATCGGATCAGCAGTGGTGTGAGCGGCTGCGAACTACCGTCGCCGATCGGTTGCTGGCGCTCGGGTTGCCCGGTCTGACGATCAACGTCCGCGACGACGCGGTGCGGGATTCGTTGATGACACTGACCACGCTGGACCCGCCGGTGGTCGCGGTGGTCAGTCTGTGGGCCCGGCAGTATTACGGCGAGCAGATCTCTGAGGCGCTGGAAGTGCTTGCTGCCGAATGTGATTCACTCGCCGCCTACCTGGTCACCGAATCGGTTCCGATGCCTGCGCCGCCGACCGGGGCGGGCGAGCGCACCGACGGTCTGGCCAACGTCGCGCTGCTGCGCCGGCCTGCCGGCCTCGATGAGACCACCTGGCTGCACCGTTGGCATATCGACCACACCACGGTGGCCATCGAAACTCAGGACACCTTCGGCTACACCCAGAACACCGTCGTGCGTGCCCTCACCGAGGACGCCCCGGCGATCGACGGGATCGTGGAGGAACTGTTCCGGCAGCAGGCGGTGTCGGATCTGCACGCGTTCTTCGGCGCTGCCGACGACGACGATCTGGCCGATCGGATGCGCCGCATGGTCGCGAGCACCGATGCGTTCGGCGCCAGTAGCAACATCGACACCGTGCCGACCAGTCGGTACGTCTACTCCAGTCCGTTCGTCGACCCGGTAGACCCGGGCGACAAGAGTGGAACGTGTTCTAGTTAGGCTGCAGCGGCCACGGCGCGACGCGAGGAGACAGAGATGACCCTGCTGATCGAGGACAACAACCGGGTTCGCACGCTGACCCTCAACCGCCCCGACGCGCTCAATGCGTTCAACGAGGCGCTGTACGACGCGACAACCGTCGCCCTGCGTGCGGCCGCTGAGGATCCCGACGTCGCAGTGGTGCTGTTGACAGGTGCCGGGCGGGGATTCAGTGCGGGTAACGACCTCGTCGAGATGCAGGAGCGCATCACCAATCCGGAATCCACCCCGGGCGAGCACGGGTTCTACGGGATGCTCGAAGTGCTCGCGGATTTCCCGAAGCCGTTGATCTGTGCGGTGAACGGGGTAGGCGTGGGCATCGGTGCCACGATCCTCGGGTTCGCCGACCTTGCGTTCATGTCGTCGGAGGCTCGGCTGAAGTGCCCGTTCACCAGCCTGGGTGTGGCGCCCGAGGCGGCCTCCTCGTATCTGATGCCGCGACTGCTCGGCAGGCAGAATGCCGCGTGGCTGCTGATGTCCTCGGAGTGGGTGAGCGCCGCCGAGGCCCGCGAGATGGGTCTGGTGTGGAAGGTCTGCGAGCCCGACGCGCTGCTGACCGAGGCTCGGACATACGCCGAAACCCTGTCGGCCAAGCCTATTTCGAGCCTGGTGGCCGTCAAGCAGGCCATGGTGGCACCGATCCGCGACCAGATCGCGGCGGCCGTGGAGCGCGAGAAGGCGTTGTTCGTCGAACTGGTGGGTGCGGCGGCCAACGTCGACGCGCTGGCCCAGTTCGCCGACCGCAAGCGTTAGCGGGTGGCCCGTGACGGGCAACCGTTGAACTGGGTGGGGCACCCCTCGGCCGCCTGATGGGCGGCGATGATGGCGCGGATGGTGCGCCGGCACCGGCCGCAGTCGGCACCGGCGCCACACGCCTCGGCCACCTCTTTCGAGGTGGTGGCGCCGGACTCGATGATCTCGTTGACGACCTGACTGGTCGCCCCGGTACACAGGCAGACGAACATCAGTCGTCCTGCTCGTCGACGTTCATGATGTGGGCCAACTTCCCCACGAACAGGCTCGGGTAGGCACCGAAACCCGCCGTCGTCATCCACTCGGCCGCCGCGTCCGGATGATCGATCCACTGCCTGGCGCTGACCTCGTCGGCGACCTCCTGCAGGATCATCACTTCCTGGCCGTCGTCGAGCGCCTGGTAGACCCAGATCTTGCGGATGCCGCCCTGCTCGAAGCGCTCGAGGCCGTCGTGAACCTTGCGCATCAGGGTCGGTACGTCGTCGACGGTGGCCACCGCACCCACGATCACGCCGGCCACGTGGCCCTCCGGGGACGGGTCCGTCAGATCGATCTTCTCCACCACTTCGCCGCCGAATATCGGCGGAATATCTTCGACGCCGGAAATATCGAACCACTCGAAGATTGCGGGCGAACGCAGTACGTCCCGGATGGATCGGGCGTGCCGAATACCGATTGTCACCAATACCCGGCCCGGCTCCCAAATCGATTTGTAAAGCACGACATGATGCGCGCCGATCGACAACAGCCCCGAGCGATGTTTCCGCATCCATTTCCACATTTCGTCGATGTCATCGACGCGGAAATCGCACGACAGAATGAGCGAGTGTAAATCGTACTCACTCATTTGTTGCCGACCTTTCTTTCGGGGTGCAATCGCGGATTAGCGCAGTCTAACCTTAGTTAGGACAGCCAGTCCACTCCTCGTGGCCACGCTTGGGGCCGGGTGCCCCCAAGGGTCCGCAAACGTCGCACCAACACGCCGAATTGGTCGTTAATCATTGCGTCACACCGTGCTTCCTGCACTAGATTGGATGTGCACGGCAAACGGCAACACTTGACCAGCCCTCAAGGTGCTTAGGAGTTACGATGCAAGGCGATCCAGATGTTCTGAAATTGCTCAACGAGCAATTGACGAGCGAACTCACCGCGATTAACCAATATTTCTTGCACTCGAAGATGCAAGATAATTGGGGATTTACGGAACTGGCCGAACATACTCGTTCCGAGTCTTTCGAAGAGATGCGGCACGCGGAGACCATCACCGACCGAATCCTGCTCCTAGACGGGCTGCCCAACTATCAGCGACTCTTTTCGCTGCGCGTGGGGCAGACACTTCGGGAACAGTTCGAGGCCGATCTCGCGATCGAGTACGAGGTGGTTGCCCGCCTCAAGCCCGGGATCATCATGTGCCGGGAAAAGCAGGACGCGACGTCGGCGCGGATCCTGGAAACGATCCTGGCGGACGAGGAAGGTCACATCGACTACCTGGAAACCCAGCTCGAGTTGATGGAGAAGCTGGGTGACGCGCTCTACGCAGCGCAGTGCGTCTCCCGCCCGCCGCAGTAGCTCAGGTAGCTCGGTCCGTTTCAATCCAAGCCGCCCTGGGTAGCCGGTGAATTGCCGGCTGTTCGGGGCGGCTTTGTTCGTGCTGTAACTTTCATAGGCTGTCTAACGATATCGCTGGTGAACCGACAGGCCGGCGAAAGGAAGTTATGACCACCCCGACAACATCCACCGGCGAGCAGCCGACCGGCGCCCCGATCCTGAGCGTGCGCAGGCGCAACCTGGTGTTCGTTGCCGTCCTGCTCGGAATGCTGCTCGCCTCGCTCAACCAGACGATCGTCGCCACGGCGCTTCCCACGGTCGTGGCAGACCTCGGCGGTGCGGGCCATCAGGCGTGGGTGGTGACCAGCTATCTCCTGGCCTCCACCGTCGTCACCGCCGTCGTCGGGAAGGTCGGCGACATCTTCGGCCGAAAAGTGGTGTACCAGGCGGCGGTCCTGTGTTTTCTGATCGGATCGGTCCTCAGCGGCCTGTCGGGATCGATGGCCATGTTGGTGGCCGCGCGGGGGCTGCAGGGGATCGGCGGCGGCGCGATCATGGTGACGTCCTCGGCGCTGATCGCCGAGGTCATCCCGTTGCGGGACCGCGGGCGCTATCAGGGTGCGCTCGGTGCGGTCTTCGGTGTCACCACCGTCGCCGGCCCGCTGCTCGGCGGCTTCGTCACCGATCACCTCGGCTGGCGGTGGGCGTTCTGGCTCAGCATCCCGGTGGGCGTCGTCGTCTTGATCGTCGCAGCCGCGACGATCCCGGCAGTGGCCTCCCGTGGCGCGCGCCCGGTGATCGATTACGCCGGGATCGTGTGGGTCGGCATCGGGGCATCCGGTCTGACGCTGGCCACCAGCCTGGGCGGCGAACTTGCGTGGACCTCACCGACCATCATCGGACTGGTCATCGGTTCTGTCCTGGCGCTGGCGATGTTCGTCCGGGCGGAAACGCGGGCGGCCGAACCGATTCTGCCGATGCGGCTGTTCCGCAATCCGGTGTTCACGATGTGCTGCGTGCTGTCGCTGGTCGTCGGCTTCGCCATGCTGGGCGCCCTGACGTTCATGCCCACCTTCATGCAGTTCGTGGACGGCGTATCGCCGTCCGAATCCGGGTTGCGCACCATGCCCATGGTCATCGGGCTGCTGATCACCTCGACCGTCAGCGGCAGTCTGGTGGGCCGCACCGGCCGGTACAAGATCTACCCGATCGCCGGCACGGCGATCATGCTCATCGGCTTCGTGCTGCTGTCGCGCATGAACGCCGCGACACCGATTCCGCTCCAGTCGCTCTATCTACTCATCCTGGGCGCCGGCATCGGCATGTGTATGCAGGTCCTCGTCCTCATCGTGCAGAACACCTCCGACTTCAGCGATCTGGGCGTGGCGACCTCGGGGGTGACGTTCTTCCGGACCATCGGCAGTTCCTTCGGTGCGGCCATCTTCGGCTCGTTGTTCGTCGGCTTCCTGTCGGATCGCCTGCCCGGTGCACTCGCTGCCAGCGGTGCGCCGGCGGTGGCGGGTGCTTCACCGAAGGCGCTGCACGAACTGCCGCCGGAGGTCGCCGCCCCGATCGTCAACGCCTATGCGGATGCGCTGGACCTGGTGTTCCTGTGTGCCGCGCCGGTCGCGCTGATCGGCCTGATCGTGGCGTTGTTCCTCAAGGAGGTGCCCCTGCTGGAGGCTGAGGCGACCATGGCGGCGGATCTCGGCGAAGGCTTTGGCATGCCGAGCTCGGAATCGGCGGACCAGGTGCTCGAGACCGTGGTCAGCCGGCTGATGCGCAGTTCACCCGAGATCCGGCTGCGAAATGTGGCCGGGGGGCCGGGGTGCGAGCTGGATGTCGCGGGGTTGTGGGCGCTGCTCAAGATCTACCGACACGGTCAGGTGTTCGGCTCGGCTCGCCTGACCGAGATCGCCGACCGCCTGGTCGTGCCCTTCGAAGTGCTCGAGCCGACCTTCAACCGGTTGGTGCAGGACGGCTATGTGCTGCGTACCGGGGACAACCTGTGGCTGACCCAGGCCGGGGTGCGGCAGGTCGAGGGTGTCTCGGCGGCGCTGGTGGGTCGGATCGTCGACAAACTGGGGGAGTCGTCGTCGTACGAGGGCCGCCCGGACCGGGCCCAGGTCGAGGCCGCGCTCGAGCGCATCGCGCACCGGATTGTGGTGCAGCGGGACTGGGGAGACGACGACCGCTCCACCGAGCTGACCGGTGCGGGCACCAAAAACTAGAACTTGTTCCAGAACTGCCGGAATCTGCGTACGATTCGGCCATGAGCCGAATCGGAGAATTTCCCGACGACGACGTGGCCGGCTGGATCTTGAAGTCGCCCGAGATCGGCACCGCGATGGCCAACTTCACCAACGCGGTGTACACCAAGGGCCGCTTGCCCCTGCGGGTGCGCGAACTCGCCCGGATGGTGATCGCACTCAACAACGAGTGCGTCGTGTGCCAGAACACCCGCGACTCCGACGGCGCCGCAGCGGGAGTGGACGAGGACCTCTACGACCACGCCGCCGAGTGGCGGACCTGGCCGGGCTACAGCGCGCAGGAGCGCATCGCCGCCGAGTTCGCCGAGCGCTTCGCGAGCGATCACACCGGACTGCGCGACGACGAGGACTTCTGGGATCGCGCGAGCGGGCAGTTCGATGCCGAACTGCTCACCGACCTGGCGCTGTCGTGTGCGATGTGGCTCGGCATGGGCCGGATGCTGCGGACCCTCGACATCGGTCAAACCTGCAGGATCACGCTGTAACCCACGCGATCGCGGCCCGGTTTACCCAGGCTTCGTGACGGCAATACCGCAAGCCATGATCGGAAGCCTTCGCTCCATCGTGCTCGACTGCCGGGATCCTCGTGCACTGGCCGCGTTCTACGCCGAGTTGCTCGGCGGTGACGTGGTCGCCGAGGACGACACGTGGGTGGTCGTCACCGACCCGGCAGGCCGGCGGCTCGCCTGCCAGTACTCACCGCAGCACGAGCCGCCGCTGTTTCCCGATCCACGGGGATCGCAGCAGATTCACCTGGACATCCAGGTCGACGATCCGGATGCGGCCCAGCGCCAGGTGCTGGCGCTGGGCGCAACCCGCGTCACCGATGCCGTCGGGGAGACCCTGTTCCGGGTGTTCCGGGATCCGGCCGGCCACCCGTTCTGCCTGGTGTGGGGTATCGACTGAGCGGCTGCGGTCAGACCAGCCCGGTGGCGTCGAACACCCACGACATGTCGGCGGTGGCGAAGTTCTCCAGCCAGTCCGGCGGGGCGTGGTTGGCCAAGGCGCCCATGTCCCAGTAGTCCTTCCACAGCGTCACCTTGCCGTTCTCGACCCGGTGCACCGTGACGAACTTGAGGACGGCGGATTCGCCTGTGGCCCAGTGCCATTCCTCGTGGTGTTCGTACATGGCATCACGGCCGTTGGCGACCAGCAGGCCCGGGAAGTTCTCGTAGGACGCCAGCGGTTCGAGGCCGATCTTGAGCCGCTTGACGATGTCCTCCGGGCCTCTGGCGGCCGCGGCGGCGCCTACCGGCATGTCCAGGTAGATGCAGTCGTCCGACAGGTATGTCTTGAGAAGGTCCCAGTCGCGTTCCGACAGTGCCTTCCACATGCCGTGGACGGTTTCCTCGATCGAGATGTCTTCAACGGACACTGGTCAACTTCCCATCCTCGGCGGAGATCGACGGGACGCGGTGCGCGGCCCGCAGGAACTGGCCGGTGCGCTGCTTGCCCACCAGGTCGGTCAGCGCACCGTCGGTGAACACGGTGCGTCCGCCGACGAGCACTGCGGTGACGGTGTCGTCGTTGCGGTTCACCATGCGCGACAACCCGCCGTAGTGGTCGACGGTCTCCTCGGCGTACGCGTCGAGCGAGTCGTCGAGGTGCTCGGGATCGACGATCACCACGTCGGCGCGGTCCCCGATACGCAGATGGCCGGCGTCGATCCGGTACCAGTCGGCGAGTTCACCGGTCAGCCGGTGCACGGCCCGTTCGATCGACATGAACGGCGTACCGGCCCGCTCGGCGTCGCGGACGTGTCGCAGCAGGCGCAGTCCCATGTTGTAGAAGGCCATGTTCCGCAGGTGGGCGCCGGCATCGGAGAAGCCGAGCTGGATACCCGGATCCCGGGCCAGTTTCTTGAGCACCTCGGGACGGTGGTTGGAGATGGTGGTCCGCCAGCGGATCGCCGTGCCGTGCTCGAGCACCAGATCCAGGAAGGCGTCGACCGGATGCAGCTCGCCGCGCTCCTGCCCGACCTGGCCGAACGTCTTGCCGACCACAGATTCGTCAGGGCAGGAAACGATTTCGGCGTCGAAGAAGTCGCGGTGCCAGACCCGCACGCCGAACTTGCTGTCGTAGTCCTTGCGGAACGCGCGCCGGTAGGACTCGTCGCGCAGCAGTTCGTTGCGCTCGACCTCGTCGCGCAGATGCAGAGCCGCTGCGCCGGAACCGAATTCCTCGAACACCACCAGGTCGATACCGTCGGCATACACCTCGAACGGCACGGGAAGATGCTGCCAGCGGAAGTTGCCGCCGAGCGCGTTGGCCGCCTTGGCCAGCGGTCCCATCATCCAGATCGCATACGGGTTTGCCTTGATGTCGGCGGCCGAGAGCAGGCTGGTCTTCAGCTGCTTGCGGAACAGCCCCAGGGACTGGGCCACCTGCGAGGCCAGGTTGAGCGGATTCTGGATGTCGGGGCCCGACTGCAGCACCCGGCCTGCGCGCCGCAGCATCGACTTGAGTCGGCGGAGCTCACGGGGCTTGGCGTAGGTGGACGGCAGAGTACGGGACCGGCAGGTGTCGCCGTCGATCTTGTCGAAAAGCAGTTGCTGCGAGGACATCCCGACGAAGCCCGCGTCGAGGGCCTCTTTGAGCATCTGCTCCATGCGGGCCTGTTCGGTTGCCGTCGGCCGCTGATCCTTGCGGGTCGCCCGGTCGAGCCCCATCACCGCCGTCCGCATGTCGGAGTGCCCGATGAAGGCGGCCAGGTTGGGGCCCAGCGGTAGCGATTCGAGTGCCGACACGTACTCGTCGCAGGTGGTCCACGTCTTGTGGTCGTCGACGGCGGCGATCACCTGGTCGCGCGGGATCGCCTCGACCCGGCCGAACTGGTCGCCCGCGTCGACGCCGCCGACGTGCACGGTGGACAGCGAGCAGGACCCGAGCATCGCGGTGGTCACGCCATGGCGCAGCGACTCCGACAACGACGGGCCGCCCAGGACCTCGACGTCGTAGTGCGTGTGGATGTCCAACATTCCGGGCATGACCCACTTGCCGGTGGCGTCGATGACCTGCGGGCAGTCCGTCTCGTCGAGGAGATCCGGGGAGATGGTGACCACATGCCCGTCACGAATTCCGATGTTGCGCACCGCTGACGGGCCCCCGGTGCCGTCGAACCACCGGCCGTTGCGAATGATTGTGTCGAAGCTCACCCAGCCATAGAACAGTCCCGGTGGTGGCAGTGTCAATGAAAATGGTGAACAGATTTGAAAAAATGTCTACTGAAGGCCAATGGCGGGGTCTGAACTGGGTTTATAGCGGAGCCCAGGCATCCGGCACCCGTCCGTCGAGGTCGGTGAAACCGTATTGGCGCGCCAGTGCGGCCGAGCTGACGGAGCGTTGATTCCACTGCGCCCGGTGCGGGTCGGCCGCCACGGCGGCGACACCGCGGCCGACGAAACGGGGGGACTCTGATTCGGCGAATCCCGGCGGCGCGGCCGGGTAACCGTCGGTGCGGGCGAGGTCGAGTGCGCACCGCCAGTTGGCCTCGCCGACGCCGTAGTTGTCGAGCATCATCTCCGAGCGCAACCATCCAGGCGTGACCGCGACGGCTGTGGCGCCGAACGCGGCGAGTTCGTGCCCGTGGCTGAACGCCAGTCGGTTCACCGCGTTCTTGACCAGGTCGTAGAACACCGAGAGGCGCGGGTTCTCGGCATTGAATTCGGTTGTGCCATCAGTGATCTCCACCAACAGCCCACCGGGTCGGTCGGCGAGCAGCGGCAGCAGGCAGTGCGACGTGATCAGGTGCGTGTCGAGTCCCAGACGCAGCATCCGCAACCCGTCGTCGAGGTCGTGCTGCCACATCGGCCGGCCCCAGGTGTCCGGCGGGCCCTTGAGCACCTCGGCACCCCAGATGTCGTTGACCAGGAAGTCGATGTGCCCGTAGTCGGCCTTGAGTCGCCCGGCCAGCTTGCGCACTTGCGCCACGCTCAGGTGATCGACCTGTACCGCGATTCCGGAACCTCCCAGTTCCGTGACCAATTCGGCAGTTTCCTCGATCGTTTCGGGCCGGTCATAGTCGGAGTCGCGGCTACCGCATCTACTGCTGCGGCCGGTGCACACCACGGTCGCACCGACCTCGCCCAGCGCCGCGGCGATGCCCCGACCCGCGCCACGGGTGGCCCCGGCGACAACGGCGATGCGTCCGCGCAGCGCCTCCGGGTCGGGTGTCCAGGCCATCCGATGAGTATCCCGCCGCGTGCAGTTCTATAGCTGCAGTTCGGCATTTCAGCGCATACTGGCTGAGGTGACTCCACTGCAGCGCTACATCGCCGAGGAAATCGCGACCGATCACCTCGACGGGCTGTTGTCGCGTCGCGAGGCGCTGCGCCGGCTGGGACTGCTGGGAATCGGTGCGGCCGCGGCGGCCTCGCTGATCGCCGCCTGCGGTGAGGCGAAGCAGCCGCCACCCGCCACCACCCCGAGTGCGCCACCGGGGCCGGCAGAGCCGCCGGGACTGCAGAATGCGCTGCCCACCACGCCGGTCAGTTGGCCGGGCCCGGCAGGGGAGTTGAAGGGAGCCTGGGCCACCGCGCCGGAACCCAGGGGCGCGGTGTTGGTGATCCACGAGAACAAGGGGCTCACCGACCACATCCGTTCGGTGGCCGGAAGGTTCGCCGGTATCGGGTACTCGGCGCTGGCGATCGATCTGCTCTCGGGGCAGGGCGGCACGGAGGCATTCGCCGATCCGGCGGCCGCCACCGCCGCGTTGAGCCGGATCGAGCCGCCACAGTTGGTTGCCGATCTGTTGTCCGGCGTCGAAGAGGTGCAACGCCGCGCACCGGGTCGCAAGGTCGCCGCTGTCGGTTTCTGCATGGGCGGCGGGCTGGTCTGGCGGCTGCTGGCGGCGGGTACTCCGGCGCTGGCCGCCGCGGTGCCGTTCTACGGCCCGGCTCCCGACGATCCCGATTTCGTCGGTTCCCGTGGTGCCGCGGTGCTCGCGTTCTACGGGGCCCTGGACCAGCGGGTGAACGCGAGTGAACCGACAGTACGCGCGGCGTTGGAACGCGCCGGGATGGTGCACGAGCTGATCACCGAACCCGACGCCAACCATGCGTTCTTCAACGACACCGGCGAGCGGTACAACCCGGCGGCCGCGACCGATGCCTGGCGCCGGATCCAGGACTGGTTCGGGGTGCATCTGGCCTGATCCCCGGGCTTGTTCAGCGGCTGTTCAGGCCTCGGTTGCGGCGTCGTTGTTGACCGCACACGCGGCCCGGTTCTCATCGTGACATGCGGGTTGTCCAGGTTGCCAACTTCTACGGCCCGCGATCGGGTGGTCTGCGCACCGCGGTCGACCGCCTCGGCGCGGAGTACTGCGCGCTGGGCCACGAGGTTTACCTCATCGTTCCGGGTTCACATCCGCAGCGGCACGTCCTGGGCAGCGGTGTCGTGCGAATTTCGCTGCCCGCCAGGCTCATCCCGTTCACCGCCGGCTACCGTGCGGTGCTGCCGGGCCCGGTGACGGCATTGCTGCAGCAGCTCGGTCCGGATGCCATCGAGGTTTCGGACCGGCTGACGCTGCGGTCGCTGGGACCGTGGGGCCGCAGGCACGGGGTGGCCACCGTGATGATCTCCCACGAACGCCTGGACCGGTTGGTCGGTCAGGTGTTGCCGCGATCGGCGGCGGTCATGGTGGCGGACTTCGCCAATCGCCGCACGGCGGCGAACTACGACGCGGTGGTGTGCACGACGGGTTTTGCCCGGGAGGAGTTCGACCGGATCGGTGCGGACAATGTCGCGACCGTGCCACTCGGGGTGGACCTCGAGCAGTTCCACCCACGGCGCCGGTGCGCCGAGATGCGCAGTCGCTGGGCGGCGCCACAGCAGACCCTTCTGGTGCACTGCGGCAGGTTGTCGGTGGAGAAGCATGCCCACCGAAGCATCGATACCGTTGCCGCACTGCGCGATTCGGGCATAGACGCGCAACTGGTGGTCGTCGGGGAGGGTCCGTTGCGGGCCCGGCTGGAGAGGCAGGCCAGCGGGTTGCCGGTGGCCTTCACCGGTTACGTCGGTTGCCGCGACACCGTGGCGACCATCCTGGCCTCGGCCGACGTCGCGCTGGCGCCAGGCCCGCACGAGACGTTCGGCCTGGCCGCACTGGAAGCGCTGGCCTGCGGCACGCCCGCGGTGGTGTCACGGACGTCGGCCCTGGCCGAGATCCTCACCTGCGACAGCGGAGCGACCGCCGACAACGACCCACGTGCCATCGCACGGGCCGTCACCTCCGTGATCGGCCGGCCCGAGCCGCTGCGGCGCAGCCGAGCGCGTCAGCGCGCCGAGCAGTTCACCTGGCCGCGGTCGGCGGCCGGAATGCTCGACGTGCTCGGAGCCGGGTAACGCGCCGGGTTTTGCGCACGCTGACGCCAGACCTGGTGTGCGGCCCCGCGCCGGCCCTATGTTCCGCGGGTCATATTTGCGCACGCTGCCTGAAGGACGGTCGAGCATGTCCGAAACCACCACAGCCCCAGAATCGTTGGACTACCCGCCGCCCGCGGCCGGGCGCCAACTGCGCGGCAACCTGGGTGTGGCCTCGATCGTTTTCATGGTGGTGGCGGCGGCTGCGCCACTCGGTGTGATCGGCGGGGTGGTGCCGTTGGGTATCGCCTCGGGCAACGGAGCCGGATTCCCCGCCACGTTCATCGCCGCCACGCTGGTGTTGTTGCTGTTCGCAGTGGGTTTCACCGCGATGACTCCGTATGTCGACGAGGCGGGCGCCTTCTTCTCCTACGTTCGTCAGTCGCTCGGGCTGCCGGCCGGCATCGGTATCGCATTCGTGGCACTGGTCAGCTACGTGGCGTTGGAGTCGGGTGTGTACGGGCTGCTCGGCCCGGCGGGGGCGAGCGTAGTCGAGCTGGCGGGCGGGCCGACTCTGCCCTGGTGGGCGTTCGCCGCGGTGGGTTTCGCCGTCACCACCTATCTCGGATACCGCAACATCGAGCTGTCCAGCCGCGTACTCGGCGTGCTGTTGACCGCGGAGATCGCGATCGTGCTGGTGCTGGATCTGGTGATCGTGGCCAACGGCGGCGAGCACGGCCTGTCCTCGGGCATCGTCAACCCGAGTGCGATCTTCTCCGGGTCGCTGGGCATCGGGTTGTTGTTCGCGATCATCAGCTACGTCGGATTCGAGGCGACGGCGATCTTCCGCGACGAGGCCCGCACTCCGGAGCGCACGATTCCCCGGGCCACCTACCTGGCACTGATCCTCATCGGGGTGTTCTACGCGGTCACCAGCTGGGCATTGATCTCGGGCTGGGGCGACGAGCAGGCCGTCGCCCGCGCCACCGATGCGGGCGCCACATTCCTCGGCGACACCGCGCACCGCTACATCGGCGCGGCGGGCGCCGACATCATCACGGTCCTGTACTTCACCAGCCTGTTCGCCTGCATCCTCGCCTTCCACAACGTGGCCTCGCGCTACGTTTTCGCGCTGTCGCAGCGTGACGTGCTGCCGGCGCGGCTGAGCCGACCGCACGATCGGCACGGCTCACCGCATCGGGCCTCGCTGTGGATCTCCGGGGTCGTGGCGGTGAGCGTCCTCCTGGCGGTGGCCTTCGGGCTGGACCCGGCCGCCCAGTTCTACACCTGGTTCGCCGGGGCGACGACGGTCGGTGTGGTGCTGCTGATGATCGCCACCAGCGTGGCGGTCCTGGTCTTCTTCGCTCGCGACCGGCACGGCCACTCACTGTGGCGGGTGCGTGTCGCCCCGGCGCTGGGCCTGGCGGGGCTGCTTGGCGCACTGGTGCTGATCCTGACCAACCTGAACGACCTGGTCGGCGGTTCCAGCGTGCTGGCCTGGGTGATCGTCGGTGTCCTCGTCGCCGCGTTCACGGCCGGTGTGGTCGTGGGTCGCCGGGTCGGCTGAATCCGGCACATCGCACCCCGGCGGGGCCGATAATTGTCTGCGGTCGCAGACGATTCCCAGGGGGTCCCGGATGTATCGACTCGCAGTGTTGGTGGTGTCGCTGTTCCTGCTCGCCGGCACGACTGTTGCCTGTGGACAAGCCAATTCGCCATCCGATCACGGCCGGCACTCCGAGACGGCCACCACAAGTCCGGGTACGGCCATGCCGACCGGCCCCGTCATCGCGATCGAAGGAATGGGATTCAGTGCACTGGGGCCGGTGGCACCGGGAACCGAGATCACCATCGTGAACAAGGACGAAGTCGAGCATTCGGTGACGTCGCGGGCCAAGGGCGCGTTCGACGTCCACGTCGACGGCAAGGGACGGGCGACGCTGACGGCTCCGCAGGAGCCGGGCGAGTACCCGTTCTACTGCCTCTATCACCCAGCGATGCTGGGCACTCTCACTGTCAAGTAGCCCAGGCCACCGGCATGCGCTTGATGCCGTGGATGAACGGCGACAGGAGTCGGTCGGGTTCCTCGGTCACGACGAGGTCGGGCAACTGGCGGTGCAGCTCTTCGAACGCCACGGTGATCTCACGGCGCGCCAGGTTTGCTCCGAGACAGAAATGCGCTCCGCCGCCACCGAATCCGAGGTGGGGGTTGGGGTGGCGGGTGACGTCGAACATCCACGGATCGGCAAACTTCGACTCGTCGCGATTCGCCGATCCGTACCACAGCGTCACCTTTGCGCCGGCGGGCAGCGGGGTCCCGCCCAGGACGGTGTCGCGGGTGACCGTGCGGCGCATGTAGCTCACCGGCGACGCCCAGCGCACGATCTCCTCCACCGCCGTGGGGGCCAGCTCGTCGTACCGCGACCACCACTTCTGCCGCTGCTCCGGGTAGCGGGTGAGCGCGAGTACGCCGTGGCTGATGGCATTGCGGGTGGTTTCGTTGCCCGCGACCACCAGCAGGATGAAGAACGAGGCCACCTCGGCCGAGGTCAGCCGTTCCCCGTCGACCTCGGCCTGAACCAGGCTGGTCGTCAGATCCTCGGTGGGCGCCGCACGTCGTTCGTCGGCCAGCGCGGTCGCATAGGCGCCGATGTCGGTCGCGACCGTGACGAACTCGTCGAAGTCGGTGGTCAGGTCGGGGTCACCGAATCCCAGGATCACGTTGGTCCAGTGGAAGATCCGTTGATGGTCGTGTTCGGGGATGCCCATCATGTCGCAGATGATCTGCAGCGGCAGCGGTCCGGCGAGTTCGGTGACCAGCTCGGCGGTGCCGTCGGGATTCCTGGCCACCATGTCACTGACCAGGCGCCGGGCCCGGTCACGCACAGAATCTTCGATCAGTGCCACCACCCGCGGCGTGAACGCACTGCGCACGATGTTGCGCAGCCGGGTGTGGCGGGGATCGTCCAACGCGATCATCGAGCCGAAATACTCTGCCAGTTCCGGGGTTTGATCACCGATGGTGATTCCGGAAGCGGAGCTGAAGATGTCGGGATGGCGACTGGCGTGGAACACGTCGTCGTACCTGGTCACCGCCCAGTGCCCGGCGCTCTCCGGGGAGCCGTCGAGGACGCAGGCCCGGTGGAAGGAGATCGGGTCCTCCCGGCGCAGCACGCCGAATGCGCCGTCCCTGACGTCGTCATCCTCCCGCCAGAACTGCCATGATCCTAGGTTGATCTCCGAGCGCGCTAAGTCGCCGGGACGCGCCCCATTGATCCGCGGTGCGATACCCACCCCGCCAGGGTAGGGCCGCGCGGGCCCGGAAAATCGGGTAACGCTCGGATCGGCCGTGGCGATACCCCTCTGGGGTGCACGTTTCGCCGCTCGCAGCCAGGTGAGTTTGCAAGGCGTTGCGGCGCCGGGCCATTGGGGGATGGTCGGCGCCGGGGTCACGACACTGTAGGAGGTTCAGGTATGAGACTGGCCAAGTTCGTGGCGGGTGCGCTGACAGCCGGCGCGTTCGCAATGGGCGTCACGGGGCTGGGGGTCCCGGTGGCGTCGGCGTCGCCCGCTGTGCCGGCTCCGCTCAAGCCGGGGCACGGTAACGACGACTGCTTTCCGTTCTGCAACGGCGGGCCGCCCGGGCATGACCGCGACTTCGACAGTCGCGGACGCGGGCCCGATCGGGGCCCTGACTTCGACCGTCGCGACCACTGGGACGACAAGGGGCCGTGGTGGGCGAACAACCGGCATGACTGGTGGGACGACCGCAAGGGCCCGCCACCGTGGGGCTGGGGCCCACCGCCGCCGTTCCAATGGCGTGGCGGCCCGCTCCCACCGACCATCAACTATTGGGGTTACAACTTGAATCCGGTGTGGGACAACGGATTCAGGCAGTGGGGCGTCTGGCTGTTCGGCGTCTGGGTCCCGATCTTCGGGGTCGGCGTCGGCTGATGCCCCGTCGGTAGTGGTCAGCCGCTCTCGCGGGTGGGGCTCTCGTCGCCGTCCTGATCGAAGTCATCCTGATCGTGACGGACGACGCGGACCCGCCCGTGGGGCAGGCACGCGGCGTAGCCGTGGTACTTCCCGTACAGCTCCCACGATGTCCGGTCCTCCTCGGGCCGGACATCGATGCGGTGGCCGTCGGAAAAGCTCAGGTGGAGACTGCCGTTGTCTTCCCAGTCCGCATGTGTGCAACGCTGCCCCGCGAAATCGAAGAGCGGTCGAACCTCGTCTCGTAGTGACCGCGGGTCCAGCGACACCACTTCCGAAGCCTCGGCACCGATGGCCGGCAGCGTCAGTTCCAGCGGGACCGAGATGACCAGTTCGTTGTAGTCATCGAGGTTGAGCACCAGGCCATCGCGAAACGCGATCCGCTGGACCAAGCACCCTTGAATCCATTGTTCGCTCATTGTCTTACTCTGAACCGCCCGACGACCGGGCACAAGAGGCGCTCGCGCGGTGTTGCGTCAATGATGGATGGCATGGGAAACGTCCGATGAAGGTCCGGTTCGGGGTAGGTGTCGGCGCCGACACGGCCCCCGACGAACTGGGCGGCATTGTCGATCACCTGGAGAATTCCGGGGTCGATTCACTGTGGTTCTCCGAACTGGTCTACACCCCGGCGGTGGATCCGTTCATCGGCATGGCCTACTCGCTGGCGCGTACCCGGCGATTGAAGGTCGGCACCTCCGTGGCGATCCTGCCCGGCCGCCATCCGGTGCTGGTGGCCAAACAGCTGGCATCGCTGGCGGCACTCGCACCCAAGCGGGTTCTGCCCGTATTCGGGCTGCACTCGGCGCTGCCCGCCGAGCGGGACATCTTCGTGGTCCCCGACCGCCGTCGCGCCGCGGTCTTCGACGAATCGCTGGATCTCTTGCGATCGGTTCTCGGCGGCCACGACGTGTCGTTCGAGGGGGAGTACTTCACCGTCCGCTCCGCGCAGGTGCAGCCCCTTCCCGCCAAACCGATCGACATCTGGCTGGGCGGATCGGCGCCGGCGGCGCTGACCCGCATCGGCAGACTCGGCGACGGGTGGCTGGGCAGCTTCCTCACCCCGGACGAGGCAAGGGCAGCGCGCCGGGGCATCGAGTTCGCGGCGGAGGCCGCGGGCCGGTCCATCGAACCCGACCACTACGGCATCAGCCTCGCAGTGGGGGACGGTGAGCTGCCGGCCGAACTGCTCGCCGCTGTGCGGCGCCGCAGGCCCGACGTCGACCCGGCCGAACTGGTGGCGGCGGACTGGCCCGACCTGCACCGCCAGATCGACGGCTACCTGGCCGCCGGTCTGACCAAGTTCGTGATCAGGACGGCAGGCACCACCGATCGCGCTGCGTTCCTGGACCGGTTCACCACCGAGCTGTTGCCGCGGCAGAACTGAGGCCGGTCTGCTTTTGAACCGGAGAGTGTCAACAGCCGTGTCAGGGGGTATGCGCAGGCCGAGCGTGCGCTGCGCCCTGAGCGAAGGAGACTGTCATGAGGATGCGACTTCGATTCCCGCAGTTGCGCCCATCGGTCATATCCGTGCTGGCCGGCGTGCTGTCCACGGTCGCGATGGTGTCGGCTCTGGTGCTCGCACCGACCGCCGCCGCCGACGACCGGCTGCAGTTCACCGGCACCACGTTGTCGGGCGCCCCGTTCAACGGGTCGAGCTTGGCCGGGCGGCCTGCGGTGCTGTGGTTCTGGACGCCGTGGTGCCCGTTCTGCAACGCCGAGGCACCGTCGGTGAGTCAGGTCGCCGCGGCCAACCCACAAGTCAGCTTCGTCGGTGTCGCGGCACATTCCGATGTCGGGGCCATGCAGGGGTTCGTCGACAAGTACCACCTCAACTTCCCCAACCTCAATGACGCCGACGGGACGATCTGGGCCCGCTACAACGTCCCGTGGCAGCCGGCCTACGTCTTCTACCGCGCCGACGGGTCGTCCACGTTCGTCAACAACCCGACGTCGGCGATGCCGCAGCAGGAACTGGCCGATCGGGTCGCGGCCCTGAAGAGCTAGCCGCCCGGCGTGCCAGACAACCTGGTGGGGTTGGCGTTCGGTGCCGGACTCGTCGCGGCACTCAATCCGTGCGGTTTCGCACTGCTGCCCGGGTATCTGGCGTTGGTGGTGCGGGGCGCCTCGCCGCGGGGGCCGGCGACCGCACTGGGGCGGGCGCTGGTCGCCACCATCGTGATGACCGCCGGATTCGTTGCCGTGTTCGGCGCCTTCGGCCTGCTGACCGTCGCCGCCGCGAACACGGTGCAGCGCTACCTTCCTTACGTCACCTTGGTCATCGGGATCATCCTGCTCGGGCTGGGGGTGTGGTTGCTGGCCGGTCGCCGGCTCGGGTTGCTGTTGCCCGACGCGGTGGCGGACCGCCCCGGCTGGGCGCCCACTGCGCGGCTGGGCTCGATGGCCGGTTACGGGGTCGGGTATGCGCTGGCGTCACTGTCGTGCACGGTGGGCCCCTTCCTGGCGGTCACCGGCGCCACTCTCGAATCCCGCACCGCACTGCACCGGGTGGCGGTGTTCGGCTCCTACGCAGGGGGTTTCGCCCTCGTCGTCGGAGTGCTGGCCGTGGCGACGGCGCTGGCCGGCACCGCCGTGATCGACCGGTTGCGCAGCGTCGTCCCGTACATCAGCCGGATCAGCGGAGTCCTGCTGATCGCCGTCGGCGCCTATGTCGCCTACTACGGCTGGTACGAAATCCAATTGTTCGGCGCCGCAGGAAATCCCGCTGACCCGGTGATTGCGGCCGCCGGGCACGTCCAGGGTGCCCTGGCGGGATGGGTGCACCGGCACGGCGCATGGCCGTGGGTGCTCGCCCTGCTGACACTGGCCGTGCTCGGACTCGGGTGGCGTACCCGGCGGGTCAGAGTCGCCGCGAGAAGTCGCCACGCACGTCCGGCCACGGCGGACGACGCACCATAGCGGCCGTGGCCAAAGTCGCTGCCACCAACCCGATCAGTTCACCCAGCAAGGCGATCCGCGTGTTGTCGACGGCCGGCACCCAAGTGGGTTTGCCGTCCTTGACGACGAAAATCCCCAACGGTCTGGAGCTGGTTCGCCCGCTGTCGGGCCGGTGCCGGACCTTGCTCACCGGTATCACCGTCGTTCCGTCGGGCGTCACGTACGGGTCACCGAACACCCGTGAGGTGGTCGCGGTGTCAGCGGCGATGCCGTCGAGGGCATCGGGCAGGCGCATGCCGGGGATCCTTCCTGTCAGCGGTCGAAGTCGGACTCGTCGTCCAGTGGTGCCACGATCGCCTGATCGATCAGGTCGGCCTCGGTGGCATCGGCATCCGTCGAGATCCGCACCCGGGGCAGATCTGACAGCGCGTCGTCCTCATCGTCGACGCCGACCGGTATCAGTTGTTCCACGACGTCGGCTTCCGGGACGTCGTCCCCGAACTCACCACGCTCGGCGTGTGTCATGGCCAGACACTACCGCCGCGCGGCATCCCGGCACAGCCCGGCCGGAAGAATCATTGACCGGCAACGGAAGTGAGCGCGGCGCGAATGTCTTCGGGGACCGGTCGCTTGGCCCAGCCGTCGGTCGAGACCACCACATAGACGTTCCGTCCGTACACCCGGGCCTGCTCGTCGCCCGCGGCGTCGGTGCCCAGCACGGTGAAGCCAATGGTGAAACTGGTGGTGCCGATGCGCTCGCACCGGACGGCGATCCGCACCGGCTCGCGCCACCGGACCGGAGCCCGGAAATCGATCTCGGTGTGCACCACCTGCATGTCGATGCCGTTGGCGATCAGGTCGGTGAAGTTCACCCCAAGGTGGTCGAACGGCCCGGTACAGGCCTCGTCGAACCAGGTGAGGTAGTGACCGTTGAACACCACGCCCTGCTGGTCGATCTCGGCGTAACGAGGAACGATTCCGAAGCTGTACTGGGTCACGTCAGCACGGTAACCGACCATCGGGAGACACTTGTCTGGTGAACCTGGTGACCCTCGACGACATCGACGCCGCGGCCCGGCGGATAGCCCCCGACATCGTGCGGACCCCGCTGCTGGCCGCCGGATGGTCAGATGCTGACCGTCCGTTGTGGCTGAAGCCGGAGAATCTGCAACCGATCGGCGCATTCAAGATCCGCGGCGCGTTCAACGCGCTGGGCCGGCTCGATCCCGAGGTCCGGGCTGCCGGAGTGGTGGCCTACTCCAGCGGCAATCACGCCCAAGCCGTGGCATATGCGGCTGCGGCCTTCGGGGTCACGGCCCACATCGTCATGCCCGAGGAGACCCCGGCCGTAAAGGTTCAGGCCACCCGGGGCCGCGGGGCGCAGGTCGTGTTGTGTGGCGCGGGACAGCGTGAATCGGTCGCCGCCGAACTGGTCGAGCGCACCGGAGGTGTTCTGGTGCCACCGTTCGACCATCCCGACGTGATCGCGGGACAGGGCACCATCGGGCTGGAGATCGCGCAGGACCTGCCCGAGGTCGCGACAGTCCTCATCCCGATCAGTGGGGGTGGGCTGGCCTCCGGAGTGGGCACCGCGATCCGCGCGTTGTGCCCGCGGGCCAAGATATTCGGCGTGGAGCCCGAACTCGCCGCGGACACCGCGGAGAGTCTGGCCGCCGGCCACCTGGTGGAATGGCCTGTGGTGCAACGTAACCGGACCATCGCCGACGGCTTGCGTGCGACGCCGTCGGCGCTCACCTTCGCTCACCTGCAACGGGTACTCGATGGTGTGATCACGGTCAGCGAGGACGAGATCCGTTCGGCGGTAAGAGAACTGGCGCGTGAAGCACATCTGGTGGCCGAACCCAGCGGTGCCGTGGCACTGGCCGGATATCGCACGGCAGCCACGCCGCCGGGGCCGACGGTCGCGATCGTCTCCGGAGGAAACATCGCGCTACCTTTGCTGGCCGAGATCCTCTCGGAAGATCAGTGAACGCCTTCCATCAACCTGCTGATCCGCGCTGAGACCAGCAGCACCACGACACCCGTGAGGATCGCCACCACCCCGAGCGTGCCGAAGTAGGCGAACTCGTGGGCTGGGTCGTAATGCTGGGCCAGCACCCCCGACATCGCCGTGCCGAGCCCGACCGAGAAGAAGAACAGAGCCATCATCTGGGCCCGGAACGCCTCTGGGGCAAGCTTTGTCGTGACCGAAAGGCCGATCGGTGACACCAGCAGCTCGGACACCGCGAACACCACCATGATGCCGGCGACCAGTAGCGCGGGCACCACCTTGCCCTGGTGCGGCGCTGTCGGGAGAAACAGCAGGAATGCGGCGCCCATCCCGATCACCCCATAGCCGAACTTGCGCGGTGTGGTCGGTGCCCGGTCGCCCAACCGGGTCCACAGGACCGCGAACAGGGGCGAGAGCAGGATGATCCAGACGGGCTCGATCGAACCGATCCAGCTCGACGGCGCGGTCCAGCCGAAGAGTGACCAGTTGACCCGCTCGTCGGAGTAGACGGCCAACACCGTGAACGTCTGCTGGAACAGCGACCAGAACACCGCATTGGCGATGAACAGCGGGATGAAGGCGCGGACCCGGATCCGTTCGGTGTCTGACACTTTGGCGCTGGTCAGCATGACCGCGAAATACAGCACCGAGGCCACGGCGATCACCGCGGTGGTGATCTGCGACAGGTTCGCGAGTCTGACCAGGTGTGCCGAGAACAGCGCTCCCACGGCCACGGCCGACGCCGCTACGACGGCGATCACCTTTCTGATGGACCGCGCCGGCAACGGGTTCGCCACGACACGTCCGTGGCTTCCGAGGTTGCGGCGGAACATCACGTATTGCCCCAGCCCCAGCGCCATACCGACGGCAGCGGCGCCGAAGCCGTAGTGGAAGCCGATGTGTGTCTGTAACAACCCCGTGGCCAGCGGTCCGACGAAGGCGCCGAGATTGACACCGAGGTAGAACAGGGTGAACCCGCCGTCGGCGCGCGGGTCGTTCACGGCGTAGAGCGTTCCCAACAGTGAGGACGCGTTGGCCTTCAGTGCGCCGGACCCGAGCGCGACGAGCGCCAGGCCGACACCGACACCGGGGAGATCCGGAATGACCGCCAGAGCGATATGGCCGGCCATGACGACCACTCCGCCGTAGAACACCGTGCGCTCCATGCCCAGGATGCGATCGGCGACCCAGCCGCCCAGCACGGTGGACAGATACACCAGACCGCCGTAGGCGCCGACGATGCCGGTGGCAGTGCTCTTCGGCAACCCGAGCCCGCCGTCGACGGCCACGTAGTAGAGGTAGTAGCCGAGGATCGTGAGCATCCCGTAGAAGGAGAAACGCTCCCACATTTCCACCCCGGACAGGTTGGCCAGCCCCAGGGGATGGCCGAAGAACGTCCGGTGTGGCGGGGAATCCTGGACTTGCTGCATGCGCCACCACCTTGCCATGCCGACGGCCGGGCCGGTCGAAATTGACGGCCGGATCGGCAAACTATGACTGCGTTGTGTACTGGCGATTCTGCGGCACAGCACATTTCGGTGCAGGTGGCGGACGGTCACCGATGGTGCAGGAGGTGGGAATGAAGCTGCCACCGGGTAATGTCACCGTGAAACGTTTGGACGACGGCCACACTTTTCGGGGGTGCATGTGGACGCGGTGCTCGGTGTGTCGTTGACACCGTCCACCGTCGGTCTGGTCCTGGTCGAGGGCTGCGAGGCCGACGGAGCGACCGTCGACCATGAGGCGCTCGATATTCGCGGCCTTGCTCCCGCGCGCACCGATGACATCTGCGCCGACGTCGTGAAGGCGGTTAGGCGTGCCGAAAGGGTTGCCGCAGAACGTGGTTTGCGGCTGACAGCCATCGGCGTCACGTGGAGTTCGGGGGCGGCCGCCGAGGCTGCGGTGCTGTTGAAGAAGTTCGCGGACGCCGGATTCGCCGATGTGGTCCCGGTCCGATTACCGCACGCGACGGACGCGTTGGCTCGGCGCGTTGCCGGCATCGTCGGATTCGGCACGACCGGCGTATGTGTGCTGGAACCCGATGTTGTACAGGCGATGACCGTGAGCGGCGACAACCCGGTGCAGACCACCGTCAGCCGCGGCATCGAAACCGTGGCCGGCCTGACCAACTGGTTGTCAGACATGTTCGATGCGGCGGACCCGCGCCCCGATGCGCTGGTCGTCGTGGGGTCCGCCGTAGACCTGGACTCGGTTCTGCCGAAACTGGAGCAGGCATTGGCGGCGCCGGTGTTCACACCTGCCGAACCAGGATTGCCGTTGGCCAGGGGAGCCGCCTTGGCCGCGGTACGCAGGAGTCGTTGGGCATCCGACGACAGCGTGGCCAATGCCGGATGGCGCTGGCCGCCAAAGCAATTGACGCCCCTGGCGATACTGGTCGGTGGAGTGCTGGCCTTCGCCGTGTCGCTCTCGCTGGCGATCGGTCAGCAGCTGCTACCAGGTTCGGAGTCGACGCCCCACAAGAGCACGCGCCCGGTGGTGAGCACATCGGGGGATTCGGCCTCCGTGCAGCAGACCTCGGCGGTCACGGCTCCGGTGCCCTCGGCCTCGACGCCCGAAGCCCCGCCGGTGCTCGAACCGGTGGTACAGGACGCCCCGCCCGAGCACGCGTTCGATCAATCCACTACGGCGCCACCCGAGAACACCGGCGAGCTGATGGCACCTACCGCGCCCGGACTGGAGGCGGTGCCCCCGGAGCAGTCGCCGCCATTGCCCGAACAAGTCCCAGGTGCGCCGCCGCCGGATCCGGGTCAACAGCCCGTGCCCGAGAGTCAGGTACCGCCGCCACCGTCCTCGATATCGGAGGTGCCGCCGCCTCCGCCTCCGGCTCCCGAGGTGGCACCCCCAGCGCCACCGGCACCGGCACCGGCAGAGTCGGCACCGGTACAACAGACGGCCGCGCAGGCTCCGGTGACCGAACCGGCACCGCCTGCCGCGGAGCCTGCGCCGGCCGCGACAGAAGTGGCACCACCGGCACCTGAGCAGGTGCCGACCGCGACCGAGTCTCCGGTGCCGGTTCCCGCCGCGCCTTGAGTGCTGTGACGTTGCTGAGACTCATGCCAGGGCGCCGATGGGTGCGGTGAAACGTTCTGAGTTGCGCGGCCGATGAGTTCACCATGGGCAACCCACTGCGCCACCGTCGACCTCGAATTGCCGTCGCCACGCTGCGCCTAAAAGGTGCACCGTCGGCGCTCACCTACACTGGTGGAATGCTGACCGCCCCATCGTCGTCATTCGGAACCGTTCGAGCGTCGGTACTGAAAGTGTTTGCGGCGATCGGTGTCGCCACCTTGGCCGCTGCGAGCACGGTGAATGTGGCATCTGCTGCGGTGAGCACGCCTGCACCCGGAGTGAAGATCGAGCCCGCCGCCGGCTCGGTGGTCGGCGTCGCCATGCCGCTGACGGTGACGTTCGCCGATCCGGTGACGGATCGCGATGCGGCAGAGAGCAGCCTGAAGATCAGCTCTCCCGAGACTCCCACGGGCACCTTCACCTGGCTCAGTGACGATGTGATGCAGTGGAAGCCGGATCAGCTGTGGCCGGCTCATTCGAAGATCTCGGTCACTGCAGGCGGCGCGAAGACGAGTTTCGAGACCGGGGCCCAGGTACTCGGTGTCGCCGACATCGATGCGCACACCTTCACGGTCAGCATCGATGGCACCGTGGCCCGCACCATGCCTGCGTCGATGGGCAAGCCCAAGCACCCGACCCCGATTGGGACCTTCACCGCGCTGGCCAAAGAGCCTGTCGTGGTGATGGATTCGCGCACGATCGGTATTCCGCTGAGCGACCCGGAGGGGTACAAGCTCACCGTCTACGACGCGGTTCGCGTGACCTGGGGTGGTGTCTACGTGCACGGGGCGCCTTGGTCGGTGGGATCTCAGGGCTATGCCAACGTCAGCCACGGCTGCATCAATTTGAGCCCCGACAACGCCGACTGGTACTTCAACACCGTGCACCTCGGCGACCCTATTGTCGTGCAGGCGTAGCCGCGTGCAGGTTCTTCGAGGTCGGTGAGGTGGACACCGCCGCCGGGTCGGGGCAGGTCCCCAGGACCCGGTCGGCGGTCCCGGCGGTGGTGACCGTGAACCAGTAGTGCTCGTTCTTGTAGTGGTGCTGGCGATGATTACGCCAAACCGCACGGTAGGCACGGCTTTTCGGCTTGTAGTCGCTGTGGATCAGGTAGTGACACCACTCGTAGGCCAGGCCGAGAACGGTCAGCAGCGACAGAAACGTCAGCCCCAGGCCGAGTCGTGGGAAAACCAGGAGGGCCACGGACACTGCGACGGGCAGGATCCACAGCAGAGCGCGCCACGGGATGAAGATCAACGGGATGTCACGTGGGTCGACGTGGTGCAGCCGGTGGTCGCGAGCCAACAGCGAATCCAGTGTGATCGGGCCCAATCGCCTTGGGCGCCAGTGCAGTACGAAGACGTGCACGATCCATTCGAAGAACGGGAACATCACCAGCATCACCGCGGGTACGACCGCGTCGGTGAGCTGCCAGTCTCCGACGGCGCACCGCGTGGTGACGCTGACGATCAGTGCGGTGCCGATCATCCAGGGGGAGGGGTGCTTGACGAACTCCCGCGCTGCGTCACCCAACGTGAAAGCATTGCGCGTCATCGGGTTTCCTCCAACGCCTCGAGCGCGCCCATGAGCGCGTCGGTGGCAGGCTCCAGCAGGTCCTGAGCCGCGAGACGGGCGGCGGCGGGGTCGCCCGCTTCGATGGCCTCGACGATGCGGCGATACGCCTCGGGGCGGCCGACCTCCGCGGCCATCATTGTGGCCAGCGCCGGCAGCGCGGGCTCGTAGGTCTGCCGAAGGGTGTTGTACATCAAGCGGAATGCGATCGAATCCGCACCGTCGACGATCAGATCCCAGAAGCTGAGTGCGTGACGTTGTTGCTCGACCGGGTCCGGTTCGGCCGCCAGGGCATCGACGGTGCGGCCGAGTTGTGCGATCACCTCGGACGGGGCCCGCTCGGCGGCCAACTCGGCCACCTTGGGTCCGTTGTGGAGGCGGGTTTCGAGGATGCTGCGAACCACGCTGACGTCGAGTTCGCCTGCGCGCAACAGGAGTCGGGGCAACAGGTCGAGGCCCGCATGCTTGCGAAAGTCCCGCACCGTGGTCGAGTCGCCCTGCCGAACCTCCACGAGGCCCGCTTCGGTGAGCCGCTTGATCGCCTCGCGCACAGCCGGGCGGGACACGCCCAGCACCTCGGCGAGGCGGCGTTCACTGGGCAGCGGCTCGCCGGGCTGCATCTGACCGCTGAGTACCTCCGCGACGATCTGCTCGAAGACGTCCTCGGGTACGGAGCGACGGTTCACCGGTTGTAGCGCCATACGACTCATGCTGCCTGGACTGGAGGCCAGAGGTCAAGTGGTCAGACCACTGATTATCACCGTAGTGCGGCCGCGGTCGCGGCGTCGGCCGGCAGAAACGCCTCGATGCTCAGTTCCGCGGCGGTCAGGTCCAGGGCCGTCCCGAACGTGGTGACCGTGCTCAGGAAGGTCAGCACGGCGCCGTCGGGGCCGGTCAGCTCCAGCGGAACGACCACTCCGCCGAGATCGCGCACGGGTTCCATCCCGCCCGGGTAGGACTCGATCTCGGCGAGAAGGTCGGCCAGCTCGGTCGATCCGCTCACCGTGACCTCCCGGCGCAGCCGGCTGATCAGGTGGTGGCGCCACTCTGCCAGGTTCCGGATGCGCGGGGCCATGCCCTCGGGGTGCAGGGTGATCCGCAGCGCGTTGGGCTCGGCCAGCAGATGCGGTGCGACACCGTCCAGCATGACTGCGGTCCCGGCGTTGGCCTGCAACAGATTCCAGCTGCGATCGACGACCACGCAGGGAAACGGGTTGTAGGCGTCCAACACTCGGGCCACGCCGTCGCGCACGCCTGTCATCTCGGGATCCTCCAGAGTCCGCTCGGCGTAAACCGGTGCCAGCCCTGCGGCGAGGAGCAGCTGGTTCTGATCCCGCAGCGGCACCTCCAGCGCCTCGGCGAGGCGCAGCACCATGGCCCGACTCGGTACCGACCGCCCGGTCTCGATGAAGCTGAGATGACGCGCCGAGACGTCGGCCTCGATGGCCAGGTCCAGCTGACTGATGCGGCGGCGTAGTCGCCAGTCGCGCATCAGCGATCCGATAGGTGTCTGGGTTGCCGCAGTCGTCACCATCTGAGTCTCACTCACGCTCCGGGGGACAACCACTACCTGAGGGGTAATTGCGGCACCTACCCGATCCGGGCCACCGTGGTGTCCAGTCCCACGAAGGAGGCGGCAGTGAGCGACAAACCTCGGTCCGACCAACCGATTCCACGTTGGTTGCACTTCGTCATGGCGGCCGACCGGGCCGGGTCGGCCGCCTACGTCGGCACCGGATTCTTCTTCGCGCCGGTGCTCGCCGTGGTATCGCCGTGGCCCGCCCTGACAACCGTGCTCTGGACCGCGATCGCACTTGCCGGCCTGTGGCTCGGGCTACTCGGCATCGCGATGGCAACCGGTCTGGCGATCGTGCTGCGGTCGAATACCGAAATCCCGGAGGACTATTGGCGATCCGTCATCGACCACCCGACTGGCCGCGGTAGTCCACCTGCCAATGTTTGATGCCGTTGAGCCAACCCGACCGGAGCCGTTCGGGCGCCGCCAGCGGCGTCAGGTCGGGCATCCCGTCGGCGATCGCGTTGAAGATCAGGTCGATCGTCATCCTGGCGAGGTTGGCGCCGATGCAGTAGTGCGCGCCCGTACCGCCGAACCCCACGTGCGGGTTGGGGTCCCGCAGGATGTTGAAGCTGTACGGGTCGTCGAACACGTCCTCGTCGAAGTTCGCCGAGCGGTAGAACATCACCACCCGCTGACCCTTCTTGATCGGCACGCCGGCCAGCTCCGTGTCCTCCAGGGCGGTGCGCTGGAATGACGTGACGGGCGTGGCCCACCGGACGATCTCGTCGGCCGCGGTGCCCGGGCGCTCGCGTTTGAACAAATCCCACTGGTCGGGGTGGTCGGCGAAGGCCATCATGCCCTGGGTGATCGAGTTGCGGGTCGTCTCGTTTCCGGCCACTGCGAGCAGGATGACGAAGAAGCCGAACTCGTCGTCGGAGAGCTTGTGTCCTTCGACGTCGGCCTCCAGCAGTTTCGTGACCAGGTCGTCGCCGGGGTTCTTGGTCCGCTCGGCTGCCATCTGCATCCCGTACATGATCAACTCGACGGAGGCGCTGATCGCGTCGTTGGAGGCGAACTCCGGGTCCTGGTCGCCGACCATCTGATTGGACCAGTCGAACAGCTTCATGCGGTCTTCCTGCGGCACGCCCATCAGCCCCGCGATCGCCTGCAGGGGCAGTTCGCACGAGACCTGCTCGACGAAATCTCCCGAGCCCTCGGCAGCGGCCGCCGCGACGATGTCCCGGGCCCGGTCGGCCAGGTCGGCGCGCAGGCGTTCGATCGCCCGTGGTGTGAAGGCCCGCGAGATGATCTTGCGAAGGTGCGTGTGGTGTGGGGCGTCCATGTTGAGCATGACGAACTTGCCCTGTTCGATCTGCTGCTGGACGGTGCCGTCGCGGTAGCGCGGGAGGGCGGTCTTCTCCTGGCTGGAGAACACGTCGCTGCGCAGCGAGACCTCTTTGACGTCCTTGTGCTTGGTGACGACCCAGAACCCCCCGTCGTCGAACCCCCCTTGGCCAAGCGGCTGTTCGTTCCACCAGATCGGAGCCAGCCTGCGCATCTCGGCGAGTTCCTCGACGGGCAGCCGTTCGGCGTAGATGTCGGGATCGGTGAAGTCGAATCCGGGCGGGAGGTTCAGAGTCGGCATGGCGTTGGCGCTCCTCGGACGACGTTGTGTAGTGGCGTGAACCCATTGCTACACCACAGGTGGGGCCCCTCGGAGCCGGTTTCGGAAACTCCCACATTCTGGGTATTGGAACGTGTTCCGATTCCCGCGTTGTAACGGTTGGACGAGCGCGACGATGCACTCAGCGTTACCATTCGTCCCTGGAGCAACAGCAGGAGGCCAACCAGTTATGCGAGTCGACGTCCGTAGGTTCGGGATCGTGTTGACGGGCTGCGTGTCGGGTCCTGTCGTCGCGTTGGCCATGGCCGCCGCGGCGGCCGCGGAGCCACCCAATCCGGCGCCTGCGCCCGCGCCGGCGCCTGTCCCCGGGCCGGCGGCTCAGGGCGCGGTCGGAGATCCGGCGGCACCGGCTGCTGCGGGCCCGGCGGGTATCCCGCATCTGGCCAGCCCCGATGCCCTGCCGCCTGGGGCCACGATGGATCCCACAGGGCAGGGAACCGAGACACCCAACCTGAGCTACCTCAAGGATCTGTGGCACGCCGTGCAGAACCAGGAGATCAGTGGCAAGGAAGCCCTGGTACTCGGGCTCGCGCAGCGCGGCATGAACACGCCCGTCCCGGGCCAGGTACCCGGGCCGAACGTTCCGACTGCTCCTGCGGCCCCCGGCGCGCCGGCAGCGGGTCTGCCCGGTGGGCCGGCCGTAGTCGAGCCAGGCGCTCCTGTCGGGCCCGCGGTGGTGCCCGCTGCTCCCGTCGGTCCAGCTGTCGCTGTGCCCGCCGGTCCAGCCGCCCCGGCAGTACCGGCCCCGCCGGCTCCGGCACCCGCGCCCTGAGGGCCGGGAATCTGATCAGGCCGGAACGCACTCGACCGGAATCCGGTCAACCCTGGCAGGCACGTGCTTGTGCCACGGTGTGCCCGCGTACTCATCGCGCCACTGCGACGACGTGAGCTCGTTGGGGGCGACTCCGGGCACGATCGACCGCCCCTGACCGTCGGTGTAGTCGAGGCCGAATCCGTTGGGCAGCGAGATGTGTCCGGGCAGCATCGCGTCGTTGACCTCCACGGTCACCTCGGCGCTTCCCGTCGCGGTGGTCAGCCTGGCCCGGTCTCCGTCGCGTAGGCCGATGGACTCGGCGTCGTCGGCGCTGATCCGCAGGGCGCCCTCACTGTCGCGCTTGCGCCAGGCAGGGTCGCGGAAGATGTCGTTGGCGGTGTAGGCGCGTCGCTCGCCGGCGGAGAGCACCATGGGGAACTCGTCGGTGGTCAGTGCCGACGGAACGGTCGGCAGTGCCCGGACGGCGTCGAGCATCTCCGGCATGTCCAGCGCGATCTTGTGATCCGCGTGGCTGATCAGAGCGAAATCGTCGGGATATTCGTGCACGGTGAAGGTCAGCCCGGACCGGGCGGCCAGGATGGCCTCGAAGAGGGCGTTGCCGTCGGCGTGGCCGGCGCGGCGCACGGCATCGGGATAGGTCATCGCGGTCTTCTGCGCCAGCCCCCACAGTGCCGCGGCACCGGCGAGGCCATCCGGAAGCACCGGTCCGAGCGTCTCGTAGAGCACGTACGGCAGAACCCGCCCCAGGCCCGGGTTCGCCCCTACCGCGCCGAGAAACGCTGCGGCATAGGCGTCCAGGCCGTCGCGGGCCGCGCGTCGTAACGGATCCAGTTCGGCGTCGTCCACCGCGCCGATGGCGCGCACCAGGCGGGCCCAGATCTCGGGCTCGGGCAGGGTGCCGGGCAAAGGTTCGAACAACGGGTGGCGCAGGTGGAAGTTGTTGTGCGGGAATTCGAGATTGAAGAATGTCGCCTCGGGCTTCTCGAACTGGTTGGCCGCAGGCAGCACATAATCTGCCAGCCGCGCGGTTTCGGTCATCGCGACGTCGATGACCACGAGCAGTTCCAGCGATTCCAGGGCGGCCCGCACGGCCGCCGAATCGGCGATCGAGTGCGCCGGATTACTGCTCTCGACGATCATCGCCCGGAAGCGGTCGGGGTGGTCGGTGAGGATCTCCTGCGGCACTGCGTTGGACGGCACCAGGCCGGCGATCACCGGGGCGCCGGTGACCGGGCTGCGGCCCACACCGCCTGAGCCGAACAAGGGGGCGAACGACGAATGCAGATGTTGCCCACCGCGTTTGGCGAAGTTGCCGGTGAGGATCCACAACATCTTGTTGAGGTATGAACACAGCGTGCTGTTGGGGGCCTGCTGGATGCCGAGATCCTCGAACACCGCGACGCTGCCGGCCCTCGCGATGCGGCGCACCGCCTGGCGCAGCAGCGTCTCGTCGACGCCGCACCGTGCGGCATAGTCGGCGATCGGAACCTCACGGAGCACCTCACGGACCGGTTCGACGCCGTTGACGTGGGCGGCCAGGAACTCTTCGTCGCACAGGTTTTCCTGAACCAGCACCGCGGCCATCGCGGCCAGGCACCACGCATCGGTCCCCGGTCGCACGCGCAGGTGGAAGTCGGCGAGCTTGGCGGTGTCGGTGATCACCGGGTCGATCACGATCATCGCGCGGGCCGGATCCTTGGCGATCTCGTTGAGCACGACGCGGGCTCGTGGAAAACTCTGCGACATCCACGGGTTCTTGCCCACGAACACCGAGACCTCGGCGTGCTCGAACTCACCGCGGGTGTGCCCGCCGTAGAGGTGGGCGTCGACCCACGCCTCACCGGTCTTCTCCTGCGCCAGGGCGTTTGACCGGTACCGCGAGCCGATCGCCTTGAGGAACGCGCCGCTGTACGCGCCGCCGAGGTGGTTGCCCTGGCCGCCGCCACCGTAGTAGAAGATCTTGTCCCCGCCGTGAGCATCCTTGACTGCCAGGAACTTCGCGGCGATCTCGGAAACCGCGGTGTCCCAGTCGATCTCCTCGTAGCTGCCGTCGGGTGTGCGGCGCAGTGGCGAGGTCAGGCGGTTGGTGCTGCTCTGGTAGTGGTCCAACCGTAGCGCCTTGTTGCACGTGTAGCCCGCCGACGACGGGTGGTCCTTGTCGCCGCGGATTTTCGTGATGGCCCGGCCTTCGGTCTGCACGACGATGCCGCAGTTGCACTCGCACAGGATGCAGGCGGTGGGCTGCCATTGATCGACGGTCATGACGGGATTCCTTCCGGCAGGAGTGCGCGAAGTTGACGGTGGATCACATCGAGTGGTTTGACGTCACGGGTTGCCCGGGCCATCACCACGGCACCTTCGATCGCGGTCAGGATCAAGGTGGCGAGTTCCTCGGC
This sequence comes from Mycolicibacterium peregrinum, assembly GCF_001665785.1. GTDB lineage: Bacteria > Actinomycetota > Actinomycetes > Mycobacteriales > Mycobacteriaceae > Mycobacterium > Mycobacterium peregrinum_A. The sequence goes on from NZ_LZSO01000026.1 coordinate 231,121, forward strand.
ACGTTCGGTGGAGACTCCGTCGCTCTGCAGACGGCGGGTGATCTGTCCGGTCCAGCGGGTGAAGGCCACCCCGGCGTGGTCGAGGGGAGTGGGCTCGGCGGCCGCGGGTTCGCCGGCCTCGACAGCCACCGCCACGATCGGGCAACCGGCCCGGAAGTCGCTGGCGGACAGTTGTTTACGAAACCCGGAGATCATCGCGTCGAGCAGTGCCGCGGTGCTGTCCGCCTCGTCGATCCGCGCCGCGATGTGATCGCTCGCGTAATCGATTGCCTCGCATAGGAGTTGGGTACGACCGCCGGGGAAGTAGTGGTACGCCGAGCCGCGTGGGGCGCCGCTGTGGGCCAATACATCTGCAATCGCCGTCGGGTGCGCGCCGCGCTCCCGGATCAGCAGTGCGGCCGAAGCCACCATGCGTTCGCGAGGACTGGTCATCCGAAGCCCTTTCGCCAATTTTATGTATGCAACCATACATACCGGCTGAGCGCGGGTCTATCCACTGATCGAGATCGATCACCCAGTCCCCAGCAGCAGTTACGCCGCGGATTGCAGCCACGTGGGTGGCCACAACCCGCGGCGTAAGCGCGTCAAGTTGTCGGCGGCCTCGATCAGACGCCGGCGGCCTCGTTCAGTGCGTTGAGATTGCCGGTCGCCTCCAGGTACTCCTGCACCCAGCGTTCGATCACGGCGGAGGTCTTCTCGACCTTCTTGAACTGGCCGACGACCTGGCCCACCGGGTTGAACGCGACGTCGACACTCTCGTTCGGGTACTTGTGCGTCGCCGCGACGGCCATCCCGGACACCATGTACTGCAGCGGCATGCCGAGCGGCTTCGGGTTGTCCGGGTTCTCCCAGGCGTCGGTCCAGTCGTTGCGGAGCATGCGGGCCGGCTTGCCGGTGAACGAGCGGCTGCGCACAGTGTCCTTGCTGGTGGCCTTGGCGTACGCAGCGTGCTGCTGTTCGGTGTGCTCGGACTCCTCGACCATGACCCACTGCGAGCCGGTCCAGGCGCCCTGCGCACCGAGAGCCAGGGCGGCGGCGATCTGCTGGCCGCTGCCGATACCGCCGGCGGCCAAAACCGGAACCGGGGCCACTTCCTTGACCACCTGGGGCCACAGCACGATCGAGCCGATCTCGCCGCTGTGGCCACCCGCCTCGCCGCCCTGGGCGATGATGATGTCGACGCCCGCGTCGGCGTGCTTGCGGGCCTGTGACGGCGAACCGCACAGCGCCGCTACCTTGCGCCCCTCGGCGTGGATACGGTCGATCATGTCTTTGGGCGGCGTGCCCAGCGCGTTGGCGATCAGCGTCATCTTGGGGTGCTTCAGCGCGATCTCGACCTGAGGCGTCGCGGTGGCCTCGGTCCAGCCCAGCAGCTGCAGGGCGTCGTCGTCGCTGTGGTCGACCGGCACGCCATGGTCGGCGAGGATCTTCTTGGCGAAATCCAGGTGCTCCTGAGGCACCAGGGACTGCAGCATGCCCTTGAGGTCGTCGGCGGACATGTTGGCGTCCATGCCCTCGTACTTGTTCGGGATCACGATGTCGACGCCGTACGGGTGGTCGCCGATGTGCTCGTCGATCCAGTTCAACTCGATCTCGAGCTGCTCGGGGGTGAATCCGACGGCGCCCAGCACGCCGAAACCGCCGGCCTTGCTGACGGCGACGACAACGTCGCGACAGTGGGTAAATGCGAAGATCGGGACATCGATCCCGAGCTCGTCGCAGAGTGCGGTGTGCATTCGGAGCTCCTTGTACTGGCGGTGTAGTGGCGGTGCGGTTTGAGAGTCCTCGGCCGATACGGCCCGCATGGAAATGAAACGTGTTCTAGTTTAGTACGGCCTCGGGCTCGTTTGGGTAACGACCCGGAATTTTCATGCGAGTTCGGCGACGAATGAAACTTCATTTCCGTCGGGATCGGCAACGTCGATGACAGCGACCGTGTCGGCGATGACCTGCGGTTCTCCGATCGCCACACCATCCTGGCGCAGCCCGGCGGCGGTGTGTTCCAGATCGTGGACGCCGAGTCGCGCGGCGGTCCTCCCGGCCCGGACCGGATCGGTGACGACCTGTAGCCAGGCAGTCGCGGTCAGCTGCCATTCGGCGACCCCTGGAACGGGTTCCAGATCAGGTACCCGGCCGAGCAGCCGCGCGTACCAGGCCCTCGCCTCCTCGAATCGATCCGTGGCGATGACAGCCGCGACGTCCTTGATCGCAATGGATTGCCATTGTGCGGACATCCCTCTGTTCTAGTCCTGATCCGGTGTCGACTGGCCGATTGTCGTGGCGGCTTGGTGTACTAGGCCCATGGGCCGCATGCTCTCGCCACCCGAGTCACTCGAGGAGATCGGCCACGGTCCGGGCGGTGCACAGGTGGGGGCCTTCTTCGACCTGGACGGCACGCTCGTCGACGGGTTCACCGCCACGGCACATGCCGGTCATCGGATCCGCAGGCGGCAGGCCGCTGCCGGCGAGATCCTCGGAATCGTCGAAGCCTCGGTCCGGTACCGGATCGGTCGGATGCCGTTCGAGCGGCTGTTGGTCCGGGCGGCCGGATACCTGCGCGGCGAATCGCTGCTCGAGCTCGACGAGCTGGGGGAGTACCTGTTCGAGAGCCGCATCAATCAGCGGGTCTACCCGCACATGCGCGACGTGGTGCGCCGTCATCAAGACCGTGGCCACACCGTCGTGATGAGTTCCTCGGCCCTGACCATCCACGCCGAGCCGGTCGCGCGGCATCTGGGGATCGATCACGTGCTGTGCAATCACTTCATGACCGACGACAAGGGCCGGCTCACCGGCGGGATCGTCGAACCGATCATCTGGGGCGCCCGCAAAGCCGATGCGGTGCAGGCTTTTTGCCGAGCCGAGCAGGTCGATCTGGCCCACAGCTATTTCTACGCAGACGGCCCCGAGGACGGCGCACTGATGCGATTGGTCGGCCATCCGCGGCCGGTGAATCCGCGGCCGGGTTTGGCCTCGGCCGCCACCGATCACGGTTGGCCGGTGCTGACGCTGCCCAGGCCCGGTGGCCGCCGCCGCGGCGAGGGCAGACTACGGCCGGGCGCCTAGCCGAGTCTGTACAGCCCCTTGCCGGTACCCAGCGGGAGGTCCAGGGTGGTTCGGATGCCGGCCGGGGCGGCCACCACGTCGGGGATGGCGTTGACGATCCGGCCGGCGGCGGCCAGGATCGCCGCGTAGTTGTGGTCGCCGCGGCTGCTGGTCGGACAGATGTCGACGACGTAGGACGGCTCGCCGCTGATCTCGACCCGGTAGGAGCCACCCGGTTGGGCCGGCTGGGCCCAATCCGGGCGCAGGTCTTCGCGCACCCGGGTGATGTGCTCGACCACGATCAGCGGTTTGCCGTCGACCATGCCGTTGATCTCGAACCGCATCGCGGCCACCGTGCCCTTGGCGATCACGCCGGTGGCGACCTCGATGTCCTCCGGCGCGGGTTCCAGTTCGTAGCTCTCGGTGATCTCCTCGACCTCGACGCCCAGGCCGGCCGCCAGCATCTTGATCGCGGTACCCCAGGCGGCGCTGAGGATGCCGGGATAGAACAACATGCCGGGCTGATCCATCGGATTGCCGAAGCCCATCACGATCGACATCACCTCGGCGCCGTCGTAGGTGGCGTAGTCGGCGATCTCCATGGTCTTGATCTGGTCGATGCGCTGGCAGGTGCTGGCGATCGCGAAGGGGACGAGGTCTGTGGCGAACCCGGGATCGACCCCGGTGATGTACACACTCGAATTCCCGCTTCGCGCAGCATCCTCCACGCGGTCGATGGCCTTCTGTGGCATGGCGCCCCAAGGGAATTGCAGACCGCCGGGGGCGGATCCCACCACGTTGATCCCGGCGGACAGCGCCGCCATCACATCGCGGGTCGCCTCGACCGGTCGGGTGTCGCCCATCGCGCAGTACACCAGGCAGTCCGGCGCGGCCGCCAACACGGCCTCCATGCCCTTGGTCGCGATTACTCCGGTGGCCACGCCCAGCCCGGCCAGCTCGCCGGCGTCCGTCCCGACCTTGTCGTCGCTGGACACGCCGAGAGCCACCAGTTCGAACCGAGGATCCTCGATGAGTTGGATCAGCGCCAACGCGCCGCAGTTTCCGGTGCCGAACAGTCCGACGCGGATGGCCATGGTGCTCCTTGCGAGATCTTGTTGCCGACGACGTGAGTATGCGGTCTGAACGGCGAAATTGGAACATGTTCTATTTTTGCGTTCCCGTGCGGTAGCCTCACGCGTCATGGGACGGGTAGACGGAAAAGTGGCACTCATCAGTGGCGGGGCGCGGGGAATGGGCGCCGAGCACGCCCGGGCGCTGATCGCCGAAGGTGCCAAGGTGGTGATCGGCGACATCCTCGACGACGAGGGGAAGGCGCTGGCCGCCGAACTCGGCGATTCGGCCCGTTACGTGCACCTCGACGTCACCGTGGAAGACCATTGGAATGCCGCCGTGGAAACGGCCACCTCGGAGTTCGGCTCGCTCACCGTGCTGGTGAACAACGCCGGCATCGTCGCGCTCGGCCAGATCGGTAAGTTCGACATGGCCCAGTGGCAGAAGGTGATCGACGTCAACCTGACGGGCACCTTCCTGGGCATGCAGGCGTGCGTCAAGGCGATGAAGGCCGCGGGCGGCGGTTCGATCATCAACGTCTCGTCGATCGAGGGGTTGCGCGGTGCGGCCATGGTGCACCCGTACGTGGCATCGAAGTGGGCGGTGCGCGGCCTGACGAAGTCCGCGGCACTGGAACTGGGCCCCAAGCAGATCCGGGTCAATTCGATCCACCCCGGATTCATCCGAACCCCCATGACCGAGCATTTCCCCGAGGACATGCTGACCATTCCGCTGGGCCGGTCCGGACAACCCGAGGAGGTCTCGACCTTCGTGGTGTTCCTGGCCAGCGACGAATCCCGCTACGCCACCGGCGCGGAGTTCGTGATGGACGGCGGCCTCGTCAACGACGTCCCGCACAAGCTCTGAGTCCGCACCGGCCGCACGCGGCGGCACCGGCCACGGCAGAATGATCCCGGCAGGGCATCGACTCATCGTCACGGTGCCGTACCGGTCTGTGAGGAGCTGCCCATTTCCGCCCGGAGTCGCCGCGCAGGCCTGAGCCTCACGGGTTTCGTCGGCCTGGTCGTTGCCGCGGTGCTGCTGTTGTCGCTGTGCGCCGCCGATTTCCCGCCGTTCGCCACACCGGAGCCGCCGTCGGGACGGATGGAGCTGGCGCAGGGCTGGCAGCTGGCCTCGGCGCGCACGGTGGCGGCCGACGGCGCCGCGCTGTCGACCCCGGGTGCCGTCGAGGCCGACTGGCACGAGGTCAAACACATGCCGTCGACGGTGCTGGCTACGTTGCAGGACGACGGCACCTACCCGGACCTGTACGTCGGGGACAACCTGGCCGATGTGCCCGACGACCTGTTCCGCCAGGACTGGTGGTACCGGACGACGTTCACCGCGCCGCAGGGCAGCTCCAGCTACCGGCTCGATTTCCCCGGTATCAACTATCGCGCCGAGGTCTGGCTCAACGGCACCATGATCGCCGGTAATTCCCTGCTCGTAGGGATGCACACGACCCACGAGGTCGACGCCACGCCGTGGATCAACCCCGGCGGCGTCAACACACTGGCGGTCAGGGTCACTCCCGAGCAGGCGTTGCAGGACATCGACGGGGTCGAGCTCGCCGACAGTTGGTGGGACTGGCTCAACTGGAACCGCATCGGCTACCAGGGCCCGGACAAGAACCCGCTGCGTGGCAATTCCTATGTGCCCGACCGTAACGCGGGCATCTTCAAACCCGTCTATCTCAGCTTCTCGGGACAGGTCGTGCTCAGCGACCCGCTGGTCACCACCGAGTTGCCGCTGCCCGACACCTCGCATGCGCGGCTCACCATCTACTCCGACATCCGCAACACCGCCGACGTTGCGATGCGGGGCGTGGTTCGGGCCCGGATCAGCCGGCCGGGAAAGCCGACCATCTCGGTGGATCAAGCGGTCGACCTGTCTCCCGGAGAGAAGCGGGAAATCCGGTTCGATCCAGACACTTTCGCGGCGTTGCAGGTGAACAACCCGGACCTGTGGTGGCCCTACACCATGGGCCGGCCGGACCTGTATGACCTGAGGTTGGAGTTCGTGCGGTACGGCCGGCCGACCGACACCGTGGATTCCCGATTCGGTATCCGCACCGTGTCGCAACACCGGGACAACGACGAGCAATTTCCCGATCTGGGCCGCGGCGGCAGCTTCTACCTGACCGTCAACGGGCGCGACTTTTTGGTCCGGGGTGCGGCATACACACCCGATCTGCTGTTCCAGTACGACCCGCAGCGTGAGGATGCCATTCTCGGCTACGTCCGGGATCTCGGGCTGAACATGGTGCGCCTGGAGGGAAAGTTCCCGGGCGACAACATCATCGAGCGGGCCGACGAACTGGGCATCCCGCTGATGTACGGGTGGATGTGCTGCAACCAGTGGGAGAAGTGGTGGCAGTGGGACGACGAGGATCGCCGGGTGGCGGACGAGAGCATGCGCTCGCAGATCCTGTCGCTGCGCGGACACGCGTCGGCGTTCCTGTGGGCCAACGGCAGCGACGGCAAGCCCCCGGCGCCGGTGCTCGATGGCTACCGCCGCATCCTGGGTGAGCTGCACTGGCCCAACACCGTCGTCGACACCGTGTCGTCGTTGGCCCGCGACGCCAACGGCGATCCGGACTGGGATGGCATCCACATGGCAGGCCCGTACACGTGGCGCCCGCCGAGCTACTGGTTCGACGGGCGCTATCAGGCCACCCGTGGTTCCAACGCCGAACAGGGCGACAACGAACACATCCCGCCGTTCGCCAGCCTGCAGAAGTTCATCCCACGGGACAAACTCTGGCCGATCAACGAGGCCTGGTACTTCCATGCCGGGGCGAATCCGAGCAATGCCGCCCTGGAGAGCATCCGCACTGCGGTCATGCAGCGCTACGGATCATCGCGCGGCGCAGAGGAATTCGCCCGCAAGGCCCAGCTTGCCCACTATGAGTCGACCCGCGCGCAGTTCGAGGCGTTCGCCGCCGGCGGGTGGGACAACCACAAGATGACGATCTACTGGATGCTCAACAACCACTGGCCGTCGTTCTTCGGCCATCTCTTCGACTACTACCTGCGGCCCGGCGGCGCATATTTCGGCGCCAAGAAGGGGCTGCGTCCGCTGTCGGTCGTCTTCGACTCGTACGCGACCGGCGACCACGACATCGCCAACGTCAAGGTGGTCAACCAGTCGCCGCGGGAGCGGACCGGTCTGCGGGTGCGGGTGCGCACCTACGACCTGACCGGCCGGATGCGCGACGACCGCAGTTCCGAGGTGCCGGCCGTGCCGTCGAACGGGGTGGCGTCCGGGCTGACGCTGCCCCGGCTGGCCCTCGATTCACCGGTGGTCTTCATCCGCTGCGAACTGCTCGACGAATCCGGCGCTGTGGTCGCCGACAACACGTACTGGCAGTCGCAGAAACTCGACGATGTCGGGCCCCCGGTCAACGACCAGGCCTTCGATCTGGTGCAGAGCAGCTGGGCCGACCTGACACCGCTCAACACCATGGGACCTGCACGGTTGGACGTGACCGCGCACCGAACCGAGTCGACCGACGGCAGCGCGAGCGTGGTGATCCGGTTGCACAACCCGGGACGTCAGATCGCCTTCTTCGAGCGGGCCGAGATCACCACGACCCGCGACGGTGACGAGATCCTGCCGATCGAATACTCCGACAACTACGTCACCGTGTACCCGGGGGAGACGACGGAGATCAGCGGCACGGTGACCGGATCGGAGCACGGGCCGAACTGGGTCCGGGTCGGCGGGTACAACAGCGCACCGACGGTGGTACCGATCGACCAGCGGGCACGACGATAGGATTGGCTGATGACCACAACCGATGAGCGCCATGAGGTCGGCCGGCTGGCCGACAGCGGCGGCTGGCTGCACCGTGACCTCGACCGGGTGGACGTCTACCAGCGCGGTGCGAACCGGATCAGGGTGGTGTGGCAGGGGCCGACCACGATCAGCGGGGCGACGCTGTACCAGGACGACATCATGACCACCTACACCCGCGAACTCGCGACGCTGAACAACTGGCTCAAGCGCTGAGCCACCGGCCGTCCCGACCGGGCGGCAGGAAAATCGGTCGCCCTCGCCGGTGACGGTGTGGCACTGTCGGATTCTGTGATCGACAACGTGGCAACCTCGACGACAACGCTCACGATGCACAGCATCACCGACGCTGACTGGGCGGCCATGGCGCTGCTCGGCAACACCGCGTTCGGTGAGGTGATGCACCCGGATTCGCTGGCGGCGTGGCGGCAGATGGTGCCCGCTGACGGCGGCGTGGTGGTGCGTGACGGCGGCGACGACGGAGACATCGTCGGACAGGCGAACTACTTCGATCTCGCCTTCACCGTTCCGGGTGGCGCGGTGCTGCCTGCGGCAGGTCTGAGCTACGTAGCCGTCGCTCCCACCCATCGGCGCCGCGGCATCCTGCGCTCGATGTACACCGAGTTGCACCAACGGATCGCCCAGGCGCGGTATCCGATCGCCGCACTCACCGCCAGTGACGGCGGAATCTACGGCCGATTCGGCTACGGTCCGGCCACCACCGTGCACCTGATGACCGTCGACCGCCGGTTCGCCGAGTTCCATGCCTCCGTACCCGACCCAGGTGGGGTACGCATGGTCAAACCCGCCGAGCACCGCGACACCTTCGCCGAGATCTACGACCGCTGGCGGCTGGGCACGCCGGGCGGGCTGGCGTGCCCGACGGCGTTGTGGGACGACGTGCTCGCCGACCGGGAGGACACCCGCGAGGGCGGTTCGGCATGGTTCGCGTTCCTGCACCCCGACGGCTACGCGTTGTATCGCGTTCACGGCGAGGAATCGCGGACGCTGCGCGTCCGCGAAGTCACCGCGGTGACCACCGACGCCTACATCGCCCTGTGGCGGGCCTTGCTCGGGATGGACCTCATGGAGAAGGTGAGCATCTGGACTCACCCCGGCGATCCGTTGCCCTACCTGCTGGCCAATCCACGGCTGGTCCGCGTGACCTCGAGCAGTGACGACCTGTGGATCCGGATCATGAACATCCCGGTGGCCCTCGAGGCGCGGCGGTATCAAGCCGACCTCGACGTCGTCTTGGAGGTCGCCGACGGTTTCCGCGGCGACGGTGGACGCTTCGCCCTGCGGATCCGCGACGGCGGCGCACGGTGTACGCCTACTGACGCGCCGGCGGACGTCGAACTCGACCTCGACGTGCTCGGAAGCCTCTATCTCGGCGCCCATCACCCGGATGTGTTCGTCGCCGCAAACCGATTGCGCAGCAAGGACTCAGCCCTGGTGCAGCGGCTCGGTGCGGCCTTCGCGAGTGATGTTCCGGCAGAACTGGGCTACAGCTTCTGAGCCGCCTCCGACATGTGCTGCGTAGTGTTCACGGGGTGAGCGCACGCGCAGGAATCGTCGTAACCGGAACCGAAGTTCTCACCGGAAGGGTGCAGGACCGCAACGGTCCGTGGCTGGCCGATCAGCTTCTCGAGCTCGGAGTGGAACTCGCCCACATCACCATCTGCGGTGACCGGCCCCGGGACATCGCGGCGCAGTTGCAGTTCCTGGCCGCCGAGGGCGTGGACCTGATCGTGACGAGTGGCGGGCTCGGGCCGACCGCCGACGATCTCACCGTGGCGACGGTCGCCGAGTTCTGCGGTCGCGAACTCGTGCTCGACGAGGCCATGGAGGAACGCATAGCCGCGATCCTGCGCAAGCTGATCGGTGACCGGCCCGGCGTGGATTTCGACGCGGTCCGCGCCGCCAACCGCAAGCAGGCCATGGTGCCCGCCGGTGCCGAGGTTCTCGCGCCGGTCGGCACCGCTCCCGGCGTCGTCGTCGGCGGCAGCCCGACGGTGGTCGTGCTGCCCGGCCCGCCGCGGGAATTGCAGCCGATGTGGCATACCGCTGTTGCGACCGAGGCTGTGCAACAGGCTATTTCGGGCCGCACGCAGTACCGGCAGGAAATGGTGCGCATGTTCGGCGTCGCCGAATCCGGCCTGGCCGAGACCCTGCGGGACGCCGAGAGCGCGATCCCGGGTTTCGACGCACTGGAGATCACCACCTGCCTGCGCCGCGGCGAACTCGAGATCGTCACCCGCTACGAGCCCGACTCGGCCGGCGCCTATCAGGAGCTGCTGGCTCTGCTGCGCGACCGGTATGGTGCCGCGCTGTACTCCGAGGACGGCGCGACCGTGGACCAGCAGGTGGCCGGCCTGCTGGCCGGCCACCGGATCGCCACCGCGGAATCCTGCACCGCCGGACTGTTGGCCGCCAGGTTGGCCGACATCCCGGGCGCTTCGGGTTACTTCGCCGGCGGGGTGGTCAGCTATTCGAACGAGGCCAAAGCCGAACTGTTGAACGTGGATCCGGTGCTGATCGCCGAGTACGGCGCGGTGTCGGAGCCGGTGGTCGAATCCATGGTCACCGGCGCGCTGCACCATTTCGGTGCCGATACCGCGGTGGCCATCAGCGGGATCGCCGGTCCGGACGGCGGTACCCCGGAAAAGCCCGTCGGCACCGTGTGTTTCGCGGTGCGGGCCGGATCGGCTTCCGTCACCCGTACGCTCCGGCTGCCGGGTGACCGTTCCGATATCCGGGAGCGAGCCACCACGGTCGCGATGCATCTGCTGCGCCGGGCGCTCACGGGAGGCGGCGAGTAGTCGCGAATACGTGTCGAGAGCATCTATTTAGCTGAACGGAAGCTTGTTCCAGATGGGCCGTCTACGCGCCCTTCACCGAGCGGGAACCTACGATAACCGCACGATGACGCCAAGTGCGAAGTTCTTGCAGCTGCGGCATCGGCTTCCAACGTTCTGAACAACGAACGGGCGGTCAAGTGGACGCGGGGGAAATGGCCCGGTAACCCTTGGACCGAACCTGCCCGATCGTTACGTCGCGGATTTCCTCCATCATTGCAAGTACGTTGCGGTGGAGTTCCAACGTCTCTTGAGGGCTGGGAAAATTAGCGCGACCATGTGCTATCTCATTTCTTGTGTCGCAAAGCTGAACATCTATCATGTTCTTTTTTGTTATGAGATTCGCTATAGGTATTCCCAACGCTGAGGTGATGTTCTCTAGGACCTGATATCGTAAATTCGACTTCGTATCAACTACTTTGTCTTGGCTGATTCGAAGGCGTTGCGTAGAGGTTCCGCGGGCGATTGAGATGAGTTCCTCCATTGCCGCGGAGTCGCCGGATTCAATCCGCCTAAATAATTGTTGTGTATGTGCAAGGACTAGGCGATCGGCAGATTCAGAAACTCGAGGTTTTCTGCGAAGGATCAATTTTAGATATGCCTCGAATATCGCTTTGCAGTAGCCCTCCCAGTGCGCATAGAGCAACGTCGCCATACCGCGGGTGAGTGCGCGAACCATTGGGCCTTTCCCATGTCTGTTAGCTGCGCTCTCAAGCTCTTTAGCTAGGGCGTGAAGCTCAAGCTTCCTCCAGCTCAGTTCGCTGTCGGCTAGAGTTTCGAAGTCATCGTCGGTGACGGCTACCACGCTAATTGCTACCGAAGTACTCGCGGCTTGCAGCGATGATCCGCGGAACCCGGCGCCTCGGGCTGACTCCGGTCCCCGAGTTGGAACGAAACTCCGGCGCCTTCCAGATGCTCCTGACCCGCGTCCGGAGGTCCTCGGATCCCCGATGCTTCCAGTCGGATAGGTTGTGCGCGACCCCAGTTGTCACGAATTCGAATGCAGAAATTGAGAATGGGCCTAAATGTCGATCTCCATCGAACCGCCTAAACACGTCTTCGCCGAGCGCGTCATGAAGTAGTTGAAACGTGTCGTTAAATAGTTGTCCATTCAAGGGGATCTCGCGTTCGGCGGCGGTTCGCATCCAGTCTGTCAGGTATTCGCCGTATTCTTTTTGCAGCTCTGTGATCCCTCCGGAGAACTCGCCTTGGCAAAAGAACCGCAAGACCAGTTCGTTAGGGTAGGATTCCTCTTCTTGTCGTTCGGTGAGTGGCGAGCAGCTTGTAAAGTATTCGTTTGATGAGAGCTCGGTGATCGTATGAAAGAACGTTCGATTAATCATTACCATTAGGCAATTTCGAGCTTCTTGCGGTGACAAAATTGAGCCCGAATTCAGTCTTTGAAAGAGATCATATTTCGCATTCTGATCTGACTCTTTTGTGATGATACTAAAGTCCAATTTGGATCGCTTGAAGTCGCGCCGCAAGGCATCGTCGAACGAATTAGTATCCGCGCCGTCCTCGGGCGAGAGATAAGTGTAGCCGTCGAGCTCTGTGAGGTACTCGCCCTTGCGCAGCGTGAGCGGCGGTTGGATGACTTGTTCCTCGTCGCGGTACTCTCCGGTGAATTCTAGAATGGTGGATATTCTCTGGACGCCATCGATCACGTCCCAGACGCCATCTGGTCGCTGTGAAACGAATATTGGCGGGATCGGAATCCCAAGCAGAATAGACTCGATTAGGCGCGACTTCTGATCGTCGTTCCACCGGAAGATTCTCTGGAACTCTGGGTGGATCTCTATGTCTCCTTCGCGGTACAGAGAAAGCACCTCGCCGATGGACATCGAGTATCCGTCGGTCCGGATCTCTTTTGCGCGTGCGCTGATCTGGTCCGTTAGCTTCTTGAGGTCGGCCACAGCTTGGACTCTACGTGTCCGTGACCTGTTCGTATTAGGGAGTGCCGGAGACGCTTTGGCGGTCATAGGTTGACTACGGGACACCTGCGCCTTGTGGCCTTTCTGTAGCGCGTACGGGTGTCGGCTATTCGTCAGCCCAACGGCGCGAATGCTGCTTCGGCGGGCGCTGGCCGTTGCGCCCGGCGCCGACGCGGGGCGCCGCGCACCACCCGCGCCACGATCGACGGATGCATCAGGCGACTGGGCGGGTCGACGAGGTTCATCACCCGGAAGAACGCCTCGGTCACCACTGGATCGGACTCAGCGGCCGCGAGCACGTGCTGGGTGTACCAGTTGGACACCCGTACCGAGACCGGGCGGTGGCCGGGGATCTGCGGCAGCGCCAGGTCGGCGCCGCACGCCATCTGCCATGCCGTGTTGACGCATCCGGCGGCGGCCCGCAGGAACCTACGCCCCAGATCATCGGCGCCCCGGGCCAGGCAGTCGCGCAGCGCCAGCGCCTCAAGCGCGGCCACCGACATCCCTTGTCCGTACACCGGATTGAAGCTGCAGATGGCGTCACCGAAGACCAGCAGACCCTCGGGGAAACGAGGCATGCGTTCATAGCGTCTGCGCACGCTCGCGGGGTAACGGAAGGTGGCGGCCGGCTCCAGCGGCTGGGCGTCGTGCAGGGCCGCGACGGTCTCGGCAGGGAACAGATCTTCGACGAAGTCGACCATCCCGGCCAGATCGGTCGGTGGTTCGTGGCCGCTCATCCCGGCCGTGGTGAGTAACCAGGTGTTGTCCTCGTAGGCGAACAACGAACCGCCGTAAGGCCTTTCGGGGACCGCGCCGACCAGGGTGAGTCGATCGTCGGGCGAATTGCCGGTGAAGCGCAACAGCTGGCTAGAGTAAGCGACCTTCACCTCGATCCGGTCTTCGGCCGGACGCCCGAATCCCGCGCTCTCCAGGAACGCCGGAGTCCGGCCGGCGCGTCCCATCGCGTCGACGATCAGATCGGCGGTCATCGCCTTGCCGGTACCACCGTCGCGGCCGGCTACCAGGACGCCCGTCACCCGCCGGGTGTCGGTCATCAGCAACTCGACCGCGTCATGCCCGTCGAGGATGTCGACGTTGGCGATCGCGCGCACCCGGTCCCGCACATGAGCTTCCAGGAACGGTCTGCTGGCGAGATACGACGCGATCGGTCTGGTCGGCTCGCGGTCGAGACTGAGCCTGTGACCGCCGAAGGTCAGCGAGATGAGACTCAGATTCGCGCCGTCGAGCACCGTCGCGCCGTCGGCAGCCAGGTCCTCGGGAAGTCCGGGGAAAAGTTCGCCCAGCGCCTGCAGTCCGCCGCTGAGCAGTCCGTGGGCGTGCCGGCCCTGCGGGACGCCGCGCCGCTGAGCCGGACCGTCGGGCAGTACGTCACGTTCCACGAGCGTGACGGTGTCGAAGTAGTCGGCCAGCGCCCGGGCGGCAAGCAGGCCTCCCATGCTCGCGCCCAGCACCACTGCGTGTTTGCCGATCGTTGTCATGGCCGACCTCCGGACCGCTGGCACATCGCCAGTTGTTCGAAGTATCGGAGCGGGCCGGAGCGGGGCCTAGCGTAGTGCGCTACTCGAACGTCAGCGGGCCACCGGTATCGAGCGTCGCGCCTGCTCGACGCATGCCGGCCAGGCGCCCTCGTCGAGGATGGTGACCGCCCGCGCCCCGAACGCGCTGGAGATGACGACATCGGGTTGTAGGCTCGCCAGCAGATTCAGGCTGTCCGCCATGGCTGCGGCGTCACCGACACCGGGGATCACGAACGTCGACCATCGACCGTCGCCGGCGACGAACATGGTGTCCCCGGTGAACAGGTACCGGCCCTCGGCGCCCTCGACGAGATAGCTCGTGCTGCCCGGAGTGTGACCGGGGGTGGGGATCACCTCGACAGCGCGGTCGTCGACGTGCCGGGTGGACAGCGGGACGTCGATCGGGCTGTGTCGTCCGATCGTCTCGCGTTCGGCGGCGGGCGCATGCAACCTTGAACCGAACCGCTCGGCGACACGGGCCAGCATCGGTCCCGCCTCGTCCTGGTGCGAGAGATAGTGGTCGTCGACCCCGCCGAGCGTGTCCAGCTCGGCGAAGTCGGCGTCACTGGCCGGACAGTAGAACAGTGCGTTGTGCCCGGCGGGTGTCCATAGATAGGCGTGTGTGGTCAATCCGGGAAACGGTGTGTCCGTGCGCGTTTCCCACAGATCGGTCCGGATCGGGGTCATCGAGGTGGTCATGACGACAGCCTCGGCCCTCAACAATGGTTGAGGTCAACCCCGAACCGGCTCAGTCGGTGCGCGCCTTGTCCCAGGTCGAGATCATGGTGCCCATGATCTCCTGCGCGCAGCCCAGCCCACCGAGATGGCTCTCATAGGGCAGCTCGGTCATGAGCGCGTCAGGCAACCGGGAGACCACATGCTGACCGTGGGCGAACGGCACGATGTGGTCGTGGTCGCCGTGCCACCAGCGCACCGGAACCTTGACCTCGTCGAGTCGGAAGCCCCAGTCGCGCTCGAACACCACGATGTCGTAGAACGGTGCGGCCAGCTGCTTGCGGCTGCCGTTGAGCAGGTCGTCGAGGAACATGGCCTTGAACTCCGGGCGGCCGAGCATGCGTCGGTCGCCCTCGGGGGAGATCCGCGCGTAGATCTCCAGGGCCGGAGAGGCGACCGGCCGGATCAGCCGGATCAGCCCGGAGGCCGCCAGCCGGATCGGCGCACCGGCCACCTCAAGGATTGGCGCGACCGCCGCGCCCAGCTGCATCAGCGGACTGCTGATGGCGTCGGGTCCCACCATCGGGGCCACACCGCCGAGCACCCCGGCCGCCACCACCCGGTCGGGCATGGCGGCCGCGGTGGCCAGCGTGTAGGGGCCGCCACCGGACAAGCCGATGACAGCCATCTGGTCGATGCCCAGCGTGTCGGCGATGGTGCGCAGATCCGCGCCGAAGTCCAGCACGCGGTGGTACTGGTGCGGGGTGGAGGAACCGATGCCTGGCCGGTCCACCCCGATCAGCCGGATGTGGTTCTGCTCTGCGTAGATCCGGGCCTCGGTCGGGATCTGCCTACGGGCGCCCGGGGTTCCGTGCAGCCAGAAGACCGCACGCCCCTGCGGGTCACCGAATTCGGCGAAGCCGAGTTGACGGCCGTCGCCGACGGCGACATTGCCCTCCAGCTTGGGGCGATCGATCGGGATGACCATCTGAGTGCCTCGCCGCGTCCGCGTCTAGCCCGCGACCGAGGCGTCGTAGATCGACTGGATGGACTTGTCCAACGTGGCGTTGAACTCGTCGTCACTCTGCTGCGCCGACAGCCCCTCGGTGAGTGCGCGGCTGAAGCTCGCGATCACGCCGGTGTTCTCGGCCAGCATCTTGTTGGCGTCATCGCGGGAGTAGCCGCCGGACAGCGCCACGACCCGCATCACCTTGGGATGCTCGACCAGCGACTGGTAGTGGTTGGCCTGAGTCGGCAGGGTCAGCTTGAGCATCACCTTCTGGTCGGCGGGCAGCGCGTCGAGGTTCTTGGTGATCTCGTCGCGGAGCAGGTCCTCAGCCTCGGCCTTGTCGGCGATCGAGATGGTGACCTCGGGTTCGATGATCGGGATCAGACCGTGCGACAGCACCTGTTTGGCCACCTCGAACTGCTGGGCGACCACGGCGGCGATGCCGTCGGCGTCGGCCGCGCCGATCACCGAACGCTCCTTGGTGCCGAAGATGCCGCCCTTGGCCGCGCGGGCGAGCAGATCGTCCAGGCCGGGCATGGGCTTCATCACCTGCACACCGTTCTCGACGTCGGCCAGGCCCTTGTCGATCTTGAGCAGCGGCACCACGCCTTTGTCCTCCCAGAGGTAGGTGGCGGTGGGCTTGCCCTCGATGGAGCGGTCCATGGTCTGCTCGAACAGGATCGCGGCGAGCACGCGGTCACCGTTGAACACCGGGGAGGTGATGATGCGCGACCGCATCTGGTGGATCAGGTCGAACATCTCCTCTTCGGAGGAGTAGGCGCTCTCCTCGACCCCGTAGAGACGCAGCGCCTTGGGGGTGGATCCACCGCTCTGGTCGAGTGCGGCGATGAAGCCCTTGCCCGTGGTCATCTTGTCGGCCTGCTGCTGGTTCACCATGAGGTTGTCTACTCCTTTGAAGACGGTGTCCTGATGTAGTTGTGCTGCTGAGGCGCACACCACAGTGGCGCACAGTTCGACTCAGAGGATAGGCGGCCTGCTCACAGCGGTAGCGCCCACCCATCGGGGTGGGGTACGGCCGGCCCACGGGGCCGCCTGCTCGAGTTGGCCGGCCAGGCTGAGCAGCACTGTTTCGTCGGGTGCCAGCAGCTGCACGCCGATCGGCAAACCCTCGGCGGTCTGGCCCAGCGGCAGGGAAATCGCGGCCCAACCGGTGACGTTGGCCAGGGCGGTCCAACCGGTGGTGGCGAACTCGACGTCGAAGAAGGCCCTGGTGGTGCCCCGGGGCTGATTCAGCAGCCCGTACGGCGGCGGACCGGTCAGCAGCGTCGGCACCAGCAGCACGTCGTGACCGGCCATTTCCCGGGCGAAACGGCGGGTCTGGGCGTGGATGGCCGAGATCGCGCCCGCGTACGCCAGTCCCGTGGTGGTGAAGCCCTCCCGGATCATCACCCAGGTGCTCGGCTCGAATTCGTCCTCGAGGGGTGCTCGTCCCAGATGGTCGGCGGCCAGGTCATGTAGTTCGGCGTTGCTGACGGTGTGCAGGACCGCGATGGCGTCGGCGACGGCATCCGGATCGATCGTCGGGGCCCCGGGCGTGAGGTGGTGTCCGAGGCTTTCCAGCAGGCGGCCCGTCGCCTCGACCGCGGCCACCACTTCCGGGTCGATCCGGTCGGTGGGAAACGGTGACGAGGTGGCGATCAGGATGCGCTGTGCCGACGGTGTGCCGGCCGCCGCGTCGAGGAAGGAGACAGCCGGGACGGCGGCGCTGTAAGGATCGCCCGGTGCGGTGCCCGCGATGACGTCGAGCAGGGCCGCGCTGTCGCGCACCGTGCGGGTGAGGGCGTGGCCGTTCACGAGGCCTTCGAGGCCGTGGCCACCATCGGGGGCGAAGGACGACCGCCCGCGCCGCGGCTTGAGGCCGACGACGCCGCAGCAGGAGGCGGGCACCCGGATGGAACCGGTGCCGTCCCCGCCCGAGGCGGCGGGCACCACGCCGGCGGCCACGGCCGCGGCTGAACCTCCGCTGGACCCACCCGGGGTGACGGTGGGGGACCACGGGTTGACCGTGGGACCGAACAACAACGGCTCGGTGGTGCAGTGGTTGCCCCACTCCGGGGTGTTGGTCTTGCCGAACACCACCAGGCCCGCGTCCAGGTAGCGCTCCACCGTCCACGCGGTCTCGGTCGGGACATGGTCGCGCAACGCCCGCGAGCCCATCGCCTCGCGGGCACCGGCCAGCGTGGCACCCAGATCCTTGAGCAGGAACGGCACCCCGGCCAGCGGCCCCGCCTGCTCGTTGCGCAGTACGCCGGACTCGTCGAGTGCCGCGGCTTGGGTGCGCCCCCGGTCGAACAGGTCGGTGATCACGGCGTTCAGGGCGCGCGTCGCCTCGACCCGGATGATCGCCGCCTCGAGTAACTCGACGGCACTGACCTCACCAGATGCGGCCAGGGCCGCCTGCCCGATGGCATCGGTGCCCGCAAGTTCGAATGCCGACGAGGAATCCATGTCACCTCACTCCATGAGTTCGACCGTGCTGTCCGACGGCGTACTGCGACGGGTCAGCTCGAGTGCGATCAGTACCTCGGCCCCGGTCAGGATCAGGCCGACGAAATACATCCACTTCAGTGTCGGATCGGGTTGTGCGGCAAAGTAAACGATGAGGAAGATCGGCCCGACGATACCGAAGACGAACACCATGACCTGGATACGGACGTACCGCCAGAAAGTGGACATCGATCTCCCGCCGCACGGCCGATGAGCGGCCAGCTTAGCGCGGTTACCGCGGTGCGACGACCACCGGCGTGGACAGGATCTCGCGGTACTCGACCATCGGTTCGCGTTTGAGGACCGCGCTTCCCGAGGTGACCAGCAACTCGGTCGGTGAGACCGCGTAGTTGGCCTGGAGGTTGCGCGCGACGAACTTGCGGCCCGGGGTGAGGTCCGCCGACGCCGCCAGGGCGGCCCGGTCGGAAAGCCGCACGCCGTGGTATTCCAGGCGACCGGTGCGGTCCAGGCAGATCACGACGAGTGAGCCCTCGGTGCGCCCGATGGCCCTGGCGGTCTGGGTGTCGCGGCAGCGCGCCTGGGAGTCGACGAAACCGGATCCGTCGGATGCGAACGTCGCGGTGGCCGGAGCCGCCGCGGCCGGTTCGGTGACGACGGGTTGCTGCAGGGGGTTCGGTTTCACCTCATACGTTCTGGCGCCGACCGCGTACACCGAATCTCTGGCGGAGAATTTGGAAGCCAACGTGGTGATGATGACGAATGCGGTGAGCAAGGAACTGACCACGGCCGCGGCCGCCACCCCGATCCCGACGGGCAGCCACTGCCGTTGCGGCGCCTTCCGATGACGTCCACGGCGAACCGGTTGATACGGCGGATGCGGTGTGGAGACTGGGAAGGTGACCAAGCTTGCTCCCGGGGAACGGCGGTGTATGGGCGTGGCACAGGCGACGGGCGCTGACGCGAGGTCATATTGTGCACGACGAGACCGGGCGCTGTGGGTGACACCCGGGAATTCGCCGAAATCCGGTCGCGGTGTGGGTCGGTCGTGCTCCCGCGGCAACGCTGCGCTGAAAGTAGCTCGGCAACAGTGGCATTCGCAGTCATATCCTGGCAATGAGTCAGTGCGCCGCAGGCAGAAGCGATTTGGAACATCAACTCGGTCCGCGGTCGGCAACGACAATTCGGTCACCCGCTCCACGACGGCACTTCCCGTCACGTCGATTCAAACCGGTTGGCGCTACGGGCATCCTCGTTAGCTTCGAATGGCACATATATGCAGCCGCTTTCGAGGGGAGTGTGGCCATGTCCTCCACGGGACTCACTGTCAGTCCGCTGTCGGGATTCACCGGAGCATTGATCGACGGGGCTGACTTGTCTGTGCCACTGCCGTCCGAACAGGTGGCGGCGATCCGCGAAGCCCTGCACCGGTGGAAGGTGGTGTTCTTTCGCGAGCAGGACCTCGACCACGCATCGCAGATCGCGTTCGGCGCCCAGTTCGGCGAGGTGACCCCCGGCCATCCCTACGAGGGCGATTCTGCCCCAGTGGGATTCCCGCAGATTCATACGGTGTCCCCGGCCGCGTACGACCACCGATACGGCACCAAGTACCGCAAGCGGCAAAGTCCGAACGGTCCGGGTTGGCACGCCGATGTCACCCCGCTGATCAACCCGCCGTCGCATTCGATCCTGCGCGCGGAGCAGGTGCCCGGTTACGGGGGTGACACTCAGTTCGCCAATGTGGCTGCGGTATATGCGGGTCTGTCTCCGTCGGTGCAGGCGCTCGTCGACGAACTGCGTGCCGAGCACCGATTCGGTTCGACGACATCGGCTGAACGCAGCACCGAGAAGATCGGCGATCTGGTGCGGAGCAATCCGCTGGCGACGATCCACCCGGTGGTCCGGGTGCACCCCGAGACCGGGGAGAAGGTTCTCTACGTCAATCCGTCCTTCACCCGGGAGATCGTCAATCTCTCACCCCGGGAGGGCAGGCACCTCCTCGATCTGTTGTTCGAGGAGATCGCGCGGCCCGAGTACTCGGTGCGGTTCAGATGGGAGCCCGGCAGCGTGGCGTTCTGGGACAACCGCGCCGCCCTGCACCTGGCACCGCGGGACTTCGAACATGTCGAGGGTGATCGGGTGCTGCACCGCATCACACTGGTGGGCGACATTCCGGTGGGCCCCGATGGTGTTGCCTCGGAGTCGATTTCGGGCGACTACTTCGGCGCTGCCTGAGATGGCCACCTTGTTGTCGCGACCGACCGGTGTTGCGCATACCGACCCGCCCAGCGGACTGGTCGACCCGCGGGCGGCGGTCCGGCGGACACAGCGCAAACCGCTGGTGCCGCGTTCGGTGCAGCGGCTACTGGGCCCGGCGCTGCTGGTCGGACTGTGGCAACTTTTCTCGACGGTCGGCATCTTCGACGAGCGAACCGTGCCGCCGCCGACCCGGGTTCTCGGTGCCGCGTGGACGCTGATCGCCGACGGAACCTTTCAGGAGCACCTGACCGCCAGTCTGTTGCGCGTCGGTTACGGCCTCGCCTTCGGCATCGTGCTCGGTCTCGGGCTGGCCCTGATCTCCGGGCTGTCCCGGATCGGGGAGAACTTCGTCGATGCCAACATGGAAGTGCTGCGCGCGGTTCCGAACTTCGCGCTGGTGCCGCTGCTGATCGTATGGTTCGGCATCAGCGAGCTGCCGAAGATCCTGCTGATCACACTTGCCGTTGCCGTGGCGATCTACATCAACACGTTCAGCGCGATCCGCAGCGTGGATGCCACGCTCGTGGAGGCGGCGCGATCCTTCGGTGCCGGCCGGGCCGAAATGATCTATCGGGTCATCATTCCCGGATCGCTTCCGGGATTCCTGGTCGGACTGCGGCTGGCGCTGACGGCGTCCTGGTTGTCGTTGATCTTCGCCGAGACGATCAACGCGAAGAAGGGCCTGGGCCGGATGATGACCGACGCCCGCGAGTACTTCCAGATCGACATCGTCTTCGTGTTGATCGCCGTGTACGCCATTCTCGGCCTTGTCTCGATTCTGGTGGTCCGGTTCCTCGAAGGCCGTCTGCTCACCTGGAGGCGGGCCTATGACGGGGACTGAGACACTGCCCGCGCCTGTTGACGCGACGGCGGTGGTGATCGCCCGCGACATCCGGAAGCGGTTCGGGGACAACGTCATCATCGACGGACTCGATCTGGAGATCCGCGCCGGAGAG
The DNA here is from genome assembly GCF_001665785.1 of Mycolicibacterium peregrinum. Classification (GTDB taxonomy): domain Bacteria; phylum Actinomycetota; class Actinomycetes; order Mycobacteriales; family Mycobacteriaceae; genus Mycobacterium; species Mycobacterium peregrinum_A. The sequence continues at coordinate 252,727 of NZ_LZSO01000026.1, forward strand.
TTCGTCGCCCTGCTCGGCCGAAGCGGTTCCGGCAAGAGCACGTTCCTGCGGGCCCTGGGTGCCCTCGACAGTGACGTGGACGGCTACCTGCGGGTACCCGAGCGGCGGGCGATCGTCTTCCAGGATTCCCGATTACTGCCGTGGCAGCGGGTGCTGGCGAACGTGACGATCGGACTGCCCGCCGGCGGCGCGGTACAACGCCGCGCGCTGGCGGCGCTGCGCGAGGTCAATCTGGCGGACAAGGCGAAGGCGTGGCCCCGCACATTGTCCGGCGGAGAGGCACAGCGGGTTGCGCTGGCCCGGGCCTTGGTCCGTGAACCGCAACTGTTGCTGCTCGACGAACCGTTCGGCGCGCTCGACGCGCTCACACGGATCAGGATGCACGGCCTGCTGATGGATCTGTACCGCCGGCACACTCCGGCGGTCTTGTTGGTCACTCACGACGTCGATGAGGCGATCCTGCTCGCCGACCGCGTGATCGTGCTGACCGACGGCGTCATCTCTCTCGATGTCGACGTTGCGGTGCCCAAACCCCGGGCCCGTGACACCCACGAATTCACTGCGCTGCGAAAGCGGTTGCTGTCCGAACTCGGCGTATCCGAAGACAAGGAACAATCAGATGCCATTTGATCGTCGAGCTCGGTTGCGGTCCGCCGTCTTGTTGTTGGTTCCGCTGTTGCTCAGCGCGTGCGGATTGTCCGACGACGAGTCCGGCGGCGCCATCGACACGGTGAAGATCGCCGCCAAGACCGAGGTACCGGCCGGCACCAAGCTCGTCGTCGCCGAGCAGAACGGGACACAGTCGCTGCCGTGGAACCTGGCCAATGCCGGCCAGGGAACACCTTATGAGGTGGATTTCGCTGATTTCAGCGGCGGCGCCGCGGTCATCGAGGCACTGCGGTCGGGCGCGGCCGACGTCGGATCCATCGGTGAGGCACCGGTACCGATCGCGGTGGACAGTGGCGTCACAGACCTGGTGACCATCGGGCTGCAGGCGAATCCGGGCACCAGCGGTGGCTACTACCTGGTGGCTCGCCCCGACAGCGGGGTCAGGACCATCGAGGATCTGCGCGGTAGGCGGGTCGCCTATCCGCCGGGATCCGGTCGCCACATGGTGACCGCAGGGCTGCTCAAGCGCCACGGCCTGGACCTGCGAACCGATGTGCAGCCGGTGGAACTGGCTGGGGCAGAGGTGGTGCCGACGTTCGCCGCCGGCGCGGTCGATGCCGCCATCGTGCTGGGCAACCAGTACTACCAATTGGGTGAGCCGCCGATCCTCGGTGACGGTAAGGGCATCAACACCGGTATCCAGACCCTCATCGTGCGTCGCGATGTACTCGATGATCCCGCCAAGGTGGCGGCGATCGGCGACTACCTCGGACGCGCCGTGGCAGCCAACAACTGGAAGGACACCCACGCCGACCAGTGGATCGACGAGTACTACGTCAAGGTTCAGGGCATCACCTTCGACCAGGGCAAGAAGCTGTACGAAGAGGACGGGATCGCCTCGTACTACCCGATCGACGAGCAGTCCACGGCGTTGTTCCAGACCGTCGCCGACGGTCTGCACGAGACCGGAACAATCAAGGGCCGCGAGGATGTGTTGCCCTTTGTGGACGGTCGCTACAACGACATCGTCACCGCGCAGAACGAACTCGACGGTGTCACACCGAAATCGCTGAAATCCTGACGGCTCCATACTGAATCGAGGGGAACACTGATGACACAACTGGCGTCCGCACTGAGTGTCCGACCACAGTCCGGCTGGATCGGTGCCGAGATCCACGGAATCGATCTGACCGCACCGCTACTCGATGAGCACATCGCTGAAATCCGTGCCGCACTGCTCAAATGGAAAGTGGTGTTCTTCCGCGACCAGTTCATCGGCCACGACGATCACCTTCGGTTGGCCCGGGCCTTCGGTTCTCCGACCCCGGCTCATCCGCTGTTCGATTCCATCCCGGACCCGGACTACCCGACGATCTATCCGATATTCGCCGACCGGTTCAAGGCCCGGTACGGCAGCAGTCGCGGTTACGACAAGGCGAACTGGCATGCCGACGTCACCGCCGCGGTGAATCCGCCTGCCGCCTCGATACTGCGGGCAGAGGTGATCCCGCCCTACGGCGGGGACACCCAGTGGGCGAACACCGTCGCGGCCTACTCCGGACTGTCTGCGCCGTTGCGGCGGCTCGCCGACGGACTGCGGGCGGTGCACCGGTTCGCTCCGCCGGACGGCACGACTGCGACCGAGGACTATCAGCGCCGGGTGAATCGCCGTCCGCTGCTGACCGAGCATCCGGTGGTGCGGGTTCACCCGGAGACGGGGGAGCGTGCGCTCTACGTCAACCCGGGTTTCACCAGCCATATCGTTGACGTGTCACCGCACGAGAGTCGCCGCCTGCTCGGTCTGTTCTACGACGAGTTGGTGCGCCCCGAGTACACCGTGCGGTTCAAGTGGGAGCCGGGCAGCATCGCGTTCTGGGACAACCGCGCGACCGTGCATCTGGCACCGTCGGATCTCACGGGCGAGCACGACCGTCGGCTCTATCGCGTGACGTTGGTCGGGGATGTGCCCCAGGGGCCCGACGGCCGGCCATCGCAGGCTCTCGACGGCGAGCCGTTCGACGCAGCCTGAACGTCAGGCCGGGACCACGACGGTCAGGTCATCGCCGTCGCGTTCCACGTGCATGCCGGCGCGGCGGGCGACCGCCGCGACGCCGGCGGCGCTGTCGGGTTCGCTGCGGGAGCTGACCAGTGCTCGGGCCAGGTGGCCCTTGTGGGCTTTGTTGAAGTGGCTGACCACGGTGCGATGGCCGTCGGCGTGCTCGGCCAGGACCTGCACGCGGACCGCACCGGGGATCCGGCCCAGACCGGCGTAGGAGCCGGACCGCAGATCGACAACCAGCTCGCCTGCGGCGATATCGGCGAGGACGGGTTCCAACAGCGGGCGCCAACGTTTGGCAAGGCCCGGTTGTCCGGGCAGTTTCGACGAGGCGGACAGTCGGTAGGCGGGCACCGGATCATCGGCGCGCAGGAGGCCGAACAGGGCGGATCCGACGGCCAGCCTTTGGCGGGCTCGTGCGACGGCCGCGCCGCGGAGCGACCCGACGTCGAGGGCGTCGTAGAGCACCCCGGTGTATCGCTCGATGGCCGGCATCGTCGGCGCCTGGCGGAGTGCGGCGTTGCGTTCGATCTCGGCGTCCTGGCCGGCGGAGATGCCCAGGGCTTTCCGGCAGGCCGGTGGGTCGGCGGCGAGGGTGACCAGTTCGTCGATCAGTGAATTGCGGAGCGGGGTGAGCTCTGGCGAGCTCAGAATGTCCAAACGCACCGGCGGGCCGTCCCCGCCGGTGCGTTTGGTCTCCGATGGTGGCAGGAGCACGAGCACATCCAGACGCTATCCGAATGCTCGCGGTTGGCCGGCCACCGACCGGTGTGATGTCAGACGGCCATCGGGGCCGGCTCGTCGGGCGCAGGAGGAGCCGGTGGGGGCGGAACGTCCAGCATGATCGGCGCGTCCATCGGGGCCGCAGGCGGGATCGCCTCGGCGGGAGGCGGCGGGGCGAACGGGTCCATCGGTGCGTCCGCAGGCGCCTCCTGCGGCGCTTCTTCGGCCATCGGCAGGTACATGTGGTGGCTGAACTGGCGCTGGTAGGCGCCGCCGCCACCGATCCGGACTCCGTGGCCGCCCTCGCCCGAGGACACCGGCGTGCCGTCCGGCAGGGTCACGGCGGTGTGGCCGCCGTTCCAGCCGATCACCAGGGCGCCGGGCTGGGTTCCGTACCTGAAGCCCCGGGCCAGGAGCGCACGCTCCTGATTGCCGGTGTTGAACCGGTCGCCGTAGACGGGACGGCCGGTCGCCATATTGCTGACCCAGGAAGCCAGGCCTGAGCAGTCGGTGCCGGCCGGCGAGTCTCCACCCGAGATGTACGGCGTGCCCGAAACCTGCTGGACAAGCGCCATAAGCGTCGCGATAGCAAACATGCGGCGGGACGCTAGCAGAGCCGATTTTGGCCGGGCAAAATATGTGACTCCGTTCACAAGGGGTGCCTGATATGGACTGTTTCACGCATCTCCGGATTGAGTGCGGTTGCCTGCGCGTGCCATTCGGTTGCCAGCGGAATGTGTTTGCCCAGGGTCGGTGGACGTGCCGGACAATCTCCAATAATGCTGTGGCACTGGGCTTGTGCTGATGGACGATCGGTCGATCAAAGACTTGCGCTACACAAGTCATATCCGAATTACATTGATGTTAAAGGTATTTCGAACCTCGGCGGGCTGCCTGCTCGGCCGGAGGTCGTCCTGGGTGGCGACGGGCATCTCCGCGACGCGAACGCAGGCGGATCGACGTGGCGCGCTAAATCCGGCAACGGCGCCACCCCGTTGAATGGTGGCTGGCGGGCCCCGATCGGACGCTCCGATTCGCGGTTGCGGTGGCGATCCCCGGCGCCGGCGACGCTTGACATGCAGCCTGATGGCTGCATGATTGACCGAGGAGTCCGGGTGCCCGGGCTATGACGGGATGGCGAGGGTGGACGAGGTCTTCAAAGCGCTGGCGGACCCGAGTCGGCGGCTGCTACTGGACAGCCTCAACGACAGCGACGGACAGAGCCTGCGGCAGCTCTGTAGCGGCATGTCGATGGCTCGGCAGTCGGTCAGCAAGCACCTGGCGGTGCTGGAGGCGGCCAACCTCGTCACGACGCTGCGTCAGGGGCGGGAGAAACTGCATTACCTCAACCCCGAACCGATCAATGCCATCGCCGACCGCTGGATCGACCGCTATGACTCCACGAGGGTAGAGGCTCTGCAAGACCTCAAGACGGTCTTGGAGCACCCCGCTGTGCCGGGCGAGTTCGTGTACACCACCTATATCCGCACCACGCCGGAGAGGCTGTGGCAGGCGCTCACCAACCCGGCGTTCTCCGAGAGCTACATGGGACACGCCATCGAATCCGAGTGGCAGAAGGGTTCGACGTACACCTGGGTCGAAGGCGGGCTGCGTATCGACGACCCCGAACAGATCGTGGTCGAGTCCGATCCCTATCAGCGGCTCGCGTTCACGTTCCACACCTTCACGCCCGAACTGACGCAGATCGCCCCCGATCTCAGCGAGGAGACTCTTGGCGAGGCGGCGGCCGAACCCCGGTCACGGGTGTCGTTCGACATCGAACCGGTCGGGGACCAGGTGAAGCTCACGGTGGTCCACGACGGTTTCAACCCGGCCGGCCCCGTGCGAGGGATGATCTCGCACGGCTGGCCGGTCAAACTGTCCGGCTTGAAGTCGGGTCTGGAACAGGCCGATTAGACCAGCGAGTCCTGCGGGTCACGCTGGACCGGAGTGGGCCACGGCGCCGGCAGGGGACGCTGACGCACCCGCTGCGGCCACCAGAACCACTTGCCCATCAGGGCTGCGATCGAGGGGGTCATGAAGGAGCGGATGACCAGGGTGTCGAACAGCAGACCCAGACCGATGGTGGTGCCCACCTGGCCGATCACGGCCAGTTCGCTGACTGCCATCGACATCATGGTGAACGCGAACACCAAACCTGCCGAGGTGACCACCGACCCGGTGCCGCCCATGGCGCGGATGATGCCGGTGTTCAGGCCTGCGTGGATCTCCTCTTTGAATCGGGAGACCAGTAGCAGGTTGTAGTCCGCACCCACGGCCAACAGCACGATGACCGCCATCGCGAGCACCATCCAGTGCAGTTCCAGGCCGATCAGGTGCTGCCAGATGAGCACCGACAGACCGAAGGAGGCGCCCAGCGACAGCACCACGGTGCCGACGATCACCGCGGCCGCCACCACGCTGCGCGTGAGGATCAGCATGATGATGAAGATCAGGCACAGCGCCGCGATTCCGGCGATCAGCAGGTCGTAGTTGGCCCCTTCCTGCATGTCCTTGAAGGTCGCCGCGGTGCCACCGAGGTAGATCTTGGACCCCTCCAGCGGGGTGCCCTTGATGGCCTCCTTGGCGGCGTTCTTGATCGCATCGATGTGGGAGATTCCCTCGGGGCTCATCGGGTCGCCTTCGTGGCTGATGATGAACCGCACCGCATGCCCGTCCGGGGACAGGAACATCTTCATGCCGCGCTTGAAGTCCGGGTTGTCGAAGGTCTCCGGTGGCAGGTAGAACGAGTCGTCGTTCTTGGAAGCGTCGAACGCCTGGCCCATGGCCGTCTGGTTCTCCATCATCGCTTCCATCTGATCCTGCAGACCGCCCATCGTGGCCTGCATGGTCAGCATCATGTTCTTCATGTTCTTCATGGTCTGGATCATCGGGGGCATGATCGTGACCAGCTGCGGCATGAGCGCATCGAGACGATCCATGTCCGGCATCAACTTCTGGATGTCGTCGGTCATGGTGTCGATGCCGTCAAGGGTGTCGAAGATCGAACGCATCGACCAGCACATCGGGATGTCGAAGCAGTGCGGTTCCCAGTACAGGTAGTTACGGATCGGCCGGAAGAAGTCGTCGAAATCGGCTATGTGGTCCCGCATTTCGGCGACATCGACGACCATGCCGTGCATCTTGCCCACCATGCTGTGGGTGGTGTCCGACATCTCCTTGGTCAACCCGAGCATCTTCTCCATCGTGTCGACCGTTTTCTGCATCTCGTCGGCCTGGACCAGCATGTCCTTCATGCGGTCCTGCATGTACTTCATGTTCATCATCTGCGTGGTGCCCTGCATGCTGATCTGGAACGGGATCGAGGTGTGCTCGATCGGCGTTCCCTGCGGGCGCGTGATGGCCTGAACCCGAGAAATGCCGGGCACCTGGAAGATTCGCTTGGCGATGCGGTCGACGACCAGGAAGTCCGCGGAGTTGCGCAGGTCGTGATCGCTTTCGATGAGCAGCAGCTCGGGGTTCATCCGGGCCTGCGAGAAGTGCCGGTCGGATGCGGCGTAGCCGGTGTTGGCGGGTAGATCCGCCGGGAGGTACTTGCGGTCGTTGTAGTTGGTCTTGTACCCGGGCAGGGTCAGCAGGCCGATCAGCGACAGCGCGATGGTGGCGATCAGGATCGGTCCCGGCCAACGCACCACGGCCGCACCGAGCTTGCGCCACCCGCGGGTCCGCATGGCCCGCCTGGGCTCCAGCGTCTTACCGAACTTGCTGGCCACCGTGATGATCGCGGGCCCCAGGGTCAGGGCGGCGATCACGCCGGTGACCATGCCGATGGCCAGCGGGATTCCCAGCGACTGGAAGTACGGAAGGTTGGTGAAGTGCAGACACAGCGTCGCGCCGGCGATGGTCAGACCTGAGCCCAGCACCACATGCGCGGTGCCGTGGAACATCGTGTAGTAGGACTGTTCGCGGTCTTCACCGACACTTCGGGCCTCTTGATATCGGCCTATGAGGAAGATCGCGTAGTCGGTTGAGGCGGCGATGGCCAGTGTCACCAACAGGTTGGTGGCGAATGTCGAGAGCCCGATGATGTTGTAGTAACCCAGGGCGGCGATCACGCCGCGGGCCGCCGACAGCGACAGCACCACCATGACCAGGGTGAGGATCACCGTGACGACGGAGCGGTAGACCAACAGCAGCATGATGATGATGACGGTGAAGGTCAGCGCCTCGATCATCCGCATGCTGCGGTCGCCGGCGATGTGCTGGTCGGCGGCCAACGCGGCCGGGCCGGTGACGTAGGCCTTGACGCCCGGCGGGGGCGTGACACTCTCGACGATCTTCTGGACGGCCTCGACCGACTCGTTGGCCAGCGCCTCGCCCTGGTTACCGGCGGTGTAGACCTGCACGTAAGAGGCCTTGCCGTCGGAGCTCTGCGCGCCAGAGGCGGTCAGCGGGTCGCCCCAGAAATCCTGGACGTGCTCGACGTGCTCCTTGTCGGCCTCGAGCTTGGCGACGACCTCGTCGTAGTAATCGTGCGCTTTGATGTCGAGCGGCTCGTCGCCCTCGAGCACCACCATGACCGAGCTGTTGGACTTGAACTCCTGGAACACCTCGCCGACACGCTTCATGGCGATCATCGACGGAGCCTGGTCGGGGGTCATCGACACCGACCGCATCTTGCCCACCTCTTCGAGCTGGGGCACAACGGTGTTCAGGATGCCGATGAGAACGACCCAGCCGAGGATGATCGGCACGGCCAGGCGCCGGATCCACTTGGCGATCCCGCCGTGGTGGGCCTTTTTCGGTCCGGTGACTCCGAAGGCGTCGGTCGGGGCGTCAGGGGTGCTCATGCAGATTTCACCAAGCAGAAGGTCTGGGCATTGACGCCGTTGGAGGTTCTCTCGTCCTTGAGCTCGTCATCGACGGTGATGCGGCAGCTGATGGAGTTGCCGTCGCCCTGCGCGACGATGTTGGGGAACACCGAGGGAGCGGTGGACTCCAGGCGCAGCGTCCAGGGCAGGGTGACCCCGTCGACGCGCTGGGGCTGGGCGTCGAGATCGAGGTAGTTCACGTCGGCCGTCGCACCGGGCACGCCGTAGATCTCGTAGACCACAACCTTGGGGTCGAACGGCTTGGTGTCATCGACCTTGGCGCTGGCGAACCCGGAGCCGTCGCCTGCGCCGAAGAACGTGCGCACCCGCATCACCGTGAACCCGCCGACCAACACCACCACGACGATGATCAAGGGGATCCAGAACTTCTTGGCCAGGCCTGACAGTGAAAACTGTTTCCGGCGAGAGCTTTTCGTCGCGTTGGTCATCGTGAAATGGCACCGGTCCGTCGGTTGTGGGCAATGTGGGCATTGGGGCGGCGAGGCGACACCGCCATGCCGGTGGCATGGCAGTCGATGGGGGAGCACCCGTGCACCATGTTCACCTCGATACGCCTCGCTGTCTAGCCGAATGGCTAACTAAAAACTTAGCGAGATATTAGCCTATTTAAATGAGTGGCAAAACGGTGACACAGGTGTGATCGTGCGCCCAGGGTGCTGCCCGGCCGCCGGTGGGGGGCCACCGTCGCGACCCGACGCATAGCGGCAGGTCAAGCTACATTTACGAGGCCGTCAGACCAGACGATGCCGAAGTATCGGACTGCTGATTGTGATGGAGCTAACGGATCGGGCTGGGTCCGCTGCCGTGTCGGCCGCCGGACCCAGCCCGTGGGAAATCCTCGGATCAGTGCCAGTCCCAGACCGACATGTCGTTGGGCGGGTAGTTCTGGCAGACGTCGGTGGTGTTGGCGGCGACGCCCTTGTTGTTGAAGAACAGCTTGGCCCAGTTCGGCCA